>NZ_JCAQOT010000023.1:0-1031912 GCF_059567845.1 Massilia sp. BGA-UO-ETr-WB1 | reverse complement strand
AGCGGCGTTGTTAGGGGCGTGAGCCCTTTTTAACTTCGGCTTGCGCGTCGCAGAAAGTCGGCACTTGCACGGCGCGGCCGTTCGCGGCACGGAAACTCGGGTTTTCACACAGCCTGGCCCCGGAGCAGACGGTCGAGCTTTGGCTTTACTCCGTAGCTCCTTCGCACATCTGTCCTTCTTTATCCCATCGGCCACCACGGTCCAAGCAACTGTCTATTCGCACTTCGTTCCGCAACCACAGGCCAACAGCGACCAGTAACGCAAGCACAAACATTCCAAGCAGAATTTTTCTAAATTTCATTCGTATTGGTCAACTGAGAATAAGCGAGTTCGAAAGTCCGCTCCTGGCCGATTTAATCACTTCAAAACCTTGGGCAATTCCGGCTGACTAACTATTTTGAAAGTTATTAGCAAAATCACTGCAACGAGCATCGCCAGGAAAAATCCTGAAACCAAGGCCGGCAGTGCCGTATAAACTAACTGGTCCCAGCCAATTCGACCAAGCTCGTCCGAAAATTCGTTCTGGGGGTTATGTGATAGCGCAATATAAGCTACGCACAGCGGGGGAGTAAAAAGTGAGAATAGCGCAGCCGTGACAATTAAAACCTTTTGCAGTGTGCTCATTAGCAAATATCTCTCAATCAAAAACCGACCTGCTTTTCGGCGGCCACTTGTGCGATTTCGGCAGCTCGCGCGATATGTGCCAGAGTCGTGAGTATCACAACGGCGACTGAAAACTTCCTCATGAAGAATCCCCACGCTAAACTTGAACCTTAGCTCATTTACGCAGTATGAAGATACACACAAACTCACTCATCCAGTATCAGGATGCAATTCCTATACTAGCGCGATATTTCCTCACAAAACCGGATAATGAATTGAAGAGCCTCTTTCAGGTTGAAGCTTGGCAGTCCGCTTCTGGCCGGTCTCTGCCAATTGTACTTGACAGCGGATTGGCACCCCCATGCTCGGCGACCGAGTACCGCCAACACCGAGTGAGCCTGCATTTCGTGAGAGCGCCTGGCATTACGACCTGGTTACTCATCGCGTTGCGTTTCGACGATACGTCCGGTACCTTCTTTAAAGACAAAGTACATCTTGCCACGGAACAGATGCGAGGCATTGGTCCGCCACCAAGCAGCCGCCTCTGGGTGCTTAAGCTCAAGTACAGCAACGGCCGTTCCCGTTTCAACAACGAACCCCGACTGACGCTCTAGCTTTCCAGTTACGAACGCAGTAAGACAAGACAGAAAGCCCTTTGGACCCGAAACCACTCCGGACGTCAGAAGAGAAACGGGTGCCTCCTGCCGCCGTGCGAGCGGCAAAATCAGCCCCACCCAATGCTCCCGCACCCATAGCGGGGCTTCGCCGGGCGGAACCGAGGTAATGAGTAAATGAGATGCCATTAGAAGATCGCCTTAGACGTTGTTGTTGGGCCTCGAGCGACCGCTACTGGCAGCCGACAGAAGCCGATTCACGTACGCTCACGCATGTAGCTACTGATTGCCTTCCCGTTCAGCTCAGTCTCCATTTCGTAGGTCATTCCCAGGCGCTCGGCAACGCGACGCGATGATTCATTGCCAGAACTGATGAGAGCCCGAATTTTCAGTTCGCCTCGAACCTCGAACACATAATTCAAGACTGCCGCGGCCGCCTCGTTCGCAATTCCTTTCCCCCAGAATGCTCGATAAGTATTCCATCCCATTTCCATCACAGTTGATTGTTCGCGAAAGAACGCTCCCACGTTGCCAACGAGCTGGCCGGTCTGCTTATCCTCTATAGCCCACCAACCAGCTCCGTGGACGAGCCACAATCCAGCATGTGAAGTGAAAATTCTCCAAGCCGTCTGACGGTCAGCTGAGCCCAAGTGAACTGAGCTTTCCGGATTCACCAAATGGTCTGCAAATAAGTCGAAGTCGACGCGCCGATATTCGCGAAGCGTAAGTCGTTCTGTCTGAAGGTGCGGTACGGAAGCTGTGAACACGTGGCTCATCAGGAACTCATCCTTTTATGTGGCAATGGTGATTACCAGTCCGGTATTGGCCGCTTGGAATCGATGCGGCCATTAAACCCGCCCGCATCGATACAGTCAAGAAACTCTCTAACCACGGGGCAAAACTCCCGAGGTCCACAATCATGCTTAACGGATTCCGATTGGATGGCATACCGGCACCGCTCAAGCCATCACCTCTATGCTTTGCCCAAACCCTGCAAGCTCGTGAAAAATATCGTCCAGATAGATGGCGATTTCGTCCTCGGGCAGCGTGGGCGGGATGACGATCTCCTCCATGGGAACGCGCTTGCCGAAGTCCAGGCGATAGACTTCCCACGCATCGCCCACGCGCCTGACATCAAGCTGGAACCTGCCGTAAATGTTGAATCTCATTCCCATTGGCTCCCGTTACTTCGACGGACGTATGCCGGTGTACTGCGCCGACACCAGCTTCCACTTGCCTTCCTTCAGCTGCGCGACGTAGCTGGCGCGCATGGCGAAGGTGCGGGCCTGGCTTTCAGCGCCCATGGTGTAAGTCAGCTTCGCCAGAACGACCGCCGTGTCGCCCAGCACCCGCACCATCGGCTCACTCACCTGCAACTGCGGCGGCGGGCGTTTTTGCTCGGAAGCGTAGAAGGACAGCATCTTCTCACGGCTATCCACCTCGCCGGCGGGAGACACCTCGACATAGTTATCGGCGGTGACGGTCTTCAGCGTGGTCTGGTCGAAGTCGCGCTGCGCTTCGGCGTGGCGCTGCACCAGCTCAACCAGCGCTGGGCTGGCGTCCGGCGCGGCGGCAGCACCGGCATTCGCGCCGCACGCCAGCGCAAGGAAGACGCACTGCAGAACGAAACGCGGTTTGACTAAATATTTTCCTGACATGGCTTGCGGGTTCTCCTTAAGTTAGCTAGCGTGAACACTGCTTCGCGCTCGTTCAGCATGCCGCGCGTCCAGCCCTGGCGGGCGTAAAACCCGTCGGCGCGCGTGCCTGCGGTAGTGGTCAGCCGGACGCTTTCGCTGCCCTGCTCGAACAGCCAATCGACAGCCAGCTGCAGCAAACGCTTGGCGATGCCCTGCCCTTCATAACGCTGCGCCATGAACAGCGCCCAGATCGACGAGTGCTCCTTGTCCGCGTAGCAGAAACCGGCGATCACGCCGTCGCGCTCCGCCACCCAGCCACGGCCCAGCAGGTCCAGGTAGTCCAGGTACATCTGCTCCGTTACGCGCGCAGGATCGGACAGCACGTTTTCCGTCACCTCCAGGCGGATCACCGACATGGCGGGGATATCCTGCGCGGTTGCTCGCCTGACGATCACTCCCTTCCTTTGCGGCCCGCGTAGGCCATCATCCAGAACAGGTCGTCCTCGGACTCCACCGTCCAGCCTTCGCGTTCGTAAAATCGTTTGGCATCGACGTTGACGCGGAACACGCGCAGGCTGAGCCGGCGGCGCGACTGCACGCTCATGTGGCGCAGGTCCGCCAGCAGGCGCGCGCCCAGTCCCTTGGAGCGGAATGCCGGCTCAAGCACCAGCATGCGCAGATAGATGTCGTCCTGTTTCAGGTCCAGCTGGAAGTAGCCCGCGAACTCGCCGCCCACTTCCACAACGTAGCTCGCGGACGACGAAAAGGCTTTATCAAAGTCGGCGCTCTGCCAGTCCTGATCCCAGCCCCAGATGGATTCGATATGCGGCTTCATCGCCGACTGATACAAGTGCCAGATGCCGGCCTTGTCGCCGGCATGGGCCAGCCGCGTCACGGGCACGCCCATCGTTCTCTCCGCATTCAACAATAATGTGAGCAGAATAACAGGTGTGGCCCTGTGAAAAATGCGCACATTCTCACCGCTTGCCAGACTCAATCTATCCATGCGATGGCGTCCAGCAGGCCTTGCAGCCTGCTGGCGCGGCCCGCGTTCACCATCTTCACGTAGGAAATTCTGCCTGCGAGATAGGCCTGGAAGTCCGGATGCCGGTCACGGTTCTGGGACGCGGGGCCATGACGTACGCAGTTGGTCAGCGTGGCCTTGAGCTGGTCGTATTCGTCGCGCGCAATGTTGGGATGGGCGTTCACCACGATGCCTGTCACCTGCTGCCGCATCCCCTCCCGCATCAGGCGGGTCTTGCGCATGTTCACGCGGAAGCCTTCCTCCAGCGCGATCGCGGCGACCCGGATGTGGAAGCGGTCCGCCGCCCGCGCAAACGCCGCGCCGCCGGAGAATGCCAGGTCGTCGGCATAGCGGCTGTAGGATGCGTCCAGCGATTGCGCCAGCGCCGAGAGCCGGATGTCGAGACGGTAGGCGCACAGATTGGCCAGCGCGGGCGAGCACGGGGATCCTTGCGGCAGGTGCGGAGACTTCAGGGCCTGGCGTTCAGTCCAGGGCAGCGAACCTTCGGCCAGCCTGTCGCGCAAGGCGCCAGGCGGCGTGCGGTTGACGCAAATGCGGGCCAGCGTGCCGGCGGTTTTGTGCGGGTAGCCCAGCTTTTTGAACAGCGCATGGACGCGCGCGAGCTGTATGCTCGGAAAAAAGTCCTTCAGGTCCATGCGGATCACGGCGTGACGGCCGGCGTGCTGCGCCGCGTGCGTGAGGCAGGAGTGGCCGCGCCGAAAGCCATGTGCGGCCGCGTGCGGCGGCACACGGTCCAGTATCTCGCGCAGGATTTTCTGCTGGATGCGCCGCAGCCGCGCCTTCGGTATTTCTATCAGCCGCTGCCCGCCACTGCGCTTCGGCACCCAGCGATAGTGGTAATGCTGGAGCGGCGATTGCTCATCGCGCACAAGCCGCCACTGGTCGGCGAACCAGTCCAGCGCGCCGACGGGCTCATTCAACCAGGCGGCCAGCGCGCCGGCATGCGGCAAGTCCGGCAGCGCAAGCGCGGCTAACCAGGCGGGCTTGGGCGGCCGCACCGCCGGGTCCACGCACAAGCGCCGCACGTCGGGCAGCGCGACGGGCTCCGGCTCCAGCTCCGCGTATTCAACTCCCGGGCCAGCGCTTCCATGGTCAATGCACTCCAGCAGGAGAGCGGCCAGTTCTTGCCGGCTGTAGTAGTGGAAGTTGTCGCCGGTCCGTTCGATGAGTGCCGAGCAAACAGCGGGCACCCACGGCGGTTCCGCGTCGAATACGCGATTGCATGCGGCGATCAGGGCAGCCAGGCTGCCGTCCGTGGCCAGCGCCATATCGGCCAGCGCCAGCACGGTGAACTGTTTGCTATTCATGCGCAGCGGAGGTCCAAAGGGGCGGAGATCCGTCAACTAGTCTCGTGATGCGTGAGCTGTCTTGCGCGGAAGCGCAACGAGGCCCATGCGGCGAAGTACTGAACAATCAATTTACCACGGGGTAGCCCCGTAGAGGCTGTCCCTGCACGAGGCAGGGACAGGCCGGCTCGAAGGAATCCGCCCCGCAGACACAGTAGGGCAATTTCGCACAACGGTCAACAGAACAGGATCAGCGCACAGGGTCAGCGCACTTCCACCACCGGCAGTTCGATCGCGCTGGCAGAACCGGGCGCGCGGTAGATGCGCTGGGTGGCCTTGATGTAGTCCGACGGCTGCGCGTGGAAGATGTTGGGCACGAAGCGCTGCGGGTTGCGGTCGTACAGCGGGAACCAGCTGGACTGGATCTGCACCATCACGCGGTGACCCTTCAGGAACACGTGGTTCACGTTCGGCAGCGCGTAGCGGTAGCGCTCCACCTTGTTGGCCGGGATCGCCTCGGCGTGCTCCAGGCTGTTGCGGTAGCGGCCACGGAAGATGTCCATCGAGATGCCTTGCTGGTAGCCGCCCAGCTCGGGCTGCGACGGCATCTCGTCCGGGTAGACGTCGATCAGCTTGACCACCCAGTCGGCGTCTGTGCCGCTGGTGGCGGCGTACAGGTTCACCATCGGCTGGCCGGACAACTGCAGCGACGCTTGCAGCGGCTCGGTCACGTAGGTCAGCACGTCCGGACGGTCGGAGGTGAAACGCTGGTCGCTCACCAGCCACGGCTTCCACACGTTCTCGTCGTGCATGCGCACCGGGCGCGGCACGAACGGCACCGGCTTGGCCGGGTCGGACACGTATTCGTCATACGCGGCACCGGCCTTGGGCGGCTCGAAGCCCAGCTTGTAGCCATCCTGCAGGTAAATGGCCTTGGCCGAGGACGGGCAGCCGCTGGCGCATGACTGCGGCCATTTGTCGAAGCGCTGCCAGCGGTTGGTGCCGGTCTGGTAGCTCAGCACGGGCGGCGTGTCGGCCACCGGCGCGCCGTCCTTCAGGTACTGGTTGAAAAAGGGCTGCATCACGTTGCGGCGGAATTCCAGCGCGGTGTCGCCGGTGAACTTGATGGCGCCCAGGTTGGAGCCGTCGTAGTTCACGCCGCTGTGCCGCCACGGGCCGATCACCAGGTAATTCAGCTTGTTGGCCTTGTCCTGCGGCTCCATGGCGGCGTAGGCGGCGTACGGGCCGTAGATGTCCTCCTGGTCCCACTGCCCCACCACGTGCATGGTCGGCACGCTCAGCTTGCGCGCGCCCACCAGCTTGTCGATCGCCTGGTGCTGCCAGTAGCTGTCGTAGGCCGGGTGTTCGAACAGCTTCTTGGTATAGGTCAGCTGGTCCAGGCCGAATTTCTTGGCGTAGTCGCCCGCCGAGCCGGCGCGCAGGAAGCCTTCGTAGTCGTCGTAATAGCCGCTGGCCACCGCTTCGCCGCGTCCCTTGACCGAGGTCTGGCCGCCGATGTACGGCAGGCTGGGCATGCGGAAGGCGCCGTTGTGGAACCAGTCGTCGCCGCGCCAGCCGTCCACCATGGCGCTCATCGGCACCGCCGCCTTCAGCGCGGGATGCGGGTCCATCAGCGCCATCATCACCGTGAAGCCTTCGTACGACGAGCCCACCATGCCGACCTTGCCGTTGGACTCGGGCACGTTCCTGGTCAGCCATTCGATGGTGTCCCAGGCGTCGGTGGCGTGGTCGATCTTGCTGTTGTTGAGCGGGCCGCTCAGCGGGCGCGTCATCACGTACTCGCCCTCGGAGCCGTACTTGCCGCGCACGTCCTGGAACACGCGGATGTAGCCTTCGTCGATAAAGGTCTCGTCGCCCTGCGGCAGGATGGCGCGGATGCTTGGGCTGATGTTGCGCTGTGCGCGCCGCGCAGCGTTGTACGGCGTGCGGGTGAGCATGATGGGCGCCTTGGCGCCATTGGCGCCCGTGCCCTTGGGCATGATGATCACGGTGTACAGCTTGACGCCGTCGCGCATCGGCACCATCACCACTTTTTTCACGTAGTCGGCATTGCCCGCCGGGGCGGCGAAGCTGGCGGGAATGTCGACCGCCATCGGCGGCGTTTGCGCCAGCGCGGACGAAATGAACAGGGAAAGCGCCGCCAGGGCCGGCAGCTGGATGGTGGTGCGGGTACGCTTGTTGCGCATAGGTCTGTCTCCGATTTGTGCTGCGGGCCATGGTAGACAGTTGCCATTCATAGCGCAATGCAACTTTTGTAACGCACTTTTTCTACGGCTGTTGCGTCTGCTTGCAAGCTGCCCGGCGCTACGCCAGCTGACATTGGCTGCACACAACTGGACGTAGTTGCAATATTGTTAATTTATTGCGACCAACAAATAGCTGGAATCACGCGCCGCAAACGCGCGCGCCGGTTGCGCCGCCGGCGCCACCTTGACAGGGCGGCGGCAAACTGCAACCATACGGGCATGAAATTTTTCCAACCACATCGCACCTGCCTGAATTGGTGGCCCCGCTGACATAGCGCGGCCACTGCACAGTGATGTGAGTATTTAGTCAACGCCGCCTTCGCAGGGTGGCGTTTTTCTTGGCGCATCGTGCGGGGCGGCAGAACCCCAAGGAATCCGTATGAGCCAGCCTGCAACGCCCACCACCCCGTCCGTGATCCTGACCGGCGACCGTCCCACCGGTCCGCTGCACCTGGGCCATTACGTCGGCAGCCTGCGCAACCGCGTGGCCTACCAGCACGACTACAAGCAGTTCATCATGCTGGCCGACTCGCAAGCGCTGACCGACAACATGGAAGACACCGACAAGGTGCACCGCAACGTGGTGGAAGTGGCGCTGGATTACCTGGCCGTGGGCATCGACCCGGCCAAGTCCACCATCCTGATCCAGTCGCAGATCCCCGAGCTGGCCGAGCTGACTTTCTACTACCTGAACATGGTGACCGTGGCGCGCCTGGAGCGCAACCCGACCGTGAAGCAGGAAATCATCCTGCGCGGCTTCGAGCGCGACATCCCGGCCGGCTTCCTGACCTACCCCGCCAGCCAGGCGGCCGACATTTCGGCCTTCAAGGCCTCGCTGGTGCCGGTGGGCGAAGACCAGATCCCGATGATCGAACAGACCAACGAGATCGTGCGCAAGTTCAACCGCCTGGCCAACCGCGACATCCTGGTCGAGTGCAAGGCGCTGGTGCCGGAAATCGGCCGCCTGCCGGGCATCGACGGCAAGGCCAAGATGAGCAAGTCGCTGGGCAACACCATCAACCTGGGCGCCACCGCCGACGAGATCACCGCCGCCGTGAAGAAGGTCTACACCGACCCGCTGCACCTGCGCGTGCAGGACCCCGGCCACCTGGAAGGCAACGTGGCCTTCATCTACCTGGACGCGTTCGACACCGACAAAGCGGCGCTGGAAGAAATGAAAGCGCACTACGTGCGCGGCGGCCTGGGCGACAGCATCGTCAAGAAGCGCCTGGAAGTGGTGCTGCAGGAAATGCTGGCGCCAATCCGCGCACGCCGCGAGGAGTTCGCCAAGGACAAGGGCCAGGTCATGCAGATCCTGAAGGAAGGCACGGCCAAGGCGCGCGAAGTGGCAGCCAAGACCGCCGACGAAGTCAAGGCCGCGCTGGGCCTGAGCTACTTCTAATGCACCGCAAGGCGGGAGGCGCCGCCTCCTACCTGGCCATCGGCGCGTTCGCCCTGCTGTACCTGGTCGCCGTCCTGCTGTGGCGCATCCCCGCCTGGCCCGGCCTGCTGTACGCTGGGGCCAGCGTGATGTGCTTCATTTTCTACGCCATCGACAAGTCCGCCGCCAAGGCGGGACGCTGGCGCACGCCGGAAAGCACCTTGCTGCTGCTCGGCCTGTGCTGCGGCTGGCCCGGCGCCATCCTCGCGCAGCAATGGCTGCGCCACAAGTCCAGCAAGACCTCCTTCCAGCTCGCCTTCTGGGCCACCGTCGCTGTCAACCTGGCGGCCTTTGGCTGGCTGGCGCAGCGCTTCCCGGGCGCATAGCAGCCAGCAATCAGCAATCCGGGCCGCGCACCAGCGTTTCGCGCAGCACGGCGGCGGCGCGGCGCGCGGACTCGGCGCGGGCCTGGTAGTCGGCCGACGCGGTGAGCAGGCCGCGCGTATCCGCGTGCTCGGCCAGGCGGCGCGCCAGTTCTGCTTTCTCATTGAGCGCGCGGATCGCCGACCACACGGCCTCCTCCACCACCCGGTCCTGCGTCTGCTCCAGCGCCAGCGCGGTGAAGCTGTGGCCGGTGTGGCAGCGGTAGCGGCCGCGCTGCCTGCTGTTCAGGTCGGCGTTCATGTCGGCGTTCGGGCCGGCCTTCGGTTCTCCCTTCAGTTGCCCATCTATCTCCCACAGCGCGCCATGGCACTCGGGACAGGTGAACGTGGACGGCCGCGCAACGCGCGCCAGCTCGCGCAATTCACGGCCGCCGCCGGCGTAGCGGTTCTCCACCTTGATCCATTCGGGCACCTCGCGCGGCTTGGTCTCCATCACTGCGTCCTCCCTGGCTCCCGGTTCGGACGGCGGAAGCGGCGCGGCGGCCAGGGTCTGCAGCATGTCGCCGATATCGTCGAGTCTCAAAACATGGTCCACGGCCACCTGCTCCAGCGCGCTGGCCGGCATGCCGTCGGCAAAGGCGTCGGCCGGATCCTGCACCACGGCGATGCCGCCGCAGGCCTTGATGGCCTGCAGGCCGGCGGCGCCGTCGTCCAGGTGGCCGGTCAGGATCACGCCCGTCGCGCCCGGGCCGTAGGCTGCGGCGGCGGAGCGGAACAGCGGATCGATGGCCGGCCGGGTGTAGTTCTCCATGGCGCCCAACGTCAGCCGCACGCAGCCGATCGGGCCGTCGCGCGCCACCATCAGGTGGCGGTCCGGCGGCGCCACCAGTATCATCGGCTGCGCCAGGTGCTCGCCGTCGCGCGCGTGGCGCACCTGCAGCGCGCACACCTTGCGCAGCAGCGCCGGCAGGATGCTGTCGCGCGCGCCGATATGCATCACCACCAGCAGCGGCGCCGGAAAGTCGGCCGGCAGCTTGCCCAGCACCCGTTTCAACGCGTCCAGCCCGCCCGCCGAGGTACCGATCACCACCACTTTGTCGATCGCCGGCGTCATAGGCCGGACGGATAGGTTTCGGGCGCTTCATCCGTCGCCCACGAGGCAGTCCGTTCCAGCGGCGGCACCGCCGTGCTGCGGTCGATATGGATCAGCGCATCGAACTGGCGCGCGGGGTCGGCCCGGAAATAGTGGCTGCGGCGTTCCGTTTCCGGCCGGTACACCACGCCGATGGCGCGCTCGATCAGCGGCTCGGGCAGGTGCGCCAGCACGCTGTCGCGCCCGCGCAGCGGCAGCAGGAACTCATTGCCGGGCAAGGGCGCGCCGCTGGCGTGCAGCAGGCGCTCGATGCTGTGCGGCAGCGAAGGCTGCACCGCCTTCAGTTCGGCCGGACCGTCCCAGCCGCTGGCGGCGGTGACGCTGCCGGTGTGGGTGGTGAAACCGAGCAGGAAGGACTCGCCGGGCGGATAACCCTCGCGCACCAGCTGGCCCAGGTTGATCTGGCCGCCCTCGCCCATCTCGGTGGCGCGCGCGTCGCCGATGTGGGAGTTGTGCGCCCACACCACGATCTTGGCCGGGCCGCGCCCCTTGCGCGCGCCCAGGTGCTGACGCAGCGCCAGCAGCGTGTCGGCCATGTGGGTGTCGCGCACGTTCCAGGCAGCGTCGCCGGGCTGGAACATGGCGCGGTAATAGGTCTCGGCGTTGCGCGCCACGCGCGCGTTCTGCTGCGCGTAGAACAGCTGGTCCGGCACGGCCGCGCCGGGCCGCGCCATCAGCCGTGCCGCCTGCAGGCTCAGCTCGCGCAGCTGCCCCACCAGTTCGTCCTCGCAGCCGCGCGTCATGCCGAAGGTGGCGGCGTAGCCGTAGCGTTGCGGAAAATCGGCCATGTGGTCGATGCAGGCGTAGCGCTCGCGGGCGCGGTGCGCGGCGGCCGGGTCTTCCTTGTCCAGGTATTCAATCACGGCGTGCATGGACTTGCGCAGGCTGTACAGGTCCAGCCCGTAAAAACCCGTGCGCCGCGCCGGGTCGCCGGCCTGCGCATTGTGCGCGCGCAGCCATTCCACCAGCGCCAGCACTTCCGTATTGCGCCACATCCACTGCGGAAAGCGCTGGAAGCCGGCCAGCGCGCCGGCCGCGTTGATGTCGCCGTCGGAATGCTGCACGTAACGGCTCACGCGCAGCGCGTCCGGCCAGTCGCACTCCACGGCAATGGCGTCGAAGCCGCGCTCGACCACCAGGCGCTTGGTGATTTCCGTGCGCAGGCGGTAGAACTCCGTGGTGCCGTGCGTGGATTCGCCCAGCAGCACGATGCTGGAAGCGCCGATCTGGTCGAGCAGATGATCGAAGTGCGTGTCGTCCGCCAGCGGCAGCAACTCGGCGCGCAGCGCCAGGGCGGTGGCTGAAGCAGTCATGAGGGCCTCCTACCGCCATGATAGTCCCATCCATCGGAGCGCGCCACACGCCTGCCTGTCTGCTTGCCTGCCTGTCTGCTTGCCGGCCTGCTTGCCTTCCGGCCGGGCTTCCGCGCAAGTCCGTGCTGTGCGACACTGTCGCCCTTGCGAACTGGAAAGCTTGATGATGTGGAATGGAGTGCTGTGCGGCCTGCTGGCCGGGGCCATGTGGGGCATGGTGTTCATCGTGCCGGAACTGCTGTCGGCGTTCTCGCCGGTGGAAATGGCGGTGGGCCGCTATATCGCCTACGGCGCCATCGCGCTGGGCCTGATGCTGCCGCGCCTGGGGCGCCTGTACGCTCGGCTGGAGCGCAGCGACTACGCGGCGCTGGTGCGCCATGCGCTGGCCGGCAACATCGTCTACTACATGCTGCTGGCGCTGGGCGTGAAGCTGGCCGGCGTGGCGCCCACCTCCCTGATCATCGGCGTGCTGCCGATCTCGGTCACCCTGATGGGCCGCAAGGACCACGGCGCCTTGCCGCAGCGCCAGCTGGCGCTGCCGCTGCTGGTGGCGGCGGCCGGCATCGCCTGCATCAATGTGGACGTGTTCATGCACGCGGGCGCGGCCGGCAGCACCGTACTGCAGACCTTGCTGGGCGTGCTGTGCGCCACCGGCGCGCTGCTGTGCTGGAGCTGGTACACGCTCGACAACGCGCGCTACCTGAAGCGCAATCCGCATTTCACGAGCGCGGAATGGTCGGCGCTGTACGGCCTGTCCAGCGGCCTGATCGCGCTGCTGATCGGCGCGGTGGCGCTTGCCGTATGGCACGGCGACGTGCTGGGCGCGGCCGGCAAGGCCAGCGGGCGCGACTGGACGATGTTCTGGATCACCAACTCCCTGCTGGCCCTGGGCGCGTCGGTGATCGGCAACCACTTGTGGAATATCGCCAGCCGGCGCGTGCCGGTCACGCTGTCCGGCCAGCTGATCCTGTTTGAAACGCTGTTCGCGCTGCTGTACGGCTTTATCTACAAGCAGCAGTGGCCGCGTCCGCTGGAAGCGGCGGCCATCGTGCTGCTGGCGGCGGGCGTGATGTGGTCGGTGCGGGTGCACGCCATGGAGGAAGACCTGCCGCCGCCGTAAGCGTGCTTACTTCACCAGCGTCGCCTGCACCAGCGCCGCCATCGCTTCCCCGGCGGGCTGCGTGCGCAAACCCTGCACCACGCCCTCGCGGTCGGCCGCGCTGCGGTTCTGGCTCACCTTCCATTTGCCGCTCAGCGACGCCAGCGGGATCTCCATGCCGACGATGGCTTTCATGGTGGCCTCGATGAAGTCCGGCGGCGCGTCCGACAGCTGCCACGGCTGCGGCAGTCCCGCCTCGTGCACGGCGGTCAGGTCGTTCAGCAAGCGCCACAGCCAGGCGCCGTCCTCCACCACGCGCGCGCTGCCGCGCGCCTGTACCATCGCATAGTTCCAGGTCGGCACCACCTTGTGGTGCTCGGCCTTGCTGGCGTACCAGCCGGGGCTGACGTAGGCGTGCGGCCCCTGGAACAGCACCAGGCACTCGCCGCCGTCCCGCAAGGCCTGCCAGACCGGGTTGGCGCGCGCCACGTGGGCGCGCAGCACGCCGCGCTCGCCTTCGCCGGGATACAGGATGAAGGGAATCAGGTCGGCGCTGACGCTGCCGCCGCTGGCGACGATGAGCGTGCCCAGCGGATGGGCGCGCATCAGCCCATGCAACAGTTCGGGGCGTTCTTCGAGGAAGGCGGCTTGGCTATACATGACAGCTCCACGGTGGCGATGGCCCCAGTGTAGCGAGGCAGGGCGCGCGCGGCGAGAGCCACGGCGCGGCGGGAAATTGGAGCCACATCGCGGAGCCAAATCGCGGAGCCACATCGCGGAGCCAGGCGCAAGGCCGGGCCGTGGGAACGGGCCGGGGTGCGACAACTATTCCAGCAAGCCGCTCTCGCACAGCACGTCCTGCACCAGTTCCAGGCGCAGCACCGGGTTGGGCTGGGCCATCAGCAATTGCTTGCGGCCGGGCGGCATGCGCAGCAGCTCGCACCAGCGGTTGGCCACCCAGCCGGCGTCGTCGAGCTTGTAGGGCGGCAGCAGCGGCATCTGGGTGGTCGGCAGCTGGCGCTTCTGCAGCGAACGGATCACGGCGCCCAGGGCGTCGGCCACGTCCTTCTGCTCGCCGGGAACGGGAATTGGCATGTCCGGCTCCAGCATCTCCACCTCGCCCATCCACAGGCCGTGCTTGAGCTGGGCAGCCGAGTTGATGCGGAAGCGCTGGGTGCCGACGCAGGTCAGCTGGAGCAGGCCCGACAGCGGCGAAGTCCAGTCCACGATGCGCGCCATGGTGCCGATATCCGTTAACTCCTCGTGCTGCTCCGGGCGCTGCACCTCGCTGCCGGAAGCCAGCGCCACCACGCCGAATTCCTCGGAGCGGGCGATGCACTTTTTCACCAGGTCGAGATAACGCACTTCGAATACTTGCAACGGCAAGTGTCCGTCTGGAAACAGTACTGTATTAAGAGGAAATAAGGGTATGACAGGCATCTTGCCATCATCGCACGAAATACGTCATGCCGCCGAGCAAAATTCCAGCGCCGGGGCAGGAAGCATGCGGGCTTTGTGGCGAATGCCACACTGTGATTGCCTAAAATGAAAATATCCGCCATGCCCACGCGGGCAAGACGGATATCTTTTACAACAACAACCTGGATTTATTTAATCAGGAAGTCTTCTTTGTTTTTACCTTCCAGCCATTTTGGTGCGCGGCCGCGGCCGGTCCAGCTTTGACCGGTGGCGGTGTCGCGGTATTTCATCGGCACCGGTGCGCGCGGCTTGCTTACTTTCGCAGGTTTGGCCGTGCCAGCCAGATCAGCCAGGGTCAGACCGTGTTCGCGCATGATGGCGGCGATTTTCTCTTTGGCCGAATTCAGCTCGTCGCGGCGGGCGGTTTCCGCCAGGTTTTGCAGTTCAGCGATTTTTGCCTGGTATTCCTGATAAGTGGTCATGACTCAACTCTTCCTCTATGGTTGATAAGAGATTCCCACAAAAGCGATTAGTTACAATCTGTGAGAATTCAAGACCGCAATTTACCACAAGATTACGCCGGCATTCTAGTTAAATATGAAACGCGAGGCATATTTTCCACGCCGGCGTTGAACCCGGCCCGGGTTCGCCGTCTAAACTATTTCTTTTTCCTGCGCAGTAGCCAGGTAGTAATACCGGTTATAAAGAACAGCGCCGGCAGCAATCCCGCCAGCGCCACCAGCCACTTGACGGCGGTGCCGCCCAGTTGGCCCGAATGCAGAGGGAACAGCGCAGCAAGGAAGCGGTCGCCGGGTTTGCCGGATAAAGGATTGATCGCTTCCAGGATTTTACCGCTGCGCATATCGATGTAAATACGCAGGGTGCCGGTACGCTGCCAGTCGTCGGCGCGGCGCAGGCGGGCGATGTATATGCCCTTATCCGGCTGGCGCGAAATACCGGCCATGATGGCGCCGTCGCGCAAATATGGCGCGGCGATGGCCTGCGCTTCGCCCCAGCTAATAGCGGTCTCGCCTTTTTGCAGCGCCGGCCGGGCGATGGCGCGGCGTTCCGCGCCGGTTTCCGCCACGCTGCCCACCATGGCGCCGACCACTTCCGGCAAGCCGTTGTAAAAACCGGTCAGCGCCAGCAGCAGTAAAGGCAGCAGCGCCAGCAAGCCGATGGAACGGTGCAAGTCGTAATTACTGCGGTAGGTACTCTGGTTCAGTTTAATGCGCAGCGCGCGCAGCCATTGGCGCTTGGCGGGCCATGCCAGGTAAAGTCCGCCCGCCAGCAGCACGGCAATAGCGGCGCCGATATAACCTTGCGCCAAACGGCCGGACTTACCCTGGAACATATTCAAATGCCAGGTCTGCATCATGGGCATCAGATATGACGCGCCGAGTCCCACGGCGGCGCGGTCGCGGCTGCCCAGCAAGGCGCCGGTGCAGGCATCCAGCAGGGCTTCGCCGGTTTCCATGCCGGGCGCCTTGAATGTCACGCGCATGCTGCCGCCTTCGTGGCGCGGCAGGAACACGCCGCCGACCCTGGCTTTCGGCCATTGCGCCTGCACCGCCGCGGCGGCGGCGTCCGGCGTGAGCGGCACGGCGCACGCCGATGCGGAGTGGAACAGCCGGGGATTGAGTGCTTCGTCGATTTCGTGTTCGAACACCAGCAGGGTGCCGGTCAGGCCCATCAGCACGAAAAGCAGGCCCAGCGTGAGGCCGGCCCAGCGGTGCAGCCACGCCATGGCCGGACGGAACGGGAAGCGGCGCAAGGGGACGGCTGCGATGGACATTTTCGGAAAGCAATGATTCAGGAAGCCCGCATCATAGCATTCGTGAGAATAAGTCTCAATTACTCGCCATCCCTGCCCCGCCAGCCAGGCTCAGTGCCGGCTGGCCACCGCCGCCCGGTGGGCCAGCTCGCCCTGCCCGATCTCGGCCAGGATGGCGCGCAGGCGCTCGTCCATCAAGCCCCTGCCGGAGATGGCCTGCGGCACCGCCAGCTCCGATTCCGTGTTCAGCTCCAGCAGCACCGGCCCTTCCGGGCACAGCGCCACGTCCCAGTTTTGCAGGCGCAGGCCGGGGAACAGCGCGCTGGCCGCATACACCAGGCGCACCGCGCGCTGCCAGTGCGGCAGCACAAAGCCGGCCAGCGCGCGGCCGGTGCCGGGGTGCTGGGCGATCTCACCGCCCGGCCCCATGCGGCAGATCACCCGCCGCACCAGGCCGCTGTCCGGGTCGACATCGCCCAGGCAGTTGCCGAAGTCGCCGTGCGAGAAATTGTCCAGCATATTGCGGCCCACGGTGATCTTCCAGAACGCCGTGTGCAGCACCGGCCCGCCGGGTGTGACGAAGCAGATGCAGCGCACGCAGCTCACCGCTTCCGAGCCGGTCATGTCGGCGATGGCATGGTGGGCTTTCAGCGGGCGCTGGAACAGCATGCCGCCGTAGGGTTCAAAGTCGAACGGCAGCAGGAATTGCGCCAGGCCGATGTCGTTGCCGTCCAGCAGCCGCAGGCGCTCGCCTTCCATGCCGGCCACGCCCAGCACACCGCGCCCGTAGCCGGCCGAAATGGGCTTGACATAGAACGGATACACGTCGCCGCGCAGCCAGGCCAGCACCGCGTCCTTGCTGGTGAGCACGGTTTCACTGTCGATGCGGCGGCCGGCCGTGGTGTAGGTGGCCAGCGGCTCGGGGGCCGGGAAGCCGGCCGAGCGCAGCAGCACGTGGTTGATCAGCTTGTCGTTCGCCAGCACGCGCGACTGCGGCGAGTTCAATTCGCGGTCCAGCGCGCTGCTCGCGCGCCAGCCGATAAATTCAGCGCGCCTGGCGGGTGTCACAGAGTTGTGCCAGATGCCATAATCGAAATATTCGCCGATCCCGACCGGGGATCGGCGCAATCGCAGGTTGGCGGCTTCCCATACCTGCCGCAACGCGGTTTTACCGCCCGCGTCCCGCGCCAAACGCAACTTGCCAATTAGCAGCCCCATCGAGACCTCCTCTGCAAGAGAGAGGGTCAGTTTAGTTCATACTTTCACATGCCGGAGGTGTAAATGAAGAGTGTGGTTTTATTGTCGGGCCGACAAGTGCCCGCGCTGGGCCAAGGCACCTGGAATATGGGCGAAGATCCGACCTACCGCGCACACGAGGTGGCCGCGCTGCAGCTCGGCATGGACTTGGGCATGACGCTGATCGACACCGCCGAGATGTACGCCGACGGCGGTAGCGAGGAAGTGGTGGGCGAAGCGATCGCCGGGCGGCGCGACGAGGCTTTTCTTGTAAGCAAAGTCTATCCGCACAACGCCACCCGGGCCGGGGTGGTGGCGGCCTGCGAGCGCAGCCTGAAGCGGTTGAATGTCGAGCAGATCGACCTCTACCTGCTGCACTGGCGCGGCTCGGTGCCGCTGGAGGAAACGCTGGAAGGCTTCATGGCGCTGCAGCGGGCCGGCAAGATAGGCGCCTACGGCGTCAGCAATTTCGACCTGGCCGACATGCGCGAAGCGCGCGCGCTGCCCGGCGGCGGCGCCATCACCGTCAACCAGGTGCTGTACAACCTGGCCAAGCGCGGCATTGAATGGGATTTGCTGCCGTGGTCGCAGCAGCAGCAAGTGCCGCTGATGGCCTATTCGCCGCTGGAATCGAATCCGCTGGAGCAGCGCGCCATGCTGGACAACCGCAGCCTGCAAACGGTGGCGCGGCGCCACGGCGCCACCCCGGCGCAGATCGCGCTGGCCTGGCTGCTGCGGCAGGACGGCGTGATCGTCATTCCCAAGGCCGCCAATCCCGACCACATCCGCCAGAACCGCGCCGCGCTCGACTTCGCCCTGAGCGCCGAAGACCTCGCCGAGCTGGACCAGGGCTACCCCCTGCCCCGCCGCCACAGCCCGCTGGCCATGCGCTGACCTGAGATAAGTTCCACGCGCACTTCTGACGCAGCGCACACGGCAGGTATGGCTTTGCGCCGATACTTATCATGCTGTGCGCCGCTGCGTACGGGAGAATAGTGTGAAGAAAAAGAAGAAATGGTGGGAACCTATCGCATTGTTTGCCAGTCATATAGGCAATGCGACGGTGATCCTTCTGCTGCTGTGCGCTGTGGCGAGCGGCACCACCACGCTGCTGCGGCAATTGGCGTACTTGGCCCTCCCCCCGTTCACTTTGTGGCTGTTGACCGTCCTGGACCATGCCACGCTTGCCGCCGGCGCACTACTTTATCTTGGACTACTGGGCGCCCACACTTGGCGGGTGCTGAAGGAGATGCTGAAATGAGTCGAACTCCCTGGGAGATATTCTGCTACTCAGCGAAACAGACACCCCGATTGTATTTCGCGCCACTCGTCGGCGCGGTAAAAGGGGCAATCGAATACACGCGCGAGCAGTATCGTCTTGCCGATGAAGCCGATGCCATTTTCTTTGGCGAGCAAAACGAGACCGATACGCCGACCGGTGTGCCCGCAAAGGAGAGCGGCTGACACTCAGATCGCCGGGCAGCCGCCGGCCTTGAATTTGCAGTGGCGGGCAATGACGGCGCGGATGATGCTCACCAGCTGGCAAGCCGCCGGCCCCGGCCGCTCGGCGTTGGCGATGATCAGCGACAACGACAGCTTGCGCTTCTGTCCCACCCGCAGCCGCAGCGGCTTGAGCAGGCCCGACGCCAGCTGGCTCTGGATCTTGTGCGTGGCCATCCACGCGAAGCCCAGGCCGGCGCACACCATCTCGGTGCGCGTGTTGGGGCTGGTGACGGTCCAGCGCTGGGCCGTGTTGAGCCAGCCGAAATCGCGCGCGCCCTCGCGCGTGGCCGACACGCCGCCGTCGCGCACCACGATGTGCAGGTGGCGTTCCAGGTCGTCCTCGTTCAGGTCGCGGTTCAGGCCGTGCAACGGGTGGCTGGGGTGGGCCACGGCCAGGAATTCGATGTCCAGCAACGCGTCGCCCAGGAAACCGCTGGGCACGTAGTTGGCGATCACCACGTCGGCGCGCTTTTCGCGCAGCACGTCGTCCGACGCGGACAAGATGGTTTCCTCCAGGTTCACCCGCGTGTGCCGCGCCAGCGGCTCGAACTCCTGCAGGATCTGGATCAGCAGCTCGCTAGGGAACAGGCTGTCCACCGCGAAGCGCAACTCGGACTCCCAGCCCTCGTTCAGGCTGGCCGCCAGCTCTTCCAGCTGGAAGGCGTCGTCCAGCAGCTCGCGCGCCTTGCGCAGCAGGGTTTCGCCGTTCTGCGTGAGCCGGGCGCGCCGGCCGTCGATTTCCAGCAGCTCGATGCCCAGCTGCTCCTGCAGCTTGGCCACCATGTAGCTGACCGAGGACTGGCTGCGGTGCAGCGCTTCCGCCGCCTGCGCGTAGCCGCCGCATTCGACGATGGCCTGCAGCACCTGCCACTGCTCCAGCGTGCTCCGTGGAATCTTCATTATTTGCTTTGCATGACGTAAGTGCCGTCCCAGTCGTCCGGCGGCGGTTCGTCCGCCAGCCGCAGGCAACGCTCGATGTACAGCGCGGCCGCCTTGTCGCCGGGGTTCAGCGCCAGCACTTCCTCGAACAGCTTGCGCGCCGCTTCCCATTTGCGCTGGCGGTAGTTGATGATGCCGTTGCGGAACAAGCCCATGGCGTCGATCAGGTTGGGATAGCTGTCCTCGGTGTGGAAGTCCAGCACCTCGTAGATCGCCACCGGCTTGGTCTTGCCCTGCACCACCACGATGTCCAGCTCCCGGGTCCGGTAAGTGCCGCGCAGCGCGCGGTAGGTGAACTCGCTGATCAGGATGTGCGCGCCGTACTGCTTGCAGGCCGACTCCAGCCGCGCCGCCAGGTTCACGCCGTCGCCGATGATGGTGTAGTCCATGCGCTTCTTGGAGCCGATATTGCCCGACACCACCTGGTCCGTGTTCAGGCCGATGCCAATGTCCACCGGCAGCTTGCCGTCGCGCAGGCGCAGCCGGTTCCAGGCGCGCAGCTCGGCCATCATGGCGACGGCGGTGCGCACCGCGCGGTCCGGGTCGTCCTCGTGCGCCACGGGAATGCCGAAGGCGGCCATGATGGCGTCGCCGATGAACTTGTCCAGCATGCCTTCTTCGCGCTGGATGCAGTCCACCATCATGGTGAAGTACTCGTTCAGCAAGGCCACCGTGCCCTGCGCGCCGAGCTGCTCGGTGATGGTGGTGAAGCTGCGCACGTCCGAGAACAGCACCGTGGCGTTGACGTTTTTCCCGCCCAGCATCTCGGCGCCGTTGGCCACCATCTGGTCGGCGATGCCGGGGTCCATATAGCGCGACATGGTGGCTTTCAGCCTCTTCTCGCTGGAAATATCCTCCAGCATCAGCATCCAGCCTATGCCCTTCTTTTCCACCGACAGCAGCGGCTGCACGTTGAAATTGACCGAGATGGTGTCCTCGCCGACGATCAGCGGCGCGTCCATGAAATGCTCGGCCACGTGGTTTTCTTCTACCAGGCGCAGCTTGTCCAGCACCCAGGTGTTGGGACCGGTGAAGAAGTCGGCCGCCTGCCGTCCCAGCAGCTGGGCCGCGTCGGCGCGCAGGATGCGCAGCCCGGCCGCGTTGCAGGTGACGATTTTCTCCTGCCCGTCCAGCGTGATGACGCCGTTCGACATCGACTCCAGCATCGCCTCGTTGTAGTTCTTCATCTGCTGCACGTCGGCGAACAGCTTGGCGTTTTCCAGCGCGATGGAAATCTGCGCCGTGAAGGCGCGCAGGCGCGATTCGTCCTCCATGCTGAAGGGGCCGCCGCGCTTGTTCAGCACTTGCGTCACGCCGATGGTCTTGCCGTGCTTGTTGACAATGGGCACGCACAGGATGGAGCGCGTGAAAAAGCCGGTGCGCTTGTCGAAGGCCGGGTTGAAGCGCAGGTCCGCGTAGGCGTAGGGGATGTTGATGGTTTTGCCGGAGCTGAACACGGCGCCCGCGATGCCGGCCGTGTTCGGCAGGCGGATCTGCATCGACTCCAGCCCCTGGCCCACTTCCGACCACAGCTCGCCGGTTTTCTCGTCGTTCAGGAACAAGGTGGAACGTTCGGCATTGAGCAGGCGCGTGGCTTCGCCCATCACGCGCTGCAGCAGCGAGCCGAGCTTGATGTCGGCCGTCACTTCGGACACCACATCGATGAACTCCATCTCCTGGCGCCGCACCTTCTTCATGTTTTCCAGGAAGCGCGCGCTTTGCAGCGCCAGCGTGCCCTGGGTGGTGAGCGCGGCCAGCAGTTCCAGGTCCTTGCGGGTGAACTGGCCGCGCTTGCGGTTCAGCGTTTGCGACACGCCGATGATCTCGCCCTTGAAGGTGCGGATCGGCACGCACAGGATGTTGCGCGTGACAAAGCCGGTCTGCTCGTCGATGGCGCGGTTGAAGCGCTCGTCGGCATAGGCGTCGGCGATCATCAGCGGCTCGCCGGTGGTGAACACGTGGCCGGCAATGCCGGACGTGTTCAGGAAGCGGATCTCGCGCTGGGTTTCGCCCTGCGCCACGCGCGAGAACAGTTCGTTGGTTTCGGGGTCGTTCAGGAACAGCGTGCCGCGCTCGGCGTCCAACTCCTCGGTGGTCACCTCCACCAGGGCGGTGAGGATTTCGTCCAGCGTGTCGTAGGCCGCCATGCGGCGCGACACTTCCAGCAGCAGTTCGGCCATGCGCAGGCGCGAGGACTGGGCCGCACCCTTCGGGCTGTTGTTCGACATGTCGTTCATGCCGCCGCCCCTTCCAGCGCGCTGCGCAGGGCGCGGATGGTGTCGTGCAGCTGCTGCACCTCGGCGCGCTGCGCGCTGGCCGCCTGCTGCAGCGTGCTGTCATGCTCGGCGTGCACGCGCTCCAGCTCGGCGCGCAGCACCGTGACGGTGTCGCGCAACTGGGCAATCTCGGCGAGCGACCCGGTCAGCGCGGCCTTGACGGCGGTGTCGCGCTCGCCGTGCGCCAGCTCCAGCGCGTCGCGCAGCGACATCACCGTGGCGCGGATCTGCTGCGTCTCGTTGTGCGCGGCGGCCAGCGCGTCCTGCACCTGGCGCTGGCGGTCGTGCTGGGCCTGCTCCAGTTCGGCGCGCAGCACAACGACGGTGCGCTGCAGCTCCCGTACTTCGGACAGGGCGACGCTGAGGGCGTCCGGCTCGGCGTGGTTGGTATTTGTCATGCAGCAATCATACCACCCGCCTCCGCTGCGGAAAACCGCCCCGCCGCCCCGCTAGTCCTACAATTTCCACTCCAGCCCGGCGCGGAACTGCGCCGCGCCCGGCGCCAGCGAATTGCGGCGCAGGCTGCCCCGGGCGTCGGTGTAGGTGGATTCGTCCAGCCAGTCCTCCGCCAGCGCGCTGACAATGGACAGCCTGAGCGCGTGCCTGGGCGTGAACTTGTACAGCAGGTAGACGTCCAGGTCGCGCTTGGCGGTGACGAAGCTGGACTGCTCGGCGCTGATGCGCATGACCCCGCCGCGCTTGAAGACGAAGCTGCCGCCGGCCGTCACCACCCCGTCGGCCGACTTGTAATCCATGCCCAGCGTGGCCGTCAGCGGCAGCTGCTGGTTCAGGCGGTTGTACGGGCCTGGCACGGCGTCCACCCGCGACCAGTTGCGGCTGACGCTGGCGCGCAGGTCGAGCGCGTGCGGCGTTTGCATCACGGCCTTGAGCGGAAACTTCGCTTCCAGTTCCAGGCCGCGCGCGACCGCCCTGCCGTCGTTGACCGAGGTCTGCACCCAGCGCCCGTTTTCCAGCAGCAGCCCCTGGCGCGTGTAATCGCTGATTTTGCGCACGAAGCCGCTGACGCTCAGCAGCGCCGTATCGGCCCAGTAGTGCTCGTAGCCCATGTCCAGCCCCAGCGCCAGCTCCGGCTTCAGTTCGGGGTTGCCGCGGAAATCCGGCGTGTTCTGGGTGTTGTTGGTGGCCATGAAGCGGCGCGGTATCAGCAAGGTGGTGGCCGGCGCCTTATAGGTGCGGGTCAGCGCGGCGCGCAGCTGGTCCTTGGTGTCGGGAATTTTCCACAGCGCCTGGAACACCGGGCTCAGCACACTGCTGCGGTTGCTCACTGGATCGAAACCGGAGCCGTGGCTGCTGGTTTCCAAGCCTTCCCAGCGCAGGCCGGCGTAAATCGACAGGCGCGGCGTGAAGTCCCACTCGTCCTGCGCGTACAGCGCCAGGCGCCGCACGTCGGCGCTGAAGTCCTCGTCCAGGTTGGACTGGCGCGCGCCCGCCAACGGCACTTCGCGCTGCATGCGGGTGTCGTCGCGGCGGCTGTCGGCGCCGTCCCAGCCCATGGACAAGGCGTGGCCCGTCACCAGCGGCGTCGAATACTTGCCGGTGAAGGTATAGCCGCGCTCCTTGGACAGCGTGTCCACCTGGCGGTCCAGTCCCGGCACGCCGTGGCTGGCGCCGGTCTGGCGCGTGCCGTTGCTGTTGCGGTTGGCGTTCAGGCCCAGCTTGGTGTCCAGCTTGCCGCCGCCGGCCAGCTTGTGCACCCAGTTGAGGTCGGTGCGGTAAAAGTCGTTGCGCTGGTGCACGTCGTTGGCGGTAGCGTCGAACTCTTGCGGCGCGCCGAACACGGTGGCCGTGTCCATGGTGGCGACAAAGCGGTAGCGGTTGGAGGCAATGAAGTTCTGCGAGGTCAGCGTGTCGCCGTTGGCCAGCACCCAGTTCAGGCGCGGCGCCAGGCTCAGGTTCTCCAGGCGTCCCACCTCGTTGGACTCGGAATGGCGCAGCACGCTGGGGCGCCCGGCGGCGTCGGTGCCGTTGTCGTCGATCAGCTTGAGCCAGTGGAAGTTCAACCGGTTGAGCGACAACACGGCGGAATAGGAAAAATTGCCGTCCTTGTCGGAGAAGTTGGCGACCCCATTGGCTTGCGAGAAGTCGTTGCCCCGCCCCGCCGTGGCCTTCACCTCGCGCTGCGCCGTCTTGATGGCCTTCTTCAGCACGATGTTGATGGTGCCGGCGATGGCCTGGGTACTGAACTCGGCGCTCGCCGCACGCATGATTTCCACCCGTTCGATGGTGTCCGGCGCCAGCTGGTCGATGGCAAAGCCGGCCGGCGCGCGCTCGCCGTTGAGCAGGATTTGCGTGTAGCCGCTGCCCAGGCCGCGCAGGCGGATGTCCGTGCTGCCGCCGCGCCCGCCCGTCACGCTGATGCCGGGCAGCCGTTTCAGCACGTCGCCGATATTGCTGTCGCCGTAGCGCAGAATTTCCTCCGATCCCACTACAATCTTGCTAGCCGTGTCGTCGCGCCGCGCGTCGTAGTCGGTCCCCGAGGCCCGCACTTCCACTTTCTGTATAGACGTCTTCTCATCCTTCAAAGGCGCCGGCGCAGCCCACGCATTCAAGGCGGAGGCCACGGCGGCGGCGGCGGCGGAGAAATTCATTGCAGTATGAAAGCGAGGCATGGCGCAGTATAACTTTGCAAAAAAGGCTACATTTTCTCATAATTGCTTGTTGTTGGGAAATAGCTTCAATCGTGTGCGGCCCCAGACCAACAAAGCAGAAATTGACCTCCGTGCCTTGCGCGCCGTTATAATGCGTATTCGTCTATATTGATAGGTGTGATAACTGTGTCCGACCGTCTAGCTGTACTGCCGCAATACCTGCTGCCCAAGGGCGCGCTGACCAACTTCGCGGGCCGCGTGGCCGGCGCGAAGGGCGGCGCCATGACTACCCGCCTGATCCGCTGGTTTGTGGGCCGCTACGACGTCAACATGGCCGAAGCGGCCAATCCGGACATCGCCAGCTACGCCTCCTTCAATGAATTCTTCACCCGCGCGCTGCGCCCGGACGCGCGTCCGCTGGCCGACGCCGACTTCATCTGCCCGGTGGACGGCCGCATCAGCCAGTTCGGCGCCATCGAAGACGACCAGATCTTCCAGGCCAAGGGCCACAAATTCAGCACCACCGCGCTGGTGGGCGGCGACCAGGCACTGGCAGCGCAGTTCCAGCACGGCAGCTTCGCCAACCTGTACCTGAGCCCGCGCGACTACCACCGCATCCACATGCCGTGCGACGGCAAGCTGACGCGCATGATCTACGTGCCGGGCGAGCTGTTCTCGGTCAACCCGACCACCGCGCGCGGCATTCCCGGCCTGTTCGCCCGCAACGAGCGCGTGGTGTGCGTGTTCGACACCGCCAGCGGCCCCTTCGTCATGACCCTGGTGGGCGCCACCATCGTCGGCAGCATGGCCACTGTGTGGCACGGCGTGGTCAACCCGCCGCGCCACAGCAGCATCCAGGAGTGGACTTATGCGGACAAGGACATCGTGCTGAAGAAAGGCGATGAACTGGGCCGCTTCCTGCTGGGTTCCACCGTGGTCATGCTGTTCCCCAAGGACACGCTGCATTTCAACAGCAGCTGGCAGCCGGCCGGCCCGGTGCGCCTGGGCGAAACCATGGCCAACCTTAAATAAGACTGCTGGATAAAACTGCGATGCTGCTGAAACGTACCATACTTGCCTTGAGCCTGGCCATGGCCGCCGCCGTTGCCGCCCAGCCCGCCGCCGCCTCCCCCGCCGTGCCGCGCGACGGCGCCGAATACCGCACGCTGGCCTCGCCGGTGACGCCGCAGGCGCAAGGCAAGAAGGTGGAAGTGATCGAATTCTTCATGTACCACTGCCCGGCTTGCAACATGCTGGAACCGGGCCTGGCGGCGTGGGTCAAGAAGCAAGGCGACGCCATCCAGTTCCGCCGCATCCACGTGCCGCACACCGGCGCCGCCGATCCGGAAGCACACCTGTTCCTGACCCTGGAAGCGATGAAGCTGGACGACAGCATGCACGGCAAGGTGCTGAATACCTGGCACGTGGAGCGCAAGCGCCTGAAGTCCGACGAGGACAACCTGGAGTGGGCCGTGAAGAACGGGCTCGACAAGGCGCAGTTCCAGTCCGCCTACAATTCCTTCGGCGTGCTGACGCGCCTGCGCAACCTGGAAAAGCTGGTCGGCAGCTACCGCGTGGACGGCACGCCCACCGTGGTCATCAACGGCCGCTACCTGACCTCGCCCTCCATCGTCGCCGAAAGCAACCCCAACCTGCCGCGCCCGTCGGTGGAAGCGGCAGCGTTCCAGGTGATGGACGCGCTGGTGCTCAAAGCGCAGCAGGAGCTGGGCAAGTAGGCTACGGCGGCTTGCGCTGTGTCATCTCCGGATAGGTTCTTTTATACTAAACTGAAGGACACAACCGGAGATCAGCGTGCCCACTCCCGCCTCATCCATCAATATCCAGATCGACGCCGATTTGGAGCGCCGTGCCAACGAAGCTTTGGCACAGATCGGACTGTCCATGTCGGACGCTGTCCGAATGTTTTTACATCAGGTAGCCAATGATCGCCGCATTCCATGGGACCTTAAAGTTCCGAACGAGACAACGCGCGCTGCCATGAAAGAATGCGACGAAATAATCGCGCATCATCAAGCCCGTTTCATGACTGCCGAAGAACTGTTCGCAGATCTTGAAAAAAACGGCAAAGAGTAAGCGGACCGCGATGCCGCGCGCGGTGGGCTACTCGAAAGAGTTCCCTAAAGATTGGGAGCGCTTGATTCGCGCTGGTCGCTACGACCCCAACAAACTCAAAGAAGCCATGCTGCTATTAATTGCAGGTGAGGCAGCCATGGGGCCGGAATGGCGCGATCACGCGCTGAGCGGCCCGTGGAACGCATACCGGGAATGCCATATAGGTGGAGACTTCCTGCTTATCTACCAAATATCCGGGAATGTCATTACATTTGCGCGCGCCGGAACACATGCGGAGCTCTTTGAGTAAGCTCAACTCCGTTACTGCTAGCCCAAACTCAAAACTACTTCGTTTGAAGTTATTCCACTTTCCCTAGGCAGCGCCGTTCGCAACAAGCGTAAATACAACAAGCTTAACTATTCTCAAAGTAATTGTTTTCGGATGGCAAATTATCTGAGTGCTGTTTGACTCATTCGATCAACCTATCCGGGAGAATTGCCTTGAAGAGTATCTGCGGTACGCCTGTTTTCCAGAAACAACCAAACAAAACTCCGACGAATACATCTGGCGCCTGCTCACGCAATTCGCGGCGCCCGCGCCGGGTGCGCCGGGCACGGTGGTGTTCGAAACCTGGGCCTCGGACGCCGAAACGTTCTCGGCCAAACCCGTCTGGCCCACGCCCGGCGCGCCGAAAAAGTTCCAGCGCAGCGTACTGCGCGCCTCGCGCGCCCACGGCGCCGGCGCAGCCAGCCCGATCGGCCCGATCGATATCCCCTGCACCGCGCCCGGCAACGCGGCGGCCGGCGGCTTCCCGACCGAAGGCACGCCCACGCCCTGCATCGCCGAAGAGGTGCGGCGCAACCGCCCGCAGTTCGACTACATCGTCACCAACGGCCTCAACACCAAGGCCGGCCTGGCGGCAGCCTACGCCAAGTCGCTCGACGTGCAGATGCCCACCAGCGCCATCTCCATCAAGGGCGACTGGGTGCCGGTGCAGACCCTGCTGCAGTGGATGCCGGAACTCGGCAGCGTGGAGCGCATCCGCCAGCTGTACTACACGGGCGTATCCGACAAGATGGAATACGCGGTGGTGGCGCTGCACGTGAGCAGCCGCCAGAACCCAAACTGGGTCTGGGGCACTTTCGAGCACCAGAAGAACCCCGGCCGCTGCGACGACCTGGGCTGCCATGACAGCTTCGGCGCCACCAAACACGTCGTCGCGCCCAACCGGAATGCCATCAACACGCAATACGGCGGCTGCGACAAACCGCCCGCGCTGAAGGCCCTGATGGCGGACGCCAAACTGTCGCCGGTGTGGCAGAACTACTGCCTGAAATCGTCCCAGGTGGACTACGTGGCCAAGGACGGCACGCCCTACGCGCTGGGCAACTCGGTGATCGAGCGGGTGGTCGGCAACGGCACCGTGGTGGCTTCGTCCTGCATCACCTGCCACGCCTATGCCTCGCTCGACGCCGCCGGCTCCACTTCGCTGGCCGCGTTGGCCATGCTGCCCTTCAACCCCACCGGCAAGCCGATCCCAGCCGTCCTCAAAAACTCGCTCAAGTACGACTTCATGTGGGGCGTGCTCCAGGCCAAGTAGGCGTCAGGGCGCGCGGGTGGCGCCGACCGGGCTGCCCAGCGATTCCAGCATGTCCAGGAACACCCGGGTCTTGGCCGGCATCAGCCGGCGGCCCGGGAAAACGGCCCAGCCGGTCACCGTCGGGAAGCTCCATTCGGGCAACACGCGCACCAGCTGCCCGCTTTCCAGGAAACTCCGCGCGAACAGCTCGGTGCTGGCGGCGATGCCGATGCCGGTGCAGGCCATGCGCACCAGCAGCTCCGGCGAGTTGGCGATCATGCGCGCCGGCAGTTCGCGTTCCCACTCGGTTTTGCCGCGCAGCAGATGCCAGCGGATCATGCCGTTCAGCTTGGGCGGCAGGCTGAGCAGGTCATGCTTGTACAGGTCGTCCGGGTGCTCGGGCAGGCCGCGCAAGGTGGTGTAGCCGGGCGAGGCGTACAGCGCCAGCTTGCTGATGGTCACCGCGCGCGCCGCCAGGGTGGAGTCGTCCGGCAGGTTGCCCATGCGGATGGCCAGGTCGAAGCCTTCGGCCACCAGGTCCACCCGGCGCGGCGACACGTCGATCTCCAGCGATATGGCCGGATACTTTTCCATGAAGCGCGCCATCAGCGCGCCCATGGCGTGGTTGGCGAAGTCGCCCGGCATGGACACGCGCAGCAAGCCGCTGGGCGCCTGCTGGCGGTGCTGCGCCAGCGCCCCGGCCGCTTCCACTTCCTCCGTCACCTTGCGCGCGTGCTCCAGCAGGCTGGCGCCGAACTCGGTGAGCACCAGGCGCCGGGTGGTCCTTTGCAGCAGGCGTTCGCCCAGTTGCGCCTCCAGCAGCGACAGCCGGCGCGACACGGTGGACTTGGGCTGCCCCACCCGATCCGCCGCCGCGCTGAAACTGCCGCACTCCACTATCCGGGCGAACAGGAGCAAGTCGCCGGGGTCGATATCCGCCATAAGAATTCCATGCTGTGTATGCCCGCGCACCTTACCACAACAGGCGCTGTCCAGAAAACAACGCAGCCCGCAACGCCTTGCACAAACTGATTTACACCTAATATGTTTAAGCTTAAAGTATATTCCGCAGGCTCCCCAACCCAACCAGGAAAAACAAGATGAAAAAGACCTTGCTCGCAGTCGCCATGTGTTCCACCTGTTCCCTCTCCGGCCTGGCCGCCGCGCAAAGCAGCGTCACCGTGTATGGCGCGGTCGATGCGGGCATCGTGCGCGAATCGGGCGGCGTGGCCGGCAACATCACCAAGCTGACGGGCGGCGTGGAAGGCGGCTCGCGCCTCGGCTTCCGCGGCAGCGAGGACCTGGGCGACGGCATGAAAGGCATCTTCGCGCTGGAGATGGGCTTCGGCCTGGACACCGGCGTGAGCGGCCAGGGCGGCGTGCTGTTCGGCCGCCAGGCGCTGGTCGGCCTGCAAACCAAGTCCGGCACGCTGACGCTGGGCCGCCAGTACACGCCGCTGTTCATGGCCATGACCAATATCGATCCGTTCCAGTCGCTCAGCACCGCCGGCTCCGCCGCCAACCTGATGTCGAACGCCGGCATCCGCATGAACAACACGGTGAAGTACACCATGCCGGACACCATGGGCTTCTCCGGCGAGCTGGCCTACGGCCTGGGCGAAGTGGCCGGCAACAGCGACGCCGGCCGCAACGTGGGCGCCAACCTGGGCTACACCAGCGGCAAGCTCAGCATCAAGGCCGCCTACGCCAACATCAACAGCATCCCGGCCGGCGCCGCCGCCATGACCAAGGGCCGCACCACCATGCTGGGCGCCACCTACGACTTCGGCGTGGCCAAGGCTGCGCTGGCGTACTCGGTCAACCGCGGCACGGTCAACATCAACAACACCATCAACCCGAACGGCCAGGCCGACTCGCGCGACCTGCTGCTGGGCGTGACCGTGCCGTACGGCCCGCACACGCTGCGCGCCTCGGTCATCGACAAGAAGGACCGCGCCGGCACCAGGCGCGGCGCCGACCAGTGGGGCGTAGGCTACAGCTATTACCTGTCGCGCCGCACCGACGTCTACCTGGCCTACGCCAGCATCGACAACGACGCGGCCAAGGGCGCCACCGGCTTCTACACCGTGGGCAACGCCAGCGAAGTGGGCTCGGGCGACCGCGCCATCAACCTCGGCATGCGCCACAACTTCTAACAAGGAACACCATGGATGCGAAACCGGACTGCAGTTTCGAACGCGAAGTGCTGGTCCGGTTTGCGCATTGCGACCCGGCCGGCATCGTCTACTTCCCGCAATACCTGGTGCTGTTCAATGGCCTGGTGGAGGACTGGTTCAACGAGGGGCTGGGCATAGGCTATGCCCACTTCATCGGCGAGCGCCGCTGCGGGCTGCCGATCGTGAAGCTTGATTGCGAGTTCAAGGCGCCCAGCAAGATGGGCGAACGCCTGACGCTGTCGCTGGGCGTGGCGCGCGTGGGCAACAGCTCGATCGCGCTGCGGCTGAGCGCCAGCGCGGGCGGACAGTTGCGCGTGGTGTCCAACCAGGTGCTGGTGACGACCTCGCTCGATACCAACAAGGCCATTCCGATTCCGGAAGACTTGCGCCGCTTGCTGTAGCGGCGCGCCCGCCATCACACTCCCACGTAGCGGTGCCAGACGTCCGGCGCCGCGCGCAGCGTGGGGGAATCTCCAGACCACACCACTTTGCCGCGCTCGATGATCGTATGCTGGTCGGCGAAGCGCGTCAGCCGCTCCACGTACTTGTCGATCACCAGCGTGGTCTGGCCCACGCTGCGCAGCCGCTCCAGGCATGCCCAGATCTCCTCGCGTATCAGCGGCGCCAGGCCTTCGGTGGCCTCGTCCAGTATCAGCAGGTGCGGGTTGGTCATCAGCGCCCGGCCGATGGCCAGCATCTGCTGTTCGCCGCCGGACAGCTGCTTGCCCATATTGCGCACCCGTTCCTTCAGGCGCGGGAACAGCTCGTAGATGCGCGCCAGCGTCCATGGCTCGGCCGACTGCGAACGGTTGGCGGCGAACGCCACCAGGTTCTCCTCCACCGTCAGGTTGGGGAAAATCTGCCGCCCTTCCGGCACGATGGCCAGCCCGGACCGCGCAATGCGGTCGGTCGCCATGCCGTCGATGCGCTGGCCGTTGAAGGTGATGCTGCCGCTGCCGATCCGGTTCAGCCCCAGGATGGAGCGTATGGTGGTGCTCTTGCCCATGCCGTTACGGCCCAGCAGCGTGGCGATGTCGCCGCGCTTGATCTCGAACGTCACGCCGAACAGCACCTGGCTGCTGCCATAGGCCGCCGTAATGTCCTGCACTTTCAGTATCGCGCTCATGCCGTCACCCCGTCGCCCACTTCATCACCCAGTTCGTCGCCCAAGTACGCCTTCTTCACCTCGATATTGCCGCGAATCTGGTCCGGCGTGCCGGTGGCGATGATGCGCCCGGCCACCAGCACCGAAATCCGGTCCGCCATGCGGAACACGGCATCCATGTCGTGCTCGATGATGAGCACCGCGATCTCCGGACGCAGGCTTTCGATCAGCGGTATCATTTCCACCGATTCTTCGTGCCCCATGCCCGCCATCGGCTCGTCCAGCAGCAGAAGGCGCGGGCGCGTGGCCAGCGCCAGGCCCAGTTCGAGCTGCCGCTGCGCGCCGTGCGCCAGGCTGCCGGCCAGTTTGTCCACGTGCGGCCCCAGGCCAACCCGCTGCGCCAGTTCGCGGGCCTCGTCGAACAACGCGCGCTCGCTGAGCGCCGGGCGCCAGAAGCGCATGCTGGAACCGCTGCGCGCCTGCACCGCCAGCGCCAGGTTGTCCAGCACCGAGAAGCGCGGGAAGATGTTAGTGATCTGATAAGAGCGCGCCAGTCCGGCCTGCACCCGCAAGTGCATGGGCACGCGCGTGACGTCCTCCCCGGCAAAGGCGATCCGCCCGCTGTCGGACGCCAGCGCGCCGGAGATCTGGTGAATCAGCGTGGTCTTGCCCGCGCCGTTGGGGCCGATGATGGCGTGGATTTCGCCCGCGTGCACGCTCAGGTTCAGGTGGTCGGTGGCGGTCAGGCCGCCGTAGCGCTTGACCAGGCCTTGCAGTTCCAACAGTGGAGTGCGCATTGCCTCGCTCATTTCCGCTCTCCTTTGAAACGGTCCGCCAGGCTGGCCAGGCCCTTCGGCAGCAGCAGCACCACGATCAGCAAAATCACGCCCAGCGGCAGCTGCCAGTGCTCGGTGTACCCGGCCAGCACCTCTTCCAGCACCAGCAGGGTGAAGGCGCCCAGCACGCCTCCCCAGAAATAGCCGGCGCCGCCCAGGATCACCATCACCATCAGGCTGCCGGACTGGGTCCAGTGCACCAGGCTGGGGCTCACCAGCATGTTCTGGTTGGCGATCAGCGCGCCCGCCAGGCCGGCCAGCGCGCCGGCGATGGCGAAGCAGGTCAGCTTGTAGCGGAACACCGGGTAGCCGATGGCCGCCATGCGCGTTTCATTGTCGCGCACGGCCTGCAGCACGCGGCCGAAGCGCGAATTGACCAGGCGGTGCATCAGCAGCAAACAGCCCGCCAGCAGTGCCAGCACCACGTAGTAGAAGGAAGTGTCGCTCGACAGGTCCACGCCCGGCAGGCCCAGCGAAGAGCGCGACATCAGGTTCAGTCCGTCCTCGCCGCCGTAGCTGCGCAGCGAAATGAACAGGTAGTACACCATCTGCGCGAAGGCCAATGTGATCATGATGAAGTAGATGCCGCGCGTGCGCAGGCATAGCGCGCCGATGGCCAGCGCCATCAGCCCGCCCACCAGCATGGCCGCCGGCCAGCTTATCCATGCCGAGGCCACGCCGTGCTGCATCAGGATGCCGACCGCATAGGCGCCGGCGCCGAAATAGGCCGCGTGACCCAGGCTGACCATGCCGCCGAAGCCGAGGATGAGATTAAGGCTGCTGGCGGCCAGCGCGAAGATCATCAGGCGGCACGCCATGCTGATGTAGAACTCCTGGCCCAGCGCCTGCGCCCCAAGCGGGAAAACCAGGAACAGCGCCAGCAGCACCAGGGTGCGCGGCAGCGGAATGCGATGGTGCAGATTGCTGTGCAGATTGCTATGCAGGGTGGTATGCATGATGGGCTCCTAGCCGCGTGCGGGGAACAAGCCCTCGGGTTTGAAAAACAGCACGGCGGCCATCAGGATGTAGATCAGCATCGATGACAGCGCCGCGCCCAGGTCCGCCAGCAGGCCTTCCGGCGCCATCGCCGCCGTCAGCATGGGCAGCAGGGTGCGGCTCAGCGTGTCCACCATGCCCACCAGCAGCGCGCCGGCCAGCGCGCCCCGGATCGAGCCGATGCCGCCGATGACGATGACCACGAAGGCCAGGATCAGGATGCCCTCCCCCATGCCCGACTGCACCGTGAGTATGGGGCCGAGCAAAGCGCCGGCCAGCCCGCACAGCGCGGCGCCGAAGGCGAACAGCAGCGTGAACACGCGGCCGATGCTGGCCCCCATCACCACCGCCATTTCGCGGTTCGACGCCCCGGCCCGCACGATCATGCCGATGCGGGTCTTCACCACCACGAAGTACAGCAGCAGCGCCACGGCCAGGCCGGCGCCAATGATGAACAGGCGGTACGACGAGTAGCTGAAGTGCGCCGTGAACTGCACCGGCGTAGCCAGCGCGGGCGGCACATTGAGCGAGATCGGCGCGGCGCCCCACAGCATGCGCGCGGCCTGGTTGAAGATCAGGATCAGCGCAAACGTGGCCAGCACTTGCGACAAGTGGTCGCGTCCGTACAGCCGCCGCACCACCGCCAGCTCCAGCACCACGCCCAGCAGCGCGGTGGCGCCCACCGCCAGCAGCAGTCCCAGCCAGTAGGAGCCGGTCAGCCCGGTAAAGCTGGCGGCGAAATAGGCGCCCGCCATATACAGCGAGCCGTGCGCCAGGTTCACCAGGTCCATAATGCCCAGCACCAGTGTCAATCCGGCCGCCAGCAAAAACAGCATCAGACCGAATTGCAGGCCGTTCAGGCCGTGCTCGATCAGTAGCGCGATATCCATGCCCATCCCTCTCCGAAGAAGTGCCTTGAAAAATACTTTAAGCTTCAAGCATGCTACCCGAATTTGGCTCAGCATCAAGCTTTTTCGCTTGCCGGCAGCGCTTTTTTTCGGGCCCGGATATTTTTCTTGACGCCTATATATTTTAAGCTTAAAGTATATTTCAATAGCAGCGCACCAGCAGTTCGGACTCCCCCGCAGACATCGTCAACACGGAGCAGAAATGATCGCTACAGGCTACACCGACACCTTCGCACGGGACAATCTGCCGCCGCGCGATCAATGGCCGGACATGACCCCCTTGCTGCCGGAACTGCACTACCCTGAGCGCCTGAACTGCGCCGCCGCGCTGCTGGACGAGATGGTGGCCAAAGGCCACGGCGCCAGCCCCGCCATCCACAGCTACCAGCTGTCCTGGACCTACGCCGAACTGCTGGAAAAAGTGGACCGCATTGCCCATGTGCTGCGCGGGCCGCTCGGTCTGGAGCCGGGCAACCGCGTGCTGCTGCGCGGCGCCAACAGCCCCATGATGGCGGCGTGCGCGCTGGCGGTGCTGAAGGCCGGCTGCATCCTGGTGCCCACCATGCCGCTGCTGCGCGCCAAGGAACTGTCCATCGCCATCGACAAGGCCAAGGTCAACGCGGTGCTGTGCTGCGCCGCGCTGGCCGAGGAAATGGAGCTGGCGCGCACCCAGACCGGCATGGCCGGCCCCGCCGTCTACTTCGGCGAAGGCGGCACCTTGGAACAGGTGATGGACCGCCAGCCGTCCGCCTTCACCGCCGCCGACACCGCCGCCGACGACGTCTGCATCATCGGCTTCACCTCCGGCACCACCGGCGTCCCCAAAGGCACCATGCACTTCCACCGCGACGTGCTGGCCATTTGCGACTGCTTCCCGCGCTCCACGCTGCGCTCCAACGCCAGCGACGTCTTCATCGGCACGCCGCCGCTGGCCTTCACCTTCGGCCTGGGCGGCCTGCTGCTGTTCCCGCTGCGCGTGGGCGCGGCCGCCGTGCTGCTGGACCGCCTGGCGCCGGACCTGCTGCTGAAAGCGATCCAGGACTTCCGCGCCACCATCTGCTTCACCGCCCCCACCTTCTACCGCCTGATGGCGCCGCTGGTCCAGGGCTACGATCTGTCCTCGCTGCAGAAGGCCGTGTCGGCCGGCGAAGCGCTGCCGAGCGCCACCCGCACGCTGTGGCGCGACAGCACCGGCCTGGAAATCATCGACGGCATCGGCGCCACCGAAATGCTGCACATCTTCATCTCGGCCGCCGGCGACGCGGTGCGGCCCGGCGCCACCGGCAAGGCCATCCCCGGCTACCAGGCTTGCGTGCTGGGCCCGGACGGCGAAGCGCTGCCGCCCGGCGAAGTGGGCCAACTGGCCGTCAAGGGCCCCACCGGCTGCCGCTACCTGGACGACGCGCGCCAGCAGCAGTACGTGCGCAACGGCTGGAACCTCACCGGCGACGCCTACCGCATGGACCAGGACGGCTATTTCTGGTACCACGCGCGCACCGATGACATGATCATCTCGGCTGGCTACAATATCGCCGCGCCGGAAGTGGAAGAGGCGCTGATGTGCCATCCGGCCGTGGCCGAATGCGCGGTGGTGGGCTGGCCGGACGAGGAACGCGGCCAGATCGTCAAGGCATTCGTGGTGCTGCGGCCGGGCCACGACGCCGGCGCCGAACTGGCGCGCACGCTGCAGGAGCACGTCAAGCAGACCGTGGCGCCTTACAAGTATCCGCGTGCCGTAGAATTCCTGGCGGCGCTGCCGCGCACCCAGAGCGGCAAGCTGCAGCGCCATGTGCTGCGCAGCGCGCCGCTCAAGTAGGCCTGCAACCAGGCCCATCGTCATCGCACATAATCATAATAATCACAATAACCAACCACCACCCAGCCAGGAGCCGCCAGTGAAACTCAACGCCACCGCATTCCGCCACACCGCCCTCGCCGCCGCTTCCGCCGCCGCCCTGCTGGCTGCGGCCGCCCCGGCATCCGCCGCCGACAGTGTGAAGGTCGGCATGGTCACCACGCTGTCCGGCGCGGGCGCCGGCCTGGGCGTCGACATCCGCGACGGCTTCGCGCTGGCGCTCACCCACCTGGGCAACAAGATGGGCAACCTGCCGGTGGAAGTCGTCACCGGCGACGACCAGCAATCTCCCGACGTGGCCAAGCAGATGGTCGACAAGATGATCAAGAAGGACAAGGTCGACTTCATGACCGGCATCGTGTTCTCCAACCTGATGCTGGCGGTCGGCCCCACGGTGTTCAACTCCAAGACCTATTTCGTCAGCGCCAACGCCGGCCCGTCGCAGTATGCGGGCGAGCAGTGCAACCCCTATTTCTACAACGTCGCCTGGCAGAACGACAACCTGCACGAGGCGGTGGGCCAGCAGGTGCAGCAGCGCGGCTTCAAGAACGTGGCCCTGATCGCGCCGAACTACCCGGCCGGCAAGGACGCGCTGACCGGTTTCAAGCGCTACTACCGGGGCCAGGTGGCCGGCGAGATCCTCACCAAGCTGGGCCAGCTGGATTACGGCACCGAAATGGCGCAGCTGCGCGCCCTGAAGCCGGACGCGGTCTACATCTTCCTGCCGGGCGGCATGGGCGTGAACTTCATCAAGCAGTTCGTCGACGCCGGCCTGTCGAAGAACCTGCAGCTGTTCGGCCCCGGCTTCTCGGCCGACGAGGACATCATCCGCGCGGTGGGTGCGCCGATGCTGGGCATGTTCAATGCGTCCCAGTGGGGGCACGACATCGACAACCCGCAGAACAAGCGCTTCGTGGCCGACTTTGAAAAAACCTACGGCCGCCTGCCCAGCCTGTACGCATCCCAGGGCTACGACGCGGCCATGCTGATGGATTCGGCGGTGCGCGCCGTGAAAGGCAACCTGGCCGACAAGGCCGCCGTGGGCAAGGCGCTGCAGGCGGCCAATTTCAAATCGGTGCGCGGCGACTTCAAGTTCAACCGCAACCACTATCCAATACAGAAGTACTACGCCCGCATGATCGGCAAGGACGCCCAGGGCCGCATCACCAACCGCACGCTGGGCGTGGTATTCGACGCCCACCAGGACGCCTACGTCGGCGCCTGCAAGCTGTAACGAACGTACAGGAAACAAGGAGTCACGATGAACATCACATGCATAGGCGGCGGACCGGCCGGGCTGTATTTCGGCCTGCTGATGAAGAAGCAGAACCCTGCCCACCAGATCACCGTCGTCGAGCGCAACCGCCCGTATGACACCTTCGGCTGGGGCGTGGTGTTCTCGGACCAGACCCTGGGCAACCTGGTCAACGCCGACGAGCAGACCGCGCGCACCATCCTGCAGTCCTTCAACCACTGGGACGACATCGACACCCACTTCAAGGGCGCCACCGTCACCTCGGGCGGCCACGGCTTCTGCGGCATCGGCCGCAAGCGCCTGCTCAACATCCTGCAGCGCCGCTGCGAGGAGCTGGGCGTGAAGCTGGTGTTCGAGACCGACGTGGCCGACGACCAGGAAATCGCGGCCGCCTACAACGCCGACCTGGTGATCGCCAGCGACGGCTTGAACAGCCGCATCCGCACCCGCTACGCCGCCAGCTACCAGCCGGACATCGAACAGCGCCAGTGCCGCTTCGTCTGGCTCGGCACCAAGAAGCTGTTCTCGGCCTTCACCTTCGCGTTCGAGGAAACCGAGCATGGCTGGTTCCAGGCCCACGCCTACCAGTACGACGGCGACACCTCCACCTTCATCGTCGAAACGCCCGAGGAAGTGTGGCGCAAGGCGGGGCTGGACCAGATGAGCCAGCAGGAATCGATCGCCTTCTGTGAGCGCCTGTTCGCCAAGCACCTGGACGGCAATGCCCTGATCAGCAACGCCACCCATTTGCGCGGTTCTGCGGCATGGATCACCTTCCCGCGCATCATCTGCAACAACTGGGTGCACTGGAATACCGTGGGCGGAAAACGCGTGCCCGTGGTCTTGATGGGCGACGCCGCCCACAGCGCGCACTCCTCCATCGGCTCCGGCACCAAGCTGGCGCTGGAGGATGCGATCGAACTGGCGCGCTGCTTCGAGAAGCACGGCCAACCTGGTGATAGCGGCATGGAACAAGTGCTGGACGCCTACCAGAAAGTGCGCGCGGTGGAAGTGCTGAAGATCCAGAGCGCGGCCCGCAACTCCATGGAATGGTTCGAAAACGTGGAACGCTACACCGCCATGGAGGCCGAGCAGTTCGCCTACTCCATGCTGACGCGCAGCCAGCGCCTGTCGCACGAGAACCTGCGCGTGCGCGACGCCGGCTACGTGGAACGCTACGAACGCTGGATCGCCGAGCAGGCCCACGCGCAAGCGGGACTGGCGCCGCCGCCCGCCGGCCGCCACAGCATTCCGCCCATGCTCACGCCCTTCAAGCTGCGCGGCACGGTACTGAAGAACCGCATCGTGGTGTCGCCCATGGCCCAGTATTCGGCGGTGGACGGCGTGGCGGGCGACTACCACCTGGTGCACCTGGGCGCGCGCGCCATGGGCGGCGCCGGGCTGGTGTTCGCCGAAATGACCTGCGTGTCCGCCGACGCGCGCATCACCCCGGCCTGCCCCGGCCTGTACGCGCCGGAACACACGGCGGCGTGGAAGCGCATTGTCGACTTCGTTCACAACAACACCAGCGCCAAGATCGCCATGCAGATCGGCCACGCCGGCGCCAAGGGCTCCACCCGCCGCGCCTGGGACGGCATCGACCAGCCGCTCGAATCGGGCAACTGGCCGCTGGTGTCGGCCTCCGAGCAGCAGTACCTGCCCGGCGTGTCGCAGACGTCGCGCGCGGCGACGGCCGAAGACATGGCGCGCATCAAGGCCGATTTCGTGTCCGCCACGGTGGCGGCGGCCGAAGCGGGCTTCGACTGGCTGGAACTGCACTGCGCGCACGGCTACCTGCTGTCGTCCTTCATCTCGCCGCTCACCAACCACCGCCAGGACGAATACGGCGGCTCGCTGGAGAACCGCTGCCGCTATCCGCTGGAAGTGTTCAAGGCGGTGCGCGCCGCCTGGCCGCAGGACAAGCCGATCAGCGTGCGCATTTCGGCGCATGACTGGGTGGAAGGCGGCATCACGCCGGACGACGCTGTGGCCATCGCGCTCCTGTTCAAGGATGCGGGCGCGGACATGATCGACTGCTCGTCGGGCCAGGTCAGCAAGCAGGAAAAGCCGGTCTACGGCCGCATGTTCCAGACGCCGTTCGCGGACCGGGTGCGCAACGAGGCCGGCATTCCCACCATTGCGGTGGGCGCCATCTTCGAAGCGGACCACGCCAACAGCATCATCGCAGCCGGCCGCGCCGACCTGTGCGCGGTGGCCCGTCCGCACCTGGCCAATCCGGCCTGGACGCTGAACGAAGCGGCCAAGATCGGCTACCTGGACGTGGAATGGCCGCAGCAGTACACGGCCGGCAAAGTGCAGCTGGAGCGCAACCTGGAGCGCGAGCGCCAGATCGCGGCGGCCAACAGCGGCATGACGCCGCAGCAGATCGCAGCCAAGCTGCTGGAAGGATAAGCATGAAATCCCCCACCAGCGCCGGCGCAGGCCCGCTGCACGGCAAGCACGCCTTCGTTACCGGCGGCGGGCGCGGCATCGGCAGCGCCATCGCCCTCGCCCTGCTGCTGCAAGGCGCCCGCGTCACCCTGGCCGGCCGTACCGCCGCCGTGCTGGAACAGACCGCGCACGAGCTGGCGTCCGCGCTGGCCGGCGGCACTGCGGCCGCAGTGGACTACGTCACCGTCGACGTCACCAGCCGCGAATCCGTGGACCAGGCCATGGCCGAAGCGGCGCGCCGCCACGGCCGCATCGACATCCTGGTCAACAACGCCGGCCAGGCCGCGTCGGCGCCATTCAGCAAGACCGGCAGCGACGTCTGGCGCCAGATGATGGCGGTGAACCTGGACGGCAGCTACCACTGCATCCAGGCCGCGCTGCCCGGCATGCTGGCGGCGGGCTGGGGCCGCATCGTCAACGTCGCCAGCACCGCCGGGCTCACCGGCTACGCCTACGTGTCCGCCTACTGCGCCGCCAAGCACGGCGTCATCGGCCTCACGCGCGCGCTGGCGCTGGAACTGGCCACCAAGGGCATCACCGTCAACGCAGTCTGCCCCGGCTACACCGAAACCGACATCGTCAAGGACGCCGTCGCCAATATCGTCGCCAAGACCGGCCGCAGCGAAGCACAGGCGCGCGCCGAACTGGCGGCCGGCAATCCGCAGAAACAACTGGTACAGCCGGAACAGGTGGCCGACGCCGTGGCCTGGCTGTGCCAGCCCGGCGCCAGCGCCATGACCGGGCAGTCGCTGGCCGTGGCCGGCGGCGAAATCATGTAAGGAAGCACCGAATGACATCCAAAACACCAGCCGCGCCTGCCGCGGACGTCCAGCCCGCGCCGTCCGCCCAGGTCTTCGACCTGGAATCGCGCCTGACGCAAGACCACCACCAATCGCTCAAGCTGTGGCTGCGCATGCTCTCCTGCACCACCATGATAGAGAGCGAAATCCGCACCCGCCTGCGCAACGAATTCGGCATCACCCTGCCCCGCTTCGACCTGATGGCCCAGCTGCAGCGCCATCCCGAAGGCCTGCGCATGGGAGAACTGTCCAAGCGCATGATGGTCACCGGCGGCAACATCACCGGCATCACAGACCAGCTGGAACACGAAAAGCTGGTGCTGCGCGTGCCCGACCCGAAAGACCGACGCGCCTACAGCGTCAAGCTCACCGCCGCCGGCCGCCGCTCGTTCGAGCGCATGGCGCAGGTGCACGAAGGCTGGATCGCCGAGCTGCTGGACGGCCTCTCGGTAAAAGAAAAGAACGACATGATCGCGCTGCTGTCGCGCATGAAAGGCCATCTCAGCGACGGCCCCCACCAGGACGAATAAGGAACACCGCCATGCGCTACCTCCCAGGAGCCCCACACCAACTGCCCGGCAACAGCCAGGCGCTCGCCGGCTACCAGGCCGCGCACTTCAAGTTCGAAGTGCAGGCCGGCGTCGCCACGCTGACGCTGAACCGCCCCGAGCGCAAGAACCCGCTCACCTTCGACTCTTACGCCGAGCTGCGCGACCTGTTCCGCGCGCTGGCCTACGCCGAGGACGTGAAAGCCGTCGTCATCACCGGCGCCGGCGAGAACTTCTGCTCCGGCGGCGACGTGCACGACATCATCGGCCCGCTCACCAAGCTGGACATGCCCGGCCTGCTGGCCTTCACCCGCATGACGGGCGACCTGGTGAAAGCCGTGCGCGCCTGCCCGCAGCCGGTGATCGCCGCCATCGACGGCGTGTGCGCCGGCGCCGGCGCCATCCTGGCCATGGCGTCCGACATGCGCCTCGGCACGGAGCGCAGCAAGACCGCCTTCCTGTTCACCCGCGTGGGCCTGGCCGGCTGCGACATGGGCGCCTGCGCGCTGCTGCCGCGCCTCATCGGCCAGGGCCGCGCCGCCGAGCTGCTGTACACCGGCCGCTCCATGGGCGGCGCCGAAGCCGAGCGCTGGGGCTTCTTCAACAGCCTGCACGCGCCGGACGCCCTGCTGCAAGCGGCGCAGGCGCTGGCCCAAGGCCTGGCCGGCGGCCCCACCTTCGCGCACGGCATGACCAAGAAAATGCTGCAGCAGGAGTGGAACATGGGCGTGGACGAAGCCATCGAAGCCGAAGCCCAGGCCCAGGCCATTTGCATGGCCACCAACGACTTCCACCGCGCCTACCACGCTTTCGTGGCCAAGCAAAAACCCGAATTCGAAGGCAATTAAGGAGCCGCCATGTCCGACAAAGATTACCTGAGCTGGCCCTTCCTGGAGCCGCGCCACCGCCAGCTGGAGCAGGAGCTGGACGGCTGGGCCACGCAGCACGTCGCCCAGCACCACGAGCATGACGTGGACGCCGCCTGCCGCGCGCTGGTGACGCAGCTGGGCCAGGCCGGCTGGCTGTCGCACGCCATCGCCGGCAGCCGCCACGGCGGCGCGGCCGACGTGATCGACACCCGCGCCCTGTGCCTGATCCGCGAAACGCTGGCGCGCCACAACGGCCTGGCCGATTTCGCCTTCGCCATGCAGGGCCTGGGTTCCGGCGCCATCAGCCTGTTCGGCAGCGACGCCAACCGCGAAGCCTATCTGCCCCGCGTGGCGCGCGGCGAAGCGATTGCCGCCTTCGCGCTGTCCGAGCCGCAGGCCGGTTCCGACGTGGCGGCCATGCAGTGCGCCGCAGTGCAGGACGGCGACAGCTACATCCTGAACGGCGAGAAGACCTGGATCTCCAACGGCGGCATCGCCGATTTCTACGTGGTGTTCGCCCGCACCGGCGAACAGCCGGGCGCACGCGGCATCTCCGCCTTCATCGTGGACGCCGGCACGCCGGGCTTCGAGATCGCCGAACGCATCAACGTCATCGCGCCGCATCCGCTGGCGCGGCTGAAGTTCACCGGCTGCCGCATCCCCGCCGCGCAGCGCCTGGGCGAAGCCGGCCAGGGCTTCAAGGTTGCCATGGCCACGCTGGACGTTTTCCGCACCTCCGTCGCCGCCGCCGCGCTGGGCTTCGCGCGCCGCGCGCTGGACGAAGCGCTGGCGCACGCCAGGCAGCGCAAGATGTTCGGCCAGACGCTGGCCGATTTCCAGATGACCCAGGCCAAGCTGGCGCAGATGGCCACCGGCATCGACGCCGCCGCCCTGCTCACCTACCGCGCCGCCTGGCAGCGCGACCAGGGCCGCAACGTGACCAAGGAAGCCGCCATGGCCAAGCTCACCGCCACCGAAACCGCGCAGCAGGTGATCGACGCGGCGGTGCAGATGTTCGGCGGCCTGGGCGTGGTCAGCGAGCATCCGGTGGAACGGCTGTACCGCGAAATCCGCTCGCTGCGCATCTACGAAGGCGCCTCCGAAGTCCAGCAACTGATCATCGCGCGCGAAATGCTGCGCGCCTGATCCGATACCCTACAACTGAGTACAACTGAGAGGTACACCATGCAATTCCTGCAACCACCGGGCTGGGTACAGCCCAAGGGCTACGCCAACGGCGTGGCCGCCAGCGGACGCACCGTCTGCGTCAGCGGCATGATAGGCTGGGACGCAGAAGGCCGCTTCCACACCAGCGACTTCGCCGGCCAGGTTGAACAGGCCCTGCGCAACATCGTGGCCGTGCTGGCCGAAGCCAACGCCGGACCTGAGCACGTGGTGCGCATGACTTGGTACGTCACCGACAAAAAAGAATACGTCGCCGCCTACAAGGAAATCGGCGTGGCCTACCGCGCCGTGTTCGGCCGCCATTTCCCCGCCATGACGGCGGTGCAGGTGGCCGGCCTGATCGAAGACCAGGCCAAGGTGGAAATCGAAGTCACCGCCATCGTCCCGGAAAGCGCATGACCATGCAGCCCGTCGCGCAAGGCCGGCTCACGCTCGGCGTGGCCGGCGCCGGCGCCATGGGGCGCGGCATCGCCCAGGTGGCGGCGCAAGCCGGCATCGCCGTGCTGCTGTACGACGTGCAGGACGGCGCCGCAGCCAAAGCCGTGGCCACCGTGCGCGGGCAGCTCGCCACGCTGGTCGGCAAAGGCAAGCTCACGGCGCAAGCCGCCGACGCCGCCGGCGCCATGCTGCACGCGGCGGCAGCGCTGGAAGCGCTGGCCGATTGCGACATCGTTATCGAAGCCATCGTCGAGCAGCTGGAAGCCAAGCGCGCGCTGTTCGACGCGCTGGAAGCCATTGTCCGCCCCGGCTGCGTGCTGGCCACCAATACCTCTTCCCTGTCCGTGACAGCCATAGCGGCAGGCGCGCGCCTGCCGGGCCGCATCGCAGGCTGCCACTTCTTCAACCCCGTGCCGCTGATGAAGGTGGTGGAAGTGATCGCCGGCGCGCTCACTGGCGCCGAGGCCACGCAGGCGCTGACCGCCTTCGTGCGGCGCATCGGCCACACGCCGGTGCAGGCCAGCGACACGCCCGGCTTCATCGTCAACCACGCGGGACGCGGCTACCTCACCGAAGCGCTCAGGATCGTGCAGGAGACCGTCGCCAGCTTCGAGCAGGTGGACACGGTGCTGCGCGGCGCCGCCGGCTTCCGCCTCGGTCCGTTCCAACTGCTGGACCTGACCGGGCTCGACGTGTCGCATCCGGTGATGGAATCGATCTACCGCCAGTATTACCAGGAGCCGCGCTACCGTCCCAGCCCCATCACCGCGCAGCGCCTGGCAGCCGGGCTGCTGGGCAAAAAGACCGGGCAAGGCTTCTACCGCTACACCGAGGACCAGCCGGCCCCGCAAGCCGTCGCAGCACCCGCCGGCGCCCCCCAGCCCTGGACCGGTCCAATCTGGATCGACGCACCCGACGCCGAGACCCTCGCCAGCCTGGCAAGCCTGCTGCGCGGCCTTGGAGCGACAGTGGAAACATCCGCCCGTCCCTCAGCCACTGCCTTGTGCCTGGTGGCGCCTTTGGGTGAAGACACCAGCGCCGGCATCGCACGTCTGGACCTCGACGCCGGCCGCACCCTAGGCATCGATCCCTTGTGCGTGCCGGGCGCGGGCCACGCCACACTGATGCTCAGCCCCGCCACGGACACCGAACTGGCCGCGCGCCTGCTTGCCCTGTTCGAGCAAGGCGGCCACCCCGCCATGGTGATCAACGACAGCGCCGGCTTCATCGTCCAGCGCGTGCTGGCCACCATCATCAATATCGGCTGCGACATCGTCCAGCAAGGCATCTGCACGCCGCCCGACCTGGATAGCGCCGTCACATTAGGCCTCGGCTACCCGCGCGGCCCGCTCGCCTGGGGCGACCATATCGGCCCGCAGCGTGTGCTCGCCATCCTGCGCAACCTGCAGCAACTCACCGGCGACCCGCGCTACCGCCCCAGTCCCTGGCTGGTGCGCCGCGCGCAGCTTGGCCTGTCGCTGCTGCACACCAACGGCCCGAGGAGGCAGCATGCGGAACAAGAGCAGCACCATGAACCACATGGATAACCACAAACAGGACGCCGCCGCCCTCTACCAAGGCTACAGCGCGGCGGAACTGGACCGCCAGTACAACGCACGCGCCACCGTGCCGGACGCCACCGTCTACCTGCGCGCCTACGCCGAACAAAGCGCCGCCATGCGCGCCGCGCTGCCCTGCCACTGCGGCGTGGCCTACGGCGGGCACGAAGACGAGCAGCTCGACATCTTCCCCGCGCCGAATCCCGGCAGCCCGGTGCTGGTGTACATCCACGGCGGCTACTGGCGCGCCCTATCCAAGGACGACTCCTGCTTCATGGCCGCCACCTTCACGGCAGCCGGCGCCACCGTGGTGGCGGTCAACTACTCATTGGCCCCCGGCGTGACACTGGACCATATCGTGGACCAGAACCGCCGCGCGCTGGCCTGGGTGCACCGCCACATCGCCCAATACAACGGCGACGCGGCGAAAGTTTATCTTTGCGGGAGCTCGGCCGGCGGCCACCTGGTCGGCATGCTGCTGGCGCCCGGCTGGCAGCAGGCGCACGGCTTGCCCGAACGCGCGGCGGCGGGCGCCTGCCCGATCAGCGGACTGATGGACCTCGCGCCCATCCCCGCCACGCATATCAACGAGTGGGCCAGACTGGATGCCAAAGCCGCGTGGCGCCTGAGCCCCATCCATCACCTGCCCGAACAAGGCGGCCCGCTGCTCGCCTGCGTTGGCGCCACCGAAACCGCCGAATTCCGCCGCCAGAGCCGCAGCTACGCCGACGCCTGGCGCGCCAACGGGCTGGCGGCCGACTACCTGGAGATCGCCGGCACCAACCATTTCGACGTGGTGCTGGAGCTGGCCAAAGCCGACAGCCTGCTCACGCGCGCGCTGCTGCGCATGATGGGCCTGGCCAGCTGATTTAGCGCCCGGCCAATTGCGGGTAGGCCGGGCAGCCGTCTATCTCTTCCAGGAAGCCTTCGGCCGTATAGCGCGGGATCTTCTCGAATTCGCTGAGCACGCGGGCGCGGAATTCCTCATGCTCATGCCAGCGCTCGGCGGGAACGCCGAAATAGTTGACCGGCGAAACCGACAAGCTCAAGCCAGGCCAGTGTTTTTGCAACGTCATCAGATAGCGCCGGGTCGAGCATATTTTGCCGATGGCGACCACGCTGCGAATCGCGGCGACATCCATCACCTGTGCCACCCTGGCCCGGCCGAATCGCACATTCTCGCCGGTGTTCGCCGCCGCCGTCTCCAGTATCAGCACGCTTTCAGGCATCCCAAGCCGGACCAGCCGCTCGGCGATCATGTCCGCCTCCGCCAGAGGCGAGGATCCGGTCCGTCCGCCGGACACCAGCAGGCGGCTGAACGTGCCGCTCTGCCACAGTCCATGCGCCACCTCGCAGAACTCCGGCACGCCATGCCGGGTACCGAACAGAAACCCCAGATCCGAAACGCGCGCCGGAAATGACGGCATGACGTAGTCGGCAATACGCTTCAGATCGTCGTGCGACATGATGGTGGTAAGTAAGCTATAGCTTCTTGGTCATGAAAATACGGCTGATGCCCTCCAGATCGGAGCCTATCTCGCCAAATGCCACCCACCCATTCTTTTCATAGAAGCCGGGCGCCTGGAAGCTGATCGTGTACAGCACTGCCGAACGACAACCCCGTTCGCGCGCTTCCTCTTCGAATGCTTTCAGGAGTTTGGTGCCCAATCCCGAACCACGCAGAGAATCCGGAAGGTGGAACAGGTCCAGAAACGCCAGCCCAAGCGACGTCCTGCCGACGATTCCTCCCAATACCTCGTTGCTGTCGGGATCTCTCACCATCACACACAGCGGACGCCGGTCACTGATGCCGGCTGCCTGTACGTTGAATTCATCCAGTCCTTTACCAATCACTTCCTCGAACGCGGGTTCCGCGTTGTCGGTAATAACAATGACGCTCTGCTTCAAAGTATTCCCTTTCCTTTTTGATACCTCATCTCAACTGTAACCCATCTTGCACGGGCTGTGGGGTCGCCACCCAATTGTTCCACTGGTGAGCCAATGAAACCCATTTGCCCACCTTAATTAAACATTTTGGGACTGTTAAAGTACATCCATCGCAGCACACAACCCAACACGAAGGAAACGACACCATGAACATCCTGCAAATCAACTCCAGCGCCCGCAGCACCGGTTCCGAATCCACCCGCCTGGCCGACGCCATCGTCGCCAAGCTGACCGCCGCCAATCCAGCCGCCGCCGTCGAGCGCCGCGACCTGGCAGCCAACCCGCACCCGGTGATCGACGAGCCGACCCTGCAAGCCCTGTTCACCCCGGCCGACCAGCGCACTCCCGAACAAGCCGCCCGCGTGGCGCTGGACGACGCCCTGATCGCCCAGGTGCAGGCAGCGGACGTGATCGTGATCGGCGCGCCGATGTACAACTTCGGCATCACCGTGCAGCTGAAATCGTGGTTCGACGCCATCGCCCGTGCCGGCGTGACCTTCAAATACGGCCCAACCGGCCCGGTCGGCCTGCTGACCGGCAAAAAAGTCTACGTCGCCCTGTCGCGTGGCGGCCTGCACCGCGATGCGCCGAGCGACACGCAACTGCCGCACGTGAAGGCCTTCCTGAACTTCGTGGGCCTGACCGACGTGCAGTTCGTCTACTCGGAAGGCCTGGGCATGGGTCCGGACGCGGTAGCCAAGGCACAAGCCGAAGCGGACGCGCAAGTGGACGCGGTCCTGGCATAAAAACGGTACCGGCGGCGCAAATCAACTAAAGGAGTATGGCAATGACACAAGTAACCCAGGAAAATGTGCAGCAGTCGCGCGGCGTGGAGCGCATCGTCAACGGCCAGGCCGTGATGGACGGCGCGGGCGTGAAGATCAACCGTGTCCTCACCCAGCCTTTGCAGCGCCGCCTCGACCCGTTCCTGATGCTGGATAACTTCGGCAGCGACTCGGCCAACGACTACATCGCTGGCTTCCCCGAGCATCCGCACCGGGGCTTCGAGACGGTGACGTACATGCTCACCGGGCGCATGCGCCACAAGGACAGCGCCGGCAACGAAGGCCTGCTGACCAACGGCGGCGTGCAATGGATGACGGCCGGGCGCGGCGTGATCCACTCGGAGATGCCGGAGCAGGAGGAAGGCCGCATGGAAGGCTTCCAGCTGTGGCTGAACCTGCCTGCCAAGGACAAGATGCGCGCCCCGTGGTACCGCGACTTCAACGCCGGGGAGGTGCCGTCGTTCAGCACAGAAGGCGCGCAGGTGCGCGTGATCGCGGGCAGCAGCCACGGCGTGGCCGGTGCGGTGCAGCGCGAAGTGACCGAGCCGATCTACATCGACGTGGAACTGAAGGCGGGCGCCAGCTTCAGCCAGCAGATCCCGGCCGGGCACAACGCCTTCGTGTTCACCTATCGCGGCGGCGTGCACATCGGCGGCAAGCCGGTAGCCAATGGCCGCATGGCGATCCTGGAAAACGCGGCCGGCGCCGACGGCGTAACGGTGCAGGCGGCCGAAGACAGCCGTTTCATCCTGATCGCCGGCAAGCCGCTGAACGAGCCGATCGCGCAGTACGGCCCGTTCGTGATGAACACGCAGGCCGAGCTGATGCAGGCGGTGGAAGACTTCCGCGCCGGCAAGCTGGGCGAAGAAGCGCACGCTTAGTCACCATCAAACCAGCCGCTGGGGGAAGCAAGACCCCCAGGGCTGTCCGCATTTTCCGCTAAAATGCCGCCATGACATCCCCACTCATCGGTTGGCTCAAACATCTGAGCCGTATTTGCGGCTTCGACACCGCCGACTCCTTCCCTCCCGGGCATCCGCACGCGCGCACGCGCTGGAACGCCGCGTATTTCGACATTGCCTCGGACGTGAAAGCGGACGAGATGGAGCGCCGCATCTGCGAAGCCATCGGCAACACGCCGCTGGTGTTCATGCACATCACCGCGCCCACGCCGGGCATGCAGCGGGCGCTGCTGGGCGTGATCGAATCGCGGCTGCGGCACAACAACGGCAAGGAAGCGGCGCAACTGGCCGCGCTGCTGATCAAGGCCTACCAGAGCCCGTACACGGCGGAAGCCATGCCCGGCCTGCGCCGCGCCATCGACAGCACGCGCGACGACGAAGCCCCCGCCCGCGTGCGCGCCCTGCTCGAATTCCTCAACAGCATGCAATCGCCCTACGACGTCATCGAAATGCGCACGTAATTGCGGTACTAGGCACGAGTCGCTTGCAAGCGGTCTGAGCCGCATTCGGGGTCTGACCCCGAATGCGGCTCAGACCGCTTGGCGGGGAAGTAGCGGTCGCGCAGTTTCATGAAGGGGGTTTCGATGGCGGCGTAGAGCAGCCAGCCCACCGGCAGGCTGACCGCCGTCATGATGGCGATGCCGGTCCAGCTGGCGGTGCTGATGCCGTGCTGGGCCAGTTCGGGTTTGAGCAGCAGGAAAATCTGCTTGTGCGTGAGGTAGATGGCGTAGGACCATAGCGCCAGTTTGCCGAAGCCGGGAATCGGCGTCTTTTCCAGCAGCGAGCCGGGGCTGAGCGCGGCTATCAGCAGCAGCGTGACGCCCAGCGCCAGCAGCGGGTAGCCGAATACGGTCATGCCGTAGCCGTAGTGGTCTTCCGCGAACAGGTAGAGCGCCGTGCCGCCCACCGCCATGCCGGCCGCCAGCGCCCAGTTGCCGCGCGAGGTGAGCTTGCTCCACGCGCCTGCGTGGTGGTTCTTCAGCAGCGCCAGCGCCACGCCGGCCACCAGCTCGTCGAAGCGGCACAGCGAGGAATAATAGATGACGTTGTAGTACGGGAAGCCGCCGTCGCTGTCGCCCACCTGCGTCTGCCAGAGGTAGCTGCGGATGATCATGCCGCCCAGAAAGCTAACGGCCACCGCCACCCAGGCCCACGCCAGCGAGCGACGCATGGCGGCGATCAGCAGCGCAATGGCCGGCAACAGCACATAGAACTGCTCTTCCACGCACAGCGACCAGGCGTGCGAGAAGGCGGTGCCGGGCGTGAGGTCGAAATTCTGCGTGAAGGTGAGGAATTGCCACAGCGGCGGCAGCGTCAGCCCGGCGCGGAACCAGGGCCAGAATGCATACAGGGCGAGCACCGCGTAGAACGCGGGCAAGGTGCGCAAAAAACGTCGGATATAAAACGTGCGCAGCGAAAAACCGCCTTCGCCGCGCATGGCGCTGAAGATCTGGTTGCCGATCAGGTAGCCGGACAGGCCGAAGAACAGGTCCACGCCGGTCCATCCGACCTCCCCCCAGAAGCCGAATGGCGCGCGGTTGCTGACGAACAGGACGTAATGGTTCATGAACACGAGCACGATCGCTAATGCGCGCAGCGTGTCTAAACCATGAATTCGGGTTATGGATTTCATATGCTATTTTAAGGGCGAACGGCTGAATCCCCGCTAGAATAACGGCCATTCATCAGTTTCGGGGAACCAGCATGACTGTAGCAAGCGATCTGCATTTCAAATCCGTCAACTATACCGGCCAGGGCAAGGGCCCGCGCGTCATTATCACCGGCGCGGTGCACGGCAACGAAACCTGTGGGACCAAGGGCATCAACCGTGTGATGGAGGAGATCGACAGCGGCAAGCTGCGCATCCTGAACGGCATGGTGACCTTCGTACCCATCGTCAATCCGCTGGCTTACGCCAAGGGCGAGCGCTCGGGCGACCGCAACCTGAACCGCAACCTGTTCCCCAACGAGAATCCGCAGGATTTCGAGGACCGCATCGCCAACTGGCTGTGCCCGCTGCTCGGCCAGCACGAGGTGCTGCTGGACCTGCATTCCTTCAACGCGCAGAGCCAGCCTTTCGTGATGGTGGGCCCGCGCAACAACGATGGCAAGCTGCAGCCTTTCCAGCACGAGGAGAAGGAACGCGCACTGGCGCGCCGCCTGGGCGTGAAGCGTTTTGTCGATGGCTGGATGGCGACTTACGGCGCCGGCGTACAGCGCCGCCTGCGCGATGATTCGCAACTGGAAACCGTGCTGCGTTATGGCGTGGGCACCACCGAGTACATGCGTTCGACCGGCGGCTACGCGCTGACGCTGGAGTGCGGCCAGCACGCCGATCCGCAGGCGCCGGAAGTGGCGTACCGCGCCATCATGAACACCCTCGCCTTCCTGGGCCTGATCGATGCGCCGCAGCCGGTGCCGCTGGCGCCGGAGGACACCGAGTACCTGAGCATGGTGGAAGTGCACGACAAGCAGGATGCGGCCGACAAGTTCAGCCGCGTGTGGTCGAGCTTCGACCGCGTGGCCAAGGGCGACGAGATCGGCCGCCGCGCGGACGGCACGCCGGTGCTGGCCGCCGAGGACGCCATCGTGCTGTTCCCGGACACCAACGCCCGCGCGAACGCCGAATGGTACTACCTGGCCAAGGCCAACCCGGCCGGCTTCTGAACGCTGGCGCTTAATGCGCCAGTTTCAAGCCCAGGATGCCGCAGGTAATCATGGAAATGCACACCAGCCGCAGCACGCCGGCTGGTTCTCCCAGCACCAGGATGCCGAACAGCGCCGTGCCCACGGTGCCGATGCCGGTCCACACGGCGTAGGCAGTGCCCAGCGGCAGGTCGCGCAGCGCCAGGCCCAGCAGCGCCATGCTGCCGCCCATGGACAGCAGGGTCAGCACCGACGGCACCAGCTTGCTGAAGCCTTCGGTGTATTTCAGGCCGACTGCCCAGCCTATCTCCAGCAGTCCGGCAACAAACAAGAACAGCCACGCCATTTTCTCTCCTTATCGGGCAAGCGGGCAGTATATCATTGCAACATTTCCATCATGAAGGATGCCCAATGGTACTGTTTGCACAAGTTGTCACCGGCCTGGTTTTACTGATCCACGTCTACATCGTGCTGCTGGAGACGGTGCTGTTCCGCACGCGCGGGCGCCGCGTGTTCGGCCTGAGCGCCGAAAAGGCGGAGATCGTGCAGCCGGCCATGTCCAACCAGGGCTGCTACAACGGTTTCCTGGTGGCAGCGCTGGCGCTGGGCTTTTTGCACCCGGACCCGGCCACGGCGCGCGCTTTCACGCTGTTCGGCCTGTGCTGCGTGGCGGTGGCGGGCGTGTGGGGCGCGGCCACGGTGTCGCGCCGCATCCTGTTCGTGCAGACGGTGCCGGCCGTGATCGCCCTGCTGCTGCTCCTGCTGGGCTGAAAATTTTGAGTTGCCGACGTGCCGCCAGCACGTTTTTTCTTTATATCGTAGAATGCCGATATACGCATCGGATTTTATAGATGCGAGTATCGCTAAAGCCCAATATGGACATTGACATCGACGCAATCCACAAGGCGCTGGCCAACCCGGTCCGGCGCCAGATCCTGGCCTGGCTCAAGGAGCCGGAAGCCTATTTCGCCGACCAGGCCCACCCGCTGACCTTCGGAGTCTGCGCGGGCCTGATCGACCAGCGCACCGGCCTGTCGCAATCGACCGTGTCGGCCCACCTGGCCACCTTGCAAAAGGCCGGCCTGGTGACGGTGCAGCGGGTGGGACAGTGGAATTTCTTCAAGCGCAACGAGGCAGTGATCCAGGGCTTTATCGACCATATGAACCAGGGCCTGTAACCAATCACCGGGCCCGGCAACTCAAGGAAGATAACCATGGCTAACCTGTTCGACCCTATCAAGATCGGCGACCTGACCCTGAACAACCGCGTCATCATGGCGCCGCTGACGCGCGCCCGCGCCGTGGGCGGCGGCCGTGTGCCGAACGCGCTGATGGCGGAATACTACGTGCAACGCGCCTCCGCAGGCCTGATCCTGAGCGAAGCCACCGCCGTCACGCCGCAGGGCGTGGGCTACGCGGACACGCCGGGCATCTGGTCCGATGAGCAGGTAGCGGGTTGGAAAATGGTGACCGACGCGGTGCACGCGGCCGGCGGCAAGATCTTCCTGCAGCTGTGGCACGTGGGCCGCATTTCGGACCCGAGCTTCCTGAACGGCGAGGCGCCGGTGGCGCCGAGCGCCATCGCGGCCAAGGGCCATGTCAGCCTGCTGCGCCCGCAGCGCGAGTATCCGGTGCCGCGCGCGCTGGAGCTGGAAGAGATTCCGGGCATCGTGGCCGCTTACCGCAAGGGCGCGGAAAACGCCAAGCTGGCCGGCTTTGACGGCGTGGAAATCCACGGCGCCAACGGCTATCTGCTGGACCAGTTCCTGCAAGACGGCACTAACAAGCGCACCGACGCCTATGGCGGCCCGGTCGAGAACCGCGCGCGCCTGCTGCTGGAGGTGACGGATGCGGCGATCGAAGTGTGGGGCGCGGGCCGCGTCGGCATGCATTTGGCGCCGCGCCGCGACTCGCACGATATGAGCGATTCCAACCCGGCCGAGACCTTCGGCTATGTGGCGCGCGAGCTGGGCAAGCGCGGCATCGCCTTCATCTGCGCGCGCGAAGCGGTGGGCGAGGACAGCCTGGGGCCGCTGCTGAAGAAGGAATTCGGCGGCATCTACATCGCCAATGAGAAGATGGACAAGGCTACGGCCAACGCCATCCTGGCAGCAGGCACCGCCGATGCTGTGGCCTGGGGCAAGGACTTCATCGCCAACCCTGACCTGCCGGCGCGCCTGCAGCAGGACGCGGCGCTGAACCCGCAGCGTCCGGAAACCTTCTACCATTCCACGGCGGAAGGCTACACGGACTACCCTGCCCTGGCCTAAGCTAAGCTAAGCAGGACGCGTCAGCTTCGCGTCCAGCGAGTAACGTCCGGCACCGGTCAGCGCGACGGTGCCGAACACGATCACCAGCAGCCAGCCGAACTGCCCCTCGGCGATGCTCCAGTCCGGGTGCACCAGCACCATGGACACGGCCAGCAGAAACACCACCGGCAAGGCCGCCAGCCGCGTGAACAGCCCCAGCGCAATCAGCACCGGGCACACCACTTCGGCGAACAGGGCGCACCACAAGGTGAGCGCGCGCCCCATGCCGAGCGGGTCGTCGATGTGCGCCAGCTCTTCCTGGTAATGCACGATCTTCGGCACGCCGTGCACGTGCAGCAGCAGGGCCGCCCCCGCGATGCGGGTGAACAGCAGCCCCGCATCCGGCGTGAACGGTCCTATCAGTCTGCGCAGCAGGGAGGTAATTTGCTGCGTCATTTGTTCTGGTACCCGCCGTAGTATTTGACCGGGCTCCAGTCGGGCGAGATGTCCGGGACCGGCTGCGCGTACTGCCCAAACTCCTTGCCCGCGTATACCACCTTGCCGTTCACCACGGTGAGCGCGCTTTCCAGGTTCTTGATCTGCTCGACCGGCATGCTGAAGTAATCCTGCGGCAGTATCACCAGGTCCGCGTACTGGCCCTTGGCCAGGGTGCCCTTCACTTTTTCCTCGCCGCTCATCCAGGCGCTGCCGCTGGTCATCAGTTTCAGCGCTTCGTAGCGGCTCAGGATGTCCTTCGGCTGCCACATGCTCAGGCCGCCGGCGGTCTTGCCCGTCACCGCCCAGTACACCGACGGCCACGGGCCGTAGCTGCTCACGCGGGTGCCGTCCGTGCCCAGGCCGACCGGCACTTTCATCTCCAGCATCTTGCGGATCGGCGGCATCTGGCGGGTTTGCGCGCCGTATTGCTTCCAGTAGTGCTCGCCCTGGAAGTACATGCGGTCCTGCACGGCGATGCCGCCGCCCAGCGCTTTCACGCGCGCCAGCTGCGCGTCGCTGATGGTCTCGGCGTGGTCGAAGAACCAGCGCAGGCCTTTCAGCGGGATCTCTTTGTTCACTTTCTCGATCACGGCCAGGTCGCGGTCGATCGATTCGCCATAGGTGGCGTGGATGCGGAACGGCCAGCGGTTCTTCACCAGCAGCCGCAGCACGGCTTCCAGTTCGCCTTCCATGTGCCCCGGCATGTCCGGACGCGGCTCGAGGAAATTCTCGAAGTCGGCCGCGCTCCAGACCAGGTTTTCGCCCGCGCCTTCAGTCGTGTAGCCGTTGGCGTAGAACATATGCTGGTTGCTGTCCGGCTTGGTCAGCGTGAGCCAGCGCTGGTAGTCTTCCAGCTCCTTGCCCGGCTTCTGCGCGAACAGGTAGTAGGAGGTGCGCACGGTCAGCTTGCCGTCCTTGGCCAGCTCGACGGTGACGCCGTAATCGTCCGGGAAATTCTGGCCGCCGCCGCCCGCGTCGATGGCGCTGGTCACGCCCAGGCGGTTCAGCTCGCGGTAGTAGTGCAGCGTGGAGTTCAGCTGCTGGTCGCGCGGCAGCACGTTGGTCTTGGCCAGCGTGGTGTACAGGATCAGCGCGTTCGGCTTGGCGATCAGCTTGCCGGTCGGCTTGCCTTGCGCGTCCAGCTCCACCACGCCATCCTTGAATTTGGTGTCCTTGTTGTAGCCCAGCGTCTCGATGCCCTTCTGGTTCAGGAAGCCCAGGCCGTACAGGTACAGCAGGAAGACCGGCTTGTCCGGCACGGCGGCGTTGATTTCCTCCAGCGTGGGCAGGCGCTTTTCCTCGAACTGGAACTCGTTCCAGCCGCCCACCACCTTGATCCAGGCGCCTTCCGGCGTGCGCGCGGCCTGCTCCCTCAGCATTTCCATCGCCTTTTTCAGCGACGTCACGCCGTCCCAGCGCAGTTCGGCGTTGTAGTTCAGGCCTTCGCGGATGACGTGCAGGTGCGAGTCGTTCAGGCCGGGGATGACGGTGCGGCCGCCGGCGTCGATCACCTGGGTGTTGGCTTTTTTCAGCTTGAGGATCTGGGCATTGCTGCCCACGGCTTCGATTTTGCCGTCCTTCATCGCCACGGCCTGGGCGAAGCTGCCCTCCTTGACCATGGTGGCCACTTTGCCGTTGGTGATGATGAGGTCGGCCGCGAAGGCCGGCGCCAGGAACGCTGCAGACAATGCCGCAGGCAGTACCAGCCTGGTGAATACCGGATTCATGTTGTAGTCCTTGGTTTTATAGGGCACATCAAAAATGGCGGCCGGCCGGCACTGCTTTACTGCTTACTTCAAAAACTTATTCCTTGATCGCTTCGATTGCGAAGGTCAGGGTTACTTCATCGCCCACGTGCGGTGCGTATTTGCCGGCGTTGAAGTCGGAGCGCAGGATCTTGGCGACAGCGTTGGCGCCGCAGGCGTCTTTCTTCAGCATCGGGTGCGGCATGCACTGGAACGAGGTCACGGTCAGGGTCACCGGCTTGGTGATGCCCTTGATGGTCAGGTTGCCGTCCACCGAGGCCACCTTGTCGCCGGCGAAGTTCACCTTGGTCGACTTGTAGGTGATGGCCGGGAACTTGGCGGTGTCCAGGAAGTCCGCGCCTTGAATGTGGTTGTTAAACAGCGGGAAGCCGGTGTTGACCGACTTGGTGTCGATGGTCACGTCCACCGAGCCCGTTTTCGCGGCTTTGTCGATCACGATCTTGCCTTCGGTCTTGTCGAAGCGGCTCACCTGGTTGGAATAGCCGAAGTGCGAGTACTCGAAGCGCGGCGCGGTGTGGGCGACGTCCAGAACGTAGGTTTCCGGCGCAGCATTGGCAGCCATGGACACGCCAGCGGCGATCAGCAGAGCAACGATTTTTTTCATAGTTAAAACTCCAGTCAGTATTGATTATCGGGACGGGCTGTATGCCCGTGATCTTTGTGATTGAAAGCGATTATGCGCTGGCACAAATCGATTGTAAAACGGAAAATATACCGGCTTACTATCGAAAAAATCGATTATGGTCACGTAGACTGAAGCAATCATGTGCGCAGTGTACAGATGGGCGCACGCAGCGCCCATCTGCCAAAGGTAGCATTTTTAACTCAGGCTTGTGCGCGCAGTACGTGCGAGAGGATGCGCTGCTCGAGCGCTGCGAAGGCGGCGGTGCCGCGCGCGGCCGCGCGGGGACGGGGGAGATCGATCGCCAGGTCCAGCGCGATGGCGCCGTCCTCGATCAGCAGCACGCGGTCGGCCAGGGCCACCGCTTCGGTCACGTCGTGCGTCACCAGCACGGCGGTGAAGCCGCGCGCCAGCCACAGGGACTCGATCAGCTGCTGCATTTCGATGCGGGTGAGCGCGTCCAGCGCGCCCAGGGGTTCGTCCAGCAGCAGCACCTGCGGCTGGTGCACCAGTGCGCGCGCCAGCGCCACGCGCTGCTTCTGGCCGCCGGACAGGGCGGACGGCCAGTCGTCGGCGCGCTCGCCCAGGCCCACCGTGGACAGTGCGGCGGCAGCGGCGTTCAGTGCGTGCGGCAGGCCAAGCGCCACGTTCTCCAGCACCGTCTTCCACGGCAGCAGGCGCGCTTCCTGGAACATGATGCGCAAGTCCGCCGCGCCGGAGCCCATGGCGATGCTGCCGCTGTCGGCATGCTCCAGCCCCGCCAGCGCGCGCAGCAAGGTGCTCTTGCCGCAGCCGCTGCGGCCGACGATGGCGACGAACTCCCCCGCTTTCAATTGCAGGTCCACGCCGAGCAGCACTTCGCGCGCGCCGTAGGATTTTCGCAGCGCGGCGATGCCGACGGCCACGCCTTCGCGCCCAGGCGCGCCGCGCGCCAGGGGGTGCGGTTGCGGCGGCCCGGCGTCGCCGCGCGCGGCCTCCCCGGGGGCGTCGGTGAACAGGTCGGATTCAAAGTAGGTGGGTGCGAGCAGCATGGCGCTCCTTTTCAACGGTATGCGGGGTTCCAGCGCAGGAAGTGCTTCTCCATGGCGCGCGATGCCAGGTCGGCCAGTTTGCCGAGCAAGGCGTAAAGCAGTATGCCGACCAGCACCACGTCCGTTTGCAGGAATTCGCGCGCGTTCATGGTCATGTAGCCGATGCCGGCTTGCGCCGAAATGGTTTCGGCCACGATCAGCAGCACCCACACCAGGCCGAGCGAGAAGCGCACGCCCACCAGGATGGACGGCAGCGCGCCGGGCAGGATCACGTCGCGGTACAGCGGCCAGCCGGTCACGCCATAGCTGCGCGCCATCTCGATCAGCGCCGGGTCGGTGGAGCGGATGCCGTGGAAGGTGTTCAGGTACACGGGGAAGAACACGCCCACCGCCAGCAGGAACAGCTTGGCCGTTTCGTCGATGCCGAACCACAGGATCACCAGCGGGATCAGCGCCAGCGCGGGAATGTTGCGTATCATTTGCAAGGTGGTGTCGAGCAGCGTTTCGGCGCGGCGGAAGCTGCCGGTCAGCAGCCCCAGCGCCAGCCCGGCCCCGGCGCCGATGGCAAAGCCGGTGCCGGCGCGCCACAGGCTGGTGCGCAGATGCGTCCACAGTTCGCCGGACACCGCCAGCGTCCAGAAGGCCTGCGCCACCGACCACGGTTCCGGCAGCACGCGGCTGGACAGCCAGCCCGCCCGGGCCGACACTTCCCACAGCAGCAGCAGGCCCACCGGCAGCAGCCACGGCGTGATTGCCGACGCAGCCCCCGGGGCCGCAGGCGCCGATCGATTGACAGCACCCATCTCAGGCCGCCTTCTTCGGCAGGATATTGCTGGCCATGACTTCGCCGAACGGCCCGCTCAGCGACTGCTCCGTGGCGGCCCTGCCCTTGCCCACCAGCGGGAACACCAGCTCCGCGAAGCGGTACGATTCTTCCAGGTGCGGATAGCCGGAGAAGATGAAGGTGTCGATGCCGAGGTCCGCGTATTCCTGGATGCGCGCATGCACCGTCTCCGCGTCGCCCACCAGCGCCGTGCCCGCGCCGCCGCGCACCAGGCCCACGCCGGCCCACAGGTTGGGCGACACTTCCAGCTTGTCGCGCCGGCCGCCGTGCAGCTCGGCCATGCGCCGCTGGCCCACCGAGTCCATCTTGCCGAATGCAGCCTGCGCCCTGGCGATCACCTCGTCGTCCAGGTGGCTGATCAGCTCTTCCGCCGCGCGCCACGCCGCCTCGTTCGTTTCGCGCACGATCACGTGCAGGCGGATGCCGAAACGCACCGTGCGGCCATGTTTGGCGGCGCGCGCCCGGATGTCGGCGATCTTCTCCGCCACGGCGGCGGGCGGTTCGCCCCAGGTCAGATACACGTCCATCTGCTCGGCCGCCAGTTCGTGCGCCGGTTCGGACGAGCCGCCGAAGTACAGCGGCGGATACGGCTTTTGCACCGGCGGATACAGGGTGCGCGCCCCCTTCACCTGGATATGCTTGCCCTCGAAATCGTAGCCCGCCTCGCCGCCCTCGCCCGACAGCGAAGCGCGCCACACGCGGATGAATTCATCGGAAATCTCGTAGCGCCTGGCGTGGTCGGCGAACAGGCCGTCCGCCTCCAGCTCGCCCTGGTCGCCGCCGGTGACCACGTTGATCAGCAGGCGGCCATTGGACAGCCGGTCGAAGGTGGACGCCATGCGCACCGCCAGCCCCGGGGTGGACAGGCCGGGGCGCACCGCCACCAGGAACTTCAGCCTCTTGGTCACATTGATCAGCGACGAAGCCACCACCCATGCGTCCTCGCAGGAACGGCCGGTGGGCAGCAGCACGCCGTCGTAGCCCAGCGTATCGGCCGCCACGGCGACCTGCTGCAGATAGTCCGCATCGACCGCGCGCGCGCCCTTGGACGTGCCGAGGTAGCGGCTGTCGCCATGGGTGGGAATGAACCAGAAAATATTCAACGACATTGCGAATCCTCTTTAAAGCTTAAACGGCAGCAGCGCATCCTTGACGGCTATCGGCTTGGGAATCAGCTTCAGGCCCGCGAACGCGTCCGCCACCTTCTGCTGCGCGGCGATCACTTCCGGCGTTACCGGCTTCACGCCGTATGCGTAGCGCGAGGCGGCCAGTTCCACCACGCCGGCGTCCAGACCGGTCTGCACTGCCAGGATGGCGGCCACTTCCTTCTGGTTCTTCAGGCCCCATTCGTCCACCTTGGCCAGCTCCTCGATCACGATGCGGACGATCTCCTGGTTCTTCTCCGCGTAAGGCCGGGCCGCCAGGTAGAACTGGTGATTGGCCACCAGGCCCTGCCCGTCCACCAGCACCCGCGCGCCCAGCTGCTTCTCGGCCGCCGCCAGGAACGGGTCCCAGATGGCCCAGGCATCCACGCTGCCGCGCTCGAAGGCGGCGCGCGCGTCGGCCGGCGGCAGGAACACCACTTCCACGTCCTTGTACGTGAGGCCGGCCTTCTCCAGCGCCTTTACCAGCAGGTAGTGCACATTGGAGCCCTTGTTCAGGACGATCTTCTTGCCTTTCAGGTCCGCCAGGCTGCGCGCCTTGGAGTCCTTGGGCACCACGATGGCTTCGCTGGACGGCGACGGCGGTTCGTTGCCCACGTAGACCAGGTTGGCGCCGGCGGCCTGCGCGAAGATCGGTGGCGCTTCGCCCACCGTGCCGAAGTCGATGCTGCCCACGTTCAGGCCTTCCAGCAGCACGGGGCCGGCGGGGAACTCGGTCCATTTCACGTCCACGCCCTTGGCGGCAAGGCGCTTCTCCAGCGTGCCGCGCCCTTTCAGGAGTGTCAGCGTGCCGTACTTCTGGTAGCCGATGCGCAGCACCGGCTTGGCCTGCGCCTGCGCTACGCCCGGCAGGCCGGCCACGGCCACGCCTGCAGCGCCCGCGAACAGCAGGCCGATGGTGCGGCGGCGCGCCTGGCGCTTGTGATGATTGCTCATGTATTGTCCTTACTTGTATTGATGTTCTTATGCGTGACGTTTTTATGCGGCCTGGCTGGCGGGCGTGTACGGGTGGTCCTGCAGCGAGCGCACCGGCGCGGCGGCGGCAACCCGCAGCCTGGCCAGCGGCGCCAGGGCCGTCACCAGTTCATCCACGCCGGCCGCCACGCGCGCGGCGATAGGCGGCGCCAGGGCCAGCCCTTCCTCGTCCTGCCAAACCAGCTGCTGGCTGGTGGCGAAGATGCTGGTCAAAACCTGCTTGGCGGCCAGCGCATGCAGCACCGGGCGCAGCGCGTAGTCCAGCGCCAGCATGTGCGACTGCGTGCCGCCGGTGGCGATCGGCAGCACCACCTTGCCCGCCAGCCCGTCCTGCGGCAGCAAGTCCAGGAAGGCCTTTAGCACACCGGAATACGAAGCCTTGTAGACCGGCGTGGCGATCACGATGGCCTGCGCCGACGCCACCGCCTGGATGGCGCGCTGGACGCCCGCATCGCCGATATCGGCATGCAGCAGGGCCTGCGCCGGCAGATCGCGCACGTGCACGCGCTGCAGCTGGTGGCCGTGCACCGCCAGTTTGTCGCCGATATGCAGCAGCAGCCTGCTGGAACTGGAAGGAAGCGCGGGACTGCCGCCAAGAAGTAGGATGCTCATTTTTCTCCCCGTGTTGGATGATTTTTTCCAGACTACGGCCGTCCGCTTGAAAGCAGAACGAATTGTTTTGCGCATCGATATTTGGTTTCCGCCGCATGACGTTTCCGCATATGGAAAGCCGGATTTCTTCGTGTACGGCGCAGGAATGCCGGTGCGATACTGGTCCGCATCGACACCACCGGAATCAGTATCATGGATGAACCATTCTTCGCCGAAGATCCCATCGCCGTCGCTTCGGCCCTGGCCGCGAGGCTGGCGGAAAGCGCCGTGGAGCGCGACCGCGCGGGCGGCCACGCCGCCACCGAACGCGAATGGATACGCGCCTCGGGCCTGCTCACGCTGTCCATCCCCGCTGAATACGGCGGCCAGGGCGCCGGCTGGAGCACGGTCTACCAGGTGATCCGCATCCTGGCGCGCGCCGACAGCGCACTGGCCCACGTTTTCGGCTTCCACCACCTGCAACTGGCGGGCATCCGCCTGTACGGCAGCGCGCAGCAGCAGCGCCGCCTGCTGACGGACACCGTGGAGCAGCGCCTGTTCTGGGGCAACGCCCTCAACCCGCTGGACAAGCGCACCACCGCAGCCGACGCGCGCGGCGGCTACGAGCTGAATGGCCTGAAGAGCTTCGCGTCCGGCTCGGTGGGCTCGGACTGGCTTACGCTGTCGGCCTGGCATGCGCCCACGCAAAGCGCGCTGATCGCCGTGCTGCCCACGCGGCAGGAAGGCATCCGCGTGCAAGCCGACTGGGACGCCTTCGGCCAGCGCCAGACCGACAGCGGCAACGTCTCCTTCAAGGGCGTGCGCCTGCCGCAGGATCTGGTGCTGCAGGCGCCCGGCCAGGTCCCCACGCCGCAGGCCACGCTGCGTTCGCAGGTAGCGCAACTGATCATGGCCAATCTCTATCTCGGCATCGCCGAAGGCGCGTTCGAGGCGGCGCGCACCTACACCAATGACGAGGCCCGGCCATGGTTCCAGTCCGGCGTGCCGTCCGCCAGCGACGACCCGCTGGTGCAGCACCGCTACGGCCAGCTGTGGACTTTGCTGCGGCCCGCGCAGGTGCTGGCGGACCACGCGGCGCAGGAGCTGGACCGCGTGTTCGCGCAGGGCGCGCAGGTGAGCGCGCGCACGCGCGGCGAGCTGGCGGTGGCCGTGGCGGAAGCCAAGGTGCTGTCGCACAAGGCGGGGGTGGAGATCAGCAGCCAGCTGTTCGAGCTGACCGGGGCGCGCTCCACCTCGGCCAAGTATGGCTTCGACCGCTACTGGCGCAACGTGCGCGTGCATACCCTGCACGACCCTATCGACTACAAGTACCGTGACCTGGGGCGCTTTGCGCTGCAAGGCACGCTTCCGGAACCAACTGCATACTCGTAATGACAAATCCAACGCAAGTCCCCCGCGCGCCGCTGATACAGATCCGTGGCGCCAGCAAAACGTTCGCCCTTCCCAAGGGCGGCCAATTCCACGCCGTCAAAAACGTGTCGCTGGAAGTACGCGAGGGCGAAATTTTTGGCCTGATAGGCAAGAGCGGCGCCGGCAAGTCCACCTTGCTGCGCCTGATCAACCTGCTGGAGCAGCCCGACAGCGGCAGCGTAGCGGTCGACGGCCGCGAGCTCACGGCGCTGGGCAAGCGCGAACTGCGCGAGGCGCGGCAGAACATCGGCATGATCTTCCAGCAGTTCAACCTGCTGCAGAACGCCAGCGTGTTCGACAACGTGGCCTTCCCCCTGCGCATCCACGGCGGACGCACCCGCGAGCAGATCGCGGCGCGCGTGCGCGACTGCCTGGAGCTGGTGGAGCTGGGCGGGAAAGCGGACAGTTACCCGGCGCAGCTGTCGGGCGGGCAGAAACAGCGCGTGGCCATTGCGCGGGCGCTGGCCAGCGGGCCGGCGGTGCTGCTGTGCGACGAGCCCACGTCGGCGCTGGACGCGGAAACCACGCGCGCGCTGCTGGCCACGCTGAAGGACATCAACCGGCGGCTGGACGTCACCATCGTCATCGTCAGCCACGAGCTGTCCGTGCTGGACGCCATCTGCGACCGCGTGGCCGTGATCGAGGACGGCGCCATCGCCGAGGAATTCGCGCTCAGCGGCAGCGAAGTGCGCAAGACGGCCCTCGGCCGCGAACTCGCCAGCCTGCGTCCCGCTGCCGCAGCGGCCTTCCGCAAGGAGGCCGCCCATGCTTGAGAAAATCATCACCCTGCTGCCCGAACTGTGGACCGCGTTGGGCCAGACGCTCACCATGCTAGGCATCGGCCTGTCCGCCGCCGTGCTGATCGGCGGCCCACTGGGCGTGCTGCTGTTCCTGGTGGCCGACGGCCAGTCGCTGCAGAACAAGCCCGCCTCCTTGCTGCTGGGCTGGATCGTCAACACCGTGCGCTCCTTCCCCTTCATCATCCTGCTGGTGGCGCTGGTGCCGCTGACGCGCATCATCGCCGGCACCTCCATCGGACCGCTGGCGGCCGCCGTGCCACTGTCCTTTGCAGCCGTTCCCTACTTCGCCCGCATGGTCGAGCAGGCGCTGCGCGAAGTGCCGCGCGGCGTGATCGAGGCGGCGCACGCCATGGGCGCGTCCGAACTGCAGATCGTGCTGCGCGTGCTGCTGGTGGAAGCGCGCTCCGGCCTGGTGCTGGCGCTCACCGTGCTGTCCATCAGCTTCCTGTCCTATTCCGCCGTGGCCGGCGTGGTGGGCGGCGGCGGCATCGGCGATCTCGCCATCCGCTACGGCTACTACCGCTTCGAGACCGACATCATGATCGCCACGGTTGCCGTACTGATCTTCATCGTTCAAACCATCCAGTTCACCGGCAACCGCATCGCGCGCCGGCTCGACAAACGTTAATCCACAGGAGTATCCATGACCACTTTCCACCACGCCCGCCGCCGCACCCTCGTCCTGCGCGCACTCAGCGTTGCAGTCCTCACCGCCGCCGGCCTCGCTGCGGGCCTCGCCCCGGCGCCGGCCAACGCCAAAGACCCGAAGGAAGTCGTGATCGGCACCAGCGCCGGCCCCTACGCCGACCAGATCAAGCTGGGCATCAAGCCGATACTCGAAAAGCAGGGCTACAAGGTCAAGCTGGTTGAGTTCAACGACTACATCCAGCCCAATTTCGCGCTGGCCGACGGCTCGCTGGACGCCAACGTCTTCCAGCACATCATCTACCTGAAGAAGTTCGCCAGCGAGCACAAACTCGCATTGAGCGAACTGGTGACCATCCCCACCGCCCCCATCGCCATCTACAGCAAAAAGCACAAGACGTTGAACGACGCCAAAGAAGGCACCACGGTGGCCCTGCCCAACGATCCGGCCAACCAGGCGCGCGCGCTGGTGCTGCTGGACCAGCTGGGCTGGATCAAACTGCGCACCGGCACCGACCCGATCCGCGCTTCCGAGAAGGACATCGCCGCCAACACGAAGAAGATCAAGCTGGTGCCGCTGGAAGCCGCGCAGTTGCCGCGCTCCCTGCAGGACACGGACTACTCTTTCGTGAACGGCAATTACGCGCTGGCCTCGGGCCTGAAGCTGAGCGAGGCGCTGGTGACGGAGAAGATCTCGCCGAACTACATCAACCTGGTGGCGGTGCGCACGGCGGACAAGAACAAGCAGTTCGCCAAGGACATCGAAGCGGCCTACCGCTCGCGCGAATTCCTGGCCGTGACCAACAAGCATTTTGCCGACTATTCGAAGACCGACTACCAGCTGGCGCTCGAGGCTAAATGAGCAAGCGTATCCGCTTCAATGCGTTTCAGATGAACACGGTGGGCCACCAGTCGCCCGGCCTGTGGACCCATCCGCGCGATACCAGCCACCGCTACACCGAGCCGGAACACTGGTCCGAACTGGCGCGGCTGCTTGAGGCGGGCCGCTTCGACGCCGTGTTCCTGGCCGACGTGCTGGGCGTATACGACGTCTACCAGGGCGGCGTGGAGGCGGCGCTGAAGCACGCGGTGCAGGTACCGCTGAACGACCCGCTCGCGCTGGTGCCGCTGATGGCGCAGGCCACGGAGCACCTTGGCTTCGGCGTTACCTGCGCGCTGACCTACGAGCATCCGTACACTTTCGCGCGCCGCATATCCACGCTGGACCACCTGACGCGCGGCCGCATCGGCTGGAATATCGTCACGGGCTACCTGGACAGCGCGGCGCGCAATCTCGGCCTGGAACACCAGCTGGGCCACGACGAGCGCTACGACCTGGCGGACGAGTACCTGGCGGTGGTGCGCAAGCTGTGGGAATACAGCTGGGAAGACGGCGCGGTGGTGAACGACAAGCAGCGCGGCGTCTACATCGATCCGGCCAAGGTGCACCCGATTGCACACGAGGGCCGCTATTACAAGGTGCCGGGCATCCACCTGTGCGCGCCGTCGCCGCAGCGTACGCCGGTGCTGTTCCAGGCAGGCACATCGAAGCGCGGGACGGCGTTCGCGGCGCAGCATGCGGAGGTGACCTTCGTGAGCGGCCCAAGCAAGGCGGTGGTGGCCAAATACGTGGACGACTTGCGCAGCGCCGCCGTGGCGGCGCGCCGCCGGCCGGACAGCCTGCTGATCTACGCGCAGGCGCTGATCATTACCGGCGCCAGCGAGGAAGAGGCGTGGGCCAAGTACGAGGAATACCGCAGCCATATCGATATCGAGGCCGCGCTCGCGCTGCTGTCCGGCTGGACCGGCGTGGACTTCAGCGCCTATCCGCTGGACGCGACCATAGACTATATCGACTCGGACGCGGGCCGCTCGGCGCTGGCCTCTTTCAGCCAGGCGGACCCGGAACGCACATGGACGGTCCGCGAAGCGGCCGAGTTCATTGGCCTCGGCGGGCGAGGGCCGGTACTGGTGGGCGACGCGCGCCAGGTGGCGGACCTGCTGGAGGGCTGGCAGGACGACACCGGCATCGACGGCTTCAACCTGGCCTTCGCCGTGGCGCACGAATCGATGCGGGACGTGGTGGAATACATCGTGCCCGAGCTGCAGCGCCGGGGGCGCTACCAGCGCGAATACGCGCCCGGCACGCTGCGGCAGAAGTTGGGAAACCCGCTGGGGATCGGGCTGCCGGGACGGGCGCGGACGCCCTCGCCTGCTTAGCGGCAGTCGTTGCGCATCTGCGCCTGGGACACGTTGCTGTCGGCCGGCACGCTTTGCGTCAGCCACACGTTGCCGCCGATGGTGGAGCCAGCGCCGATGGTGATGCGGCCCAGGATGGTGGCGCCGGCGTAGATGACCACGTCGTCCTCCACGATAGGATGGCGCGGCGTGCCCTTGATGAGCGCTCCGCTGGCGTCGGCCGGGAAGCGCTTGGCCCCCAGCGTGACGTGCTGGTACAGCCGCACGCGCTGCCCCAGGATGGCGGTCTCGCCGATCACCACGCCGGTGCCGTGGTCGATGAAGAAGCTGGCGCCGATCTGCGCGGCCGGGTGGATGTCGACCCCGGTCTTGGAGTGCGCAATGTCGCAGATCAGGCGGGCGATGAACGGCGCGCCCAGCTGGTGCAGCAAGTGCGCCAGGCGGTAGTGCAGGATGGCGATGGTGCCCGGATAGCACAGCATGATCTCGGCCACAGAGGTTGCCGCCGGGTCGCCCGCGAAGGCGGCCTGCACGTCCGACACCAGCAGCGCGCGTATGGCCGGCAGGCCGGCGGCGAATTCGCGCGTGATGTTGTTGGCCTGCTCGGTCAGCGCTTCCTCGCTGCTGTGGTTGCACTGCTCGCGGAACTGCAAGCCGCGCCGCACCTGCTCGGTGAGCCGGTTCAGCGTGGTGTTGAGGGTGTCGCCGACGAAGTAGTCGATGCTTTCGTCGGTGAGGTTGGGCCGCCCGTAATGGGTGGGGAACAGCACGGCCGACAGGCCGTTGACGATGGTGGTCAGCGCCTCGCGCGACGGCAGCTCGCGCACCCGGCCCTGGTGGCGGATGTTGTGCGTCGCTTCGCGCGAAATGCGCAGCTGCTCGATCACCGGTCCCAGATTCCAGTGCGCAGGGCGCACGCCGGTGCCGTCATAAGTATCGATAGTCATGGGATCTCAAAAAAACAATGTTATAGCCTTGGGAGCATAATCACCCGCCCCCGCAAAGCGAAGGAATTATTTCGCCGTTCGATATGCGTAATCCGCATATCGATATACCTGCGGAAGCATGCCTGCGGAAGCCCAAGCGGCAGAAGCCGCGTGCGTGACGTAAAATACCGCTCCAGGCAACAATAACCCATCTATGAATATTCTGCTGACACTGCTCCTGGCCGGCCTCACCATGGTCGGGCCGCTTGCCATCGACACCTATCTGCCGTCATTCCCGGCCATCGCGCTGGCATTCGATGCAAGCCCCATCGCCATCCAGCAGACCCTCAGCCTGTTCCTGTTCTGCTTCGCCTTCATGATGCTGTTCTACGGCACCATGTCCGATTCCTTCGGCCGCCGCCCGGTCATCCTGGTGTCGCTGGTGATCTACACCGCCGCCTCCATCGTCGCGGCCATGGCGCCGTCGTTCGGCGTGCTGCTGGCCTGCCGCATCCTGCAAGGCCTGTCGGCCGGCGCCGGCATGGTGGTCAGCCGCGCCATCGTGCAGGACCGCTTCGAGGGCGCCGAGGCGCAGAAGATCATGTCGCACGTGATGATGGTGTTCGGCCTGGCGCCGGCGCTCGCGCCCATCCTGGGCGGCTGGCTGCAGGTGTCCTTCGGCTGGCGCTCCATCTTCTGGTTCCTGACCGGCTTCGGCGTGCTGATGTATTTCGCCGTGCTGCGCCTGCTGCCTGAAAGCCTGCCGAAGCAGGACCGCCATCCCTTCCACGCGGGCGCGATCGCGGCCAACTACTGGAGAGTGCTGTGCCACCGCCAGTTCCTGCTGCTGTCCGTGAGCGTGGGCATGGCGTTCGGCGGCTTTGCGCTGTACATCGGCTCGGCCGCCTATTTCGTGATGCACATCCTGCACCTGCCGGAAACGGCGTTCGCCTGGCTGTTCTTCCCGCTGATCAGCGGATCGGTGGTGGGGTCTGCGCTGTCCGGCAAGCTGGCCAAGCGCTATTCGCAAAGCGCGCAGATCTGGGCCAGCTACGCCATCATGGGTGCGGCGGGCGCCGCCAACATGGCATACAACTACTGGTTCGCGGCGGAAGTGCCGTGGGCGGTGCTGCCGCTGTTCGTGTATTCATTCGCGCTGGCCATCGCCATGCCGCCGATGACGCTGATCGCGCTGAACCACTTCCCCAACAACAGCGGGCTGGCTTCGTCGATGCAGTCGTTCATCCAGATGATCTTGTTCGCGCTGATCTCGGGCGTGGTGGCGCCGCTGCTGTTCGACAGCGCCTACAAGCTGGCTTGCGGGGTGATGGCGGGCCTGGCGATCAGCTTCGCCGCCTGGGTGGCGGCGCACCGCGCTACGGCCACGGCGCCGGCGTAACGTCAATATACTGCGCGCCGCCCTGCTCCGGTTCAGGCTCCGCCTGCTGCGGCAGGCGCGCGTCACCCGTCAGGCCCAGCGCAAGGATCTCCTTGCGCGCCTCGACAAAGTCGGACGTGGAAAGCGGCCGGTCGCGGTCCGGCCAGTTGGCGATGGCCCAGTTCTGCACTTCCTCGAAGCGCTGCCATACCTGATTGATAAACTGGCGCCGCTGTTGCTCATCCATTGCTGTTCTCCAAGATAGCTTTGGGAGCCAGTATAAGCCTGCCGCAGCGCGCCGGGGCGCACGGCAGGCTATCACCCCTCTTTAGAAATAGCGGGCGATCTGCACCCAGGCGCGGGTGCGCGATGAGGTGCCGTCCGAGTCGTCGCCGTTGGCGGCGCGCGCCGGATTGCTGCCGATCTTGGTGGCAATCTGCAGCGAGGCGACGGTTTTCGCCATCGGACGCCAGCTCACGCCCACGCCCGCGCCCTGCAGGCTGTACTTGTTGGCCGCGCCGGCGGCCAGCGCGCCCGCGTACGGCGAGCGCACCAGCGTGACGCGTCCAACGTCGTAGAACACCGACAGGTCCAGCTTGTAGGCCGGCACGTCCCAGTGGGTTTCCAGCGTCACGGTATGGCCCGCGTCGCCGCTCGCCTCGCCGGCCGGATAGGCGCGCACGCGGCCCACCCCGCCCAGCGACAGCTTCTCGCCCGACTCCAGGTTGCCCGATGCGAGCTGCCCGCCGACGCTGGCCAGCAGCGTTACGCCCGGCACCAGGGCCTGGATGCGGCTGACCTGGTAGTTGAAGCGGGTGAATTTGCCTGCGGTGCCGGGGCCGGCCGCGTCGCCGGCGGCGAAGGCGGCGTTGCGCGACAGGTCCACGTCGCCGCGCGTCACGTCGGCGGTGGCCGACACCAGGCCGCCGCCGCCCACGTCGTCCTGCACGTTCAGGCTCAGGCCGACGGTGACGTTGCGTACCAGCTTGTCGCTGATCTGCACGTCCCTGGCCGAGTTCTCATAGCGTTTGTCGTCGTAGCCGGCGCGCAGCTGCACGTTGCGGAAGCGCGAACGCAGCAGCGGATGGGTCACCAGCACCTGGCTGATGTTGGCGCTGCCGCTGGAGTCCAACGATTCGAATTCCTTGCCCAGCTTGTAGCGCATGCGCGAGTGCGCCACGCCGGCGCGCGTGCCCGCCGCGCCCACCGGCATCACGTAGCCCAGGCGGCCATAGTTGAAGTCGGAACCGGTGGTGGAGGCCAGCGCCGACAGTTGCCCGCCCTGCCCGCCGATATCGTCCACATTCAGGCCGCCCGAGATGCGGGTGCGGCCGGTGTAGCGGTTGGAGGAGTTGTCCAGGCTGACGTTACCGTTGAACATGGGCCCTTCGGACAGGCCGATGTCGACCGCCGTTTCGCCGAACTGCGCGCCGGGGCTCAGTTCCGCGCGGGCGTTCACGCCCGGCAGGTCTTCCACCAGCAGCATGGCGCGTTCCAGCTCCGCTTCCTTCAGCGGCTGGCCGGGACGCAGCACGCCGTCCAAGTAGCGGCGCACCAGCTCCTGGCTCACGCGCACGCTGGCGTCCGGCACCAGGCGCACGCTGGACAGGCGGCCTTCCAGTACCTGGATGGTGACCACGCCTTGCGCCAGTTCCTGCGGCGGCAGCGAAGCCGACGCGATCAGGTAGCCATGCGCGCGGTAGTGCGCCGAGATGGCCAGTGCGGCCTGGCCAAGTTCATTGAAGCTCACTTCGCGGCCGGCGTACGGCGCCAGCACCTTGGCCAGTTCCTGTTCGGTGAAGGCGGTGTTTCCCTTGAAGGCGTATCCTTTGACGAACACCTTCTGCTCGCCAGGCAGCGCGGCGCTGGTTTGCGGCTTCACGTCCGGCACCACCTTGGCGCCGGAGCGCACCGGCGGGATCAGCGCGGGCGGACGGTTCGATTCCAGTACGCCGCCGGCGTCCGGCACGGTCTGCGCGAACACGGCGGCGGGCGCCAGCAATACCGCCAGTGCGGCGGCGCGGGCTTTGACTTCCATGTGATTCATGTTGCTCATTACTCCAGGTTCCTTACGCCGCCGTTGCGCGACACGATCTTCGAATTGCCGTTCACGAAAGTGACGTCGTTTGCCGGCGCCGGGGCACCCGCGTTATTGCCGTTGTTGCCGTTGTTGCCGTTGTTGGCGTTGTTCTCTGCGCGCGCTTCCGCCAGCAGGGTTTGCGGGCTGCTGCCGCCGGACGCGGCGCCGAAGCTGCCACTGCCGAAGCCCTGGGCCGTTGCGGCGACAGGGTTCACGCTGTTGACAATGGCGGACACCGGGTCGAACTGGCCCGGCTGCACGCCGGCCGACGTCACGGTCAGCACGCCGTCCAGGTAGAACACGCGGTAGTCGTTCGGCGCCGCGCCGCCGCTGGCGGTAATGGCGTACTGGCCCGCCGCCGACTGCGTCGTGGCGCTGCTGCTCAACACCAGGTTGCCCAGCACGTCGCGCGTGTCCCCGCCCACCAGGCCGCTGACGGTGCTGGTGAAGGCCGGGTTGGCCGTGCCCTGCACACGGGACTTGTCGTCCACCACCACGGTCAGCGTGGCTTGCGAGATGGTGCCGGTGCCGGTTGCCGTGGTGCTGGCCAGCGCGTAGTTGGACGCGTTGCCGTTGGCGCCGCTGGCCAGCGAGTAGCCGCTGGCGGTGACGGTCTTGCCGGCGCCGGCGCTGCGGCTGTCGAACACGCCGGTTGCGGGGCCGTTCAGGGTCAGGCTCTCGCCCGCCACCAGGCCAGCCAGCGTGCCGCGGCTGCTCAGCGTGGCGGCCGTGGTGCCGTCGTAAACCTTGGTGGCCGCCTGCACGCCGGTCACCGTCACGGTGCGCGCCGTGATGGCGCCCGCGCCGCTGGCCACCGTTGGCAGCAGGTAGTTCGACAGCAGAGTGCCCTGGGCGGCGCTGAAGTCCGACGACGACAGGTTGGCCGTCACCGTGGTGGCGCCCGCCACGTTGGCGTCGTTGTACCGGCCGGCGCTGCCGCTTTGCAGCGTGGCGCCCTGCCCCGCCACGAAGCCGGAAAGCACCACGGAACCCGGGGTCAGCACCGCGCTGGCGGTGCCGTCGTAAGTCTTGACGGTGCTGCCGGCGATGCTGGCTTGCAGCGCGCGCTGCGTGATGGTGCCGCTGCCGGTGGCGCTGCCGCCGCTGAAGGTGTAGTTGCCCGCGTCCGCGCCGCTCAGCGCCAGACCGGTGATGTTCACCGTCTTGCCGCTGCCTGCGTTGGCGTCGCTGAAGCTGCCCTGGCCGCTCACCTGCAGCGCATCGCCCGCAATCCGGTCGTCGCCCAGCACCACGGTGGCGCTGGTGCTGCCGTCGTACACCTTGGTCACATTGGCGGCGTTGGCGTTCAGCGCACGCTGGGTGATGGCGCCGGTGGTGTTCACAGTACCGGTGGCCAGTACGTAGTTGCCCGCGTCGGCGCCGGACAGCGCGATACCGCTCACGCTGACAACCTTGCCGCTGCCTGCGTTCTTGTCGGCGAAGTTGGCGCTGCCGCTGCTCAGGGACAGCGCATCGCCGGCAAGGCGGTCGTCGCTCAGCGCAACGGTGGCATTGGTGGTGCCGTCGTAGACCTTGCCGTTGGCGGTGGCGCTCGCGGTCAGCGTGCGCTGCGTAATCGTGCCGCTGCCGCTGGCGGTGGTGGAAGCCAGCAGGTAGTTGCCGGCATCTGCGCCGGACAGCGTAATGCCGCTCGCCGTCACTGCCTTGCCGCTGCCGACGTTCTTGTCGGCGAACGATCCGCCGCTGCTGGACAGCGCCAGCTGGTCGCCGGCGATCCGGTCGTCGCTCAGCGAAATGCTGGCGGACGTGGTGCCGTCGTACACTTTGCCGGCGGCCGAAGCGCCCACGGTCAGCGCGCGCGGCGTGATGCTGGCGGTGGTGCTGGCGGTGGTAGAGCCCAGCACGTAGTTGCCCGCATCGGCGCCGGACAGCGTCAGGCCGGTCACGCTGACCGCCTTGCCGTTGCCCGCGTTCTTGTCCGCAAACGCCGCCTGGCCGGCCAGGGTTACCGTGTCGCCTGCCAGCGCGTCGGAAGCCAGCGTCACGCGGGCGGCAACGCTGCCGTCGTAGACCTTGTTCTGGCCGGTGGCGGTGGCGCTCAGTGCGCGCGCGGTGATGGCGCCGGTGGTTTGCACCGCGCCCGGTGCGATGACGTAGTTGCCCGCGTCCGCGCCGGACAGCGTAATGCCGCCCACGGTGATGGTCTTGCCGGCACCCGCGTTCTTGTCCGCGTAGCTGCCGCTTCCCGACAGCGCCAGGTCGTCGCCGGCCACGCGGTTGTCCGCCAGCGTGACGGCGGCGGACACGCTGCCGTCGTACACCTTGGTGCTGCCGGTGGCGGTGGCGGTCAGCGTCCGCTGGGTGATGGAGCCGGTGGTCGCCAGCGAGGTCGAGGCCAGCGTGTAGTTGCCCGCGTCCGCGCCGCCCAGAGCGATGCCGGAGACCGTCACCGCCTTGCCGCTGCCCACATTCTTGTCGGCGAAGGTCGCCGCGCCGCTCAGGTCCAGCACGTCGCCGGCGATGGCGTCGCTGCCCAGCGAGATCTGGCCGGTCAGCAGGCCGTCATAGACCTTGACCGCGCCGTTGCCGCTCGCGTTCAGTACGCGCTTGGCGATGTCCGCGCTGGCGGTGGCGGTGGTGGCGGCCAGCGTGTAGTTGGCGGCGTCCGTGCCGGAGACGGCGATGCCGCTCACCGTCACGGCCTTGCCGCTGCCGGCGTTCTTGTCCGCGAAGGCGGCGCCGGTGCTGGACAGGGTCAGCACGTCGCCGCCGACACGGTCGTCGCCCAGGGTGGCGCTGGCCGTTGTCAGGCCGTCGTACACCTTGTTGGCGGCGGTGGCGCTGGCGTTCAGCACACGCTGGGTGATGTCCGCGCTGGCGGTGGCGCTGGTCGAGGCCAGCGTGTAGTTGGCAGCGTCCGTGCCGGACAACGCAATGCCGCTCACCGTCACGGTCTTGCCGCTGCCGGCGTTCTTGTCCGCAAAGGCGGCGCCGGTGCTGCTCAGCGACAGCACGTCGCCCGCTACGCGGTTGTCGCTCAGCGTGGCGCTGGCGGCCGTGGCGCCGTCGTACACCTTGTTGCCGGCGCTGGCGCCGACGGACAACTGGCGCGCCGTGATGGCGGCGCTGCTGGTGGCGCTGCCCGATGCCAGCGTGTAGTTGCCGGCGTCCGCGCCGCTCAGGGCCATGCCGGTCACGCTCACGGTCTTGGCGCTGCCCGCGTTCTTGTCCGCGAAGGCGGCATTGCCGGTGATGCTCAGCAGGTCGCCGGAGAGGCGGTCGTCGCTGAAGCTCACGCCGGCCAGCACGTTGCCGTCGTAGACCTTGTTCGCGGCGGTGGCGCCGGCGGTCAGCACGCGCGCCGTGATGTCGGCGCTGCCGGTGGCGCTGGCCGAAGCCAGCACGTAGTTGCCCGCGTCCGCGCCGGACAGCGCCAGGCCGCCGATGGTGACTGCCTTGCCGGTGCCCGCATTCTTGTCCGCAAAACTGGCGCTGCCGCCGGTCAGGATCAGCGCATCGCCCGCCACGCGGTCGTCGGACAGCGTGGCGCTGCTGCTTGCCAGGCCGTCGTAGACCTTGCCGCCGCCCACAGTAGTGGCGTGCAGCGTGCGCGCCGTGATACTGCCGGTGCTGGTGGCCGAGGTCGAGGCCAGCGTGTAGTTGCCAGCGTCGGCGCCGGACAACGCAATGCCGGTGACGGAAACGGTTTTGCCCGTGCCAACGTTTTTGTCCGAGTAGACGGCGCTGCCGCTGGTGGTCAGCACGTCGCCGGCCAGGCGGTCGTCGCCGAGTGCGATGGTGGCTGCGGCCAGGCCGTCATACACCTTGTCGACGGTGCCGGTGCTGGCCGTGAGCGTGCGTTTCGCAATGTCGGCCGTCGCCGTGGCGGTGCCGGAAGCGAGCGTGTAGTTGGCCGCATCCGCGCCCGAGGCGGTAATGCCGTGGACGGTGACGGTCTTGCCGGCACCTGCATTCTTGTCCGCGAAGGACGCGCCGCTGCTGGCCAGGGTCAGCACGTCGCCGGCCACGCGGTCGTCGCCCAGCGTGGCGCTGGCGGCCGTCAGGCCGTCGTACACCTTGCCGCTGGCGGTGGCGCTGGCGTTCAGCACGCGCTGCGAAATGGTGGCAGTGGTGCTGGCCGTGGTGGAGGCCAGCGTGTAGTTGCCAGCGTCCGCGCCGCCCAGTGCGATGCCGGTCACGCTGACGGTCTTGCCGCTGCCCGCGTTCTTGTCGGAGAAAGCGGCGCCGGTGCTGCTCAGCGACAGCACGTCGCCCGCAACGGCGTCGCTGCCGAGGGTGACGGCAGCTGTCGTCAGGCCGTCGTATACCTTGCCGATGCCGGTGGCGCTGGCCACCAGGGTGCGCGGTGTGATGGCGGCGGTGGTGCTGGCGGTGGCGCCGGCGAGCGCGTAGTTGCCCGCGTCCGCGCCGCCCAGCGCGATGCCGGTGACCGTCACAGCCTTGCCGCTGCCCACGTTCTTGTCGCCGAAGGCGGCGCTGCCGCTCAGCACCAGCACGTCGCCCGCCAGGCGGTTGTCGCCCAGGGTGACGGTGGCGCCGGTCAGGCCGTCGTACACCTTGTCGATGCCGGTGGCGCTGGCGGTCAGCGCGCGCTTGGTGATGCTGGCGGTGCCGGTGGCAGTGGTCGAGGCCAGCGTGTAGTTGGCCGCGTCCGCGCCGCCAAGGGTAATGCCTTCGATCGATACGGTCTTGCCCGCGCCCGCGTTCTTGTCCGCGAAACTGGCGCTGGCGCCGGTTAGCGTCAGCGCGTCGCCGGACACGCGGTTGTCGGACAGCGAGGCCGTGGCGGCGGTCAGGCCGTCGTACACCTTGTCCACGCCGACGGCGGTGGCGGTCAGCGCGCGCTGCGTGATGGTGGCCGTGGTGCTGGCGGTGGCGCCGGCAAGCGTGTAGTTGCCCGCGTCCGTGCCGCTCAGCGCGATGCCGGTCACGGTGACGGCCTTGCCGGCGCCGGCGTGCTTGTCGCTGAAGGAGGCCGCGCCGCTGGCGGTGAGCACGTCGCCGGCAACCCGGTCGTCGCCCATGGTCACGGTGGCGGTGGCCAGGCCGTCGTACACCTTGTCCACGCCGGCTGCGGTGGCGGTCAAGGTGCGCTTGGCGATGTTGCCGCTGCCGGTGGCGCTGGTGCTGGCCAGCGTGTAGTTGGCCGCATCGGTGCCGGACAGCGAGATGCCGCTCACACTGATGGTCTTGCCGTTGCCGGCGTTCTTGTTGGCGTAGCTGGCGCCGGTGCTGTTCAGGGTCAGCGCGTCGCCGCTGACGCGGTTGTCGCCCAGCGTGACGGTGGCGGTGGTCAAGCCGTCATAGACCTTGTCCACGCCTGTGGCGGTGGCCGTCAGCGTGCGCTGCGTGATGGCGCCGGTGCCGGCGGCCGTGGCCGAATCGAGCACGTAGTTGGCGGCGTCCGCTCCGCCGGAGATGGCGATGCCAGTGTAGTTCACCGTCTTGCCGCCGCCGGCGTTCTTGTCCTCGAAATTGCCGCTGCCGGTCAAGGTCAGCACGTCGCCCGCAACGCGGTCGTCGCTCAGCACGCCGCTCATGCTGGTGACGCCGGTCAGGCCGTCATACACCTTGCTCACGGCGCCGGCCGTGGCGTGCAGCGTGCGCGGCGTGATATTGCCGGTGGTGACGGCGGTGGAATTGATCAGCGAGTAGTTGGCCGCGTCCGCGCCGGACAGGGCGATGCCGCTGACGCTGATGGATTTTCCGTTGCCCACGCCCTTGGAACCGAAGCTGGCGTTGCCGCTCAGGGTCAGCGCGTCGCCGCCGACGCGGTTGTCGCCGAAGGTCACGGTGGCGCCGGTCAGGCCGTCGTACACCTTGGTGTTGCCGGCGGCGGTGGCGGTCAGCGCACGCGGCGTGATGTTGTAGGTGCGCGCCGCCAGCGCGATGGTGTAGCCGAGCGAACTGGCCAGGGAGCCCAACTGGACCGCGTAACTGCCCACGTTCTTGCTGTCGGTGCCGGACAGGCTGCCGGTCAGTCCGGCGTTGGCGTCGCCGTCGATCAGGCCGGTCGGCGTGACGTAGCCGATCGCGCCCATGGCCAGGCCGTCGTAGACCTTGGTGACGCCGCTGTTGGGCGTGACCGTCAGCACCGGTGCGATTTTGTAAAGGAACCAGTTGCCGCTGCCCGCATATGAGGGGTCGGAGCCGGTGTAGGCCTGGTTGTAGTGCTTGTTATAGCCGGTCATGCCTTCCGTGGTGCTGGTGGGCGCGTCCGAGTACACCAGGTAGCGGCTGCCGGCGCCGGCGCTGATGGTGTTGGTGCCGGCGGCGCTGACGAAGGTGCCGCTGGCGGTGGCGTCGCTGCCGGCGCCGCCCGCCGCCACCAGCACCGAGGTGCCGGAGGTGGCGGTGCCGATCAGGCGGCCGGTGCTGGCAACGCGCACGTCGCTGCCGGCGGTCTTGCCGCTGTTGATCAGGCTGATGCGCGCGCCGCGCACGGTGCCGTCGATCTGGATGTCGCCGCTGGCGTCGTCGCCAGTGCGGGCGCCGGTCGCTATGGTCAGCGAGGTCTGGCCGCTGCCGCTGTCCAGCGTATAGCCGCTGGCCACGGTGATGCCGGCATTGCCGTCGTCGCGGTCGGTAGCCGACACCGAGCTGCTGGAGGAGTTGGCCAGCAAGGACAGGCTGCCGCCGTTGGTGGAGATGTTGCGGTTGACGGTGATGCTGCGGCCGGCCTCCAGCGAGAGGTTGCCGCGCGTGCCCGCGCCGCTGCCGACCAGCACTGAGGCATTGACCAGCAAGTCGTTGCTGGCGCGCAGCGTGACCGAGGTGCCGTTGAAGAGCTGCTGCGCCAGTGCGGAGGCGTCGATGCCCACGTTCAGGCCGGTGGCGTCGGTATAGTTCACGTCGCGGAACACCGGGGCAGCCAGCGAATAAGCGTACACGGCGCCGGTGCCTTCGAGGCCGCCGTTGGCGCTGTTCGCATAGGGCGCGCCAACGACCAGCCGGTCGCCGGCGCCGTTCAGCGCCACCGCGTAGCCAAAGCCGGAATAATCCGGCGTGGTGTGGAAGGTGCCGTCGGCCAGGCGCAGGCCGCGCTGCAGCACCGCTTTCAGCACCGGCGCGCCGCCGGAAGTGTCGATCAGGCGCACGCTGCCCGGCCCCAGGCCGGCATCGGCCACGCCGCCGGTGGACGGCGAGCCGACCGCCAGGCGCGTGCCGTCCGCGCTGTAGGACAGCGAGGAGCCGAACAGCTCGCCGCTCGACAGGTTGACGTTCAGGCTGCTGCCGTTGCTGCTGGCGGTGCTGCTGTAAGTGGCGCTCTGCGACACCGAAGCGCCCCAGTTGAAGGTGTACACCGCGCCCTTCAGGTCGTCCACGCCGACCGCGCCCACCGCCAGCTTGTCGCCGGCCGCGTTGAGCGCAACGGCCGAGCCCAATTGCGCGTTGGCGCCGGCGTTGAAGGCGCTGGCGTAGTTGGCGCCCAGCGTGGTGGTCAGCGCGCCGTTGGTGAACAGGTAGACCGCGCCGCAGCTGGAGCAGTCGTTGTTGCCGCCGCTGTCGTTCACGGCGCCCACGGCCAGCTTGGTGCCGTCGCCGTTCAGCGCCACCGAGGTACCGAACTGTTGGGCGTGCGAGGTGCCGCTGGTACCGCCTGCGCCGCCATAGATGGTGCTGGTCAGGGTCGGCTTGCTGGTGTTGGCAGCCAAATCGAACAGGCGCACCGAACCGCCGCCAACGTTGTCGCCCACCGCGCCCACGGCCAGCTTGGTGCCGGCCGCGTTGAGCGCCACCGAGCTGCCGAACAGCGCGCCGTCCGCCAGCGTCAGGTTGTAGTCGGCATCGCCGTTGTAGCCGGAGCCGATGTTGCTGCGCAGCGTGGCGCCGCTGAAATTGCCGTCGGTGAAGCCGAACAGGCGTACCGAGCCGCGCGCCTCGCCGGTGCCGGCCGTGTAGACGGGATTGGTCCCACTGCCGGAAGTGGTGACGTTGCCGTCCATCGGCACGCCCACCGCCAGCACGGTGCCGTTCGCGCTCATGGCCACGGACGAGCCGAAGCTGGCGCCGCTGGCCAGCAGGCCGCCGTCGGCGTTCTTGCCGCCCGTGTAGCCGCTGCCCAGGATGGCCTCGGCGGTCCAGGTGTAGGCGTAGTTGAAGTCACCGATGACCAGGTTTTTCGGGTCCAGCAGCAGCGCGCCGCCGGCGCCGGCACTGATGCCGTCCAGGCCCACGTAGCGCAGGTCGCCTTTCGACGACACTTCCACCGCGCCGCCATTGCTGCCGACGGCGCCGCCGCGCGCGTTCACCGTGCCCAGCACGGTGGTTTGCTGGTCCGACCACACCACGGCCGTGCCGCCCGCGCCGGCCGCGCCGCGCGCGCTCACGTCGATGGCGCTGCTGTCGTTGATGAAGGTGCGCTCGGCCGAGGCGATGTCCGCCGTCCGGCCCCAGCGCTGGACGAAGCGCGGGTCGGCGCTGCCGTCCTGCGCGGCGCCGCCCTGGAAGGCGCCGCCCACGCGCACCAGGCCGCCCTGCTGCTCGCCGGAGGCGTCCACCTTGGCGCTCAGCAGGCTGACCGTGCCGCCGGACAGGTCGATGCGGCCGCCGCCGGCGCCGCCGCGCGCGCTGTAGCTGCCCGACGTCATCAAGCCGCCGTCTGCCTGCACGGCGATGCTGCCGCCTTGCCCGGTGCCGCCTGCGTTGGCCGTGGCGCCGCTGGTTTCCGTCAGGCTGCCGCCTGCGCGGTAGCTGATGCTGCCGCCGTCGCCGGCCGTGCCCTGCGCCGACACGGTGCCGCCCGAGGCCAGCGCGCCGGCCGCCGTCACGCTGACGCTGCCGCCTTGCGCGCCGTCCGCGCTGATGGCGCCGCCCAGCGACACCGCCTTGCCGCTGATGGCGACGCTGCCGCCGCGCGCGTCCTGGCTGGACGCCTCCAGCCGGCCCGCCTGCACGTCGCCTCCCTCGGCCACCAGGCGGATGCTGCCGCCCTTGGTGCTCAAGCCGCCGGCCTGCACCAGGCCCGCGTTGTTGACGCTGGCGCGCGCCAGCGCATCGGCCGCGCTCGCGCTCAGCAGCACCTGGCCGCCGGCAGCCTGGATCAGGCCCTGGTTCTCGGCCAGCGCGTTGAGCGCGCCGCGGCTGGTGCGCACGGTGATCAGGCCGTCGCCGCGCAGGTCGACGCCGATCTGCTGGCCGGCGGCCAGCGCCACGCTGCCCTGCGGGGCGCTGATGCTGCCGCTATTGGCCACGCTCGGGCCCAGCAGGGCCACGTAGCCGCCGGCCGCGCCGCGCATGGCCGCGATGCTGCCTTCATTGCGCACCGCGCCGCCGCCCTCGCCTGCGAAGCTGTAGTCGCGTGCCAGGAAGTCGCGGTCCGCCAGACCCAGCGAGGACGCCACCAGGCCGCCCACGTTCACCTGCGCGCCCGGCGCGAACAGCACGCCGTTCGGGTTGACCAGGAACACCTGGCCGTTGGCGTCCAGCTTGCCGTAGATCTGCGACGGGTTGGCCGACTGCACGCGGTTCAGCGCCACGGCGTTGGCCGACGGCTGCTTGAACTGCACCGAGGCCTGCGCGCCGATGTCGAAGCTGCCCCAGTTCAGGATGGCCTGCGCGGTGGACTGGTTGACCGTCATCTGGCTGCCGCTGGTGCTGATCTGCGCCTGGCCCGCCGCCACCTGGCCGCCGGTTGGCAGCGCGGTGGGCAGCGGCGGCGCGGCCGATGCGGTCCCGGCAGCCCCGCCCCCCGCCATGCCCGCCGCCGCCAGCGCGGCCAGCAGCGTGGCCTTGCGGCGGCGCGCCCCGCCCTTGCCATGGCCGCGCGCCCCTTCGGCCACCGCCACCCAGCAGGCGTGCACATGGCTCCAGACGAGGCGGTAGTAGCGGTTCATGGTGGCATGTTTGTGCATGGGGTTTCCGTAGCGTTGGGGTCAGGCGAAAAATTTAACTGGCGTGATGGCGTGGTGCGCGCGGCCGCCCGGCTGGCGGCCGTAGCGCGCAATCCGAGTCCATCAGGCTGTGATGTTGAGCAAGTTGAAGTCGGCGCGGAAGTTGCTCAGGCCTTTGGCGCGCGGCAGCGGCACCAGGTGCAGCTGGAACGTGCCGGTGCGGCTGTTCTGCAACTCGTAGGTGCCTTCGGCCACCGCCAGCAGGGCCGCGCCTTCGAACACCAGCGAGAACTGCTGCGTGGCCGGGTCGGGTTGCTTGGCGGGCTGGGCCACTTTCAGCAGTTTGAGCGGCACGGCGCGCAGGTCCGGGTGGTTCAGCCAGAATTGCTGGCCCACCAGCGCCCTGGCGCCGGCCAGGCTCCAGGCGTAGCCGGCGTCGCCGGGCACGGCAGCAGCGGCGCCTGCGGTGCCTGTCCCAGCCGCCACCGCCGGTGCGCCGGCGGCCATGCCCATGCCGCCGATGACGGCGGAGCCAGCGTACAGTTTCAACACATCGCGTCGTTTCATTTTCACTCCTGGATATTTGTTTGCCCGGCCGCGCGCCATTCCATCAGGTCGTGCATGCCGTTTTCACGGATTTTCTGAAAGCCCAGCCGCTGGTACAGCGACAGCGCCGGATTGCCGTGCTCGACGTGGATGCTGACCGCGCCGCCGCTGCCGCTGCCATACTCGGCCGCCTCGCGCTGCAGCGCTTGCAGCAGCAGCGTGCCGTAACCTCGCTGGCGGAACTCGGGCAGTATCGTGATCTCCACGATGTGCAGCGCGCCGGGGCGGCGCCACACGTACAGGCGGCCGACAGGCGTGCGCCGCTGGCCTTCCACCACTTCGGCCACGCAAAACTGCGCGCCCGCGTAGTGCTGGGTATAGTGCTGGTGCTGGGCCTTGAACTGCATCTGCACGAAGGCGGCCTTGGCCGCGTCGTCCCACGGCACGGCGGCCAGTTCGGCCGCGCGCGTGCTGGCGTAGATGCGCTGCAGCAGCGGCATATCCGCTTCGGCGATGGGGCGCAGGTGCAAGGCGTCGCTCATGCTCAGGAGCGCGGCGGGAACACGCCTTGCAGCGCGATGCAGAAGTTAAAGCCCAGCGCAGGCTGGCGGTTGTTGTGCGGCAGGCCGCTGCCGGACGTGGCCAGGCCGCCTGCGTAGGCGTCGACCGTGGCGCCGGTGGTGGAATAGATCTGCGTGCCGCGCGTGACGCCCATCACCACCGACTGGCCCGGTACGCTGTGAGCGGCCTGGCTGCCGCCGCCGCCCTGGTTATGGCTGTGCGCCGGGATTTCAGACTGCTGCAGCGTGACGGTTTCCGAGCCCGTCATCTCGCCCAGGTAGCGCTCGGACAGGCCGCCGCCCTGGCCCACGCCGAGGGGGTGGCGGTCCTGCAGGTCCGGCAGGGCGAAGGTCGACTTGCCATCGCCGCCGTAGAAGGTGCCCAGCAGCGAGAACAGCGCCGTATTCTGCGACAGCGGCAGAAGCTGGCCGTCGCAAAACGCCCAGCCCTTGGGCGCGAAATTGAAGGGGAAGATGCGGATTTCCGCGACAAACGGGTCGGCCATGGCGGTCCTCAGGTAGGGTTCGGGAAGAGCCCGAACAGAGAAATGATGTAGTTGATGCCCAGCGAAGGCCCCATGTTGTCGTGCGGCTGGCTGCCGCCGGTGGCGCCGGTGAACGTGTTGGCATCCGAACGCATCTGGCTCAGGCTGCCGCCCGCTAGGCCGTAGACCGGCACGCCGCCGGTACTGGCCAGCACGCCGGTCCTGGCGGTGTAAGCCGGGCTGGCGCGGTTGCTGGTGGCCACCGGAGGATGGCGGTGCGCCGGTATCTGGCTGGTGCTCAGGGTGACGCTTTCCACGCCGAACATCTCGCCCACGATGTAGCTCGTGCTGATGCCCGGCCCTTGCCCCTGGTGCACCGGGACACGGCCTTGCAGGTCCGGCAAACAGAAAGTTTCCTGGCCGTCGCCGCCGTAAGTGGTGCCGATCAGCTGGAACAACGTTTCGTTTTCAGAAATCGGCAGCGCCTGGCCGGCGCAGATCATCCAGCCGGCCGGGGCGAAACTGCCTGCAAACAGGCGGATCTCGCCGACATAAGGTTGCGCCATGGTGTCGCTCCGCGTTGAGTTAGTTCGGGGAAGGGAAAATGCCTTGCAGCGCAATGCAGTAGCTGAGCGTCAAGGACGGCTGGCGGTTCTCGTGCGCCTGGCCGCCGCCCACGCTCGCGCCGGCAGCGCTGTTCAGCGCCATCAGGTTGTCCGGTGCGCCGAACACGTCGTGGCCCAGGCGCCCTTTGCGGCCCACCATGCCGTTCACCGGCGTGCTGCTGTTGGCGAGTACATCGCTGGCCTTGCCGACGTGGGTGTGGGGCGGCAGGTGCGATTCGCTCAGCGTGACGAATTCCGCGCCCATCTGCGTGCCCAGCGAAAACAAAGAGCCTTTATGCACCGGCGTGCGGCCGCGCATGTCCGGCAAGGCGAAATTGACCCGGCCGTCGCCGCCGTAAGTGGTGCCCAGCAGCGAGAACAATGCCTGGTTCTGGTTGATCGGCAACAATTGGCCGTTGCACAGCGCCCAGCCCTGGGGCGCGAATTGGAACGACATCAGCCGGATTTCGGCCAGGAACGGTTCAGCCATGGATTACTCCTGCAAGATTCAGTTAAAAACGGCTTCGTATTGGATAGCGCCGGCCTTGGCGCCCACCGGCACCAGGAAAATATCGAAATCGCCCGCCGTTTCGTTGTGCAACCGCAACATGCCCTGCCCGAGATTGGGCTGGACCGGGCCTTCGAAGATCAGGGAAAAGGCTTGCGGGCGCGCATAGCCAGGCATGCCGGCGGGCTTGACGGTGGCCAAACGCAGCACCACGCCGCCGCTGCCGGCCACGCCAAATTGCGCGCCTTCATAGGAGCTGAAGAATTCCAGGGAGAGATCTTGCACGAGCGGCACATCGATTGTAATTTAATAAACAATCATTATATCCGCAACAACCAATCGTGTCACTAAACAACTTTATTTTTGCTAGTTAGTTATCTGGCGGATAACGTAAACGCAGCGGCGCGCGCCGGACAGCAAGTGCTCGGCGCGCTCGACCTGGCAGCCCTCGCCCAGCACGCGCTGGAACACCTGCAGCTCGGAGCGGCAGAAGCCCTGGCAGCTGGTGGCGGCGGCGCAGATGGGGCAATGGTTTTCGATCAGCAGCAGGCTGCCGTCGGGCTGGACTTCGGTCTCGGCCATATAGCCTTCGGCGTCGCGCGCGTGCGCCAGGGCTTGCACGCGGACAGCGAGGGCCTGCTGCGGCGCGGCTTGCGGCGTGGCCGCTTCCGCATCCGCTTCGGCCTCCGCCAGCGCCGCCTGGTAGACGGCCTCGCTTTCCTGCTCGCGCGCGGCGATCAGTTTGTCCATGCCCTCCTCGCCGAACAGCGCGCGCACCTGCTGGATCATCTGCAGCGTGAGGTCGGCGTGGCGGTCCGGGAAGCGCGCGTGGCCGGCCTCGGTGAGGTGCCAGCGGCGCGACGGCCGCCCCACCTTGTCGGCCACGTCCTCGAAGCCGACCAGGCCCTTTTCCTGCGCCGATTCCAGCTGCCGGCGCGCGCCCATGGACGTCAGGTCGAGCAGCTCGGCGAGCTTCTGCGCGGTTTGCGGGCCGCGCGTCTTGAGCAGGAAAAGTACGTTGTCGGCAGTGTTCATTCGGGCGTTTTCGTCAGAGTCATCGGGGTGGCCGCAGCGGCGCCGGCGGGCAGCCGCAAGCGCCATGCATGCAGGTGCCAGCCGGCGGCGGCGCTCAGCGCGGCGCCCAGCAGCAGCACCAGGCGGGTGTCGATCAGCGTCAGCACCGCGCCCGCAAGCGCCATCAGTATATTCGCCAGGCAGAAAGTCGTCGACAACAGTCCCATGACCGCGCCCTGCCCGTGCGCGCCGAAACGGTCGGCGGCCCAGTTCTGCACCACCGCGTTGTAAAAGGAATTCGGCAGGCCGAACAGCACGATGCCTACCAGGCCCAGCCACAGGTTGCCCAGCGCGACCAGCCCCACCGCGCAAGCGATGCCGAATGCATGCAAGGACGCGCGCTTGAGCGGCGCGGTGGCGCTGGGACGCCCGGAAAACAGCGAGGACAGCGTCATCAGCCCGCACAGGCCGACGTTGATGGCGGCGATGCCCTGCGCGTCGTAGCGCCCCACTTCCACCAGCCACAGCGGATAGAACTCGTAGAACGCCGTCACGCCGCAGGTGACCGCCAGCTGGATCTTGAACAGCGTGCGCAGTTCGGCGTGCTTGAGCAGGTTGAGGGAATGGCGGTCGCGCGCCACCTGCCACCACGAGGTGGTGAGCGTGGACGGCGCCTCGCGCGGCAGCACCGCCATCACCACCAGCGCCACCGCCAGCAGCGCGCCGGCGGCAATCCAGAACGGCACCGTCAGGCCGTAGCCCACCGTGAGGCCGCCCAGCAGCGGACCGGCCAGCCAGCCGAAGTGGAAGGCGCCGTTCAGCCAGCCGATGGCGCGGTTGCGCAGCGGCCCTTGCAGCCGCTCGGCCAGCATGGCGCGCGCCACCGCGCCGTTACCTTCGAGCAGACCGGTGGCGAAGCGGGCCGCCAGGAACAGCGGGTAGGATTCGAGCATCATGGCGCCGGCCGTCAACGCGTGGCCGGCGGCGGCGCCAAGGCCGGTGGCCAGCAGGACCGGGCGGCGGCCATAACGGTCCGACAGCGCGCCGAGCACTGCGGAACCGATCAGCAGGCCGAGGGGATTGATCATCACCGCCACGCTGAACAGCAGCTTGGGCGGCAGGCCGAAGAACTGATTCAGGCCGGATTCGGCGCCGGACGCGAATAGCGGCGGCAAAATGGGATATGGGAGCGAGGCTCCGATGGTGGACAGCAGGGCCAGCAGGCAGGCGGCGGTGATCAGCAGCGCATTTTTCATGGTGTTCTCGGGTTGCTAAAGTCCCATCAATATACTTGCGCGCCAGCCATAAGTAAACAATATTGTTTACTTATATTGCTGCGTAAGTTGATTGGCGGCAGGACAATTGCGGCACAGGAGCCGTACAATCCCGGTATCGAACCGGTCCGGCAATACGATGAGCGACTGGAAGCTGTGCATGCGCGACCGCCAGCAGATCGCGTTTTGCGGAGCTTGCGCGTGGCAAGACAGTTCCACCATTTTTTAATTCGTGAAGGCACACCGCATGCGCATTGACAGGCTACCCGGCAGCATTTTGATCGCGATCGCCGTGCTGATTTCGGCGCTGGCCGCCACGCAGGCGCGGGCCGAAGAGCAGGGCATCCAGGCGCCGAACGTGGTTGCCATCTCGCCGAGGATCGTGACATCGGGCCAGCCGACTGCCGCCTCCCTCGCCCGGCTCGCCAACCAAGGCTTCCAGGCCGTCATCTACCTTGCGCCGCCCACAGTCCCCGACGCCATTGCCGGCGAGGCGGAAACGATCCGGCGCCAGGGGCTGGAATTCGTCAACATCCCTATCCCGTTCGGAGATCCCACCGAAGCCGACTTCGAACAGTTCGTCGAGGCGATGGACCGGTTTCGGGACATGAAGGTGCTGGTCCATTGCCAAGTCAATATGCGCGCCTCCACCTTCACGTTCCTGTACCGGGTGATCAAAGAGCGGGAGCCACCGGAGCAGGCCTACCAGGCGGTGGCGCGGGTCTGGTCGCCCCGGGGGCCCTGGAACCGGCTGCTGACATCCCAACTGCGCAAGGCGGGGATAGCGTTCGAACCGTACTGACCTCACGCGTGCAGATCGATTTCCAGCATGCCCTCGCGCGCTTGCCGGTAGCCGAGTTTGTTGAACAGGCGCCGCGCCTGGCTGTTTTCGACCGCCACGTCCGCCACTAAGCAGTTCAGGCGCAGCACGTCTTCAGCGAAATCCGCCAACAGGCCAAGGGCTTCCGACATATAGCCGTTGCCCCAGGCGGAGCGCTTTAGCAAGCAACCCACTTCCGCCCTCCGCAATGCGCTGTCGAAGCTATGCAGGCCGCAGGTGCCGACCATCTGGCCCCCATCGCGCAAGGCAACCGCCCATTCAAGGGACTGGCCCCTGACAAGGAGGCTGCGCACGCTCTTGAGCATCAGCCCTACCGTATCCAGGCCAGGGAACGGCGCCTCGTCCGTGTATTTCATGACCTGCGGGTCGCCGTAGATATCGAACAGGGCCCCCGCATCGCTGTCCGCCATGGCTCGGAGGACGAGCCGCTCGCCCCGCAGGACGGGCAAGATGGAGGGAAGGCATAGCTGGCTGGTTTCGGTCATCCGCCGATTATAGCGACACCTCTACTTGTCCAGCGGAAGAACCGGAGGATCGCCCTCGCCCAGCATCATGTAGACCAGCAGCCTGGCCGGCTTGGTGGCGCTGGCGTTGCGCGACACGGCATGCTCGATCAGCGGCGTTTCGTACCAGGAATCACCCTGCTTGTAGGTCACGGGCTTGCCGTCGCCCAGCTGCGACACCACCGCCCCCTCCATCACGTAGGCGAACACGGAGCCCGGATGGCGGTGCGGATTGGAAGCCTGGCCGGGAGCGTAGGTCACCGTCATCAGCACGCCGTGCTTGCCCGGCGCGTCCGGCAGCGGCAGGTGCTGCAGGACGCCCAGCTTTTCCTTGCCGGTGGCGGCATCCTTTTCGGCGTGGCCTTCGTGGGCGCCCGCGACCAGCGGCAGCGACAGCGCGGCGACTGCGGCGGCCGCCACCGCAGTCATGGATATGGATCGACGTTGCATGGTGGCGCTCCTTACAGGGTTGGTGCTTTGCGGAAGCCGATTGCCAACCGGTTCCAGCTATTGATGGTATTGATGGCCATGGTCACGGCCACCATCTCGGCTGGCGTGAAGTGCTCGGCCAGTTCAGCGTAGACCGCGTCCGGCGCGCGCGTGTCGGCGATGCGGGTCAGCGCCTCGGTCCAGGCCAGCGCGGCGCGTTCGCGGGCGGTGAAGAACGGCGTTTCTTCCCACACCACCAGGCCGCTCAGGCGGCGCTCCGTTTCACCGGCCTTGCGCATGTCGCTGGTATGCAGGTCCACGCAGAAGGCGCAGCCGTTGATCTGCGAGGCGCGCAGCTTGATCAGTTCCACCAGCGGCGGCTCCAGCCCCAGCTTGCCGACCGCCACTTCCAGCGCGATCATGGCTTTCAGGGCGTCCGGGTTGGCGGCGTAAAAATCGATACGTGGGTGCATTTTGCTGTTCCTTCAATGTGTTGTTCAGTGAGACCATTTTAGGAGCGTGAACCGGCGCCACAGGGTGCCAATTCCAGTCAAATTGAGCAGGCCAAGAGTCCAATCCCTTGCCAAGCCGTGCGAATCCGGGCAGCCTTGCTATCCATGGAACTCCACATCGTTATCGAAGGCCGCAAAGACCTCACCGGGCAGCTTTACCGCCAACTGTCGGACGCGATCCGCAGCGGGCGGCTGGCGCCCGGCCAGCAGCTGCCCCCTACCCGCCTGCTGGCCGGGCAGCTTGGCCTGTCGCGCAAGACCGTGGCCGAAGCCTATAGCCGGCTGACGCTGGACAAGCTGGTGCTGGGCCGCGTGGGCGCGGGCAGCTTCGTGCAGGCGCCGGCGTCGCCGCGTCCGCAGCACATGGACCGCAGCGGCCTGGCCAGCGCGGACATCGTGCGCAAATGGGACAGCATGCCCACGCCGCTGCGCCACCCGCTGCCGGAAGGGCGCTCGCGCTACGAGTTCATCGGCGGCGGCACCACGCCCAGCCACTTCCCGATGGACCAATGGCGCCGCTGCGTCACGCACGCCCTGCGCCAGGACCCGATGCTGCGCGGCCGCTACGGCGACGCGGAAGGCTTGCCGGTGCTGCGCGAAGCCATCGCGCGCCACATCGCCTACGCGCGCGGCGTGGCGTGCACGCCCGCCAACGTAGTGGTGACCAACGGCGCGCAGCAGGCGCTGGACTTGCTGGGCCGCGTGCTGCTGGAGCCAGGCTGCGTAGTGGCGGTGGAAGAGCCCGGCTACCCCGCCGCGCGCGGCCTGTTCACCAGCCAGGGCGCGCAGGTGGTGGGCATACCGGTGGACGACGAAGGCATCATCGTGGAACGCATACCGGACGGCACGCGGCTGATCTACGTCACGCCCGCGCACCAATTCCCGCTCGGGATGCCGATGAGCGTGGCGCGCCGCCGCGCCCTGCTGGCCCGCGCGCGCGACATCGGCGCCATCATCATCGAGGACGACTACGACAGCGAGTTCCGCTACGAAGGCCGGCCCACGGACGCGCTGCAAAGCATGGACACCCACGGCATCGTGGTCTTCGTCGGCACCTTCTCGAAGGTGATGCTGCCGGAGCTGAGGCTGGGCTACATGGTGCTGCCGGAGACGCTGCTGAACGCCACGCTGACGGTCAAGCATCTGACGGACTGGCACACCAACACCATGAACCAGCACGCGCTGGCCAAGTTCATCGGCGACGGCTACCTGCAAAAGCACATCCGCCGCTGCCACGGCATTTACGCCACGCGGCGCGAGCGCCTGCAGACGCTGTTCGCCACGCTGCTGGCGCGATGGTTCGAGCTGGTGCCGGCCGAAGCGGGCTTCCACCTGGCGGCGCTGTGCAAGCGCCAGGTTGACATCGACCTGCTGCTGCGCCTCGCGCGCCGCGCCGAAGTGGGACTGTACCGGCTGGCCGACTTCTACGCCGACCAGCCGCCGCAGCAAGGCCTGTTCCTCGGCTACGGCGCCATCGACACGCTGGACATCGAGCCCGCCCTGACCCGCGTGCGGGACATTTTGATTGAGATGGGATAGCCCGGAAAAATTTCGCATTGACATATCGAAAAATATCGATATACTGTGGTTTATGGACCTGCTCGAAATATTCAAAGCCCTCTCAAACCGCACACGCCTCGACATCTTGAGAGGTTTGAAGGAACCCGCGAAGTACTTCCCTCCCCAGGATGAAGGGGACGTCGAGACGGTTGGAGTCTGCGTCAGCAGTATTCAGGAAGGCGTCGGACTGTCGCAGTCCACCGTGTCCAGTTACCTGGCGACGCTGCAACGGGCAGGCCTGGTCGAAGTCAGGCGCATCGGCCAGTGGACGTACTACAAGCGGAACGAAGCAACCATCAATGCCCTTGCCGAGGTGCTAGGGAAAGAGCTGTAAATTTTTTTGCCACTTCATATCGATAATTCTCGATATCCCTTTTTAACGAAATAAGGACACACAATGAAAGCGATGACACTTAAAGCATTTGGCGGCCCCGAATCATTCGAGTTTTCCGACGTGCCCAAGCCAGTTCCGCAGGCGGGACAGGTCCTGGTCAGGGTCCATGCCACCTCGATCAATCCGCTGGACTACCAGGTCCGGCGCGGCGATTACCCCGACTACGTGCCCCTGCCTTCGATTACCGGCCACGACGTATCCGGCGTGGTCGAAGAAGTCGGGCCGGGTGTGAAGGCATTCGTCCCAGGAGACGAGGTCTGGTACACCCCGCAGATTTTCGACGGTCCGGGGAGCTATGCCGAGTACCACGTTGCGGCCGAAAGCATCGTCGGCAGGAAGCCTGCCTCGTTGAGCCATCTGGAGGCGGCAAGCCTGACCCTGGTTGGCGGCACGGCGTGGGAAGCACTGGTCGTGCGCGCCGCGCTCAGGGTGGGCGAAAGCATCCTGATACATGGCGGCGCCGGAGGCGTCGGCCATGTGGCGATCCAGCTCGCAAAAGCCATCGGCGCAAAGGTGTTCACGACCGTGCGCGAAGCAAACTTCGAGTTCGCGCGAAGCATGGGTGCCGACGTGGTCATCGACTACGAAAAGGAAGATTATGTCGACGCCATCATGCGGGAAACGGGCGGGCACGGAGTCGATGTCGTGTTCGACACCATCGGCGGCAGCACATTGGCGCGCAGTCCCGACGCGCTGGCACAGCTGGGCCGCGTTGTCTCGATTGTGGACATTGCGCAGCCGCAGAACCTGGTGCAAGCCTGGGGCAAGAACGCCAGCTATCACTTTGTGTTCACCCGGCAGAACCGGGGCAAGCTTGACGAGTTGAGCGCATTGATAGAGCGCGGCCAGCTGCGGCCGCACGTCGGCGCCGTCTATTCGCTGGCCGAGATCCCGCTCGCCCATGCGCGGCTGGAAAGCCGCGACAATGGCCTCCAAGGCAAAATCGCGATCGCAGTCGGGCCGTTGGCCCATCTCAAGAAGGAATTGCCATGATTTATGAGATCGCCCTGCTCCCCGTTCACGCTGAACACATTGAATCGTTCAAGCGGGCATTTGCCGAAGTCGCCCCTTTGCTCATCCGCGCAAAGGGTTACTGCGGCCACTTGCTCGCGCAAGGGATCGAAAAACCCCATGAATTCAATCTGATCGTGCGGTGGGATTCACTCGAGGATCACACGCCGGGTTTCGAAGCGAGCGAAGACCATCGGGTGTTCATGATGGGCTTGCAGGAGTATTTTTCGGACGAACCAAGGGTCTACCATATTGAAGGGGCGACACCTCTCCCCTAAGCAGATTCCCATGGTGGTCTCATGGAGGGGTTTTACTAAAAGCTACTAACCCCTCCGCTGCCTCCCACTATCCTCATCATGCCACAAAAGCAACAGATACATCCCCGATACAATTCCAACAATCCTTGATTCTTATCAAGTGCTACACTACTCAGACATTCAGGACGATGATGGAGGCCTCCATGCACCAGATGTCGCGGCGCCAGTTCCTACGGGTAACAGGCGCTACCTTGGCGGGTTCGAGCATTGCTGCGCTCGGCTTCGCCCCTACCCCGGCGCTCGCCGAGGTGCGGCAGTACAAGCTGCTGCGCACCACAGAAACCCGCAACACCTGTCCCTACTGCTCGGTGGGCTGCGGGATCCTGATGTACGGACTGGGCGACGGCGCGAAGAACGCGGCGGCGCGCATCATCCACATCGAGGGCGACGCCGACCACCCGGTCAACCGCGGCACGCTGTGCCCCAAGGGCGCCAGCCTGATCGACTTTATCCAGAGCCCGAACCGCCTCAAGGTGCCTGAGTACCGCGCGCCCGGCTCGTCGGAATGGAAGCAGTTGTCGTGGGACGATGCGCTGGACCGCATCGCCAAGCTGATGAAGCAGGACCGCGACGCCAACTTCATCGAGAAAACTGAGGATGGCAAAACCGTCAACCGCTGGCTTTCCACCGGCATGCTGGCGGCGTCGGCGTCGAGCAACGAGGTCGGCTACCTGACCCACAAAACCATGCGCAGTCTCGGCATGCTGGCATTCGATAACCAGGCGCGTGTATGACATGGTCCGACGGTGGCAGGTCTTGCCCCGACGTTTGGCCGTGGAGCGATGACGAATCACTGGGTCGATATCCGCAATGCTGATGTAATTCTTGTCATGGGCGGCAACGCTGCCGAGGCCCACCCTTGCGGTTTCAAATGGGTGACCGAGGCCAAGGCGCACCGCAAGGCGCAGCTGATCGTGGTCGATCCGCGCTTTACCCGCACCGCTTCGGTGGCCGACTACTACGTGGCCACGCGCACCGGCACGGACATCGTGTTCCTGGGCGCGGTGATCAACTACCTGCTCACGGCGGACAAGATCCAGCGCGAGTACGTGGTGAACTACACCGACATGCCCTTTATCGTGCGCGAGGACTTTGCGCTGAACGACGGCCTGTACTCGGGCTATGACGAGGCCACCGGCAAGTACGCCGACAAGACCAGCTGGGACTACGAGAAAGGCGAGGACGGCTACGCCAAGGTCGATCCGACGCTGCAGCATCCGCGCTGCGTGTACCAGCTGATGAAGACGCACTACTCGCGCTACACGCCCGAGCTGGTGGAGCGCGTGTGCGGCGTCCCGAAGGACAAGTTCCAGAAAGTGGCGGACATGCTGGCCTCCACGGCGGTGCCGGGCCGCGCAGGCACCATCCTGTACGCGCTGGGCTGGACCCAGCACACCACCGGCGCGCAAACCCTGCGCCTGGGCGCCATGATGCAGCTCCTGCTGGGGAATATCGGCATCGCGGGCGGCGGCATGAACGCGCTGCGCGGCCACTCCAACATCCAGGGCCTGACCGACCTGGGGCTGATGTCCAACCTGCTGCCCGGCTATATGACCTTGCCGAACGAGGCGGAGCAGGACCTGGAAGGCTACATCAACGCGCGCGCCCTGAAACCCTTGCGGCCGAACCAGCTCAGCTACTGGAGCAATTACCGCAAGTTCCACGTGAGCCTGATGAAGGCCTGGTGGGGTGCGGCGGCGACGGCGGAGAACAACTGGGCCTTCGACTACCTGCCCAAGCTGGACAAGCCTTACGACCTGTTGCAGGCGTTCGAGCTCATGCACCAGGGGAAAATGAACGGCTACATCTGCCAGGGCTTCAACGTGCTGGCGTCCGCGCCGGACAAGCAGAAGGTGACGGAGGCGCTGTCGAAGCTGAAGTTCCTGGTGGTGATGGACCCGCTGGCGGTGGAGACGGCCGAATTCTGGAAGCCGCACGGCGAGTTCCACAAGGTGGATCCGGCGCAGGTCCAGACCGAGGTGTTCCGCCTGCCCACCACCTGCTTCGCCGAGGAGCGCGGCTCGCTGGTCAGTTCTTCGCGCGTGCTGCAATGGCACTGGCAAGGCGCCGAGCCGCCGTGGCAGACGCGCAGCGACCTGGAGATCATGTCCGGCATCTTCCTGCGCATGCGGAAAATGTACCAGACCGAGGGCGGCAAGTTCCCCGACCCTATCGTCAACCTGACCTGGCCTTACGCGCAGCCCTTCAGCCCCACGCCGGAGGAACTGGCGATGGAGTACAACGGCAAGGCGCTGGCCGAGGTGACCGATCCCAAGGACGCCACCAAGGTGCTGGTGAAGAAAGGCGAGCAGCTGGCCGGCTTCGCGCAGCTGCGCGACGACGGCTCCACCGCCTGCGGCTGCTGGATCTTCGCCGGCTGCTGGACGCAGGCCGGCAACCAGATGGGACGGCGCGACAATAGCGACCCGACCGGCATCGGCCAGACGCTGAACTGGGCCTGGGCCTGGCCGGCCAACCGCCGCGTGCTGTACAACCGCGCCTCCGCCGACACCCAGGGCAAGCCGTTCGATCCCACCCGCAAGCTGGTGGCCTGGAACGGCACCGCCTGGGGCGGCGCGGACGTGCCGGACTTCAAGGTGGACGAGCCGCCCGAAAACGGCATGGGCCCCTTCATCATGCTGGCCGAGGGCGTGGCGCGCTTCTTCGCCCGCGCCGGCATGGGCGAAGGCCCCTTCCCCGAGCACTACGAGCCGTTCGAGAATCCGCTCGGCTACAACCCGCTGCATCCGAAGAATCCGCGCGCCACCAGCAACCCGGCGGCGCGCATGTTCAAGGACGACCGTGCCAAGCTGGGCACGCACACAGACTTCCCGCACGTGGCCACCAGCTACCGGCTCACCGAGCACTTCCACTTCTGGACCAAGCACGCGCGCCTGAACGCCATTACCCAGCCGGAGCAGTTCGTGGAAATCGGCGAGGACCTGGCCAAGGAACTCGGTGTGCCCAACGGCGGCATGGTCAAGGTGTCGTCCCGGCGCGGGCAGATCGTCGCCAAGGCGGTGGTCACCAAGCGCATCAAGGCGCTCACCATCGAGGGCAAGAAGACCCATACCGTGGGTCTGCCGCTGCACTTCGGGTTCAAGGGCGTGACCCGTCCCGGCTATTTGATCAACACGCTGACGCCGTCGGTGGGGGACGCGAACACGCAAACGCCGGAGTACAAGTCCTTCCTGGTGAAGGTGGAGAAAGCTTAGGAGAACGGCATGGCACTGCAATCATTGGATATCAAGCGCATGTCGGCCACCACGGTGCAGGAGCCGGCGGCGCGCAGCCCCGTCACCGGCACCGTGGCCAAGCTGATCGACGTGTCGAAGTGCATCGGCTGCAAGGCTTGCCAGACCGCCTGCATGGAATGGAACGACCTGCGCGACGATGTGGGCGACACCAACGGCGAGTACGACAATCCGCGCGACCTGACGCCGCAGTCCTGGACCGTGATGCGCTTTACCGAGCATGAGGAAAAGGACGGCAACCTGGAATGGCTGATCCGCAAGGACGGCTGCATGCACTGCGAGGACCCGGGCTGCCTGAAAGCCTGCCCGGCGCCGGGCGCCATCGTGCAGTACACCAACGGCATCGTCGACTTCCACCAGGAGAACTGCATCGGCTGCGGCTACTGCGTGGCGGGCTGTCCGTTCGACGTGCCGCGCATCTCCAAGAAGGACAGCCGCGCCTACAAGTGCACGCTGTGCTCGGACCGGGTGGCGGTGGGCCAGGAACCGGCCTGCGTGAAGACCTGCCCTACCGGCGCCATCGTGTTCGGCACCAAGGAGGACATGCAGCTGCACGCGGCCGAGCGGGTGGAAGACCTGAAGTCGCGCGGCTTTGCGCAGGCCGGCCTGTACGACCCGGCAGGCGTGGGCGGCACGCACGTGATGTATGTGCTGCACCATGCGGACCGTCCGGGGCTGTATCACAACCTGCCCGCCAACCCGTCCATCAGCCCGATGGTTGGCCTGTGGAAGGGGCTGACCAAGCCGCTCGCGCTGGCCGGCATCGCCGTCACCGCGCTGGCCGGGTGGTTCCACTACAGCCGCGTGGGGCCGAATGAAGTGAGCCGGGAGGAGGAGGCGGAGGCGCTGCACGAGGCCAACCGCATCAAGGAGAGCCAAAATGAGAATCGATAAAGACGGCAATCCGCTCATCGAGCGCTACAACGCGAATGAACGCAGCAACCATTGGGTCACGGCGATCTGCTTCGTGCTGCTGGCCGTGTCTGGGCTGGCCATGTTCCATCCGGCCACCGCGTGGATGGCGGTGTTCCTGGGCGGCGGGCAGTGGACGCGCATCCTGCATCCCTTCATCGGGGTGGTGATGGCGGTGTCCTTCGGCCTGCTGGTGGTGCGATTCTGGCATCACAACCGCTTCGAGCCCGGCGACAGGGAGTGGTTAAAAGGCGCCACGGACGTGATGACGCTGCACGAGGAGAAGGTGCCGCCTGTCGGGCGCTACAACGCGGGACAGAAGCTGCTGTTCTTCGTGCTGATCGCGTGCATGGTGGGGCTGATCCTGTCCGGTATCGTGATCTGGCGCGAGTATTTCTCGTTCTACTTCCCGATCGGCCTGGTGCGCTTTGCAGCGCTGCTACACGCGTTCTGCGCTTTCGTTATCATCGTGGCGATCGTGATCCACGTGTATGCGGGCTTCTGGGTGAAAGGTTCCGTAGGGGCGATGGTGCGCGGAACAGTCACTTACGGGTGGGCGCGCAAGCACCACCGGCGCTGGTTCGAGGAAGTGGCGCGCAAGCAGCGGGACTAGATTAGAATGGATTAAATACGCAGACGAGAGGACTTACTTGGTACAACGCCTTCTGTCCCCCGGCGAGATCGAATCGCTGGACCATAACACCATTCCGCGCCTGGTGTTGCCGCAGCCGGGCGTGCTGTTCCCCGCCCGCGCCGCGCGCCTGCGCCAGCTCGCCGACGGCAACGTGCCCGGCATCCCTGCCCCCGACTCGCTGCACGGCTACCTGTACCTGATGGCCGCCCTCGCCGACGCCCAGGCCGCAATATCGGCGGCCGCCATTCCGCCGCTGCCGTCCTCCGACGCCATGGAGACCGCCCTGGCCCACAACATGCCGCCGCTGCCCGTTTCCGGCCCGCGTCCCGCCGGCTGGCGGGCTATCTATTTGGCGCTGCTGGACCGGCTGGACGCCGCCGCCAGCGGCCAGCCGCAACTGGCCGCAACGCTGGCCGGCCTGCGCGCGCTGTCCGACGCCGACCTGGAAGGCTGCGCGGACGCGGTGCTGGCCGAATTCGGCGAGGGCATCAATCCCCTGCACGCGCCTTTTGTGGCCGCCGCGCTGCAGGTGCTATGGGCCGCGCACGCCAGCCAGCTGGATGCCAGCCGCGTCCAGCCGCCCGTCACCGGTACCCTGTGCCCCGTCTGCGGCTCGCACCCGGTGGCCAGCGTGATCCGCATCGGCGGGCAGGCGCAAGGCTACCGCTATTTGCACTGCGCCATCTGCGCCAGCGAATGGCACATGGTGCGGGTGAAGTGCAGCTGCTGCGAGAAGAACGCCCGCATCGCCTACCAGAGCCTGACCCCGGCCGGTGCCGATGCCGATGCGAATATCGGCCTCGACGCCGATGCCGCGCCCATCAACAAAGCCCAGGATCCGTCGCGCGTGGCCCGCGCCGAGACCTGCGATGACTGCCGCAGCTACCGCAAGATCTTCAACCAGGAGCACGACTTCATGGTCGAACCGCTGGCCGACGACCTGGCCAGCCTGGCGCTGGACGTGCTGGTGTCGGAAGCCGGCTATGCGCGCGGCAGTGTCAATCCCCTGCTGTGGTTCGGTTCCGAATGAGCGCCCCGGCCGACAGCAAGCCTGTCACCGGCCGCGCCGTGCGCCTGCCCGCCGTGCACCGCGTGCTGTCCGACGCCGCCTGCCAGGCGCTGCTCGCCCAGTACGGGCGCGAACAAACCACCGCCGCACTGCGCACCCTGCTGGCTGAACTGCGCGCCTGCTCGCTCGGCGCCGCCGCAAATGCCGACGCCGGTGCCGCTGCCGCTGCAGACATCGCCTCGGTCATCGCCCGCCTGGCCGCCCGCCTCGAACGCAGCAACCGCTCCGCCCTGCGCCCGGTCTTCAACCTCACCGGCACCGTCCTGCACACCAACCTGGGCCGCGCCCTGCTGCCCGACAGCGCCGTGCAAGCGGTGGCCGAAGCGCTGCGCTGGCCGATGAACCTGGAATGGGACATCGACACCGGCAAGCGCGGCGACCGCGACAACCTGGTGGAAGAACTGCTGCGCGAGCTGACCGGCGCCGAAGCGGCCACGGTGGTCAACAACAACGCCGCCGCCGTCCTGCTGATGCTCAACACCCTCGCCATGGGCCGCGAAGTGATCGTCTCGCGCGGCGAGCTGGTGGAGATCGGCGGGGCCTTCCGCATCCCGGACATCATGACCCGCGCCGGCGCCACGCTGCGCGAAGTGGGCAGCACCAACCGCACCCACCTGGCCGACTACGGCAACGCCATCGCCGACAGCACGGCCTTGCTGATGAAGGTCCATTGCAGCAATTACGCCATCACCGGCTTCACCAAGGCCGTCGACCTGCCCGAACTGGTGCCGCTGGCGCGCCGCCACAAGATTCCGGTGGCGGTGGACCTCGGCAGCGGCACGCTGGTGGACCTGGAACAGTACGGCCTGCCGCACGAGACCACGGTGCGCGAAACCATCGCCGCCGGCGCCGACCTGGTGACCTTCAGCGGCGACAAGCTGCTCGGCGGACCGCAGTGCGGCATCATCGCCGGCCGCGCCGACCTGATCGCCGCCATCAAGCGCAACCCGCTGAAGCGCGCCCTGCGCGTGGGCAAGCTCACGCTGGCTGCGCTGGAACCCGTGCTGGCCCTGTACCGCGCGCCCGACCTGCTGCCCGAACGGCTGACCACCCTGCGCCTGCTCACGCGCCCCGCCGCCGCCATGCGCGCGCTGGCGGACGCCCTGCAGCCGCAGCTCCAGCAAGCGCTGGGCGAGGCCTACAGCGTGGCCGCCGAACCGATGCTGAGCCAGATCGGCAGCGGCGCCCTGCCGGTGGACCAGTTGCTCAGCCACGGCGTGGCGATCCGCGCATTGCGCACGAACGGCAAGGCCACCGGCGACCCGCTCGGCACACTGGAAAAACGCCTGCGCACCCTGCCCCGCCCCGTCATCGGCCGCATCGCCAACGACACCCTGTGGCTGGACCTGCGCTGCCTGGAGGACGCGCAGCTCGACATCTTTGTCCAGCAACTGCAGCAATTGCGGCAACCGCGGCCATGATAGTCGGCACCGCAGGCCATATCGACCACGGCAAAACCTCGCTCACGCGCGCGCTCACCGGCGTTGACACCGACCGCCTGAAGGAAGAAAAGGAACGCGGCATTTCCATCGAGCTGGGTTACGCCTACGCGCCGCTGGAGGATGGCGTGGTGCTCGGCATTATCGACGTTCCCGGCCACGAGAAATTCATCCGCACCATGGCCGCCGGCATCACCGGCATCGACTTCGCGCTGCTCGTGATCGCCGCCGACGACGGCATCATGCCGCAGACGCTGGAGCACCTTGCTATCCTGCGCCTGCTGGGAGTGCAGCGCGGCGCGGTGGCGCTGAACAAGGCGGACCGCGCCACGCCTGAACGGCTGCAGCAGCTGCAGGCCGAGATCGGCCTTCTGCTGGAAGATACCGCCTTCGCCGGCTGCCCCGTGTTCCCCACCGCCGCCACCGTCTCCGGCGACGCCGGCGTGGCCGCGCTGCGGCTGCATCTCACCGCCGCCTCGCGCGCGCTGCCGGCGCGCGACGAGCAGCGCCTGTTCCGCCTGGGCGTGGACCGCGTGTTCACGCTGTCCGGCCAGGGCACCGTCGTCACCGGCACAGCGCTGGCCGGCAGCGTGGCCGTGGGCGATACGCTGGTGCTGGCGCCCGGCGGCCGCGAAGTGCGCGTGCGCAGCATCCATGCGCAGAACCGCGCCGCCGCTGAAGGCCGGGCGGGCCAGCGCCTTGCGCTCAACCTGGCCGGGGCCGCACGCGAGGACATTGAACGCGGCAGCTGGGTGGTCGCCCCCGCGCTGGCCGCCTGCTCCTGCCGCATCGACGCCGAGCTGACGCTGTTGCCCGGCAGCGGCGCCGCGCTCAAGGCATGGTCGCCCGTGCATGTGCACCTGGGCGCGGCGCACCGCACCGCCAATGTGGTTCCGCTGGACGGGGACGCCGCGCGGCCCGGAGAGAACGCCCGCGTCCAGCTGGTGTTCGAGCAGGAGGTGCACGCCGTCCCCGGCGACCGCTTCGTGCTGCGCAACGCGCAGGCCACGCAAACCATAGGCGGCGGCATGGTGCTCGATCCCTTCGGCGCGGCGCGCAAGCGCCGCAGCCCCGCGCGCCTGGCCTGGCTGGACGCCCTCGGCGCTTTCGCCGCCAGCCGCGATATCGCAGCCCTGCTGGCCTGCTCGCCGCACGGCTTGCCCATGAGCGCCCTGGTGCGGCTGTCGCAGCTGCCGCCCGCGCACGCCGGCGTGCCGCCCGGCGTGCACCGCATTCCGCTGCACGGCGGCGACGAGCTGCTGGTCGGCGACGAAGCGCTGGCCCGGCTGCAGCAGCACGCGCTGGCCTCGCTGGCCGACTTCCACGCCCGCTTTCCGGACGAAACCGGCCCCGAGCTGTGGCGCCTGAAACGCATCGCCAGTCCGGACTGCGAAGACCAGCTATGGAGCCACGCCATCTCCGCCCTGCTGGCGCAGGACGCCATCCGCCGCCACGGCAACGCGCTGCACCTGCCCGGCCACAGCGTGGAGCTGAGCGCCGCCGAACAGGCGCTGGCGGACCGCCTGCTGCCCGAACTCCTGGCGGGCCGCTACGACCCGCCCTGGGTGCGCAGCCTGGCCGCCACGCTGGCCGTGCCGGAAGACGACACCCGCCGCCTGCTGCGCAAGCTGGCGCGGGCCGGCGCCGTCAGCCAGGTGGTGCCGGACCTGTTCTACCACCCCGCCCCGCTGGCCGAACTGGCGCACATCGTCGCCACGCTGGAAGAGGCGCAGGCCGCCAGCTTCCGCGATGCGGCCGGCCTGGGGCGCAAGCGCGCGGTACAGCTGTTGGAATATTTCGATCGTGTCGGCTATACTCGGCGCGTGCGCAACACTCACCTGGTGCGTCCAAGGAAGGCATTCCCGTCCGGTGACGGGGCCGGGCTTCAAACCCGGTGAGGGGCGTCAGCCGTTCCTCTGTAAGTTCGACTCTTTCTGCCTTCCGCCATCACTTCCAGCAGCACCGGCGCCGGCATCGGCCGGCCCAGCAGATAGCCCTGCGCATAGGTGCAGCCGGCGCGCTGCAGCCACTCCAGCTGTTCGCGGTTCTCCACGCCTTCGGCCACCACGGTCAGGTGGAAGTCCTGCGCCAGCGAGATCACCGCGCTGACGATGGTGCTGCCCTCGCCCGGCAGCGACTGCAGGAAGCTGCGGTCGATCTTCAGCTGGTTGATGGGGAAGGACTGCAGGTAGGCCAGCGACGAATAGCCGGTGCCGAAATCGTCGATCGACAGGCGCACGCCGAGCGCGCGCGCGTCGCGCATGAACTGCACCGCCGACTGCACGTCCTCCATCAGCACGCTCTCGGTCAGCTCCAGCTCCAGCAGCGCGGCCGGCAGGCCGCTGGCGCGCAGCGCGCCCACCACTTCGTCCAGGAAGCCGCGTTCGCGCAGCTGGCGCGCCGACACGTTCACCGCCACGCTGACGGGCTGCGCGCCGGGGCATTGCCAGGCCACGGCGTCGGCGCAGGCGCGTTCCAGCACCCAGCGCCCCAGCGCCACGATCAAGCCGCTGTCCTCGGCCACGGGAATGAATTCGGCCGGCGAGATGAAACCGTGTTCGGCATGGCGCCAGCGCAGCAGCGCCTCGGCGCCCACCATGCGCTCGCTGGCGCATTCGAACTGCGGCTGGTAATGCAGCGCCAATTCGCCGTTCTCCAGCGCGCGGCGCAGGTCGCGCTCGAGCTGCAGGCGGCGCTGGGTCTGCACCGTCATCGCGGGCAGGAATTCGGCCAGGCGGTTGCGGCCGGTCTGCTTGGCGTGGTACAGCGCGGTGTCGGCCCGGCTCACCAGTTCGCCCATGTTGGCGGCGTCGTCCGGGAACACGCACATGCCCACGCTGGCGGTGGCAAACAGCTCGCTGCCGCCCACCTGGAACGGCGAACGCAGCGCCTCCGTCACCTTGTCGGCCAGCGCGCGCGCCTCCGCGCGCCCGGCCACCGACGGCACGACGATGGCAAATTCGTCGCCGCCGATGCGGCCCACCGTGCCGCTGCCCCGCACCACGGCGCCCAGCACGCCGGCCACCTGGCGCAGCAGCTCATCGCCGGCGGTGTGGCCGGCCGTATCGTTGACCACCTTGAAGTTGTCCAGATCGATCAGCAGCAGCGCCAGCTGGCCGCCGTCCGCACTGCGCTCCGCGATCGCTTCCTCCAGCAGGCCATAGCTGGCGCGCCGGTTCGGCAGCGCCGTCACCTGGTCGGTATGGGCCAGGTAGTCGAGTTCACGCTCGGCAGCCACCACGCGCGCGCGGGTGCGCCGCGCCAGCAGCTGCGCCAGCAGCAGCGCGCCCAGCGAGGCCAGCACCAGCAGGCCGAGATAGTGCGCCATCGCCTCGCGGATGCCGCCGGTGCCGTGCACCAGCACCACCATGCCCAGCCGCTTGCCGCGGTACTCCACCGGCGCGGACTCCTGCGCGCTGCGCAGCCAGTCCAGCGTCCGGCGTCCAGCCACCGGCTTATGGCCGTTCACGCCGTAGTGTTCGAACAGCAGGCCTTGCTGGTCGTACACCGCCACCCAGTGGAAGTACGGCGCCGAGCGCAGCGCGCGCAGCGCGTCGGCGGTGGCGTCGCGGTCGCGGAACATCAGCGGCGCAGCCAGGTTGTCCGCCACGATGGCGGCCTGCACCCGCGTTTCGCTGTTCAGCGCCTGGTGCAGCGACAGCACCTGGTACACCAGCAGCACCAGGCCGGCCATGGCCAGCGCTGCCACGGCGGCCATCAGCTGGCCGGCCCCGAGCATGCTGGTCAGGGTCAGCCGGTCGGCCTTCCTGCGGCGGCGGTTTACCATACATTCCTCGCCAGGCGCAGCAGGCGCGAACTGAATTTCAGGCCGAGGCGGGCCGCCTCGCGCGTATCGACGTCGAAGCGCACGTGGCGGTCCTCGTCCACCAGCGCCACCGCGCCGGCGTATTTGCCCGCGCTCACGCCGTCGGCCACGAACAGCGTTCCGCTGCCCTCGGCGGGACGGGGCTGGCCCAGCTCCGCCGCGAATATCGTGATGTCGCAGCTGCGCGGCGCCGTGCCTGCGCCGGCGTCGTACATGGTCCAGTTGCGGCCGTTCACCAGCTTGCCCTCCAGCTGGCGCAGGCTGTCCCAGAACGGCAGCGAGGGCCGCGCGCACACCGCGAAGGGGCGGTCCGCCGCCGCGCCCGCAGGCGCCGCCGGCCAGCTGGTGAACATGGCGATGTTGTAGATGTAGGCCGCCTTCAGCGCGCCGTTCTGCACTTCCTGCACTTCCTGCACGCCCGCGCGGCACAGCGGCGCCAGGGCCGGCAAGGCGCACAACAGGCAGATGCGGAGAGCGGCGCGCATGGTCAGAACCCGTACACCAGTTTGGCCGCCACCGTGCGGCTCTGGCGCGCCAGCGCTTCCTGCACGAACACCGGGCCGGCCGGGTCGGCATAGCGCGCATCGAAGGCGTTGTACAGCGCCAGCGACAGCTCGGTGCGCGGCAGCAGGCCGCTGCTGGTGGCCAGCAGGTTGCTGACGCAATAGCCCCCCACCTTGCTGTTCTGCGTCAGGCGCGCCGAACTGCACTGCAGTTCCGCCCCCAGGCGCGCCTTCAGCGCGGGAACCGGCAGCGCCAGGTTCAGCTTGGCCAGGCGCCGCGGCGAGTTGACCAGCTGCGCATTGTTGCCGTCGTCGGCATGCTGCATGGCGTAGCTGGCCCGCAGCCGCAGGCCGTGCCCGAACTGGCGCTCGTACGCCATTTCGGCCCCGGTGGCAACCGCGCGCTGGATGTTGGCGAACATCAGCAGCCCGCTGTCCGGCTGGACTTCCTGCGAGATCAGGCCGCGCATGCGGTAGTTGAACAGCGACAGGCGCGCCAGGCTGTTGGCGTCCAGGCGGCGCTCGAAAATCAGTTCGCGCGTGCTGATGCGCTCTGCCGACAGTGCCGGATTGGGCCGCTGCCCGCCTTCGCCCGGATAGCCGTAATACAGCTCGTAGGCGTTCGGCGCGCGGTAGGCGGTGCCGTATATGAGTTTGACGGTATGGTCCGGCGTGGCGCGGTACATCAGCGCCAGGCGCGGGTGGAACTGGCTGCCCGCATTGCTGTCCCTGTCGTAGCGCAGGCCGGCGTTGAGCAGCAGGCCGGGCCGCACGCGCCATTCGTCCTGCACGAAGACGCCGCCGCGGCTGTCGCTGCGGCGGTCGTCCAGGAACAGCTCATACGGTTCCCTGTAATAGCTGAACTGGTCGCGCCGCGCATTGCGCTGCAAATCCACGCCCGCCACGATCTTGTGGTCCGGGATATTGTTGAACGTCAGCTGCGCGCTGGCGCCGTACCAGGCGGCGTGGTCGCCGTCCACGTTCACCAGCGGCTGGCCGGCGTCGCCGGGATAGCTGCCTATGCCCTGGTAGTCGGCGCGGCCCCAGTGGAGCAGCACGGCCAGGTCCGCGCCGCTGGCCAGCGGCATGTCGAAGGCCGCCTTGGCGAAGGCCTGGACATCGCGGGTCTGGTTGGCGGTGTCGAACAGCGCGCCGAAGGAGCCGGTGGGCACGCCCTTGGTGCGCGCCACATAGCCGGCCGACACGGTCCACGGACCGCGCGCGGCCTTGGCGAACAGCCGGTGGGCGCGGTCGAAATCCAGGCCGTGGGCCACGCCGTCCGAACCGCCCAGGTGAGACCCGTGGTACTCGGCGAAGTACAGGTCCTGGCCGTCGCGCCGGCTGCTGCTGGCGGACAGCAGCACGTCGGTGCCGTCCTGCGCATGCCAGCCGTAGCTGACGCGCGCGCCGCGCCCGCCATGGCTGGCCGCCAGTACCGCAGCCTGCGGCCCCCCCATGGCGCTGCCGGACTTGGTGATCACATTGATCACGCCGAACAGCGCGTTCGAGCCGTACACCGCCGAACCGGGACCGGGCACGTATTCGATGCGCTGCACCAGGTCCATATCGAGCAAACCCTCGCTGCCGATGCTGGCCTGGTCGTACACGCTGTCGTTGGTGCGCACGCCATCCACCAGCAGCAGGAAGCGGCTGTCGTAATCGCCCGGGCGCAGGAAGCCGCGCGCGCCCAGGTAGGAATAATTGCGGTCGTTGGTGACGTAGAGGCCGGGCAGCGATGCCAGCGCGTCCGCCAGCGTGCGCCAGCCGAAGTCGCGGATGTCCTGCGCGGTCAGCACCACCACGGCGGACGGCGCGTCGGCGATGGCCTGCGAGAAGCGCGAGGCGGAGGTGACTTGCAACTCCACCAGTTGCTCAAGCGGCAAACCTGCCAGTTCCTTACTGCCGCTATCGAGCGACACCTGGCCGGCCCATGCGGGCAGTGCGCTGGTGGCCAGCAAGAGCGCGCAGGGCCACAGGACGGCGAACGCAGGAGGGGGCGGCAGTTTCATTAATTGTTGTAATAGATTTGACGCAGGCATAACGGCCGCTAGACGACACAAATAGTACCGCTTACCGCCCTGCCAGGCCAATCGACTGTTGCTTTACGGCACAGCCTCCGCGCTCGGCAACCACCCCACGCTGTTGCCGTTGACATTATGAATATATAGCCGGTCAACTGTTTCGGTGGCGCCGGTGGTGACCGGCGAGGCGCCGCTCGGGTCCTGCAGGTCCGCCACCACTTTGCCGGCCTCGGTGAAGGCCAGCACGTGGCCGTAGCGCTTGGGCGCAGGCCAGAAGGCGCGCGGAATGCGCAGCACCAGTTTGCGCAGGAAAGGCTGCCGGGCCATCGCGTCCAGGTCGTCGCGCTGGCCGGCCAGGCCGAGCCAGATCCGGCCGTTCAAGCCACGCGTGAGGTTGTCCGGGTAGCCGGGCAGATTATCCAGCACCACTTGCGCTTGCGGCGAGCGGCGCGCCACGTCGAGTTGCACGGCGGCGGTGTCGATGCGCCACACGCGGTATCGGCCGCTCTCGCTGACGAAGACGGACTGTTCGTCGGCAGCCAGCACGACGCCGTTGGCGAAGCTCAGGCCCTTGGCCACCACCCGCACCGTCTTGCCGGCCGGGTCGTATTCCAGCACGCGGCCGGTGGCCGACTGTTCCAGCACGTCCAGCGTGGCCGCCCACTGCGTGCTGCCGGCGCGCGACGGCGCAAAGCGCATGGAGGAATCGGTGAGGTAGATCTTGCCGCTGGCCGCGACGGCCACCGCGTTGGCAAAACGCACCGGGCCGTCCTCCCCGGCAGCCAGCAAGACCGTGCGCGCGCCGTTGGTATCGAAAGACAGCAAGCCTTTTTCTGCATCGGCGACGATCAGATTGCCGTGCGCGTCGAACGCCATGCCCAGCGGCCTGCCGCCGGTATGGGCCAGCATGCCCTGGGCGCTGCCGTCCGGCTGCATGTGCAGCAGCGTGCCATCCGCAATGCCCGCATACAGCTTGCCGTCCTGGCCGGCCACGATGTGCTCGGGGCCGATCTGCCGGTGGTCGAGCGCAATGGTCCTGATGCCGGCCAGCCTGGCGTTCGCCGCATGCGCGCCCGCATAGCCCGGCACGGCCGGCGCCTGCCAGGCCACCGGCTCGATGGGAACGGGCCACAGGCCCAGGTAAGCCGCAGCCGCTCCCAGCGCCAGCGCCAGCACGGCGCCGGGCCGCACGCGCCGCGCCGGCTTGGCGGCCGACCACGGCAGGCCCGCGCCGACGGAGAAGCAGAACGTCATCAGCAAATGCGCGCCGGCGATGGCGGCAATCGCCCGCAGCGCAGCCCTGGCGCCGCCACCGGCCAAAAAGGGAAGCGAAACCACCAGCGAAATCCCCAGGGACGCCAGCAGAACCCACCCCACGCTGCCCCGCCCCGCGCGCGTCAGCCGCAGGATCACCGGCACGCCGACCAGCGCGATGCCCGCCGTGCTGAACATGATGGTCGGGGCCAGCGTGAACGCGAACTCCTGCCGGATCGCAGTCCAGTACTTATCCGGCGGCACGCGCCAGACTTCGGCAGCTTCTTCGGGCGTGACGTAGGCGGACAGCGCGGTGCACACCACGCAGGCCAGCACCGCGCCCATGTAGCCGCCGAACAGCCGCCACGGCGCAATCGGCATCGCGGCGCCATGCTTGTTGTACAGGCCATATGAGCAACCGACGATGAACGCCAGCCAAACCAGCACGGTCAGTGGATAGGTCAGTATGCCGAACAGTAGATCGATCCCCAAAATCAAGGCTCCCTGCTTGCGTTATTGTCGATCAGCGGCAGTGTACATATTTCCAACGGGAAAATACTCTCGCTTTGTCACAACGGCCGCACTGTACCCCTGCGCCTGCCGATGAACTGTGCTGCTCCGCGCCGCCGGCCGGGCGCTATGCTGGCCCTATGAACCAGCCCCCTACCGAACTGCGTGACACCCGTGGCCGCCCGCTGAAAGACTTGCGCCTGTCGGTCATCGACCAGTGCAACTTCCGCTGCACTTACTGCATGCCCAAGGAAAGCTACGGCCCGGACTACGCCTTCATGACCTCCTCCGAGCGCCTGTCGTTCGGCCAGCTGGCGCGCCTGGCGGGCACTTTCGTGCAGCAGGGCGTGGAGAAGATCCGCATCACCGGCGGCGAACCGCTGCTGCGCAAGGACTTGCCGCGCCTGATAGAAACGCTGGCCGCCATGCGCACGCTGGAAGGCCGCCCGCTTGACATTGCGCTCACCACCAACGGCTCGCTGCTGGCGGCGCGCGCGCAGTCGCTGAAGGACGCCGGGCTGCGCCGCATCACCGTGAGCCTGGACAGCCTGGACGACGCGCTGGCGGGCCGCATGAACGGCGTCGGCTTCCCGGTAGCGCGGGTACTGGAAGGTATCGCGGCGGCGCAGCGCGCGGGGCTGGCGCCGGTCAAGGTCAACACCGTGATCGAACGCGGCGTGAACGACAGCCAGATCCTGCCGCTGGTGCACCACTTCCGCGACAGCGGCGTGCAGCTGCGCTTTATCGAATACATGGACGTGGGCGGCGCCAGCCGCTGGAACGCGGGCCAGGTGCTGAGCGCGGACGCCATGCGCGCCATCGTGCAGCAGCACTACCCGCTGGTGCAGGCCAGCGCCGCGCGCGGCCACGACACGGCCGACATCTGGCGCCACGCCGACGGCTCGGGCAGCCTGGGCTTCATCGCCAGCATGTCGCATCCCTTCTGCGGCGAATGCGTGCGCGCCCGCGTGGCGGCGGACGGCAAGCTGTATCTGTGCCTGTTCTCGCAACAAGGTTCGGACCTGCGCCCCTGGCTGGGCGAGGGGCAGGAAGCACAGCTGCGGGAACGGGTACGCGCGCTGTGGCAGGCGCGCGCCGACCGCTACTCGGAACTGCGCGGCCAGTCCGCCGGCCGCGTGCACGCGCACAAGGTGGTGCGCATGTCACTGGTGGGCGGCTGACGCCAGGCGCCCCAGCATGCGCAGCGCATCCTCGATCTCTTTGCTCCAAGGGTAGCTGTAGTTCAGGCGGATGTAGTTGGGATAGCTGCCGCGCGCCGAGAACATATGCCCCGGGCCGACTGTGATCTTGCGTTCCAGCGCCAGTGCGTAGAGCTTCATCGCGTCCACCGCCGGCGGCATCTCCACCCACAGCACATAGCCGCCCTGCGGTTCGGACACGCGTGTGCCGGCCGGGAAGAAGCGCAGCACGGCGGCCGCCATCATGCGCGCGCGCTGCTCGTAGCCCTTGCGCACCTTGCGCAAATGGCGGTCGTAGCCATCGTGCTGCAGGTAGTCGGCGATGGCCATTTGCGGCAGCGTGGGCGTGGTGAGCGTGTTGAGGAACTTGAGCTTCTCCACCTGCGCCGTATAGCGCCCGGGCAGCGCCCAGCCGATGCGGTAGTTCGCCGTCAGGCTCTTCGAGAACGACGAGCAGTGCAGCACCAGGCCTTTTTTGTCGTAGGACTTCAGCGCCGTGGGATGGCTGTCGCCGTAATACAGCTCATTGTAGACGTCGTTCTCGATGGCGGGGATATCGTGGCTGGCCAGCAGCTCCACCAGCTCGCGCTTGCGCGCGTCCGGCATCTGGAAGCCGAGCGGATTCTGGAAGTTCGGCATCACCATGCAGGCGGCCACGCGCTGCTGCGACAGGATGCCGCGCAGCGCTTCGATGCTGATGCCTTCGCGCGGATCGGTCGGCACCTCCAGCGCCCGCATGCCCATGCGCTCTATCGCGTGCAGCATGGCGTAGAACGTGGGCGATTCGACCGCCACCGTGTCGCCCGGCTTGGCCACCGCCTGCAGGCACAGGTTGATCGCCTCGGTGGCGCCCATGGTGACGATGATTTCGGACGGATCGACCGCCAGCCCGTTCTCCAGGTGGCGGCGCGCGATCTGGCGGATCAGCTCCGGGTTCCCGGGCGGCAGGTCGTCCATCACGCTCCAGTGCTGCGCGCGGCGCGCCAGCGCGTTGGCGTAGTGGCTGATGCGCGGCCAGGGGAACGGTGCGGGGTCCGGATACGGAGAACCGAGCGGCACCGCGCCCTCCTTGCGGATGGTGCGCAGCGTGGACAGCACCAGCCGGCTCACGTCCACCTCCGATGACAGCACCAGCGGCTGGCTCGGCGCAGGCGGCGCGGCGCGCGGCACGTTGGCCTGCCTGGCGCGCACGAAGTAGCCCGATTGCGGACGGCTTTCGATGATGCCCCGGCTCTCCAGCTGCGAGTAGGCGCGCAGCACGGTGCTGATGCTCAGGCTGCGGTGCTGGCTGGCCTGGCGCACCGAAGGCAGCTTCTCCCCTTCCAGCAGCACGCCGCGCGCGACCTGGCCTTCGATGTCGGCGGCGAGGGTTTGGTAGAGATTCATGCTGCGCAGTATAGCGCAGCGGCATCTGAATTGATGGGCATCAGAAGCGTGTCTAATATTCCATAGCTGGCATAGCACCCGGTGCTATGCTAAATTATGAGCACGGGGCCGCGGACGACCTTGGCGATGGCGTGTACAAGAAGCGACTTGATAGAAACGAGCAACGGTCGATCATACTGGCAAGAGGGGGGGCATTATTGGGTCTTCCAACACCTATTTGCAAAGCGCACCCGGGACAATATCGATGAGACTGAATTGCGTATGCTTCGCACCCTTGCAAAAGCGTATGCCGCCCTGTCGGAGCAAGAAGTAAGCATGTATGTGCGAAACAAGACGCTTAAGGAAATCTGTCATGGCACGTAGGCAAAAATACAAAAGCGGAATATTGGAGTCGGTGTACACGTCAGCGAAGTCCTTGTACGACGGCGGCTCTATCGACAAAGCGACCATGCGCCAGTTCGACGAATCCTGCGTGACTGCCCCTGCTGAAATCGAGCCGGCACAGATCAAGCAGATCCGCGAAGCGAGCCATGTCAGCCAGCCGATTTTCGCCCGTTACCTGAATACCAGCGAATCAACGGTGCAAAAATGGGAGAGCGGCGCCAAACAGCCTAGCGGCATGGCGCTGAAATTGCTGTCGCTCGTGGCGATTCACACTACTGGGTATTCGAGTATCTTTTTTCAAAGCAGGACCGAAGCAATATTACGCAGCTTGAATTGAGCAATTTACGTTTGCTGGCGAAGATTTACGCGAGCATGTCAGCACAGCAGGTAAGTACGCGGCTTGCCAGCAAAGAGTTTGTGGAGATATGTCATGGCAGTTAAGACAAGATTCAAAAGTGGCATTCTGGAAGCTGTGCACAGCTCCGCCAGCTCGCTTTTCCGGGAAGGCGTCATCGATAAAGCGACCATGCGTCAGTTCGACGAGTCCTGCCTGGCGGCGCCGCCGTTGATCGAACCGGCCCAAATCAAACAGCTTCGGGTCACGAACCGCGTCAGCCAGCCGGTCTTTGCCCGCTATCTGAACACCAGCGAATCAACGGTGCAGAAGTGGGAAAGCGGCGCGAAACGCCCCAGCGGCACGGCGTTAAAGTTGCTCTCGCTGGTGCAAAAGCACGGGCTGGAAATACTCGCCTAGTGTACTGAATGGTGGAGGTTGAAGCGGCCGAACAGAACCTACTGCGTTAGTAGCGCAAGCAGCTCGATCGGCATGCAGCTGTCCCAGACCAAACCGGCCCTACAATGAAACCACTATTCCTTACGATCCTGATGTCAGCAGCGCTGGCGGTCCCACAGACATGTACGGCCCGGCCGGACTCGCCGGTCACCGACACGTCTGCCGCGCCGCACGACGGCCAGCGTGATTTCGACTGGGAGATAGGCACCTGGGATACGCGGCTGAAGCGCCTGCGCCAACCGCTGAGCGGCAAGACCGAGTGGCTGGAATATGCAGGCACGTCGGTCGTCAAGCAGGTCATGGGCGGACGGGCCAACCTGGTCGAGCTTGATGTGCGCGGCAGCGCCGGCCGGATCGCGGGCGTGTCGCTGCGCCTGTACCAACCGGCGAGCGGCCAGTGGACCCTGCATTTCGCAAACTTGGCCAACGGCTTGATGACCGATCCGATGCACGGTTCCTTCAAGGATGGCCAAGGCAGCTTCTATGGCCAGGACACGGTGAACGGGCGCGTGGTGCTGGTAAGGTTCCTGATAGTGCCGGCGGGCGCCGGCCAGTGGCGCTTCGAGCAGGCTTACTCGGCCGATGGCGGGCAACGCTGGGAGACCAACTGGATCGCCATCGATACCCGCCGCAAGGAATAGTTGGCCAGATGATGCGCGTTCAACTCGCTGATGCAGAGCTTAACCAGTTAGTGGTGCCTAGGATTCGCCGCCAAAATCGATGTAATGAACGGGAACGACATCAGTTAGCCATACGCCGTTGTCTGACAAATAGAAGGCGATCCCATCGCGATGCATATCGTCCGCACGAATTGTCAAGACAACAGGCTTGCCATGGCGCGAGCCCACAGTTGTCGCAACATCCCTTGCCGAAGAAAGATGGACGTGCTGGCGCGCCCCACGGAGCAGACCATCTTTCTGGATCGATTCCAAGAAGCGTGTTGCGGTTCCGTGGAATAACTGCACGGGCGGCACTTGCGTATTCAACTTCAAGTCTACCGAAATCGAGTGCCCCTGGTTTGCGCGGATTTTCGTACCGCTGCTGTCAATGGCAAAACGTTGCTTGTCACTGCTGGCAACAATTTCCAGCACGAGATCACGGGTTAGAGGTTCGGCCTTGAGCATTGGACAAGGACACCAACTGCTCAAGGCTGGCCCAGCCTTCGCCATCTAGTTCCAAGCCAATCGCCGCCGGATCATGACGGAGCACCAAACTGAGAAACTTGCTGGTTCGTTCGAGATGTTTTGACATTTGGAAAATTGCTATATGGAGTTGGAATTGTCGGCCTAAACCCCTCGATGCTACCCTATCGGCAGGCTGGCAATGAAGCCCAGTGGATTTCTTACGAACTTGGACGCCCTTGAGTTGGCTATGATTTGCCTGACAACCTCAGGCCTGGGTTCGAAAAGCTGCCGTCCTTCGATATCAAAATATCTGCAACCAAGGGTACGCGCCAGCGTACAAATTGCATCGAGCAGCGTGTCCCCAACCGAGCTGACATCGAGACGCACCATTATCTCAACAGTATCCATCGCATCAAAATTAAAGTCGATACGAGTGCCTTTCTCTGCCCCATAGACAAGCCAATCATTCAGCATAAGCCAAGGCTGTCCAAAGACTCCGGCTAGTTCTTCCTGTGCATCGCGCGTCAACCCGGCCGGCATAGCCGGGATGTCAAAGTCGCCCTCAACCGTAGGCATCGGCGCGTCCTCTGGAATCAGGTGCAAATCTAATTGCCAAGTAGCCATGTCGCTCAATCCCTAAGCCGCCTGCTTCCCCAACTGCGGCAGCGACGCCATCAGATCGGAGAAGCGCTGCCCCTGGATCATCACGTGCTCGCGCAGCAGTTCGGCGGCTTTCTCGCCCTCGCCGCCGAGGATGGCTTGCACCACGCCGTCGTGCTCGGCGTACGAGTTGGACAGCCGGTTGCGCACCCTGAGCTGCAGGCGCCGGTAGGGCCGCAGCCGCCGGTACAGGCTGCGCGCCTGCTCGATCAGGAACTGGTTATGGCTGCCCGCGTAGATGGCTTCGTGGAAGGCCTCGTTCTTGTAGTAATAATCATCCGGCTGCTGCGCGTCCAGCGCTTCCTTGCACGCCTGGTGCGCCGCCAGCAGCGCCTGCTGCTCCTCCACCGTCATGCGGCGCGCCGCCAGCCGGCCGCACGTCGCTTCCAGCTCGGACATCACTTCGAACATCTCCACCAGCTGCTGCGGCCCCAGTTCGGCCACGATGGCGCCGCGCCGCGGCCGGATCACCACCACGCCCATGGACGCCAGCTGGATCAGCGCTTCCCGGATCGGCGTGCGCGACACGTCGAACCGCGCGGCCAGTTCCGTCTCGTCCAGATGCTGTCCGGGCGTGAGCGTGCCCACGGCAATCATTTCCTCTATGTCTTCGCGCAGTTGCGTGGATCGGTTCGTCATGGCGGATAGTTTTCTTGTATGTAGGTCTTCATTATAGAAGCGATTTTTAACTTGACAATGTATGCAGTCAATATATTCTTGTATACACAAAAACGGCAATTGCATATTTCATTCACCCTTGGAGGACGTATGACTGTAATGAACCGCAGAACGGCGCTAGGCAACCTCGGCAAACTGGGCACCCTGGGCGCACTCGCCAGCAGCCCGTTGTGGACGTCCAGCGCCTGGGCGCAAACCGCCACCCTGAAAATCTCCCACCAGTTCCCCGGCGGCACCGTGGCCGATGGGGACTTCCGCGACCGCCTCACCCGCATGTTCGCGGCGGAGGTGGAAAAGCGCTCCAAGGGCGCGTTGAAGTTCGCCATCTACCCCGGCTCCTCGCTGATGAAGACCAACGCCCAGTTCTCCGCCATGCGCAAAGGCGCGCTGGACCTGTCGCTGGTGCCACTGTCCTACGCCGGCGGCGAGGTGCCAGAGGTGAATATCGGCCTGATGCCCGGCCTGGTCACGTCCTACCAGCAGGGCTACAGCTGGAAGAACGCGGAAGTGGGCAAGGAGCTGGCGCGCATCCTGTACGACAAGGGCATCGTGGTGGTGAGCTGGATCTGGCAGGCCGGCGGCGTGGCCTCGCGCACCAAGCCGGTGGTGGAGCCGGAGGACGCGAAAGGCATGAAGATACGCGGCGGTTCGCGCGAAATGGACTTGATCCTGAAGGCGGCCGGCGCTGCCGTGGTGTCGCTGCCGTCCAATGAAATCTACGCGGCCATGCAGACCGGCGCGATGGACGCCGCCCTCACCTCGTCCACCTCGCTGATCTCCTTCCGCCTGGAAGAAGTGTCGAAAGCGCTGACCTCCGGGCGCGGCAACGCCTACTGGTTCATGTTCGAGCCGCTGATGATGTCGCGCGCGGTGTTCGACAAACTGCCGAAGGACCAGCAGGCCACCATCCTGGCCGTGGGCGCGGACATGGAAGCGTTCGCGCTGAAGGCGGCGCAGGAGGACGACAGCCAGGTGGCCGCCGTCTACCAGAAGGCCGGCGCCAAGGTGGTGGACCTGAACGCGGCCACCGTCAAGCGCTGGCAGGCCATCGCGCGCACCACCGCGTGGAAGGACTACAGCGAGAAGAACGAGAACTGCGCCAAGCTGCTCAAACTGGCCGAGAAGACGCTATGAGCCACGGCTTCGAACTCAAGGCCGCCCCCGGCCCCGCAGTGCCGGACAACGCGGCACTGGCCAGCGCCTCCGGGCTGCTGAACCGCCTGAACAAGGCCCTGCTGACGCTCTCCATGTGCGCGCTGGTGGTGACGGCGCTGATACTGACCTACTCGGTGGTGTCGCGCTACTTCTTCAACGCGCCGACCGACTGGCAGGACGAGGCCTCCGTCTTCATGCTGGTGGGCGCCACCTTCTTCTGCGCGGCCTACGTGCAGTCCTACCGGGGCCATATCGGCATTGAAGCGCTGGCCGAACTGCTGCCGCCGCGCGTGAACGCGGCGCGGCTGTTCGTGGTCGACCTGTTGTCCACGCTGTTCTGCGCCTTCTTCTCGTGGAAATCCTGGACGCTGTGGCACGAAGCCTTCGTCGAGGGCCAGACCACCACCTCCACCTTCGCGCCGCCGCTGTGGATCCCGTACGGCATGATGGCACTCGGCATGACGCTGCTGGCGCTGCAGCTGCTGCTGCAGACCGCCGCGCGCATGAGCGACAAACCTCTGGAGAACGCAGCATGAGCGAGCTTACCTTAGGCGCCCTGTACGGCGCAGTGACGCTGGTGGTCATGTTCTCCGGCATGCCGATCGCGTTCGCACTGGGCGTGGTGGCCACCGGCTTCATGTACTTCTTCATGCCGCCCTCCTCGCTCGACACAGTGACGCAGAACGTGTACGAGGAAATGGCGTCGATCACGCTGCTGTCCATCCCGCTGTTCATCATGAAGGGCGCGGCCATCGGCAAGTCCCCTGCGGGGCGCGACCTGTACGCCGCCATCCACGCCTGGCTGCACAAGGTGCCGGGCGGCCTGGGCATCGCCAACGTGTTCGCCTGCGCGCTGTTCGCCGCCATGGCAGGCTCCTCGCCCGCCACCTGCTCGGCCATCGGCTCGGCCGGCATCCCCGAAATGCGCAAGCGCGGCTACTCGCCCGGTTTCGCGGCCGGCATCATCGCCGCCGGCGGCACGCTGGGTATCCTGCTGCCGCCGTCCATCACCATGATTTTGTACGCGGTGGCTGCCGAGCAGTCGCTGGGCCGCCTGTTCCTGGCCGGCATAGGCCCGGGCGTGCTGCTGGTGCTGCTGTTCGCCGGCTACGCCGTGTACCGCGCCCGCAAGGAATACCGGATCGCGCTGGACATCTACGAGAAAGGCGGCGTGAAAGCGGCCAGCCTGCACGACGAGCACTTCACGCTGGCGGACAAGGTGGAAATGCTGCCGCGCGTGCTGCCCTTCCTGGTGCTGCTGATCGGCGTGATGGTGGCGCTGTACGGCGGCTTCGCCACGCCGTCCGAGACGGCGGGCCTGGGCGCGCTGCTGGCCATGGTGCTAATCGCCATCGTCTACCGCGTGTGGAAGCCGAAGGACCTGGCGCCCATCCTCACCTCCACCATCAAGGAATCGACCATGCTGCTGATGATCATCGGCATGTCGCTGTTCTATTCCTATGTGATGAGCTATCTGCATATCAGCCAGTCGGCCGCCAGCTGGGTGGTGGGCATGCAGCTGTCCAAGTGGCTGCTGCTCACGGTGATCCTGCTGATGGTGGTGGTGCTGGGCTTCTTCCTGCCGCCGGTATCCATCATCCTGATGACCGCGCCCATCATCCTGCCACCGCTGAAAGCCGCCGGTTTCGACCTGATCTGGTTCGGCGTGGTGATGACGGTGGTGATGGAAATGGGCTTGATCCACCCGCCGGTGGGCCTGAACATCTTCGTCATCAAGAACATCGCGCCCGACATACCGCTCAGGGACGTGATCTGGGGCGTGGCGCCGTTCGTGGTGCTCATGTTCGTGGCGGTTGTTTTATTATGTCTGTTCCCCGGCATCGCGACCGGACTGCCTGACATGATGATGGGAGCAAAATGATGAATGCGCCGGCGATCAACGCGGGTACGCGGACCTGGGACACGTTGCAGCGCAACCGCGCGCAGCGCCTGCAGCGGGCCGGCGCGGCCCTCGGCGCAGACCTGGACGGCAAAAGCCTGCCCGCCGCGCGCATTGCGGACCTGCTGCACGCGGTGCTGGAATGCGGCGACCGGGTCTGCATCGAAGGGAACAACCAGAAGCAGGCCGACTTCCTGGCGCAGGCGCTGGCCAGGCTGGACCCGGCTCGCGTGCATGGCCTGCACATGCTGCAATCCGTGCTGACCCTGCCCGAACACCTGGACGTGTTCGAGCGTGGCGTGGCCTCGCAACTGGACTTTTCCTTCTCCGGCCAGCAGGCCGGGCGCGTGGCCAAGCTGCTCTCGGCGGGCAAGCTCAATATCGGCGCCATCCACACCTACCTGGAGCTGTTCAGCCGCTACTTCGTGGACTTGCCGCCGCGCGTGTCCATGGTGGCGGCCGAAGCGGCGGACCGGCACGGCAACCTGTACACAGGTCCCAACACGGAGGACACGCCCACCATCGTGGAGGCCACCGCGTTCAAGAACGGCATCGTCATCGTGCAGGTGAACCGCATCATGGACACGCTGCCGCGCGTGGACATTCCGGGCGACTGGGTGGACTTCGTGGTGCAGTCGCCCCGCCCCTACTACATCGAGCCGCTGTTCACGCGCGACCCGGCGCTGATTTCCGAGATCCAGGTGCTGATGGCGATGATGGCGATCAAGGGCATCTACGCCGAATACGGTGTGCAGCGCCTGAACCACGGCATCGGCTTCGACACGGCAGCCATCGAGCTGCTGCTGCCCACGTACGCGGAATCGCTGGGCCTGAAGGGCAAGATAGGCCGGCACTGGGCGCTCAACCCGCACCCGGCGCTGATACCGGCGATCGAAGCGGGTTTCGTGGAGTCGGTGCACTCCTTCGGCTCGGAGCTGGGCATGGAGGACTATATCCGCGCGCGGCCGGACGTGTTCGCGGTGGGCGCCGACGGTTCCATGCGCAGCAACCGCGCGCTGTGCCAGGCCGCCGGGCATTATGCTTGCGACATGTTCATCGGCTCCACCCTGCAGATCGACTTGCAGGGCAACTCGTCCACCGCCACGCTGGGCCGCATCGCCGGCTTCGGCGGCGCCTCCAATATGGGGGCGGACGCGCGTGGACGCCGCCACGCCAGCCCCGCGTGGCTGAAGGCCGGCCAGCAGGCGCGCGAGGGCCGCAATATGATCCCGCGCGGCCAGAAGCTGGTGGTGCAGATGGTGGAAACCTTCCGCGAGCATATGCATCCGGCCTTCGTGGAACGGCTGGACGCGTGGGAGCTGGCCGAGCAGGCCAACATGGCGATTCCACCGGTGATGATTTACGGCGACGACGTGACCCACATCCTGACCGAGGAAGGCATCGCCAACCTGCTGCTGTGCCGCAGCGACGAGGAGCGCGAACAGGCGATACGCGGCGTGGCTGGCTACACCCCGATGGGGCTGGGACGCGACCGGCGCATGGTGGAAAACCTGCGCGACCGTGGCGTGATCCAGCGGCCGGAAGACATCGGCGTGGACAAGCGGCTCGCCACGCGCGACCTGCTGGCGGCGCGCAATATGAAAGACCTGGTGCGCGCATCGGGCGGCCTGTACGATCCGCCGCAGCGCTTCAGGAACTGGTGAACAAGGAAACGCAATGGAAACGCTAACGTACCGCTTCGAAAACGGCAGCCGCGCGCTGCCGCCCGCGCCGCAGGTGGTGGGCGTGGTCGCCTCGGGCAACCTGGAAGTGCTGATCGAATCGGCTGCGCTGAACGGCGCCTGCACCATCGAAGTCAAGACCGCCGCCGTCGGCTTCGGCCAGATCTGGGAAGCCGTGATGCGCGACTTCCACCAGCGCTGGCCGCTGGCCGATGCGCGCATCGCCATCAACGACGTGGGCGCCACGCCCGCCGTGGTGAGCCTGCGGCTGGACCAGGCGGTGGAAACCATGCTGGGAGGCGCACCATGACACAACACCACAGCTTCCAGGAAGCCAACGCGCGCGAACGCCTGCGCCAGCTGCTGGACGAAGCCAGCTTCGAAGAATTCATCGGCCCCGCCGAGCGCGTGGTGAGCCCGCACCTGGGCCAGCTCAACGCCCCGGTGGCGTTCGACGACGGCGTGGCCGTGGGCCGCGCGCGGCTGGGCGGCATGCCGGTGTTCGTGGCGGCGCAGGAAGGCGGCTTCATGGGCGGCGCGGTCGGCGAGGTGCATGGCGCCAAGCTCACCGGCCTGCTGCGCCGCGCGCTTGAAGAACGGCCGCGCGCCGTGGTGCTGCTGATCGAATCGGGCGGCGTGCGGCTGCATGAAGCCAACGCCGGGCTGATCGCCGTGGCCGAAGTGATGCGCGCCGTGCTGGACGCGCGCGCCGCCGGCATCCCGGTGATCGCGCTGGTGGGCGGCGCCAACGGCGCCTTCGGCGGCATGGGCATCGTGGCACGCTGCACCAACGCGGTTGTGATGTCCGAAGAGGCGCGGCTATCCATGTCCGGCCCGGAAGTGATCGAAACCGCCAACGGCGTGGAAGAATTCGACTCGCGCGACCGCGCCCTGGTGTGGCGCACCACCGGCGGCAAGCACCGCTACCTGACCGGCGACTGCCAGGCCATCGTGCCCGATTCCATGGACGCCTTCCGGCAAGCGGCCATCGCGGCCATCGAAAGCATCGATGCCGCCGGTGGCGCCACGCTAACGCTGGAAGCGCTGGAACAGGAGCAAGCCATGCTCACCGACCGCATGGACCGCTTCGGCGCCCTGGCCGACCCGGCCGACATCTGGCGCGAACTGGGCATGCCCGACCCGGCCGGCATCGCCATGCTGGAGATCGCCCCATTCATCGAAGCGGCGGCGGGCCGCCGCGCAGGAGTCCGATAATGCACTGGCAAACACTGGCGAGCGCCCTGTTCCCGCAAGGGCACGACATCGCAGAACGGGACCAGTTCCTGTCCGGCACAGCACAGGTGGACGGCGAAACGGTGGCCGTCATCGGCACCACCGAGCACGCCCCCATCGGCATCGAGATCGCGCTGGCGCAGGCCAGGTCCGTGCTGGCGACGGTGCGCGAGCATCCGGGCCGCGCCATCGTCATGCTGGTGGACACGCAAGGCCAGCGCCTGCGCCACCGCGACGAGATGTTGGGCATCAACAGCTACATGGCGCACCTTGGCAAATGCGTGGACCTGGCGCGGAGGCGCGGCCACAAGATCGTGGCGCTGGTGTACGACCAGGCGCTGTCGGGCGGCTTCATCACCAGCGGCCTGATGGCAGACAGCTGCCATGCCCTGCCCGCCGCCACCATCCGCGTGATGGGACTGCCCGCGATGGCGCGCATCACCAAGGTGCCGGAGGAACTGCTGACCGAACTGGCGCGCAGCAATCCCGTGTTCGCGCCCGGCCCGGAGAACTACCTGCGCATGGGCGGCCTGCAATCGATCTGGGACGGCGATGCAGCTGCCCTCGCCGCCCATCTGGTGCAGGCGCTACGCAATCTGGACGGCGAGCGCGCCGCGCCCGACGCGCGCGCGGCAGTGGGATTCGAGCGTGGCGGACGCAAGCTGGCGCACCCGGTCATCCAAGCCATCCTCGGCGGTCACCATGTTGAAGCGGCATGACCTGGTCTGGCTGACCCGCGCCGGCTGGCAAGCCGCACTGGCCGCCGATCCCGCGCGGGAAGCGGTGTTCAGCGACTGGCAGCGCGGGGAATGGCCGGTAGTGGTGCGGCGGCACGAGCCGCGCATCGGAGCCGATAACGATACAGGCGGAGATCCCGCGCAGGAAGTCTGCCTTGGCATCGCATTGCCGCCGGACGCGGATGGCGTCAAACAGCGCATCGGCCTGCGCGCCGCGCTGGAGCATATTGAACGCAGCAGCTCCCCGCTGACGCTGAAGGCTGCGCGCCCCGCGCTGCCTGCCCAATGGCGGCCCGGCTACACCGAGCTGCAGCGCCTGGCCGCCGGACTCGATCTGCGCGTATTCGGCTCGCTGGCGTGGCAGGCGCTGACGGGCTTGCGCTGCCTGGGCGAGAGCTCCGACATCGACATCCTGTTCCGTCCCGTGAGCGAGCAACAACTGCACGCCGGCCTGGCGCTGCTGGCCGGTCCCGGCCACGGGCTGCCGCTGGACGGCGAAATCATGTTCCCGTCCGGGCAGGCCGTCTCGTGGAAAGAATGGAACGCCGCAGGCGCCGCCAAGGCACGCGTGCTGGTCAAGGAAATCGGCGGTGTCCACCTCGCCGACCCGGAAGCGCTGCTCGCCACGTTGAGGCCTGCATGACCCCGACAGCGGCCAAAGCCGCAGCATCAGCAACGGGTCTCGCTCCGCGGCCAGGGCCAGGTCCAGCGCCGGGGGCAGGTCCGGCATTAGCGCCGGGGTCAGGTCCGGCATCGCGACACGGCCTCGGCAGCGCCCGCGCGCGCTCAGTCAGCCAGCAGGCCGCGCGGCTGGCGTTGCGCGCGCTGTACGCCGAGCTGGCACTGTACCCCAAGCCCGGCCTGGTCTCCCTGGTCGACAACGGCAGTCACGATGACATGACCGCGCTGACCTTCATGCGCAGCCTGTTCTCGCTGCGGCACTATTTCGCGGCCATCTGCCTGGCCGGCATGGAGGACGCGCCGTTCGCGCGCCTGAAGCAGCTGGGCATGGCGGCCGAGCGGCGCATGATGGCGGCGACCGGCGGCGTCAATACGCATCGCGGCGCCATATTCGGCCTGGGCATGCTGTGCGCCGCGCTGGGCCGGGTGGTGGCTGGCAACGATGCCGCGTCCATGCTGCTGGCAGATCCCGCATCGCTGCGCGCCGCCTTGCTGGATGGCTGGGGCGAGGCGCTGGCAGCGCATACCCTGGCTGCGCCCGACGGCTCGCATGGCCAGCGCGCGGCGCAGCTCCATGCAGCCAGTGGCGCGCGCGAGGAGGCGGCGCTGGGACTGCCGTCGGTGTTCCTGGTTGGCTTGCCTGCGCTGCGGACCACGCTGGCGCGCGGCGGCAACATGCATCACGCGCGCATCGATGCGCTGTTCGCGCTGATGGCGCATGTCAGCGATACGAATGTGCTGCATCGCGGCGGCAAGGCCGGCGCGCAGTTGGTACGCGATCAGGCGCGGCGCTTTCTGGAGATGGGCGGCACGGGGCATCCGGACTGGCATCCGTACGCGCTGGATACGCACGGGCTTTTCGTGCGCCACAAGCTCTCGCCGGGCGGCGCGGCGGATCTGCTGGCGGCGTGCTGCCTGGTGCAGGCGTTTTCTTCACATCCCTGGCCATGAGCGCGAGGCTGCTGATTTTGTGCCCGGGCCAGGGGGGGCAGCATGCGGGCATGTTTGATCTGGCAGGCACGGACCCGGCGGGGGCGGCGCTGCTTGGCGGGTTACGCGCGCGCGGAGCGCCCGCCAACCCGAGCGACTGGATTGCAGGCGCCGGCGAGGTCGACACGCTGTTTGCCAACCGCATGGCGCAGCCGCTGATCGTGGCGGCCACGCTGGCCATGTGGGAGGCGCTGCGCGCGCACGTGCCGCAGCCTGCGCTGGTGGCCGGATATAGCGTCGGCGAGCTGGCGGCGTGGAGCGTGGCGGGTGCGGTGTCGCCGCAGGACGCGGTCGACCTGGCGCAAACACGCGCGGAATTGATGGACCGCTGCCTGGCGGACAGTCCCGGTCAAGCCCTGCTGGCGGTGACAGGCTTGCCGCCGCCGCGCACCGGCACGCTGGCGGCGCCGTGCGGATTCCACGTGGCCATCGTCACCGGCGGGGACAGCTGCATTATCGGCGGGCCGGCCGGCGGCGCGGCGCAGGCGGAATCGCTGCTGGCCGCAGCCGGTGCGCGCGTGACGCAGCTGCCAGTCGAAATAGCCTCGCACACGCCCTTCATGGCCAACGCGGTGGCGCCGTTCGCTGCTGCGCTGCGCGCATCGCGCCTGCATGCAGCGGACACGCCGGTGCTGGCCGGCATCAGCGCGGCGCGGCTGCAGAGCCGCGAGCAAGCCGTCGAACACTTGTCGCGCCAGCTGGACGAACCTGTGGTCTGGGATGAATGCATGGACGCCTGCGCGGAAGCCGGCATCACGGTGGCGCTGGAACTGGGCCCCGGCGCGGCGCTGACCCGCATGATGCAGGCGCGCCATCCCGGCATCGCTTGCCGCTCGGTGGCGGACTTCCGCAGCCTGGACGGCATTCGCGCCTGGCTGCGGCGATACTGTGGATAAACCTCAGCGCCGGTTATTCTGCTGCGCCCACGCCACGATGCCGTTGGCGTCCATGGCGCCCGGCTGGCGCGCCACTTCGCGGCCGCCCTTGAACAGCGCCAGCGTGGGAATGCTGCGGATCGCGTAGCGCGCCGCCAGGTCCTGCGCTTCTTCGGTGTTGACCTTGACCACGCGGAAATCCGGCTCCAGCCGCTGCGCGGCCTGCTCGTAGAACGGCGCCATGGAACGGCACGGGCCGCACCAGGGCGCCCAGAAATCCACCAGCACCGGCAGTTCGCTGCGCTCGATTTGCTTGAGGAAACGGGCGCTCGCCAAATCCACCGGCTTGCCGGTAAACAGGTCTTTCTGGCATTTGCCGCAGGTAGGTTCCTGGCCCAGCCGCGTGGCGGGCACGCGGTTGACTGCGTCGCAGTGCGGGCAGACGATGTGAAGGGAATCGGTGCGTGTTGCTGTGTTGTCGGTTGTGGTATCCATGGCTGGCCATTGTCAATGCGTATGGCGCCAATGTAGCAGAAATGACGAAACCGTGAGCGCGGCTCAGCCCGTATCGGCCCCGCCTTCGTTCTTGACGATGCCGCGTACATTCATCGCCGCCAGGCAAGCATTCAGCACGATCAGCGCCCAAGCCTGGTCCTGCCAGCCCCACGCTATCCAGAGCGCGTTGCTGAGCAGGAAAACCCAAAAGCCCGCCATCCGCCGCCGCGCCACCTTCGACGCGACCAGCCACGCCGCCAGCAGCGACGCGGCCATTGCAGGCCACTCCAACCATTCCAGCCATTCCGCCATGACGTTCGCCTCCCTGCTCAGTCCATGGCACAGTCTAGCCGGGTGCGGCGTCCTGCGGAGCGCGGCTGGCGGTCAGCCGCGCCTGCGGCGTCAGCCCTCCTTGCGGCCGGGCTGCGGCTTGCCGGCGGCCTGCTGCTGGCTGGTCTGGTGCACGGGTGCGCCTGCCACGCGCGCTTCGCCGCTCTGACCTTCGGCCTGCTGACGCTCGTGGCCGTTGCCCTGCGGGCGGTCTTCCCGATGGCCGTTCATGTCCATGCGCTGGCCGTCGGCGAACTGGTCGAAGGTGGCGGCCATGCGGCGCATGGCATCCTGCTGGTTGCGCACGGTTTTTTCCGTTTCCTCCGTGGCCATGCGCGTCACTTCCTCGGCCAGCTCCTTGGCGGTACGGCTGGTTTCACTGACGTGTTCCTCGGCCACTTTGGCCAGGTCCACGTGCGTGTTGGCGGCAATGCGCGACAGGTGCTGCTGGTAGGCGCGCAGCTTGTCGGCGGTGGGCTGGGCATGCGACAGCGTCACGTTGACCGCGTCCACCGGGCGGTTGGTGGTGAGCAGGTCCTGTCCCGTCAGCGACACTTCCTCGATAATGGTTTGCGCCAGCTGGATGTTCAGGTCGCTGTACTGCTGCACGGTGCGGAACAGCGATTTGGACATGTCGTTCAGCAGCGACATCTGCGCTTCCATGTGGTGTTTGGCGGCTGGCGTAACGGACTGATTGAATGAAAACATGGGTTACCTCTGCAAAATGTATGGTTATGGGAAAGGGACGCGACGCCGGCAAAGCGCGGCAAAGCGGCTCCGCGAATCCACTAGGCTACGTGAGCGCGCGACGGACCCCATGATCTGGATCAAACGTGCGCGCTTGACCGCACATGTAGCGAGTTTGTAAATACGCCCCCCAAGGCGTTTCTGATGTGAAATACTTACCGGCTATCTCAACCTTGATAGCTTGCCGATGAAACACTTGACCCGCAGTCTGCCCCGCCTCGCTCCCGCCCTGCTGCTGACTCTCGGCGCCGCCCACGCCCAGCAGCAGCCCGACGCCAAAGCCCCGCCCGCCGCAGCCGTGGCAACCGCAGCCGCGCCGGCCCCGCAGCCCTTCGAGCGCGCCCTCAAAGCCGAGTCCTCCGTGAGCAAGAACGCCATGGTCATGATCAATGGCAAAGCCGTGCCCTACAAAGTCACCGCCGGCACCCAGCCGGTGTGGGACAAGGACGGCAAGGTGATCGCCTCGCTGTTCTACACCTACTACCAGCGCAGCGACGCGGCCGACAAGGCCAAGCGCCCGCTGGTGCTGTCCTTCAACGGCGGCCCCGGCTCGGCCTCGGTGTGGATGCACGTGGCCTATACCGGCCCCAAGATGCTCAACATCGACGACGAAGGCTATCCGCTGCAGCCGTACGGCGTGCGCGACAATCCGCACTCCATCCTGGACGTGGCCGACATCCTGTATGTGGACCCGGTCAACACCGGCTTCTCGCGCATTCTCGACAGCAAGACCGACCGCGCCGCCTTCTTCGGCGTGAACGCGGACATCGCCTACCTGGCCGAATGGCTGAACACCTTCGTCTCGCGCGAGGGCCGCTGGACCTCGCCCAAGTACCTGATCGGCGAGAGCTACGGCACGGCGCGCGTGGCCGGCCTGGCGCTGGAGCTGCAGAACGCGCACTGGATGTATCTGAACGGCGTGACCTGGTCTCGCCCACCAAGCTGGGCCTGAAGCGCGACGGCATCGTCGGCGACGCGCTCAACCTGCCCTACTACGCAGCCACCGCCTGGTACCAGCAAGTGCTGCCGGCCGACCTGCAACGCCGCGACCTGAAGGACGTGCTGCCCGAAGTGGAAGCCTTCACGGTGGACGAGCTGATCCCCGCGCTGGCCAAGGGCGGTTTCCTGGACGAGGCCAAAAAGGCGCACATCGCGGCCAGGGTGGCGCGCTACTCCGGTGTCGCCGAGAAGGCCGTGCTGCAGCACAACCTGGTGATACCGACCAACTTCTTCTGGAAGGAGCTGCTGCGCGACAAGGGCTACACCGTGGGCCGGCTGGACTCGCGCTACAAGGGCATCGACAAGGCCGACGCCGGCGACAACCCGGACTACAACGCCGAACTGACCTCGTGGCTGCACTCGTTCACGCCGGCCATCAACCACTACCTGCGCGACGTGCTGCAGTACAAGACCGACATCAAGTACAACATGTTCGGCCCGGTGAATCCGTGGGACAACAGGAACGACGCCACCGGCGAGAACCTGCGCAAGGCGATGGCGATGAACCCCTACATGAAGGTGCTGGTGCAGTCCGGCTACTACGACGGCGCCACCACCTACTTCGACGCCAAGTACACCATGTGGCAGCTGGACCCCAGCGGCAAGATGAAGGACCGGCTGCGTTTCGAGGGCTACCGCAGCGGGCACATGATGTATCTGCGCTCGGAAGACCTGGTGCGCTCGACCGACGACATCCGCGATTTCATCAAACAAACCACACCTGCCGCGAATCAGCCCGCCAAGTATTAAGACGATAGCAAATACGCATGCCTTTCTGGTAAGATTGCCCAGTTGAATTACTTTCACTGGGCGATCTTATGCATTTCGAAGTACCAAAGGCTGGACTCAAAAACGCCAAGGAATTCCTGGGCGAATACGCGATGATCGTAGTCAGCATCCTGACCGCGCTGGCGCTGGAACATGCGGCGCAAAGCTGGCACCACAGCCACCGCGCGCACGAAGCGGAGCAGAAGATCGAAGCCGAACTCCGCTTCAATCTGAAAGAATTGCAGCTAGCCACCGAGGCCAACAAAAAGCAGCTGGCACATCTCTCGCTGATGCGTAAGACATTGCGCGACGACATACAGGGCAAGACCGCGGAGAAAGAGCTGGTGGAGCACCTGATGAAGGCGTCCAACAACCGCTTCGGTCTGAATCTAAGAACGCCCACGCTGCGCCGCGAAGCCTGGGACGTGGCCGTGGCCAGCCAGGCGGCCAGCTGGATGTCGAGCGAGCTGTTGCAGCGCTACTCGGCGTTGTACGCACAGCAGCGGGACACCACCCAGGCTGCCAGCACCAACACCCAGCTGACCATCAACGGTCCGCACATGCTGAACACGCTCGCGGACATGGAACTGGGCAATGTCGATCCAGCCGCGCTGTATCACACCCTGCGGCAGATGGAGAGCACGATCGACGGCGTTCAGGACAACTTGCTGCAGCTGGAAGAACAGATGCGCGCAGCGCTGGCCAAGGCCTGACCGGGCAACCTGAGCAGGCCGCCTGCACAAGCCGGTTGCGGAGGCCGCCTGTTATACTGCTGCCCTTCCCAGGCTTGGCCTGCATCACAAGGATAATCATGAGCGCACTTCCACCCTGCCCGCAATGCGGCTCCGAACTGACCTACAACGACGGCACGCAATGCGTGTGCCCGGAATGCGCCCATGAGTGGCAGCCGGGTGCGGCGGCCGACGCAGAAGACGGCCCGCGCGTCTACAAGGACGCGGCCGGCAACATCCTGCAGGACGGCGACACCGTCACCGTCATCAAGGACCTGAAGCTGAAGGGCGGCGGCGGCACCGTCAAGATGGGCACCAAGGTCAAGAACATCCGCCTGGTGGACAGCGACCACGACATCGACTGCAAGATCGAAGGCTTTGGCAACATGAGCCTCAAGACCGAGTTCGTCAAGAAAGTCTAAGTAAAAAGACCCCATATGAATGCACGCCTGCTGACCGCCATCGCAACCCTCTGCTGCGCCTTGCCGGGGTTGGCGGGGGCTTCATGTTCCCGCGCCATCAACGTTCCCGTCGCACCGCATGGCGTGGCGGTGGTCGTCAAGCACGGCAAGGCGGCGGGCGTGGTCCCGGACCTGCTGGATGAACTGAGCGACAAGTACGGCTGCAAGTTCGTGTTTCCCGTGGTGCCGCGCGCCCGGCTCGAGATGCTGTTCCGCGCGGGCGATGCGGACGTTATTGTGCTGTCAACCCGCTCGCCCGAGCGCGACCTTTCCGGGACCTTCGTGCCGGTCTTCAAATACCGCGCCGTCCTGGTCGGCATCAAGCCGATGGACACCGCCGTGCAGTCGGTCGACGCGCTGCTCAAGCAGACGGACTTGCGCATCGCCGTGGTGCGCGGCTTCGACTACGGCCCCGCCTACCGCAAACTGCTCGATCCCAGCATGGCGGCACGGGTGCAATACGCCAACGACCTCAGTGACTTGATGCGGCGGATACAGGCCAGGATCGCCGATGTGACCATCCTCCCGTACAGCAGCGCCTACAACACGATTATTGAAGACCCCCGCTTGAGCGGGCTCGATGGCCAGCTGTCGATCAGCGCCCTCGACGACATTCCCTGGCAGGATGCGGGGTTCTACGTTTCCAAACGCACCTTGTCCTCTGCCGACCAGTCCGTGCTCATCGACATGCTGGGCAGCGAGGAAGTCGGCAAACACATCCTGAAGTCGCTGTCGAAGGCGATTCCGCCCGCCGTGTTCGGGCTGACGGCGAAAAGGCACTAGCCCACTCCGCCTCGAACTCCTCGAAGCGGGGGCGCGGTGAAGCTGCAGATCGATGGTTCTTCGTGTATGGATTCGAAAAGAGCGCGCAGGAAAACATCTCGTCAAGCGAACTCGCAGCGCTAAGGGAATCGGCTCATTTATTGTTGCGGAGCTCGGCAAACGAAGTAGAGCGGGCACTAAGAACAGGGCAAGTATAAAAGCAGGATATTCGAGGCAGCACATGAGACCGCTCACGACTTCTACAAATTGGGTGCGGTCAGCGAACAGGAAATGCGGGAGATGGACGAACTGTGCCTGGCGCCCGCTTTAACATTTGACAGCAGCAGAATCCGCGCGCTACAGGAACGGCTGCAACTCAGCCGCGCGCGGTTGGCGTCTCAGCTCAACATCAGTATCTCGACAGTCCGCCGCTGGGAACAGGGCCAGCGCGTGCCAAGCGGTTCGCCCCTGAATCTTCTCGAACAGCTTGAACAAGTGGGTATCAAGGTCATCTCCTAACGCAGTCGATCAAGGCTCCTCTCTGCAGCCGGCATGCTGCATCGCTGCAAGTTTTGAAGCGGGGGCGGCAGTACGCTGCTCATATTTCTCCAGGTTGGAGTATTTGCAGCTAGGGCACCACCGACAAGTGGGGCCAGCGCTCGGTAAAACGTTTGGCGGCTAGGCGCTGGCGGTAGGTGGCGGCGTCCGCCCGCGCGGGGTTGTGGCGCAGGCGCAGGGCAAACAGGTCGTCCAGGCCGTGCGGGGCGATCACGCCGAGGCTGTCGTCGGCGTTCAAGGTGACGCCCACGCAGGTGGCGTATTCGGGCCAGGTGGCCACGCCCGCTTCCAGTGAAAGGAGCTGCTCGACTTGCAGCTGCAAGGCGTCGCGAAACCATTCGTGCACCGTGGCCTGGTTGGTGACTTCCCACGACACGGCGGGCATCGCCAACCGCAGGGCGCGCTCCAGGTCCGCGTCACGGCCCGGCTGCCCGGGATGCTCGAAATAGACGACGTCCACATCGTCCAGGCGGGTCGGCCCGGCGTAGCCATGCAGCGCGTCCCACACCACCGAACGCACCGCGCCCGCACCGATGCACCAGGATGCCAGCCCCAACTCCCGCGCCGCACGCAGCGCCGCCATCAAGCCGGCGCTTGAACGGACCAGCTCCACCAGCCGCGCCTGCAGCTCCGGCGAAGGTAGCGCGTCGTCAAGCGGCATCGCCCGCCCGGTAGCGCCCCAGCACGGCGGGAACGATGCGCTTGTGCACCGGCGCCACAAACAGCATATACACGCGGCCCAGCAGGTTATGGATGTGCACCACCGTCGATACCGCAATCGCGCTGCGCGGCGCGCCCAGCTTGCGCACAGAAACGCGCACCTTCAGGTGCTTGTCCGCGTCGCCGAGGATCACCTCATCGTCGCTCAGGTAAAGGATGGAAAAGATGCCAACCCGGTCGCCCAGTTGGTACTCGCTGGCCGGGCGCTGCGCGGTGGCGCCGTTCAGGTGGCCGAGGTTCTTCAGCCCGAACAGCCCGACCACGCGGTTGCGCAGCGCCATCAGCCGGTTCACCCAGCCCGGCGTGCGCGCCACCACTTCCAGATACAGCTCGAGCGCGGTGCGGCCGCTCGGCGCTATCGGCATCTCGTAGCAGTCGTGGAAATCCGAGCCGGCAAGGTGCGCCGCGATTTCGCTGTCGCGCGGCACCGGCACAGCGAGAATCGGCCGGCGGGCAGCTGGTGCGCCGCTCATGCGCCGGCCCGCTTGGGCTGGTGGCCCAGCTTGGTGAGCGCAGCCATCACCACGTCGCAATGGTCGCCCTGCACTTCGATCACGCCGTCCTTGACGGTGCCGCCGCTGCCGCAGGCGGTGCGCAGCTGCTTGCCCAGCGCGGCCAGCGCGTCGCCGTCCAGCGCCAGCCCTTTGACGACGGTGACGCACTTGCCGCCCCGCCCCTTGGTCTGGCGCGACACGCGCACCACGCCATCGCCCAGCGGCGCGGCTTTGGCACTGGCTTTGCAGGTGCAGGCTGCCACAGGCTGGCCGCAATCGGGGCACATGCGGCCGCTTTCGGTGGAGTAGACCAGGCCCCCCCTGGAACTGTTTTTCATCATATCGTCATCAATCGGCCAGCGGCACGATCAGGTAATCGCCGTCGTTGCCGGCGCGGTTCAGGTCGGGGCTGACGCGGTACCATTCGAATTCCTCCGGCCCCAGCGCCATCGAGCGCGCCAGCATTTCGGCCTGCTCCATGGTCAGGTCCGGGTCCAGCCAGGTGGCGGCGTCGGCCGCGTTCAGGCATACCGGCCGGCGGTCGTGGATGTCCACCATGCCGCCCGAGGAGTCGGCCGTGATCAGCACGAAGCCGGATTCGGCCTTATGCTCCTTGAACGGCCCGAAGTTTGCCAGCGCCAGCATGAAGATGGGTTCGCGGTCCTTGCGGTGGATGTGCCAGGGCTGGCGCTGGCCTTTGGGGCCGGTCCACTCGTACCAGCCGCTGGCGGGCACCAGCGCGCGGCCCGTTTTGAGCAGGCGGCCCCAGTAATTGTTCGTCACTTTCTCCAGCCGCGCGTTGTAGCACACCGGCAGCTTCTGCGCGGCCCAGGCGGCACGGTAGCCCCAATACAGGTCGTCTATCTGCGGCACGCCGTCCTGCATGTGCAGGATGGGCCGGTAGGTGCCCGGCGCCGCGTTGGGCGTGGCGCCCGCCTCGCCGCGATAGACGGCGTCGGCCCAGCCGAAAGCGCTGAGGTAGCGCTGCATGGTGTCGTTTTGATCGAATCGTCCGCACATGCGGGCATGATACCAGCAGCTTGGGCGAAACCCAGCATCATGAATCAGCTTCGCCCTCTGGCCAGGGTTGGCAGGTCAGGTGCATTCCCAGCAAAGCCAGTTGCTCATTCAGTTGCAATGGAAACAGACCGGATTCTGGACAACCGGCATTCGCTCCTTCGACAAAGGGCGGAGCCAAAATCAGCCTGGTCCGGCTTCCCGCGCACTGCGGGGCGGCATTGGCACGGAGAGAACACAGATGCTCGGCAGTTTTCTCAATCTGCCGCTGATCAACAGGCAAGCCTCGTCCCAGCGCAACCTGGCGCAGCACAATGCTCACGTCTGTAGCGCTTCCGTCCAACAGCAAGTCATTTAGCAGGTCAAGTGCAAACTCGGGATCACCCCGATAGAGCCCGCCCATCACCACATCGTTATCGCAATCCTTCATGGCATCCTCCGCGCTTGCCATTCCTTCCAGTAGTGTACCGCCAGATCGATATCGTCATCCTGTCGTCGCTTGTCCCCACCAACCAGCAACAGAATCACATCCAGCCCGTACACTCCATAGTAAACCCGGTAGCCCGGTCCCCAATCTATTCGCAATTCCCAAACGCCTTCACGACAATACTTGTGATCGCCAAGGTTCCCCTGCTCCACGCGCAGAATCCTCGTGGCCACTTTACGTTTAGCAGCTCTGTCACGAAGCGAGCTCAACCAGTCACGGAACGGAATACGCTGATCCGGCGTGACGTACTGCCGTATTCTGTACATGACGGCCATCTGCCCGAATCGGATCGAGCCTCCAGTTAGAGAATGGAAAGCGTAACGTTCATCAAGGCGGGCCTGATTGATTAATCGCAATAAATGACCATACGATTGAACTGGTGACAATGCGTGTATTTTTCCTGGGTCCTCCATCCCGCTGCCGGGCGGATTGCTGTCCATGATCAGCGGTATCGGCGTGCTCTACCCGGACAAGCGCCCTACCCAGCGCGTAGGCATCGTGCCGGACATCGAAGTGCTGCCGACGGCGCAAGGCATACAGGCCGGCTGCGACGAGGTGCTGGAAGCGGCCATCGCGAAAATCCGGCGCAACTGAATCAAAGCGCGGCCACGTCCAGCACCGCCTGGACGAATGCTTGCGGCGCCTCCTGCGGCAGGTTGTGGCCGACGCCGTTGCCCAGGTCGCGGTGTTCGTACTTGCCGGTGAACTTGCTGCGGTAGCCGGCCGGCGGCGGGAACGGCGCGCCGTTCGCCTCGCCTTCCATGGTGATGGCCGGCATGGTGATCACCGGACCTGCCGCCAGGCGCCTTTCCAGCTCGTCGTACTGCGCCTCGCCCGGCGCCGCCGCCTGCCGCCAGCGGTAGTTGTGCACCACGATGGCCACGTGGTCCGGGTTGGCGAAGGCGGCCGCGCTGCGGTCCAGCGTGGCGTCGTCGAACTTCCACTTGGGCGACGCGGTCTGCCAGATGAACTTGGCGAAGTCGCGCGTGTACCTGGTGTAGCCCGCCACGCCGCGTTCGGTGGCCAGGTAGTACTGGTACCACCACTGGTTTTCCGCGCTCGGCACCAGCGGCGTGGCGCGGTTGTTGATATTGATGACCAGGTAGCCGCTGACCGACACCAGCGCCTTCACGCGTTCCGGCCACAGCGCGGCCACCACGCAGACCGCCCGCGCGCCCCAGTCGAAGCCGCCGAAGATGGCTTGGGGTATCTTGAGCGCGTCCATCAGCGCGATGATGTCGACCGATATCGCCGCTTGCTGGCCGTTGCGGAAGGTGGCGTCGGACAGGAAGCGCGTAGTGCCGTGCCCGCGCAGGTAGGGAACGATCACGCGGTACCCTTTCGCCGCCAGCACGGGCGCCACTTCGGCGAAGGCGTGGATGTCGTAAGGCCAGCCGTGCACCAGGATCACCGGCTCGCCATTGGCCGGCCCCACTTCCACATAGCCGACGTTGAGCAGGCCGGCGTCGATCTGCTTGAGCGTGCCGAACGAAGGCTCGGCGGCCGAAAACGCGCCTGCGGCGCCTGCCGGGGATGCCGGCCCGAGCTTCGGCTGCGGCTGCGCTGCTGCGCTGCCGGCCAGGCCGAATTGCGTGGCCACGGCTGCCGCGGCGGCGGCGGCGACAAAGTGGCGGCGCTGTTGATTGATCTCGTTACCCATGCTGTGCTTTCTCCTTATTTGAATGCAGCCACATCCAGAATGGCTTGCGCGAAGGCTTGCGGCGCTTCCTGCGGCAGGTTGTGGCCAATGCCGCCGCCCAGGTTGCGGTGCTCGTATTTGCCGGTGAACTTGCTGCGGTAGGCGGCAGGCTGCGGGAACGGCGCGCCGTTTGCATCGCCTTCCATGGTGATGGTCGGCACCGTGATGGCCGGCGCGGCGGCCAGACGTCTTTCCAGCGCGTCGTACTTCGCCTCGCCCGGCGCAGCACCCTGGCGCCAGCGGTAGTTGTGCAGCACGATGGCCACGTGGTCGGGGTTGACCAGCGAAGCGGCGCTGCGGTCGAACGTGGCCGCGTCGAACTTCCACTTGGGCGAAGCGGTCTCCCAGATGTACTTGGCGAACGCGCTCGTGTTTTTGGCGTAGCCTGCCGCGCCGCGGTCGGTGGCCAGGTAGTACTGGTACCACCAGTCATGCTCGGCTTTCGGCGGCAGCGGCAGCGCGCGGGTGTCGATATTGGTCACCAGATAGCCGCTCACCGACACCAGCGCCTTGACGCGCTCCGGCCACAGCGCGGCCATGATGCAGGCCGTGCGCGCGCCCCAGTCGAAGCCGCCGATGACGGCCTTGGGTATCTTCAGCGCGTCCATCAGCGCGATGATGTCGAGCGCCACCGCCGACTGCTGCGCGTTGCGGAAGGTGGCGGCGGACAGGAAGCGCGTGGTGCCGTGCCCGCGCAGATGGGGAACGATGACGCGGTAGCCGGCCGCAGCCAGGATGGGCGTCACTTCAGCGAAGGCGTGGATGTCGTACGGCCAGCCGTGCAGCAGCACCACCGGCGCGCCGTTGGCAGGGCCGGCTTCCACGTAGCCGATGTTCAGCAGGCCGGCGTCGATCTGCTTGAGCTGGCCGAAGGACGGCGCCACGCCGGACTGCGGACTGGCCGCCTGCGCGGCGGCGGCGCCGGCCAGCCCGAATTGCGCGATCGCCAGTGCGGCGGCGGCGGTACCAAAGAAACGGCGGCGTTGCTGGTTGGTTTCGTTGACCATCTTTTTTCTCCCCTGTTCGTTGTAAAGAACCGATGGAAGAAATGATAGTGCGGCTATGTATCAGCCATGTGTGGGAATCTGGACGATTGTGTAATGCCGTGTATTGGTGTACACGCCGGATACATTGAAATACAAACCCGCTATTCGGTGCGCCCGGTGCTGGCCACGGCGCGCCAGACCACGTAATCGTCCACCGAATAGAGCTGGCAGGGCTGCCGGCTCTTGGTCTGGCAGGCGGCCAGCGCGCTGCCGCGCGGGTCTTCACCCTCCTCGGCCCAGCCCCACGCGCCGGTGGGCGACACGGCGAAGGCGCGCGGCATCTGCCGCTGCAGGAAGGCCTTGTACTCGGCGCGGCCCTTGCCCGCCAGGTAGGGAATGGCGTCCACGTCGTCCAGCGCGGCGTACTCCGTGGGCGCCTGCACCGGCGCCTCGGCAGCGACGGTGAACTTCTCCCGTACCGGCATGCCGATGCGCGCCAGGAAGCGCTCGGCCTCGGGCAGCCACACTTTCTCGCCTTCGCGGCTGGCCAGCATGGTGTGCGCGTCGCGCTTGAAGTCGCCGTAGGCCACTAGCCGCGCCTTGCCGCCCGCCCGGGTGTAAGCCTGGTGCATGCGGTCCACCAGTTCCGGGCCGAAGTAGGAATCGTTGGCGCCGTACATCCACAGGCTGGCCACCTTGCTGCGCCGGCCGTAGTCGCCGAAAGCGCGCACCAGCGCGCCCTGCCAGTCGCACGGGCCGCCGTGCACGCGCAGGCCGCCGGCGAAATTCATCACGCCGCGCACGCCGGGAATCTCCTGGGTGGCCAGCGCCATGGTCGCCAGCCCGCCGTAGGACTGGCCCGCCACCACGATGCGCTGCGGATCCACCCAGTGCAGGCTGCGCGCGTAGCGGATGGCGTCGCGCACGTCGTTGGCCTGGGTGTAGCCGTTGGCCGTCATGTCGCAGCCGTGGTCGATATAGCGCCCGGTGGAATGGGCGAAGCCGGTGCGCATCGGCACCATCACCGCGTAGCCGCGCCGCACGAAGGCGCTGGCCATGTGCACGAAGCGGTCGCGCTGCTGCAGTTTGGGGTCGCCCGGCGCCTTGCCGTGGTTGATCACCAACAGCGGGAACGGGCCGTCGCCGTCCGGCTTGAACACCGTGGTTTCCAGCGCCACGCCCTGCCCCGGCCCGGCCGGAATCATCACGACCTGCTCGTTCAGTTGTGACGGCGGCAAGGAGCGCGGCGCGGCGGCATGGGAAGGCTGGGAGGCACAGCAGAGAGCCAGGGCAAGGGCGGCAAGGCTGCGGGGCAAACTGAACGCGGCGGTGTCGATGATGCGGCTCCAGGAATCGAACGGGACAATAACCCAATTCTGCGGGCCAAGTTTTCCAAAGGCAATACCAGAACGCTAAAACTGCTGCCTTTTTTTGTGGCAACAGTTGCCGTCTGGCGATTGCGCCACGCAATCGAACGGGGTACACTGGCAGCCATTGCCCAAGGGAAAGACCATGAGTGTATCCGCCCTCAGCGCCGGGGCTTCCGGCCTCAACGCGAACCAGCAGGCGCTTGGTGTCGCGGCGCACAACGTTGCCAATGCCAGCACGCAAGGCTACCAGCCCCAGCAGGCCCAGTTCCACGAAGCCAGCCCGGGCGGCACCGGCGTCACGCTGTCCGCGCAGGGGCGCGGCCTGGCCGCGTCCGAAGGGGCCTCTGCCGGCAGCGGCGCCGACCTGGCCACAGAAATCACCAATTCCCTGGTCTACAAGGCCGGTTTCCAGCTGAACGCCAAAGTCATCCAGGCGGCCGACGAACGCATCGGCACGCTGATCGACATCAAAGCCTGACGCCGCCCCGTCGCCGCGCTATGCTGTCTGAAAGGACTACCCGCATAGCGAGGCCGCATGCCCTCCTCCTACCTGTTCAAGGACCGCAAGGATGCCGCGCGCCAACTGGCGCAGCGCTTGCAACTGCTGCGCCTGCACCATCCGCTGATCCTGGCGATACCGCGCGGCGCCATCCCCATCGGCGCCATCCTGGCCCGCAAGCTGGAGGGCGAGCTGGACGTGGTGCTGGTGCGCAAGCTGCCCTCGCCGATCGACCCCGAATACGCCATCGGCGCCATCGACGAGCGCGGCAACCGCGTGATCGGCGCGGACTATCCCATGACGGACGCCAGCCGCGCCTGGCTCGAGCTGGTTGCCGCCGAGCAGCTGGCCGTGCTGCGCCAGCGCCGCGCCGACTATAGCGGCAGCCGGCCGCCCGCTGATCCCTGCGGCCGCCACGTGGTCATCGTCGACGACGGCCTGGCCACCGGCGCCACCATGGCCGCCGCCCTGCGCGCGGTGCGCAGCGAGTTGCCGCTGGAGCTGATTGCCGCCGTGCCGGTGGCCGCGCCGCAGTCGCTGCAGCGCGTCGCCGAGCTGGCCGACCGCGTGGTCTGCCTGCACGCGCCCATGCGCTTTGCCGCAGTGAGCCAGTACTACAAGCGCTTCCCGCAGGTGGAGCAGGAGGAAGCCGTGAAACTGCTGCGGCAGTGTTTCGCTGTGCAAACCGCCGTTTCACAAAACGATTGACAGGTCCGTTGCAGCTTGTCAAACTTGGCGCCTGGATCACACCGGGGCCCTGCATGCACGACGAGATCGAAGTATTCAGCGACGACGACGCCAAGGACCGGCAGTTCGTCAACGCGCTGGCGCGCGGGCTGGAACTGCTGCGCTGCTTCGGACCGGGCGACGTCTACCTGACCAACGCCGAGCTGGCCAAGCGCAGCTCGCTGCCCAAGCCCACCGTGTCGCGCCTGACGCACACGCTCACCACGCTGGGCTATCTGAACTATTCCGAATCGCTGGGCAAATACCAGCTGGGCGCCGGCGTGCTGGCGCTCGGCTACCGCATGCTGTCCACCATGGATCTGCGCAAGCTGGCGCGCCCGCTGATGGAGGAGCTGGCCGAGCATGCGCAGGCGTCCGTGTCGCTGGGCGCGCGCGACCGGCTCAGCATGGTCTACGTGGAAAGCTGCCGCAGCAGCGCCAACGTCACCTTGCGGCTGGACGTGGGCGCGCGCATACCGATGGCCACCACCGCCATGGGCAAGGCCCTGCTGTGCGTGCTGCCGGAGGCGGAGCGCAACTACCTGCTGGACCGCGTGCGCCAGCGCGACGAGGCCAGCTGGCCGCAGGTCAAGGCGGGCGTGGAGCAAGGCTTCAAGGATTACCAGGACCGGGGCTTTTGCATGTCCGCCGGCGAATGGCAGGGCGACGTGCACGCGGTGGGCGTGCCGGTGCGGGGGCTGGACGGCGAACAGGTGATGGCGTTTAACTGCGGCGGGCCGGCCTTCCTGCTGTCGCACGCGCGGCTGGAAGAGGACCTGGGGCCGAAGCTGGTGCAGCTGGTGCGCCGGATCGACACGATACTCGGCCGGGGCTGAGCCCACGCCGGGAACACTATGGGAACAAGATGATACGCGACGAAGAAACCCTGAACCTGCTGCTCGACAGCGTACGCCGCTTCGTGCGCGAGGTGCTGCTGCCGCACGAGCAGGAAGTGGCGGAGACGGACCAGATTCCGCCGGCGGTGGTGGCGCAGATGCGCGAGCTGGGCTTGTTCGGGCTGTCCATCCCGGAGGCCTACGGCGGCCTGCAGCTGACCATGGAGGAGGAAGTGCGGGTGGCGTTCGAGATCGCCTACACCTCGCCGGCCTTCCGCTCGCTGATCGGCACCAACAACGGCATCGGTTCCCAGGGCATCGTCATCGACGGCACCGAGGAGCAGAAGCGGCACTACCTGCCCAAACTGGCGGCGGGCGAAATCATCGGCTCCTTCGCGCTGACCGAACCCGGCTCCGGGTCGGACGCGGCCTCGCTGCGCACATCGGCCGTGCGGGACGGCGACCATTACATCCTGAACGGCACCAAGCGCTATATCACCAACGCGCCGGAGGCCAGCATCTACACGGTAATGGCGCGCACCGACGCCGCGCGCAAGGGCGCCGGCGCCATCTCGGCCTTCATCGTGGAGCGCGGCACACCCGGCCTCACGCTGGGCAAGATCGACAAGAAGATGGGCCAGCGCGGCGCGCACACCTGCGACGTGATCTTCGAGAACTGCCGCGTGCCGGCGGCGAACCTCATCGGCGGCAAGGAGGGCGTGGGCTTCAAGACGGCCATGAAGGTGCTGGACAAGGGCCGGCTGCATATCGCGGCGGTGTGCGTCGGCGCGGCCGAACGCATGCTGGAGGACGCGCTGCGCTATGCCATGGAGCGCGAGCAGTTCGGCCACGCCATCGCGGACTTCCAGCTGATCCAGGCCATGCTGGCCGACAGCAAGGCGGAGATCTACGCGGCCAAGTGCATGGTGCTGGACGCGGCGCGCAAGCGCGACAACAAGCAGGACATCTCCACCGAGGCGTCGTGCTGCAAGCTGTTCGCGTCGGAGATGTGCGGCCGCGTGGCGGACCGTTCGGTGCAGATTCACGGCGGGGCCGGCTACATTTCCGAATATGCGGCGGAGCGGTTCTACCGCGATGTGCGGCTGTTCCGGATTTACGAAGGTACCTCGCAGATCCAGCAGATCGTCATTGCACGCAATATGATCAAGGCGGCGCAGGGCTGATGGATATCGCCGCCCTCCTCGCCGGCCTGCCAGCGCGCATCAGCGACATCCCGCGCCGCTGGGCAGCGCTCGCGCCCGATGCGCCGGCGTTGAGCGAAGCCGTGCCTGCGGGCGATTCCGGGATTGCGGCGCAGCGCCGCGTATGGACTTACGGCGAGCTGGTGGCGGCGGTGGATGCGACGGCGGAGCGCTTGCGCGCGCTGGGCGTGCGGCCCGGGGACCGGCTGATGGTGGTGGGCGAGAATTCGGTGGCGCAGGTGGCGCTGATCTTCGCGGCGGCCAGCATGGATGCGTGGGTGGTAAACGCCAACAGCCGCTTGTCGGCGCGCGAGATCGACCAGTTCCGCGAGCATTCGGGCGCCCGGCGGGTTATCTACTGCAGCGGCGTGTCGCAGGAAGCGGCGGCGCACGGCGAGCGGCATGGCGCGCAGCGCGAATCGTGCCTGTTCGGGGAGTGGATGATAGGGCCGCTGAACGACGCGCCGGGCTCCGCGCCCGAGCCGGTGGCGGGTGGCGCTTGCTTCAGCGCGCAGCAGCCGGCGGCGCTGATCTACACCACCGGCACCACCGGCCAGTCCAAGGGGGTGATGCTGTCGCACAGGAACCTGCTGTTCATCGCCGCCGTGTCCAGCACCCTGCGCGGCCTCACGCCCGCCGACCGCGCTTACGGCGTGCTGCCGATCTCGCACGTCTACGGCCTGGCGTCCGTCATGCTCGGCACGCTGTACGCGGGCGCCTGCCTGCACCTGCAGCCGCGCTTTGAAGTGGACGCCCTGCTCCATGCCCTGCGCGAGGACGGGCTGACCATATTGCAAGGCGTGCCGGCAATGTATGCACGGCTGCTCGAAGCGGCCAGCCGGCACGGGACTGTCAGCGCCGGCGCGCTGGGCACCAGCCTGCGCTTCGCCTACGCTGGCGGCTCGCCGCTCGATCCGGTGCTCAAGCGCCAGGTGGAAGCGCTGCTCGGCCAGCCGCTGCACAACGGCTACGGCATGACCGAAAGCTCGCCCACCATCAGCCAGACCCGCCTCGACGCCCCGCGCACCGACACCTCGGTCGGCTACGCCATCCCCGGCGTGGAAACCCGCATCGTCCCGGCAGACAGCGGCAAGGCCGGCGCCTCGCCGGCGGCAACCGGCGAACTGTGGGTGCGCGGGCCCAACGTCATGCTCGGCTATTACAAGGAACCCGCGCTGACCGCCGCCGCCATCGACGCCGACGGCTGGCTGAACACCGGCGACGTGGCCCGCCAGGACCCGGACGGCGCGCTGTTCATCGTCGGCCGCACCAAGGAACTGATCATTCGTTCCGGCTTCAACGTCTACCCGCTCGAAGTGGAAACCGTGCTGAACGCGCACCCCGCCGTCACCCAGTCCGCCGTGGTCGGGCGCGCCGCAGCGGACGGCAACGAGGAAGTCATCGCCTACGTCGAACTGGACCCGCGCCACCTGGCCGCCGAGCCGATCGCCGAACTGCACGCCCACCTGGCGGCAGCGCTCTCGCCTTACAAGCGCCCCAGCGAGATCATCCCCATGCAAGCCTTGCCAGCCGCCGCCACCGGCAAGATACTGAAAAGCCAGCTACGCCAACTGGCGCAATCTATGGCCCAACCTATGGCCCAACCCTTGGCGCAAACCCCGGAGACCAAAAAATGAACAGCCTGTACAAGAAGATCGCCCTGGCGTCCCTGATGTCGGCAGCACTCGCGGGCGCAGCGCGCGCCGAGGAATTCCTGGTTGGCGCCGAACTGCCCCTCACCGGCTCCCTCGCCCGCGTCGGCGCCGGCATGCAGGAAGGCGTGATGGTGGCGGCCGAAGTGTTCAACAAGACCAACGGCAAACACAAAATCAAGATCATCACCGTGGACGACGAATCCGCCCCGGCAAAAGCCATCGCCGCAGTGGAAAAGCTGCACAGCCAGGGCGTGGTCGCCATCACCGGCGGCTACGGCTCCAACAACATCGCCCCCGCCTCGGACGCGGCCAATAAACTGAACCTGGTCTACATCACCTCCGGCGGCGTGGACGACAGCCTGGTCTCCAGCGGCCGCAAGAATTTTTTCCGCATCAATAACACCGCCGGCTACGAAAAGGCCGTGCTCGGGCTGATAGACGACGTCGGCGCCAAATCCGTCTCCATCATCTACTCCACCAAGGAAGCCACCTCCGACCTGGCCAAATCCATCCAGAAGGTACTCGAATCGAAAGGCATCAAGGCGGCCTCGCACTCCTTCGACCCGGCCATCACCGACTTCAAGCCCATCATCAACAAGGTCAAGCTGCAGGACAAGTCCGAGCTGGTGCTGATGTCCGGCTACGAGAACGACTACGTCGGCATCCTGCGCGCCGCGCGCGTGCTCAAGCCCAACCTGAAAGCCATGGTCGGCGTGTGGTCGCTGGCCACGCCCAAGATGGCCGCCGAATTCCCCGACCTGATGCCGAACGTGTTCGGCACCGCGCTGCTGCCCTTCCCCGCCACCTTTGAAACCGCCGACGGCAAAGCCTTCTCGGAGACCTACAAGCAGCTCTACAAGAAGGAGCCGGACTACCTGGGCCAGTTCGGCTACGTGCAGTCGATGCTGCTGTTCGAAGCCATCGCGCGCGCGGCCGACAAGGGCAGCGTGAAAAGCGGCGGCATCGCCGAGGAAATGCGCAAGACCAACCGCGAAACGCTGATCGGCCGCGTACAGTTCTCCGCCAACGGCGACAACCCCAACTTCGTGCACCGCATGGGCCAGCACCAGGACAAGAAGATCGTCATCGTCTGGCCGAAAGCCAACGCCACCGGCAAGATCGCCTACCCGGCCGTGCCCTGGTAATGACAGAGCTGATCCTCCAGGCGCTGTATTCCGGCCTGCTGCAAGGCGGCTCGTACGCGCTGATCGCGCTCGGCCTGGCGCTGGTGTTCGGCACCATGAAGATCATCAACCTCGCGCACGGCGAGCTGGTGCTGCTGGCCGCCTACCTGGCCTACACGGTGGAATCCAAAGCCGGCCTGGGGCCGGTGTTCGCCATTCCGCTGGCGCTGGTGCTGGTCGGCTTCGCGTCGGTGTGCGTGTACTGGATCGTCAACCGCATCAGGAAGGACCGCGAAATCAACTCGCTGATCCTCACCTACGGCATCGGCGTCATCCTCACCAACGCCATCCTGCTGATCTGGAAAGCCGACATCCGCACCACCAACTCCAGCTGGCTGCAGGAAGCCTTCGTGGTCGGCCCGCTGTACAGCATGCGCAGCGAATTGATTTTCTTCGGCGTCAGCCTGGCGCTGATGGCCGGCCTGTGGTGGTGGCTCTCGCGCAGCTGGTACGGCCGCGCGCTGCGCGCCGTCTCCAGCAACCGCGACGCCGCCAAACTGATGGGCATCAACCCCGGAAAGGTGGAGCTGGTGTCCTTCATCGTGGCCGGCATCCTGGCCGCATTCGCCGGCGTGGCGCTGTTCAGCTACGGCGTCATCCAGCCATCGTACGGCAGCGCGCTCACCGTCAAGGCCTTCATCATCACCGTGCTGGCCGGCATAGGCTCGATCCCCGGAGTGCTGCTGGGAGCCGTGCTGCTGGGCGTGTGCGAAGCGCTCACCGTCACGCTGGCCAGCTCCGCGCTACAGGAACTGGCCGGCATGTCGCTGTTCCTGCTGGTGCTGTTCGTCATGCCCAACGGCCTGTTCGGCGCGGCAAGGAGGCGCGGATGAAGATCAACAACGGCGTGCTGTCCGCGCTGATCCTGGCCTACCTGGTGGTGCCGCTCACCTTGTCCGGCAACCACTACGTGATGAGCACCATCGTGGCCGCGCTGGTGATCGGCGGCGTGGCGCTGTCCTGGGCGCTGCTGGGCAACCTGGGCGGCATGATCAGTTTCGGCCACTCGGCCTTCTTCGGCGTGGGCGCCTACGTGTCCGCGCTGTGCAGCATGCGCCTGGGCGTGCCGGTGCTGCCGTCCATGCTGCTGGGCGGCCTGGGCGCGGCGGCGGCCTCCATCGCCATGCTGCCGGTGCTGCGGCTGCGAGGGCCCTACTTCGCGCTCGCCATCCTGGCCTACGCCCACATCTTCCGCATTATCGCCACCGAATGGACCTCGGTCACGCGCGGCGCGGGCGGGCTGGCCAACATTCCTGCGCTGCCCACGCTGGCCGGCTACGACTTTAGCGGCAAGGCAGGCGCCTACCTCATTATCCTCACCATCGTGGTGGTGTTCGCCTTCATCTACGCCGCCATCCGCGCCAGCCACTACGGCCTGGCCCTGCGCGCCATGCACGACAGCGAGGACGCCACGCGTGTGGTGGGCGTCAACAGCACCTTGCTGAAAGCGGCCATGCTGACGGTGTCGGCCTTCATGGCGGGCGTGGTGGGTGCCTTCAACGCGCACACCATCAACTTCCTGGAACCGGACTACGCCTTCCACGGCCTGTGGGTCACGCTGCCCATCGTGGCCGCCATCTTCGGCGGCTACCGCACCATCGTCGGGCCGATCGCCGGCGCGGTGTTCGTGTCGCTGGCGGACCAGCTGCTGTTCAAGGAACTGCTGCCCACCGGCCACCAGCTGGTGCTGGGCGTGCTGCTGGTGCTGATGATCGTCCTCAGCCCCAACGGCCTGATGCCGCTGCTGCGCGGTTTTGGAAGGAAAAGGAAAAATGCCTGATTCCGAGCTTGAACTGGACCGGCTCTCGGTGCGCTTCGGCGGCCTCACCGCCGTCAACGCCGTCTCGCTGAAGATCGGCAGCAGCGACGTGATCGGCCTGGTGGGGCCGAACGGCGCCGGCAAGACCACGCTGTTCAACGCCATCTCCGGGCTGGTGAAGCCAACCGCCGGGGAGATCCGTTTCGAAGGCCGCGACGTGATGCGCGCCCCCATGTACCGGCGCGCCCGCCTCGGCATCGGCCGCACTTTCCAGATTCCGCAGCCCATGCACGAGCTGACGGTGCGCGAAAACCTGGTGGTGGCGCAGCGCTTCGGCACCGGCAAGGTGGACCCGGAGCGCATCGACGAGATCCTGGACTTCACCAGCCTGGCTGGCAAGGCCCGGCGCGACGCTGCCACCTGCCTGTCGCTGACCGAGCTGAAAGCGCTGGAAGTGGCCAAGGCGCTGGCCACCAATCCCAAGCTGCTGCTGCTGGACGAGGTGCTGGCCGGGCTGGAAACCAGCGGCAAGCGGCGCTTCATGGGCATGCTCAAGGAGATGCACCAGCGCTTCGGCGTGGGCATCGTCATCATCGAGCACGATATCGAAACCATTAGCAGCCTGTGCCCGCGCGTGGCGGTGCTCAATTTCGGGGAACTGATCGCGGACGGCACGCCGGACGAAGTGTTCCGCGATCCGGCCGTCATCAAGAGCTATACGGGTGCCGGGCCGGCAGCATCGGGAGCGAACCATGCTTGAACTGAACAATGTGCGTGCCGGCTACGGCGCCATCAACGTGCTGTGGGATGTGTCGCTGGCGATGCAGCCGGGGCGCGTCACCACCATCATCGGCCCCAATGGCGCGGGCAAGACCACGCTGCTGCGCACCATCATGGGCCTGGTGCCGCTGAAGCAGGGGCAGATCACCCTGCACGGCAAGCGCCTGGACGGCACGCCCACCTGGGACATGGCGGACCGGGGCCTGGCCATGGTGCCAGAGGGCCGCATGGTGTTCCGCGACATGAACGTGGAGGAAAACCTGATCATGGGCGCCTTCAACAAGGCGCACCGCGCGCACGCTGCCAACCGGCTGGAAGCGGCCTACGACATGTTCCCGCGCCTGCGCGAACGGCGCGGACAGCTGGCCGGCTCGCTGTCCGGCGGCGAAGCGCAGATGCTGGCGATGGCGCGCGGCCTGATGTCCGACCCCACGCTGCTCATCGTCGACGAGCCCTCGCTCGGCCTGGCGCCGCTGGTGGTGAACGAACTGTTCGAGATCCTGGCGCGGCTCAAGGCCGAGGGCCGCACCATCGTCCTGGTGGAGCAGAACACCGAGCGCGCGCTGGCCATCGCCGATCACGTCTACCTGCTGCAAGGCGGGAAAGTAGCGCTGTCCCAGCCTGCCGGCGAAGTCAGTTTGACCCAACTGCACGACCTGTATTTCAATCACTGAGCAATCACCAAGGCTCAAACCGGGCGACCCGGAATTGCTGCGTATGGTAAAAACACCTATGCGATAAACAGGAGTCTGCATGAGTACGGGAGATCACGATCAGCGGCGCCACGACCGCCGCCACGGGGACAGGGTTGGAACGCCGCGCTACCTGGACCCGGGCGACACAGTCTTCAGCCTGTGGGGCCGCATCATCATGGCGCGCTACCGGCGCATCGCGGCGGCGGCCACCCGCCACATCATCCAGCGCCCGCTGCACATCGGCATATCGGCGCGCATCTTCCACCCCGAGGAAGGCGCCAAGGGCCTGCGCAGCAAGAACCTGCAATACCTCGAGGAGTCCATCGCGCAGTGGGTGATGTCGCGCGACGTGCTGGTGTTCATGATCCCCACAGTGAACACGGACGGCCTGCTGCACCCCTCCAACATCCGCCTGCGCGACTATGCGCGCCACCTGGACGGCCTGGTGCTGCAGGGCGGCGCCGACGTGTCGCCACAAAGCTATGCCGAAACGCCGACCCGCCCGGAATGGAGCGGCGACCGCGCGCGCGACATGTACGAGCTCGAGCTGCTGCATGAATTCGTGGAGGCGGGCAAGCCGGTCATGGGCATTTGCCGTGGCTGCCAGCTGATCAACGTGGCCTTCGGCGGCTCGCTGTACCAGGACATCGCCTCCGACGTGCCGGACGCGATGGCCCACGTGCATGACGACTACGACCGCCATCGCCACGAAATCGTGTTCCCGGAGGGCTCCTCGCTGGGCCGCATGCTGAAGATGCACAGCGGCCAAGCGCTGGTGAACTCCATCCACCACCAGGCGGTGAAAAACCTGGGCCGCGACATGACGGTGGAAGCCCGCTCCGCGCCGGACGGCGTGGTGGAAGCCATCCGCTACACCAAGGCGCCCTTCGTCATGGGCTTGCAGTGGCACCCGGAGTTCCACCGCGCCGGCGGCGTGGAACTGCTGGACTGCACCCCCATCCTCGACAACTTCCTGCGCGTGGCGCGCGAGACGCGCTTCTAGCCCCGGAAGCGGTTCACCGCCGCGTCCACCACGCCCTCCACGCTGCCGCTTTCGCGGAACTGGTCGCGCAGGTACTGGGCATCGCTGCCGGTATGGGTCACCTGCGTCAGGTGCGCCAGGCCGGCGCTGCCGCCCAGCGCTTCCGCGTGCGGCTCCATCTTGCGCAGCGTGGTCAGGATGTCCTCGCGCAGCGACAGGCTTTCATACGTCTTCGGATGCACGATGGTGCCGTCCATGCCGAAGCGGCAGGCCTGGAAGCGGTTATAGTTGTAGACCAGGTAGTCGTCCTCCTCCGGCGCGGCCTCGTGCCGCTCCAGCAGGTAGCGGCACAGCGCCTGCAGGTACACCGCCAGCGCCGCCGCGCGCTCCACCGTCAGCGGCGTGTCGCACACGCGCAGCTCGATGGTGCCGAACTCCGGCTTGGGCCGGATGTCCCAGTAAAAGTCCTTCATGCTCTTGATGACGCCAGTGTGCTCCATCTTGGCGAAATAGCCGTGCTCGAAGTCGTGCCAGCTCAGCGTGAACGGCGCCCGGCCGCTCATCGGGAAGGCGAACACGGAGTTCAGGCGCGCGGAATTGAACAGCGTGTCGCCGCCCTGCACGAACGGAGAAGAGGCGGACAGCGCGATAAAGTGCGGCACGTAGCGGCTCAGCGAATGCAGCAGGAACAGCGCGTCGTCGCCGTTGGCGCAGCCGATGTGCACGTGCTGGCCGAAAATGGTGAACTGCTTGGCCAGGTAGCCGTACAGCGCCGACACTTCCTTGAAGCGCGGCTTGGAGAAGATGCGCCGCTCCGACCATTTCTGGAACGGGTGCGTGCCGCCGCCGCAGATGCCGATGTTGAGCTTCTCGCAGGCTTGCACCAGCGTGTCGCGGATCAGCTGCAGCTGCGCCACCATCTCGGTGTGGTTGGTGTGCACGTCGGTGTTAATCTCGATCATGCTCTCGGTGATCTCGGGCGTCACATTGCCCGGGAAAGGCTTGCGGTTCAGCAGGTGCAGCAGGTCGGGACTGGACGCGGTCAGGTCGTAGTCCGCATGGCTGATCAGCTGCAGCTCCAGCTCCACGCCCATGGTGAGCGGCTGGGAATTATTGAACGGTTCAAGCGCCATTTATGCCTCCTCTTCTTGCGGCGTTTCTTTGGCCCACACCAGCGCGTACTGCGTGAAGATGGGGCCGAGCACTTCCATTAACAGCGTCATGGCGGCCAGCGCGGCCAGCTCGTCCACCAGCACGATGCCCATGCTCTTGGTCTGCTCCAGCAGCAGGATGACGAACACCGACATCGGTGCCAGCGCCACGCCGGTGAGCGCGCCCTTGCGCCAGGTGACGCCGGCGGCGTGCGCGAACACCGCCACCGCCGCCGTCTTGACGACAAAGCGCGCCAGCAGCAGCACGATGGCCAGGCCGGCGCCGGTGACCACGCGCTCCCAGTCCAGCGTGGTCACGGCGAACACGAACAGCAGCACCGTCAGCAGCTCGCCGATGGCGCCGAAATTGCGCTCGGTGCGGCTGAAGGTGATGCGGCGGTGGCGCGCCATCAGGCCGAAGGTCAGCGTGGCCAGCACCGGCGACAGGTTGGCCGCGTGGGTGATCGCCACCAGCAGCACCACGGCCAGCGCGAAGGCCACCGTGCCGTCGCGCTGCACATGGCCAAGCTGGCGCAGCAGCGCCGGCACCACCACGCCGAACACGGCGCCCAGCACGGCCGAGGCCAGCAGCTCGATGGCGCTGTGCGAAATGGCCTGGCCCAGGCTGCCGGAGGTCTGGAACACCCACACGCCGACAATCACTTTATAGACGAACACCGCCAGCACGCAGTTGATGGCCACCAGGTGCAGCACCCGCTCCGTGACCTGCCCCGCGCTGTTCTGCTCGTTAATCACGCGCAGCACGCCGGCGGGCGAGCTGGACATGGCCAGCGAGGCCAGCAGCAGCGAGGTCAGCGGCGGCATGCCGGACAGGTGGCCGATCACATACACCACGACGAAGGTGGCGGCCGATTCGACCAGGCCGGTCACCGCGATCCACGGATTCAGGCGCAGCCATTTGAGGTTGATGCGATAGCCGAATTCAAACAGGATGAGGCCGAAGGCGACGTTGGCGAGGATGGTGACGGGGCTGGAGCTGTCGCTGGTGTACAGCTCGGGGAACGCCTGCGCCACCGCGAAGCCCACCAGGCCGTACACGCTGATGCGCGGCACGCCTGACCAGCGGTGCATGATCTCGCCTGCCAGCCAGGCCAGGGCAATTGCAAAAGGCCAGGCCAGTTCGGCCGTGATGACTACCAAATCCGGCATAAATGTTTCCTCCGATGCAAAATTAGTTGTTAGTTTATTGCATTAAGCCAAATTACGTCACACCCAAGGCCGGAGTAGAATCCTGCTTGACGCTCACATCCACTCACGCAGGAGAAGGAATCCCATGCTGGAACTCATCAGCGAGCACGCTTGCTTCGGCGGCGTGCAGCGCTTCTACAAGCACGACAGCGCAGCGATCGGCCTGCCGATGCGCTTCTCGGCCTTTATCCCGGCGCACGCGGACGGTGCCGCCCTGCCCGCGCTGTTCTACCTGGCGGGCCTGACCTGCACCGAGGAGACCTTTCCCATCAAGGCCGGCGCGCAGCGGGTGGCCGCCGAACTGGGCCTGGTCCTGATCGCGCCGGATACCAGCCCGCGCGGCGCCGGCGTGGCGGGGGAAACGGATGCGTGGGACTTCGGCGTGGGCGCCGGTTTCTATATCGACGCCACCGAGGCGCCGTGGAGCCGGCACTACCGCATGGAAAGCTATATCCATGAACTGCGCGAACTGGTGGCGCGGGAACTGCCGCTGGATGCCGCCCGCCTGGGCGTATTCGGCCATTCCATGGGCGGCCACGGCGCGCTCACGCTGGCGCTGAAGCGGCCGGACGTGTTCCGTTCCGTGTCCGCCTTCGCGCCGATTGCCGCCCCCACGCGCTGCCCGTGGGGCAAGAAAGCCTTCAGCGGCTACCTCGGCAAGGACGAAAGCGCATGGCGCGCGCACGACGCCAGCGAGCTGATGGCCGCCGCCCGCACGCCCTTCCCGCAGGGCATACTGATAGACCAGGGCCTGGGCGACAAGTTCCTGGCCGAGCAGCTGTATCCGGAAGCGTTCGAGGAAGCCTGCCGCCAGGCCGCGCAGCCGCTGCAGCTGCGGCGGCACGCGGGCTACGACCACGGCTACTACTTCATCTCAAGCTTCATCGAAGACCATCTGCGCTTCCACGCACGCAATCTTACAGTTTGATTTCCGTGCCCAGCCGCGCCAGGAACTGGCCCAGCCATTGCGGATGGGCCGGCCATGCGGGCGCGGTGACGAAGATGCCGTCGGTCACGGCGCTATCGACCGCGATGTCGGCGTACTCGGCGCCCGCCAGCTTCACCTCCGGCGCGCAGGCAGGGTAGGCGGAAATCTTCTTGCCCTGGATAACGCCGGCCGCCGCCAGCAGCTGCGCGCCGTGGCACACGGCGGCTATCGGCTTGGAAGCCTGCGCGAACTGCTGGATGATTTCCAGCACGCGCGGATTCAGGCGCAGGTATTCCGGCGCGCGGCCGCCCGCGATCACGAGCGCGTCGTAAGCGGTGACTTGCACATCGTCGAAATTGGCGTTCAGGGCGAACTGGTGGCCGGGCTTTTCGGTATAAGTCTGGTCGCCCTCGAAGTCGTGGATAGCGGTCTTGACCTTCTCGCCGCTCTTCTTGCCGGGACACACGGCGTGCACCGTGTGGCCGACCATCTGCAGTGCCTGGAACGGCACCATGGTTTCGTAATCCTCAGCGAAATCGCCCGTCAATAACAGTATCTGCTTGGCTGCCACGGTCATCTCCCGTTTGGTTGGAAAAGTACGACCTGGCCATGATAGCGTTAATTGACGGGCAATGTGATTACTTGTGCAGCACCTTGCGGATGGTTTCCGCCAAATCTTCCGCCACGAACTTGGCCACGTAGGCGTCGGCACCGACACCCTTCACATGGTCCTCGTTGGTCTTGCCCGACAGCGAAGAGTGGATCACCACCGGGATCTTGCTGAAGCGCGCGTCCTGCTTGATCAGCCGGGTCAGCGTGAAGCCGTCCATTTCCGGCATTTCCAGGTCGGTCAGCACCAGCGACACGCGGTCTTCCACCGGGATGCCCTCGGCCTTGGCGCCGTCGGCGATATGCTGCAGGCGCTCCCAGGCTTCCTTGCCGGACTTGGTCATCACGAACGGCGCGCCCATCGCGGTCAGGCCCTGCTCGATCAGGCTGCGCGCCACCACCGAGTCGTCCGCCGCCAGGATGATGGTGCCCGGCTTGAGCAGCAGCTTGGGACCGATGGTTTCCGGATCGACGTCCTTGCCGTCGGTCGGCACCATCTTGCGCAAGATGGTTTCCACGTCCAGCACCTGCGCCAGGCGGGTGTTGTTCACGTCGCCGTCCAGGCGGGCGATGCTGGTCACCATGCCGCCGGCCGTGCTGCCTTCGGCCGACAGCACCTGGCCCCAGTCCAGGCGCACGATCTCGTCCACCGACTCCACGGCGAAGGCCTGGGTGGTGCGGGCGAATTCGGTCACCAGCATGATGTTCAGGCCGGTCTTCGGCGTCACGCCGACGATGCCGGGCAAGTCCATCACGGAAATGATCTGGCCGCGCAGGTTGACCACGCCCAGCATGTGGGGCGAGGAACCGGCCACCGCCGTCACTTCCGGCATGGCCACGATTTCGCGGATCTTGAAGACGTTGATGCCGTACAGCTCCGAGTGCTCGCCATTGGCGTCGGCGCCGAGACGGAACAGCAGCAGTTCAAATTTATTGGAATTGGTTAAGTTGCTACGTTCGTCAATTTCTTGTTGAACTGAATTCATAGGGATTCGTCTCCATCGCAAGGGCTGCGACCAGTATAACGATATTGCCCTTCGTAACGAAACATTTTGCCTGCCGATGTTGCAATGCGGTTGCATAGCGTTGCAAACCGCGCGGGCATAAAAAAAAGGAAACCGGTGGTTTCCTTTTTTTTGAATCCTGGAGCGGGAGAAGAGTCTCGAACTCTCGACCTCAACCTTGGCAAGGTTGCGCTCTACCAACTGAGCTACTCCCGCAGAAGGCAAGATTATGACAGAAAGGTTTCCTGTTGACCAGAGTAGCGGCCTATATAATTGCTCCACGTTGAAAAAAGGAACTGCATGGATGCAATAGAAACAGTCCTGGCCATGCTGCTGGCCGTGGTCGGCAGCGCCTACCTGGTGCGCCTGCTGCCGGTGGCCGTGCCGCTGCCGCTGATGCAGATCGCACTCGGCTTTATCGTCGCCGCCTTCTCCCGCCACGGCATCGTCCTCGATCCCGAATTCTTCTTCCTGCTGTTCCTGCCGCCGCTGCTGTTCCTGGACGGCTGGCGCATTCCCAAGAGCGGCCTGCTGCGCGACCGCGGCGTGATCCTGCAGCTGGCGCTGGGCCTGGTGGTGTTCACCGTGCTGGGCATGGGCCTGCTGATCCACTGGATGATACCGGCCATGCCGCTGCCGGTGGCGTTCGTGCTGGCGGCCATCGTCTCGCCCACCGATCCGATCGCCGTCTCCGCCATCGCCTCGCGCACGCCCATCCCCAAGCGCCTGATGCACATCCTGGAAGGCGAGTCGCTGCTGAACGACGCCAGCGGGCTGGTCTGCTTCCGCTTCGCCGTGGCTGCCGCGCTGACCGGCACCTTCTCGCTCACCAGCGCCACCCTCACCTTCCTGTGGCTGGTGGCCGGCGGCGTCGCCATGGGCGTGGGCGTGACCCTGCTGATCGCGCTGCTGCAGCGCTGGCTCACGCGCCACTTCGGCGAACCGGCCGGCTCGCCCATCCTGGTCAACCTGCTGATGCCGTTCGGCGCCTACCTGCTGGCCGAGCACCTGCACGCTTCCGGCATCCTGGCGGCGGTGGCGGCCGGCGTCACCATGAGCTACGTGGAGCTGGGCGGCCACGCGCTGGCGGCCACCCGCATCCAGCGCTCGGCGGTGTGGGACACGGTGCAGTTCTCGCTGAACGGCGTGATGTTCGTACTGCTGGGCGAGCAGCTGCCCAGCATACTGAAAGGCGCGCGCGCCTCGCTGGAGGACGTGGGCCACGCCAACCCGTGGTGGCTGGTGCTGTACGCGTTCGCCATCACCACCGGCCTGATGGCGCTGCGCTTCGCATGGGTGTGGGCCGCGCTCAAGCTCACGCTGTTCAGGAAAAGCCGCATGGGCCGGGACGCCGCGCCGCCGCACTGGCGCCTGCTGCTGGCCACCTCGCTGGCCGGCGCGCGCGGCGCCATCACGCTGGCCGGCGTGATGACGCTGCCGCTGGCGATGCCCGACGGCTCACCGTTCCCGGCGCGCGACCTCACCATTTTCCTGGCCAGCGCGGTGATCCTGCTGTCGCTGCTGGCGGCCAGCATCGGCCTGCCGCGCATCCTGAGCGGGGTGGACTTCCCGGAAGAGCCGGAGGAAAGCCGGGAGGAGGACCGCGCGCGCGAGGTGGCGGCCAACGCGGCCATCGCCGCCATCGAGAAGGCGCAGATCGAGCTGATGTCCACCAGCATGGACGCCGACCTGTATCCGCAGGCGGCCAGCCGCGTCATCGCGCTGTACAAGCACCGGCTGATGGAACACAAGGAACAGGACGAGGCGCGCCAGTTCCGCAAGCTGGACGCGGCCGAGAAGGCATTGCGCATGTCGGCCCTGCAAGCCGAGCGCAAGGCCATCTTCAACCTGGCGCGGCACGGCCACATCTCGGACGCGATTTCGCGCAAGCTGGTGCGCGAGATCGACCTGAGCGAAACCCGCTTCCGCTAGCCTATCCAGCCACCTATGCAAACCCGCCGCGCCGCCTATGCCCTGTGCGCCGCCTGGCTGCTGTTCTGGAGCCTGATGGTGCTGACCGCCGTGCAGGACGCGCTGCGCGACGGCGAGCGCGCGCTCTGGAAGCCGATGCTGTGGGAACTGTCGTCGGCGCTGGTGGCCACCTTGCTGATGCTGGCGCAGCGCCTGCACACGCGGCGCTACGACCATTTGCTGCCTGCGCCGCTGCGCTGGTTCGGCATACAGCTGCTGTGGGCGCCGGTGTACTGGCTGTGCTTCGTGCCGCTGACCTTCGGCATCCGCCACGGGGTGTACGCGCTGGCCGGCGACACTTATCGGCACGAGGCGTGGCCGCAGGTGTTCGTGTACGAGGACGTGAAGATCACCGTGTTCTTCGGGCTGTTCGTGCTGATCCAGTTGGGGCTGCTGTCCTACCGCGCGCTGCTGGAGGAGCGCGTGCGGGCCGCGCAAGCCAACACGCTGCTGCGGCAGGCGCAGTTGCAGCAGCTCACGCAGCAGATGCAGCCGCACTTCCTGTTCAACGCGCTCAATACCATTTCGTCGCTGATGCATACGGACGTGGAGCGCGCCGACGCCACCTTGATGCAGCTGGCCGACGTGCTGCGCGCCACGCTGGACCACTCGGGCCAGCAGCAGGCGCCGCTGGCCACCGAGCTGCGGCTGCTGCGCGGCTACGCGCACCTGATGTGCGAGCGCTTTGAAGACCGGGTGCGCATCGGCTGGGATATCGACGAAGCGCTGCTGGGCTGCCAGGTGCCGCTGATGAGCATGCAGCCGCTGCTGGAGAACGTGTTCAAGCACACCGTCGAACAGCGCCGCCAGCCCACCGCCATCGCCATCAGCGCCCGGCGCGCCGGCGCCGAACTGGTGCTGCGCATCGACGACGACAGCGGCACCCTGCGCCAGGCGGCCGGCGGCGCCGCGGGCGGCGGGATCGGGCTGCGCAATCTGCGCGAGCGGCTGGCGGTGCTGCATGGCGGCGCCGGTTCGCTGCGGCTGGTGCAGCTGCAACCTGCGGGCGTGCGCGCCGAAGTGAGGCTGCCGTGCGCGTGCTGATCGTCGACGACGAGCGCCCGGCGCGCGACAAGCTGCGCCGCCTGCTGTCGCTGGAAGCGGACATCGCCGCCATCGAGGAAGCGCGCGACGGCGTGGAAGCCCTTGAACGCGCCGCCGCCTTCGCGCCCGACGCCATCTTCCTCGACATCCAGATGCCCGAAGTGGGCGGCTTCGACGTGGCCGCCTCGCTGCCCGCGCCCGCCCCGCTGATCGTCTTCGTCACCGCCTACGAGGAATACGCCATCCGCGCCTTCGACGCCAACGCCATCGACTACCTGCTCAAGCCGTACGACCGGCCCCGCCTGCAGCGCGCCCTGCAGCGCCTGCGCGGCCGCCTCGCCGGCCAGCGCGCCGCGCCGCCCGCCGCTCCGGCGCCGCTGCCGCGGGTGCGCCAGCTCCTGGTCCCGGAGCGCGGCGCCACGCGCATCGTCAGGGTGGACGACATCGACTGGATCGAAACGGCGGACAACTACGTCGTCCTGCACACCGCCGGCGGCCAGCCGCTGCTGCGCCAGACGCTGGCCGGCCTGCTCGACAAACTCGGCCCCGCCTTCCAGCGCTGCCACCGCCGCGCCGCCGTGCGCCTGGCCGCCGTCGCCGCCATCGAAGTGGACGACAAGGGCGACGGCGCACTGCTGCTGCACGGCGGCGCCCGCGCGCCGCTCAGCCGCCATTACCGCCCCGCCCTGCTGGCCCAACTGCACCGGAACGCGTGGCTTGGCCGAATCGGTATATGATCGCGCAAGTCGGCACTGAAATCAGGGCCGCTTGCCGCAGCGCCCTGATTATAAAGAGAAATTGATGGCCACTACTTTGCAAACGCCGGCTCAGCCGCCCCCCTTCGAAGACCAGCATTTTGTGCGCTTTTACGAGCACGATGTGGCGCTAGTGACTGAGGCGGCCGATTTCCTGGACCGGGGCTTGCGTGGAGGCGGCACCGCAATCGTCATCGCAACAGCGGACCATCTGGCCGCGCTGCGGCAACAGTTGGCCGGCCTGGGGACATTGAAAGGCGAGCGCGGATGGTTCCCTGGGGAATTGATCACCATGGATGCCGAGAGTGCGCTGGCGCAGTTCATGGTCGATGGCTATCCTGATGAGCGGCGGTTTGATGCCGTGATCGGCGAGGCTGTGCGCAATGCCTGCAGTTCCGGAAGGCAAGTCCACGCTTTCGGCGAAATGGTGGCGCTGCTGTGCGCGCGGGGCCAGTATGACGCCGCGATACGCCTCGAACAGCTATGGAACGCGCTGCGCCGGAATTGCCGTTTCGCGCTGTTTTGCGCCTATCCGTGGCAGCTGTTCCCGACGCAGGAACATGCCAGCGCCTTCCAGAGCATTTGCCATGAGCATGACCATGTTTGCCCGAGCGTTCCCGACGGCCCCAGGGCCGCCTCGGATGCCAATAAACATGCGGCCATGCTGGAACAGAAAATCCTCTCGTTGCAAAGCGAACTGGCCCACACCAGAAGGTCTGAACAGACCCTCAAACATCGGGAGCGTGAATTCACCGATTTTGTCGAAAATGCGGCGGAGGGCTTGCATAGGGTTGGGCCGGACGGCATCATTCTTTGGGCGAACAAGGCCGAACTGACCATGCTGGGCTACTGCTGGGGGGACTACGTCGGCCACCACATTGCTGAGTTTCATGTTGATGGTGACCTGATCGACCATATTCTCGGGCAGCTGCAAACCGGCGAGACGCTCTACGATCAGCCCGCCCGGCTGCGCTGCGGCAATGGCGCGGTCAAGCACGTCGTCATCAATTCCAATGGATGCTTCGAAAACGGCCAGCTCCGCTACACGCGATGTTTTACCCGCGATGCGACGGAGCGGCATTTGCTGGATCAGGCGCACAACGAGCGCAAGGTGCTGATCGCAGAGCTCGCCCACGCCAATCAATCCAAGGATGAGTTCCTTGCCATGCTCGCGCATGAGCTGCGCAATCCGCTGGCGCCTATTAGTGCCGCCGCCCAGTTACTGGGCGTCGCGGCGCACGACACCGCCGGTGTGAAGCATGCCGCGGCCGTCATCACGCGGCACGTCAACCACATGAGTGCCTTGATTGACGATCTGATGGATGTCGCAAGGGTGACGCGCGGACTCGTTGGATTGACGAAAAACCCGTTGGACCTCTGGGACGCGGTCTCCGAAGCATCTGAGCAGGTCCTCCCGAGAATCCAGGCGAAACGCCACCATTTTTCCTTCGACGCGCCTGCAGAGCCGGTCATGGTAAGCGGCGATCGCAAGCGCATCGTTCAAATCGCCGCAAATCTCATTACCAACGCCAGCAAGTTCACTCCTGACGGGGGCGTCATACACGTCCAGCTACGCGTGGCCGCGGACGACGCTGAATTGCTTGTCACTGACAACGGCGTGGGAATGGACGAGGAGCTGGCCGCGCGCGCCTTCGAGCTTTTCGTCCAGGGGCGGCGTACTCCAGACCGCGCGCAAGGGGGATTGGGCATCGGCCTGGCGCTGGCCAAAAGCTTGGTGGAATCCCATGGCGGCACCATCTCGGTGCTGAGCGGCGGCCCCGGGAAGGGCTGCGTCTTCACAGTCCGCCTGCCGCTGCTGAAGACCGGCCGGATCGCCGGCACCGAATCGGCGCTGCCGTTAGTGCCGGAGCGGATCCAGCAAGCATTGCGTATCGTCGTAGTGGATGACAACCGCGACGCGGCGGATTTCCTCAGCACGCTGCTGTCGGCTATGGGACATAGTGCGCGCGCGGTGTACTCCAGCCACGCGGCGCTCGAGGTCGCGAAAGCGAGCTGTCCCCAGGTATTTTTCCTCGACATTGGCTTGCCCGAAATTGATGGGATCACCCTCGCGGGGCACTTGCGGGCCACGCCCGGGGCGGCCGGGGTGGTCCTGGTTGCGGTTACGGGCTACGGTCAGCCGCAGGACAGGGAGTTGACCAGTGCGGCCGGTTTTTACCACCACCTTGTCAAACCAGTGGACGCGCTCGAACTCTCCGAACTATTGGGGGAGATCGCTGCGCGGTAGCAAGCGGCCGGCCGCGCCCAGCGCTTACCGCGTCGCAACCGTGTCGGCTTCCGGAGGCTGCCAGCCGCCGCCCAGCGCCCTGAAGGCCGCGACCGCCGCGCGTGCCGACTCGGTTTGCGCCTGCGCCCGCATGTCGGCGGCGCGCAGCAGGTTCTCGTCGGCCTGCAGCACTTCTATCAGGCTGACCACGCCGTTCCGGTAAGCGGCAAACGATGCCTTTCTCGCCAGGCTCAGCGAATCCTCTCCCTGCCCCAGCAGGCCGGCCTGGCCCTCGCGCTTCACCAGGTTGGACAACGCGTTTTCCACATCTTCGGCCGCACGCAGCGCGGCCAGCCGGTAGGCTGCCAGCGCCTCGGCCTCCTGCCCCTTGGCCAGACTGATCTGCGCATTGATGCGGCCGAAATCGAACAGCCGCCAGCGCAGGCCCAGCACGCCGGCGCCCTGGCTGGCGCCGCTGCTGAACAGGTTGCCGCCTGACAGCGACGTCGCACTGCCGATCAAGCCGCTAAAGGACAGCTTCGGGTAGTACTCGGCGAGCGCCATGCCGATCCGCGCGTTCGAGGCCGCCAGGCGGCGTTCCGCCATGATCAGATCGGGCCGGCGGCGCAGCAGATCGCCGGGCGACCCGGTGGCTGCGATCCGCGGGGCGGCCGGTATCGCGCGCGCCGCCGCCAGCTCTTCCCGGTGCGTGCCCGGCGCCGTCCCCAGCATCACGTCCAGCGCATTCATGGCCGTCTCCAGCCCCGCTTCGAGCACCGGCACTGTTGCCTTCACCTGCGCCAGCGCGCCTTCGGCCTGCCGCACCTGGAGTTCTGCGGCCAGCCCTTTGCCATGCAGCAGATTGACCGTCGCCAGCAGCTCCTGTTGCGTCCTGACCTGGCTGTGCGCCACGCCGAGCCGTGTTTGCAGCCCACGGATGTTGATGTAGATGTCAGCGGTTTGCGCCGCCACCGCCAGCCGGCTTGCCACCGCCCCGGCGGCCGAAGCTTGATACTCGGCAAGCGCCGCTTCCCGCCCTCGGCGCAAGCCACCGAATATGTCCAGCTCCCAGCCGATGCCGAGGTTGGCCTCATAAGCGCTGCCGTAACGCTCAAAATCCGGCTGCGCATTGAGCACTTGCCCGAGCGGGGTTTCCACCGATTGGTAGGCCCTGGCCGCCTGCGCATTGATGGCGCCCGCCGGCAGCAGCGCGGCGGCCGCCGCCCCGAGTCCGGCACGCGCCTGGGCCACGCGGGCGGACGCCTGGGCGAGGTCCAGGTTCTGCTCCAGCGCCAGCATCACGAAGCGGGTCAGCTGCGGATCGCCAAAGCCCGCCCACCACGCGCTGAAGTCGGCACTGCCATCGGCCTGCCTGGACTCGGCAGCAGCCTGGCCCAGGTAGCGATCCGGCAGCGGCGCGCCGGGCCGCTGATAATCCGGCCCGACAGCGCAGCCGGCGGACATGCCGGCGGCGGCGAGCATTAAAAGTGTGCGTTTTAATAACATGGGTTTTTCGCGAAGTAAAAGAGGAAGACGCGAGTGACTATATCATGTTTTGGTCACTCGTTGAACGAAACCGCGACAAGAGGTAAGCTGTCGGGCATGAACAAAGCACCCCACCATTCCGGTCCCGCCCGCGGACCTGCCGATCACGACGTGCGTGATCAAATCGTCTCCGCCGCTACCGCGCATTTCCGCCAGTACGGCTACGAGAAGACCACCGTCTCCGACCTTGCCAAGGCGATCGGCTTCTCCAAGGCGTATATCTACAAGTTCTTCGAATCCAAACAGGCCATCGGAGAACTCATCTGCGCCAACTGCCTGCGCGAAATCGAAGCCGATATCCGGACCGCGGTCGACAGCGTTGACCGTCCGCCGGAGAAACTGCGGCGCATGTTCAAGGCCATCGTCGAGTCCAGCATGCGGCTGTTCTCGGAAGACCGCAAACTGTACGACATTGCCGCCTCTGCCACTACCGGTCATTGGGAAGCGGTGCGGGACTACGAGGCGCGCATCCGGCAACTGCTGCAGGATGTGCTGCGCCAGGGGCGCGAGAGCGAGGACTTTGAACGCAAGACCCCGCTCGACGAAGCGGCGAACGCGATCTACCTGGTTATGCGGCCGTACCTCAATCCGCTGCTGCTGCAATACAGCTTCGACCCGACCGGCGACGCGCCGGCCCAACTGTCGAGCCTGGTGCTGCGCAGCCTGTCCAGATGAGCACCGGCGCGCATAGTGACTATTGACACAATTAGTCACTAGTCCCACAATGGAATCCTGTTTAGTTTTTTACGGGATTCCTATGCCTCGCCGTCGCCTCGTTTTCTCAGCTGTCATATCCGTCTTGCCGCTGGTTTTGTCCGCCTGCGGCGAGAAGACGCCGCCAGACCCGCGCACCGGCGCCCGCCTGGTGCGCGCTGCCACCGTCCAGCAGGCGGCAACGCCGGCACGGACGTTCACGGGAACCGTCGCGGCCAGGGTGCAAAGCGACCTCGGCTTTCGGGTCGCCGGCAAGGTGCTGGCGCGCCTGGTGGATACCGGACAAACCGTCAAGCGCGGCCAGGCGCTGATGCGCATTGATCCCGCCGACCTGAAGCTCGCCGCACATGCCCAGCAGGAAGCGGTTGCCGCCGCCCGCGCCCGGGCGCAGCAAACGGCACAGGACGAAGCGCGCTACCGCGACCTGCGCGGCACCGGCGCGGTATCGGCTTCCGCCTACGACCAAAGCAAGGCGGCAGCCGATGCCGCCCAGGCCCAGCTCAATGCGGCCGAAGCCCAGGCCGAAGTGGCGCGCAACGCCAGCCGTTATGCCGAACTGGTGGCCGATGCCGACGGCGTGGTGATGGAAACGCTGGCCGAACCCGGCCAGGTCGTCAGCGCAGGACAGGCGGTGGTCCGTCTGGCGCATGCGGGCCGCCGCGAGGCCGTCATCCAGCTCCCCGAAACCTTGCGCCCCGCGGTCGGGTCCGCCGGCCTTGCCACGCTGTTTGGCAGCGGCGGACCCGCCGTTGCGGCAAGGCTCAGGCAGCTCTCGGATACGGCAGACCGGCTGACGCGCACGTTCGAGGCGCGCTACGTGCTGGAGGACGGGCTGGCCAACGCGCCGCTGGGCGCCACCGTCACCATACAGATCCCCGAGACGCAATCCGCCGCGCACAGCGGCTGGTCGGTGCCGATCGGCGCCCTGTTTGACGCAGGCAAAGGGCCCGGCGTCTGGTTGATACAGGGGCAGCCGGCAAAGGTGAGCTGGCGGCCGGTGACGGTGCAGCGCCTGGGCGACGACGGCGCGCGCATTGCAGCGCAACTCAAGCAAGGCGACCGGATCGTCGCGCTGGGGGCCCACCTGCTGCGCGAAGGCGAAGCGGTGCGCACGGCGGACGAGGCGCTCGCGAACGCAGGAGCGCGTCCATGAGCGCAGGCCGCTTCAACCTGTCGGCGCTCGCCGTGCGCGAGCGCTCCGTCACCTTATTCCTGATCTGCCTGATTTCCCTGGCCGGGATTGTGTCCTTCTTCAAGCTGGGGCGGGCGGAGGATCCCGCTTTCACGGTCAAGGTGATGACCATCGTGACGGCCTGGCCGGGGGCGACGGCGCAGGAAATGCAGGATCAGGTCGCCGAGAAGATCGAAAAGCGGCTGCAGGAACTGCGCTGGTACGACCGCAGCGAGACCTACACCAGGCCGGGCCTGGCGTTCACGACATTGACGCTGCTGGACAGCACGCCGCCGGCCGAGGTGCAGGAGCAGTTCTACCAGGCGCGCAAGAAAGTCGGCGATGAAGCCGGCAACCTGCCGCCCGGGGTGATCGGGCCGATGGTCAACGACGAATATGCGGACGTCACCTTCGCCTTGTTTGCGCTGAAGGCAAAGGGGGAGCCGCAGCGCCTGCTGGTGCGCGACGCCGAGACGCTGCGCCAGCGCCTGCTGCGCGTGCCGGGCGTCAAAAAGGTCAACATCGTCGGCGAACAGTCCGAACGGATTTACGTCGAGTTCTCGCATGAGCGCCTGGCCACGCTGGGCGTCAGCCCGCAGGACGTGTTCGCCGCGCTGAACAATCAGAACGTGCTCACGCCGGCCGGCTCGGTGGAAACGAAGGGCCCGCAGGTGTTCATACGCCTTGACGGCGCATTCGACGAACTGCAGAAAATCCGCGATACGCCGGTCGTCGCGCAGGGCCGCACCTTGAAACTGTCGGACATCGCCACGATTCAGCGCGGCTATGAGGATCCGGCGACTTTTATGATACGCAACAGCGGCGAACCAGCCCTGCTGCTTGGCATCGTCATGCGCGACGGCTGGAACGGGCTCGACCTGGGCAAGGCTCTCGACCAGGAAGTGGGCGAGATCAACGCCGCGCTACCGCTGGGCATGGGCTTGAGCAAGGTCACCGACCAGGCCGTCAACATCAGTGCGTCGGTCGACGAATTCATGCTCAAGTTCTTTGCCGCGCTGCTGGTGGTCATGGCGGTGTGTTTCGTCAGCATGGGCTGGCGCGTCGGCATCGTGGTTGCCGCAGCCGTGCCGCTGACGCTGGCGGCGGTGTTCATCGTGATGGCCGCCACCGGCAAGAACTTCGACCGCATCACGCTCGGCTCCCTGATCCTCGGGCTGGGCCTGCTGGTCGACGACGCCATCATCGCCATCGAAATGATGGTGGTGAAGATGGAAGAAGGCTACAGCCGCGTTGCCGCATCGGCCTATGCATGGAGCCACACTGCGGCGCCCATGCTCTCGGGCACGCTGGTCACGGCGGTGGGTTTCATGCCGAATGGCTTCGCGCGTTCCACTGCGGGCGAGTACACCAGCAATATGTTCTGGATCGTCGGCGTCGCCCTGATCGCCTCGTGGGTAGTCGCGGTGGTCTTCACGCCTTACCTCGGCGTCAAGCTGCTGCCCGAGCTGAAACAGGTCGAGGGCGGCCACGACGCGCTCTACGACACCCCGCGCTACAACCGCTTCCGCCGGGTACTGCAGCGCCTCATCGCGCGCAAATGGTGGGTGGCCGGCGCCGTGGTGGGCCTGTTCGCCATGGCGGTGCTGGGCATGGCTGTCGTCAAGAAGCAGTTCTTCCCCATCTCGGACCGTCCCGAAGTCCTGGTCGAAGTGCAGCTGCCCTATGGCACCTCGATCGTGCAGACCAGCGCCGCTGCGGCAAAGGTGGAAACGTGGCTGGCCAAGCAGGCGGAGGCGAAGATCGTCACCGCCTACATCGGCCAGGGCGCGCCGCGCTTCTATCTGGCCATGGGACCGGAACTGCCCGACCCCTCGTTCGCCAAGATCGTGATCCGCACCGACAGCCAGGATGAGCGCGACGCGCTGAAGCGCCGGCTGCGCATGGCCATTGCCGAAGGCCTCGCGCCGGAAGCACGGGTGCGTGTCACCCAGCTCGTGTTCGGTCCCTATTCGCCGTTCCCGGTGGCCTACCGGGTGACGGGGCCCAACCCGGATAAGCTGCGCAGTATTGCCGCGCAGGTGCAGCAGGTGATGGAAGCGAGTCCCATGATGCGCACCGTCAACAACGACTGGGGCACGCGTACCCCAACGCTGCACTTCCCCCTGCAGCAAGACCGGCTGCAGAGCGTGGGGCTGACTTCGAGCGCCGTCGCGCAGCAACTGCAATTCCTGCTGAGCGGCGTTCCGCTGACTGCCGTCCGCGAGGATATCCGCACCGTGCAGGTCGTGGCCCGCTCCGCCGGCGACAACCGCCTTGATCCGGCCAAGCTCGCGGACTTCACGCTGTCCACCGCCGGCGGACAACGCATCCCGCTGTCGCAGGTGGGCAAGGTGGACGTGGGCGCGGAGGAGCCGCTCATCCGCCGGCGCGACCGGATGCCGACAATCACCGTGCGGGGCGACATCGCCGATGGCCTGCAGCCGCCGGACGTGTCCAGCGCCATCACCAGGCAGCTCCAGCCCATCATGGACAAGCTGCCGGCCGGCTACCGCATCGAACAGGCCGGTTCGATCGAGGAATCCGGCAAGGCGACGGCGGCCATGCTGCCCCTGTTCCCTATCATGCTGGCGATCACCCTGCTGATCATCATCTTCCAGGTGCGGTCGATCTCCGCGATGGTGATGGTGTTGCTGACCAGCCCGCTGGGCCTGATCGGCGTGGTGCCGACCCTGATCTTGTTCCAGCAGCCGTTCGGCATCAATGCGCTGGTCGGCCTGATTGCCCTGTCGGGCATCCTGATGCGCAACACGCTCATCCTGATCGGCCAGATCCACCATAACGAGCAGGCTGGACTGGCGCCCTTCCGCGCGGTGGTCGAGGCGACGGTGCAGCGCTCGCGTCCGGTGATCCTGACCGCGCTGGCGGCCATTCTGGCCTTTATCCCGCTGACCCATTCCGTGTTCTGGGGGACGCTCGCCTATACGCTCATCGGCGGCACCTTCGCGGGGACCGTGCTCACGCTGGTTTTCCTGCCAGCCATGTATGCCATCTGGTTCAAGATCAGCCCGCCCGCCAAAGCCGAAACCAGCTGATCTGCCGTTATCCATCGTTCATATCAAAGGATTTGTCATGTCGAAATCTATTGTTGTCGTTGTGACCGGCGTATCGTCGGGGATCGGGCGCGCCGCCGCCGAACAGTTCGCCAAGCGCGGATGCAGGGTGTTTGGCACCGTGCGCAGCATCGCCGGCGCCCAGCCCCTGTCCGGCGTCGAGTTCATCGAGATGGACGTGCGCGACGACGCGTCGGTCCAGCGCGGAATTCAGCTTGTCGCCGGCCAGGCCGGCCGCATCGACGTCCTGGTCAACAATGCGGGGGTGAACCTGATCGGCGCGGTGGAGGAAACCGCGCCCAGCGAGGCCGCATCGCTGTTCGACACCAACGTGTTCAGCATCCTGCGCACGACCCAGGCCGTGCTCCCGCACATGCGCGCGCACGGCCAGGGAAGGATCGTCAATGTCAGCTCCGTGCTCGGCTTTCTGCCCGCGCCGTACATGGGGCTGTATTCCGCCTCCAAGCATGCCGTGGAAGGACTGTCCGAGACGCTGGACCACGAGGTCCGCCAGTTCGGCATCCGCGTCACGCTGGTCGCCCCCTCCTATACCAGGACCAGGCTGGAGGCCAACTCGCCGCAGGTCAAGTCAAGCATCGCGGCCTATGGCCATGAACGCGAGCTGGTCACGCGCGCCGTGGCCGGCAGTGTCAATGGCGCACCCGAACCGTCCGCAGTGGCCGCCACCATCGTCGAAGCGGCACTGGGCGCATGGCGCATGCGCCGCACGCCGCCGGGACAGGCATCGCTGTTGCGCAAATTGCGCCGCTTCATGCCTGCCGGCCCGGTCGACGCCAGCCTGAGGAAAGCATGCGGGCTGAGCGGCTGAATCCATCTCGGGAACGGGAAATCGCTTTGCGGCAGGCGCCTATATCTTGAAGTCGTCAAAGGCGACCTTCCTGGCGCCGAGCGCGCTCAGCATTTGCCGCGTTGCAGCCAGCATCTGTGGCGGGCCGCACACGTAAAATTCGCAGTCACGCACCTGGGGATGGCTGCGCAACAGCTCATGATGGACGCTCTCGTGCACCATTCCATGCCCTGCAATGCCGGGATCGGACAACACGGGATGCCAGCTAAAGTTGGGGTGACGCAGCGCCAACGCCTCCATCTCCGCCTGGTACGGCACCTCGCGGCCATTGCGGGCGCCATACCAGAAGTGGATCGGCTCTGTCGCGCCGCCGTCCAGGAGCGAGTGAATCATGGCGCGCAGCGGAGCCATGCCGGCGCCGCCGCCAATGAATACTTTCTCGGCCCTGCCATGCCTCAAGGCGAAGTCGCCGAATGGACCGTTGAACATGACCTGGTCGCCGGTCATCAGGCTGTACACGTACGAGGAGCCTTTGCCGGGGGCCTGCCCGCCATCTGCGCGGCCCGGCGAAAATCGCACCAGCAGGTGCAGCCGGCCATCGGCCTTCGTCACCGGCAGCGCCAGTGAGTAGGAGCGCCGCACCGCCTCCTTCGAACGAAGCACGGATGGCAGCGATAGCTTGGCCCAGTCCATCCGGTGATGCTCCGGCAGGTTCAGGCGGTCCCGGTGGAACGAGTAGCGTGGGATATGCAGCTGCACATAGGAGCCGGGGCGGAATTCGGCCCCCGGCCGGGATTCGGGCACGAGGACGATCTCGCGCAGGTACGGCGTTACCGCAGTTACGCTCTCGACCGTTGCCCGGCACTTCGCCATGATGGCCTTGCCGTTCGCAACGGCGATGCGGCTGTCGGATTGGACCATGAGGCCGCAGGCCAGGCGATGCCCCTGCCTTAGCCGCGCCGGCGCGATGTGCTCGCGGTCAGCGCTGCTTGGCGGGGGCGGATTATGGGATGCCTTCACCTCGCACAGACCGCAGCTCTGGCCGCCACCGCAATTGGACGGCAATTGCATGCCGGCCCGGTTCAGCGCCGAGTACACCGTGTCGCCTTCGAAGGAGCGCACGGCCGCGAGCTGCTTGCCGGTCTCGTCCAGTACGGTCACCGTGCGCACCGGCAGCCAGCGCCGCGGAATAAATTCCCGCAGGCGCACTGTGACGCACAGCAGCCAGATGCCGGATATCGCCATCCACAAACCGGCGCTCGCGGCGATCACGACCAGCGTGTTGTTGAAATCCTGGCGGCCGCTGTAGTCCATGATGTGCAGCATCCATGCGATGTCGAACAGGCGCCAGGTGTCGTTCCTGCGCTCGAGCACTTTGGCATCCGCACCCGACAGGTAGAGCGAGGTGCCGTCCGCATCCTGGAAGTCCACGCGCCAGACCGGCCCGCTATGGCGCCGCGCTTCCAGGCCTGGTTCGGGCAGCAGCACCGGCTGTCGAGCTGCGCCCACCCCGGCGTAGTCCGCGCGCGCAGCGGCCAGAATATCCGCGCTGGTTACGTGCACAGGCTGTCCGGTCCGCGCATCGACCAGCCAGGCCGTGCCTTCGGAACTGAGCTTGTAGACCGGTTTCGCGCCCAGCCAGGCTGTTTCAAGCAGGTCGGCCGGCCGCTGAGCGTTCGCCAGCACGGCGGACGGTGCCAGCACGCCTGCCAGGGGCCAGGTCTGCGCCGGCGGCGCCGGCGCACGGTGCGCTTGCCCCGTCACCGCATGATGGTCGAACAGGCTCATGATCAGCCCGCTGCCGAGCCACAGTACAAACTGGAGGCCGACAATCAAGCCTATCCATTTGTGCAACTTGCGCAAGAAGGGGATCATGCGGCAGCCCTCCTGCGGAAGCTGTACCACAACAGCCAGATCCCACTCAGCGCGAACAGCGTGCCGACGGCCGCCGCTATCCGCAGCAGCAGATTGTTGATGTCATCCCTTGTGTCGTAATCCATGATATGCAGCATCCAAAGAAAGTCATACACGCGCCAGAGGTCGTGCCGCTTGGCCACTACTTCGCCGCTCTGGGGACTGAGGTACAACGTTGTGCCGGACGCGTCGTCAAAATCGGCCCGCCACAGCGGTGCTTTGCGCTTGGCCACCTCTCCGGGCAACGTGGTCAACAGCTCGATCCTGGCCAGTTCGCCCTCGCCCTGGTATTGGTCGAGCGCGAGAGCGCGCGCGGTTGCCTGGTCTACCGGATCGCGCCGCTGCAAGGTGCCGGCGTCCAACAAGCCGATGCCGCCGGCGTGCTTGACTTCATACACTTCGCGTCCCAGCATGCGCTTGAGCTTGAAGCCGGTGACCCCGCTGAAATGGCCGCCCAACTGTGCCGGCAGCGCCACGATGGCGGCTGGCGACATGGGCGTCTCGTCCCGGTGCGCCAAATGGTCCCCGTGTATCAGGTCAATCGATATCGCCGTCATGTACAAGCCGCTCAGCATCCACAACAGGGCTTGCAATCCGATCAGAAGGCCTAGCCATTTGTGCAACCGGCGCGACCAAAAAGCAGATTTCATATGTATTTCCTCATTACGTGAGAAAGGCGGACCGCGCCACTCGGGTGCCGCAGTCCTCCCAGTCTGTTACAGGCGGTAGATCAGCTTCGCGTGCCAGCGCCGGCCCAGCAAATCGTACGTCATGGTGTCGGTGTTGGCGTCGGTCCAGCTCTGGATGAACGGCGCCTTCTTGTTCCACAGGTTGTCGATGCCAAAGGCCAGGCTAAGGTTCCTGGAGAAGGCAAACCTGGCCTGGGCATTGTGGTAGCTCAGCGCCGGCGCATGATCGCCGATGTCCCCGGCGGAAGCGTTGATGTCCCGCGCCTTGCCGATGAACTGCACGCTGTAGGAGCCCGACCATGCGCCATCCTGCAGCGTCAGGGTATCGAAGGAACGCCATTTCGTGTAGCTGCCGCGGCCTCCCGTGATCTTCCCGGCGTAGGAAATCGCCTCGCCGCCCTGGAACGGCGTGACCTGGTAGTCTTTCAGATAGGCGACTTCACCGTTGAACGACGCACGCAGCCCTCCCACCCGGAAGGTGTAAAGCACGCCCGCATCCAGGCCGGACAGGTTTTCGCTGGCGGCATTGGACGGCTGCGCCGACAGGAAGTCCACCTCGCCGGTCAGGCGGTTGCGCGTGAAGTTGGCAGGTCCGCAGAAGGGATGGCTCAGGCCGGCGGATTCATAGCAGGCCCGCAGTTTGGTCGAGCCGTCCACCCGGGCGATCGCGTTCGTGATCCGATAGCGGTAGTAATCCAGCGTCAACACCAGGTCGCGCGCAAATGCCGGCGTCCAGACGATGCCGGCCGTGAGCGTGCGGGCTTTCTCCGGCTGCAATCGCGTGTTGCCGCCGGTGGTAGTGAGCACGGTGTTGCCCAGCTGCCGGTAGCCGGCGGGAACGCCGGAGGCACGGCAGTTCTGCGCAATGACCGACGACGCCGGCAAGGCGCTCCAGCCGCTGCATGGGTCCGTTGTGGTCAGGTTGCCCTCGGCGGTGCCGCCGTACAGTTCCGGAATATTCGGAATCCGGAAGGCGGTTGAATAGTTGCTGCGCAGTTTGAACGAGGGCATGACCTGCCAGTCGGCGCCCACCTTGTAGCTGGTGTTGGAGCCGAACATCTCGTATTTCGAATACCGCAGCGCCGTATTGAGCGACAGCGACTTGGCCAGCCAATGATCGGCAAGCAGGGGCAGGTCCGCTTCCGCGAATACTTCCCTGGCGTCGTATTGTCCGGCGATCGGGCTTTGCTGGTTGGTGTTGCTGATGCCCAGCACGGTCAACTGGTCCGGATCGAGCCAGCCCCGGTCCTTGCGCACTTCGACACCGGCGGCGAATCCCAGCGCCCCGGCCGGGAGCTTCATCAGTTCGCCGCGCAGATTTGCCGTCACGCTCTTCTGCTCGTTGCCGCCATGGTCGCGGTTGGTGGACATGATGTAAGAAAGCACTTGCGGCGTGACATCGCCATAGCCGAGATAATCCGCGCACGGGACCGCCGCGTCCGGCGCCGTACCGCACCGGCTCCGGTCCAGCGTCTGCGCCACCCGGTCCAGGTTGGCGACATTGCTGGTGCTGCTGACACCCGTGTTGCGCCCGTAGTTGGCGGCAATGCTCCAGTCCCATGCCTGGCCGATGCGCCCGTCGATCCCCAAGACGATGCGTGCCGTGTTGACCTCCTGTTCGAACATCCTGACACCGCCTTCCTGCAGGCGGCGGCGCTGCAGTTGCAGGTCCTGGCCGGTCGGGTTGGTCGGATGACCGGCAGCGATGTTGACGGGACGGTACACGCCCAGCGTGCCTGGGGTCGCGATCTGTTCAGACTGGCGGTTGGTGTACATCACCTCGGCAAACAGGCGTTCGTCCCCGGAAATGGCCAGGTTGCCGAACGTGCTGAAACTCAAGCGCTTGTTCGGATTTACCGCATTCAGGTACGGGTTGCTATTGTAGTTGTGCTTATCGGCGGAATAGCGCTCATAAGCATTGCCGTTGCCGCCGGGTGTCTGATTGAAGTTGACGCGCGTGCCGTCGGCCAGCACTGCGCGTCCTCCTATGGTGGAAGAACTGCCCACGCACACCAGCTTGCCGTCCGCTTCGCCCAGGCCGCACGGCGCACGGCTGGCCATGTTGACGGTTCCCGTTTCGGAGTAGTCCAGCGCAGTCATCAGGTTGCCGCGCTCGCTGCCCACACCCCATGCGATGCTGGCGGCCTTCTCCTTGTCATCGCTGCGGGTGGTCTTGCCGTAGCGGCCCTGCAGTTCCAGTCCGGTGAAATCCTTCCTGGTGATCAGGTTCACCACGCCAGCCACGGCATCCGCGCCATAGATGGCGGAGGCGCCGTCTTTTAGCACTTCCATGCGCTGTATCATCGCCACCGGGATCATATTCAGGTCGACCGAACTGTTCGCTCCAGTGCCGCCGCTCACGACGCGCCGTCCGTTAATCAGCACCAGGGTGCGGTTCGCGCCCAGGCCGCGCAGGTTGACCTGCGTCGTGCCGTACCCGTTTTCACCCCAGTACGCGTTAGTCTGATTGCCGGCGAAGCCCGCCGAGGAAGGCATGCGCTGCAGCAGCGTGTCGACGGACGTGGCGCCCGATCGCTCTATGGCGTCCTTGTCGATCACGGTCACGGCGCCGATCCCGGTGATCATGGAGCGATTGGAACTGATGTGGCTACCCGTCACGACAACAGTGGTCGTCTCCTTGCCCTTCTCCAGCGCTTGTGCGGCGCCGGCTTGCTGGGCTGTGGCATGAACGGAGAATCCGGAAGACAGCAGAGTACTGATTGCCAATACCATTGGCTTACGTTTCAAAAACATCGGGACATCCTTTGGTCTACGGGACCGGAGCATGACGCGCTCCGATCAATTGATCGAGTCAACATGTAAGTAGCGCATGCGCAAGTTTCCGCACGCAGCAACGCGAGCTGTGCCACGCAAACAGCCGAGGCAAGGCGCGCTATCGATCAGCCGATGAAAGGACGAGGGGGGCGTTCCGGCCCGTCAGGTATGAAACCGGTGACAGCCGAGATACTGGAAGGAAGATGCAGCGTTGCAGGCTTATGCGGCACGCGCGCGAGCGCAGCCAATGGCGGAGCCGAACCGCCGACACAACAGTCGAAGCAGGCGCTGCAAGTGGAATTTTCATGCTGTCCGGTGTGTTTGGCGCTCTGCTTCAGCTTGGCCAGCTCGCCGCGCTTGTGCGTCAAACGCACCTTGTGGGCCGACGGTCCCTTCACGATCCGTTTAACCACGGGGCGCTGCTCCTGCCCTATTCCGCATGTCTGCTGCAAGGCCGACGCCAACCCTTGCACGGGGACGGCAATCATGACCAACCACAGCAAACATGCATGAAATATTCGGATCATCAAATTAGTCTAGCATGGTTATTTTGGTTATCGCCAATACTTTTCATGATGATCAAGCCGCCGTTGGCGGTTGCTGCGACGTCAGCAGTGCTGCCGCCAGCAAAACACCAAGCAACACCAGCGATTCAAGCTGCAGCACGCGCCGAACCAGGCCGACGCCGCGCGCCGAACGCGCCGCAGCCGGCAGCCCGACCAGCTTGTTGTAACCGCCCAGGCCGACGGCCAGCAGCACCAGCAGCACTTTTATTTGCAGGGTCCATCCGTAGGCGGTATGCAGCAGATGGCCGGCGTTGCCGACGCGGTGCCACGCGCTGAATATGCCGGTGGCGAAAATCGCCACCACCGCGCATAGCGCCGCTTGCGACATGCGCTCCAAATACATGTCGGTGCGCGATCCTGGTCCGCCACTGCGGGTTCCTGTCAGAACAAGCCAGCCGGAAACGAATACTGCGCCGCTCCACACGCCGACTGCAAACAGGTGGACCGCCTCCGCCAGCAGGGTCGCGGTCCACAGGCCGTTCTCGCCAGCGTGCCCCATCGACGCGCGGGCCACGGTAAAAGCCAGCAGTGCCGCCAGCGCAGCCGGTTCGCTTATGCGTCCCGGTCCGCCGGCCACGCGGATGGCGCACAAACCCAGCATGGCGACGATGGCGATGCTGCCCGCGCGGCCATAGCCTGTCGTCGAGAGCATCATCCAGAACATGGAGCCCGCCTCGCCCAAGGAGACGCCGGCCATGACCGCCGTGGCGGCCCACAGGGCAGCCGCGCAGCCGCCGGCGCCGAGGCCTGCCGCGGCTACATCGGCACGCCGTATTGCCCCGCCGTAGCCGTCGGGCGTGAGCGCGGACGAACGCAGCCAGCGCCGCGCGAACCACGAGCCGAGCAGCCAGGCGAAGGCGGAATTAAGCAGCAGGGCCGACCCAAGCTGCAGCAGCGCGACGCTATCCATCTATTTCACCGAGAACTTGAAGCTGCCATTGCGGCGATGGCCGTCGTGTCCGGCAACAGCCCAGGCCACGGTATATTCGCCGCTTGCCAGCGCCGGGACGGCAAGATGCAAGATCGCGGGATTGACCTCATCGACCCTGGCCTTGCCGGCGGCGATAGCTTTGCCCGCGCCATCGGACAGCGTGATCGTACTGAAGGCCGGTTCGATCTTCTCGTTAAAGGTCAGTGCGATGTCCTTCGGTGCAGCCGCCAGTACCGCTCCGGCCTGCGGGTCCGAACTCTTCAGGCTCGCGTGGGCCGCGGCCCAGGGCGCGGCCAGGCTGGCGGCCACGAACGCTGCCGCCGCTATCAGTGCTTGAAATGGTTTCATGTCGATTCTCCCTGGCTGATTACTTCGCCACTTCGATGGCCGTTACCGTCAACGCGCCGCCGGTCTTCTCAACCACGAAACGCACTTTGTCACCGGGCTTGACCTTGTCCAGCATCGCCGGCTCTTGCACTTTGAATGCCATGGTCATCGCGCCCATGCCGATATTTTTCAGCTCGCCGTGCTTGATAGTGAGCTTGCCGGTTTCCTTGTCGACCTTCTTGATTTCGCCTTCGCTCAGCGCGTTCTGCGCGGCGCTTGCCGCTGGTGCTGGTGCCGCATGATGGGAATGATCGACTTGCGCGCTTGCGATGCCGGACGCGCCGACGGTTGCCGCCAGGATGATTTTGTACAGGTGTTTCATGATGATTCCTTCCAGGTTAAAAAGAAAATGAATGGCCGCTATGGCTGCTATGGACGGATAGCTTGCGCACCTGCGCATTGCGCAGGAAGGCGCAGCCGCGCGCGGCGCGCGGCATCATACGGGCCTTAGCCCGCAGCTTGGACAAGCTTCAGGAGTGTTGGCGTGGAGGCCGTTCCAGCGTGGCCGGAACAAAGGCGATGATCGCCGGCTCGGGAGAGACGTGCGAGAAATTCACCAGGGGACGGGGAATCGGATGGATGGATACGGAAGGAGGAGCGGCAGCGCCGACGCAGCAGCTTGCGCACGCGCTGCACTTGGAATGGGACTTCTTGTCCTTGTGGTCCGGCGCTTTCTCGCAATGTTCATCCGGCGCGCTTGCCGTCCCGGCAGCATCGGCTGGCGTTGCGGGCGCAGTCGCGGCAGGAGTTTGGCCAAGCACATTGCCGCTGCAGGACATGAAGGCGGCAGCTCCCCCTTGCAACGGGATGGCCGCAATCAAAATCCACAGCAAGTAACGAACAAGGAGTCGCATAGAAGCTAATAATACCGCAGTCCAAAAGAGAACAGCAAGGAAGCCACTGTAAACCTTCCCATAGGAGGAAGGTCAAGTTATTTTTGCACCCGCCCCCCCGCTGCCCTGTTCAGAGCCTCACAAACGTCAGCGTGTGCTGCGCGGGGCCGGGCAGGAAGGGCGTGGCCTTGCCGTTCACCCAGTCCGCATGGCCGGCCAGGAAGAACGGCGACAGCGGATGGCCGCTTTGCCCGCCCGGCATGTTGAAGATGCCATGCTCCTCCTTGCCCGGCGAGACCACCATGCGCTCGGACTGGCCGAACTTGCGGCCCGCCACGCGCGGCATATGGCTGTCGCCCGGCAGCTGGTCGGCCGGCGCGGTCAGCCAGCGCCGCAGCGCCGGCGCGGCCGAGGCGATCGGATGCGCGATCTCCTGCGTGTTGCGTTCGCCCCAGGTGGCCGAGGCCAGCGGCTTGCCGTCCCTGGTCAGCGCGGCCACGGCGCGGTCGATGGCGGCCAGCTGCAAGTCCTTCCAGCTGGCGTACTGCGGCGGCAGCCAGCCTGCCGGCTGCTCGTCCAGCAGGCGCGCCACCACCACCGGCCAGCGCGACGTGGCCGTGGCCATGTCGGTCTTGACGCCCAGTTTGCCCATTTCCTCACCGGCGCCGCCGTACAGCAGTTCGTACAGGGCCCACATGTACGAACGCGCAATGCGGTAGCCCACCGACTCCACGCTGGCGCGCCCGCTCCAGCTGTTGCGCAGCAGCTCGCGCGCCGCCGCGCGCTGCGCACCCTTGCTCCCCCCTGCGCCCACCGCCGCATCGTCCAGCGCGGCCAGCGCGCGCTCGCGCCAGCCCGCCATGAACAGCGCGCGGTCGTCCAGCGCCACGCTGTAGACGCCCTGCTCGCTGGTCTTGGCGCCCAGCGCCGCCACGGCGCCGCGCACCTGGTGCGCGCGCGCGCCGAGGTCGAAGCCGCCGTCGCCCAGCTTGCCGTAGTCGGCGCCCATCAGCTGCCGGCTGTTGGCGGTGGAAAGCTGGCCGTCGGCCGGGTTGCGCACGGCCGGATAGGCGTCCGGCGCCAGCAGGCCGTTCCAGCCGGCCGCCTGCGTCTCCCCCGCCAGCGGGAAGGTGGACGCCAGGCCGGGCTGCGCGCGGCGCGGCAGCGGGCCGGCGATGGTCCAGCCGATATTGCCCTTGCTGTCGCCGGCCAGGAAATTCTGCGCCGGCAGGCCGGAGCGGTTGGCCACGGCCAGCGCGTCGTCCAGCGTGGTGGCCATCTCCAGCCCGGCGGCGGCGAAGTTGACCGCGCCCTTGGCGTGCGCCACCCAGTGCACGGCGTAGCTGCGGCCGGCCACCTCGCGCACCGGTCCCAGCGAGGTTTCGCGCACGGTGAATTGTTCGGCGGCGGCGTCCTTGACGAGGATGGTTTCCCGGTGCGAGGCCGGGGTTTCCCAGCCGGCCGGCGTGCGCAGCTTGCCCGGCTGCGCGGGGTCGCTGTCCAGCGTCACCAGGTCGGCATAGTCGCCGTAGCTGTTGGTGAAGCCCCAGGCCACGTGGCCGTTGCTGCCGGCCACCACCAGCGGCACGCCGGGCAGGGTCACGCCGGCCACGCGGCGCGTGGCGCCGTGGCCGTCCGGCACCATCAGCACGGCGCGGTACCAGATGTGCGGCAGCTGGATGCCGAGGTGCATATCGTCCGCCACGATGGCGCCGCCGCCCTGGCTGCGGCTGCCCGCCACGGCCCAGTTGTTGCTGCCCACCATGCCCTGCAGTTGTGCGCCGTCGTGGCCGTCCAGCACCGCGATGCGGCTGGCGGAGGCAGCGTTGGGGGCGGCTTCCCTGCCCCACCAGCCGGGCGCCTTGTCGGGGAACGGCGCGGCCGGCGCCGGCACGGCGGCCGTGTCCAGCGGCACATCCAGCGGCACGTCCCACTGCGTGGCTTCGGGCAGCAGCACCGCCAGCTGCTCCGGCGTGGCGTGCTCCTTGAGCCAGCCGCGCGCCAGCTCGCGCGCTTCCAGGTTGCCTTGCAAATCGAAATACATGGCCCAGAACACCAGCAGCGAATCGGCCGTGCTCCAGGCGCGCGGGCCGACGCGTATCAGCGCGTACTCGAACGGCCGCGTGCCGAGGTTGTTCAAGCCGTCGTTCACGCCGGCCACGTAGCGCTCCAGCAGCTCGCGGTCGGCGGCCGGCATGGCTAGCAGCGCGGCTTCGGCGCGCGCGCGGAAACGGTGCAGGCGGTGTTCCTTGTCCAGTGGCAGCGCGCGCGCGCCGAACAGTTCGGCCAGCTCGCCGGCCGCCACGCGGCGCAGCAGGTCCATCTGGAAGTAGCGGTCCTGGGCGTGGGCGAAGCCGGTGGCGTAGGCCACGTCCTTGCGGTCGGTGCCGCTGATGGTGGGCACGCCTTGGCCGTCGCGCACCACGCTGGCGGTGCCGGACAGGCCGGCCACGCTGCGGCGGCCGTCAAGCTGCGCCAGGCTGCCGCGCAGGAAGAACCACAGCGCCAATCCCGCCGCCGCCAGCAGCAACAGCAGAGTCAGCACGATACGCTTGGCCCACTGCCCCAGTCCCGCTTTTCGCATACCTTCCCCCGTCATTAATCTCACAGGAATATTGCCAGAAGTCCAACGGGAATGGGGTGACTAATTTGTAACGCCCGGGGCACGGGCTGCGCGCGAGCTGCCGCGCATCAGCGCCTGGTAGTGGAACGCCTCGCGCAGGCTGGCGCGCAGCCCGGCCTCGTCCCACGGCTTGGTGAAGAAGCGGTAGATCTCGCCGGTGTTGATGGCGGCGATCAGCGTATCCAGTTCGGCGTAACCGGACAGGATGATGCGCACCGTGTCCGGATACAGCTGCTTCACGCGCCGCAGGAATTCGGTGCCGTTCATTTCCGGCATGCGCTGGTCGCTGATGATGACCTGCACCGGGTGCAGCGCCAGCAGGTCGAAGGCCTCGCGCGCGGTCTGCGCGGTGAGGATGGTGTAGCCGTCCACCCGCAGCATGCGCTTGAGCGCGGTCAGTACATGGGGCTCGTCGTCCAGCAGCAGCAAGGTGCGCTGCGCCGGATCGGGCGCGCCGGCCAGCGCCAGCCGGCGCCCGCTTTGCAGCAGCGTGGTGAAGGCGTCGGTGTCGAGCGGACGGCTGAAATGGTAGCCCTGGATCTCGTCGCAGCCGCAGCCGCGCAGGTAGGCCAGCTGCGCTTCGGTTTCCACGCCCTCGGCAACGATGCTGAAGCCCAGGCTGTGGCCCAGCGCGATCACCGAGCGCACGATGGCCGACACATTGGGCTGGTCCAGCATGTCGCGCACGAAGGACTGGTCTATCTTCAGGTGGCTCAGCGGCAGCAGCTTGAGCGAGGACAGGTTGGAATAGCCGGTGCCGAAATCGTCGATCGACAGCGCAATGCCCAGGCCCTTCAGGCGCGTGACCGTGGCCAGCACCTCGCCTATGCTGTGCATCATCATGCTCTCGGTCAGCTCCAGTTCCAGGAATTGCGGCGCCAGGCCGGTGTCGTGCAGCGCGGACACGATGTCGTCGGCCAGGCCGGGGTCGCGGAACTGGCGCGCCGACACGTTGACCGCCACCCGCAGCGGCGCCAGCCCGTCCCGCTGCCAGGCGCGCGCCTGCGCGCAAGCGGTGCGGATCACCCAGCGGCCGATTTCGACGATCTGCCCGGTGTCCTCGGCCACGCCGATGAAGCGGTCCGGCGACACCATGCCCAGCTTGGGATGCGGCCAGCGCAGCAGCGCCTCCATGCCGCTCAGCTCTCCCGTTTCCAGGCTCACCTTGGGCTGGTAGTGCAGCCGCAGTTCCTGGCGCGGCAGCGCGTAGCGCAGCTCCATTTCGATGGCGGCGCGCTCGGCCACCCGCGCCTGCATGGCCGGCTCGTAGAACTGGGCCTGGTTGCGCCCGGTTTCCTTGGCGCGGTACATGGCGATGTCGGCGTGCTTGAGCAGCACCTGGCCGTCGGTGCCGTCGGCCGGGAAGGCACTCACGCCGACGCTGCAGGTGATGGCCACCTCGGTATCGCCCAGCGGCACCGGCGCGGCCACGCTTTCCAGCACGTTCTGCAGCAGGCCTTGCGGCAGCGCCACCTCGCTGCCGCCCAGCAGCAGCAGCATGAACTCGTCGCCGCCCAGCCGCGCCACGGTGTCGCTGCCGCGCACGCAGGCGCGCAGCCGCCCGGCCACGGTGCGCAGCAGCTCGTCGCCGGCCTGGTGGCCCAGGCTGTCGTTGACCAGCTTGAAGTTGTCCAGGTCGATGAACACCACCCACACCGCGTGGTTGTAGCGGCGCGCGTAGCTGAGCGCCTGCTCCAGGCGGTCGCTGAACAGGTGGCGGTTGGGCAGCTGGGTCAGCGCGTCGTGGTTGGCCTGGTGCTCGAGCTGGGCCTGGTAATTCATCACCGCCGTCATGTCGCTCAGCACGCACACATGGTGGCTGACGCCGCCGCCGTCGCTGCCGCCCGGCCTTCGTTCGCCGTCGCCGTGCACCGGCGCCACGTGCAGCTGGCACCAGTACAGCGTGCCGTCGCGGTGGCGGCATTGCAGCAGCCGGGTGACGTCGGTGCGCGCGTTGAGCGCCGCGCGCAGCACCTCGCGCCCGTTCGCGTCGCCGCTGTCCAGCAGCGGTTCCAGCGTCCGGCCCGCCACTGCGGCCGGCGCATGGCCGGTCAGCTGGCCGAACGCCTGGTTGGCGTATTCGATGACGCTGCCCTCCGGCCCCTCCCCCGTGATGACGATGGCGCTCACGCTGGCCTCCAGCGCGCGGCCGCGCAGCGCCAGCGTCTGCTCCACCTGCTTGCGCTCGCTGATGTCCTCGATGGTGCCCAGCACGCCGATGATGTGGCCCTGCGCGTCGTGCAGCGGCAGCTTGTTGATCAGGAACCAGTGCATGCTGCCGTCGGCGAACAGCATGTGGTCTTCCTGGTTCAGGTTGGGCTGGCCGGTGTCGATGATGGTGCGGTCGTCCGCCACGATGCGCGCGGCGTTCACCGCCCACGGGAAGTCCGCGTCGCGCTTGCCGGCGATGAAAACCGGCCCGCCCACCCCGGCCGCGCGCGCGAAGGTCTCGTTGCAGCCGCGGTACACCGAGTCCAGGTCCTTCCAGAAGATCTGGTGCGGAATGTGGTTGATCACCAGCTGCTGCATTTCCCGGGACGCGTGCAGCGCCTCTTCCATGCGCAGCTTCTCGGTCACGTCGTGCGCGAACACCAGCCGCGCGGCGCGGCCGGCCAGCGTGATCGAGTGCGAGGAAATGTCCACCGTGATCAGCGTGCCGTCCTTTTTGCGGTGCTGCCAGTAGCCGGCGCGCTGCGCGCCCCGCGCGGGCGTGGCGGCCAGGTCGGCCTCCAGCCGCGCCAGCTCATGCTCGGGGCGGATGTCCTTGATGGTCATGTCGAGGAATTCCGACTCGGTGTAGCCGTAACTGTTGACGGCCGCCGCGTTCACCACCAGGAAGCGCAGCGTCACCAGGTCGTAGGCCCACATGGGGTGTGGATGGGCTTCGAACAAACGCTTGAACAGCAGCCGCGAATCGTAGGAGTCGAAGTCGCCCAGCTCGAAGTGCAGCAGCAGGTAGGTTTCCGGGCAGTTCCCGGCGGCGGGCTGGTGTTCGATCAGCAGCGACACCGGCGTAGCCTCGTCGTCCTCGCCGGCCAGTTCCATCTCGGCGCGCCAATAGCCGCAGGTGCGCGCCTCCGGCAGGCCTTCCTTGCGCACGATGCTGCCGGCCCACGGCGCATACAGCGCCGTCACCGGCATGCCCGGCCGTATCTGCTCCGAATATGCAGCGGCAAAACGGTTCACTGCCAGCACACGGCCTTGCGCGTCGGTCAGCACCGCCATGTGCGGGCGAGCACCGAACAGGCGGTTGAAGCCTGTCAGCCGCTCGTCTCCATTCTGCGGCACTTGTTCAGTGAGGACTCGGTCTGTGTGCATCTGGGCATCTGTTATTCCGGAAGTCAGCCCTATTCTAGACGAAGCCACGCCCGCGTGGCACACATACCGCACAGCGCGCCGCAGAGCGCGCCGGCTACGGCCAGGCGCCGGTGCGCAGCGAGGCCGGCGATGCGCCGTTGTCCTGCGCAAGCCAGCGCAGCGGCAAGGCCGCGCCGCGCCGGATGATGCGCTGCGGCGTAAACCGCCACAGGCGCTGGGCGCCCTCGAACGCGGCCAGGCTGGCCGCTGCCGCCGGGCCCGCCAGCAGCCCGGCCGTACCGCTCATCTGCAGCAGGCTGCCGCTGGCGAAGTCCACGAACACCAGCCCGGCGCGCGGGTTGAGCGCGATATTGCCCAGCGTGTTGAAGAACATATTGCCTTGAAAGTCGGGGACGGTCAGCCCGCCGTCCGGGTCCAGCCGCACGAAGCCGGGCTTGCCGCCGCGGTGCGACACATCCACCTGGCGCTGGCCGTCCGCCAGGTCCACGTACGTGGCCACGTAGAAGGAATCGGCGCCGCCGATCAGCGCGCGCGCCGCGTCGTCCAGCGCCGCCAGCTCTTCCGGCGCGTCCGGCGCCTGCTCGACGAAGGCGTAGTCGCGCAGCTGTATATATTGGGGGCAGTTGCCGAACGACTGCTGCACGCCGATCTCGAAGCCGGCATCGCTGCTGCGCCGCAGCACGCCGTTCATGCGGTTGCGGCGGCGCGTGTGCAGCTCGATGCCCAGCAGTCCGACCGCGTGGCCCTGTTGCATGCCTGCGTCAGCCGGGTCCAGCGGCTCGCGCGGCAGCGCCGCCTGCAAGCGCTGCGGGTCCGGCGAGTGGAGAAAACCTGGACGGCCGGCGCGCAGCGTGGCCCACGCATCGCCCGCCGCGTCCACCGCGCCGAGCACCACGAAAGGCAGCTGCGCGAAGAACTCGCGGTGCTGCTCCGGCATGAAGCCGCGCACCACCTTGCGGCCCAGCGCGTCCATGCGCTCCGCCATGCCCACCGTGCGCTGCAGGGCCACTTCGCCCGCATGCCAGGGCGATGGCGCCGTGTCTGTCAAGCCGTCCATGGCAGCCTCCTTACGCGGCCAGGCCGGCCGGCGTGGACACCATGGGTACGAAGCCCGGCAGCGCTTCGACGCGGCGCAGCCACGCGTTCACGTTCGGATAGCCCGACAGGTCCACGCTGCCTTCCGGCGCGCGCGCGATGTAGGCGTACAGCGAAACGTCGGCAATGGTGGGCGCGGCGGCGGTGGCAATCCAGCTGCGCTCCGCCAGCTGCGCGTCGATCAGGCCAAGGATGCGGTGCGCGCGCGCCACCACCTCGACCGGGTCGGCGGCGCGGCCGAACAGCGCCACCGCGCGCGCCGCAGCCGGGCCGTAGGCGATTTCACCGGCCGCCACCGACAGCCAGCGCTGCACCGCCGCCGCGCCAGCCGCATCCTCCGGCAGCCAGTCCGTGCGGCCTTCGCGCTTGGCCAGGTAGACCAGGATAGCGTTCGAATCGCTGACCACCACGCCGCCGTCCTCCAGCACCGGCAGCTGGCCGAAGCTGTTCAGTGCCAGGAAGGCCGGCGTTTTGTTCTCGCCCTTGGCGAGGTCGATATGCACCGCTTCGTGCTCCAGCCCCAGCAGGGACAGGAACAGGCGGACGCGGTGCACGTGGCCGGAGATCGGATGGGAATACAGTTTCATGATGGCTTCCTCGCAGTCGGTTTATATTGATGCAACGCCGACAGTGTGGATTATTTCACCCGCAAAGAGAACAGCCGCCAGATCTAATTCACCATTCCATTTTATGGAATAGTTGGCAGAACTTCGAACAGCAGGAACAGCGTGGACTGGGTTTTATCGAAGTTGTCGTCGGAGACGATCAGCAGGGTGTCGTGGCCGTTGGGCAGCTTGGGGCCGAAGCTCATGGCCTCGAAATTGTCCAGCCCGATGCCGAGCGTGTTCAGGTCCAGCACCAGGCGCTTGGCGGCGGGACGGTAGGCGGCGCCGGCCAGGGCGGCCACGCCGCGCACGTCGCTGGCGCCGGCGGTGTCCATCTGATACAGGCGGATGTAGCTCTTGTAGGCGCCGGCCGCGTCCTGCACGGCGGCGCGCTCCAGCACCAGCAGCCCGTGCTGGTTCACGGCCAGGATTTCGGAGATGCCGTTGTCGGCATTCCGGCCCGGTCCCGGCGCGGCGGGAATGGGGTCCATCTCGTAGGCGTACTGCGCCAGCATGCGGCCGTCGCGGTCCATGCGGGTGATGCGGGACACGCCGCCGGCGGCGGGCGTGGGCACCGGGCCGTCCTGGTACAGCGGCGCCTCCATCGACACCCACAGCGACTGGCCGTCCGGCGCGAAGCTCAGGCCTTCGAAGACCTGGTTGTCGCGCGGGCCCTTCGCTTCTTTCGAAGTGTGGAACATTTCGGGCAGCTGCGCTTCGCCCAGGTAGCCGCCGTCGCGCCGCGCGTGGCGCACGAAGGGGTCGAAGCCGCGCTTGCGGTCCCCTTCGCTGCTGTACCAGATGCTGCCGTCCAGCGGGTCGATGCGCAGGCTCTCGATGTCCGGCACGTCCCCGCTCTTGCGGGCGTCGAACTCTTTCACGCTGGGGTAGTTGCTGCCGTCGGCCTGCTTGAAATTGTCCACGGCGGTGATGTTCACGCTGCGGAATGCGCCGCCGTCGTAGTCCAGGCGCGCGGTGTAGAAGCGGGCCGGGTTGATGGCGCTGCGGTCGTCGCTGGCCAGCAGCCAGTTGCCGCTGGCAGGGTCGTAGTCGGCGCCGGACAGGCCGCCGATGGCGGTGCCCTGGAAGTCCTGCCTGAGCGGAATGCGCTGCTGGCCGATGTAGCGCAGGCTTGCGACGGTACGTTCGGCGGCGGCTGTGGTGGCGGCAGCGGCGACTGCGGGCAAGGTGCACAGCAGGCTTGCCGCGCACAGTGCGGCGGCCAGGGGACGGATCATATAACTAGCGTGGCAAAAGTGGCAAGGCCGCCATTATGCCGTATGCAACCTCTTATGCATACTGCGCAGCGCCAGCCACACGCCCGCCACCACCACCGGCACCATCACGCCGATCACCACTTCCGGGTTGCCGACCAGGCCGAGCACCTTGGCCGCCTTGGTGGAATAGCCCACCAGGCCGACCACGTAGTACGAGATGGCGGCAACGGACAGGCCTTCCACCGCCTGCTGCAGGCGCAGCTGCTGGGCCGCGCGCGCGTTCATCGACTGCAGGATCTTGCGGTTCTGCTGTTCCTGGATGATGCCCACCCGCGTGCGCAGCAGGTCATTGGTGTTGGCCACGCGCCGCGCCAGCGCTTCCTGGCGCGCCGCCAGCGCTTCGCAGGTGTTCATGGCCGGCGCCAGGCGGCGGTCCATGAATTCGCCCACGTTGGGTATGCCTTCGATGCGCACCTCGCGCAGTTCCTCGATGCGCGCGTTGACCAACCTGAAATAGGCTTTCGAGGCCGAGAAGCGGTAGCTGGTTTCCAGCGACAGCTTTTCGATGCGCGCCGCCAGGCGCGTGATCTCGCCCAGCAGCGCCTGTTCGGTGGCGCCGTCCACGCTGCCGCCGTCGGCCTGCGCGGCGTCGGTCTGCACCATGGCGCCTGCCAGTTTCACCAGCTCCGCTTCGATCGCGTTCAGCGCCGGAGCGGCCTGCTGCGCCTGCGGCAAGCCAAGCAGCGCCATCATGCGGTAGGTCTCGATCTCCAGCACCCGCTGCACCAGGCGGCCGGCCTGCTGCGCGCGCATGCCCACGTCGCGGATGATGAAACGGCTGAAGCCGTCGGACTGGATGGCGAAGTCGGTAAACAGTTCGCCGCCCTGCATCACCTGGCTGCCCGCCAGCGTGGTGCCCTCGAACACGCGCTGCAGGGTTTCCGCCGGCGCCGGGCCGCGCTCCAGCACCACGTGCGCGGCCACCATCAGGCGGCCCTGCAAGGTGAGCAGCCATTCCTGCGGCAGGTGCGTCACCGGCATCTGCTCGAAGGCCTGCTCGGTGGCCACCTCGCCGGCGGGACGGCCGGCGAAGGTGTAGGTGGAGAACTCAGTGTGGCATTCCCACTTCAGGCGGAAGCGGCCGAAGTCGTGGTAGAAGTATTTGGCGTCGCTGGCCGGGGCGGACACGCCGAAGTGCTTGCACAGCGCGCCCAGCGTGGCGTGGTGGCTGTGGCCGACCGGCGCGCCGGCGCCGTTGTCCGCGTTGCGGTAGACGGCGAAATGGGAAATCAGTTCCGGCGCTTCCAGCTTGAGGAAGGGACGCGAGTGGATCTCGGCCGCGAGCGGCACGCGCAGCGAGTGGTTCAGGCTTGAATACACGATACTCATGCAGGGACTTCCTTGGCAGCGGTACGGACGGCGCGCAGCAGCAGGTCGGCGCCGGGCGATAACAAGTGGTCTTGCTGGCGGATGATGCCGAATGCGTCCATTTTACATGGCAAGTCGATCGGCAGGATGCTGAGGATCTTCAGGTCCGCGTAGTAGCGCGCCACTTCCAGCGGCATCACGTGCAGGAAATCGGTCTGCTGCAGCAGCGGCGCCACCAGCAACATGGCGGTGGTGTCCACCACGTTGGAGGGCGGTTCCAGGCCGGCGCGGCGGAACATCATGTCGCAGCGGTGGCGCAGGATGCTGCCCGGCGGCGGCAGTATCCACGGCTGGCCGGCGATGTCGGACAGCTGCAGGTTATTCACCCCCATCAGCGGGTGGCCGGGGCGGCCCACCGCGCATGCCGGTTCCTCGGTCAGCTCCTCGTAGATCAGGCCCGAGGTGCCGTCCCGTTCCAGGATGCGGCCTATCATGAAGTCCAGGTTGCCGCGCTGGAGCATGTCGAGGAGCACGTTGCTCGGTTCGAGCTTGACGCCGATGCGCAGCAGCGGCGCCTGCTCCTTGACGCGCGCGATGGCCTTCGGCAGCAGCGACATGGCCGGCGTCATGATGACGCCCACCTCCACCTGCCCCACCAGGCCGGCCTTCAGCGCCACCACGTCGTCATGCGCCAGCGACAGGCTGGTGAGCGCCATGCGCGCGTGGCGTATCATGGTTTCGCCGTAGATGGTGGGCTCCATGCCGCGCGGCAGGCGCTCGAACAGGCGCACGTCCAGCATCTCCTCCAGGTCCTTGATCTGCTTGGACGCGGCGGGCTGTGTCATGTGCAGCGCTTCGGCTGCGCGGTGGATGTTGCGGTGCTCGTCCAGAGCGATCAGCAGCAACAGCTGGCGGGTCTTCAGACGGGCACGTAAAAACCAGTTCGGGTTGAGGGTATCCATCTATAAATCATATCATTGCCGATATCGCTACGGCGCAATATCGGCAATATGGATATCAGCCTTGACAGCCGGGGCTGGGATTCGCGGCCGGACCGGCCTCGGTCTGCGGGATAAAGCGGATGGTGCCGTCCGGGTTGTAGTGCAGCTCCTCCACCGCCGCCGAGCGGCGGAACTCGCCGCCGGTGGGCAGCTTGTCGTTGTGGTAGAAGATGTAGGACTTGCCGTTGTGCTCAATGATGGCGTGGTGGATGGTCTTCACCACCGCGTTCTTCTTCATGATCACGCCGTGGTAGGTCCACGGGCCGGTGGCGCTCGGGCCGGTGGAGTACGCGGTCTCCTCCGGGAACTCGCGCGACCAGGAGAGGTAGTAAGTGCCCTTGTGCTTGTGCAGGTAGGCCGCCTCCGTGAAGTGCGGCACCGCCACGGTCTGGATCGGGCCGTCGGCCTCGATCATGTTCTTCTTCAGCTTCACGTACTTCAGCACCTGGTTGCCCCAGTACAGATAGGCCTGGCCGTCGTCGTCGATGAAGACGGCGGGGTCGATGTCGTCCCAGGCGATATCGGTTTCCTTGGTCATGTCGTTGGTGATGATGGCGCTGCCGCGCGCATCCTTGAACGGGCCGGTCGGGCTGTCCGACACCGCCACGCCGATGGCCTTGCCCGGGATGGTCTTGTGCTCCACCGTGGAATAGAAGTAGTACTTGCCGTCGCGCTTGGTGATGTCGGCGGCCCAGGCGTCCTTCTTGGCCCAGCCGAAGGTCTGCACGTTCAGCGGCGAGCCGTGCGACTTCCAGTTCTTCATGTCGCAGCTGGAGTACACCAGCCATTCCTTCATCAGGTAGTCCTTGCCCGCTTCCTCGGCTTCGTCGCGGCCGACGTACAGGTAGACGCGGCCTTTGTCGCTCAGCGCGGCCGGGTCGGCGGTGAATTTATCCTTGAACAGCGGATTGCCCGCGTGTGCGGAGGCAGCTGCCGCCATGGAAATGGCGCAGGCCAGCAGGGACTTCTTGAACATGACTTCTCCAGTTATCAGTTATTAGTTGTTTTGCTTGGCGCCGATGGACATCAGGCGCTGTACCACGCAGAACACGAACAGCAAGGCGCCGATGACGATCTTGGTCCACCACGAGCTGAGGGTGCCGTCGAAGGCGATCAGGGTCTGGATGGCGCCCAGTATCAGCACGCCGGACAGCGCGCCGGCGATATAGCCGTAGCCGCCGCTCAGCAGCGTGCCGCCGATGACCACCGCCGCGATGGCGTCCAGCTCCGTGCCCTGCGCATGCAGGCCGTAGCCCGACAGCATGTAGAACGAGAACAGCACGCCGGCCAGCGCGGCGCAGAAGCCGCTCAGCGCGTAGATCAGCACCTTGGTGCGCCCCACGGCCAGGCCCATCATGTGCGCCGACTGCTCGTTGCCGCCGATGGCGTACACGGCGCGGCCGAAGGACGTGAAGTGCGCGGCATAGATGGCCAGGCCGAGCAGCACCAGCGCGATGACGGCGCCCGGCGACAGGAAACCGCCCAGCAGTTCGATCTGCGACTGCGACATGGCGACGAAGAACGGGTCTTCAATGGTGATGGAGTTAATGCTGATCAGGTAGCACAGGCCGCGCGCCAGGAACATGCCGGCCAGGGTGACGATGAAGGCCTGCAGCTTGAAGTAGTGGATCAGCGCGCCCTGCGCGGCGCCGAACAGCGCGCCCAGCACCAGCACCAGCGCGATCACCGCCGCCGGCGGCCAGTGGGCGCTGTTGAGCAGCCAGGCCGAGATCATGGTGGCCAGCGCCAGCACCGAGCCGACCGACAGGTCGATGCCGCCGGACAGGATGACGAAGCTCATGCCGATGGCGATCACCAGCAAGAAGGCGTTGTCGATCAGCAGGTTGAGCACCACCTGCAGCGACAGGAAACCCGGGTAGGCGGCGCCGCCGGCGGCGAACATCACCACCAGCAGGACCACCGTCACCAGGGACGTAAAGTATGGGGCGGACGTCAAGCCGCGCACTTGGGCCATCATGCTGCTTTCCTTTTCCAGATCTGCTTGAATTCCGGCGACTGCGACAGGCAGACCAGGAACACCACTACCGATTTCACCACCATGTTCACTTCCGGCGGCACGCCGAGCGAGTAGATGGTGTAGGTCAGCGTCTGGATGATGAGGGCGCCGATCATGCTGCCCGCCAGGCTGAATTTGCCGCCGGCCAGCGAGGTGCCGCCCAGCGTGACGGCGAGGATGGCGTCCAGTTCCAGCAGCAGGCCGGCGTTATTGGCGTCGGCCGATTTGATGTTGGAACTGATCATCAGCCCGGCCATGCCGGCGCAGGCCGAGCAGAACACGTAGACGAAGAAGATCAGCGCGGCGGTCTTCAAGCCGGCCAGGCGCGCGGCCACCGGGTTGATGCCGACCGCCTGGATGAACAGGCCGAGCGCCGTTTTGCGCATCAGCAGGGACACGGCCAGCACCACGGCCGCCACCACGTACAGCGAGAACGGCAGGCCGAACAGGTAGCCGCTGCCGAGGAAGAAGAACGGCTGGTAGTACACGGTGACGATCTGGCCGTCCGTCAGCAGCTGCGCCAGGCCGCGCCCGGCCACCATCAGGATCAGCGTGGCGACGATGGGCTGCAGGCCGAGCGTGGAAACCAGCAGGCCGTTCCAGGCGCCGCACAGGATGGCCGCGCCCATGGCGGCGCACAGCGCCCACAGCATCGGGGTGTTGGCTTCGTACACGGGCACGCCGTTGTGCATCACCATGGTGCCGCCGATCAGCATCGAGGCCACGGTGCCGGACAGCGCCACCACGGCGCCCACCGAAATGTCGATGCCGCGCGTGGCGATCACCAGGGTCATGCCGAGCGCCGCCAGCATCAGCGGGGCGGCGCGGTTGACGATGTCGACCAGGCTGCCGTACAGGTGGCCGTCCTTCCATTCGAGGTGGAAGAAGCCGGGGATGAAGATCAGGTCCACCAGCAGCAGCGCGAACAGCGCGGCCAGCGGCTTCATGAGTGGGTGCTGCAACAGCATGGCAAAGCTTTCAGAATTGTTGCGGGGCGCTGCGGTGGCCGCAGCCGATGCGTTCGGCGTGCTCATGCGGCCTCCCCGGCGATGGCGTGCAGCACCGTGGTGTCATCCAGCTCGCCGCGCTGGTACTCGCCGCAGGCTTTGCGGTCGCGCATGATGATCATGCGGTCGCTCACGCGCAGCACTTCCGGCAGCTCGGACGAAATGAACAGGATGGACATGCCCTTGCGGCACAGGGCGGACACGTAGTCCATGATCTCTTCCTTGGCGCGCACGTCGATGCCGCGCGTCGGCTCGTCCAGGATCATCAGCTTCGGCTCGGTGGCCAGCCAGCGCGCCAGCAGCACTTTCTGCTGGTTGCCGCCGGAAAGCGAACCGATCGGCGTTTCGATGCTGGCGGTCTTGATGCCCAGCCAATTCACGTAGTTGTTGGCCAGCTCCTGCTGGCGTTTCAGCGGAATCGCGCGCAGCATGCCCGCCTGCGCCTGCATGGCCAGGATCAGGTTCTCGCGCACCGACAGCGTCAGGATCGCGCCTTCGTGCTTGCGGTCCTCCGAGCAGAAGCCGATGCCGGCGCCGATGGCGTCGCGCGGATTGGCGAACGGCGCCGCGTTCGGGCGGCCGTCGACCATGATGCCGCCGCTGTCGGCCTTATCCGCGCCGAACAGCAGGCGCGCCAGCTCGGTGCGGCCGGAGCCCAGCAGGCCGCACAGGCCGAGCAGCTCGCCCTTGTGGATCGAGACATCGGTCGGCAGCAGCGCGCCGCGCCGGCCCAGGCCGCGCGCATCCAGCAGCACTTCCGCCGCCTGCGCTGCGTGCTGCGCAGCTCCAGCAGCGGCGGCCTGCTCCACCTCGGCAACGCGCGCGCCCTCATCGGCCGGCGCGCCTATCATCTTGTTAACCAGCGCAATGCGGGACAGCTCGCTGCAGGCGTACTCGCCTTCCAGCTGGCCGTTGCGCATCACCGTGATGCGGTCGGAGATCGCATAGGTCTGGTCCATGAAGTGCGTCACGAACAGGATCGCGATGCCCTGCCCGCGCAGGCGGCGCAGCACCGCGAACAGCAGCTGCACTTCGGCTTCGTCCAGGCTGGAGGTCGGCTCGTCGAGGATCAGCACCTTGGCGTTCACGTTCAGCGCGCGCGAAATCGCCACCATCTGCTGCACCGCCAGCGAATAGTTCGACAGCGGCTTGGCCACGTCGATATCGATCTCCATCAGCTTCAGCATGCGCGCAGCCTCGCTCTGCATGCGCTTCCAGTCGATCCGCCCCCACTTGCGCGGATAGCGGCCGATGAAGATATTCTCCGCCACCGACAGGTTCGGGCACAGGTTCACTTCCTGGTACACCGTGCTGATGCCCAGCTCCTGCGCCTCCAGCGTGGAAGACGGCCGGATCGGTTTCCCGTTCAGCAGCATGGTGCCGCGCTCAGGCGTGTACACGCCGGTCAGCACCTTGATCAGCGTGGACTTGCCCGCGCCGTTCTGCCCCATCAGCGTATGCACTTCGCCCGGATACAGGCGCAGGCCCGCATCGCTGAGCGCCTTCACGCCCGGGAACTCCTTGTGTATGCCGGTCAGTTCCAGGACCGGCGCAACGTCCGCAACAGTCATTTAGTACTTCCGGTTCGGGAATTCCTTGGCCGCCACTTCAGCCGGGAACACGCCCTCGTTCACCACGATGCGCTTCTGCACCGGCTTGCCGGCCTTGACGGCGGCCGCCGCTTCCATCAGCTGTGGACCCAGCAGCGGGCTGCATTCCACGGTCACGTTCAGCTTCCCGGCGATCATCGCCTCGAACGCGCCCTTCACGCCGTCGATGGAAATGATGATGATGTCCTTGCCCGGTTTCAGGCCCGCTTCCTCGATCGCCTGGATGGCGCCGATGGCCATGTCATCGTTGTGCGCGTACAGCACGTTGATGTTCTTGCCCTGCGCCTTCAGGAAGGCTTCCATCACTTCCTTGCCCTTGGCGCGGGTGAAGTCGCCGGTCTGGGTGCGGATCACTTTCAGCTTCGGATTGCCCTTGATGATTTCCTCGAAGCCGGCCTTGCGGTCGATGGCCGGGGCCGAGCCCACGGTGCCTTGCAGCTCCACGATGTTGAGCGTGGCGGCAGGCGACTTCTTGGCGTAGTCCACCAGCCAGCGGCCGGCCTTGCGGCCCTCTTCCACGAAATCGGAACCGATCAGCGTGACGTACAGGGAAGGATCGCTGACATTGACCGAGCGGTCGGTCAGGATCACCGGAATCTTGGCCGCTTTCGCTTCACGCAGCACCGTGTCCCAGCCCGACTCCACCACCGGCGAGAACGCGATGATGTCCACGCGCTGGGCGATGAAGGAGCGGATTGCCTTGACCTGGTTCTCCTGGCGCTGCTGCGCATCGGCGAACTTCAGCGTCACGCCGGCCTTCTTGGCGGCGTCCTTGATCGAAGCGGTGTTCGCGGTGCGCCATTCGCTTTCGGCGCCAACCTGGGAAAAACCGATCACCAGCGGCTTTTGCGCAAAGGCCGGGGTGGCCACGGTGGCGACGGAAGTAACGCAAGCGGCTACCGCCGCACCCAGGATCGTCCTGCGAGTGAAATTCATGCTGGTCTCCAATATTAGTTATGCGCTCATAGTATGAGAAAGCGCTATAGCCATCCAATTCATTTTTTAGTCGAAGCGATATCCTTTTTGATATCAATAGACCCAACCCGGTATCGATAACAAAGGTGGTCAGGCCGCCTTATGTTAGCGCAGCAGGCGCAGACCGTACAGGCCGCCCGCCATTGAGCCGGGATGGGCCACGAATTTCACGGTCAGCTTGCGGCCCTGGCCGGGCTGGCCGGCGGGAATGGCGAAGTCGCGCGTGTAGATCTCGTCGGCCGCGTCGGCCGCCAGCGTAACTGTGTGCAGCACTTCGCCGTTGACCACGATATCGAACTTGCGGCCGGCGTCGGCCTTGGCGAAGGTCAGGCGCAGTGTCCTGGCCTGGCCTTCCTTGTCGCTCAGGTCGTAGCTGAACCAGCCCTTCGCACGGCGCCAGTGGCGGCCCTTGTTGATGCCGGCGTCCGCGCCCTCGCCCTTGAAGAAGTGGTCGGACTCGGGCTGCTGCTCGCCGGGCGCCACCTGGTCCACGGTGATGGCGTCCAGCGCCAGGCGCTCGGACTCGGCGCGCGCGTTCGCGGCACGCATCACGGCCAGGTTGGCGGGCGTGGTCTGCTGCCAGTACATCATGTAGCGCGAGTCGTGCAGGCGGAAGAACGGGATGAAGCGGATGTTCTCGGCGCCCTGCCCTTGCACCAGCCCCGGTGCGCGGAAGGTGAGCGGCTGGCCCGGCACGGGCTTGAACTTGTCCAGGAAGGCCTTGCTGTCGCTGACGAACAGCGGCGCGGCCTCCAGCGGGCATACCGGCCCCTGGGCGATGTGGCCCATGCGCGAGTCGTCCGCGAAGTAGTTCAGCTTTTCGTTGGCGAAAGGCTGGGTCTTGGCGGCCAGCACGATGGGGCCGTGCAGCACCGCGTAGTAGTTGGACTTGTCCGGCATCTGTTCCAGGCGGGTCTTCATCGGCAGCTGGATCTCGACCTTGTCGCCCTTCTTCCAAGTGCGCGCGATGGAAGCGTAGTCGCCCGGCCTGGCGTCCACCTTGACGGCCTTGCCGTTGACGCGGATCTTCAGCGCGCCGGGGGCCACCCAGCCGGGATAGCGCACTTTCATCGTGAACCGGCCGTCCGACTCCAGCGTGATGCTGGTGCGGTCCTGGTCCGGGAAGCGGGTTTCCTGGCGCAGCTGGATGCCCTTGGCCTTCCAGTTCAGCGTGGACGGGATGAACAGGTTGACGAACAGCGCGTCGCCCTCGTGCGCGTAAATGAATTCGCCGTACTTGGCGTGGCTCTCGATGCCGGAACCCACGCAGCACCACATACCCTTGTCCACCTGCGAGTACACGCGGTAGTGGTTGGGACGCATCGGCGTGAAGTAGACGAAGCCGCCGGTGTCCGGCCGCTGCGAGGACAGGATGTGGTTGTACAGCGCGCGCTCGTAGTAGTCGCCGTAGCTGCCCTTCTGGTCGCCCTGGAACAGCAGCTCGGTGAGCTTGAGCATATTGTAGGTGTTGCAGGTCTCCGGGCCTTCGGTCTCGTGGACCATGGAGCTGTAGTCCTTGTCGTCGTGGAAGTGCTCCTTGACGCTGTTGCCGCCGATGGCCACGGTGCGGTGGTCATGCACGGTCTGCCAGAAGAACTGCGCGGCCTGCTGCCATTTCGGGTCGCCGGTCATGTCGCCGATGCGCTTGAAGCCGATTACTTTCGGGATCTGCGTGTTGGCGTGCAGGCCGGTGAGCTGGTCGCGGCCCTCTTCCAGCGGTTTGAGGATGGCCTGGTGCGAGAACTTGATGGCCAGGTCCAGGTATTTTTTATCGCCCGTCATCTCCGCCACCTGGGCGAAGACTTCGTTCATGCCGCCATGCTCGCTGCGCAGCATCAGCTGCATCTGCTCGGGCGTGAGGTGGGTGCTCAGCTCCAGCGCCCAGTCGGACAGGGACACCAGCATGGCCTTCGCTTCGGCATTGCCGGCCAGGCGCCAGGCGTCGTACAGGCCGGCGTACACCTTGTGCAGGTTGTACCATGGGACCCATTTGCCGTTGACGGAGAAGTTATCGGCCTGCAGCTTGCCCTGCGCGATGGCGTTCCACACGTCCTTGCCGCCCGGGATGCCGCCGATGTAGCCGTTGGCGTTGCTCTCCTGGCAGCGCTTCAGCTCCGCCACGAAGTAGTTCAGGCGCTTCAGCACTTCGGCGTCGCCGGTGGAGGCGTACATCAGGGCCAGCGCGGACAGGTAGTGCCCGCCCAGGTGGCCGTCAAGGCCGGTGGATTCCCAGTTGCCGTAGCTGGCGTTCTTCTGCGGCAGGCCCGCCTCGCGCAGGAAGGGAGCGAGCAGCTTGTCCGGCTCCAGTTCGAGGATGTATTTCAGGTCGGTGTTCTGGGCGTCCAGGAAGGGGCTGGGCGACAGGCGCACGTCGGACAGGGGGAACAGGTCGGCGGCGAAGGCGGTGGGGGCCGCAGTGGCCCCAATGGCTGCAGCGGCCGCGAAGGCCAGTTGCAGCGAGAGTGCGAGGCGGGACGGGCGCATGGTCACAGCTGCTTGCTTTGGTAGCGGTTGAGGTCTTGCTGATCTAGCACCGGCCAGCCGTCCTTGTCCCACTTCATTTCGAGGATCTTCAGCTTTTGCTGGTACTTGTCGGCGGTTTCGTAGGCGTGCGCGACGAAGTAGTCCTTGCCGTCGAAGTTGTAGGCGCTGTTGTGGCCGACGCCCTTCCAGTCCTTGTCGCCGGCGATGAGCAGCGAGCCGCCGCCGGCCGCCATGTCCTTGCCGGCCTTGTCCAGGTACGGCCCGGTCACTTCGCGCGCGCGGCCCACCACCACGTGGTAAGTGCTCTTCTCCTTCTGGCAGCACAGGCCCCACGAGGCAAACAGGTAGTAGTAGCCGTTCTTCTTGTAGATGTAGGGCGCTTCGATCTCCGCCGGACCGCCGCTGTCGTCGGCCGTGAAGGCGGGACGGTCGCGGCGCGCGATGGTGCGCCATTCCTGCGGTTCGGCGAGCCTGGTGCGGTCGTCGTTCAGCTTCACCAGCTTCAGTCCGCCCCAGAACGAGCCGAAGGACATCCAGCCGGCGCCCTTGGCGTCTTCGATCACGTTCGGGTCGATGGCGTTCCAGTTGTCGCGGCCGGGAACCGACTGCAGCACCATGCCCTGGTCTTCCCACTTGTAGTCGGGCGAGCGCGGGTTCAGCGTCTTGTTGACGGTGACGCCGATGCCGGACGCGATCTTGCCGAAGCCGGACACCGAGTAGTACAGGTAGTACTTGCCCTTGTAGTGCTGCACGTCCGGCGCCCAGATATGGCCGTCGAAGCTGGGCGCGGCCTGCTTCGCCCAGGTGGGCTGGCCGGCGAACACACGGCCTTCCGGCTTCCAGTCCTTCATGTTGGTGGAACTGTAGAAGGTGATGCCCGGGCCGGTGCTGAAGACGTAGTAGGTGTTACCCTCCTTCGCCATCACCGGGTCGTGCACGCCCACCTGCGCAGCGTGAGCCGACGGGCTCGAACTCAGCGCAAACGCCGCCAGGGCGGCTGATATTGCAAATTTCATCGTCATTCCCATCAATTTCCAGTCCTCGCGCCCCACAGCGATACGCCATCGGCCGATTGTGCCGTGAACGTCACCACGTAGGCGCCCGCGTTGGTATTCCATTGGCGCGACAGCACGCCGCTGTATGCGCCGCCGGCTGCTCCAGCCGCGTCCAGCGTGATCGACATAGTATTCGATCCCTTGTGCGCCCACTTGCCGGTAACGGCGCCGCTCAGCGTGCCGTCCGCATTCAGCTTGATATTCTGCGACAGTTTCAGCGTCGAGGAAATATCCTTGCCGTGGTTGATCATCTTGTAGCTGCCCGCCGCCTCGGCCGCGCTGACGGAGGCCGCCTGCGCAGGCGTGGCCTTGCTCAGCGGCGCGTAGCGGAACGGCGCCACCACCGGCCAGCCGTCCTCGTTGACGAACATCTCGTGCACGCGCAGCTCGTGCTGCTCGCCCAGCCCCGGGAAGCGGGTATGGAAGACAATGAAGCTCTGCTTGGTGGCCGCGTCGTAATAGACCGAGTTGTGGCCCGCCGATATGTAGCCCAGCGGCGTGCCGGTTTCGCCCGCCGCCAGCTCGAAGCGGTGGTTGCCCATCAGCTTCTGGCCGTGCGGCGCAATGCTGGCGTCGTCGAACAGCGGCAGCGCGGGGTTGGACTTGACGGTGGCCATGTCCGTACCCTTGGCGTCCACATACGGGCCGTCGGGGTTGCGCGAGCGCGCCACGCGCATGTTGTAGGCGCCGTTCGCATCCAGTCCGCCGAAGGACGTGAACATGTAGTAGTAGCCCGTCTGCGGGTGGTACAGCACGTTGGCGCCTTCGATGCGCGCGTGGTTCCCGCCCAGCAGGTGCTTGCCGTAGCCCTGCCCCGGCTTGGGCATGCCGGTGGCGCCGTCCAGCGCCAGGATGAAGATGCCGCCCGAGTAGGAGCCGTAGATCATCCACAGGCCGCCGTCCTTGTCGCGGAATACGTTCGGGTCCACCGTGTTCGGGTGCCTGGTGGCATCGTAGACGTTCTTGCCGTCTTCGCTGATCTCGCCCCACATGCCGGACTTCAGGATGATGCCCTTGTCCACGTACGGGCCTTCGATCCTGTCGGCCACCGCCACGCCCAGCGCGGAACGCGGCGAGTCGCCCTTGCAGGCGTTGTAGTACATATAGAACTTGCCGTCGGCAAGCTGCACCACGTCCGGCGCCCACAGCGTCGTGGTCTGCGCCCAGGCGAAGGTGGCGGCCAGCACCCTGGTCACGTCCGCGAACAGCGGATTGGCCGCGTTGGCGCCGTCGGCCACCTTGGTCCAGTTCATCAGGTCCGTGGACTTGGCGGCGGCCAGGTGCGAGCCGAACACGTAGAACGTGCCGCCCGCGTTGATCACCGCAGGGTCATGCACCGACGCGTTGGCGAAGGTGACGGGAGCCTGCGACACCGGCGGCGTCACGGGTGGAGTAACGACAGGCGGCGTCACCACCGGCGGCGTCACCGGCGCGGTGACGGACGGCGCGGTGACCGCGCTGCCGCCACCGCCGCCGCCGCACGCCGCGAGCGTAACCAGCCCTGCCAGCGCCATGGCCTGGCTTACAGTCGTGGCGCGCACTGCTTACTCTACTGCGACGACGACAACCGCCTTGGCCGGCAGCTTGACCTGCAGCTTGCCGCCGGCAGCCTTCGCTTCGAACGGCACCGGCTTCACCGCTTGCGGCTTGGCGAAGGTATTGTGCGCATCCATCGCGTCTGCGGTCAGCAGCTGGCCGCGCGCCACGCCTGCGTTCGAACCCGCCACGTTCACCGACACTTCCGCGGCCTCCTTAGGATTGGTGTTCACCAGCGCCAGGTAGACCTTGCCGTCCTTGCCGCGCGCGGCGGACGCGCTCACCTGCGGCACGCTGACGTCGCCAACGCTGTACTGGCCGTTGCCGGACATGGACAGCGGCAGCGAGGTCGCATCCTGGAACGGCACGTACATGCGGTAAGCGTGATAGGTCGGCGTCAGCAGCATCTTGTCCTTGTCGGTCAGGATCATGGCCTGCAGCACGTTGACCATCTGCGCGATGTTGGTCATCTTCACGCGTTCCGCGTAGTTGTGGAAGATGTTGAAGTTCAGCGCCGCCACCACCGCGTCGCGCAGGGAGTTCTGCTGGTACAGGAAGCCGGTGTTGGTGCCCTTCTCCACGTCGTACCAGGTGCCCCATTCGTCGACATAGAAGCCAACCTTCTTGGACGGATCGTTCTTGTCCAGGACCTTGACGTTGTTCTTGATCAGCTCATCCATGCGCAGTGTGTTCTTCATGGTCGAGATCCACTGGTCTTCGCCGAAGCCGGTGGCCGCGCCCTTCACTTCCCACTTCCCGGTCGGGATGGTGTAGTAGTGGAAGCTGATCGCATCCATCTTGTGCTTCACGTTGGCCGACAGCACCTCGGTCCACTTGGTGTCGTTGTCGTTGCCGCCGCTGGCGATGAACTTCGGCATATGGCCGTGCGGCGCCTTCAGGAATTCCGCGGCGGTCTTGTACAGATTGGTGTAGTGCTCGGGCGTCATCTGGCCGCCGCAGCCCCAGGCTTCGTTACCGACCGCGAAATAGTCCACCTTGAACGGCTTGTCGCGGCCGTTCTTGCGGCGCAGCTCCGCCAGCGTGGACTTGGACGGCGACGTCATGTACTCCAGCCATTCCGCCATCTCCTGGTTGCTGCCGGTGCCCAGGTTGCCGTTCACATAGGTCTCCGCGCCCAGCAGTTCGGCCAGGTCGAAGAACTCGTGCGTGCCGACCGCGTTGTTTTCCTCGACGCCGCCCCACATGGTGTTGACCTTGACCGGACGCTTGCTGCGCGGGCCGATGCCCTCGCGCCAGTGGTATTCATCGGCAAAACAGCCGCCCGGCCAGCGCACCAGCGGCACTTTCAGTTCCTTCAGCGCGCCCAGCACGTCGTTGCGCCAGCCCTTGGTGTTCGGCTGCTTGGAATTCGGGCCGACCCACATGCCTTCGTAGATGCCGGTGCCCAGGTGTTCGGCGAACTGGCCATACACGTTCTTGTTGATGACCGGGCCGGGCTTGGCCGCGTCGATGGTGATGCTCACTTCGCCGGCGGCGAAGGCAGCGCCGCTCGCCAGGCTCATGGCGAGGATGGTTTTTTTGATGATGTTCATTCCGTCTCCTAGGTTTTGATTTTATTTAAACACTGCGACGAAGCCGCCACGCGGCTTGATCGTAACTTTGCTGCCCTTGCCCGCCGTGATGGCGGACTGGGTAAATTCGCGCTCTCCCGCGCCGTCCGTCATCAGCGTGCCATTGCGCTTGCCGATGAAGGACAGGTCCAGTTCCAGCGTCTTGTCGTTCGCCTCCGAATTGATGCCCGCCACATACCATGCGTTGCCCGCTCTGCGCGCGATGACGACGAACTTGCCCGGAAAACCGGCCACGAACTTCGAATCGTCCCAGCTGCGCGGCAGATCCTGCAGGAAGGCCTTCACGTAAGACGGCACGGTGGCCATGCCTTCCGGGACTTCCGCAAAGTGCTGGATGCCCGACAGCAGCAGCACCGATTCGGCCAGCTCGAAGCCGTTGCGGGTGGCGCGCTTGATGTTGGGGATATCGGCGAACACCATGGGCGTGAAGTCCATCGGGTCGAACAGGTTGCGCGTGAACGGCAGCATGGACATGTGCGGCGCCACCGCGTCCTGGTCGCGCTGCTCGAAGGTGGTGAACTCCAGGCCCTTGATGGCTTCGGCCGTCATCAGGTTGGGATAGGTGCGCGACCAGCCGCGCGGCAAGGTCGAACCGTGGAAGTTCACCAGCAGGCCGTAGTCCGCCGCGTCCTTCAGGATATCGATGTAATAAGCGATCATGGACTTGCCGTCGCCGGCGAAGAAGTCCACCTTCACGCCTTTCACGCCCATGGCTTGCAGGCGCGCGAATTCGGCGCGGCGCGCCTCGCGCGTGAGCAGCTTGCTCTTGGGCGAATACTCGGTCTCGTTCCAGGCGCCGGACGAGTTGTACCACACCAGCACGCCCACGTTTTTGCTGGCGGCATAGGCGGCCAGCTCCTGCACCTTCTCGTAGCCGATCTTGCGGTCCCAGTCGGCGTCAATCAGCGTGTAGTCCCAGCGCATGTCGGCCGCGTAGTCGATGAACTTCTTCTGCACGTCGTAGACAGTGTGGTCGTCCTTCAGCAGCGCCCAGCTCCACGAAGCATGGCCGGGCTGCGGCAGCGCCGGCGCGGTCGAAGCGCGCGGCGCGGCGGGCGCGGCCAGGTCGGTGCCCAGCGTGGAGTTGACCAGCGTGGGCAGCGTGCCCACCGCCAGCACGCGCCACGGCGTGGCCAGCGTGCCGTTGGCTTCGGCCAGCAGCGCGCCGCCGGTGAACACTTCCGGCTCGGCCGGGCCGCCGATGCGGTACACGCCGTTCGGCGATTCCGCCTGCAGGCGCGAAGCGTGGAAGCTGCCGTCCATGTTGGCTTCGGTCAGCGCCACCCAGGTATCGCCTGCCTTGCCGTCGCCGGTCCTGAACAGCGCCGGGAACACCCAGCCCGCCTTGGACGGCGACGGCGTGCCGACGGCGATGCCCATCTGGTAATGCTCTTCGTACGAAGGATTGGTGTTCTTCCAGCCCGTCTGCGCCAGGGACATGGGCTGCAGCCAGCCCTGCGCAGACTTGGCAAACGCGAAACTGGTGCTCTCGCTGATGAACTTCTTCACCGCCAGCGACGGGTCGGAAACCACGTAGCGGAAGGCGACGCCGTCGTTGGACACGCGGAAGGCCACTTCCATGGTCTGCTTCTGCGCGTTGCGCAGCGTGTAGACCTGCTCATTGGCGGTGTAAGAGATGCTGCGGCGCTTGCCGACCGCCATCTGGTACTTGTCCGAGACCGGCTTGGCGGCGGTCAGGCCGGCCAGTACCAGGTCCTGCGTAAAGTCCGCGCCCTCCAGCTTCAGGCCCAGCGCGGACGGCAGCAGCACCGGCTTGCCGTCGCGCGAAATGGCGTACGTTACGCCGCTTTGCTGCACGCGCACGCTGACGGCCAGGTGGCCGTCGGGGCTTTTCAGGGCGGCGTTGGCTGCCGGAGCGGCAGCGGCAGCAACAACTGCGGCGCTGAATAGCGCCGCGCCATAACTCAATTGCGAATTCTTCATGTTTAGCTGCGCCCGTCGCCAGACGGGCGCCCTCAATGTGAACTGCACAAACTGCGCGGGCTGCTTAGACCCAGCCGGCGTCGACGATGAATTCCTGCGAGGTGCACATGGCGCTGTCGTCCGCAGCCAGGAACAGGATCATGGAGGCGATATGGCCGGGCATGAGCTTGGCGGGCAGGCATTGCATGCGCTGGATTTCGGCTTCGGCTGCGTCGTCCACCCACAGGTCGATCTGGCGCTGGGTCATGACCCAGCCGGGAGTGACGGTGTTGACTCGGATGCCGTGCGGGCCGAGGTCGCGCGCCAGGCTGCGGGTCAGGCCGATGACGGCCGCCTTGGTGGTGGCGTAGACCGGATAGCCGGCGCCCTTGGCATGCCACGAGATGGAGCTGACGTTGATGATGGAGCCGCCGCCCTTGCGCTTCATGCCGGCCAGTACCGACTGGGCGGTGAAGAACATGGGGCGCTGGTTGATGGCGATGCGCTCGTTCCAGTAGTCCAGCGTGACGTTTTCGGCGTCGTGGCGCTGGTCGTTGGCGGCGTTGTTGACCAGCACGTCGAAGTCGCCCAGCTTGTCGGCCAGGGCGGCGATGGTCGCCTGCAGCGCGGGGATGTCGGTGATGTCGCAGTGGCGGAATTCGGGCGCCGGGTGGCCCGAGGCGGCGATGCGTTCGACCAGCGCTTCGCTGGCGTCCCTGGCGATGTCGACGAAGCCGACCAGTGCGCCCTGCTCGGCGAAGGCCGTCACCAGCGCTTCGCCGATGCCCGTGCCGCCGCCGGTAATGAATACGCGCTTGCCGCGCAGGCTGCCGAATTTGGCAAGTTCTGTCATGTTGTCTCCAGCTTATTATGTTGTTCGTGCCGCCGGCGGGTTAGCGCATTGCGCGTAACCCGCCATGTTCCGCCTACGCCTTGCCCAGCGCGCCGTCGCGGCGGCGCCAGATGGCCAGCGGGTTTTCTTCGCGCAGTTCCACCGGCAGCAGGGCCTGCGCCAGGTTCTGGTAGCACACCGGACGCAGGAAGCGGTTGATCGCGCCGGTGCCTACCGAGGTGCTGCGGCCGTCGGCCGTGGCCGGGAACGGGCCGCCGTGCACCATGGCGGTGGACACTTCCACGCCGGTCGGGAAGCCGTTGGCCAGGATGCGGCCCACTTTGCGCTCCAGTACCGGCAGCAGCGCTTGCGCGTCGGCGTAGTCGCCTTCGTCCAGCTGCAGCGTGGCGGTCAGCTGGCCTTCCAGCTTCTCGGTGATGGCGCGCATCTCGGCCACGTCCTTACAGGCCACCAGCAGCGAGGCCGGGCCGAATACTTCTTCGTGCAGCGCGTGCTCGCCGAGGAAGGATGCGGCGCTGGTCTTGAAGAACGCCGGAGCGCCCTTGCCTTCCAGCTGCTCGCCCTTGGCCAGCGTGGTGACGCAGCCCTGGCTGGCAAGGTTCGCCACGCCGCGCTGGTAGCTGCCGGCGATGCCGGCGGTGAGCATGGTGGCCGGCGCGGTAGGCTGCAGCGCCAAGGTGGCGGCTTGCGCAAAGCGGTCCAGGTCCGGGCCGTCGATGCCCAGCACCAGGCCGGGATTGGTGCAGAACTGGCCCACGCCCATCACCAGCGAGGCGGCGAAGCCCTGGGCAATGCTGTCGCCGCGCGTGGCCAGCGCCTGCGGCAGCAGGTAGACCGGATTGATGCTGCTCATTTCCGCATACACCGGAATCGGCTGCGGACGCGCGGCTGCAACCGCCATCAGCGCGGTGCCGCCCGAACGCGAGCCGGTGAAGCCGACCGCCTGGATGGCGGGGTGCGCCACCAGCGTCTGGCCGATGCCGTTGCCGGTGCCGGTCAGCAGCGCGAACACGCCGGCCGGCAGGCCGCACTGTTCAACCGCCTTGACCACGGCGCGCGCCACCAGTTCGGAGGTGCCGGGGTGCGCCGAGTGGGCTTTCAGCACCACCGGGCAGCCTGCGGCCAGCGCGGAGGCGGTGTCGCCGCCGGCCACGGAAAACGCGAGCGGGAAATTGCTGGCGGCGAAAACGGCCACCGGGCCGACCGGGATCAAACGCATGCGCAGGTCCGGGCGCGGCGGGGTGCGTTCCGGCAGCGCGGTGTCGATGCGGGCGTCGCGCCACGAGCCTTCGCGCAGCAGGTCGGCGAACAGCTTGAGCTGGTTGACGGTGCGGCCACGCTCGCCTTCCAGGCGGGCGCGCGGCAGGCCGCTTTCGGCCATGGCGCGTTCAATCAGCGTGTCGCCCAGCGCCATGATCTGCGCGCCGATGGCTTCGAGGAAGCTGGCGCGGTCCGCGTCGCTGGTGGCGCGGAAGGTGTCGAAGGCGGCGCCGGCAAGGCTGCAGGCCTGGTCGATCTGGGCCGCGTCCACCATGTGGAAGTCCGGTTCCATGGCGGCGGCGTCGGCCGGGTTCATGGCTTTGAAGGAGCCGCCGTTGCCTTTGACGGCTACGCCGCCGATGAGTGCTTCACCAGTAATGATCATAAGGCGTTGACTTTCGTGTAGCTGGTTTCGGCAACTTCCAGGCGGTTGCGCAGCGCTGGGCCGAAGGCAGGCGCTTCGATCTCGAAGGTTTCGCCCGGCTGCACGCTGATGTTGTCCGCAACGCTCAGGGTGGCGGTGCCGAAGAAGTGGATGTGGACATCGCCGGCGCGCTTGAACAGGCCGTATTTGAAGTGGTGGTACTCCAGGTTGGCGATGGTGTGGGACATGTTCTCTTCGCCGCTGAAGAAGGCTTTCTCCCAGCGGACCTTGCCTTCCTTGTCCAGGATGCGCGAGGTGCCGGTGACGCTTGGCGGCAATTCGCCCACCAGCAGCGCCGGACCCAGGCCGCAGGCGCGCAGCTTGGAGTGGGCCAGGTAGAGGTAGTTCTGGCGCTCGGTCACATGGTCCGAGAATTCGTTGCCGATGGCGTAGCCCAGGCGGTATGGCTGGCCGTCGTCGCCGATGATGTACAGGCCGGCGATTTCGGGCTCTTCTCCGCCGTCCAGCGCGAAGTCGGGCATGACCAGGGACTGGCCGGTGGCGGCCACGATGGAGCCGTCGCCCTTGTAGAACCACTCGGGCTGCACGCCGGCGGTGCCGGCGGCGGGCTTGCCGCCTTCCACGCCCATGCGGAACATCTTCATGGAGTCGCTCAGGGCTTCGACGTCGCCGCCGATTTTCTTGTGCATGGAGTCGCGGGTGTCGGCGCTGCCCAGGTGGGTCAGGCCGGTGCCGGTGACGTAGGCGTGGGCTGCGTCCTCATGGTCCAGTGGCGTCAGCAGGCGGCCGGCTGCGGCCACGTCGGCGTAGTTGTGGGTTTGCGGGCCGGCGTCGGCTTGTGCCAGCGCGGCCAGGCTTTTCTTCTGGGCGATGGCGGCTTGCGCCAGGGCGTAAGTGGTGGTGAAGCTTTCCAGTTCGCGGATGGTGGACTGCTCCAGCAGGCCAACGCGGCGTTCACCGTTTTCTTTTTTAAATTGTACGAGCAGCATGAGTATCTCCGGATTATTTAGTGCGAATGCTTGGGCACGGCCGAACCGCGGCTGCCGACCAGGAAATCGAAGTCGCAGCCTTCATCGGCCTGCAGCACGTGGTCGATGTACAGCTGCTGGTAGCCGGACTTGGCGCCCTCCACCTTCTGCTCGGCGCGCGCGGCCTGGCGCTGGGCCATCTCCTCGTCCGAAATCTCCAGGTTCAGCAGGCCGCCTGCGCAGTCCAGCGTAATATAGTCGCCGTCGCGCACGATGCCCAGCGGACCGCCTGCCATCGCTTCCGGCGCCACGTGCAGCACCACGGTGCCGTAGGCGGTGCCGCTCATGCGGGCGTCCGAGATGCGCACCATGTCCTTCACGCCGGCCGCCAGCAGTTTCGGCGGCAGGCCCATATTGCCCACTTCCGCCATGCCGGGGTAGCCTTTCGGGCCGCAGTTCTTCATCACCAGCACCGAGTTCGCGTCGCATTCGAGATCCGGGTCCATGATGCGCTCCTTATAGTGCTCGAAGTTCTCGAACACCACCGCCTTGCCGCGATGCTGCATCAGTGCAGGCGTGGCGGCGGACGGCTTGAGCACCGCGCCGCGCGGCGCCAGGTTGCCGCGCAGGATGCAGATGCCGCCATCCTTCAGCAGCGGCTTGTCCAGCGGACGGATCACTTCGTCGTCGTAGATCGGCGCGTCGTTATTGTTTTCCCACAGTGTCTTGCCGTTGGCGGTCAGCGCGTCCTTGTGCGGCAGCATGCCGCCCTCGCCCATGCGGCGGATCACGCCCGGCAGGCCGCCGGCGTAGTAGAACTCTTCCATCAGGAAGCGGCCGGACGGCAGCAGGTCCACCACGGTAGGCTGGCCACGGCCGATGCGGGTCCAGTCTTCCAGTTCCAGGTCCACGCCGATGCGGCCGGCGATGGCTTTCAGGTGGATCACGGCGTTGGTGGAACCGCCGATGGCGGCATTGACGCGGATGGCGTTCTCGAACGCTTCCTTGGTCAGGATCTTGGACAGGCGCAGGTCTTCCCACACCATGTCGACGATGCGCATGCCGGACATATGGGCCAGCACGTAGCGGCGCGCGTCCACCGCGGGGATGGCTGCATTGTGCGGCAAGGTGGTGCCCAGCGCTTCGGCCATGCAGGCCATGGTCGACGCGGTGCCCATGGTGTTGCAGGTGCCGGCCGAACGCGAGTGGCCCGCTTCGGCGGCCAGGAATTTGTGCATCGAGATTTCGCCGGCTTTCACCTGCTCGTGCAGCTGCCATACGGCGGTGCCGGAACCGATGCTCTTGCCGTCCAGCTTACCGTTCAGCATGGGACCGCCGGATACCACGATGGTCGGCACGTCCACCGACGCGGCGCCCATCAGCAGGGCCGGGGTGGTCTTGTCGCAGCCCACCAGCAGCACCACGGCGTCCATCGGATTGCCGCGGATGGATTCTTCCACGTCCATCGACGCCAGGTTACGGGTCAGCATGGCGGTTGGGCGCAGGTTCGATTCGCCGTTCGAGAACACCGGAAATTCAACCGGGAAGCCGCCCGCCTCGAGGATGCCACGCTTGACGTGTTCGGCCAGCTTGCGGAAATGGGCGTTGCAAGGGGTGAGTTCGGACCAGGTGTTGCAAATGCCGATGATCGGTTTGCCCTGGAATTCGTGGTCTGGGATGCCCTGGTTCTTCATCCAGCTGCGGTACATGAAACCGTTCTTGTCCTGCGTACCGAACCACTGCGCCGAGCGCAGTTCCACTTTTTTCTTCGTCTCCGACATGCAAAATCTCCTGTAATTTTTCGCACTGCAATGGTGGAATATTAAAGAAGGTATCGATGCCCATCCAATGAATTAAAAATCGATATCGATACTAAAATTGATATCGATTCAAAAAGTTGCCTTCCGCTTATAATCTATATAACTCTTACACCACTTTCAGCCGCCCTCCCCACTCTATGAGCCTGCAATCCGTCCGCGCCTTCTTCGCCGCCAAACAGCTGGATCTTCCCATCATCGAGCTGGAGGTGAGCACCGCCACGGTGGCGCTGGCGGCCGAAGCGCACGGGGTGGAGCCGGGGCGCATCGCCAAGACCCTGTCGTTCCGCCTGGGCGACGGCCGCGCCATCCTGCTGGTGGCCAGCGGCGACGCCCGCATCGACAACCGCAAGTTCAAGGACGCCTTCGGCAAGGGCCGCATGATGGACGCCGACGACGTGGTGCGCATGACCGGCCACCCGGTGGGCGGCGTGTGCCCCTTCGGCCTCGCCGAGCCGCTGCCGGTCTACCTCGATTCCTCGCTGCGCAAGTACGACGAGGTGCTGCCGGCCGCCGGCGCCGTGCACAGCGCGGTGCGCATCAGCCCCGAGCAGATCGCCGCCGTGACGGACGGCCAATGGGTGGATGTGTGTCAACAGGCGTGAACGGCGCCGTGTCCAAACCGCCGACCGAGTCGCAGCGGAACTGGAACGAGATCAAGCACGAGATCGGGATGTTCGCCGATTTCGTGCGCCGGCCGCGCCGCACGCTGCCCGGCGAGAGGAAGTGGCTGAGCCGCTTTCTGCTGCTGTGGGGCCTGTGCCTGGCCGTGGCGATGCTGCAGATTCCGCTGGAACTCGGCTTCGAGCAGTTTGCCCCCTCCATCAAGTACACGCTCAACACGGACACCAAGTTCATGCTGATGGCGGTGTTCATCGCCCCGGTGGTGGAGGAACTGGCGTTCCGGGCCGGGCTGCGCAGCGCCCGCTACACCCTGTTCATCGGCCCGGCGCTGTTCGTTATCGCGCGCGCCGGCACCGTCACGCTCGCGCTGGCGGTGACGGCGGCCTTCGTGCTGATCGCGCTGCTGGACTGGCTGTACCGGCGCCGCCTGGCACGCCCCGGCCTGGTCATGCGGCGCGGGCGCGCCTTTCTGCGGCGCTACCCGCTGGTGGTGTGGACCTATGCCGCCGCTTTCGCCATCATCCACGTCGGCAATTTCGATTACTCGCCCCAGGCCGCCTTCCTGATGCCGCTGATGCTGCTGCCGCAGCTGTTCTGCGGGCTGGTGTTCAGTTACCTGCGCATACGCCACGGCCTGCTGCACAGCATGCTGCTGCACGCGGCTTATAATGCCAGCCTGTGCTCCGTTCTGCTGCTAGGATAGCGGCCATGAAATACGAAACCATCGGCTAAAGGAACCGGATGCTGATATTGAAAGTCATCTTCGTGATCTTCGTCGTCGCGGTCGGCATCCCCTGCCAGATCATCGACTACCGGCACCGCAGGAAGAACAACTACGAACCCGGCAGCGGCTGGTCCTACTATTCCCGCCTGAAGCGCGAAGGCAGCTGGGAGGGCAGGTTCATGATGAACAGCGCCTACATGGCCATCGCGCTGGTGCTGTCCATGGCCGGCTTGCTGGCCGCCCACTTGTACCACGCCTGATTCAGGGAACAAGCCCCATGTCCTATCCCTACCTGAGCGACGTGGTCCACGCGCTGACCGGCCTCGCCCTGCCCTTGCCGCTGCCGATGTTCGGCCTGTTCGTCGCCACCGCCATGCTGGCCGGCTCCCATGCGCTGACGCTGGAGCTCAAGCGGCTGCACGCGGCGGGCCGGCTGTCCACCGCATCCGGCCTGGCGCCGCACGAGATCGTGCCCAACCTCACGCTGGTCGTCATGGCGGCCGGCATTGCCGGCGCCCGCCTGTTCCACATCCTCGAGAACCTGGACGAATTCCGCGCCGCGCCGCAGGCGATGATCTTCTCCACTTCCGGCCTGAGCATCTTCGGCGGCCTGATACTGGGCACCCTGGCCGGCGTGCTGTTCGTGCGGCGCCACCGGCTGCCGCTGCTGCCCACGCTGGACGCGGCCGCGCCGGCCATGATGCTGGGCTACGCCATCGGCCGCATCGGCTGCCAGGTGTCCGGCGACGGCGACTGGGGCAGCGCCGCAAACCTGGCGCTGAAGCCGGACTGGCTCCCGCTGTGGACCTGGGCGCAAACCTACGACAACAACGTGGTCGGCGCCGTGATCGCCGCGCCGGGCGTCTACCCCACGCCGATGTATGAAGCGCTGATGGCCTTCGCCTGCTTCGCGGTGCTGTGGGCGCTGCGCAAGCGAGCACGCGCCCCGGGCTGGCTGTTCTCCATGTATATGCTGCTGGCGGGCGCCGAGCGCCTGCTGATCGAACAAATCCGCATCAACCCCGTGCTCGACTTCGGCGGTATCCATGCCACCCAGGCCGAGATGATCGCCGCCCTGCTGATTCTTGCCGGCCTGGCTGGCATGGCGCGCACCGCAGTTCACCACGCAAAGGATCGATATGAAGTATCTTCCAGCTGAATGGCCAGACGACGTGGACGGCGACGTGTTCCGCCGCATGCAGGAAAGCGGATTCGACTTCAGCAAGGAAGTGGATGTCGAGTTCATCGTGGATTTCGAGAGCTGGCCGCCGCCGGAAGCCTTCCTGAGCGCTCTGCATGCGCGCCACCCGCGCATCCAGCTTCACGAGCCGGATGAAGATGGCAACGGCTACGTGATTTTCCTGGTGCATGGCTTGCTCACATACGAACTAGTGATGTCCGTGCAAAGCTCCGTCTCGCAGTTGGCGGCGCCGTATGGCGGCGCTTGCGATTCATGGGGCGCGATGCAGCCGCCGCCCTCGCAGACCGGCGCATGGACTCCCTCCGCAAGCGGCAACTGGCTGGGCGCCAGATTTACCTATGAAGGCTTCCCGCTGGCCCTGCGCGTGCGGCCCGCTGCGGATTCCGACAAGAACCGCGCCCGCTTCCCGCAACTTGTCCGCCTCACACACAAGCTGGCCAAGGTGCGCGAGGACGGCCTGCCCGAGGCCAGCTACAACCAGTCCCTGGCCAGCTTCGACCAGGACGCCATCGACCTGTTCGAGCAGCGCGACGAAGGCATCGCGGTGCTGATCGAGACCTTTGCCGGGAAGCGGACTTACTACGGATTTGCGATTTCCTCCGCGCCGGCCGAAAACCGGCTGCTTGAACTGAAGCAGCGCTACCCCGAGCATGACATCTCGATCGAAGCGTCTCCGGACCCGGAATGGAAATTCCTCTCGCGGTATCGGGAAGATTTTCCCTGGTAGGCAGGCGAACAGGCCTGGCAGGCCGCTGCGCAACGAAATCGATGAGGGTTACGGGGCGCGCTAACGTCCCGCCGTTGCTTGTCAGAAGCGCGGCTGATCAAGCATTACGCGCCCGTCAGCATGCGCAGCAGCTGGCCGGCGATCCAGCCGCCGTAGGTGCCCAGCGCGTAGCCGAGCACCGCCAGCAGCACGCCCACCGGCGCCAGCGCCGGGTGGAAGGCGCTGGCGACCACCGGTGCGCTGGCGGCGCCGCCGATATTGGCCTGGCTGCCCACCGCCATGTAAAACACCGGCGCCTTGATCAGCCACGCCATGCCCAGCATCAGCGCGCCGTGGAAACTGATCCAGATCAGGCCCAGCGCGAACAGCTCCGGATCCGAGAATATCGCGCCCAGGTTCATCTGCATGCCGATGGTGGCCACCAGGATGTAGATCGCCACCGAGCCGATCTTGGAAGCGCCCGCCCCCTCCAGCTTCTTGGCGCGCGTGAACGACAGGATCAGGCCGAACGTCGTGGCCAGCACCGTCACCCAGAAGAAGTTCGCCGTCAGGCTGTAACGCTCAAGGTACGGTGCGTTCTCCTTGATGAACGGCACGATGTAGCCGGTCATCCAGTGCGCCAGTCCGGTGGCGCCGAGGCCGTACGCCAGGATCAGCTGCAAGTCGTAGGAACCGGCGATGCGGGCGCTGTCGAGCTGCACCTGCTCCACCCGCACGCGCAAGTCGTCCAGCGCGCGCGTGTCGGCGCCGCGCCAGGCGTCCAGGCGCGCGCTGCGGCCGGCCAGGAACAGCAGGAAGGCCATCCAGATATTGGCGCAGATGACGTCCACCGCCACGAATTTGCCGAACACGTCGGCGCCGACGGCATAGACTTCCTTCATGGCCGCCTGGTTGGCGCCGCCGCCGATCCAGGAGCCGGCGGTGGTCGTCATGCCGCGCCAGATGGCGTTCGGGCCCTCTGGATTGAGCAGCGACGGGTCGAAAAAGCCCATGATGGCCAGCGCGAACGGCGCGCCCAGTATCACGCCGGTGGTGCCGGTGAGGAACAGGATGATGGCCTTGGGGCCGAGCCGGATAATGGCGCCCAAGTCGCACGCCAGCGTCAGCAGCACCAGCGCCATCGGCAGCAGGTAGTCGCGGGCCATCGGGTACAGGCGCGACGATTCGCCGTTAATGATCCCGAAGGTATTCAGCAGGCCGGGGATGAAATAGCACAGCAGCAGCGCCGGCACCACCGAGTAAAAGCGGCGCCAGAAAGGATGGGGCGACCGCTCGCTGGCCAGGACCAGCCCCAGAATGACGACCAGGATGCCCAGGACGACCGGGTCCGACGTGATCAATGCGGTGGTGACGGGTTCGGGTGTGCTGGAAACTGCCATGGGGTTCCTGAGAAATGTTGTCGAATAGGTTGTGGATACTAACCTATGTCGCCACGTTGCGGGGCCTCTGCCGGACCGGCGCTGCGCAGCTTCCTGCGCGCCGCCTTGGCCGCATACATGGCCTCGTCCGCCACCGCCAGCAGGCTCTCCACCGTCGCGCCGGACTGGGGGAACACGGCAACGCCGATGCTGGCCGCGGCCTGCAGTTCCAGGCCATTCAGCCGGTAGGGGTCGGCCATCAGCCTGACCAGCTTATCGGCCACGTTGGCCGTCTCCGCCGCGCCCGCGTCGCACAGCACGACGGCGAACTCGTCGCCGCCCAGGCGCGCGGCCATGTCGGCCTTTCTCAGCTGCGAGGTCAGGCGCGCCGTCGCGCTGATCAGCAGCTCGTCGCCGACCGCGTGGCCGTAGGTGTCGTTGATGGTCTTGAAGTTGTCCAGATCCAGGTAGAGCACCGATAACTGCGCCTGGCTGCGGGTGGCGATGGCAAGCTGCCGCTCGAGGAAATCGGTGAACATGGCGCGGTTGGCGATGCCGGTCAGGACGTCGTGCGTGGCCTGGTGCTTGGCCTCGCGCAGCATGGTGGACGCTTTCACCATCGCGGCCGCCACCTCGTCCGCTTCGCGCAGGCCATAGCTGGCCGGCTCCACGCGCTCGCCGGCGCCCAGCGCCAGCGCGGGCGAAATCAGCTGGCGCAGCGAACGGCGGATGCTGCTGCCGATCCGCCAGGCGAACAGCAAGCTGCTGCCCAGCAGGACCACCGTGGCCAGCACCAGCGACCACAGCTTGCGGTTCATCTCGGCACTGAGCTTGTCGAGCGGAATGCCTATCGCCACCGTCCATTCCGATTTGCTCGCTTGCGACATCACGGCAAGGATCGGCACGCCATCCAGCGACTCGGTTTCGAAAGCCCCTTCGGCCTGCTTGTGCAGGCGCTGCGAAACCTCGGGAACCGCCTTGGCGCCCATGAAACGCTTCATGTCCCGCGAGCGCGCGACGATCAGTCCCTTCCTGTCGAGCACGCTGCTAATCCAGTGCGCCGGGTAGCTTTGCTGGTGCAGCACTGCGGCAAACCGCTCCGCCGCGATGGTTGCGGTCAGCGCGTAGCGCTTCCCGGCGCTGTCGCGCACCGGTATGCCGACCGACACGAGATGGCGGTTCGAGACCGGACCGATAAACAGGCTGGAGATGCTCGTCGTGTCCCGTTCGATGATGTTCTTGAGCATCGGGTCGTTCGGGTCGCGCGGCAGCGGCTGGCCGTAAGTCAGGAAAGTGTTCATCAGCTGCTGGCCGCCCGCGTCCTCCAGCACGATGTTGAAGATATTCTGCTGCGCCCCCAGCCTGCGCGCCTGCGCGTCGAAGGCCTTCAGGTTGTCGGGGGTGAAGCTGGGCGAGGTGGCCAGAGCAATCAGCGCCGACTCCACCACGGCCAGTTCCTTGTCGATCTCCATGGCGTTGGCGCGCGCCGTGGCCATCGCGCTATGGACGAAACCCTCGCGGCTCTGCTGGTAGTCGTAGTAAATCAGCCCCACCGCCATCAGCGAGGCGGGAACGATGCAGGCTAGCACCAGCAATACCAGCCGCGAGCGGATGGAGGGTGCATGCGGCGAAATCTTCGCGGCGGGATCGGCGGGAACGGTTTTCAAAGCGAAGGTAAAATTGGTTTCTTGCAATTTTACAATGAAACTTGCCCGTTAGATTAACGTGACCGGCACGCCGGTGCGGATGGTGTTGTGGACTTCGGCCACGGCGTCGGTTTCGCGCAGCAGGCGGGCGATGTCTTCGGGCGGAGCGGACGAGCGGATCGCGGCGCGGTAGCGGATGTCGCTGGCGGCCAGGCCTATGCCTGCGAACTCGGCGCTGGCTTCCACTTGCGCGCCGTCGATCGCAATGCCCAGGCGCTGCGCCTCGCGGTACAGGTCATTGCAGTAGCAGGTGGCCAGCGCCAGCATCAGGAACTCGCCGCCGTTCACGGCAGAGCCCTGGCCGGAGGGTTTGGCGGGTATGGCCAGCGCCTGCCGCTTGCCTGCAGTCTCCACCGAGACCATGTGCTGTGACGGCGAACTGTCCACCGTAGCATTGATAAGCATGTGCTGCCCTCCCTAGTGAAGTTATTCCACCTTGCCCGATTATACTGTGCCAGAATTAGTTTTTCACCAACATGCCTTGAAAGACATGACCGTCAAAAATCTCGCCATGCTCTGCGCCGCATTCGCGGCCAGCCCCGCCAACGCAGCCGCCTCGCCCGAGCAGCAACTCGCCTTCTCCAAACCACAGCAGATGATCGACATCGGCGGACGCAAGCTGAACCTGCATTGCAGCGGCAGCGGGCCGCTCACCGTGGTGTTCGACTCACCGTCCACCGATGCCGGCTGGAGCTGGGTCGGCGTGCAGCCTGAGATCGCCAGGCGCACGCGCGCCTGCGTGTACGACCGCGCAGGGCTGGGGTTCAGCGACCCGTCGCCGCGCGAAGGCATATCGGGCAACGCGGTGGAGGATCTGCATGCGCTGCTGGGCAAGGCTGGCATCGCGCCGCCTTACGTGATGGTCGGGACGTCGTATGGCGGCGCGAACGTGCAGCTGTATGCGTACCGCTATCCGGCCGAAGTGAAGGGCCTGGTGCTGGTGGAGCCGCAGCATGAGGACGAGACCAGGCGCCTGGACAAGATAACGCAAGGCAAACTGAAACAGATATACGAGCAGCAGAACGAGATGGAGAAGGCGTGCGCGGCGCAAGCGGAGCAAGGCTTCAAGCCGGATGAACTGAAGCAGTGCATCGGCGAGGTGCCGGCGCACTTCGGGCCGGAGCTGGCGAAGGCTTACCTGGGCGTGATGTCGTCCGCCAAACAATGGCGCGCGGCGACGTCGGAGGACTTCAACTTCGACAAGGGCGGCGACCAGTTGCGCGCGGCGCGGCGCAGCTTCGGCGACATGCCGGTGCTGGTGCTGACGCGGGGCGTGAGCCCGTTCGCCGTGCCCGGCAAGCCGCAAAGCGCCTTGAACAAGGCGTTCGAGAACGAGAACCGCAAGATGCACAAGGAAGTGGCGGCGCTGTCGAAGCGCGGCAGCGAGCGCATGGTGCCGGGCGCCGGCCACATCATCCAGGCCGACAAGCCGCAGGCGGTGGTGAAGGCCATTAACGAGGTGCTGGACAAGCTGAAGTAACAAGTAGCACACGCAAAAAACGCAAAAAACGGGGTCAGTTCCAAAAAACGGGGTCAGTTCCGGCATCGCGCCAAAATGGCGCGATGCCGGAACTGACCCCGTATATTTTTAAGCGGCAAAGAAGCGGTACAGGGTCTCGGTGAAGTAGGTATCGCCGGGGCGCAGGATGGTGCTTGGCCACTCGGGGTGGTTGGGCGAGTCCGGGTGGTGCTGGGGTTCCAGGCACAGGCCGGTGCGGTACTCGTAGCTGCGGCCCTTCCCTTTCAGCGTGCCGTCCAGGAAATTGCCGCTGTAGAACTGCAGGCCCGGCTCGCGCGTGAACAGTTCCAGCACGCGGCCGGACTGCGGGTCGCGCAGCGTGGCGGCCAGGCCCAATTCGCCGCTCTGGTTGTTCAGCACCCAGTTGTGGTCGTAGCCTTTGCCGTTGGCCAGCTGCGCCTCGCCGTCGCCGATGCGGGAACCGATCGCTTGCGGCGCGCGGAAGTCGAACGCGGTGCCGGCCACCGGCGCCAGCTCGCCCAGCGGGATCGATTTGCCGTCGATCGGCGTGTAGCGGTCGCCCTGGATGGTGAGTTCGTGGCCGAGGATGTCGCCCTGCCCCGCCAGGTTGAAGTAGGCGTGCTGCGTGAGGTTGACCGGCGTGGCCTGGTCAGTCACGGCGGTGTAGCGCACCCGCAGTTCGCTGGCATTGTTCAGCTCATACACCACTTCCACCCGCAGGTTGCCGGGGTAGCCCTGTTCGCCGTCGGCGCTCAGGTACACCAAGGTCAGGCCGACCGAATCGGGCGCCACGAAGGGCGTGGCTTGCCACACTTGCTTGTGGAAGCCTTGCGCGCCGCCGTGCAGGTGGTTTTCGCCGTCGTTCACGTCCAGCTGCACGGTGCGGCCGTCCAGCTCGAAACGGCCGTGCTTGATGCGGTTGCCGTAGCGGCCGATCAGGGCGCCGAAGTACGGCACGTCGCCGCAGTACGGCGCCACGCTGTCGAAGCCGTGCGTGACGTCGGCCAAGCGGCCGTCGCGGTCCGGTACGTGCAGCTCGGTGACGATGCCGCCGTAGTTGGTGATCTTGACGGTCATGCCGTTGCGGTTGGTCAGCGTGTACAGGTTGACCGGCACGCCCTCAGCCGCGCCCCCCGTGGCGGTGCCGAACGGCGCTTCGGTGATGCGCAGTTCCATCACGCCTCCGACGCTTTGCCGAACACCGGCATGCCCTGCTCGTCCCAGCGCAGGGCCTTGACGAAGGTGTGGCGGTCCGGGTTCCACAGCGGGTCGCCGACGATTTCAGTGTAGGTGCGCGCGTGGTAGACCAGCAGCACGTCGTCGTTGTCGCCGTAGGTGAAGCTGTTGTGGCCGGGGCCGTAGATCTTGCCTTCGTAGCAGGTGCGGAGCACGGGCTCCTGCGACTTGGTCCACGAGGCCGGGTCCAGCAGGTCGGCGTTTTCATCGGCCCACAGCAGGCCCATGGCGTAGTTCTCGTCGGTGGCGCTGGCCGAGTAGCTGATGAAGATCTTGCCGTTGCGCTTGAGGATGGACGGGCCTTCGTTGACCCAGAAGCCGCGGATCTCCCAGTCGAACTCCGGCTTGCTCAGCATGACCGGCGGACCGCCCAGTTGCCACGGGGTTTTCATCGGCGCGATGTAGAGGTTGGAGTTGCCTTCGATGGCCACGTCCTTCTGCGCCCACAGGTAGTACAGCTGGCCCTTGTGGGTGAAGGTGGTGGCGTCCAGGCAGAAGGTGTCGATGCCGGTGTCGATCCGGCCCATGAACTCCCACTCGCCTTCCAGCGGGTTGGCGTTCTGGTTGCGGATGGCGTACATGCGGTGCTGGAACAGCTTGTGCTTGATCTCGCGGCTGGGCGCGGCGGCGAAATAAACGTACCAGGCGCCCTGGTTGTAGTGCAGCTCGGGCGCCCAGACCAGTTCGCTGTACGGGCCGGTTTCGGGCTTGAACCAGGCGTCGACCTTCTCGGCGTCGGCCAGGCCGGCGATGGTGCGCGCGCGGCGCAGCTCGATGCGGTCGTACTGCGGCACCGAGGCGGTGAAGTAGTAGTAGCCGTCGGTGTGCTTGTAGATGTAGGGATCGGCGCGTTGCTCGATCAGGGGCTTGAGGGTTTCAGCCACGTGGTTCTCCGTTTTCTAAAAATTAGCTTGCAAGGGTCGGCCTGCAAGGGTCAGCTAGCTACATAGCCTTGCGTTTTCATTTCGGCTTTCACTTCCGTGTAGTACTTGTCGCTGATGCGGTATTTGAACATCAGCAGGCCCATCAGGAAGTGGAAGAAGCCGGGAATTATGGACAGCATCAGCGCGATGCCGGTGAGCGCGAACGGGGTCTGCTCCTGGTTGGGCTGGTAGTTGAAGTAGGTCAGCAGCACGCCCACCAGCACGCCGGCCACGCCCATGCCCGCCTTCTGGCACACGGAAATGCCGCCGAAGGCGAAGCCGGAGACGCGCTTGCCGGTTTTCACCTGGCCGTAGTCGATGGTCTCGGCGATGGCCGACCAGAACACCGGCGCGTGCAGGTCCACCACGAAGGACAGCAGGAAGTACAGCACGAAGGCCAGCATGATGTCGCCCGGCTTCACCAGCGCGTAGATCAGCACGCTGATGATGGCCACGCCGATCTGGCTGTAGCGGAACAGCTTGACCTTGCAGTAGAACTTCGTGATCCAGGTGGAGGCGATCATCGACAGGATGGCCGCGCCCACGCCGATGGACATGAAGGTGGACACCACGGCGGTGTCGCCGCCCAGGTAGTACTTGGCGTAGTAGATGGCCACCGAACCGCGCAGCACGTAGCCGATGGTACCGGTAACACAGACGCCGCACAGGATCAGCCACTGGTCATTGCGCAGCAACAGCTTGAGCTGCAGCCACAGCGACTGGCGCTCGACCACGTGGGTCACGCGCTCGGTGGTGGTGAAGAAGCAGAACAGGAACAGCGCCACGCCCATGGCGGCCATGACGGCCATGGCGGCCTGGTAGCCGGCGGCCGGATTGCCGCTGCCCCAGCGCTCGGCCAGCACCGGCACCACGATGGTGACCAGGAAGCCGGCGATCTTGGCGAAGAACAGGCGGTAGCCGTTGGCCGACAGGCGCTCCTGCGGGTCGCTGGTCAGGCTGCTCGGCAGCGAGATGTAGGGGATGCCGACGCCCGCCGTCATGATGGTCATCAGGATGTAGGTGGAATAGGCCCACAGCAGCTTGGCGTCGTAGCCCCAGTCCGGGGTGGAGAACACGAAGAACACGCTGATGCCGTAAGGGACGGCCAGCAGCAGGAAGTACGGGCGGTAGCGCCCCCAGCGGCTGGTGAAACGGTCGGTGATCTGGCCCATCACCAGGTCGGCGGCGGCGCCGACGAATTTCACCACCAGGAACAGCATCGCCAGGTCGGCCGTGTGCAGGCCGTAGATGTCGGTGTAGAAGAAGGTGATGATCAGCATCATCGAGGAGATCACCACGTTCAGCGCCATGTCGCCGGCGCCGAAGCCGATTTTTTCCAGCGTGCTTAGCTTTTGGGTATGCATAATTGTTCCGATACAGGTGCGAATCAAAAACTACAAAAGCCGCCGGGCTTTGCGGCGCGGCGGCTCCGGCGGTTAGCGGGCATTGCCCCGCTAACCCGCCCTACAGTAACGCGAATTACATCTTCCAGCGCAGCGACAGGCCGATGGTGCGGTCGTAGCGGCGCACGTCGCGCGGGTTGGTCTCGATGCCGTGGTAGTCGTTGTAGGTACGGTCCAGCAAGTTCTCCACGTCCAGCGTCACGCCCATGTTGTCGTTGATCTTGTACGACAGCGACGCATCGGCGGTCTTGATCGGCTTGACGATCAGGTCCAGGCCCAGGGCGCGGTAGTTGTACGTGTCGACGAAGCGGCTGCGCCAGTTGTAGGCCACGCGGGCCGACCATGGACCGCGCTCATACAGGCCGACGATATTGTAGGCGTTCTTCGACATGCCCTGGAAAGGATTCTTCTTGCCATCCTCCATCAGGTGGCCCTTCATGTAGGTGTAGTTCGCTTCCAGGCCGAATCCGCTCAGCCAGCCGGGCAGGAAGTCGTAGAACTGGCGGTAGCCCAGTTCGATGCCTTCCAGCTGGCCATCGTTCACGTTGCGCGGACGGTCCATGCGGTAGGTCTTGCCGTCGATCTGTTCCAGGCTCAGGCGGCGGATCACGTAGTCTTCGAACTTGTGCTTGAAGACGGTGGCGGTCACGCTGCCGGTCGGGGCGAAGTACCATTCCAGCGCCGCGTCCACGTTCTTGCCGGTGATGGGCTTCAGGTCCGGGTTGCCGCCGCTGCCGTCATAGATGCCTTCCGAGTTCGGCGTGGCGCCCAGCGAGACGCCCGGGTTGAAGTCGCCGAAGTTCGGACGCTGGACCGCTTTGCCGGCGGTCAGGCGGGCGATCAGGTCCTTGCGCAGCGTGGCTTTCAGGGTCATGTTGGGCAGCACGTCGGTGGTGGACACGTCGCGGTTGACCGCCACCGGGTTGCCGTTGATGTTGCTGAAACCGTTCACGTCCAGCTCGGTGCGCACCACGCGCACGCCGGCGGTACCGTCGAACTGGATGCCGAAGGCGTCGAAGCCGAAGCGCGTCTTGCCGTAGAAGGCGGTGGTGTCTTCACCGTTGCGGTACAGCGAGTACGGATCAGGCGCGGTGCGGCCGTCGCGGCCGTACAGCTTGCGGATCGCGTCGATGTTGGCGTGCTGGTAACCGGCGCAAGCCACCAGCCACTGGTTCATGCCGTAGTCGTTGGCCAGGTTCATCGATGGGCACAGCATGCCCGGCAGCGAGGTCACGGCTGGCGCGTTGGCCGGCGCCGGCAGGAAGTTCATGCTTTCATGCTGGTACGACGCCTTGCGCTGGGCCAGGCGCACGCCGGCGCTGAATTCGCGGAAGAAGCTCTCGTCGCCGTTGTTGTAGACGGCGTCCGCGCGCCAGTCGTTCGACTGGCCGCCCGAGGCCTGCCAGTTGTCGATGAAGGCGCCCAGCTTGTAGTTGGCCGGGTTGGTCATGTCGTAACCCGGATAGTTGAAGTAGGCGCCGCCGTTGACATAAGTGCTGCCTTCGATCCTGGTCGGGCTGGCGGTCATTTCCAGGATCGGGAATTCCTGCTTCCAGCGGCTGTTGACGCGGGAGAATTCGGTGGTCACGCGCAGATCCGGGGTCACGTCCCAGCGCGCGCCGATGGCGCCCTGGTGGCTTTCCGAGTCATCCTGCGGGGCCTGGTTGGAGCTGAGCGCGAACAGGCCGTTCGGATTGCTGGAGCTAACCGTCGCCACCTGCTTGGTGCCGGGGAAGAAGGTGTAGGTCGAGTTCGGGTTCCAGCCCACGCCGCCCAGGAAGAACTGGCGCTCCATGTCGTGGTCGATGCGGGTGGACCAGCCTTCGGCGTACAGTTCCAGCGCGCGCGACGGACGCCATTGCAGGGCCCAGTTGGCCGACAGGCGGACCCGCTTGCCCAGCGCGTTCACATGGCCCAGGTCGATCGGACCGGTGGCTTCCGGGTCGCCCGGCACCAGCTTGGCCGGCGGCGCGCTCCAGGTCACTTCGTCGTGGTAGTTGCCCTTCTGATAAGACAGGCCGAGCAGCGCGCCCACGTCGCCGAAGTCGGTCTTCCAGCGGTTCGAGACCATGCCCGACGCTTGCGGGTCGTTGGTCTTGGCCTTGTCGCGGTTTTCCACGCGGCCGGCCAGGTTGGCGGTGAAGCCCTTGAAGTCGAACGGACGCGAGGTGCGCACGTCGATCACGCCGGCGGTGCCGCCTTCGACCATGTCCGCGCTCTGGGTCTTGTAGACGTCCACGCGCTGCAGCATGGTGGTTGGAATGTCGGCCAGGAACAGGCTGCGGCCGTTCGAGGTGTAGATCTCGCGGCCGTTCAGCAGGGTCACCAGGCCGGGCAGGCCGCGCACGATGACGGAGCTGGCTTCGCCCGACTCGCGGCGGATCTGCACGCCGGACACGCGGCCCAGCACTTCGGCCACGTTCTTGTCCGGGAACTTGCCGGCTTCTTCGGCGACGATGGAATCGATCACCTCATCGGCGTTGCGCTTGATGGTTTGCGCGCTCTGCGCTGCCTTGCGCACGCCGGTCACGGTCACGACCGGTCCGGCCGCATCGGCGGCGGCTTGCGCCTGTTGCGCCCAGACGGAGGCGCTGCTCAGCAAGCCCGCCGCGAGCAGCGAACCGACAGAAGCTTTCAAGATAAAAGTAGAAGTTTTGGCCGCGATTGGGCCGGTGGTCCGTTCCATAAAGGTCTCCGTCTGTTTTAATTATGTAGGCAGGTTGTTCAACTCACCAATCCTGCCAGTTCGGAAGCCATCTTATGACGGCAGTGCGAATTCAATCCAATCAATTTTTAACCGTTTCCGATATCGTTTTTGGTATCGTTGCGAGCGTGTGCGCGCCGAGACCTTACCATACCGCCGCACTATACTGGACCCAATCAGCCCATGGATAAGGACGCCCGTGCGGAAAACGCCCAAGCCGCTGGCCATACCGGCCATACTGGCCGTGCTGCTCGCCATGCCCCCCCCCCCGGCGCGGGGCGCCGAACAGCAGTTGGATGCGTACAACACTTATTTGTCGCCCCCCTTCCCGCCACGTGCCGCGCCAGCCCCTGATGCTGGCCGGCAAGCTGAGGGCCATCCCGGACCGGGCGCGCCGCCGTTTGCGCGGCGCCTGCTCGTCGGTCCGCACCGCAAGGCGCTGCTGCTGCGCCTGAACGCCGCGCTGGCCGCCCTGCCCTGCGACGCGCCATGGCGCGCCAGCGCCGCCCGCCACCAGCTTGCGCTGGCGCCCTGCACACGATAGCAACCCGCTGTCACGCGCTTGTCATTCAAGCAATGTAAAGTCTTGCCGTTATTATTAACCGACGGAAGCATTGCAATGACCAACAATAAGATCCTGGCGGCCGCCATCGCCTCCTTAACCGCGATGACCGCAGCCGGCCTGGCAGGCTGCTCCAACGACGCCGCGCCGCCCGCGCCGGCGCCGGCGCCCTACGCCGAAGGCACCACGGTCACCCTGGCCCTGCTGGAAACGACCGACCTGCACGCCAACGTCATGAGCTACAACTATTACTCGCTGGCGGAAGACGCCACGCTGGGCGTGGAGCGCACCTCCACCCTGGTGCAGGCCGCGCGCGCCGAGTTCCCCAACAATATCCTGCTCGACAACGGCGACACCATCCAGGGCACACTGCTGGGCGACCTGCAGGCGGTGACCGCGCCGGTGCCGTGCAGCGCCACGCTGGCCATCCACAAAGCCATGAACAGCATGAAGTTCGACGCCGGCGGCATGGGCAACCACGAGTTCAACTACGGCCTGCCCTACCTGAGCCAGGTGACCAACACCGACTTCGGCATCCCCGGCGTGAGCAAGCCGGCCGGCAACTGCGGTGCCCCCGCCTTCCCGCTGGTGCTCACCAACGTGACCGCCGTGGCCGGCGACAAGCCCATCTTCTCGCCCTACACCCTGCTGGCGCGCGAGTTCGCCGGCACCGGCCCGGACGGCAAGCCGGTCAGCGTCAAGCTGAATATCGGCGTGATGAGCTTTGTGCCGCCGCAGATCCTGGAGTGGGACCAGAAGAACCTGGCCGGCAAGGTGGCCGTGAGCGGCGCGGTGGAAGCGGCGCGCAAATACGTGCCCGAGCTGCGCGCCAAGGGCGCCAACCTGGTGGTGGCGCTGTCGCACGGCGGCATCGACACCAGCGCCTACAGCCCGAAAATGGAGAACGCCAGCTACCACCTGACCACGCCCGGCATGGACATCGACGCGCTGATGATAGGCCACTCGCACCTGATCTTCCCGAAAGGGAAAGAGACCGGCGCGGCCGCGCTGGACCCGTCCTTCGCCACCTTGCCCGCCAGCGCCAGTGTGGACGGCGTGAACGGCTTCGTCAACGGCGTGCCCACCGTGATGGCGCAGAGCTGGGGACGGCGCCTGGGCATCATCAAGCTGCAGCTGGTGTACCAGGGCGCGAAATGGGTGGTTGTGCCGGGCAAGACCACGGTGGAATCGCGCGGCTTCAAGTACACCGACGGCACCACCAACGTGAAGGCCGATCCGGCCATCGCCGCGCAGGTGGCCAGCGAACACGCCGCCACCATCGCCTACGCCAAGCAGCCGCTGGGCGTGAGCACGGACTTCCAGATGTCGGCCTACTTCGCGCTGGCCGGCGATGTGAGCGCCATCCAGCTGGTGAACCAGGCGCAGATCGACTACGTGAAGAACTTCATCGCCACCAGCACCGACGCCACGCTGGCCGGCTACAAGGCCATCCCCGTGATCTCGTGCAGCGCGCCGTTCAAGGCCGGCCGCAACGGCCCATCCGACTTTACCGACGTGGCGCCAGGCGCCAGCGCGGCGGCGCCGGTGGGCCTGCAGGTGCGCAATCCGGGCGACCTTTACCTGTACAGCAACAACAACCTGCAGGCGGTGAAGATCAAGGGTTCGGACCTGAAGGCCTGGCTGGAGACGGCGGCGCGCCAGTTCGGCCAGATCGATCCGGCCAAGACCACGGAGCAGGACCTGGTGCCGAGCTACGGCACCATCTACAACTACGACGTGTTCTACGCCGAGAACAACGAGCTGAAATACCAGATCGACGTGACCAAGCCGGCCGGCAGCCGCATCGTGGGCCTGACCTACAAGGGCAAGCCGGTGGCGGACGCGGACGACTTCATCGTGGCCACCAACGACTACCGCGCGGGCGGCGGCGGCGCGGTGCCGGGCATCGACGGCAGCAAGACCATCATCAAGTCGCCGGACGCGAACCAGACCGTGGTGAGCAACTACCTGCAGGCGCTGGGCAAGAGCAGCGGCAAGGTGACCCTGGCGGCCAACGGCAGCGCGCGCAGCTGGAGCTTTGTGAAGGTGGCCACCGCCGGCCCGGTGATCCTGCGCTCGGCGCCGGGCCACCTGGCGCAGGCCAAGGCCAGCGGCCTGGCCAGCGTGACGGCCGAAGGCGGACTGGATGCCAGCGGCTTCGCCAAGTACACGGTCGATCTGAGCAAGTGATGCCGGCCTTGACGTCCTCTCCGTCCTAAAGGACGGAGATTCCTGCAGCCAGCGTCGCACGTCCGCGACGGAGAATGTTTAACGCAGCATTGTGATCACGATCATGTCCAGCACCGCAATCACCGCACCGCCATTCTCTCACTCCAAGGTCTGCGATACCTTTCGGCCGCGAGTCCGGCATGGCGCCGCAGCTCGAGCAGATCTGGGTGGTGAAACGTTCGTCCACTTCCTCGAACCAGGCGCCATGCTTAACAGCCTTGTACGCCAGTTGATTGCGAAAGGACGACCAGCCTGCATCAAGCACCGACTTCGCCATGCTGGTTTTGGCGAGGGCGGCGGCATGGACATTGCCAACCACGATGTAGTCGTAAGCGCGCACCATTCGCGCGGAGAGCTTGTGGAGAAAATCGCGGCGCCGATTGGCAATCCTGGCATGGATGGCCTTGACCTGTCGCGCTTTGCGCGCGCGCTGCGCCACTGCCAGCGCCGCCTCGGCCTCGCGGTATATCTGCGGCGCGGCGATCTTCTCGCCATCCGACAGTGTCACGAAGTCTGTCAAGCCCAAGTCGATGCCGACGCCGCGTACTGGCATCCGGGCGGGCGGCTCCGCCACCTCGAGCACGATGTTCAGAAACCAATTGCCAAGCCGGTCGCGCGAAAAATTGGTACCGTCAAGGATTTTCCCTTCCGGCAATGGCCGCGAGTAAAACACGCGAAAGGTATTGCCTGCAAAACGGAAAGCGTTGCCCTCCCGCTTCAGTTCGCGCCCTTTGAGCGGCACCCAGCCCAAAGACTTCCTGCCACGATAGCGCAGATAGGCGCGGCGAGACTGGCTGCGCGATTTTGCATACTGCTGGCACACATCATTCACCGTGCCCGAGTGCAGTTTCAGTTCCTTGCTGCAGCCGGTGGTCAACTTGATCAGATCAAAACCGCTATGCCAGGGCCGACTAAAGCGCAAAGCATCCTTCTGCCTGTCGTTGCAGTAGTTCCACACGAAGTTGACTGCCCGCGCCTGCTGGTTCAGCAAGCCCGCCAGAGACTTCACTCGATAACGATAGACCAGTTTCATACTAGTTTGACCTGCGGAACCCAATTTGGTTCCGTACTCATCACGCGAGTCCGGCGGCTTCTTTCAATCCCCGTCCTGAAGGACGAGGTTTCTCGGAGCAAAATCAGATGAAAAGCGCACATCTGCTGGCGGGTGCATCGGTGATACTGGCGGGCGCGGTGCTGGTGTGGAGCACGCACGCGCCCGCGTCGGCGGAGGCGCCTTCGGCCGCGCAGATCGAGGCGGCCGCCATGGCGGCGGCGCAGACCGGCAATCCCGAAGCGCGCCAGCAGCTGCAGCGCTGGGCGCGGCAAGGCTTGCCGGTGGCCGAGCGCGAACTGGGCACGCTGTACCGCAAGCAGCCGGAGCGCCAGGGGGCGGCGAGGCAGCTGCTGGAACACGCGGCGCGCGCAGGCGACGCCGAAGCGGCGTTCCAGCTGGGCGAACTGCTGCGCGCCGGCTTGCCGGCCCAGGGCGGACAGGCTGCGCAGCCTGGCGCGCCCGAGCAAGCCTGGCCTTGGTACCGGCAAGCGGCCGAGGCGCGCCACGCCAAGGCCGCGCTGACCCTGGGCCAGCTGGCCGCCAACGGCGACGGCGTGCGCAAGGACGCGGCGGAGTCGGCCAAGTGGCTGGCCCTGGCCAGTGAGCTGGGCAACGCGCATGCCATGTTTTTGCTGTCTAACGCCTACCGCTACGGCGTGGGCGTGGAGCGCGACGAAGCCAGGGGATTCCAGCTGCTGGAAGACGCCGCCGAGCACGAGTACCCGCCGGCGCTGCAGGACCTGGCGCTGGCGGTGCAGAACGACGACGCGCTGCGCGCCAGTCATTTGCTGAAGGAAGCGTCGGAGCACCGGCGCAACAATTGGAACAAGTACTAGCGCCAGTGACCGCTCCCGGGACTCAAGCACTACCTTGGCCGGTAGTCAGCCCACAGTCATGCGAACACCCAGCACAGCTGCAGCTCTTGCTGCGCTCATTGCTGATGTAAGCGGACTTCCCGTGGAAGACGGCATCAATTCTCCACGTGCATGAATCCCGACGGCACGCCCGTTGGGTGTTAACCAAAGCAGTCCGCTGTCGCCAAAAAAAGTACCAGGAGCGTCAACTTTGAGTATCAAGTCGCAATGTTCGCCAAGCGCGCTGGCATCGATTCCCACTATGGTAGCGGTTCGTGCCTGCGTACTTGAGCCTGGCGCGTCGAGCGCGCTGACACCGACAACGCGTGTGTTCAGCAAGGTGCGGAGATCGGAGACCACGCTGAGCGGTTTGCTGGCCCTGGCGCGCGAAATAAGAGATGAATCATGCAAGTCAAACAGGCCGCAATCGACATATCCAGCGCTCCCTTTAATTCGGAAACCGGGTGAAAAGACGGCATAGGCACTCATACCTGCATTTGTGAACTTCCGAAGAGGCGCTGCATATACCCAGATTTCCGACGGCGTTGCTGCATTCCCGTCAGTTCCCTTCAGACAGTGCGCGCAGGAGATCCCAAAATACTTGTCCCCATTCACGCCAAAGCAGGTCATTGTTCCCTGAGTCGCACCATCGAAAATGATGAAGGGCCTCGACGCATTCTGCTCAACCATCTTTGGCCATACCAGAACATCGCTTTTCCACACCTTTTTCCCGGCTTTGATTGTCTTTGGAATTCGATCCTTAGGCTCAAGCTCCTTTAGCGGAATCTTCTCGCGCACCAGGACTGTAATGCCAAGTTGTCCCTCGGGCTCCCCACGGCGCATTTTGACCCCAATCATCGATCCAAGAACATTCCGTCTGTCCGAGACACTGCTGTCGATATGGAACCGATCACGCTGCAGTTCTTCTGCAAGTTGCCTGGTCGTTTCCTTGCGCGGGCCGGCCTCTTTCATTTTGTCTCTAGCCGCTTTAAGGTGGTTTTGGCGCCATCCTGGACAATTTCGTAAAGCTCATAGTCCGGAAGGTCGGGTTTCTCGGGTTGAGAATCTGCGAAGTGTTTCTGAAGCTGATCCGCCCATTGATGAACCAGTTGCACTGCAGCCGCCATCTTTGTCGCACCTGATTCGGGTATCGCCATCTTTGCGAGTACCGCCGCCTGCGCTTTGACGATTGCTAAGTTCTGGTCTGCCAAGGGAAGCTTCGCCGGGTCCTGAAGATTTGCGGCAGCCTGCGCAAGCGCGGATTGGGCACTATCCACTTTCTTACGATCCTGGGCTGTTAACGCATTCAACAGCGAATCCTGCTTCGCCAGTTGAGCCTTCATATCATCAGCAACAACGGCTACACCTTTCCCGATCTCGATAGGTGATTTGCCCGACTGGGCAATTCCGGCGCGAACGCTGTCTGCTTCAGCGCGGGTCTTAAGCGCACCCGCGTGCGCGGTCATCAAACCGCCCACCGACGCTAGCAGTTCTGCAAATTTAGGATCGGTCTCTTGACCAAAGGAGGTTAGCTGGCCATTTGCCAAGGCAAGGGTAAGTTTGGCAGACCCCAGGCCGGACCGGGGGTCGGCGTATATGATGCGTTGGTTGTCCGGCAAATAGACAATCGACACGTCAACAGGCTTGTCTTTGCTTCCGGTCCGAGATACCAGGACGTACGGTTTGGTGCCATAGATCGGAATCCCCGTCTTCACACTAAGAGCGGGGTCGGAGTAGAAATTTACCCCTGCACATCCCGCTAAAGACGCGGCCACGAAAGAAATTACGACGATCCGCTTTGCCAGAATCGAATGCATGTAGTTCTCCTATTCTTAAAATAATCCGGAACTTTCGCTTCCTTTGACCTCAGTCGCCAGACCTAAGATCAAAATCCCAGCCAGGATGGTCTTAAAAATAGGTTATCACTTTAATGCTAAAAAAATATCTCCAAATGTAACATCCCTCAAATCAGCAGCATTGGAACCGGCCATCACGAGCGCATTCCGCCGTACTGACGTCATTGCTCGACCATGCGCAATTCCATCGCATATGCGCGCGTGGTGGTGGACAAGCGGTAGCGCGCGCGCGGCCCGCTGTGGTCCACCAGCGCCAGCGAATGGCTCACCAGCCCCGCCAGCGCATCGATCGCCTCGTACAGGGAAAAACCCTGCGGCGCCAGCGCCGTGACCGCCGCCTCTATCGTAAACCCGTCCGGCAGCGCCGCCAGATGCTGCAAGGCGCAGCGCATCGGCTCGGCCAGCAGCGCGTAGCTCCAGTCCAGCGCCGCGCGCATCGACTGGTGCCGCAGCGGCGCGTTGCGGCGGCCACGGCGCAGCAGCCGCAGCATGTCGTCCAGACCGGCTGCGGTCTGCTCCACCCCCAGCGCCGGCACGCAGGCCGCCGCCAGCTCTATCGCCAACGGCAGCCCTTCCAGCCTGCGGCAGATGGCCGCAATCTGCACCGCCATGCGCGGCGACGGATGGAAGCTGCTGTCCGCCGCCCGCACGCGGGCCACGAACAACTGCAGCGCACTGTATTGCAGCAGGTGCGCGCCGTCGATCACGTCCACGTCCGGCACCGCCAGCGGCGGCACGCGCCACACGGTCTCGCCTGCGGCCAGCAAGGGCTGGCGGCTGGTGACCAGCAGCCGCAGTTGCGGACAGCGCTGCAGCAGCACTTCCACCAGCCGCGCCACGGCGTCCGCCAGGTGTTCGCAATTGTCCAGCACCAGCAGCATCGGCTGCTCGCCCAGGTGGGCCGCCAGCGTGGCGGGCGTGTGGGCGGGGGAAGCGTCCAGGCCCAGCGCGCAAGCGACCGCCGCGCCGACGCCGGGCGCGTCGCAGGCTTCCGCCAGTTCGGCCCAGGCCACGCCGCCCGTGGACGCCGCCGCCGTGCGGTGCGCCATGGCCAGCGCCAGCAGCGTCTTGCCGATGCCGCCGGTGCCCGCCAGCGTGAGCAGGCGGCAGCTTTCCAGCCGCGCCAGCACATCCTGCAACTGGGCTTCGCGCCCTATCAGTTCCGCCATCGGCAGCGGCAACTGGCGCGTGCAAGGCCGCGCCGCAGCGCCTTGCCCTGCCCCGGCGGCGCCGGCAGCGCCGGGCGCGCCGGGCGCGCCGGCAGCCCCGGCAACTTTGGCAGCCCCGGCGGCTGCAGGCGGCGCGCTGAGCCGCCCGGAGAATACGTAGCCCCGCCCCGCCACCGTACCGATCAGGTTGCGGTCCTCGCCCAGCGCCTTGCGCAGCGCAGCAATTTGCACCCGCAGATTGCTCGCGTGGATGTCCTGCCCCGGCCAGGCCAGCGCCAGCAGCTGGTTCTGGCTCACCACGTTGCCGCGCGAGGCGATCAGCGCCATCAGCACCGCTGTCGCGCGCGGCCCGAGTGCCACGGTGGCGCCATCTCCGGCCTGCAACTCGCCCCGTCCCGGCAGCAAGGTGTAGCGGCCGAACGCGATGATATCTGTGTCCTGTTCCAGCAATGTATCCATGAAGTGCAGCGTAACGCGGCAGTGCACAATGACCTACCCCCGATTGGGGTATACAGAACGTTAAAACATGGTTGTCTCGTGTAAAATGTTTGCCTTTGACAAACTTCTCTCGCCGTGAACGCTCCGCACGCCATCCGAATTCTGGTCGCCGACGACCATCCCCTGCTGCGCGAAGGGCTGGCCGCCGTGCTCGAACATAGCCCGGACGTGACGCTGGTGGCCGAAGCGGGCGACGGCGCCCAGGCGGTCGAGCAGTACCTGCTGCACCGCCCGGACGTGACCCTGATGGACCTGCAAATGCCGGTGATGAGCGGGATCGACGCCATCGCCGCCATCCGGGCGCAGGATCCGCAGGCGCGCATCATCGTGCTCACCACCTATAAAGGCGACGTGCAAGTGCTGCGCGCGCTGAAAGCCGGGGCGGCGGGCTATCTGCTGAAAAGCATGCTGCGCAACGACCTGCTGGACACGATACGCAAGGTGCACGCCGGGCAGCAGCACATACCGCCCGAAATCGCCGCCGAGATGGCCGCCTACTTCGCCGCCGACGCGCTCACCGCGCGCGAAACCGACGTGCTGCGCCTGGTGGCGCTGGGCAATTCCAACCGGCGCGTGGCGGCGGAGCTGGGCATCGCCGAGGAAACCGTGAAGGCGCACATGAGCGGCCTGCTGGCCAAGCTGGGCGCCAACGACCGCACGCACGCCGTCACCATCGCCATCCGGCGCGGCATTATCGACGTCTGATATAAGGGGCATATGCCGCAGCGCTGGAAAACCCTGGCCATCCTGGCCTGCACGCAGATCATGTCGTGGGGCGCGCTGTATTACGCGATCGCCATCCTGGCGCCCGGGATCCAGCGCGAAATGGGCTGGCGCAGCGAGGCGGTGGTGGGCGCGTTCTCGTGGAGCCTGCTGGTGTCCGGCCTGGCCGCCACGCCCATCGGCGCGCTGCTGGACCGGCACGGCGGGCGCGGCGTCATGGGCGCCGGCTCGCTGCTGGGCGCCCTGGGCTTCGCGCTGCTGAGCCAGGTGGGCAGCCTGCCCGTCTACTACGCCGCCTGGACCGTGCTGGGGCTGGCCATGGCCATGACCATGTACGAGGCCGCCTTCGCCACCATCAACCGCCAGTTCGGCATGGACAGCCGCAAAGCCATCTCCACGCTCACCCTGTTCGGCGGTTTCGCCAGCACCGTTTCCTGGCCGCTGACCCAGTACCTGGACGCCCACGCCGGCTGGCGCGGCACCTGTTTGATCTACGCCACAGCGCAGCTCGCGCTCAGCTTCCCGCTGCACCTGCTGCTCCCCGCCGGCAAGCAACTGCCGCCGCACCCCGCCGCCGCGCGCGGCAGCAGCGAGCCAGCCCCCGCGGCGCCAGCCCATCCGACCGCCCCGCGCGACCACACGCTGCAGGAAGCCATCCGCCACCCGGCCTTCTGGAAGCTCGCCTTCGCCTTCTCCGCCAACAGCTTCATCTTCTCCGCGCTGTCCGTGCACCTGATCCCGCTGCTGCAGCAGTACGGCCACAGCGCCGCGCTGGCCGTCTGGCTGGCCGCGCTGGTCGGCCCCATGCAGGTGGCCGGCCGCATCGGCGAGATGACCATCGGCCGCAACGCCCTGCCCCGCACTGTCGGCAAGATCACCTTCGGCGCCCTGCCCGCCGCCCTGCTCGCGCTGCTGCTGTTCGGCCCCCACGCCTGGGCAGCCGCCCTGTTCTGCATGATCTACGGCATGAGCAACGGCATCCTCACCATCGTGCGCGGCACCATCCCGCAGAGCATGTTCGGCCGCCGCCACTACGGCGCCATCTCCGGCGCCCTGGCCGGGCCCGCCCTCATCTCGCGCGCCGCCGGGCCGCTGGCCGTGGCCGGCCTGGTGCAATTGGGCGCCCCCGCCACCTTGCTGCTGGCGCTGCTGGCCGTGGCGCTGGCGTCGCTCGCCTTCTACCTGCTCGCCATCCGCGCCCAAGTTTCCAGGGAGTAGCGTGCGCCGCCGCCGCGCCCGGCTCACTACCATGGCCACATTGCAAACCATGCGGAAGGCCAGCCATGTCTGCGACAGTGGGCGATTTCCTCTTGCAGCGCCTGGGGGAATGGGGCGTGCGGCGGGTGTACGGCTATCCCGGCGACGGCATCAACGGCATCGTCGGCGCCTTCGGGCGGCAGGAAAAGATTGCATTCATCCAGCCCCGCCATGAAGAAATGGCCGCCTTCATGGCCACCGCCCACGCCAAGTTCACCGGCGAGACCGGCGTGTGCCTGGCCACCTCCGGCCCCGGCGCCATCCACCTGCTCAACGGCCTGTACGACGCCAAGATGGACCACCAGCCCGTGGTCGCCATCATCGGCCAGCAGGCGCGCATGGCCATGGGCGGCGACTACCAGCAGGAAGTGGACCTGCTCTCCCTGTTCAAGGACGTGGCGCACGAATACGTGCACGTGGCGAACGACCCGGCGCAGGTGCGCCACCTGATCGACCGCGCCATGCGCATCGCCAAGGAGCAGCGCACCGTCACCTGCATCATCTTCCCCAACGACGTGCAAGACCTGCCCGCCGTGCCCAAGCCGCCGCGCGAGCACGGCTCGCTGCACAGCGGCATCGGCGCGCTGAGCGCCAGCGTGCAGCCGTCGATGGAAGGCCTGCAGCACGCGGCCGGCATCCTCAACGCCGGCGGCAAGGTCGCCATCCTGGCCGGCGCCGGCGCGCTGCACGCCACCGACGAACTGATCGCCGTGGCCGACCTGCTGGGCGCAGGCATCGCCAAAGCCCTGCTGGGCAAGGCCGCCGTGCCGGACGACCTGCCCTATGTGACCGGCTCCATCGGCCTGCTCGGCACGAAACCCAGCCACGACATGATGAACGGCTGCGACACGCTGCTGATGGTGGGCTCGTCCTTCCCCTACGCCGAGTACCTGCCGAAAGAAGGCCAGGCGCGCGGCGTGCAGATCGACATCGACGCGCGCCGCACCAGCCTGCGCTATCCGATGGAGCTGAACCTGGTGGGCGACGCCAAGGCCACCCTGGCCGCACTGATCCCGCTGCTGCACCGGAAGACCGACCGCAGCTGGCAACAGCAGATCCAGGAAAATGTGCAGCGCTGGTGGCACGTGCTGGAAGCGCGCGCCATGAACGAAGCGGACCCGGTCAATCCGCAGCGCGTTTTCTGGGAACTGTCATCGCGGCTGCCGGACAGCGCCATCCTCACCATCGACTCCGGCTCGTCGGCCAACTGGTACGCGCGCGACGTGCGGCTGCGGCGCGGCATGATGGCCAGCCTGTCCGGCGGACTCGCCACCATGGGTCCGGCCGTGCCCTACGCCATCGCCGCCAAATTCGCCTGGCCGGACCGGCCCGTGATCGCGCTGGCCGGCGACGGCGCGATGCAGATGAACGGCATCAATGGGCTGATCACCGTGGCTCGGCTGTGGCGGCAGTGGGCGGATCCGCGCCTGGTGGTGATGGTGCTGAATAACGGCGACTTGAATCTGGTGAGCTGGGAGCAGCGCGGCACCAGCGGCGATCCGCGCTATGCGCCGTCGCAAGGGCTGCCTGATTTTCCGTATGCCGCGTACGGCGAGCTGCTGGGCCTGAAAGGCATCCGCGTCTCGCGCCCCGAAGACGTCGGCCCGGCCTGGGACGAAGCGCTGCGCTGCGACCGGCCCTGCGTGCTTGAAATGGTGACCGACCCGAACGTGCCGCCGCTGCCGCCGGACGTATCCCTCAAGCAGGCCCGCGCCTACTTCTCGGCGCTGCTCAAGGGCGACCCGGACTCGATTGCCATCATCAAGGCGACCATCAAGGAGACGTGGGATTCGTGGTTCCCGCCCAAGACCTGAGGTAGTGTCCAAGCATGAAAGTGCTACTCGCCTCTGCCGGCATGGGCAGGGTGCGTGTCCTGTTTTTCGGTTTTACTAAAATGTGCTAACCACTACTAGCTAGTGCTACCTAGTGCTATCCATCGATATTTTTGCGAGACGCGGATTAAAACAAATTACGTTTACGTAAACGTCACTTGTTGTGCTAATCTTTATTTAACAGGTGCGCCGGGCAAGTTCTTGTCCGGCGTTAAACGGGAAAGTGGTCGGCGCGCACCGAACAACGCGCGCTCCAAGCCCCTGCTGCCTCCGCAACGGTAGGCAAGTGCGGCTGCTTCATCCATGCCACTGGTCCACGAGACTGGGAAGGCGAAGCAGCAAGACTTGCAAGCCCGGATACCGGCCTGTTGATCTTCAGCGCCGCCCGCTCCATGGCGGCGCCGGGTCTGGTCACGTGCGGAAGGCGCGTGACGGGTGCCGCGCGGCGGGAGACGCCGCACGGCTTACTTTGCAGACTGGCGGCGCAACGCGCGCAGAGACGCAGGCGCGCCGCCCATCAAGGAACGCACACCATGGCTACTGCTATCCCTACCGTCAAACTCCTCATCAACGGCGCTTTCATCGATTCGCGCACCGAGCATTGGAGCGACGTCGTCAACCCCGCCACCCAGGAAGTGATCGCCCGCGTGCCGCACGCCACGCCGGACGAGATGGCGCAAGCCGTTGCCGCCGCCAAGGCCGCTTTCCAGACCTGGCGCAAAACGCCGATCGGCGCGCGCGCCCGCATCTTCCTCAAGTACCAGGCGCTGATCCGCGAGCACATGGCCGAACTGGCGGCCCTGCTCACCGCCGAGCAAGGCAAGACCCTGGCCGACGCCGAGGGCGACGTGTTCCGTGGCCTGGAAGTGGTGGAGCACGCGGCCAACATCGGCCAGCTGCAGATGGGTGAACTGGCCAGCAACGTGGCCGGCGGCGTGGACACCTACACCGTGCACCAGCCGCTGGGCGTCTGCGCCGGCATCACGCCGTTCAACTTCCCTGCCATGATCCCGCTGTGGATGTTCCCGATGGCTATCGCATGCGGCAATACCTTCATCCTCAAGCCTTCCGAGCAGGATCCGATGGTGACCATGCGCCTGGCCGAACTGGCGCTGCAGGCAGGCATTCCGCCCGGCGTGCTGAACGTGGTGCACGGCGGCGCGGACGTGGTGAACGCCATTTGCGACCATCCCGACATCAAGGCCGTGTCCTTCGTCGGCTCCACCACGGTGGGCACGCATGTGTACCAGCGCGCCACCCTGGCGGGCAAGCGCGCGCAGTGCATGATGGGCGCGAAGAACCACGCCATCGTACTGCCGGACGCGCACCGCGAGCAGACCCTGAACAACCTGGCCGGCGCCGCTTTCGGCGCGGCGGGCCAGCGCTGCATGGCGCTGTCGGTGGTGATCCTGGTGGGCGAGGCGCAGCAGTGGCTGCCGGACCTGGTGAAGAAGGCGCAGACGCTGTCCATCAACGCCGGCGCGGAACCGGGCACCGATATCGGCCCGCTGATCTCGCGCAAGGCCAAGGCCCGCGTGCAGCAGCTGATCGGCCAGGGCATCGAAGAAGGCGCGCAGCTGGAGCTGGACGGTCGCGCGCCCACCGTGCCGGGCTACGAGAGCGGCAACTTCGTCGGCCCCACCGTGTTCTCCGGCGTGACGCAGGACATGGCGGTCTACAAGGAGGAGATCTTCGGCCCGGTGCTGTGCGTGATGCACGCCGCCTCGCTGAAGGAAGCCATCGCCATCATCAACGCCAACCCGAACGGCAACGGCACCGCGCTGTTCACGCAGTCCGGCGCGGCGGCCCGCACCTTCGAGGAGGACGTGGACGCGGGCCAGGTCGGCATCAACGTGCCGATTCCGGTGCCGGTGCCGCTGTTCTCCTTCACCGGCTCGCGCGGCTCCAAGCTGGGCGACCTTGGCCCCTACGGCAAGCAGGTGGTGGCCTTCTACACCCAAACCAAGACCATCACCGCGCGCTGGTTCGACGACGCGGCGGTGACAGGAGGCGTGAACACGACCATCTCGCTCAAGTAAGGAGGCTGTCATGGACTTCGAACTGAACGAGGACCAGCGCGCCTACCAGGACGCCGCGCGCCAGTTCGCCGCGCGCGAGATGGCGGCGCAGGCGGCGCGCTGGGACGCGGAGGGCATCTTCCCGCGCAAGACCATCGCGCATGCCGGCGAGCTGGGGTTCTGCGGCCTGTACGTGCCGCAGGCCATGGGCGGCCTGGGCCTGTCGCGGCTGGACGCCACCGTGGTGTTCGAGGAGCTGGCGCGCGCCTGCCCTTCCACCACGGCTTATCTCACCATCCACAACATGGCCAGCGCCATGATCGCGCAGTGGGCGCAGCCCGAGGTGCGCGAAGAATGGATCGCCGACCTGGCGGCGGGCCGCAAGCTGGCGTCCTATTGCCTGACCGAGCCGGGCGCGGGTTCGGACGCGGCTTCGCTCACCACGGCCGCCGTGCGGGATGACGGCGGCTACCTCATCACCGGCGGCAAGGCCTTCATCTCCGGCGCGGGCGCGACGGACGCGCTGGTGGTGATGGCGCGCACCGGCGGCGCGGGCGCGGGCGGCATTTCGGCCTTCGTGGTGCCGGCCAACAGCGCCGGCATCACCTACGGCCGCGAGGAGGAGAAGATGGGCTGGAACAGCCAGCCCACGCGCGCCATCAGCTTCGACGGCGTGCGCGTGCCCGTTTCGCACCTGATAGGCCGCGAGGGCGACGGCTTCAAGCTGGCCATGCGCGGGCTGGACGGTGGCCGCATCAACATCGCCACCTGCTCCATCGGCGCGGCGCAGGCGGCGCTGAACAGCGCGCAGCGCCACATGGGCGAGCGGGTGCAGTTCAAGCGCGTGCTGGGCGACTTCCAGGCCTTGCAGTTCAAGCTGGCCGACATGCAGACCGGCCTGGTGGCGGCGCGCCAGATGGTGCGGCTGGCGGCCACCAAGCTCGACGCGGGCGCGGCCAACGCGGGCATCTACTGCGCCATGGCCAAGCGGCTGGCCACGGACACCGGTTTCACGGTCTGCAACGAGGCGCTGCAAATCCACGGCGGCTACGGCTACCTGCGCGACTATCCGCTGGAACGCTTCCTGCGCGACGTGCGCGTGCACCAGATTTTGGAAGGCACCAATGAAATCATGCGCGTCATCGTGGCGCGCCATTTACTGCAGCATGCACCAACCGAAGAAAACCTCTGAGGAGACCCTGTGACTACCTACACCAATTTGCAATTGCAGATCATGGAGCACACCGCAGTGCTCACGCTGGCCAACCCGCCGGCCAACACCTGGACCACCGACAGCCTGCGCGACCTGCGCCGCCTGGTGGAAGACCTGAATGCCAATCCGGATGTCTACAGCCTGGTGGTGACCGGCAGCGGCGCCAAGTTCTTCTCTGCGGGCGCGGACCTGAAGCTGTTCTCGGACGGTGACGTGGCGGTGGCCCACGAGATGGCGCGCCTGTTCGGCGCGGCGTTCGAGGCGCTGTCGGACTTCCGGGGCGTGTCGATTGCGGCAATCAACGGCTATGCCATGGGAGGCGGCCTGGAATGCGCGCTGGCCTGCGACTTGCGCATCGCCGAAACGCAGGCGCAGATGGCGCTGCCGGAAGCCACCGTGGGCCTGCTGCCTTGCGCGGGCGGCACGCAGAACCTGGCGTGGCTGGTGGGTGAAGGCTGGGCCAAGCGCATGATTTTGTGCGGCGAGCGCATCGACGCCGTCACAGCGCAGCGCATCGGCCTGGTGGAGGAAGTGGTGGAAACCGGCGGCGCCTTGCCGCGCGCGCTGGCGCTCGCCGCGCAGGCCGCCAAACAAAGCCCTGCCAGCGTGCAGGCGTGCAAACAGCTGATCCAGGGCGCGCGCCGCCAGCCAATGGCGCATGTGCTGCCGGCCGAGCGCGAAGCCTTCGTCGGCCTGTTCGGCGGCGCCAACCAGCGCGAAGGCGTGCAGGCATTTCTTGAGAAGCGCGCGCCGGTGTGGAGGCAGGCATGAACGGGGCGCCGGTACTGTTCCGCACCCTGCCCTGCCGCAGCCAGGGCGGCGGGGGCGCGCTGATCGGCGTGGCCACGCTGAACGCGCCGGGCACGCTGAACGCGCTGTCGCTGGACATGATCATGCTGCTGGATGAGCAGTTGGCGGCCTGGGATGCCGATCCTGCCATCATGCTGGTGATGCTGGAAGGCGCCGGCGACAAGGCCTTCTGCGCCGGCGGCGATCTGCAGCGGCTGTACCGCTCCATGCGCGAGCACCACGCCTCGCCGCAGGCCGCCGATCCGCTGGCCAACAGCTACGCGCTGGAGTTCTTCAGCCGCGAGTACGCGCTGGACCAGCGCATCCACACCTATGCCAAGCCGGTGCTGGTGTGGGGCCACGGCATCGTGATGGGCGGCGGCATCGGGCTGATGGCGGGCGCCAGCCACCGCGTGGTCACCGAAGGCTCGCGGCTGGCGATGCCGGAAGTGGCCATCGGCCTGTATCCGGACGTGGGCGGCAGCTGGTTCCTGAACCGCGCGCCCGGCCACACCGGCCCCTTCCTCGCGCTTACCGGCGCCGCGCTGAACGCGGCGGACGCGCAATTCGCCCGCCTGGCCGACTATCGCGTGGAGCACGCGGACAAGGCGCGGCTGATCGATATGCTGCAAACGCAGGAATGGGCCGAAGCGCCGGCCGACAATCACGACCACCTGAACGCCCTGCTGGTGAGGCTGCAGAAATCCGCGCCTGCCGCCCCCGCCAGCCCGCTGCGCGAGCACTATGACCTGATCAACGACTTGTGCGCCAGCGGAAATTTCGGCGACATGGTGCTGCGCATCGCGTCGCTGGAAAGCGAGGACCGCTGGCTGCAAAAGGCCGCCACCGCCCTGCGCAAAGGTTCGCCGGGCGCGGCCTGGCTGGCCGTGGCCATCCAGCAGCGCGCCAAGCGCCTCTCGCTGGCCGAGGTGTTCCAGCTGGAGCTGGGCGTGTCGCTGGTGTGCGCGGCGCGGCCGGATTTCGCCGAGGGCATCCGTGCCCTCATCATCGACAAGGACATGCAGCCGCGCTGGCAGCCCGCCAGCCTGGCCGACGTCAGTGAAACCTGGGGCGAAGGCTTCTTCGCCCCACTGAACCTCGAAAGGAAAACCGCATGAGCCGCATCGCATTCATCGGCCTGGGCAATATGGGCGCGCCGATGGCGCACAACCTGCTCAAAGCCGGCCACGAACTGACCGTGTTCGATTTGTCCGACAGCGCCGTTCAAGGCCTGACAGATGCCGGCGCACGCAGCGCGCCATCCGCCCGCGCCGCCGTGGAAGGCGCGCAAGTGGTCATCTCCATGCTGCCCGCCAGCACCCACGTGCATGGCCTTTATCTCGGCCAGCAGGGCATCGTGCCGCATATCCCGGACGGCGCGCTGGTGATCGATTGCAGCACCATTTCCGCCGCCACGGCGCAGGCGGTGGCGCACGCGCTGGCGGCGCGCGGGCTGGCGGCGCTGGATGCGCCGGTGTCCGGCGGCACCGCGGGCGCGGCGGCCGGCACGCTGACCTTTATCGTCGGCGGCGAAGCGGCCACGCTGGAACGCGCGCGGCCCTATTTGTCCGCCATGGGCAAGAACATCTTCCACGCCGGCGCCAGCGGCGCGGGCCAGGTGGCCAAGATCTGCAACAACATGCTGCTGGGGATACTGATGGCCGGCACCGCCGAGGCCCTGGCGCTGGGCGCGGCGCACGGGCTGGACCCGAAAGTCCTGTCCGACATCATGGGCAAGAGTTCGGGGCGCAACTGGGCGCTGGAACTGTACAACCCCTATCCGGGCGTGATGGAGAACGTGCCGGCGGCGCGCGGCTACAGCGGCGGCTTCGGCGTGGACCTGATGCACAAGGATCTCGGTCTGGCGGCGGAAGCGGCCATCGCGGCGCGCTGCGCCGTGCCGCTGGGCGAGCTGGCGCGCAACCTGTACGGCATGCACAGCCTGTCCGGTGCGGGGGCGCTGGACTTCAGCAGCATTATCCAGCCGCTGCTGAAGGACCAGCTTTACTGACTGCCGGGCTGATTACCGGGGCTGATTACCGGGCCGGTTACTGGAACGCGACTTCGGCGAAGCTGCGCAGTTTGCGGCTGTGCAGCTTGTCCACGCCCAGCTCGCGCAGCATCTCCACGGCGCGGATGCCGATGCGCAGGTGCTGGTCCACGCGCTCGCGGTAGAACGCGTTGGCCATGCCCGGCAACTTGATCTCGCCGTGCATCGGCTTGTCGCTCACGCACAGCAGCGTCCCGTACGGCACCCGGAAGCGGAAGCCGTTGGCGGCGATGGTGGCGCTTTCCATGTCCAGCGCCACCGCCCGGCTCTGGCTGAAGCGCCGCTCCGGCGTGCGCTGCGGCAGCAGCTCCCAGTTGCGGTTGTCGGTGCTGGCCACGGTCCCGGTGCGCATCACGCGCTTCAGGTCATGCCCGGTCAGCTTCGTCACTTCCGCCACGGCCGCCTCGATGGCCACCTGCACCTCGGCCAGCGGCGGGATCGGCACCCACAGCGGCAGGTCCTCGTCCAGCACGTGGTCCTCGCGCACATAGCCGTGCGCCAGCACGTAGTCGCCCAGCTCCTGCGTGTTGCGCAGGCCGGCGCAATGGCCCAGCATCAGCCAGGCGTGCGGGCGCAGCACGGCAATGTGGTCGGTAATGGTCTTGGCGTTGGCCGGGCCGACGCCGATGTTGACCATGCTGATGCCGCTGCCGTCCTTGCGCACCAGGTGGTAGCCAGGCATTTGCGGCAGGCGCGGCAGGGGCGAGCCCAGTTCGTCGCCCGGCTCGGACGGCGCGCCGGCGCGGCGCAGCACCAGGTTGCCCGGCTCCACGAAGGCCACGTAATCGTCCTCCCCTTGCGCGGAGCGGCCCATGATCTCGTGGCCAAGCTTGATGAACTCGTCGATGTAGAACTGGTAGTTCGTGAACAGCACGAACTTCTGGAAGTAGGCCGGCAAGGTGCCGGTGTAGTGCCGCAGGCGCTGCAGCGAGTAGTCCACGCGCGGCGCCGTGAACAGCGACAGCGGCTGCGCTTCGCCGAACGGCGCCTCGAAGGTGCCGTTGGCGATGCCGTCGTCCATGGCCGCCAGGTTGGGCAGGTCGAACACGTCTCGCATCAGCAGGCGGCGTTCGGCGCTCATGCTGCCTTCGATGTGATCGTTCTCGGCGAAGGAGAAATGGATGGGAATCGGCTGCGCGCTCATGCCCACTTCGATTTGCACCTGCTGCTTGCTGCCGTGGTTCTTCAGCAGCAGGCGGAATTGTTCATGGTAGTAGCTCGCGAACAGGTCAGGCCGCGTGAGCGTGGTTTCGTAGGTGCCGGGACCGGCCACGAAGCCATAGGACAGGCGCGAATCGGCGCGCGCCACGGTATCGGTATGCACCCGCACGTAGGGGTAGCAGGCGCGTACATGCTCATCGGGCGTTTCGCCGTCGACGAAGCGTTGCAGCGATTCACGCAGATGCCGTATGCTGCCGTCATAGAGCGCCTGGACCCGGGCCAGCGCGGCCGCCGGGTCGTTGAAGCGCTCGGGCGCGATGAAGGGACGGTTCTGCATGGTCGTTCTCCTTTACTAGTAAGCTCTATTCTATTGTAGCGGCGTTTACGTTGCAGTGCAGCATTTTGATTTTTTCAGGGGACGGGAATGAAGGTTTGCATCGTTGGCGCGGGCGCCATCGGCGGGTTTTTGGGAGTGCGGCTGGCCAGCGTTGGCGTCGCTGCGGGCGCGAACGTTACTGCGCTGGCGCGAGGCGCCACGCTGGCGGCGCTGCGCGAGCATGGCTGGCGCATGCAAACGGCCGACGGCCTGCTGCAGGCGCCCGCCGCCACGGCGGATGCAGCCAATCCGGCCGACGTCGCCGCGCTGGGCGTGCAGGATCTCGTGATCATCGCCGTGAAGGGCCAGTCGCTGGGCGCGGTGGCGCCCACCATCGCTCCCCTGCTCGGGCCGGACACGGTGGTGCTGCCGGCCATGAACGGCGTGCCGTGGTGGTTCGGCGAGGGCTTCACCGATACCCCGTTGGCCAGCGTGGACCCGGGCGGCCGCATCGCCGCCGCCATTCCGCAGCGGCTGGTGCTGGGCTGCGTGGTCCACGCCAGCACCTCGACCGCCGAACCGGGGCTGGTGGTGCACAAGATGGGCCAGGGGCTCATCATCGGCGAACCGGCGGGCGGCGTGTCCGGGCGCGCGCGGCGCGTGGCGGCGCTGCTCGCGCAGGCGGGCTTCAACGCCACGCTGTCCGAACGCATCCGCTACGACATCTGGTACAAGCTGTGGGGGAATATGACCACCAATCCGGTCTCCGCCATGACCGGCGCCACGGCCGACCGGGTGCTGGACGATCCGCTGGTGGCGGCATTCTGCATCTCGGCCATGCACGAAGCGGCGGCGATAGGCCGCTGCATCGGCTGCGCCATCGACGAAACGCCGGAGGACCGCCACAAGGTGACGCGCAAGCTGGGCGCGTTCAAGACCTCGATGCTGCAGGACGCCGAAGCGGGCCGGCCGATGGAGATTGACGCGCTGGTGTCGGCAGTGCGCGAGATAGGCCAGCGGGTTGGCGTGGCCACGCCCAACATCGACGCCCTGCTCGGCCTCACGCGCCTGTTCGCCCGCACGCACGGGCTGTATCCGGACGCCTGAGCGCCAGAGCACATGACTATAGCGGCGGCGTTTTCGCCCGCAGGCGGCGCCGCGCGGCGCGCGCGTGCGGCACCCAGGCGTGCACCGACCAGCGGCGCCACATGGTCAGTCCGCGTATCCACTCGTCGGTGGCGTAGGCGATCCACAGGCCGACCAGCCCCAGGCCGAAGTAAATCCCCAGCAGCCAGCTGCCGCCGGCCAGTACGACGGCCATCGACGCGGCGCCCGCCGCCACCGGATAGCGCGCGTCCCCCGCCGCCCGCAGCGCGTTGATGACCACCAGGTTGAAGGTGCGGCCCAGTTCCAGCAGCACCGCTATCCACAGCAGCACGGACCCGTTCTCGATGATGACCGGGTCCTGCGTGAAGCAGCCCAGCAGCCAGGGGCCGGCCAGCGCCACGCCGCCCGAGATCACGGCGCTGATCACCAGGCCGCGCGCCAGCGCGCCGCGCACCAAACCATGCGCCTCGCACAGCTCGCCCGCCCCTATCATGTGACCCACCATGATCTCGACCGCGAAGGCGGTGGCGAGGCTGAACATCACCACCACGCTGCCCACCTGGTGCACATAGGCCAGCGTGGCCAGCGCCTGGGCGCCCAGCGTGCCGGCCACCGCCATGCTGGCCATGAAGGCCAGGCGCCACGCGATATTCTCTGCCGCCGCCGGCACGCCGATGTGCAGCACGGCCGCCAGTTCGGCGCGGCGCAGCTTCCACCAGTCGCCCGCCACCGGATGGATATCGAGATGGCGGCGCCACAGCATCAGGTGCAGCACTAGTCCCAGCACGCGGCTGAGCAGCAGCGCGAAGGCGAAGCCCGGCAGGCCCATGGCGGGCAGCGGACCCCAGCCATACATCATCGGCACGGCCAGCACCAGGTGGCTCAGGTGCATGGCCACCAGCACCGCCAGCGTGTCGCGCGTGCGCAGGTGGGCCCGCATCACGCTGGCCATGGCCGCGTTCCACGCGTCGAGCAGCATGGCGGCGGCCAACGCCTGCAGGAACGGCGTGGCCAGCGGCAGCACTTCGGCCGGCGCGCGCATGACCTCCAGCAGCCAGCCGGCGCCGGCGAAAGCCAGCAGCGCGGTGAACACGCCCAGCCAGGTGCTCGCGCCCAGCATCGCCAGCGCCACCTTGTTGGCCATGTCGCGCCGTCCGCCGCCCAGGTTCTGCGTGATCACCACGCCGATGCCGGAACCGACGATGCGGAACAGCAGGAACAGGGTGACCGAAATATTGTTCGCGATGGCGAAAGCCGCGCCGTAGGTGTCCGACAGCCGCGCCGCCATGGCGGTGCCGACCACGCCGGCCAGCACCGCGAGGAACAGTTCTATTAAGAGGGGCCAGGCGAGGGTAAAGATATGAGGACGGGGAGCGGCGGCGGTAGTCATCCCGCCATGATAGCGATTTTCGCCCCTTTACGCAGGCAAAATGTTATCGCTCACATGGCTGTAGCGACGCCAGTTGCCCGGGCTCCGGATAGGAACGCAAGGGAGAGAAATCCGATTTCCAGAAATCGAGCTCATAGAGATCGCCCTGCTCGTCCAGGTTGAGCGAAACAATCACGGTCACGCCGTCCGCATCCGTAAACTCCGCCTCCGCCGCGCGGCGGCCGAACAGCCGGGGAGTTTCGGTGCGCGGCAAGAAACGCACGCCGCCCATGCCGCCGTCTGCCATCTCTTCGACCAGCCTCTCCCGCAGCTGCGACTCGACAGCACTGGCGGACTCGCCAAGCAAGACAGCAAGCAAGGCAATCTCATTCGTCCGCAAGGGCCTGGCTGATTGGCGTGATTCGTCCAACATTGATCGCTCCATCTACAAATTTGTACGCAATGAACTCAATCCGCAGTCCATTAATACAGACATCACAGCGGTTCGGACCTGCCGACAGTGAAGCCTTGCGCGCGGCGAGATCGGCGATTATCGCAGCCCCCACCGAGCTGCGCTCCAATCCAGCCGCATCGCAATGCCGGAACGCGTGCGCCTCTTGAGTCGCATTTCGTCCAAAACACACTCGTACGTGCAAACTGGCCACCATAGTATGCTCCGATTTTGCAACGCACCGCGCTATTCAGCGACGGATAAGTAGCCATTATCGTTGGTGGACACGTATGCAGCAGCCGAATAGCAGTACTATTTGCGTCAGATCAATCCCGGCAATGCAGGGCTTAAGAAAGAGCCGCAGCTAGCAGCAAGGCTGGCGCAGCTAGGATAATGAGGCGTCGTCTCTGCACTAGTGTAGCTTGACCGAAGGCGAGATCCGTTTGCGCAGCCAGTCGGCCAGGGTGACGGCGGCGGCGCGGACGAAGCCGTGCAGCGCCATCAGGTGCTTCTGATACATCAGCCCGTACAGCAGGTTGGCGAACGCGCCACTGACCGGCAGCTTGCTGCCGTACGATCCGCCCAGCAGCACGCCCACCGCCGCCACCGGGCCGAGCGACACCAGCGAACCGTAGTCGCGGTAGCTGAATTCGGGCAGCGGCCTGCCTTCCCGCTTACCCTCGTGCTTGCCCAGCGCGGCGGCCAGGAACACTGCTTGCTGATGCGCCACCTGCGCGCGCGGCGGCGCGGCGCCCTTCACCGGGCAGACAAAGCTGGTGCAGTCGCCGATGGCGAACACATTCGGATCGTCCACCGACTGCAGCGTGGCCTTCACCATGATCTGCCGCATGCGGTTCAGCGACAGCCCCAGCGTGCCGGTGAGGGCCGGGCCTTCCACGCCCGCCGCCCACAAGGTCAGGCTGGCGGGACGCACCTCCCCTCCCCCCACGTGCACGCAGTCCGCGCCCACCTCGGTGACCCCGGTTCCGGTGCAGATCTCGATGCCGCGCGATTTCAGGTAAGCCTCCGCGCGCGCCGACTGCTCCAGCGGCAGGTGCGGCAGCAGCCGCGTGCCGCGTTCCAGGATGGTGATGCGCACGTCGCGCGCCGGGTCCAGCGTGTGGATCTTGTACTTGGCCAGCGCTCGGGCGCTGTAACCCAGCTCCGCCGCCAGCTCCACGCCGGTGGCGCCGCCGCCCACGATCACCACGTTCACCGCGTTGCCCTCCTTCCCCGCTGCTTCGCTGGCCCGCACGCAGGCGCCGAAAAAGCGGCGGTAGAAGCCCTTCGCTTCGCGCACGTTGTCCAGCGTGCAGACATGCTCCGCAGCGCCGGGCACGCCGTAGAAGTTGGTCACCGCGCCCAGCGCCAGCACCAGCGTGGTGTAGCCCAGGGTGCGCGTGGCCCGCACTTCGCCCACGTCGTCCGACAGGCACGGCGCCAGCTCCAGCATGCGCGCCGCGCGGTTCACCGAGCGCAGCTCGGCGTGCATGAAGGTGAAACCGTGTTCGGCCGCCTGGGCCGAGTATTCAATCTGGAACACCTGCGGATCGCGCTTGCCGGAGGCAACCGTGTGCAGCAGGGGTTTCCAGAAATGGGTGGGTGAACGGTCGACCAGTATCACCCGTGCGCGGCCTTTGCGGCCCATGGTGTCTCCGAGCCGGGTTGCCAGTTCGAGGCCGCCTGCGCCTCCGCCTACGATAACGATGGTTTGCATGGTTTTTCCCTCCTTCTGACTGTTAATATAGCCCTCTAAAAAGGAAAACAAAAATTACTTCTTTCGACTGATTGATAAGGAATAGCTTATGTATCACGCGAGTTTCCGCCAGCTCCAGGCACTGGTTCTTGTCGGCCGGCATGAAAGCGTGTCACGCGCGGCAGAGGAAATGCACGTGACGCAGCCCGCCATTTCAGCCCAGCTGCGCGCGCTGGAAGAACTGGCCGGCACCGCGCTCACGCGCAAGGTCGGGCGCAATATCCAGCTCACGGCGGCCGGTGAAGTGATGCTGCGGTTTTCGGAACGCATCCTGCAGTTGTGGGAACAGGCCGGCGACGAACTGGGCGAGCTGCAAGGCGTGAGCAGCGGCACGCTGCGCATCGGCGCGGTGGTAACGGCCGAGCACTTGCTGCCGTCCATGCTGGTGAAATTCACCACCGAGCGTCCCAATGTACGCATGAAGCTCAACGTGGGCAACCGCAGCGAGATCGTGGCCATGTTGTCGCGCAAGGAGATCGATTTGGCCATCATGGGCACGCCGCCGCGCGAGTTCCGCATCAACGCCGCGCGCTTCGCGCACCACCCGATGGCCTTTGTGGCCAGCCCCCGGCATCCGCTGATGAGGAAGAAGCGCGTCACACTGGACGACGTGGTGCAGGCCAACCTGCTGGTGCGCGAACGCGGCTCGGGCACGCGCACCACGGTGGAGCGGGTGTTCAAGGACGCGGGCCACACGCTGCACTTCGGTTCCGAAGTGTCGAGCAACGAGGCCATCAAGAGCATGGTGGCGGCCGGGCTGGGCGTGGGTTTCGTGTCGGTGCACGCCTGCGCGCTGGAGTTCGAAGCGGGCCTGATCGACATCCTGCCGATGAAGGAAAGCCCGGTGGAAGGCTCCTGGCACGTGATGCACCTGGTGGACCAGCCGCTGCCCCGGATCGCGGCGGCCTTCCAGGATTTCATGGTGACGTCCGGCCAGGAGCTGATCGGCGCCGAACTGGAGTCGTTCTACCGCAAGCACAGGCGCCTGCGCTAGCAAGTACTGTGGGCGGCGCGCTGCTGCAGCGCTGCGGCCGGCATGGCGCGCAGCGACCATACGCTGTATGGGTCGCCTTTGCGCCCGCGTTTCAGCGCAGCGCGGCCCATCTTCAGGAATGCCAGCCCGGCCAGCAGCGACACCAGGTTCACGCTGGCCACCACCCACTCGCCGCGCCACAGCGCCAGCAGCGGATTGACGCCGCTGGCGGCCCACTGCGCCAGCGGAATGGCCAGCGTCAGCCCCGCGCTCAGGGCCAGCAGCTCCCAGGCGGCGCGCGCAGGCGGGCGCGCGAAGGCCCACGCCACGCAAAACAGGAACATCGCGTAGTAACCGCGTTCCTCCCACAGCGGCAGCTCGCCCGGCGCCGCCGGGAACAGCTTATTAATGAGGAATACCGCGGACACACCCGCAACGCAGCCCAGGCACACGCCCAGCGTGGCCTGCGCCATCAGCCTGCCGCTGCGCGGCTGCTGCACCGCCTGGCGTTTGCGGCGCGCCTCTATCCACAGCAGATTGCCGCTGTAGAACAGGAAGGCGCCGGCCAGGCCGAGTACGAAGTACACCCATTGCACGGCCGCGTGACCGAAGTTCCCATAGTGCAGCGCCTGCAGGCCGCGCAGGAAGGTGGCGCCGGAACTGAACCGCTCCGGGGTGTTCACGCGCAGCACGGCGCCGTCGGCCGCCTTCATCACCACGGCGGCGGAACTGGCCAGTGTGCGCTGGCCCACGTTGCCATACGCTTCGATCTGCGCATTGGCATCGCCCGCGTGGTGGTAGCGCACGAACTCAACCTGCATGCCGGGCGCCGCATGCCGCACGCGCGCCAATAATTCGCCGGCCGGCAGCATGGGCCGCGCAACGCCTGACGCAATAGCCGGCTTGGCGGCCGAGATATCCGGCTGGATCAGCTCCAGCAGCTTGCCGTCGAAGACCAGGAACTGGAACGGCGCCAGCAGCAGCACGCCCAGCGCCAGCACCGCGCCGCTCCAGGCAAAGATGATATGGAACGGCAGCGACAGGATGCCCACCACGTTGTGCGCGTCCTGCCACATGCGCTTCAGGTTTTTCCCAATGCGCAGCGCGAACAGGTCCTTGAAGAAAACGGGCGCGTACGCCACCACGCCGGTGGCCAGCGCCAGTCCGTACAGGATGCACACCACGCCCAGCACATAGATGCCCCAGCTGGCCGGCAGTCCGGCCGTATAGTGCAGGCGGTACAGGAAATGCGACAGCTCGGACTGCGGCTTCACGTCCAGCAGCGTGCCGTCCTGCGCCAGGCGGAACGTGTGCCCGGTCTCGCTGCCGTCCTTGGCATGCTCGTGCCATTCCAGCGTCAGGCGCGGCTCGTTGAGCGTGGGCAGGTGCAGCATGAAGGACTCCTTCGCCTGCGGATGCTTGCGCAGCACGGCGTCGATCAGCTCCTGCGCGGGCGCCGGCGAGTCCATGGCCGCGCGCTGCCCGGTGGGCGCCTCCCAGGTATGCAGCTCCTTGGTGAAGATCGTGATGGCGCCGGTGTAGAACGCGATAAAGAGCGCGAAGCCCGATACCAGGCCCACCCAGGTATGCACCGCAATATAAGTGCGCAGCGTGGACGCCTTCATGCCGCGATCCTGACCAGGCCACCGGCCTTCAGCGCGTACAGCAGACCGAAGCCGAGCAGCGTGGCGCCGCCCATCCACAGCCAGGCGCGCAGGCCGCTCTTGAACAGGAAGGCGGTCGCCATCAGCGCAACCCAGATCGGAAAGAACATCAGCAGCGCGGGCAGCGTGTCGCGCTGCTGGTTGCTGCTCAGGAGCGCGGCCAGGCCCACCAGCGCCACCGCCAGCGGCGGCGCCAGCAGCGCCGAAGCGAAGGATTTACCCCACATGGCGCCCCCTGCTCCAGGCGTCCAGGCAAGGCAACGCGACCAGCGCCAGCATCATGCCGGACATGACGATGAACACGCCGCACCAAAACCCGTACTCGGCGCTGGCCAGCAGCACCGCCGCCACGCCCAGCGGCAAGGCCAGCCAGCGCAGCGCCGGCGGCACGCCGCGCCACAGCGCCTGGTGCGGCGACGCCAGGTAAACACAAAGCGCGGCCGCAAAGGCCACGCCGAGACAAATCCAGTTCATTGCATTCCTCGATTAAGTGAACTGCTGCGGCGGCAGCGGCCGATCGCCGGGTGGCGCACCAGCTGATACGGATAAGGCAGCGCGTTGAATTACAAATGAGACTTATTCTCATTCTCAAATGATGGGGCAATCTGGCGCTTTTTGCAACTTAACTGTGGCTTTTTTTATGCCGCGCACGACTTCTGAAACTGGTTGGCCTGTCCACCTTGAAATATTGGTCAGGCCAAAGTAGAATCAATTGGCCCCAAGTGCAAAATGCAAGTTCCCCCCGCAGAGACCTCGGCACGCCTTCCCCCAGCCCTCGTCAAAGCGGCACCGGACACGCGAGGTGTCCTCCACAGCGGCCCGGCGCGCCGGCCGCTGCTCGTCACCACTGTCCCACAATCCAGGAGCAAACATGAAAAAAACAACATGGGAGACACTGGCGCGCGCGGCTATCGCCGCATCCGCCATCACCTGCGCCACGGCCATTCCGGCCACCGCATACGCCACCACGCTTATCACCCTGCCGCTGCAAAACGCCGTCATCACCGCCAGCTACAACGGCGCGGGCGCCGCCATGCTGGGGTTGGACGACGGCTTCAACGGTTCGCCCGGCGGCAACCAGACCGCGCTCGATCCGCTCGGCGCCAGCGTCGAATTCCTCAGCGCCGATTTCACCTTCGGCTTCGACTTCGCGGCCGATGGCACCCTTGCCATCTACAACAACAGCGGCGCGGCGCTGGACCCGGGCGCCTACAGCTTCCGCTTCGACTTCGGCAGCACGCTGGCCGCCCCCATCACCGCCTTCAAGCTGCTGGACGGCAGCGCGGCGGCCGGCCTGCCGGTGTTCTCCATCCTGGACGGCGGCACCGCGCTCGCGCTGGACCTGGGCGGCCTGACCTGGAGCGGCGACTTCCTGCCGATCACCGCCAGCATCGAAGCGGCGCAAGCGGCCGCCGTGCCGGAGCCGGGCAGCATGTCGATACTGCTGGCCGGCGCGGGCGCCATCGCGCTGGTGCGGCGGCGCCGCCCTCGCGCATAGCGGCTTCGTCCAAAACTTCGCAATCCCCACTATAGATTCCTGTCACAGGAGCACACATGAGACACCTTCGTTTCAAGGCCGCGCTATGCCTTGGGATGCTGTTCGCCGCAACGGCGCCGGCATCCATCAACGCCGCAGCCATTCCAGCCATCGACCCCGCCCGCCAGACCGCACCAGCCGACGGCTGGGCGGGCCAGGCCGGCGGCACCTCCGGCGGCTCGGCCGCCATCAGCAGCTACATCTACACCGTGAACAACCGCGCGCAGCTGCTCGCGGCCCTCAACAACGGCGGCAACAATCCCAAGATCATCAAACTGGTGGGCACGGTGGACATGAGCGAGGGCGTCCCCTACGCAAACACCGGCGACCAGGCCGCGCGCGGCGTGATCCGCATGAAACCCAACACCACGCTGATCGGCGACGGCGCCAGCGCCGGCATCGTCAATGGCCACATCCAGATCACCAACATCTCCCAGGTCATCATCCGCAACCTGAAGATCGTGGCGCCCTGCGACGTCGGCCCGGTCTGGGATCCGAACGACGGCGCCACCGGCAACTGGAACTCGGCCTACGACGCGATTGCCGTCTCCGGCGCCGACCACGTGTGGGTAGACCATGTGACCTTCAGCGACGGGGCCATGACCGACAACCTGCTGCCCATCGAGAACGGCAAGATCAAGCAATGCCACGACGGCGCGCTGGACATCACCAACGCGTCCGACTACGTGACCGCCTCCTACAACGTGTTCACGCAGCACCGCAAGAACAACCTGATCGGCTCAGGAGACAGCGCCTCGGCCGACGAGGGCAAGCTGCGCGTCACCTTCAGCAACAACGTCTTCCGCGACATCACCAGCCGCTCGCCGCGCGTGCGCTACGGCCAGGTCCACCTGTTCAACAACTACTTCGTGGGCAGCACCAGCGAGCCGCTGTACGGCTACGAATACAGCGTGGGCCCGGGCTACAACGCCAAGATCCTGTCCAACGCCAACGTGTTCGAAATTGCAGGCACCAGCAACTGCAGCCAGGTGGTGAAGAACCCGGGCGGCACGCCCACCGGCGCCTTCAAGGACACCGGCTCGCTGCACAACGGCGCGCCGCTGGCCGGCTGCACGGTACCCAATACCGTCGGCTGGACCCCGCCCTACGCCTTCAGTCCACGCCCCGCCATGCTGGTGAAAGCCAACGCGGTGGCGCAGGCGGGCGGCGGCAAGCTCACCACCGCCATCACCGGCACCGGCGACGTGTCGGTCGATCCCGACCTGACGCTGACCTGCCCCGCCACCGGCCTGTATTTCTGCGACGACTTCCAGAACGGCAGCAGCGCCAACTGGGACCTGCTGCCCCTGGCCGGCCCGAACGGCAGCTTCTCCGTCAAGGCCGAAACCGTGGGCGGCACCAACAAGGTGATGCAGTACACCGCCGCCAGCACCGGCGGCGTACTGGCCCTGCTCAAGTCCAGCGCCATGGCCGCCGTGCCGTCCGGCGACTACTTCGTGGAAGCGCGTATCAAGCCGCTCACCAACGGCACCACCGGCAACAAGCAGCTCTACCTCATCACGCGCTACCAAAACGCCACCAATTGGTACGGCGGCGGCCTGAACGTGCAAAGCTCCACCGCCAGCACGCAGGTGGAAATCGCCAAGATGCTGAACGGCGCCCTGAGCCGCCCCAAGCAGGTGCGCAAGCCGATCCAGATGGACGCGCAGTTCTACACCGTGCGCTTTGAGATGATAGGCAGCACCCTCACCATCTACCTGGACGGCGAATCGCTGGGCAGCGTGACCGACACGGCCTTCGCCGCGCGCGGCCTGATCGGCCTGTACACCGCCAACAAGTCATTCCAGATCGACGACGTACGCATCGGCGACCCGGCGCTGAAGCCGGCCCAGCTCACGCTGAACCCGTCCGGCACCACCTACGCCGCCGAAGCTGGCGACGCGCCGCTGCAGGTGGCCGTCACCGCCGTCAAGGCCGACGGCAGCGCCGACGAGTACACCGCCAGCTCCAGCAACCCGGCCGTGGTCGCGGTGGGCGTCAACGGCGGCACCCTGACCATCACGCCGGTAGGCCCGGGCACGGCCAACATCACCGTCACCAGCGAGTCCGATCCCACGCTGAAGCGCGGCATCGCCGCCACCATCGCCGCGCAGTTCATCCAGCCGACCCAGACCTACGGCCTGGCCGGCCTCGCCAGCCCCGCCGCGCAGCAGCAAGGCGTGAACGTGGACGCCGCCCTGCAGCTCACCTTCGACAGCCCGCCCACGCTGGGCACCGGCGGCACCATCCGCATCTTCCGCAAGGTGGACGACGCGCTGGTGGACGTGATCCGGATCAGCGGCGAAACCGAGGAAATCGGCTACGCCGGCCAGGCCGCCATCCGCAAGGTGAACAGCACCCCGGTCACCATCAGCGGCAACACGCTGACGGTGCGCCCGCACAGCAATCGCCTGGCCTATGGCAGCGAGTACTACGTGGCCATCTCCAACGGCACCATCGTGGGCACGCTGGGCGGCGTGCCGTTCGTGGGCATCGGCAAACTGGGCGGCTGGAGTTTCGCCACCCGCTCCGGCCCGCCCGCCGTGTCCTCCGTCCTCACCGTGGCAGCCGATGGCAGCGGCGACTTCAACACCGTGCAGGCGGCGCTGAACTTCGCCATGAAGGAGTTCGCCAGGGCCGACCCGGTCACCATCAACATCAAGAACGGCGCCTACCGCGAACTGCTCTACCTGCGCGGCAAGGACAACGTGACGCTGAAAGGCGAAAGCCGCGACGGCGTGGTGATCCAGTACACCAACCACGACACGCTCAACTCCGGCTCCGGCGGCAGCCAGGCGCCGGGAGCCAGTACCGCCCCTTCCGGCGGCCGCTCGGTGATGCTGGTGGAAGGCTCCGACATGCTGCGCATGGACACGCTCACCATCCGCAACACCACGCTGCGCTCGTCCTCGATTTCAGCCCAGGCCGAAACCCTGTACTTCAACAACGACGCCGGCCGCCTGGTGGCCATCGACGCCAGCTTCTTCAGCGAACAGGACACGCTGCAGCTGAAAGGCTGGTCGTGGTTCTACCGCACGCTGGTGGCGGGTAATGTGGACTTCATCTGGGGCGGCAGCCGCGCCGCGATGTTCGAGGAAAGCGAAATCCGCTCGGTGGGCGACACCACCAGCGCCACCGGCGGTGGCTACGTGCTGCAGGCGCGCGTGCCCAACGCCGCCGACAAGGGCTTCGTGTTCCTGAACAGCAGCCTGACGCACGGCCCCGGCCCGGGTCCGCTGCACGGCGACGTGCCGAACGGCGCCACCTGGCTGGCGCGCAGCCCGGGCGGCAGCGCCACCTGGGACAACATCGCCTTCATCAACTGCAAGATGGACAGCCACGTGGCGCCGGCGGGTTGGGCCGGCCTGGGCGTGAACGGCCAGCCCGCGCCGAACCCGGTAACGCCCACTGCCGCCAGCGGCTGGCGCGAGTTCGGCACCACCGACCTGGCGGGCAATCCGCTGAACCTGGCCGCGCGCGTGGGCGGCTTCCAGCTCAGCGCAGGCGACGTGGCGGCAGGCTTCGCCACCCGCAAGCTGGTGTTCGGCGCATTTAACGGCAACGCCGGCTGGGAACCGCAGCCGTAACGGGCGCGGGGAGCGGCGCACTGCCGCTCTCCGCTTGCCTTCCGATCAAATGCGTGAGCATTTCGGTATTGCACCAAAAGAATGTTGCCAATTTGGCAGGCCCGAATGATAATTGCCGCGTTTGTCATATCCGAGCCCCGAAATGAACCTGCGCCTTACCCCGATCGCCCTGGCGGCCGCCCTGCTCGGAACGGCCACCGCCAGCCTGGCCCAGCAGCCTGCGGCCAAACCGGTCCTGAAGGAATCCCCCAAGGAACCCGTCAAAGCCGCCGCGCCCGAACCCGCCATCACCAAGGTCGAGGTGAAAGGCAGCGCCGACGCCTACGACGCGCGCCGCGACGACACCGCCAGCAAGACCGTGATGAGCCACGAGGAGATCATCAAATACGGCGACACCAATGTGTTCGACGTGCTGAAACGCGCCCCGGGCGTGACGGTGATCGGCAACGCGATCCGCATGCGCGGCCTGGGCAACGGCTACACGCAGATCATGGTGAACGGCGAGCGCCCGCCTCCGGGCTTCACCATGGACACCCTGGCGCCGGACCAGATCGAGCGCATTGAAGTGGTGCGCGCCGCCACGGCCGAGCATTCCATGCAGGCCATCGCCGGCAGCATCAACATCATCCTGAAAAAAGTGGTGTCCAAACCGCAGCGCGACCTGCGCATCAACACCGCCCGCTCCGAACAGCAGCGCAACGTGTTCGTCAACGGCACGCTGGCCGACCGCGACGGCAGGCTGTCCTGGTTCCTGAACGGCACTGCCTCGCGCTCCCTCGGCAAGAACCCCAATGACAGCACCGAGCAGTTCTCCGCGCCCTCCGGCCAGGTGCTGCAGTTGCGCGACAAGGCCACCCGCCAGGACAACGACTCCGCCTCGATCGGCCTGGCGCCGCGCCTGAACTGGAAGCTGGAGAACGACGACCAGCTCAACCTGAGCTCCTATATCCAGTCGCAGCGCTTCGACTACCGCTCCGGCACGCTGACCGCCAACCGCATCGGCAGCTTCCCGCAGCCGGACTACGTGGACCGCCAGGCCCAGGGCCGCAACCGCTCCACCTACGGCAATGTCGACGTCAACTGGGTCACCAAGATCGCAGGCGGCAAGCTCGATGCCAAGATCAACATGGGGCGCGCCAGCTCGGACGGCGACAACCGCTCCATGTCCTACACGGCGGACCGCAACACGGTGCTGCTGCGCGAGAACACCACCTCGTCGCAGTTCACGCACTCCGGCAGCACCGGCAAATTCACCCGCAGCGTGTTCGACGGCCACGCGCTGTCCACCGGCTGGGAGGTCAGCCGCCAGGGCTCGGAGGACAGCAACCGCCGCGTGGAGGGCATTATCGGCCTGGCGCCGGACCGCATCGCCGAAGAATTCAATCCGGTGGTGACCAAGGCCGCCGTCTACGCGCAGGACGAGTGGAACGTCAGCAAAGACTGGTCGGTGTACTTCGGCGCGCGCTGGGAGACCATCGAGACCGACAGTTCCGGCACCGGCCTGCGGGCCACGCAGTCGCGCAACAGCGTGCTCAGTCCCGTGGCCCAGACCCTGTACAAATTCCCCGACAAGAGCGGCCGCCAGCTGCGCCTGGCCCTCACGCGCACCTTCAAGGCGCCCAACACCGGCCAGCTGAGCGCGCGCCGCTACGAGTCCGACCTGAACACGCGCTTCAACCCGGACTACAGCGGCAACCCGGACCTGAAGCCGGAACTGGCCACCGGCGTGGACCTGACCTATGAACACTTCTTCGCGCCCGGCGCCGTGTTCTCGGTCGGCACCTCGCAGCGCAGGATCTCGGACTACATCCGCAGCAAGCTGACGCAGGACGGGCGCGGCTACTGGCTGGTCCAGCCGCTCAACGACGGCAGCGCCACCGTGCGCTCGCTGGACGTGGAACTGAAGTTCCCGCTCAAGGCCGTCATGCAGGACGGTCCGGCTTTCGACTTCCGCGCCAGCGTCAACCGCAACTGGTCGCGGGTCGATTCCGTGCCCGGCCCGGACAACCGGCTGGACCAGCAGATTCCGCTGAGCGTGGTGCTGGGCACGGACTACCGCGAAGACAAATACAGCGCCGGCGCCAGCCTGTCCTACCGCCAGGGCGGCCCGGTGCGCGTCTCCGAGCAGCAAAGCAGCCGCCTGCAGGCGCGGCGCGAGCTGGAAGCGTACTTGCTGTACAAGATCCGCCCCGGCTACCAGCTGCGGCTGGCCGTCGGCAACGCGCTGGGCGAGGACAACATCAGCGACTCGCAATACCTCGACAGCAACGGCGGCAGCCGGACCTGGAGCCGCACGCCCGGTTCGGCGCGCTTCCAGGCCAACCTGGAGATGAAATTCTAAGGACGCCCCGTCCACGTCATATATAATGTTGCAGTTAAGATAACTATCACTCAAGATCTGACTGCAATGAAAGTTCGTTCCCTGCTCGCCCTGACCATCACGGTTGCCCTGGTGCCCGTGGTGGTGTTCTTCGCCGCACCGCTGGCGCGCCTGGTCGATGCCGAGCGGGACGCGGGCGTGCGCAGCCTGCAGGAAGCGGCGCGCGCCACCTCGGTGGCGGTGGACGCGCAATGGAACGAGGCGGCCGGCCTGATGCGCGCGCTGAGCACCTCGGGCAAGCTGGAAGCCGAGCAGATGGAAGCCTTTGCCGCCAAGGCCCACTCGCTGATGGACGGCCGCGACGCCAACCTGGTGCTGTACGACGCCAACGGCCAGCAGCGCGTCAACACGGCGCTGCCGGAAGGCGCGCTGCTGCCCGACACGCGCGCCGAGCGCGAACGCATCGGCAAGCTGCTGGGCACCGCCAAGGTGTCGGTGACGGACCTGATGACCGGCCCCGTCACGGGCAAGCCCATGGTGGCGCTGGAGTATCCGTTCGCGCTGGCTGAAGACCGCCACTACGTGATGAGCTATGCCTTCGAGGCGGCCCTGATGGGCAAGGCGCTGCCGCCGCCGGACGACGAAGGCACCACCTACCGCATCTACGACAGCAAGTCCCGGTTGATCCAGTCCAACCGGCCGGCGGCCGACATCGGCGCGCCGGCGCCGCCGGCCATCGCCGCCGCCATGCGCGCCGGGCAAAACGGCCTGGTGCCCATGCCGGAAGACGGCTACGCCGTGCTGGCCTCGTCCCGCATGTCCAACTGGTGGGTGGTGATCACCGCCGGCGAGGACCGCATCGACGGCAACGCGCGCCGCATTGCGCTGCTGTCCGGCCTGGGCCTGCTGATGGCGCTGCTGCTGGCGGTGGCCACCGCCTGGGCCATCAGCGCGCGCATCGCCAAGGCCATCGCGCAGACCAGCGCGGCGGCCGGCGCCATCGGCTCGGCGCCGCCCAAGCGGCCCACGCCGTCCGGCATCGCCGAGGTGGACGAACTGGGCGAGAGCATCTACCAGGCCGCCCACCTGCTGGCCGAGGCGGCCGCCGAGCGCGAACGGCTGCTGGTGCAGGCACAGCACGCGCGCGAGGTGGCGGACGCGCAAAACCGCGCCAAGGACGAATTCCTGGCCATGCTGGGCCATGAGCTGCGCAACCCGATGGCCCCCATCAGCGTGGCGGCCCACATGCTGGCCATGCCGGGCCTGAGCGAGCAGCAGCTGCGCCAGGCCAGCGACGTGATCGCGCGCCAGAGCAGCCATATGAACCGCCTGGTGAACGACCTGCTGGACGTGTCGCGCGTCACGCGCGGGCTGATTTCGCTGGACCGCAAGCCGCTCAGCATCCAGCCGGTGATCGCCAGCGCGGTCGAGCAGACCGGCAGCATGGCGGCCGGCCAGCACCATACCCTGACGGTGGCGCCCATGGCCGGCGAGCTGTGGGTGAACGGCGACGCGATCCGCCTGGTGCAGGTGCTGGCCAACCTGCTGGCCAACGCCATCAAGTATTCGCCGCCCCGCTCGGAGATCCGGGTCAAGGCCGTGCGCGACGGCGGCGACCTGCTGCTGACCGTGAGCGACAACGGCAGCGGCATCGAAGCCGGCCTGCTGCCGCGCATCTTCGACCTGTTCTCGCAGGGCGTGCGCCGGCCGGACCGGGCCGATGGCGGCCTGGGGCTGGGCCTGGCGCTGGTGCGCAAGATCGTGGAACTGCACGGCGGCAGCGTGGCGGCCTACAGCGACGGTCCGGGCAAGGGCAGCCGCTTCACCATCCGCCTGCCACTGCATGACGTGCAGGCTGCCGCACCCGCCGCGCGCTGAGCCCGTGCGCCACGGTTTGACAAATCGCGCATGCCGCCGCGCCGATCTGCGGTAAGGTAGGCGGCACTTCTCCCCTTACGCTCCCGCGGAGGCCGGCATGCCTGCAAAGCGAGTCACCCGCACGGCGTTTGCGCGCCGCGCCTTGTCCCTGTGTTTCTTCCCCCTGCTCACGGTAGGGTTGGGAAATTTCGTCCTGCTCAAGCTGCCCCAGGCGCGCGAAACGCTGGAGGCGGTGCAGAGTTTCAACAGCCCCGTGTTCTGGTACGACGCGCCCTACTGGTACTTCCTGCTGGCGTTGGCCTATTGGGCTTTCGCGGCCTGGTATTGCGCGCGCATCATGCTGGGCAAGCGTTTTCCGTTGGACGACATCGGCCACTGCGTCAGCCCGCGCTTCGCGGCGGCGCTGGTGTGCTGGCTGCCGCGCGTGCTGGGCCTGATGAGCTGCGTGCCGATGACGCTGTACTTCGCGCTGGGCCAGGAGGCGAGCCTGAACCCCGGCCAGCGTTCGCGCCTGTACTGGCTGCCGATGGCGATACTGTCCGGCCTGTTCCTGGTGTTCGTCGTGGTGCGCAAGAAGCTGTTCGGCGTGTCGGGCTGGGAGCACCGCCCCGGCTGGGCCTATCCGCGCTTCGACAAACTCGGCCCGCTGGCGGTGGTCATGATGGCGGCCATGGTGGCGGTGTCCTGGCTGCTGATGGTGTCCATCCTGGTGGGCAAGGCCGACGCCGCGCGCGCGGCCGGCTCTCCGGCCCTGCTGCTGGCCGCACTGGGCGGCTGGACGCTGTTCGGCAGCATCGCGCTGATGTACTTTCCCAAGAGCCGGGGCTGGCCGGCGCTCACGCTGCTGCCCTTCGTGCTGGCCCTGGCCGCCTCCTTCAGCAATGAAAACCACCTGGTGGCGCAGTCGGCCGCGTCCGCACCCGGCGCCGACCGCAGCCCGCCGGACAAGCTGATCGCCGATTTCCGCGCGTGGAAAAGCAGGCACGACACGGAGCGCCCCGGCCAGCCGGTCTACCTGGTGGCGTCCGCCGGCGGCGCTTCGCGCGCGGCCTACTGGACCGGCGCGGTGCTGTGGGAACTGGAGAACTTCGCGCGCGCCAACGGGCGCAGCTTCGCACCCAACATCTACGCCATGAGCGGCGTGTCCGGCGGCAGCCTGGGGTTGGCCGCGTTCGCCGGCGCCCTGGCCAGCCAGCCCGGCCGGCAGCCCGCCCCGCTGCCGCGCACCATGCTCGATTTCCTGGGCCAGGACTTCCTGGCCCCCGTCATCGGCTACATGCTCTATCCGGACGCATTGGCGCGCTTTTCGCCGCTGCCGTGCACCGGCTGCGACCGTTCGCGCGGGCTGGAGGAAAGCTGGGCCGAGGACTGGCGCCGCCTGATGCCGGACGACCCGGCGGCGGACTGGTTCAGGCGCAAGCTGCCCGCGCTGAAGCAGGGCCAGGACGCGCTGCCCCATCTGATACTCAACGCGGCCTCGGTCAGCGACGGCAAGCGCGTGGTGCAGTCGAACCTGGACTTCCTGCCGCCCGAAGCCTACGACCTGCTCGACAAGCGGCTCGACACCAGCCGCCTCACGCTGGCCGGCGCGGTCCACAACAGCGCGCGCTTTCCCTATATCAGCCCGGGAGGGCTGGTGTACACGCGCAGCCCGAAGGCCGAATGGGACTACCTGGTGGACGGCGGCTACTTCGAGAATTCAGGCGTGGCCACCATCAACGCCATCCTCAACCGGCTGCAGGCCGAACCGGGACTGCTGCGGCCTGAAGACCGCGTGGTGGTGATCGTCATCGAGAACGACCCGGCGTGGGAGCATGAGTGGCTGTGCAAGGGCGAACAGGAGAACATCTGCAAGCACGATGCGACCGACGCCGCCGTGCAGGCCAAGGAAAGCGCGGGCGCCAGCGCCTGCCCCGCAGCCGCGAAAACACCGCCGCTGGCGGAGCTGACGATACCGCCGCTGGCTCTGTACCAAAGCCGGAATGCACGCGCCCACGCGGCCGAGGCGGAGGCCATCCGCATCCTGGGCGGTTGCACGGCGCGGCGCGTGGTCGAACTGCGCTATCCCAAAATAACAGGCGAGAAGGAGCCTCCAATGAGCTGGTTCCTGAATGCGGGCAGCAGGCGGATCATGGAGAAGAAACTGGGCGGCGAACACCCGGATGCGTCGCAGAAGGCCTACCTGGCCTTCCGCGAGCAGTGGCAGCTGATGCGGCGCTACATTGCGCCGCCAGGGTAGCGCAGCCTAGTGCAGATTAACGCAGGTTGTAGAACGCCGCGCGGCCCGGATAGGTGGCCGTGTCGCCCAGGTCTTCCTCGATGCGCAGCAGCTGGTTGTACTTGGCCATGCGGTCCGAACGGGACATGGAACCGGTCTTGATCTGCAGCGCGTTGGTGCCCACGGCGATGTCGGCGATGGTCGAGTCCTCGGTTTCGCCCGAGCGGTGCGAGATCACGGCGGTGTAGCCGGCGCGCTTGGCCATTTCGATAGCGGCGAAGGTCTCGGTCAGGGTGCCGATCTGGTTGATCTTGATCAGGATCGAGTTGGCGATGCCCTTCTGGATGCCTTCTTTCAGGATCTTGGTGTTGGTGACGAACAGGTCGTCGCCCACCAGCTGCACGCGCTTGCCCAGCACTTCGGTCAGGGTGGCCCAGCCGTCCCAGTCGCCCTCGGCCATCGCGTCCTCGATCGACACGATAGGATACTTGTCGCACCACGAGGCCAGCAGATTGGTGAACTCGGCGGCGGTCAGGCTCAGGCCCTCGCCTTCCAGTTCATACTTGCCGTTCTTGTGGAATTCGCTGGCGGCGCAGTCCAGGCCCAGCGCGATCTGCTCGCCCGGCTTGTAGCCCGCTTCTTCGATGGCCTGGATAATCAGCTTGATCGCCTCTTCGTGCGACGCCACCGACGGCGCGAAACCGCCCTCGTCGCCCACCGCCGTGGTCAGGCCCTGCTTGTGCAGGATCTTCTTCAGCGTGTGGAACACTTCGGCACCGTAGCGGATGGCTTCCTTGAACGACGGGGCGCCCACCGGGATGATCATGAATTCCTGGATGTCCAGGTTGTTGTCGGCGTGCGCGCCGCCGTTAATCACATTCATCATCGGCACCGGCATTTCCATGCCGCCCGAGCCGCCGAAATAGCGGTACAGCGGCAGGCCGGCTTCCTCGGCGGCGGCCTTGGCCACGGCCATGGACACGGCCAGGGTGGCGTTGGCGCCCAGGCGCGACTTGTTCTCGGTGCCGTCCAGGTCGATCAGCGTACGGTCGATGAACGCCTGCTCGTTGGCGTCCAGGCCGACGATGGCTTCCGCGATCTCGGTGTTGATGTTCTGGCAGGCTTGCAGCACGCCCTTGCCGAAGTAGCGCTTCGGATCGCCGTCGCGCAGTTCGATCGCTTCGCGCGAACCGGTCGAGGCGCCCGACGGCACGGCGGCGCGGCCCATCACGCCGGACTCCAGCAGCACGTCGCATTCAACGGTGGGATTGCCGCGCGAATCGATGATTTCGCGAGCAATAACGTCAACAATAGCAGTCATTCACAGTCTCCGGTCTTAGTTATGCGCAGGTGCGCCAAGCTTCATGATCTTCAATGCATTGGTGCCGCCCACCAGCCCCATAGGCTCGCCCCAGGTCAGCACCACGGTGTCGCCGCGTTCGGCGATGCCGCGCGCCACCAGCAGTTCCTCCACCGAGCGCAGCACCACTTCGCGGTCGCGCGTCTGCTTCAGCTCCAGCGCCTGCACGTTGCGGTACAGCGCCAGCTTGCGCTGCGTGGCCACGCTCGGCGTCAGCGCGATAATCGGAATGTCGATGTTGTTACGGCTCATCCACAAGCAGGTGGAGCCGGACTCGGTCAGCGCCGCGATGGCCTTCACGCGCAGGTGGTGCGCGGTGAACAGCGCGCCGTAGGCGATGGACTGGTCGATGCGGCTGAAGGTGGTGTTGATCAGGTCCACGTCCGGATTGGACGGGTTCCACTTCTCCGCGTCCAGGCAGATCGCCGCCATGGCTTCCACCGTCTCCACCGGGTACTTGCCGGAAGCGGTTTCGGCGGAGGTCATCACCGCGTCGGTGCCGTCCAGCACCGCGTTGGCCACGTCCGACACTTCGGCGCGGGTCGGCACGGCGTTGACGATCATCGACTCCATCATCTGGGTGGCGGTGATGGCCAGCTTGTTGGAGGCGCGCGCCATCTTGATCATGCGCTTTTGCAGCGCCGGCACGGCCGCGTTGCCCACTTCCACGGCCAGGTCGCCACGGGCCACCATGATGCCGTCGGAGGCGTCCAGGATCTCCTGCAGCGCCGGAATCGCTTCGGCGCGCTCGATCTTGGCGATCATGAACGGCTTGTGCTGGTAAGGCTCGCCGGCGATATTGGCCAGCTGGCGCGCCATCACCATGTCGGTGGCGTTCTTCGGGAAGGACACGGCGATATAGTCCGCCTGGAAGCTCATGGCGGTCTTGATGTCTTCCATGTCCTTGGCCGTCAGCGCCGGCGCGGTCAGGCCGCCACCCTGGCGGTTGATGCCCTTGTTGTTGGACAGCTCGCCGCCGATTTTCACGGTGGTGAAGATTTCGCTGCCGGAGATGCGGTCCACCACCAGCACGATCAGGCCGTCGTTCAGCAGCAGCACGTCGGCCGGGCGCAGGTCGCGCGGCAGGTCCTTGTAGTCCAGGCCCACGCGCTCCAGGTTGCCCAGCTCGCCGTTCTCGCCCCACTTCGCGTCCAGGATGAAACGCGCGCCGTTCTCCAGCTGGATTTTGCCTTCCTCGAATTTACCCACGCGGATTTTCGGACCCTGAAGGTCGGCCATGATGGCCACTTCGCGGCCGCAATGCGCGGCGGCTTCGCGCACCATGCGGGCGCGCTCGACGTGGTCCTGCGCCTTGCCGTGCGAGAAATTCAGGCGCACGACGTCGACGCCGGCCTTGAACATGCGGATCAGGGTTTCGATGTCGTTCGAGGCCGGACCGATGGTCGATACGATCTTGGTGGCGCGACGAGTGATGCTGGCTGGGTTCTGAGGCACTTTGTCTCCTTCGTTATGTGGGGTCTGCAGGGCTGGGACGATGCTCAACCGCTGTTGCGCAGGCCGGCGGCGATGCCGTTGATCGATAAATGGATGCCCTCGCGCGTGGCGGCGTCCGAATCGCCTTCGCGGAAGCGGCGCAGCAGTTCAACCTGCAAGTGGTTCAGCGGGTCGATGTAAGGGAAACGGTTGCGGATCGAGCGTTGCAGCAGCGGGTTGGCGTCCTGCAGCTCGGCCTGGCCGGTGATCTCCTTCAGCGCGGCGATGGTGCGCTCGTGCTCGGCGCGGATGCGGCCGAAGATGGTGTCGCGCAGCGTGGCGTCGCTCACCAGCGTGGCGTAGCGGCTGGCGATGGCGATGTCGCTCTTGGCCAGCACCATGTCCATATTGGACAGCAGCGTGTTGAAGAACGGCCAGTCGCGGTACATCTGCTGCAGCAGCGCCAGCCCGTCCTTGTTCCGGGCCAGGAACTGCTGCACGGCGGAGCCGAAGCCGAACCAGCCCGGCAGCATCACGCGGCACTGGGCCCAGCTCAGCACCCACGGAATGGCGCGCAGGTCTTCGATGGAGGTGGACTTCTTGCGCGACGCGGGACGGCTGCCGATGTTCAGCGCGGCGATCTCGGAGATCACGGTCGACTCCCAGAAATAGGTTTCGAAGCCCTCGGTCTCGTACACCAGAGAGCGGTAGCTGCGCATCGCTTCGTCCGACAGCGCCTGCATCGCGGCCAGCTGGGCGGCGTCCGGCTCGATGCCGCGCGGCGGCAGCATGGTCGCTTCCATGGTGGCGGCCACCATCACTTCCAGGTTGCGGCGGCCCACTTCCGGGTTGGCGTACTTGGCGGTGATGACTTCGCCCTGCTCGGTGAGGCGGATGCGGCCCTGCACCGCGCCTTGCGGCTGCGCCAGGATAGCTTCGTAGCTTGGGCCGCCGCCACGGCCGACGGAACCGCCGCGGCCGTGGAACAGGCGCATCTTCACGCCGTGGCGCTTGAATACTTCCACGAGCTCGATTTCGGCCTTGTACAGTTCCCAGCCGGAGGTGAGGAAGCCGCCGTCCTTGTTGGAGTCCGAGTAGCCCAGCATGACTTCGTGCAGGCTGCCGCGCGAGCGCAGCAGGTCCATGTACAGCGGCAGGCGGAAGGCGCGGTCCATGATGTCCGGGCCGGCCTGCAGGTCGCCGATGGTCTCGAACAGCGGAATGATGTTGACCGCCATCGACGATTCTTCGGTGACGGAGCCGGCGCGCAGCAGGCCGTGTTCCTTCAGCAGCAGCGCCACTTCCAGCAGGTCGGACACGCTGTCGGCCTTGGAGATGATGTAGTTGGTGATGGACTCGGCGCCGTAGGCGCGGTGCGCGTCGCCCACCGCGCGGAAGATGGCCAGCTCGCCGGTGGTCTCTTCGGAATAGGTGGTGTACGGGGAGATCAGCAGGCGCGGGGTGTGCAGCTCTTCCAGCAGCAGCTTGCAGCGCTCGGATTCGGACATCGCGGCGTAGTCCACGCCGGGACGGGCGCTGGCCAGGATCTCGGCCACCACGCGCTGGTGCACGTCCGAATTCTGGCGCAGGTCGATCGGCGCCAGCGAGAAGCCGAACACCTTCACTGCGCGGCGCAGCTGGCGCAGGCGGCCACGGGCCAGCACGGCCGAGCCGTGCGCCACCAGCGATTCATGCACCGTTTCCAGGTCCGCCAGCAGTTCCTGCGCCGACGCGTAAGGCTGGGCGCCCGCGCCGGGAGCAGCCGGCGCGAAGCCCGCCGCAGCGGCGGCCGGCCAGATGGTGGCAACGCCCGCACGCGCGCTCGCGGCGGCGTTAGCAGCGGCACCGGCGTCGGCGCGGCCGGCCGCAGCGGCGCTGGTCAGCAGCGCGCGGTTGGCTGCCAGGCGGTTATGGATGCCGTAGATGGCGCGGCGGTACGGCTCGTCCACCCGGTGCGGCGAGTGGTCCGGCGAGGCGTCCGCCAGCTGGCGCAGCTGCTCGGAGCAGCCGGCCATGGTCTGCGCCAGGGACAGCTGCGAGGCCAGCTTGTGCAGCTCGGCCAGGTAGTGTTCCAGCGCCACGTCGGCCTGGCGCGCCAGGGTGGCGCGCAGCACGCTGGCGGTGACGAAGGGATTGCCGTCGCGGTCGCCGCCGATCCAGCTGCCGACCTTCATGAAGGTCGGCAGTTCCTCGCCGGCCCAGCGCGCGTCCAGCTTGGCCAGCATGTCCTGCAGGGTGCTGTACAGCTGCGGCAGGCCGCTCAGGATGGTGCGGTCGAAGAAGGACAGGCCGTTCTCCACCTCGTCCAGCACCGACAGCTTGGCCGTGCGCAGCAAGCGGGTTTGCCACAGCGTGTGGATGCCGCGCGCCAGCGCTTCGTCGTTCTGTTCCTGCTCCTCGGGCGTCATCTGCACGCGGTCGCGCTCATCGAGCTCGCGGGCGATGGCCATCTGGCAGTTCAGGGTACTCTTGCGCTGCACCTCGGTCGGGTGCGCGGTGAACACGGGGCTGATGTGGGCCTCGGCGAAGAAGTCGCCGAAGGCTTCCGTGCGGCCGGCACTCACCACGTTCTGCACCGCCTTGGCCAGGCTGCCCAGGCGCGGCGCGGAACCGGCCAGCAAGTGCGCCCGGCTGCGGCGGCTGTGGTGCTGGTCTTCCGCGATGTTGGACAGCAGCGAGAAGTAGCCGAAAGCGCGTATCAGCTGGCTGGTTTCATCCGGCGACAGCGCGTGCAGCGCGTCTTCCAGCTGCGCCTGGGCGCCCGCGTCCTGCTCGCGCCGGAAGCGGATCGCCAGCTGGCGCACGTTCTCAATGCGGTTGAATGCCTCGTCGCCGTGCTGCGCGCGGATCGTGTCGCCCAGCATGCGGCCCAATTGGCGGATGTCGCGCCCCAGTAACTCGTCCTTGAACTCCACCGAATTTGAACCGTCCATCTCCCGCCTCATCAGTATGTAGTAATTTTTCAGTTTAGAATCAGAATTACAGCAAAACTGGCACGTAGACACAATACACCGTGCCAGATACCTGCTATATCGTAAATTTACTACATTATGTGGCAAAAAACCCAGGGTCGGCAACTGAATTCTTTGCCGATTTGTATATGTATTTGGAATGGCGCCACACCCCGGAGCAGGCGCCGGCCGGCGTGCCGAGGGCGGCGCCGGGCTCAGGCGGGCGGCGTTTCGCCCAGCAGCACCTTGTCCGGCGTCATGGGCGTGGTGCGCAGGCGGCGGCCGGTGGCGTGGTAGATGGCGTTGCCGACGGCGGCCGCCACGCCGACTATGCCGATCTCGCCCACGCCCTTGGCACCGATGCGGCTGACGATGCGGTCGTCCTCGTCGGCAAACAGCACCTGGATGTCGTGGATGTCGGCGTTCACCGGCACGTGGTACTCGGCGAAGTTGTGGTTCATGAAACGGCCGTAACGGTGGTCCATGCTGCTCTCTTCGTGCAGCGCCTGGCTGATGCCCCACACCACGCCGCCGGAAACCTGGCTGGCCGCCGTGCGGGCGTTGATGATGCGCCCGGCCGCCACCGCGCTCACCACCCGCGTCACGCGCACGGTGCCCAGCTCCTCGTCCACCCGCACCTCGCAGAACACGGCCGAATGCACGGCGCGCGTGTATTTGCGCTGCTTGAGCATTTTCGGCAGCATCAGGTACTTTTCCTCCATGCGCAGCATGCCGGCGCCGGCCAGCAGCGCCGCCAGCCCGACCGACACCTCCGGCCGCGCGCACAGGCGCAAGGCGCCCTCGGCGAATTCCACGTCCGCCATGCGCTTGCCGGCGAATGGCGAGTCCGGCAGCCGGTGCGCCAGCTTGAGCAGGCTTTTCCGCAGTTTTTCGCAAGCGCCCGCCACCGCCGAGCCGACCGTGGCGACGTGCGAGGAGCCGCCCTCGATAGGCGCCGCCGGCAAGGTGGAGTCGCCCAGCTGGAACACCACCCGTTCCAGCGGCAGGCCGAGCGCCTCGGCCGCGATCATGGCCATGGCGGTGTAGGTGCCGGTGCCGATGTCGGTGGCGGCGCTGCTCACCACCAGGCGGCCGTCCGCGTGCAGCACGGCGCTGGCGCGGGCGAACATCTGCATGGCGTCCCACATGCCGGTGGCCATGCCCCAGCCCACCAGTTCGCGGCCCACGCGCATGGCGCGCGGCGCCGGCGGGCGGCGCGCCCAACCGAACAGCTGCGCGCCCTGCCGGTAGCACTCGCGCAGCTGCTTGGTGGAATACGGCTTGCCGTCGGTGGGGTTGACCTCTGCGTAATTCTTCAGGCGCAGCGCCAGCGGGTCCATGTTCAGCGCATAGGACAGCTCGTCCATGGCGATTTCCAGCGCATGGATGCCGTGCGCGGCGCCCGGCGCGCGCATGTCCATGGGCGTGAACTGGTCCAGCTCCACCAGCTTGTAGGCCAGCTTGATGTTGTCGCAGGCGTACAGCTGGCCCGACCAGTTGACCACCGCTTCCACGTAGTCCTCGCTGCGCGACGTTTCCGCCACCGCTTCGTGCAGGATGGACAGCAGCGTGCCGTCCGGCCGCGCCGCCAGGCGCACCCGCTGCAGCGTTTCCGGGCGGTGGCCGAAGGTGAACATCTGCTGGCGCGTGAGCGTGACGCGCACCGAACGCTTCAGTTGCAGCGCCGCCATCACGGCCAGCGGCAGCTGGTATTGCGGGCGCAGGCCGGAGCCGAAGGCGCCGCCCACGTAGGCGTTGCGCACGGTGACCTTGTCCTTGGCCAGGCCGAACACGTGCGACACGTACCAGCGGCTGTTCTGCGAGCTTTGCGTCTTGTCGTGGATGGTGAGGTGGCCGTCCTGCGCCCGGATCACGGTGGAGGAAAACAGCTCCATCGGGTTGTGGTGCTCCACGCCGCTGTGGAAACTGCTGTCGATGCGCACCGGCGCCGCCTCCCAGGCCTGCAGCGCGTGGCCCTTCTCGTCCGGCGGCGGCGTGTAGCCGGCCTTCATGTGGCTGGGCTCCCTAGCGCGCTCCAGGTGCGAGCGCAGGTCGGTCTGGTGCTCCTTCTGTTCGTACACGATGTCCAGCAGGCCCGCCGCGTAGCGCGCCTCCTCGAAGGTTTCCGCCACCACCAGCGCCACCGGCTGGCCGCAGGAGTGGATGCGGTCGTCGTACAGCGGGCGGAACGGCGAACCGGCGGGCGCCGTCATGTCCTTGTAGAACAGGTCGAAGGAGCGCAAGCGGGGGCGGTTCAGATAGGTGATGACGTCGATCACGCCGGGGGCGGCCAGGGCCGCGCGCGTGTCCAGGCTGGCGATGCGGCCGCTGGCAATGGTGCTGTTGACCACCACGCCGTGCGCCAGGTCCGGCGCGTCGTGTTCGGCGGCGTACTGCGCCGCGCCGGTGACCTTGGCGCGGCCGTCGATGCGCGGCACCGCCATGCCGGTGCGCACGCAGCCGCTGCCGGCGTCGGCGACCGGGGACTTCAGCTCGGGGATCAGGTCAGTCATCGCGGCGCTCCGTGGGGTTGAATGGCGCAGGCGGGGACGGCGGCGGCGTGCCGGCAGCCGCCATCTCCAGCGCACGCACGATGGCGTTGCGCGCCATCGGTATCTTGAAGTTGTTGCCGCCCTGGCCGATGGCCCCGGCCAGCAGGATGCCGGCCGCGCGGCCGAAGGCTTCGGCGCCGGGCTTGGCGCCCTCCAGCGCCGCTTCCGCTTCCGGCATGCGCCAGGGCTTGTGCGCCACGCCGCCCAGCGCGATGCGGGCGCCGCGTATGGCGCCGCCGAAGCCGATGTCCAGCGCCGCCGCGACCGACACCAGCGCAAACGCGTACGAACTGCGCTCGCGCAGCTTCAGATAGGCGCTGTGCGGCGCGAAGCGCGGCGCGGCCGGCAGCGCGATGTGGGTAATCAGCTCGCCCTGCGCCAGCGTATTGTCCAGGTGCGGTTGCGCGCCCGGCAGACGGTGGAAATCGGCGAAGGCGATCCCGCGGCTGCCCGCGACGGACTGCACGTGCACCACGGCCTCCAGCGCGGCCAGCGCCACGCACATGTCCGACGGGTGGGTGGCGATGCAATGCTCGCTGGCGCCGAGGATGGCGTGCTGCTTGGTGATGCCGCCGATGGCGGAGCAGCCGCTGCCGGGCGCGCGCTTGTTGCACGGCACGGCCACGTCGTAGAAATAAATACAGCGGGTGCGCTGCAGCAGGTTGCCGCCGTTGCTGGCCATGTTGCGGATCTGCGGCGAGGCGCCGGCCAGGATGGCAGCCGACAGCAGCGGGTAGCCTTCCTGCACCAGCGGGTGGTAGGCGGTGTCGGCGTTGCGCGCCAGGGCGCCCAGCAGCAGGCCACCGCCGGGCGCCGCTTCGATGGCCGCCAGCGGCAGCGCGTTGACGTCGACCAGGCGCGACGGGTTCATCACCCTTTCCTTCATCAGGTCGATCAGGTTGGTGCCGCCGGCGATATAGCTGGTGTCGCCCGGCCCGGCCGTGGACAGGCTGGCCAATGCGGCCGCCACGTCCTGCGGCTGGGTAAAGGTCAGCGGCTGCATGGCGGGGCCTCTTCCTGCGGGTCCGGCGCAATGCGCGCCACCTGGCGCACCGCCTCGGCGATTTGCGGGTAGGCGCCGCAGCGGCAGATATTGCCGCTCATGAGTTCCCGCACGTCGGCCACCGTTCTGGCCTGGCCCTCGGCGATCAGGCCGGCGGCCGAGCAGATCTGGCCGGGGGTGCAGTAGCCGCACTGGAAGGCGTCGTGCCGGATGAAGGCTTGCTGCAGCGGGTGCAGTTCCCCGCCTTGCGCCAGGCCTTCGATGGTGGTGACGCTGCGGCCGTTCTGCATCACCGCCAGCGTGAGGCAGGAGTTGATGCGCCGGCCGTCCACCAGCACCGTGCAGGCGCCGCACTGGCCGTGGTCGCAGCCCTTCTTGGTGCCGGTCAGCCGCAGGCGCTCGCGCAGCAGGTCAAGCAGCGTGACCCAGGCTTCCACTTCAATGCGGTGCGGGCTGCCATTCACGTGCAGCTCAACAGGGTAACGTTCGGGACATTGCATGGCGACCTCCAGGGGCGGTGAGCCTGAACCATAGCCCGGCATTCCGGATGCCAGCCGTGCGCTAACTCACATTGCGCACATAGTTGCCGGATGTGCGTCAACGTACGGATGGCAAGCGTGCGCTGCGGCATGCTGGGCGGACCGATTCACCAACCAGAGGAGAGCAACATGACCAACCGCATCGGCAACAAGGACGTTGCCCAGCAACGCAGCAAGGAAGAGAAAGCGCGCATCAAGCGCTCGAATATCGAGATGGAGGCGGTGAAGAAGGCCGTTGCCAAGCAAAAGTACCGCAACGAAGTCAAGCGCCGCATCTCCGCCGCACAGGCAGCGCAGGCCTTCTAAGGTGTGCGCTGCGCCTGCTGGGCCGCCGCGCGCTGCTGCTCGATCAGGCGGATTTTTTGCTCAAGCTTCGCCATTTCCGCAGCCGGCACGCCCGCTGCGCGACCGCGCTCCACGTCGGCGCGCAGGCGGGGCAATTCGGCGCCGGCGGCGCTGGCGTAGGCTCCCAATAGCTGCTTGTGCTGGCTGCGCTGGTATTGCGCATAGGCTTCAGGGTCGGCCAGCAGGGTCGCATCCGGTGCGGCTCGCGGCGCCTCGTCGCGCTGCAGCGGCGGCGTACGGGAGTCGCCATGCTGGCGCGCGTTGGCCATGCTGAGCCAGGCGGACTGCCTGTCCTCCACCGGCAGCAACGGCACGCGCTGCAGATCCGTCCCTTCCTCCCCGCCCTTCCCGTCCCCCGGCGCGTCGGACAGCCATTGCCTGCCCTGCCCGCCGGCTGCGCCGTCCAGCGCGGCGGCCCGGCCTATGCCCGATGCGTGCAGCGCCGCCGGAACGTTGGGGGCCGCATCGGCGCCCGGCCTTAGCCACCAACCCAATACACCCAGCGCTGCGGCCAGCGCCAGCGCGCCCGTGGCGGCAGGCCGCTTCATGCCGGACGCTCCGGCTGCTGTTGTTGCAGTTGCTGCAGCTGCTGCAGCGGCTGATCGAGGCTGCGGCGGTTGATTTCAATGCGCGCCTCCTTCAGCAAGCGGGCGCGCAGCGCGGCCAGTTGCGCCACCGCCTTCTCGCGCGCGACGGCGCGGCTGGCGATGTAGCGCACGGATTCCGAATCCGGCGGCTGGTGGCCCTGCACGCGCTGCTCGGCCAGCACGATCTCCCAATAGGCGCTGTCGTTCGGCCCCACCGGCGCGCGGATGGGTCGCGACGGCACGCCCTCCGGCTGGGTGAACACCAGCTGCGCCAGCCAGTCCGGTTTGCCTTCGTGCCTGACCCAGCCCAGGTCCCCGCCTGCGGCCGCGTCGGGCGCGCGCGAGTGCTGGCGGGCCAGCGCGGCGAAACTGCCGCCGCCGCGCAGCGCGTTGTGGACGGTTTGCGCGGTCTGTTCGTCCGCCAGGCGGATATGGCGCGCCTTCACCTTTTCAATGCGCACGAATTCGTCCTTGTGCGCGCGGTAATAGGCTTGCACTTCGGCTGCGCTGGTCTGGGCGGCCAACCTGTCGAGCAGGCTGCTGTCGGCATGCGTGTCGGCGCCGATGCCGTGCAGGCGCTGGACCGCCGCCACGGTTTCCGCGTCGGCCAGCGCGCGGCGCAGATCGTCCACCGCCGCTTCGCCGAACTGCCGGCGCGCCCAGTGCTGCGCGTACAGCACGCCCAGCGCCAGCTTCGCCTGCTCGCGGATGTAGCCGGGCTGGCGGCCCTGCAGCGCCACCCTGCCCTGCACGTTCTGGCGATGGTAGACGTCGTACAGCGTCAACACGCCGCCCGGCGCGTTGGGCAGGCGGTAGCGCAGCACCGGGATGGCGCGGGCGCGCTCCTGCTGCTCCGCGCTCAAGGCCAGCTCAAGCCGCAGCAGGCCGCCGGCCGGCGCGCCGAACAAGGCGTCCAGCGCGGCGCCGTCCAATGCCGGGACGGCGGTGACCAGGCCGTCGAGGCCGCCGCCGGGCAGGCGCTGCATGGCCTCTTCCAGTTCTTTGCCATAGTGCGTGCGCAGGGTGGCGGCCAGCTGGTCGTCCAGCGCCACGTCGGGCGCGAAAGCGACGGCGCGGCCGCTTTGCAGCGCGTCGCCATGGGCTTTGCGAGCGGCGGCCGCCAGCAGGCGGTCCGCAACCAGCGTTTCCAGCGTGGCGGTGCGGGCCGCCTTCGGATCGCGGGCGCGGGCCTGGCGCCACAGCGTCTCCACCGTGAAGGCGTGCAGCGGCGCGTTGTCCACGCGCGCGGCCAGCGCCGGATCCGAAAGCTGGAAGCCCACCGACGCCATGGCCGGCTGCGCGGCGGCCAGCCATAGCGCCGCCGCCAGGGTCCACCGCGCCATCAATTCGCCAGGCGCTCGGCGGCGCGGTTCAGCACGTGGACCACCATGGCGATGGAGTGCGGGATCATCTGCTGCGCCACGCGGCGGCGGTCCGCGTGGTCGTTGGACGACAGCACGATGCCGCCGTTGGCGTACGAGTAGGTGCCGCCCTGCGTCAGCAGCGGGCGGATATCGACCGCCGTCGCGCCCACCGGCGTGAAGTCCGCCAGCGCCCCCGCCACCAGCGCCGCGTCGTTCAGGCGCTCGCCGTCGTAATAGTCCTGCACCCACTGCTCCCAGCCGGAATGGTCGTGCGCGGAAGTAGCCCAGGTATGGTGCGGCTGCAGCAGGTCCGTGGTGTGCAGCACGAAGCCCAGCGTTTGCGCGGTCGGCTGCGCCAGGAACTGCTGGAACCAGTACTGGCCCAGGTTGTCGATAGGCTGGAAGGGCATGGTTTCAAAGTCCGCGTACTGCTGCGCGGTGGAGGCGCCGCCCAGGCGGTAGCGCGCTTCCGTGATGCCGTAGCTGTTGTACTTGCTGCTGTCGCCGAACCAGCCTTTCAGGCCGCCGGCGCCGTCGTCCAGGTAGTCGCCGTACAGCCAGCTGGCGGCCATGTTGTCGATGTCGCCCGCCACGGTCAGCTTGGCGTAGTTGTAGCCGCCGAAGGGATTGCCGTGCACGTCCCGGCCCGCCGTGTGGTTCTGGAAGTGCCAGTACGAGGTGTACTTGACGATGCTGGCGCCCGCGCCCCATACCGGCGCCAGCTGGCAGCTGCCGGTGGAGGCGCCGCACAGATAGGTGTCGGCGAAATCGTCCACGTCGTATGCGCCCTGGCCCAGCGCCTGCGCAAACTGGTCCATCGTGTAGCCGGCGCGGGTGACGCCCGCCGCCAGCTTTGCGTAGTTGGTGGTGCCGGGATTGGCCTACATGTAATTGACGGCGTCGATCACGATGCGGCGGTGGGTTTCCTGCTGCCAGGCCTGCGCGGGCGCGGCGGTCAGCGCGGCCAAGGCCAGGGTTGCGGCGGTCAATGCGAATTTCATGTCTACTCCTGGATTTTTAGGCTATCGAGGCTATCATGCAAGTTTAGAAACGTTACTCTAAAGAATCATTGTTAAACAAATATTTGCAACAGCGCCACAATCTAGCTTTATCATGTGACGCCAAGATGAAACGCCGGAGATAACGATGCAAAAAACCACAGTCCTGGGCGCATGCCTGATTACCCTGCTGCCGGCGCTCCAGCTGCCGGCGCTGGCCAGCGAAACCGCCAGCGGCAGCTTCACGGCCAGCAAGGCCTGCGAGGCTTTTGCCTCCTTCGCCAAGGGCACCAATCCGGGCGCAGTGCAGCTCAAGCCGGGCAGCACCTACGAGGTGCGCGAGGTGAACAAGCCGGGCAACTATGAACGGCTGCGGGTGGAAGTGCCGGGCGCCTCGCCGCCGCTGCGCTGGGTGGCGCGCGACTGCGGCACGGCGTCGCTGGGCGGCGTCCCCGCAGCGCCATCGGCCCCCGGCGGCCAGGACGGCCCGCAGGACAGCCCAGGCAATAAACGCGAAATGTGCTCCACCGCCAACCAGCAGGACAGCTACCTGCTGGCCATGAGCTGGCAGCCCGGCTTCTGCGAGCACACGCCGCGCACCGCCGGCAAGCCCGAATGCGCCGCCATGGACAAGGGCAGCCTGGTGGTGTCCAACCTCACGCTGCACGGCCTGTGGCCGAACAAGAAGGCCTGCGGCACCAGCTACGGCAATTGCGACGGCAAGCCCTTCGCGCTGAAGAAGGAAACGGTGGCGCAGATTGCGCCGTGGATGCCGAACTTCTACTACGAGAACAGCTTCGGCAAATACGAATGGAACAAGCATGGCAGCTGCCAGTCGCTGGACCCGGACGCCTACTTCACCAAGGCCGTCGCCGCGGTGCAGCTGGTGAACGGCTCCGTGATCGGCGAGCAGATCCTGAAGAACATCGGCGGCTCCTTCAATGCCGACAAGTTCTTCGCCACGCTGCGCAGCAAGTACGGTGAAGCGGCCGCCAGCCGCGTGATGCTGGTGTGCGCCGGCCAGAGCTACCTGCAGGAGATCCGCGTGCAGCTGCCGCTGGACTTCAGCGTGGACAAGGGGCTGGCCGGACTGGTGGGCGCCACGCCCGGCCAGGGTCCGCAAACTTCGCGCTGCGGCAGCGAGATCCGGGTTGAAGCCAGCGGGAGGAATTGAGGATGGATGTGGTCAGCAGCCTGTCCCAGCTTGAGGCGCTGCTGGGCGAAGTCGCCGCGCCCTCGCGGCTAAAGGAAGTGCCCTTCGTGCATCCGCACTACCGGGCGCTGATCGAGGCTTCGCCCTTCGCGATGCTGGCCACCAGCGGGCCGGGCGGCCTGGACGCCTCGCCGCGCGGCGACGCACCGGGCTTTATCGCCGTCGAGGACGAGCACACGCTGCTGCTGCCGGAACGGCGCGGCAACAACCGCGCCGACAGCCTGCGCAACATCATCGCCGACCCGCGCGTGGCGCTGCTGTTCCTGATACCCGGGGTGGGCGAAACGCTGCGCGTGAACGGCAAGGCCCGCATCCTGATAACGCCGGAGCTGCTGCGGCGCTTCGCGGTGGACGGGCGCGAGCCGAAATGCGTGATCGAGATCAAGGTGGACGCGGCCTACTTCCAGTGCGCGCGCGCCATCCTGCGCTCCGGGCTATGGGATGCCGCCGCCCCCCGGCCCGCAGGCGCGGTGCCGTCGGCCGGCGCCATGCTGACGGCGCTCACCAGGGGCGGCATCGACGGCGCAGCCTACGACCAGGCCCTCCCGGCGCGCCAGCGCAGCACGCTCTACTAAGCGGGGCCGCAGCCCCACCCTTTAGAACGCCATCCGCAAGCCGGCGTTGACGCGGCGGCCCACGTCTTCCAGCGTCAGGAACTGGGTCTCGTTCAGCGCGTACTCGTGCATGCGCGAGTTGCCCAGGTTGATGGCGTCGACATACAGCGCCAGCGACGGCGTGATGTTGTAGCGCAGGCTGGCGTCGGTCTGGCCGTAGGCGGCGCGGTTGCGCGGCATGGTGCTGCCGCCGCCGCAGTCCACCGAGAAGTGGTTGCGCCAGTTGTAGCTCACGCGGGCCGAGAACTTGCTGTTCTCATAGAAGATCGAGCCGTTGTAGGACTGCGGCGACAACCCGGGGTAGCCGCAGGCCGACGGGCCGCCGTTGCGGGTGGCCTCCGCGTCCACGTAGGTGTAGTTGGCGGCCACGCCGAAACCCTGCAGCCACGGGATGGCGCTGTCGAAGGCGTACTGGCCGGCCAGCTCCAGGCCCTTGATCTTGCCCGATTGCCCGTTGCGGATGCGCGTGTCGTGCACCACTTCGCTGTATTGCGGTATCCGCATGTCCACCAGCTGGGTTTCCAGGAAGTTGGAGACCTTCTTCTGGAACAGCGCCGCGCTGACGTAGTTGGTCTTCGACAGATACCATTCATACGACACGTCGAAGTTCTTCGACTCCATCGGCTTCAGGTAGGGGTTGCCGCCGCCGGTCTGCACGTCGCCGAAGCGCCCGCCGTACCAGTTGTCCACGCCCATCTGGTTCAGGGTGGGACGGGTTTCGGTCTTGGAGGCGCCCAGGCGCAGCAGCATGTCGCTGGTCAGTTCGAATTTCAGGTTGGCCGACGGCAGCACGCTGTTATAGCTGTTGCTCACCGTGGTGGTGGTGGCCGGGCCGTAGTTCAGGATATAGGTGGTGTCGTTGGGGCTCTTGGTGGCCGACAGCAAGGTGCGGCTGATGCCGGTGGAGGCCGAGTTCACGTGCACCACGCGCACGCCGGCGTTGGCGGACCAGCCCTCGCCTTCCCATTTCGAGTCCACGAAGAAGCTCGATACCTTCTCCTTCACGCCCCACATGTTCGGCTTGGTGTAGTCGATCGCCATCGGGCCGTTCGGGTACTTGGTCTTGTCCGAGTACAGCGCCGGGTCGTTCGACTGCGCCAGCAGCGCCGGCTGGTTCAGGTAGTTCATGTAGGCGTAGGGGTCGAAGCTCAGGTAGGCGTCCGGCATCTTCACGTCGGCGCCCATGAACTTGTCCATCGGCGTGACCGTGAACAGCGACGACGGCAGCGACACGTGGTAGCCGCTGAAGGCGTTCCACGAGTCGCTGTTCCATTGGCTGCGGCCCACGCTGCGCTGCGAGTAGGCCACGCCGGTGTCGATGCCCTTGAAGTAGCCCAGTTCGTGGTTCCAGCCCAGGTTCAGGCGGCCTTCATGCAGCTTGTCGGTATTGCGGATGTCGCCGAAGGCCACGGCGTGGGCGCGCACGGCGGTGGGGTCGGCAATGCCGTCGCCGAAAGTGATGCTGGGGGTGCCGTTGAAGGTCAGCACGTCGCCGTTCTTCGGCACCATGCCGGCCACGATCCACATGTCCGGCGACCTGGAGTTGGTGCGCGAACTCGATATGTCGCCTTCCAGCTTCCATTCCGGCGCCAGCGCCCATTTCGAGTTCAGGCCGAACGCGCGCGTGGTCGACAGGCGGTCGCCGCCCTTGACGATCATGTCGTTGGAATTGGCCTCGCCCAGCAGCTTGCCGCTGCCGGCGATGGCCGGATTGTTGGCGAAGAAGGTGGAACCGGGCCGCAGGAAACTGGTGATCTGGTCGTTGGAGTCGTATTTGACGCCCAGCTGCTGCGGGTTGTTCCAGTCGCTGAAGGCGATCACCGCGTTTTCCTGGTCGAGGCGCGAGTACAGGGCGTCGGCGGTCAGCTTCCAGGTTGGCGATGGATTGTATTGCAGCGTCAGGTTGCCGACCAGGCGCTTGCGGGTTTCGTTCTCCTGCTGGAAGCCGTAGCTCTGCGGGATGTACAGCTTCTTGGTGGTGACGTCGGCCATCGTCAATCCCTTGGAATTGAGGTCGCCGTTGATCATGTTGACGTCGCGGTAGTTCCAGGCGTCGGTGACGGCCTTGTTCTGCTTCGACGCGCGGTCGGTGTAGGACAGGGAGCTGGTGACGCCGAAGCTGCGGTCGGCGTTGGCGAAGGAGTACATGCCGCTGGCATTGGGCGTGTGCTTCCTGGAGTTGGAATCCCAGGCGTCCGACACGCTGAGCACCGAGGTATGGCCGGTCTTGCCGGACAGCGGGCGCGCGGTCTGGATGTCCACCGTGGAGCCGATGCCGCCCTCGGGCAGGAAGGGCTGGGAGGTCTTGTAGACCAGCGCTTTCGAGATCAGGTCGGACGACAGCAGGTCGAAGGAAAACTCGCGGCCGCCGGTGTCGCTGGTCATGGTGCGGCCGTTCACCAGCACGTTGTTGAACTCCGGGCCCAGGCCGCGCACCGAGATGTAGCGCCCTTCGCCGTTGTTGCGCTGGATCTGCACGCCGGTCACGCGCTGCAGCGATTCGGCGATGTTCGTGTCCGGGAATTTGCCGGCGTCTTCGGCGGACACGGCGTCCACCACGCCGTCCTGCATGCGCTTGGTCGTCAGGGACGACGACAGCGAGGCGCGGATGCCGCTGACGATGACCTTGGGGCCGGCGTCCACGGCTTCCGCCGCCGTTTGCGCCGAGGCGCAGACGGACGTCAGCATTTCGGCGATGAGCGCCGCCAATACGGTTTTACGTATATTGTTGTTAGGCATGTTTTGTCTCCGATCGTTATATGTAAGGAACTTGGTAGTACCTGTTTCTCTCGTCGGTTTATTGTTTTGCCTGCTACATTGCATCCTACGTAGCTAAGCAATTGCAAACCAATCGTTTCTTTGTGAAACAGTATTCCGAAAACATATAACTACGGCACAGATGGGCAGCCCGCGGCTACCTGACGAGGCGTAGACGTCCCGCTTCTGCGCGCATTGCCTCGTTTTGCCTCGCTTTCCCGTGGAGGATGATTGCCGCTCGGGGCTAGCTGCTCACCGCCCGAAGAAAAGGCGAGGCAAAAAGAGACAAAAATGGGAGAAACGAGGCGACCGCCCGCAAGGCGATGCGCCCCGCCCTGCCAGGAAAACCTTATACGGCTTCGAGCACGCCCCGGCGCATCTGGTCCAGTTCGATGGATTCGAACAGCGCCTTGAAATTGCCTTCGCCGAAGCCCTGGTTGCCCTTGCGCTGGATGAATTCGAAGAACACGGGACCGAGCTGGTTTTCCGAGAAGATCTGCAGCAGCAGGTCGCCCGGCGCGCCGTCGACCAGGATCTTGCGCTTCTTCAGTTCCGCCAGCGATTCGCCGTGGCCGGGAATGCGGCGGTCCACCAGCTCGTAGTAGGTGTCGATGGTGTCGAGCAGATTGATGCCGCTGGCGCGCAGCGCGTCCACGGTGGCGTACAGGTCGCCGCTGCCCATGGCGATGTGCTGGATGCCTTCGCCGTTGTACATGTTCAGGTATTCGGTGATCTGGCCCGGGCGGTCGGTGCCCTCTTCATTGATCGGGATGCGCAGCTTGCCGCACGGGCTGGTCATGGCTTTCGACTTCACGCCGGTGACCTGGCCTTCGATGTCGAAGTAGCGGATTTCGCGGAAGTTGAACAGCGTCTCGTAGAAGCTGACCCACTCCGCCATGCGGCCGCGGTGCACATTGTGCGTCAGGTGGTCGATATAGGTCAGGCCGTGGCCGACCGGGTTCGGGTTGGCGCCGGGGATGGCTTCAAAGTCCGCGTCGTAGATGCTGATGTCGCCGATGGCGCCAGGCGTGGCGCCGTTCTTGCCCTTCCAGCGGTCCACCAGGTAGATCAGCGAATCGCCGATGCCCTTGATGGCGGGGATGTTCAGCTCCATCGGGCCGGGCTGGCCGCCGAAGCCCCAGGCGCCCAGTTCCAGCGCGCGGCGGTACGCTTTGCCCGCGTCCTGCACGCGGAAGGCGATGGCGCACACGGACGGGCCGTGCTGGCGCGCGAAGCGCTGCGCGAACGAATCCGGCTCGGCGTTGATGATGAAGTTGATTTCGCCCTGGCGGTACAGGGTCACGTTCTTGCAGCGGTGTTTGGCGATGGCCGTGAAGCCCATGGCTTCAAAGGTTTTGCCCATGGCGACCGGGTCCGGCGCCGCGTATTCGATGAACTCGAAACCATCCGTACCCATCGGGTTGTCCCACAATTCCAAAGTCATGCTGATCTCCTCAAGTAATAGAGAAATCTTATCCATTCCCGGCGAACGTTTCGTTCATAATGTGCACATTAATGCGTAGGTTACGCACAAACTGTGCACGAACAAGGGGATTTATGAGTACCATCAGCGTAGACCGGCACGACCTGGCCCTGCTGGCCGAATTGCAGCGCGACGGCCGCGCCACCAACAGCGCCATCGGCGAGAAAGTGCACCTGTCCACCTCGCAGGTGAGCCGCCGCATCCAGCGGCTGGAAGAAGCGCGCGTGATCGACCATTACGCCGCCATGCTGGATCCGCTGGTGGTGGGCCTGGGCGTGATGGCCTTCGTCCACGTGACGCTGGACCGCCACGGCACCGCCTGGGGCGACACCTTCGAGCAAGCGGTCAGCGACCTGCCCGAAGTGCTGGAGTGCTTTTCCGTGACCGGCGAGGCGGACTACGTGATCCGCGTGGTGTCGCACGACCTGGCCTCGTTTTCGGAGTTCATGATGAACCACCTGCTGCGCATTCCCGGCGTGACCAACGTGAAGTCGAACATTTCGCTGAAAAAGGTCAAGCAGGTGACGGAGCTGCCGCTGGACCATATCGCCCAGCCGCGCCCGTCCAAGATGCGGGTGCATTTCGCGCAGTAGCCGCAGCCCTACGCCCCTGTCGGCACCGTCTTACAAGAGCACGGCACGTGCTCCCCTTCAAGACGGTGCGGGCTGACTCCCATACTGGCCTTACTCACGACGTATTCATACAGGGTAAGGACAGACATGAACATCAGCATAGACAACGCCGCAGCAGCCATCCCGGCTGCCGCGCTGCAGCCGGCCGACGCGAAAGCGCTGTATGGGCTGCTGGCCGAGGGCGGCGAAAGCGCGGCCCAGCGCCAGGCCGCGCGCCATTTCCTCGAACAGCAACTCGGCCTGGCGGCAGCCATGCCCTGCGATTTTCCGGACGATCCGTCCGACGCTTCCATGTGGGTGGCCGCCAATGCGGCCCGCGTCGGCCTGCAATACCACGACTACCTGACCGCGCGCAGGCAGGGCGCGCCGCGCCGTTACTTCAGCGGCCAGGCCCACGCGCTGCACTTCCTGCGCGGCGCCGCGCCCACCAAGCTGGTGGACGGCGCCTGGCTTTACCCCATGCTGCAGCGCTGGCGCGACGAGCACCTGCACCCGCTCATCACCATCTACCTGGAAGAGCTGGGCAACGGCGTGCCGCACAAGAACCATGTGCTGCTATATAAAAACCTGCTGGCCTCGCACGGCATCGCCGACTGGCAGCAGCTCGGCGCCGGCTATTACACCCAGGGCGCCATCCAGCTCGCCTTCGCCCATTGCGGCGGCGACTTCCTGCCGGAGCTGATCGGCTTCAACCTGGGCTACGAACAGCTGCCGCTGCACCTGCTGATCACCGCCTACGAACTGAATGAGCTGGGAATCGATCCCTACTACTTCACCTTGCACGTCACGGTGGACAACGCCGCCACCGGCCACGCCAGCACCGCCCTGCAGGCGATGCGGGGCGCGCTGGCGCGCAGCGCCGACAAGCCGGCCTTCCTGCAGCGCCTGCGCGCGGGCATGCGGCTCAACGAACTCGGCACAGGCACGCTGTCCATCATCGACAGCTTCGACCTGGACGAGGAAGTGGCCGCCATGCTGGCCGCCAAAGCCGGGGTGGGGGCCAATATGCACTCGGACTACTGCCGCGTGGGCGGGCGCACCGTCAATGAATGGCTGGCCGATCCGGAACAGGTGCCCGATTTTCTGCGCCAGCTGGAGCAGCAAGGCTGGATACGGCGCGGCCAGGCGCCGGAGCACAGCCGATTCTGGCGCCTGGTGAATGGCGAGCGGGCCGAGATGTTCGGCGTGTTCACCGCCTATGAACAGCAGCTGCTGCACGACTGGATATGCACCGGGCCCGATGGGCAGGCCGTCGGGCAGCGCGTTGCCAGCTACCGCGCCCAGCGCCGCAGCCTGGAAGACGATGGCGCCGCCGGCCGCATCGCCCCCGGGCCGCCGCGCGGGCTGATACGGCACCGCTATGAAGGCGACGGGCAAGCGTGGCAGGGCTGCGAACTGCGCCAGCTGGAAGCGCAGCTGGCATCGTCGGGCCGCAACGAGGCGCTGGAGACACTGATTCCGCTGATGTCGCCGATGCACCACCACAGCCCCGCCGGGCTGATGGCGACCCGCATGTTCAGGCGGCTCCATGCCGGCGCGTGACGATGGCCGCCGCCTGGACACGGTCGCGCTGGTGCAGCTGGGCCACGCTCTGAAGGCCGCCGGCTACCGCTTCACAACCGTCACGCCGTGCACCCACGAGCGCGTGGTGGCGCGCGACCCGGGCGCGGCAGCGGCCTCGCTGGGCGGCGTGTTCGGCTGGAGCAGGCCTTATGCGACGCGCGCTGCAGCGGGTGCGGGTGCGGATGCGGATGCGGCGGTGCCGGACCACGTGGCCGAGATGATGGAGCGCAGCGGCATTGCCCTGCCGGCGCCGGACGGCGATGCCAACACCGGCCGCCTGCGCAGCGCGCTGCGCTGCTCCACGCTGGACGACCAGCTGTACTTCCATAGCGCCTACCCCACCAGCGACACCGGTTCCGTCTTCTTCGGCCCGGATACCTACCGCTACATCCGGGCGTTGCGCAGCGAGACGGCGGTGCGCGACAGCGCCGGGGCGCCGCCGCCGCGCCGCATCGCCGATTTGTGCTGCGGCGCGGGACCGGCCGCCATCGCGCTGGCCGGACGCTACCCGCAGGCCCAGGTGCTGGCCATCGACATCAACCGCGACGCGCTGGAGCTGACGCAGGTCAATGCCGAACTGGCGGGCGCGCGCAATGTGCAAGCCGTCATCAGCGACCTGCTGGGCGCCGTGGAGGGCGGCTTCGACCTGATCACCGCCAACCCGCCCTACCTGCTGGACGCCGCGCAGCGCAGCTACCGCCACGGCGGGGGCGAACTGGGCGAAGGGCTGGCGGTGCGCATCGTGGCAGCGGCGCTGCAGCGCCTGAACCCGGGCGGCGCGCTGATGCTCTACACCGGCGTGGCCATCGTCGACGGGAACGACGTGCTGCTGCGCCGCGCCGCGCCGCTGCTGGACGCCGCCGCGTGCACCTGGCGCTACGAGGAAATCGACCCGGACGTCTTTGGCGAAGAACTGGCTTTGCCGGCCTACGCCGCCGCCGACCGCATCGCCGCCGTCTGGCTGACGGTCATCAAGAACTGAAAAGCAGGGGTCGCATTATGAGTATGGACTTGGCAAACCCCACCCTGGTGGTGCACGGCGGCGCCGGCAAGGAACTGGAACACGGCTGCATCGAAGCCGCACAGCGCGGGCGCGGCCAACTGGGCGTGTCCACCCAGGCCGCCGCCATCGCAGCGGTGGCGGCGCTGGAAGACGAGGGCAGCTACAACGCCGGCGCGCGCAGCAACCGCGACATGCCTTGGGCGCAGGTGCAACATGATTAGGCCCGCCGCCTTGCTCGTCATCGGCGGCCACGAGGACCGCGACAACACCATGGTGGTGCTGCGCCGCTTCTTGGAGCTGGCGGGCGGCCCGGGCGCGCGCATCGTCGTGCTGACAGCCGCCAGCACGGTGCCCGAGCGCGTGTGGCCAAGCTACGCGCAGGCCTTCGCGGCCCTCGGCGCGCAGCACTGCCGCCACATCCACACGGCCAGCCGCGCCGAGGCCGAGGACGCCGCGCTGGCCGATGCGGTGGCGGCGGCGGATGGCATCTTCATCAGCGGCGGCGACCAGAAACGGCTGCTTGCCTGCCTGGGCGGCACCGCGCTGGAGCGCGCCATCCACGCCGCGCGTGCCGGGCGCGGCGCCTGCCTGGCCGGCACCAGCGCGGGCGCCTCGGCCATGTCGGCGCTGATGCTGGCCAAAGGGCACGCCGAACTGCTGCCCGAGAAAGGCGCCGTCAGCCTGGGCGCCGGATTCAGCCTGCTGCAGCGGGTGGTGATCGACCAGCATTTTTCCGAGCGCCACCGGCTGGCGCGGCTGCTGTCCGTGGTGGCGCAGAACCCGCAGCTGCTGGGCATCGGCATCGACGAGGACACCGCCTTGCTGGTCACGCCCGGCGAGAGCATCGAAGTGCTGGGCGAAGGCGCGGTGACGGTGCTCGACGGCCGCGGCATGAGCAGCAATATCGCCGACATCCGCCCGCACCGCACGCCGGAGATGCTGGGCGTGCTGCTGCACCTGCTGCCGGCCGGCTGCCGCCACACCCTGAACGACGCGCCCCCGGCGCTGCACGACTTGTTATGCACACTGACCGGAAAAAACCCCAGCCATAAAGATTAAGCCATGAAAATCATCGAACAACGCATCCTGCGCGGACCCAATCTATACTCCAACAGGCCATCGGTCCTGACCCTGCTCGACCTGGAGCAGCTGGACACGCCCACCGACCAGCTGCCGGGCTTCAGCGGGCGCCTGCTGGAGCTGCTGCCGGACCTGCACGAGCACCGCTGCTCGCTGGGCCAGTACAGCGGCTTCGTGCAATGCCTGCGCGGCGGCACCAGCCTGGCGCACGTGGTCGAGCACACCGCCATTGTGCTGCAGTGCCTGGCCGGCCCCAGCGTCGGCTTTGGCCGCACCCGCCCGGCCGAGCATCCGCCCGGCCAGCCGGGCACCCGCTACCGCGTGGTGTGCGCCTATGAAATCGAGCAGCTGGCCTGCCAGGCCGTGGACGAGGCGATGGCCCTGGCGCGCGCGCTGGCGGCCGGCCAGCCGTACGACCTGGAAGCGGCGCTGGAATCGCTGCGCGCCACCGCCGAACGCTACGCCATCGGCACCAGCACCGGCGCCGTGCTGGACGCCGCCGTCAAGCGCGGCATTCCCTTCTGGCGCCTGTCCGACCAGGCCAACCTGTTCCAGCTGGGCTGGGGCGCCAGGCAGAAGCGGCTGCATGCCACCATCACCGGCGACACCAGCCACGTGGCCGTGGGCGTGGCCAGCGACAAGCAGCTCACCAAGGCGCTGCTCAAGGAGGCCGGCGTGCCGGTGCCGCAAGGCGCCGTGGTGCGCAGCGCCGAGGAAGCGCAGCGCGCCGCCGCGCGGCTGCAGGGCCGCGTCACCGTGAAACCGCTGGACGGCAACCACGGGCGCGGCGTGAGCACGGCCTGCGCCACGCCGGAGGAAGTGGCGCAGGCCTTCGAGCTGGCGCGCCAGCACGGCCGCCAGGTCATCGTGGAGCGCCACATCGAGGGTCACGACTACCGCGTGCTGGTGGCCGGCACGCGCGTGGCGGCCGCCGCGCGGCGCCGCCCGCCCAGCGTCACCGGCGACGGCGCCGCCACCGTGCGCGCATTGGTGGAGCAGGAGAACCGCAATCCGGCGCGCGGCGAGGGGCACAGCAACATCCTGAGCACCATTCCGCTCGACGGCCCGGCCGAGACCGAACTGCGCAGGCAGGGCTACACATGGGATTCCGTGCCGCCGGACGGCGCGCTGGTGCTCTTGCGGGGCAACGCCAACCTGTCCAGCGGCGGCACCGCAGAAGACGTGACCGGCCTGCTGCCCGAGGAAACGCGCGAGCTGTGCGTGCGCGCCGCGCGCAAGGTGGGGCTGGAGGTGGCCGGCATCGACCTGGTGTGCGCCGACATCGCGCAGCCGCTGCGCGAACAGGGCGGCGCCGTCATTGAAGTGAACGCCGCGCCCGGCATCCGCATGCACCACTATCCCAGCGCCGGCACGCCGCGCGACGCGGCCGGCGCCATCGTCGACGCCATGTACGGCGACGGCGACGGCCGCATCCCGCTGATCGCCGTCACCGGCACCAACGGCAAGACCACCACCACCCTGATGCTGGACCACGCCGCGCGGCTGGCCGGCCGCTGCCCCGGCACCACCACCACCGAGGGCGTGTTCATCGACGGCAAGCGCATCGTCAAGGGCGACTGCAGCGGCTACTGGTCCGCGCGCAGCGTGCTGGCCGCGCCGGAGGTGGACATCGGGCTGCTGGAGACGGCGCGCGGCGGCATTCTCAAGCGCGGCCTGGCGTTCGACCGCTGCGACGTGGCGATTGTGCTCAACGTGACGGCCGACCACCTGGGGCTGGACGGCGTGGACACGCTGCAGCAGCTGGCCGAGGTGAAAGCCGTGGTGGCCCGCTCGGCATGGCGCGCGCTGGTGCTGAACGCGGAAGACCCGCTGTGCGCAGCCATGGCCGAGCAGCGCCGCAGCGGCGCCGAATTGATCTGGTTCGCGCTGGACGCCGACAACGCGCTGCTGCTGCGGCACCTGGAGCAAGGCGGCCGCGCCGCGTACCTGCAGGACGGCGCCCTGGTGCTGGCCGACGGCACGCGCCGCCACCACCTGCTGTGGGCGGCCGAAATGCCGTCCGCGCTGGGCGGCCACGCGCGCTACAGCATCGCCAACGCGCTGGCCTCGGCGGCGGCCCTGATGGCGGCCGGCTTCAGCGACGCGCAAATCGCGGCGGGCCTGGCCACCTTCGTCTCCAACGGCAGGAACAACCCGCTGCGCTCCAACGTGTTCAATGTGCGCGGCGTGCAGGTGGTGGTGGACTACGCCCACAACCCGGCCGCCTATGCCGCGCTGGCGCGCATGGCGCGCGGCCTGTCGGGCCGCAGCATCGTGGCCGTGGTCACCGCGCCGGGAGACCGCCGCGACGAAGACCTGCTGGCCGTGGGCCAGGCCTGCGGCGCCGCTTTCGACGAAGTGGTAGTGTATGAAGCCGAGGGGCGTGGCCGCCCGCTGGGCGAAACGGCCGGGCTGCTGTCGGCCGGCGCCCTGTCCGGCATGGCCAAGGGCCGCCGCGTGCACTGCCGCCTGGACGCGGCGGACGCGCTGCGGCAGGGCCTGGCGCTGTGCCAGGCGGGCGACGTGCTGGCGTTTGCCTGCGGCACTTCGCTGGCGGTGCTGGCCGACGCGCTGCGCGAGAGCGACCCGGAAACGGCGCAGTCCATCGCCGCCGACATCGCACATTAAATCAGGAGAAACATCATGGGAAACAACAAGCAAAGCGAGAAAGACCTCAGCGGCGCCGATCCGCGCAACTCGCAGCAAAGCGCTGCGGGCAACGTGGCCAACGGGCACCCGGCCAACAACGTCATCACGCCGCAGCGCGGCGGCATGCCGTCCACCGAGGAGGGCCGCACGACAGTGGACCGGGGCGCGGCCGACTTCTCGTCGCAACGCCACGGCCAGTCCGCCCAATCCGAGCAGTCGGCCCGCACCGGGGCGCCGGAAAGCGGCCCCACCAGGGGCGAGCGCGGCACGCGCGGCTCCGGCATGCCGGTCGACAGCGGCGCCGGCCAACTCGCCGACGACCGGCCCGGCCGCGACACGCCCAAGGGCGGCTGAGCGCCCCGGCAGCATGGACGGCAGCAGCGGCGGCCGCTGCCGGCTTCGGCCTGCACCTGACCAAGCCGATCGACTTCGTGCAGCTGCACCGGATGATCCTGGAGCGCAGCCCGGCACACAATCGGGCACACAATGCCGCGCCTCTCCCGCCGGCCGACCCGGCCTGCTAGAATCCGGAACGATATCCAAAGCAAGAGGCAGAACGTGGCAGACAAGAAGGCAGATTCCAAGACCGATGCCGAAACCAGGGGCGCGTACCGCAGCGGCGTGGCGGCGCGGCTGGCCGGGCTGCCGGTGGAGACGCTGCGCGTGTGGGAGCGCCGCTACAGCGTGTCCGGCGCGGACCGCTCGCCGCACGGCCAGCGCCTATATTCGGCCGAGCAGGTGCGCCGCCTTGGCTTGCTCAAGCGCGTGGTGGACCTGGGCCATCCGATCGGCACCGTCGCCGCCCTGCCCTTCGAGGAACTGGCCGCCATGACGCGCACGCTGCCGCCGCCGCCCGAGCTGGCGCGCGAAGGCGCCGCCGCGCCGCTTAGGGTGGCCGTGGTGGGCGCCGCCATGGCGCGCCGCCTGGCCGCCGTACGCACCGAGCCGGCGCTGGACATCGTCCACACCTGCGCCACGCTGGACGCCGTGCCGGCCGCCCTGCCCGGGGTGGCCGCCGACGTGCTGCTGATCGAATCGTCCGAAATGTCGGCCGACACCGTGCCGCTGATCGCCGCCGCGCGCGCTGCTGCGCCCGGCGCCGCGCTGGTGGTGATGTACCGCTTCTGCGACAGCGCCACCGTGCGGCGCCTGCGCGAACAAGGCTGCCTGGTGGCGCGCGTGCCGGCCGACCCGGCCGAAGTGGCGCTGCTGTGCAGTTCCGCGCTGGCCGGGCTGCCGCTGCAGGCGGCGCTGCCGGCCACGCCGCCGGCCGCGCCGCGCCGCCTGGACGAGCAGGCGCTCGCCATCCTGGCCAGCGCGCCGAACAGCATCAACTGCGAATGCCCGCGCCACCTGGCCGACATCCTGATGATGCTGGGCAGTTTCGAGCGCTACAGCCAGCAGTGCGCCTCGCGCAACGCGGACGACGCCGCGCTGCACCGGGAACTGAGCAATTCCGCCGGGCAGGCGCGCGTGCTGCTGGAAACGGCGCTGGAACGGCTGGCGCGCGCCGACGGCCTGCCGCTGCCGGCGTCGCTGGACGGCTAGCGCAGGCTCAGCGGCTGGCGCGGCGCTTGAGCAGCCGCATGAAGCCGCCCAGCAGCGGAATTTTCTCGTACAGCTCTTCGGCCGCGTCCCAGTAGTCGCGGTGCATGGTCACGCGCCCGTCCGCGCCGAATTCAACGTGCGAGGCGCCGCGTATGGTCTGCCTTCCATGCAGGCGCCGCATGCGGAAGCGCAATTCCCAGGTCAGGAAACCCTGCCCGCCTTGCACCAGGCTTTGCTGCACCAGGAAGCGCGGCTCGGCCACTTGCTCATACATGTGCTCGAAAATGCGGATAATGGCGTCTTGCCCGCGCACTTCGTTGAAAGGGTCCTTGAAGAACGCGTCCGGCGCATACACGTCGCGCACCTGGCCCAGCGCGCCCGGCTCCAGGGTTTCGTAGAAGCGCACCAGGCGCTGCATGGATTGATGCTGTTGTTCGTTCATAGTCCGGTCACCTTGCGTACGATGCAGAAGTAGGCGCTGTAGGGCAGCAGCCTTAACAGGCGCAGGCTGTTGCTGAAGCGGCGCGGGAAATGGATGTGGAAGCGGCCGCGCTCCAGGCCGCGCACCAGCGCCTGCGCCGCCGCTTCAGGCGTCATTAGCGCCGGCATGGCGAAGTCGTTGCCTGCCGTGAGCTGCGTGGCCACGAAGCCCGGGTTAATCTGGTACACGCCGATGCCGCGCGGCGCCAGGTCCAGGTACAGCGTCTCGGCCAGGTTGATCAGCGCGGCCTTTGTCGGCCCGTACGCCAGCGCCTTCGGCAGCCCGCCATAGCCCGCCACGGAAGCCACGATGCCGATGCCGCCGTTGCCCTGTTCCAGCAAAACCGGCAGCACCGCGTCGAGGCAGTTGTACACGCCGCGCAGATTCAGGTCCAGCAGGCGGTTGGCCTGCTCCAGGCTGAAACCGTCCGCGCGCATGGCGTGGTAGCCGCCCGCCACCACCAGCACCAGGTCGATCCGCCAGCCGTGGCGCAGAATGCGCTCGCGGGCGGCATGCACGCTGGCCGCATCGGTGATATCGAGCGGCGCCGCCAGCGCGCGCGCCTGTCCCTGGCACAGCGCATCCAGCAGCGGCGCGCGGCGCGCGGACAGCGCCACGTCCGCGCCGCGTTCCAGCAGCAGCCGCGCGGTGGCCGCGCCGATGCCGCTCGATGCGCCGATGATCCACACGCAACGGCCCTGCCAGCCGCTTATCGGCCTATTGAGCGCCATCGCCGTCCTTCTGTTTGCTGAACGACAGCGTGACCGAGCCAAGGTTGATGCCGAACTTGCTCATGGCGGCCCGGTTCAGCATCACGTTTTCGTCGATCATGAACATCCAGTCCTCGAAGTCGACATTGACTGTCTTGCCGTCCACTGGCAGCGCCAGCACGTAGTTCCAGCGCAGCGCGTTGCCCGCCACCACGCCCTGCGCTTCGCCCACCACGTCCGCCGCCGTGCCGCTGTAGCGCCCCGGGCCGGTCTTGCGCAAGGTCCATACGCGGCGCTGGCGCGTGCCGTCGGCATACAGGAACTCTTCGTCCAGCGTGCCGGTGTCGCCCTGCCAACTGCACAGCATGGTGACCGTGAAGCGCTTCTTCACCGTGCCGCTGCGGTCCTGGAACATGCCGTAGGCAAGCACGCGGCCGTTGAAATAGCGCTGCACATCGAGCACCGGCGTTTCCGCCGCGTAGCGGGCAGGTTCCGGAGCGGCGCAGCCGGCCAGCAGGCCGCCGAACAGCGCGCTCACGGCGGCGCCGGCCAGGCAGGCGCGCAATAGTTTCACCCTCATGCTTCTCTCCCGTTCAAGTTTTTCAGGCTGCCCTTGGCGGCGCGCATCAGCATCATCCAGGCCAGCAGTTTCAGTCCGCAGGGCAGCAGCGCGTACGCGGCGGCCAGGGCGCCTGTGCCTTGCGGCTCCAGCCCCGCCGCGCCGCCGGGCTGGTAGCCGACCAAGGCAAGCAAGGGCAGCGTGGCGCCGGCGGCCAGCGCCAGCGCGAGCTGCGCGCACCAGTTCCACCACGCGAAGTACGGCGCGGCCGGGGGTGCGCCGGCCACGGCAGGTTCGGCGGCTTCGGCATGTTCGCCGCCGGCCCGCCCTGATGCCGCAATCAGGCCGGCCAGCAAGGCCGGCGGCAGCGCCAGGTCCGCGCCCCCGGCGATCCCGGTCAGCACGCAGATGGCGGCAAACGCGGCGCCGTCCCCCGGGCCCAGCGCGTATGCCCAGATGAAGATCAGCGCCGACAGCAGCATGCCGGCCTGCCATGCGGCGACTTCTCCCCAGCGCCGCGCAAGGAAAGACCACAGCGGCATCGAGGCGGCAGCGGCCAGCAGGTACAGCACCAGCAGCGGCCCGGCCCAACCGTCCGGCAGGCGCAGGCGGTCGGCAGCGAAGAATACGAACAGCGTGGCGGGCACCGCGCCTGCCAGTGCGCTCACAGCGTAGACGGCGAACAGCGCCCTGAAGCGCGGCTCGCCCCACGGCGCGGCCAGGGCGGCCAGACCGTTGGACGGCGCCCCGGGTTCAGCGCCGCCGGGCCGGGGCGCGCGGCGCAGCAGCAGCCACGCGGCGGGCAGCAGGCAGGCGCAGAACACCAGCGCCAGCGCCCCATAGCCAAGCAAGCCGCTGCACCCGGCCGCCAGCACGGCGCCTAACAGGCCGCAGCCTTCGCGGGCGGACATCAGGCGCACGCGGCTCGACGGCCGCGTTGCAATGGCAGCACCCCAGCTCTGGTGCGCTATGGTGGCCAGGCCGTAGCCCAGATACACCAGCATCAGCGCGGCGGCGAACCATGCCAGCAAGCCGCCGCCGGATAGCGCGGGCGGATGGAACAGTGCAACGTAGCCGGCCAGCAGCGGCGGCAGCGACAGCGCCGCATGCCACGCATAGCCGCGCCGGTTGTGCGCCATCCACCAGCCGAACAGCGGATCGGCCAGCGCAGCGAGGACGCGCACCGCGAGCAGCACCGCCCCCACTTGCGCCAACGCCAGGCCGCCGCCGCGCACGTACAAAGGCGGGGCAAACAGATATACGGGCAGCGCCACCATTGCCAGCGGCAGCGCGAACAACGCGTAGCAGGGAACCGCCGGCCACGCCAGGCAGGAAGCGGCGTCCCGGCCGACGGCGTGCGGGCGCTGCGATTGATGCTGCGATGGATGCGGGGATGGATGCGGCGGAGGCCGAGGCGGGCGCGTGCTCATGGCGTGGGCGCCGCGTTGCGCAGCAGCGCCTTGCGCAGCGACGGCGCCGTAGTGCGGGGCGAGAGCCAGATGGCGAAGAAGGCCTGGGCGAATTGGTCATCCATCGCGTCCTGGCGGCCGGCCAGCGGCGCCCCGTTCAGGTAGAAGCGCACGCCCTGTCCCGGCATATAGCGGCCGGCGATGCGGTCGTGGTCGCGGACGTCGGGGAACAGTCCGCGCATGACTTCCAGCCAGGCCTTGCGCTGCGCCTCGCTGCCCACGCCGATTTTCTCCATCTGGGCGGCGCTGGCTTCGGCGATACGGTTGCCCTGCAAGGCGCGCGCGTAGCGCAGCTCCAGCACGAACGGCGCGGCGCCCGGGTCGCTGTCGCGGTAGCCCTGCGGCCCCACCCAGAGGCGCGCATCGTAGATCAGCAAGCCGAAATAGCGGTAAGCGCCCTCGCCTGCCAGCCGCAACGGCTGCAGGTCCTCCACGATTGCCAGCGGCACCGGCGGCGCTGCCGCCGCAGCGCCTGCGCCGGCAGCCAGCATGCCGCCTGCCAGACTGCCGGCTGCCAGCAGCCGCGCAGCCCATGCCCATGTCCATGCACGCGCATGCGGCCACGCCCGCCCGGGATCCATGTCAGTCCTTCACCAGGGTGAATTGCACCACGTCGGTATTGCCCGCTTCGAAGGCGCCTTCGCAGTAGGCCAGGTAGAACTCCCAGGTGCGCATGAAGCGCAGGTCGAAGCCGAGCGGCTCGATGTGCTCCCGCTCGTGCAGGAAGGCAGCGCGCCAACGGCGCAGCGTCTCCGCGTAGTCGCGGCCGAAGCGCAGCTCTCGCTCGACCCGCAGCCCGTGCTGCGCCGCGTGCCGCCGGAACACGGCTTGCGACGGCAGCATCCCGCCGGGGAAAATGTATTGCTGGATGAAGTCCGTGCCCTTGCTGTAGCGCTCGAACAGCTCGTCAGCGATGGTGATGGTTTGCACGCACGCGCGCCCGCCCGGTTTCAGGTTGCGTGCCACGCAGGCGAAATACTCGAGCCAGTACTGCTGCCCCACGGCTTCGAACATTTCGATGGAAGCGATGGCGTCGTACTGGCCGGCGGCGTCGCGGTAGTCGCACAGCTGGAGGTCGGCCAGCGCAGTCAGCCCCTCCCCGGCGGGCCCCGCCGCAGCCAGCCGCGCCTGCGCGTAAGCCAGCTGTTCGCGTGACAGTGTCAACCCCGTCACATGCACGCCTGCCCGCGCCGCCGTCTCGGCGAATCCGCCCCAGCCGCAGCCAATCTCCAGCACCCGCGCGCCCTCTGCCACCTGCAGCTGCGCCAGGATGCGGCCGTACTTGGCCGCCTGCGCCTGCTCCAGGCTCATGTCCGGCTCCAGGAAGAGCGCGCTGGAATAGGTCATGGACGGGTCCAGCCAGCGCTGGTAGAAGGCGTTGCCCAGGTCGTAGTGCGCGTGGATGTTCTTCCTGCTGCCGCGCCGCGAGTTGCGGTTCAGCAGATGGCGTACGCGGTACAGCAGGCTCCCCCACCAGCTGCCATACACCAGCGACTCCAGCTCCGCGCGGTTGCGCGCCAGCAGTTCTACCAGGCCGGGCAGATTGTCGGTGCTCCAGTCGCCGGCGATGAAGCTCTCGGCCAGGCCGATGTCGCCCGAGCGCAGCACGGCGCCGCACAGCTTCCAGTTCGCCAGTTGCAGCGTGATGGGCGCTGCGCCTTCGCCGTACAGCGCAGTGGCGCCATCGGGCGATTGCAGCAGCAGCGCGCCGTGGCGGATGCGGGACAGCGCCGCCAGCAGCACGCGCGCCGCGGTGGGAAGCCCTGGATTTGCAGCGGGCCGCCCGGCGCCGTGCGCGGACGATGCGCGCTTCAGGACGCAGCCTGTCATCGGCAATGGGGTAGTCATTTCGAAATTTCCTCTGTGGGTGCTGCGGGTTTGCTAAAGAAGGGAGCGCGCTTGCACCACAGGCGCAGCGCCTGCCAGTGGATCCTGGCCATCACGCCCAGCGTGAGCAGCGGATGCGTGGCGCAGGCGCGCAGCACGGCGCCATCGCTGAGCGGCTGCGCCGTGCCGCTGATGCTGGTGGACAGCGCCAGTTCGCCGCCGTCCAGGTAGTCGATGCAGGCCAGCTGCCGCTCGCCCCGGGCGCTGCCCTCCGCCTTGCCCTGCGCGCGCACAAAGCGGAAGCGGTAGCTGCCGCGCAGCGGCAGGAAGGGCGACACGTGGAATGACTTCTCCGCCTGCAGCAGGGCGCCATTGCCGATGGCGCCACCGTTCTCCAGCAAATACATATGCCGCTCGCCGAAGGTATTGCGCACGTCGCACAGCACCGCCCGCAGGCTGCCGTCGGCACGGTGGCAAAACCAGAACGACACCGGATTGAACAGATAGCCGAGCACGCGCGGCATGGTTTGCAGCCATACCTGCCCGTCAGCGTCGCGCACGCCGTGCCGCTGCAGCAGCGCAGTTATCCACGCGTGCAGCGGCTGCGTGCCGTCGCCATGGTCGGCATCGTGGAAAGCCAGCAGGTTGAACCGGTTGCGAGAGAACCAGCGCAGCGCCGGCAGGCCGTGCGCCAGCGCATGCACCGGCACGCGCAGATAGAACACGCCGTAGCTGAACGCATTGCGCACCGGCCGCAAGCGCTTGTGGCGCACCTGTCCCAGGCACAGCTGGATAGCGTCGGGTTCCTTATGCGGCATGGCTCAGCACCGATTTCTGCACCAGCGCGGTGGCCGCCTGCAGGCCGGACTTCAGCCCGTCCTCGTGGAAACCATAACCAGTCCAGGCGCCTGCGTACCAGACATGGCCCTCGCCCTGCAGCAACGGCAGGCGCGCCTGCGCACTCACTGCGCGCTGGTCGAACACCGGGTGCGCATAGTCGAAGCTGGCCAGCACGCTCCCCGGCGCCGGCGCCGCGATCGGATTGAGCGATACCATCACCGGCGTGGTGAACGGCAGCGGCTGCAGCATATTGAGCAGGTAGTGCACGCACACGCGCGGCTCGCCATATTCATCTTCGCCGCCCTGGTAATTCCAGGCCGACCAGGCTTTGCGCCGCGCAGGCAGGCAACTGCTGTCCGTGTGCAGCACGGCGCGGTTGGACTGGTAGCGGATGGCGCCGAGCACCTCCCGCTCGGCCTTGCCGGGCCGTTCCAGCAAAGCCAGCGCCTGGTCGCTGTGGCACGCCAGCACCACTTCGTCGAACATCTCCGTCCCGGTATCGGTGCGCAGCGCCACCGAGAGCGCTCCGCCGCCCGGCATGGGCCGCACCAGCCGCACCGGCGTGTTCAGGCGGCGTTGCGGTATGCCGTCCAGCATGCGCCGCACGTATTCGCGCGAGCCGCCCGCCACAGTGCGCCATTGCGGGCGCCCGCTCACTTGCAGCAGCCCGTGGTTGTGGCAGAAGCGCACGAAGCTTGCCAGCGGAAACTCCAGCATTTGCCCGGTCGGGCAGGACCAGATGCAGGCCGCCATCGGCAGCAGGTACCAGTCGCAGAAGGCCTGGCCGTAGTTATGCAGGTCGAGGTAATGGCCGAGCGCGAGCTTGCCCGTGGCGGCCAGGCCGCTGCCCGGCGCGCACTCCGTGGCCAGCGCGGTGGCGGCCCGGTTGAAACGCAGGATGTCGCGCAGCATACCGAGGAAGGCGGGCCGCAGCAGGTTGCGGCGCTGCGCAAAGACCGTGCCCAGGTTGGCGCCTGCCCATTCCAGCTGCCCGCCGCCCAGCGGCAGCTTCACCGAAAAGGACATGTCGGTGCCGGCCGTCTCCACGCCCAGGTCGGCGAACAGGCGCGTCAGATGTGGATAGGTGGTGTTGTTATAGACCAGGAAGCCGGTATCGACGCCGTGGGTCACGCCGTCCAGCGTCACGTCGACAGTGTTGCTGTGTCCACCGAACCAGCCGCCGCCCTCGTACAGCGTCACGTCCTGGCCCAGCTGCGCCAACCGGTGCGCGCACGCCAGCCCGGCAATCCCGGCCCCCACTACGGCTATCTTCATGACTCTGTCCTTGTGTTGTAGGAATGAACTGCATGCCTACCGCAACATTACGGACAACTACGGGTCAAGTCCAGAGATCCCCGGCTAAAACGATTACATTTCCAGTTCAATTGCGGGTCATTGCAGGCCTGAGATAGACTGCGGTACGGCTGCCGGCAGCCTGCGCCACCTCGGCCGGCACGCCCGCCGCCACGATGGCGCCGCCGTCCTCGCCCGCGCCGGGGCCGACGTCGATAATCCAGTCGCTATCGGCCAGCACCTGCATATGGTGTTCGACCACCACCACCGTATTGCCCGCATCGACCAGGCCATGCAGCTGCGCCAGCAGCCGCTCGATATCGGCCGGGTGCAGCCCCGTGGTCGGCTCGTCAAGCACGTACAAGGTGCTGCCGCGCCCGGTGCGCTGCAATTCGGTGGCCAGCTTGATGCGCTGCGCCTCGCCGCCGGACAGCTCGGTGGCGGGCTGGCCCAGCCTGAGGTAGCCCAGGCCAACTTCGCGCAGCACGTCCAGTGCGCGCCGCAGCGGCGGCTCGCCGGCGAAAAACTCCCACGCCGCGTCCACCGTCATGCCCAGCACCTCGGCCACGTTGCGTTCGCGGTAGCGCACTTCAAGCGTCTTGGCGTTGTAGCGCGCGCCGTGGCACACCGGGCAAGGCGCGTACACACTGGGCAGGAACAGCAGCTCCACCATGACGAAGCCCTCGCCCGCGCAGTTGTCGCAGCGGCCCTTGGCTACGTTGAAGGAAAAGCGGCCGGCATCGTAATGGCGGGCGCGCGCGGCCTTGGTAGCGGCGAACAGCTTGCGCACATGGTCGAACAGGCCGGTGTAGGTGGCCAGGTTGGAGCGCGGCGTGCGGCCGATGGGCTTCTGGTCCACCTGCACCAGGCGCCGCAAGCCGCCAAGCCCCGCCGCTCCGCCCGCGATGCGCCCCTGCAGCACGCCGCCTGCGCCGGAGCCGCCGCCAACGCTGTCGCCATCGGCGGCGGCCATGCCCATGCCCAGGAACGGATCGTCGCCCTCGTCGGCCGGCGCGGCATCCTGCCCCAGCTGCGCGGCCACCAGCTGCACCAGCGCTTGGCTCACCAGGCTGGACTTGCCCGAGCCGGACACGCCGCTCACGCTGGTGAGCACGCCGAGCGGAAAGTCCGCATCCACGCGGCACAGGTTGTTGCGCACCACGCCGCGCAGCTTGAGCCAGCCGGCCGCCTTGCGCAGCGCCCTGGCCGGCCGCGCGGCCTTGCCGAACAGGTAGCGCGCCGTGTGCGACTGCGCCACCTGCTCCAGCCCCGGCGGCGGCCCGCTGTACAGCACGTGGCCCCCATGCTCGCCCGCCTGCGGCCCCACGTCGACGATCCAGTCCGCGCGGCGTATCACGTCCAGCGCGTGCTCCACCACGAACAGCGAGTTGCCCGACGCTTTGAGCCGGTCCAGCGCCCGCAGCAGCGCCTCGGTGTCGGCCGGGTGCAGCCCGGCGGACGGCTCGTCCAGCACATACACCACGCCGAACAGGCTGGAACGCACTTGCGTAGCCAGGCGCAAACGCTGCAGCTCGCCCGGCGACAGGGTCGGCGTGCTGCGGTCCAGGCTCAGATAGCCCAGCCCCAGGTCCAGCAGCACCTCCAGCCGCGCCGCCAGGTCCTGGGCGATGCGCTGCGCAACGATCGCCTTCTCGGGATGCAGCGCCGCTGCGCGCTTGCCCCCGGCCGGCGGCCGTCCTTCCGCGTACGGCTGCAGCAGCCCGGCCAGCCGCCGCAGCGGCAAGTGCGCGATGGCGCCGATATCCAGCCCCGCGAACGTGACCGACAGCGACTCGGGCCGCAGCCGCTTGCCGCGGCAGGCCGGGCACTCGGTGCTGACCATATACTGCGCCGCGCGCTTCTTCATCGACGCGCTCTCGGTGGTGGCGAAGGTTTGCAGCACGTATTTGCGGGCGCCGGTGAACGTGCCCTGGTAGCTCGGCGCCTCCTTGCGCTTGAGCGCGCGCCGCGCCTCGGCCGGCTCCAGGCCCGCATACACCGGCACCGTGGGCTGCTCGTCCGTGAACAGTATCCACTCGCGGTCCTTGCGGCTCATTTCGCGCCACGGCTTGTCCACGTCGTACCCCAGGGTCACCAGGATGTCGCGCAGGTTCTGGCCGTGCCAGGCGGTGGGCCAGGCGGCCACCGCGCGTTCGCGGATGGTGAGACTGTCGTCCGGCACCATGGACGCTTCGGTGGCTTCGTACACGCGCCCCAGCCCGTGGCATTCGGGGCATGCGCCTTGCGGCGTGTTCGGTGAGAACGATTCGGCATACAGCAGCTCCTGCCCCGGCGGATAGTCGCCGGCGCGCGAATACAGCATGCGCAGGGAGTTGGACAAGGTGCTGACGCTGCCGACCGACGAGCGCGTGGTGGGCGCGCCGCGCTGCTGCTGCAGCGCCACGGCGGGCGGCAAGCCTTCGATGGACTGCACCTCGGGCACCGCCATCTGGTGGAACAGCCGCCGCGCATAAGGCGACACCGATTCCAGGTAGCGCCGCTGCGCCTCCGCATACAGCGTGCCGAACGCCAGCGACGATTTGCCCGAGCCGGATATGCCGGTGAACACCACCAGCGCGTTGCGCGGGATGTCCACGTTCACGTCCTGCAGATTGTGCTCGCGGGCGCCGCGCACGCGCACGTAGCCCTGGTCCGCCCCGCCGGGTATCGCCATATCGCCTCCTTGTGAAACGCCAGCCTGCACGGCGGCACGCCGCGCGTCTGTGCGCAAGCGAACGGTGGCGGAGGGAGGCTTGCGGCCTTAGCCCTGCGCTTCGATGCGCTTCAGGCGCTGGCCGTGGATGGCCCACACGCAGTCGGCGCCGTCCACGCTGCCGAACAGCGCCCAGCCTGTGCCGATCTTGCGCACGTCAATCGGCGTTTCCAGTTCCTTGGCCAGCTTTTCGGCCCACATGCGCGCGGCGCCCTGGCCCTTGAAGAGTTCATTGCCTTCGAAGATAACGGTGGCGTCGAATACCGGCGCGGCGAAAATGGTGTTCATGGCGGATCCCCTATCAAATGCCTATCAAATGCCCTATCAATATGCGGCGCATTCTACACCGCCGCGCCGGCCCGCTGCAGCAGCGCGGCGCAGCGTTCGGACAGGTGCGTCAGTTCCAGCCGCTTGCCGGCCTTGGCATAACGCTCGCTCAGCGCTTCCAGCGCGGCGATGGCCGAATGGTCGGCCAGGCGCAGGTGGCGGCAGTCCAGCACCACGCGCGCCGGGTCGGCGGCCGGCGCAAACAGTTCCTGGAAATGCGTGGCGGAGGCGAAAAACAGCGTGCCGCGCGGGCGGTAGCTGCGCACGCCCGGCTCGGCGTCGTCGACCTCGGCGCTGATGTCGCGCGCGTGCTGCCAGGCGAAACTGAGCGCGGCGATGACCACGCCGCACATGACCGCCACGGCCAGGTCGGTGGCGACCGTGATGGCGGTGACGGCGACGATCACCAGCGCGTCGTGGCGCGGCACCTTGCCCAGCACCCGCAGCGAGCCCCAGGCGAAGGTCTGCTGCGCCACCACGAACATCACGCCCACCAGCGCCGCCAGCGGAATGCGTTCGATCCACGGCGACAGGAACAGGATGAACAGCAGTATCATGCCGCCCGCCACCACGCCGGACAGGCGCGTGCGCCCGCCGGAGCCGAGGTTGATCATGGTCTGGCCTATCATGGCGCAGCCGCCCATGCCGCCGAACAGGCCGGAGGCCACGTTGGCCGCGCCCAGCGCCACGCATTCGCGGTTGGCCTGGCCCCGGGTGCCGGTGATGTCGTCGGTGAGGTTGAAGGTGAGCAGGGTTTCCAGCAGGCCGACCATGGACATCAGCACCGCGTACGGCAGGATGATGCGCAGCGTTTCCAGCGTCATCGGCACGGCGGGCAGGTGGAAGGCCGGCAGGCCGCCGGCGATGCGGGCCATGTCGCCCAGGGTGCGGGTGGGCAGGCCGAGCAGCGCCGTCAGCAGGCCCACGCCGGCGATCGCCGCCAGCGCCGGCGGCACGGCTTTGGTCACTTTGGGCAGCAGCCACACCACCGCCATGGTGAGCGCCACCAGGCCTGCCATCAGCAGCAGCGGCGCGCCCTGCAGCCAGTGGCCGTCCAGCTTGAAGTGTTCCAGCTGCGCCCCGGCGATGACGATGGCCAGGCCGTTGACAAAGCCCAGCATCACCGGGTGCGGCACCATGCGGATCAGCGATCCCATGCGCAGTAGGCCGAACAGCGCCATCAGCAGGCCGCCCAGCACCACGGTGGCCAGCAGGTACTGCACGCCGTGCTGCGCCACCAGCGCCACGATCACCACCGCCATCGAGCCGGCCGCGCCGGAAATCATGCCCGGACGGCCGCCGAACAGCGCGGTGATGACGCAGATAAAGACGGCGCCATACAGCCCCATCAGCGGGTTGAGCTGGGCCACCAGGGCGAAGGCGATGCACTCGGGCACCAGGGCGAAGGACGTGGTGAGCCCGGCCAGGAGGTTGTTGCGGATAGTGTTCATGGTTGCTTGCGGATGGTGGGCAGCGCGGAAACAAAACAGCCCACGCTGGGTGGGCTGCTGCAGGGTGCCGCAAGTATACCAGAGACAAGGGGCGGCTTACGCCTCGGGCCCTGACTGCGCAGCCATACCATGGCGCCCAGGCCGGCGAAGCGAGGCCCATGCCGAAGCGCATGGATTAGGACATTTCTATGTGCGCTTGCGCACTGACATGCCCGCCTCCAATGCGCGACGATGGTGTCCTACAGGGAGAACGCCATGAAAAACGGAACCATACAGCAAGCCACTTTCCGCAACTTCATGATAGAGGCGACCGCCGTGCAGATGGGCACGGAATGGCGGCCGCAATTCCGCGTTTCCCGGGGCAACCGAAAGACCAGCTGGTGCACGCCGCGCGTGAGCGCCTTCGCCGACAGCGCGCTGGCGGTGGACGCGGCCATCCAGCACGCCAAGCTGGAGATCCAGCGCGGCTGGGGGAGCTGCTTCGCCTAGCTGCTTCGCCTGGCTGATTGGAAAGCCGCCCGGGCAGCCTGCCCCGCCGCCGCTACTGCTGCCTGCGCTGCGCCTTCATGGCCGCCTTGTTGCGGTACATTTCGGCGTCGCCGTCGGCCAGCATGCGGGCGATGGTGTCGTGCCGCTGCGGCTCGAAATCCACCTGGCCCACGCTGAACACGATGTCGTAGCCGCGTTGCTCTTCCGCGTTGCGCCGCGCCAGCGCCGCCCGCAGCCGCTCGATGGCGGCCTGGGTGTCGGTCTGGCTCGCGTCCAGCAGCAAGGTGACGAACTCGTCGCCGCCCATCCGGCCGATCAGGTCGCTGTTCCGGAACACATGGCGCAGCACTTCGGAAAACGTCACCAGCGCGCGGTCGCCTTCGGCATGGCCGCGCGTGTCGTTGATCTGTTTGAAATGGTTGAGGTCGAAAAACAGCAGCGAGGCGGCCTTGCCGAGCCGGCGGCACACATGGATGGCCTGCTGCGCCAGCATTTCGAAACCGCGCCGGTTGGACAGCTTGGTCAGCTCATCCATGGTGGCCATCTGCACCGCCGCCATTTCCTGCTGCACCATGGTGGCCAGATCATGCAACAGAGCAATATCCTCCTCGTCCAGCGTGCGCGGCACCTGGTCCAGCAGGCACAGCGTGCCGAGCTTGCAGCCATTCGGGGCATACAGCGGGCAGCCGGCGTAAAAGCGCACATAGGGTTCGCCCAGCACCAGCGGGCTGTCGTGGAAGCGCTCGTCGAGCAGCGCGTCGGGCACCTGCATGATGTCGTCGCCGAGGATGGCGTGGCTGCAAAACGACACTTCGCGCGGCACCGGCGCGCCCAGCGGACCGGGGTCCGAGCAGGACAGCGCAAACACGGCGTGCTCGCCCACCAGCGTGACCTTGGCGACCGGCACCCGGAACAGGCGTTTGGCCAGCCGGGTGAGGCGGTCGAAGCGCTCCTCCGGGCTGGCGTCGAGCAGGGTCAGCGCGTTGAGCGTGGCGACGCGCATCGCTTCATTCGGTGGCATGACAGACGCTAGCATGGTCCCTCCGTGTTTCTGACATCCTAGCGAAAATGCAATCCGGCCACAACAGTTTCCGCGAATGCGGCCTTGGTCAGCGGCCGGCGCGCGGCCAGCAGGCGGGCAAGCAGGCGCTGCAGGTGGCGCAGCAGCTCGGGATGGCGCGCGTCGCGCGGGTGCAGGCCGAGGCGCACCAGCGGCTGGCCGGCCTGCAGCGGCAGCAAGGCGTCCAGCGCCAGCCGCGAGCAGCAGCGCCCGGCGCGGTTGCGGGCCGCGTAATGCAGCGACAAGGCCGGCAGCGACAGGGCCGGCAGCGGCGGCGCGTCCAGGGCGGCAGGCCGATGCAGGCAGTGGAAATGGCGCAAGGTGGTGGTGTAGCGCAAGGGCGTGCCGCGCAGCGCGGTCCAGGCGCCCTCGCCCAGCAGCCAGGCCGGCGCCACGAAACCGTGCAGCGGCCAGCCGCGTTGCGCGAACCAGTCCCGGCCCAGATCCAGCAGCCGCTGCGCCGCCTGCGCGTCCAGCGCGGCAAACTCGCCCTCGCGCTGCGTCCACATCCGGCGCAGGAACAACTGGCGCGGCGTGCGCGGCGGCGGCCCGGCGTCCAGGTGCACGTAGCCGTGCAGCGCCAGTTCGTGGCCGCGCGCCAGCACGCCTTCCAGGGCCGCCTCGTACCGCGGCGGCGAGGCCGCGTCGCCGTGGTAGCGCGGCACCACCAGCCAGGTCAGCGGAATATCGGCCACCGCCTGCACCGCCTGCCACAGGCGCAGGCAGTCCGGCCAGGTGGCGGGCGCCACGTCGTGGATGGACACGCACAGCGCGCGCGGCTCAGCGGCTGGCACAGGCGTCTCCGGGCGCCAGCAAGGCCTGGTAGCGTTCCAGCAGCTGCGGCAGGATGCGGCTCCAGTCGTAGCGCGGGCAGGCCGCGCGCCGAGCCTGCTCGCCCATCTGCGCCACGCCTTGACGGTACAGCGCCTCCACGCCTTCGCACAGCGCGGCGGCGCTGCCCGGCGCCACCACCACGCCGGTGCCGTGCAGCAGCTCGGCCACGGCGCCGCCGCTGGTGACCACCGCCGGCACGCCGCAGGCCATGGCTTCCAGCACCACCAGCCCGAACGTTTCGCGGTCGCCCGGATGCACCAGCGCGTCGCAGCTGGCCAGCAGGCGCGCCAGCGCGCGCGGGTTAGGCTGGAACGGCAGCTCCGTTACCGCGCCGCAGCGGCGCCACACGCGGCCGCCCACCATCAGCAGGTGATAAGGCGCACCCAGCCGCTTGACGGCGGCGGCCAGCACGTCCAGGCGCTTGCCGGCGCTGAAGCGGCCCGCATACACCAGCAGCCGCGCCGACTCCGGCAAGCCCAGCTCGGCGCGCAGGCCGGGATCGCGCCGCTGCGGCGAGTAAATGGCGGTATCGATGCCGAGCGGCTGCTGCGCGGCGTGCAAGCCCATGCCTTCCAGCCGCTGCACCATGGCCGCGCTGGGCGCAAGCAGCAGGTCGCATTCGCGATACAGGCGCTGCAGGTAACGGCACGCCAGCCGGCCCGCCTCCGGGCCGAAGCGGCGCCGCACCAGCTGCGGCAGGTCGGAATGGAAGAAGGCCACCACCGGCACCTGCAGCCGCTGGCCGACGCGCAGCGCGGCCCAGGCACAGGGCCCGGCGTCGCCCGCCTCGATCAGGTCCGGTTCCAGCGCAGCGAGCACGCGCGCGGCGCTGTCGGCCGAACTCGGCAGGCGGTAGCCGCTCAAACCCGGCAAGGCCAGGCCCGGCAGCGCCGCCGTGTACGGCGGGCCGGCGCTGGCTATCCTGCCGGCATGACGCGACAGGTTGGGGCTGGCGATGGTGTGGCGCACGCCGGTGTGGCCATGCAGCCAGCGTGCCTTGGCGTCCAGATAGGTGCTGACCCCGCCGCCGGCGCCCCCGTACAGCATTGTTACATCGACCACATGCATAATGCCCTCCAGCCAACTGTGCAGCTTCGACCCGGCGGCGGCCAATTCGTTCCACGCCCATCCATGTTAGCGGACCGTGTCTGCGGACTATGTGTGCGGGCTAACGGAAGCGCTGCGTGCAGGGCGCCATGCAGGCCTGGCAACCTCCTCCGCCACGCCGAATCAATACGGTGCTGGGCGTGGCCGCCATGGCCTATTTGGCCGTGGCGCGGGTGAAGCCGAACTCCTTGGCGAGCGCGTAGTCCTGGCCGTAATAGATGGATTCGATCAGCCAGCCGGTCTTCTTATCGTAGCCGAAGTTGTAGTCGGCGATGCGCACCGGACTGGCCCAGGTGCAGCGGCTTTCGTCGAATGCCGGCGCAGGGATGTACTCGTTGCCGCTGCTCTTCTTCATGTCGGTCAGCAGCGCCACCTCGTAGTCGCCCGCGCCCACCTGGAACAGTTCCGCGTAGTTGCTCAGGAAGACGGGCCGCGTCACAATCAGCGGCTTGTCGCCGCGCATGGGCGAAAGCAGCTTGAGCGGGAAGCGCAGGAATTTCACGGTCTGCTCGGCTTGGCCCTGCAGCATGGCGCTGCGGAAACCTTGCCATGCCGTGCGCAGGGCTGCCGGGTCGGGCCGTGCGCAGCCGTCCGCAGCGGCGGCGGCCGGGGCGGCCGGGGCAGCGTGCGCGGACAGGGACAGCGCCAGGCCGCCGGCCAGGACCAGCGTGCGCAGCGCGGAGCGTACAACGTATTTCATTTGATCTTTTCCTTTTCGGTGGGCCAGCGATACGATACCAGATGGGTCGCCGCGCTGTCTGCCGCGTCTACCGCCCAGCCGGCCGCCTCCTTCACCTGGTCGGAGTAATTGCCGCTGATGAGCTGGACCGCCTTGACCATGCGGGTCTTCTTGCGCATCTTGCCGGTGCCCTGCCCCTTCTTGTCCTTGATTTCCTCCTCGCCGTCCGGCACCCGCAGCTGGCCCATGCCGGTGTAAAAGCCGACGTGGTACTTGACCGGGTTGGCCGCCCGCGTGACCACCGTGATGGCGCCGTAGCGTGGCTCCGTGAGTTCCTGGCCCCAGTTCACCCAGGAGTCGGCGGCGGCGCTGTCCGTACCTTTGTAGCCGGCCTGCTCCATGCACCAGTTGGCGAACGACGAGCACCACGGGGTGTTGTCGTCGCGCGCCGCGTCCCGGTTCAAATCGGTGGACTGCAGATAGCGCACGATGTCCTTGTTGTTGTACTGCTCCTCGGCCTTCAGCATGGCGGCATCGGCCGTGTCATAGGCTGCCTGCTGCCTGGCCACTTCGGCCTGCAGCGCCGCTACCACGCCTTCGTCGGGAGCTTTTTTCTTCTTTTCCTTGGCCAGGTCCGCTGTCGCCTTTTTCTTCCCGGCGGCGGCTTCGTCGCGCAGCTTTTTCTGCGCCTTCCAGGCCGGGTCGCTGCTGTGGCGCTTTTCCACCAGCTCCACCTTTTCAGCGCCCTCCTTCTTCTGCTCCTTGATCGCGATCGGCATCCAGGCGGCGTCGCCGGCCGCCGGCACGGAGGCCACGGCGGTGGCGGTAGCGGTCTTGACTTCGCCTTCGGTCTTGGGCTTCTTGATTTCCTTGTTCGGCAGGCTGCTGCCGATAACCTGGGTGCGCGCAGGCGCAGGCTGGGCTGGTGCCGGGTCGCTCAGCGGTGAAGCGGTCAGCTTGGGGCGGGTCTGGAATTGCTTGATATAGGCGAAGGACGTGTGGAACACAAAGTTCCAGCCCAGGTCGCGCTTGATTGCCAGCTTGATGTCGTCGAAGGTGATTTCGCGGCCCGGGCTGGGCTGGACGGCTGGCTGGCCGCCCTTTGCCGCAGCCTCGAATACATTGCCGATAGCGGGCTTGCCCGCCGCCGGGGCAGGCGGTTTGGCGGCTGCCGGCGCCTGCGGCTTGGCGGGAGGCGCGGCTGGCGGCGCAGCGGGCGGCGCGGCAGGTGGCGGAGTCGGCTGCACCGCCTCGCCGTCGCGCGGACGCAGTTCGTGCTGGTTGCCGTCTTCCGGCATCCCGTCCTTGCCCACCGCCTCGTTGTAGGCTTCCACGTCGAGGCGTGGAATCAGGATGACCACCGGGTCTTGCGTGTCGGTGATGATCTCCGGCAGTTTGCCGTCCGCATCGGTGGTGATCTTGCGCAGTTCCAGCTCCCACTCGATGGAATCCGGCGGCGCATCGTAGCCGGCCCACTCGCGGGTTTGCGCGTCGGCGGTGGCAACGTCGGGTTCGGGTGCTGCCGGCTGCGCAGGCTCAGTCGAGGATGCTGGCACTGATGCATGCGCGGCCTCGGACACCGACGCGGGCGTCGACGCTGGTGTCGGCGCGGGCGTGGGTGCGGACGCGGCGGCTGCTGGCGCGGCGGCAGGCTTTGGTGCAGGTGCAGATGCGGTTGCGGCCGGCGGCGGCGCGGGCGGCCCGGCAGGTTTCGGCTTCTTCACCACCGCATACGCCGTGCGCCCGCCCATCGGCTTGCCCATCACGTCATTCAGCTGGACTACCAGCCCATGCGCGGCATTGAGGATACTCTCGAGGCGTTCCGCCTCATCCACCACGGTCTTGGAGTCCTTGTATTTCGGATTCGCCTTCAGCTCTTCGAACGGCTTGGCCACCCAGTTCTCGCGCTTACCCTTGGGCGCCAGATTCTTGCGGGTGGTGAATTCGCCGTAATGGTAGCGGTAATAAACCAGCGGCTCATACTCGCCCGCAGCGGAACCGTAATCCTTCTGCGTTTCCTGCTTCAGCTTCAAAAAGTACGACAGCCCCGCCTTGATATTGGCGCGCGCGTCAAAGCGGTTGCTGTCATTCAGGCCGTAAGTCTTGCCTGTCCCGTCCTGCATCTGCGCGATGCCGGACGCCGAGCTTTTCGGGCTGGCCGCATCCGGATTGAACTCCGACTCCCGCTTCGCGATCGCCAGGTAATAGGCGATATCGCGGTTGTTGAAGTTCATCCGGCGGCCTTCCTCGATCAGGATGTCGATCACCTTCTGCTGCACTTCGGGCGGCACTTGCGGCCCAAGTCGGCCGGTGCCGGACAGCGCCTTGCTCTTGTCTATCGGCTCATTGAAGTGCGTCGTCATTGCGCATCCTGCCTGTCATCCCGCACGGGCGTGTTCAGATCCAGCTCAGGTATCCTGGCCCAGCTGCCTTGTGCCTGCTCCAGGCTGCGACGCTCCGCCTTGGACGCCATCCAGCGCCCGCCGAAGCGTTTCCAGCGGCCGTCGAGGCCCATCACGCCGTCGGTTTCGCAAGTGTCGCAACCGCCGCCGGTGCTCAGCTGAACGTGCAGATATTTGCGACCGCCGGCCGGCACGCAGCGCAGCGTTTCGGCGAAATGGAAGTCGTCCTCCACCGGCTCGTACTGCAGCAGATCACCCCTGGCCGGCTTCCTGCCGGCCTGCGTGATCTGCACCTCGGCGCGGGAGCAGCCCTTGGTGCGCTCGGCCACCACGCCGGGGCCGCTGTCCAGTTCACAGTAAGTACGCACCGTCACGCGCGCGCCGCCGCAGTCCATCTCGTGCTTGTACCAGGACATCTCGTCCGCCTGCGCCAGCGCGGTGCACGGCCACAGTGCGGCCAATAGTATCGATTTCATTTTCATAGCGTTTAATCCTGCGAGAACCAGCTGTTCACGTCGTCCTCATCAATTTTGGCGCGATGGAACTTCTCGTTGTGTTCCAGCGTGACGGTGACTTTTTCCTCGGCGCGGGTGTTGATCACGCGGGTGTGGCCGTCTTCGCTGGTCTTGCCGAAGAAGACCTTGCCGTCTTCGCGCACCTTGCGATACAGCTTGCCCGCGATGGCCGCGCCGCTGGCCTTGTCCAGGATCTGGAAATGGCCCGCGTACAGTTTTTCGTTCGGCAGCTCCGGCAGCACAGCCTTGCTTTGCTGCGGACCGGTCAACTCCTTCTTGCTGGCCTTGAAGGCGACCGTGCCCGGCGCCAGCAGCTCGATGTTGCCGCCTTCGAGCTTCAGCGACGCGCCTTGCGCCGTCAGCAGGATGTGCTTCTTGGCGGTGACATTGACGCTCCGGCTGGTGCTGGCAACGGTGATGGCGCGGTCCGCCGTCAGGCGCGTGGCGTCGCCCTGGCTTTGCATGCTGACCTTGCCGTTGGCGGCGTGCAGGCGGATACCGGTCTCCTGGTTGGGCTTCGCGGCGGCGCCGGCCTTCCCGTAGGTGAACAGGCTGATGCCGTCGCGCACCGTGTGCAGCGCGTTCGCCTGCGCGGCGAAGTTGATGTCCTGCGCGGCGGTGATGCTGCTGCCGCCGGCGGCAGCCAGAACAGCGTCGGCCGGCGTGAGCGCGGCGATGCCGGACGGCGAGGACAGCTGCAGCAGCGCGTCGCCGAAAGCAGCCGCCCGGCCCGCGCCACCGCCCGCCGCGCCGCCGGATGCGGTGCCGTCCAGCAGCTTGGCGGTCCGCGCCATCTGCGAGATAGCCGGCAATTCATCCGGCTTCGGTTCGGCGTCGCCTTGCGCGGTCTTGATGCCCGCCTTGTGCGCCTGCGCCGTCTCGGCCAGCGACACTTGCAATTGCTGGCTGGCGGAAGTCTGCGACTGCGCCTCGCGCGCATCCATCTGCCCGCCCGCACCGCCGTTGCGCGCGTCGGCCGACAGCAGCAGGCCCTTGGCGGCCCGCAGCGCGGCGCTGTGCTCTGTCTTCAGCTCCGCGCCGAAACCGGCCGGCTGCAAGCGCTGGTTGTCGGTCTGGTGGCGCAGCTGGCCCAGGTTCAGCTCCGCCGTGCCGCGATGCGGCTCCGCGTGGTGCTGCAGCGCCACGCGCGGCTGGCCGGCGCTGTCGTCGAACACCAGCTGGCTATACGCGCCGCTGCCGCCCTGGCTGGACTGCATGGACTGGCTCTTGATGCCGGACAGCGCGGCCGGATGCGCGTGCGCCGCTTCGCTGCCGGGGAACCACGGCGGCGCATTGCCGGTGCTGGCGCCGCCACCCTGCGCCAGCTGGTTGTGCTGCGCGTTGTCCTGCCCCTTGCCGTTGTATACCGTGCCGATGACCACCGGCCGGTCGATATTCCCGTCCAGGAAATCGACCAGTACTTCCTGCCCCACGCGCGGCACGGCGTTGCCGCCCCAGTTGGCGCCCGCCACCGGGGCCAGCGGGGTGGCCACCCGCACCCAGGTGCCGGCCTGGTCGTCGCCGGGTGCGCCGGTGTGGCCGTGCGGGGACGGATGGGCGAGCCGGCTGTGTCCCGCGTCGCCCCGCTGCCAGTGGAACTGCACCTTGATGCGATGGTCGCGGTCGGTATGGATGACGGCGCCCGGCGGGCCCACCACCACGGCCGTCTGCTGGCCGTTGACGGTGGGGCGCGGGTGCAGCAGCACGCCGTGGCCGTCGGTGAGGCGGGCGCGGTAAGACACGCTGCTGCGGATGGCGTCTACCCGGTTGCGGTACAGCGGCCGCTCGGCGATGCTGCGGCCGGCCGCGTGCAGGCTGGATGCCTGTTCGTCCTCGATGGCGGCCGACAGCACGGCGCGGCCCAGGCGCTGCATGGCGCCGGCATTCAGGTCCGCGCTCAGGTTGTTGTGCATCATGTGCACTACGCGGGTGATCAGGAAATCGGCTGCATCGCCGCCGTCCGGCGCGTGATCCTGCAAAGTGAAGGTACTGCCGGGCGCCAGTGCGCGCACCGTGCCCGCGCCAATGTACACCTCGCGCGAGGCCTCCAGCGCCAGCAGCTGGTTCTCGGCGATGCGCTGGCCTTGCGCGCGCGAAGTGTAGGCGTAGGCGCCCGGCACGTCACTGATGGCCAGCAGCGCGCCGCCCTGGGCCGAACCATCGGCGCTGCCCGTGGCCGCCACGTCGCGCACGTCGCGCGTGCGGTAGTCCCAGCTGCGCAAGTTCACCGCGTTGGTTTGCAGGCGCGATTCGCAGCGCCAGCGGTCCATGCTGTCCTCCCGCATCACCGCGCCCGGCTGCGTGAAGCGCACCGTCGCCTGCGCATTCGGCTTGAAACCGCTGTTGTCGCCCGCGATCACCATCTGGTGGCTGCCCAGGCTGGGGCTGTCCGGGTCGGCCGTGTGGATGAAGTAGTGGAACAGGCCTTCCTCGGCCATCAGCCGCTCGGCGAACGCCAGGTCGCTTTCCTGGTACTGCGTGGTCAGGCTGCGCACCGGGTGGATGCTGCGGTCGGCCACGTCGAAGCGCCACGACGGCGCCAGCCTGCCCTGCCCGTCCCAGGCCGCGAACACCGCGTCCAGGATGTCGAATACCGACTTGTCCTGGAACACGCGGCTGTCGCGGTTGCGGGCCAGGAAGGCGGTCCACGGCGCCAAGGTCAGCGTGTAGCGCGCCAGGCCGCCGTTGGCGCCGTTGGCTTCGGCCGCCACCACGTGGCCGTGGAAAGCGCGCGGCTGGTCCGCTGCGGTGGTCTGGAGCTCCAGCAGCACCGGCTGGCCGATCAAGGCGCGCAGCGGCACGGCGGCGTCCTGCGACAAGGCCGACACGGTGAACGAGAAGCCGCCGCCCAGCGACTCCTCGCCGCGCACGCATTCGGCCAGCAGCCGGTCCGGTCCCAGGGGCGTGGTCAGGCGCAGCAGGCGCGTGGCCTGCGTGAACGCGCCGGCAAGAATAGCGGGAGAAATTTGTTCCAACACGGAAAAGTTGCAAACTTATTATGAAGAAGCCGCATTAAACCGTATTAGTGGATTTTGAGCAATAGTGTGTTCAATCGTGCGCGCCCCTATTGCACCGGTTTTTTCTTCTCCTCGGCCGGCAGGTTTTCGTCGATGTCGCTGGAGGCGGATTTCACGCGCTTGTAGGTCAGCGGGCCGGCGTTTTCCGGCAGCGCCGGGCCGGTGTAGCGCAGCGCCAGCTCGGCCAGGGAGCTGCTGGTGTCGCTGCCGAAGCCGGACAGCGCGGTGAAGCGCAGATGGCGCGCCGTGACGGGCTGGCCGAAGTCGATGCTCTGCTGGTCGAAGGTGGACACCAGCGCGCCGCGTTTCAGCTCGCGCCAGCTGGCGCCGTCATCGCTGATGTGGATCACGTAGTCGCGCACGTCGCCTTCGTGGTCGCGGTGGTTCTGGCGCGGCATCAGCACCAGGCCGGAGAAGGATACCGGCTGCGGGAAGGCCAGCGCCAGCTCGCGCGTGGCGCCGTCCTTGCCGGCGGCGGTCCAGAAGGTGTTCGGGTCGCCGTCGATGGCGCTGGCCGCATCGCGCCCGCCCGCCGCCGTTGCGGCCGTGGCGCCCAGCTTCTTCATCACCTGGGTGTCGAACAGCACGGAGCGCATCTGCGGCGCCGTGAGCGCTGTCTGCGGCTTGAAGGCGCCGCCGGCCATGTACTCGAGCACCGACTTGCGCAGCTGGCGCGCCACCACGCGGCGCTCCAGGTCGCGTTCCAGGTCCACGCTGGCCACCATCAGCTTGCCCTTGCCCACCTGCGCTTCGAACAGCAGGCCAAGCTTGAAATTGCGGTTCCAGTCGTCCACCGGCTGCACGATGGGCTGCAGGGCTTGCGGCAAGCGGTCCAGGTTCACCGCGCGGGTGCCGGCCACCAGTTCGTTCCACTGCCAGTCGTTGAAGGATTCGGTGGGGAACCCCGCCAGCGCGGCGTGGCGCTGGTCCACCCACACGCCCAGCATGCGGCCCCAGGCCGGGTTCATCAGCCGGTTCCAGAACACCGGCACCGTGTCCAGCGGCGGCGAGTTCCAGTCCAGGTCCGCAGCCAGCGGCAGGTACAGCACCTTGCCGCCCGCGTTCAAGCTGGCCTCGGCCGCCGGCCAACTATGCGTCACCAGCACGCCGTCCGGCGCGGCCGCATCGGCCTGCGCGGGGTAGATCCAGATGTTCCAGTCGTTCTCCACGTCCGTGCCGCGCAGGCCGGCCACCAGCTTGTAGGCCTGCGGCGCCGGCAACGCCAACAGCGCGGCTTGCACCGTGCCAAGCTTGATGTTCTTGCCGATGCCGATGGCCTGTTCCGGGAAGTCGCCGCCGGCGGCCACTTTGCCCGCCGGGTCCACCAGCTTCCAGTACGGCCGCGCATGGGCCAGCGGGCGCTCGCCGAAGTGCGCGATCTCCACTTCCGCCGTCAGCGTCTCATCGGAGGTGTAGACGCGCTTCATCACGCGCGCCAGCGGCACGGTCTGGCCGTTGAAGCGGCGGAATTCCCTGGCCGTGGCGTAGCCTTTCGGTTCCCAGAAGGTGTCGAGCACGCCGACCAGCGCCGTGCCCTGGCCGAGGTAGTCGTGCAGGTCCAGCAGTTGGTAGCCCATCATGCCGGGGGTGCGCAGGTTGGCCTCGATGTCCTCTTTATAGCTGTTCAGCTGGAATTTTCCGGAGGCGTAGGCGAAGTCCCTGTTGCGGTGGGCCATGCCGTGCCTGGCCAGCGAGTCGCGGAAGATCTCGTAATTGCCCGGCCTGAGATAGCCCTTGAACTTGTCGATCACGCTGAAATCGGGATAGGCCACCCACTGCCCGGTCTCATGCGACACCACCGGCACGTGGATGTCCGTCAGCGATTCGCCGTAGTCCTTGCCGAACCATGCCTTGTTGCCGCGCAGCGGTTTGGGGCCGATGCGCTGCATGGCCAGGAAGTCCGTGCCCTCGCCCAGGCCCGGCACTTCCTTCTCCGTGTGGCCGGTGCCGTTGGAGTACAGGCGGCGCGGGTCGGCCACGCGGTAGTGCGCGATCCACTTGTCGAAGGCTTCCTTCCAGCGCCCTTTGGGCTCGTTGGCTGGGCTGAACAGCACGAAGGACGGATGGTTGCCGTAGGCCCGTATCATTCTCTCGGTTTCCGCGTACAGCATCTTGTCCATGGCCGTGCCGGGCGACACCTCGTTCCACATGCCGGGCTCAGGCTGCAGATACACGCCCACTTCGTCGGCCGCCTGGAACGCCGCCTCGGGTGGGCAGAAGGAATGGAAGCGGATGTGGTTGATGCCCCAGTCCTTATTGATCTGGAAGATCTTGCGCCAATAGGCCACGTCCGTGGGCGGATAGCCGGTGAGCGGGAAGTCGCCGCCGTGGTGGGTGCCGCGCAGCAGCAGGGGGCGGCCGTTCAGCACGAAGTCCTTGCCCTTCGCGGCAATCTGCGCGAAGCCGAAGCTGACTTCGCGGGCGTCATTGGCTTCCGTGGCCGCACCGCCTTTCAATTGCAGCTTGATCTTGTGCAGGGCGGGATGGAACTCGTCCCAGGTCTGGGCGGCGGCCGGGAACTGCACCTTGATCTCGGCCGTGCCGCCGCCCTCGCCCCAGCTTACCTTGTGCGCCACGCCGTTCGCCGTGAGCACGCCGCTGCCCGCGCGGCCGGCCGCGTTGCCGATGCGGACCTTCAGCAACACCGATTTGTCCTGCACATTCGGGTAGGCTTGCGCGTCGTCCAGCCACACCGGCGTGGTGGCGCGCAGTTCGACCTTGCCGATGATGCCGTTCCAGCTCATGCCCAGCGAGTCGGACACGCTGTGCGCATCCGGCCGGTAAGCCATCAGCATGCGGTTGTCCACGCGGATGGACACGCGGTGCTTGCCCGGCGCCAGCAGGCCCAGGTCGTACTCGTGCTCGGCCACCAGGCTCAGGTTGGAGCCGATCTTTTTGTCGTCCACCCAGGCGGTGGAGCCCCAGCGCGGCCGCTCCAGGAACAGCACCACGCGCTTGCCCTTCCAGGATGCGGGCACGTCCACGTCGCGCTGGTACCAGGCCGCGCCCAGGTAGTGGCGCACGGGCTGGGACAGGAACGGCACTTTCACCTTGCCCGGCGCCGTGTGCGGCTTGTAGTCCTCGCGCTGGTCCCAGCTCTTGTCGTACAGGGACAGCACCCAAGGCGTTTTGGTGCTGATCTCGTCACCCTGCCCCTGCGCCTGCAGGATGCCCGGGATGGCGATCCTGTCCGCCAGGTCGCGCCCGTACCAGGCCTTGTCCACGCCCTCGTCGGCGCGGTCCATGGCAAAGCGCCACTGGCCGGACAGGTCGCGCACTTCGGCGGCGTGCAGGGGGACGGCCAGCCAGCAGGCGGCGAGCAGGATGAGAGGGAAAGTTCGGGCCACGGGCAACCTTGCAGACGGACGAGGGAATGGCCGATTATGTCTCAATCCCCCGGCGCCGATTGCGCATCCTCGTGAGTGTTTTTGCAGATTTTTCCAGGAATTTTCGGAAAAGCTGTCACAAGCCGCCCACGGCCCACGTCTTATGAGTATGAAGGCAGCACACTGGGTGTTGCCCCACACTGAAAAGAGAGACCATCATGAGTGCACGCATCCCGTTCTTCACCCTGGCCCCCGCTCCCCTGAAGGCCATGATCGCCCTGTCCGGCGCCGTCAAGCAAAGCTCGCTGGGCGCACGCCTGGTGGAACTGATCAACCTGCGCGTGTCGCAGATTAACGGCTGCGGCGTGTGCGTGGACATGCACTGGCGCGACCTGGTGAAGCAAGGCGCGGACTACCGCCACCTGAACGCCATCGCCGGCTGGCGCGAAGCCCCCGCCTCCTTCTTCAGCGCCCGCGAACGCGCCGCGCTGGGCTGGGCCGAAGCCGTGAACGCGCTGCCGCACAAGGACGACACGGACGCCGCCTACGCCGAGCTGCGCGAGCATTTCAACGAAACCGAAGTGGCTGAAATGGCGTACGCCATCGCCGTCATCAAGGGTTGGAACACGATCAACCTTAGCCTGCACAACCAGATCCCGGAAGTGCCGCCTCCAGGCATGTAAGCGCCAAGGTCTGCGCCGCGCTATTTGTGCGTCAGGCTGGCGCCGTCCAGCAGGATGCCTGTACGCCGCAGATTGGCGTTCAGGATGGCCACGCTGGCGCCGGATTTCACCAGCGTGCGCAGGCGCGCCTCGAACGGTTCGAGGTATTTGAGGCAGGGACTGTTGCGGGAAAAGGCGAAATAGTTCTTGTCCTCGGTGGCGAAGGGGCGCAGTGCCATGTAGCGCCCGCCCAGGCCGTGGGTGGCCAGGTAGGCCTCCCCTGCGTACAGGCCGACCACGAAATAGTCGATGCGGCCCAGGCCCAGCTTGCGGAAATTGGTGTCCAGCGTGCCGGATTCCTGCAAGTGCAGTTCCGTTTCGGCGAATTTGTCGAATTCGGGACCGAAGCGGTTGCCCAGCGCGGCGCCGCCGCGCTTCGCCGCCAAGTCATCCCAGCTGTCGTAGGCGAAGCTGCGCTGCCGGTCGACGAAGATGGCGACCGGATTGGGAAACGCGGCGGTTGGCGCAAACGCCAGGTAGCGTTCGCGTTCCGGCAAATTCTTCAGCGTCGCCACCAGGTCCACCTGACCGGCCTGCGCCGCGCCCAGCACCCGCTTCCACGGGCCGGCGTAGCGCACCTCGTAGGGAACCCCGATATCTTCCAGCACGCGGACGGCCAGGTCGATGCTGGCGCCGCGCAGGGTCTGGCCGTCGTACCAGTGCAGCGGCTGGTAGTCTGGATCGGCGGAGACGATGACCTTGTCGCATTCGGCCGCAGCCGGCAGAGCCAAAGTCAGCGCCAGCAAGAGGGCGAGTTTCATTTCGCCAGTATAGGGGATTCTGGAAACCTGAGTCTGCACGATTTCCGCAGCACAACCTTGACTCAGGCGCTACCATGGCGCTTTCGCCAGAGAGGGTATTCCATGTATAAACTGCTGACCGCCGCAAGCCTTATCCTGGCCTGCACCGCCGCGCGCGCGCAGGCCGCGCAGCCGGTGCAGCCCATTCCGGCGCTCGACGTGCCGCGCTATATGGGCACCTGGTACGAAATCGCGAAATACCCCAATTACTTCCAGCGCAAATGCGTGGGCAGCACCACCGCAACTTACGCGCTGCAGCCCGACAAGACGGTGCAGGTGACCAACCGCTGCGCGATCGAAAAGGGCGAAGCCATCGTCGCCACCGCCGAAGGCCGCCAGGTGGGCGACGCTACTTCGCCCAAGCTGGAAGTGCGCTTCGCGCCGGCCTGGCTGTCCTTCCTGCCCTTCGTATGGGCCGACTACTGGGTGATCGATCTGGACGAGCAGTACCAACTGGCTGCCGTGAGCGAGCCGACACGCGAGTACCTGTGGATTTTGTCACGCGCCCCGCAGGTGGAGCCGCAAGCCTATGCGGCGCTGCTGGCGCGCCTGGAGAAGCAGGGATACAGCCTGCAGAAGCTGGTGAGCACGCCGCAGGCTGGGAAGAAGTGATTCAAGCGGACGTCGCCGCCTCGCCGGTTTTGCGCGCGCGCTGCGGGCGGGCCGGCGGCGGGCCGTCCAGCATCGGGCTGTAGCCGGGGAAGCTCATGCGCAGGATGCGCAGCACCGTGGTGCCGAACTGGCGCGTGAGCGAGCCGGTGTTGTACGGCAGGCGGTACTGGGCGCACAGCGCGCGCACGCGCGGCGCCACGTCGGCGTAGCGGTTGCTCGGCATGTCCGGGAACAGGTGGTGCTCGATCTGGTGGCTCAGGTTGCCGCTCATGATGTGGAACAAGCGGCCGCCCTTGATATTGCAGGAGCCCAGCAGCTGGCGCACATACCAGTGCGCGCGCGATTCGTTTTCCACTTCGGCCTTGGTGAACACGTGCACGTCCATCGGGAAGTGGCCGCAGAAGATGATCAGATAAGTCCACAGGTTGCGCACGATGTTGGCCGCCGCGTTGGCGCCCGCCACGTAGAAGAAGAACGGGCCGGCCAGCAGCGGGAACAGCAGGTAGTCCTTGCGCACCTGGCGCAGGATCTTGCTGCGCGTGCGCAGCCACATCGGGCGCAAGGTGGCCCACTTCAGGCGGCCCTGGATCACGCGGCCCAGCTCCAGCTCCTGGATCGCGATGCCCCACTCGAAGAACACCGCCAGCAGGAAGGCCCACAGCGGGTTGCCCAGGTTGAAGGGTTTCCAGCGCTGGCCGGAGAACAGGCGCAGCAGGCCATAGCCGGCCACGTCCGCGTCCTTGCCCAGCACATTGGTCCAGGTATGGTGCTTGACGTTGTGCGCGTGCTTCCACTGGTCGGACGGGCACACGTGGTCCCACTCCCAGCGGCCGGACTGGATGTCCGGGTCGCGCAGCCAGTCCCATTGCGCGTGCAGGATGTTGTGGCCGATCTCCATGTTCTCCAGGATCTTGGCGGCGCCCAGCGCCAGCACGCCCAGCACCATGGCGGGCCAGAAGAAGGCCCAGCCGGCCAGCGCATGGCCCCACTGCGGCAGCAGCGCCAGGCTGGCGTAAATGGCCAGGCGGCCGCTGATTTCCAGGTAGCGGTGGATTTTCAGCAGGCGGCGGATGTAGCGCGCGTCGCGCTCGCCGCGGCTGGCCATGACTTCGTTGCGGATGGATTCGATCTCGCTGCCAAAGGCCGCGATGTCGGCGGGGGTGAGGTGGGATGGAATAGGCATGGAATTCTCGTAGATTGATTTACAGCGCCAGCTCGACGTCGCCGACTGCGCTGCAGACGCACACTTGCACGGTGTCGCCCGGCTCGGCGATCAGGGCGCCGTTGCGCAGGTCGCGCACGCTGCCGCTGACCAGCTTGGTGTCGCAGCCATGGCAGATGCCCATGCGGCAGCCGTGCTTGGGATTGAGGCCGGCGTCTTCGGCGATGCGCAGCAGGCAGGTGACGCCGTCCGACTGCGCCTCGGTGGCGCTGCCGGCGAACAGCACGCGGCCGGCGGTGGCTTCACCGGTGGCGGCGGCCAGCGGCGCGTGGAAACGCTCCACGTGCAGCATGTGCGCCAGGCCTGCGGCTTGCCAGTGCGCCTCCACCGCTTCCAGCAGGCTGGCCGGGCCGCAGGCCCACACCTCGCGCTCGCGCCAGTCCGGACAGGCCGCTTCCAGTTGCGCGGCGCTGAAACGGGCGCCGCCTTCCCGTGTGTAGTAGCGCTGCAGCTGGTAATGGCGCTGGGTGGCGGCCAGCTTGTCCAGTTCGGCGCCGAAAATCACGTCGTTCGCGCGCGGCGCGTAGTGCATGTGCACCGAGTCCGGCACCACTTCGTATTCCTGCACGTAGTTGCGCAGCATGCTCATGACGGGCGTGATGCCGCTGCCGCCGGTGATGAACAGCGGATGCACCGGCATCGATTCGGGCAGCACGAAATCGCCTTGCGGCTCGCCCAGCGGCAGGTACTCGCCCACGCGCACCTGGCGCACCAGGCGCTGCGACACCCTGCCCTCGGCCACCGCCTTCACGGTGACGGTGATGCAGCCGTCCTCGCGGTCGGGCGCGGACGAGATGGAATAGGTGCGCGTGTGGCGCTGGCCGCCGATCGGCACGCCCAGGCGCACGAACTGGCCGGGACGGTGGCTGCGCCAGCCGGCGCCGGGGCGCAGGGTCAGGGTGCGGCTGTCGGCGGTCTCTTCGTGCACGGCGACCACACGCGCCATCAGCGCGTGCGAGGTCCAGAGCGGGTTCACCAGCTCCACGTAGTGCGAGTGGCGCAGCGGGTAGGCGAACATGTCCGCCAGGCTGGCCAGGGAAGATCGTAAAGTCATGGGCATAGCAAATAATAAGGATTGCCATGATTGTGTACACTTGTACACATCAAGTCAAGCCCCGCGTGATTAAATAACAGGCAAACCTGTCATCAACCTGTCACATTTGCCTGTCATGGCCGTGTAAAATAGGGATACACCTGTACACATGAGACCTATGAGCGATCACGAAACCGAAGAAGGCGCGGCGCGGCCGGAGCGCAAGACCGGCACCCGCAAGGCACTGCTGCAAGCGGCGCTGACCCTGGTGGGCGAAGGCCGCAGCTTCACCAGCCTGGGCCTGCGCGAGATCGCGCGCCAGGCCGGCGTGGTGCCGAATGCCTTCTACCGCCACTTCCGCAATACGGACGAGCTGGGGCTGGAACTGGTGGACGAGATGGGCATCACCCTGCGCCGCCTGCTGCGCGAGGCACGCCAGATCGACGTGTCGCGCGGCTCCATCCTGCGCCGCTCGGTGCGGGTGTATCTGGATTATGTGAAGGCGAACCGGCTGCAGTTCCAGTTCATCGCCACCGAGCGCTCGGGCGGCAGCCGCATCCTGCGCCTGGCGATCCGCACCGACGTCACCCACTTCACCAATGAAATGGCGCAGGATATCCGCGCGCTGGGCCGCTACAGGGATTTGCCGACCCCGCGCCTGCAGATGGTGTGCGGCCTGATCGTCATGACCATGCTGGCGGCCGCCACCGACATCCTGGACCTGCCGCCCGGCCAGCCGCTGCTGGAGGGCGAGATGGAGGAAAACTTCGTGCAGCAGCTGCACGTGATCCTGCTGGGCGCGTCCAAGTGGCAGGAGAAGGACGCCCACCAGGCGGCCGTGCTGTCCCGCCGGGGGTAGCGGAAAGGCCGTGCGGCGGAATGGCAGGAAACGAGGGGTAGTTGTCCTTTTCCTGCGGCTGGCCGCTCCTATAATGCGGCCATCTCAAGCATGGCTTCACAGGAGCGACACTCGCATGGCGAACAATCTGCGCGGACCGCGCACAATTCTGGTCCAGACCACCATTCCCGCTACCCGCGGCGACTGGTCCATTGCACGCTTCGGCCTCCTGGTGCGCCTGCTGGCCGAACAGCGCGACGCGCAGGGGCGGCCAGCCTTCGAGGTGATCGCCAGGGACCGCGATGCCGGCGCAGCGCCCGACAGCGTACTGTCCCGGCTTGACAAGGGCGGCATCGACGTCCTGTGGCTGCTCGCGGTCGATACCGGCGCCGGGATACATACAGTGGAATGCGAGGCGATCGAGCGCTTCCGCCGCCAGGGAGGCGGATTGCTGGTGGCGCGCGACCACATGGACCTGGGATCCTCAGTCTGCGGCCTGGGAGGGGTCGGCGCCGCGCACCATTTCCACACGCGGAATCCGGAAACGGATGTGAACCGGCAGGTCAACGACGATACCGCCACCGGTTATATCCACTGGCCCAACTACCATTCGGGACGCAATGGCGACTACCAGGAGCTGACTGTGGCCGGCCCCGTGCACCCCGTACTGGCCGATCCAGCCTCGCCCACCGGCGCGATCCGCTTTTTCCCCGCCCATCCGCACGAGGGTGCCGTCAGCGCCCCGCAAGGCGAACCGGCACGGGTGATTGCCACCGGCAAGAGCTTGGCGAGCGGCGCGCGGTTCAACCTGGCCGTCGCGTTTGAGCGCAGCGAACAGCACGGACGCGCCATCGCCCAGAGCTCTTTCCATCACTTCTGCGACTACAACTGGGACACGGCCGCCGGCTGTCCCGCCTTCGTCAGCGAAGCGCCCGGGGACGGCATGGCCGCCAACCCGGCCGCGCTGCGGGACATCCAGCGCTATGTGGTCAACGCGGCGCACTGGCTCGCCGGCGATTAACGCGCAACGCGGCAACGCGCGACACTATCTGTCCCGGCAAGCAGATGGTTTTTCTGACTTTTTCAAAGCGAGGCCGCAGTGGCAGCCAAAGTAGCACTGGTCATATACCGCGGATTTCACATACTCGACTTGTCCGTCCTGTCGGTGTTTGGCATTGCCAACCATTTCGCGCCGGACAGCTATTCGGTCGATATCGTTTCCATGGCCGGTGGCCTGGTCAGCAGCATGTCCGGCGTCGGCGTTGAAAGCGCCGCTTTTAGCGACCAGCGTTACGACACGGTGCTGGTGGGCAGTTCCCCCGCCATCCCGGCACCCAGCGCCGGCATGGTGGAACGGCTGCAGGCGGCCGCGCGCAGTTCGCGCAGGATCGCCAGCATCTGCACCGGGGCTTTCATCCTCGCGGAGGCCGGCGTGTTCGACGGCCGCTCGGTCACCACGCACTGGGGCTTCGCGGAGGCGCTCGCGCGCCGCTTCCCGGCTGCCAATGTGGTGCCGGACAAGATCTTCATCCGCGACGGCCATGTCTGGAGTTCGGCCGGCATGACTGCCGGCATCGACCTGGTGCTGGGCATGGTGGAAGCGGACCTCGGCCACGAGATCACCAAGAAGATTTCCCAGACCATGGTGCTCTACCACCGCCGCTCGGGAGGACAAAGCCAGTTCTCGCTGCTGGCCGAACTGGACCCCAGGCAGGAGCGCATCCGCCGCGTGCTCACCTTCATCAAGGACAATCTGCGCGAGCCGCTGAGCATCCAGCAGCTGGCCGACCTGGTCAACTGGAGTCCGCGCCATTTCAGCCGCGCCTTCCAGACCGAGACCGGTATGTCTCCGGCGAAGGCGATTGAGAAGCTGCGCGTGGAGGCGGCGCGCACGCTGATCGAAAGCGGCCATGCGTCCGCCACGCGCATCGCCTCCCAGACCGGCTTCGGCGACGATGAACGCATGCGCCGCGCATTCCTGCGGGTGCTGGGCGAACCGCCGCAGAAATTCATGCGCAACTCCCGCTCGGCGAGTATCTCGCTCAGCATGTAAAACGGCGGCCCGGCGATGGCCGTTTTTGCCGGTTTTTCGTCCCTTCGGCGCTGCAAGCGCTTCGTATAATCCTCGCAATCTTACTGCAAGGAGCGAGCATGACCGATCGTCGATTTTTCCTCAAAGCGATGGCGGCCGGGGGAGGCCTGCTGCTGCAGATTGCCCTCCCCGGCGCCCGCGCGCGCGACAGCGCCGCAAGCGGGACCTGGCAAGCCAATGCCATGCTGCGCATCGCCGGCGACGGCAAGGTCACCATGACCATGCCCTACGTGGAGATGGGCCAGGGTACCTATACCTCGATCCCGATGCTGATAGCCGAAGAGCTGGAGCTCGACCTGAAGGACGTGGTGCTGGAGCATGCCCCTGCTGACGACAAGCGCTACGTCAATCCCGCGCTGGGCTTCCAGGTCACCGGCGGTTCGACCACCATCCGCGCCGCCTGGCTGCCGATGCGCCAGGCCGGCGCCGCCGCCCGCATGCTGCTGGTGCAGGCTGCCGCCGCAGCCTGGCAGGTCGACCCGTCGGGCTGCCGTGCGCAGCAAGGCGCCGTGATCCATGCCGCCACCGGCCGCAAGCTGCGCTACGGAGAGCTGGCCGCAGCTGCCGCCACCCTGCCGCTGCCGGCGCCGGAAACCATCGTCCTGAAGCCGCCCAGGGAATTCAGGCTGATCGGCAAAGCCGCGCGCCGCCTGGACACGCCGGGCAAGCTGAATGGCTCGGCCCGGTACGGCATCGACGTGCAGCTGCCAGGCATGAAGGTGGCGGCGCTGGCCATCAGCCCGGCCTACGGCGGCCGCCTGGCGGGCCTGGACGAAGCGGCCGCGCTCAAGGTACCCGGCGTGCGCCAGGTGGTGCGCCTGGACGACTGCGCCGCCGTGGTGGCGGACAACTACGGCGCGGCGCAGAAAGGCCTGTCGCTGCTGGCCCTGCGCTGGGACGACGGCCCCAATGCCCGGCTGTCCACTGCCGACATCGTGGCCGACATGGCGCAGGCAGCCGGGCGGGCCGCCGCCAAGGTGCGCAGCGACGGCGAGCCGGAACAGGCGCTGGCCAAGGCCAGCCGCGTGCTGGAAGCCACCTACGAGCTGCCCTTCCTGGCCCACGCGGCCATGGAACCGATGAACTGCACCGTGCACGTGCAGGAGGACCGCTGCGAGCTGTGGACCGGCACCCAGGTGCTCACCCGCGCCCGCGCGGTGGCCGCCAAGGTGACAGGCCTGCCGGAAGAGCAAGTCACCGTGCACAACTTCCTGCTGGGCGGCGCCTTCGGCCGCCGCCTGGAAATCGACGGCGTGGAGCGCGCGGTGCGCATCGCGCGGGAGGTGAAGCACCCGGTGAAGGTGATCTGGAGCCGCGAGGAAGACATCCAGCACGACATGTACCGCCCCTATTTTTACGACCGGGTGCGCGCCGGCGTGGACGAACAGGGCATGCCGGTGGCCTGGTTCCATCACCTGACCGGTTCCTCGGTGCTGGGGCGCTTCCTGCCGCAGGCATTCAACAACGGCTTCGACCCGGAGACCGTGGACGGCGCAGAAGCACCGCCCTACGCCTTCAAGGCGATCCGCGTGAACTACACCCGCCACGAACCGCCGCAGATCCCCACCGCATTCTGGCGCGGCGTGGGGCCGACCCACAACGTGTTCGTGGTGGAGAGCTTCATCGACGAGCTGGCTGCCGCCGCCAAGGCCGACCCGCTGGCATACCGCCTGGCCCTGCTGAAGGAGAACCCGCGCGCAGAAGCGGTACTGCAGCTGGCCGCGCAAAAGGCAGGCTGGAAGGGGCCGCGCAGCGGCAGCACCGGCCGCGGCCTGTCGGTGCAGTTCGCCTTCGGCACCTACATGGCCATGGTGGTGGACGCGCGGGTCGAGCATGGCGAAGTGCGCGTGCGCCGCGTGGTGTGCGCGCTGGACTGCGGCGTGGTGGTCAACCCCGATACGGTGCGGGCCCAGGTCGAAAGCGCCGTGGTGTTCGGCATCTCCGGCGCGCTGTGGGGCGACATCACGTTCAAGAACGGCCGCGTCGAGCAGAGCAACTTCCACGACTACCGCGTGCTGCGCATGAACGAAATGCCGTTGATCGAAACCCACATCGTCGCCAGCAACGAAGCGCCCGGCGGCATGGGCGAACCGGGCACCTCGGCGCTGATGCCGGCGCTGTCCAACGCTATTTTCGCCGCCACCGGCAAACGCATACGCAAGCTGCCGATCGCCACGGCCTTGCAAACAACCTGACAGGAGCAGACATGATTTCTTTGAACATCAACGGCAAGTCCACCAAAGTCCAGGCCGAACCGGACACTCCGCTGCTGTGGGTGCTGCGCGACGAGCTGCACATGGCGGGCACCAAGTTCGGCTGCGGCATGGCGCTGTGCGGCGCTTGCACAGTGCATATCGACGGCCAGCCCACGCGCGCCTGCGTCATGCCGGCATCGGCCGCGGTGGGAAAAAGGATCACCACCATCGAGGCGGTCGGCGCCACGCCGGTGGGCAAGCGCGTGCAGCAGGCCTGGGCGGAGCTCGACGTGCCGCAGTGCGGCTACTGCCAGTCCGGCCAGATCATGGCGGCCACCGCCCTGCTGCGGGCGATACCGAAACCCACCGACAAGGACATCGACCAGGCCATGTCCGGCAACATCTGCCGCTGCGGCACCTATCCGCGCATCCGCGCCGCCATCCACAAAGCGGCGGGACAGGCATGACCGGCCGGCTGCCGATGGGACGCGCCGGGCAAGCAGCGCTTGCCGCGATTGCCGCGATTACAGTACCGGCCCACGCCGCTCTGCGTGAACTGCCACCAGGCCGAGGCGCCGCGCCAGAAGGACTTCACCAGCCGCACCCTGCCTCCCATGCCGCACCAGGACTTCGTGCGCGCGCTGGAACAATGGGCCGCCGCCGGCATGCCTTGCCCCGACTAAATGTTCTTCGAACCGGCGTCCACGCGCAAGCAGCTGTGCAGCGTCCCGTCGGCGGACTGGGCGGCGGCCAACAGCGTTGCCGACCTCCCCAGTGCCGGCGCGAGGCATGCGCCCTCTTCCCGGAGACGGCGTAGAATCGCCTCGTCACCTGACGCCAACCTGTTTCGGGAGAGCATGATGAGAAAATGGTTCTTGCTGGCCGCATTTGCGGCGACATCGGCCCTGGCCCACCACGGCTGGAGCGAATATGACGCGCAGCGGCCGCTGACGCTGAACGGCACCATCGAGGAGGCGGGCTATTCGCATCCGCACGGCTTCGTGCGCCTGAAAACCGAGACCCAGAGCTGGACCGTGGTGCTGGCGCCGCCGTCGCGCATGGAAAGCCGGGGGCTGGACAAGGAGGCGCTGGCGGCCGGCAAGCAGGCCAGCGTGATGGGCTATCCGCACCGCAGCAAGGGCGACGAACTGCGCGCCGAACGCATCACCCTGGCCGGCAAGACCACGGAGCTGCGCTGATGCCGCTGGTGGCCGGCGCCGCCGAATGGCTGGCGTCGACGCCGCTGTCGCAGGCGATGCGCGAGCACCTGTGGCTGTATCCCATCGTTGAAACCGTGCACATCGCCGGCTTTGCCGTGCTGGTGGGCGCCGTCGCGCTGTTCGACCTGCGCGTGCTGGGCTGCGCGCGCACGCTGCCGGTGCGGGAGCTGGGCCGGCATCTGCTGCGCTGGGCGCTGGCCAGCCTGCTGCTGGTAGTGCCGGCCGGCGTGCTGCTGTTCTCTTCCCAGCCGCTGGAATTCATCGCCAATCCCGTGTTCAGGCTGAAGCTGGCGCTGCTGGCTGCGGCCGGCCTGAACGCTGCCGGCTTCCACGCCGGCGTGTACCGCAGCGTGGCGGCCTGGAACGTGGAGCGCCCCGCCCCGCCGCCGGCGCGGGCACAGGCGGCGCTGTCGCTGCTGCTGTGGATTTCGGTGATCGCCTGCGGCCGCATGCTGGCCTACGTGTAATCACCGCTTCGTTGTCAGGCCAGGCTGGCTTGCGCCGACTGGTCGAGCACGCGTTTGTTGGCGTTCTGGCGCTGGGCCAGCAAGTCCGCCAGGCGCTTTTTCGCCACGTCCAGCATGTGATCCGACAACCCTGGATTGTCCATGATGCGTGACATCGTCATCGCCCCCACCATGGAAGACAGCGTGAACATGGCGTCGTCGCGCGCCGCCGCATCATCGGTCCCCGACAGCCATTTGGCAACGATATCGATCAGTTGCTCGTAGCCGCGCGAGACGGCGTGGCGCGTACCGGCGTCGGCACGGGTCAATTCGCTTCCCATGGCAACGATGGGACAGCCAATCACTTTGTCGTCGCGGTACTCGGCCGACAGGAATTTCTCGATATGCCGGATGAATGCCTCCGCCCCAGGCTCCGCGCCCTCGCCTGCCGTGCAGACGAAGTAATCCATTTCAACCGCGCAGGCTTCGGCAATCAGCTGCTCTTTTGAAGAGAAGTGCCGATAGAAGCCGCCATGCGACAGGCCGGCCGCCGCCATGATCTCCGCCACGCCCGTGCCTTCTATGCCGTTGCTCTTGAAGGCTTGCGCAGCCGATTTGATGATGCGCTTACGCGTTTCGGCAGTATCTGCTTTCGATCGCTTCATGCTCTCGCTCCTAAATGATGGATCCAGTATAGCACGGTGACGGCACATAGTGAAACATCAACCTCTATCCTTGACTTTATAGATGATCGCATTTATCTTTAAAAAACGATAGTGCAGTCCGATCATCTAAAAATCAAGATGGCCGGGACAGGCGTATCGGTCGACAACATTGAGAAAAGAGAACGCATGATGAATCACGACATCCATTCGCCTGAGGCCGCATCGGATGGGCCTCGCCGCAACCGTGCCCTGCGCAAGCGCGCCTGGGCTGGGTCCGCCGCAATCGTCGCGGTGGCGGCGGTTGCCGGTGCCATGCTGCAAACGCAGAGCTCAACTGCCGCAGCGCCCCCGAGCCCGCCCGCGCCCGTGGTTGCGGTCAGTCCCCCGCTCCAGCGCGACATGGCGCCGCAGATCGGCTTCCTGGGACAGTTCTCGGCCACCCGGCACGTGGAACTGCGCGCGCAGGTCGGCGGCATGCTGGCCGAAATCCACTTCAAGGACGGCGATATCGTCCGCAAGGGCGATCTGCTGTTTGTGATCGATCCCAGCCCCTACGAGATCAGGCTGAGCCAGGCACAAGCCCAGCTTGAGACAGCGCACGCGCGGCTGGACCTGGCGAACCGGGAACTGGCACGCGCGCAAACGCTGCGCAATGAGGATGCCGGCAGCGAACAGAATGTCGACCAGCGGCAGGCCGAGAAGCGCGCCGCCCAGGCTGCTGTCGATGCCGCCAGTGCGCTGATCCGCGACGCGCGCTTCGATCTGGACCGCACCCGCATCACCGCCCCCTTTACGGGACGTATCGGCAATCACCAGGTCTCGGTGGGCAACCTGGTTTCCGGCAATCGCGCCGGCAGCGGCCCAACCACGCTGCTGACCACGCTCGTGTCGTCGGACCCGGTGTACCTGGACTTTGACATCAGCGAAGCCGACTACATGGCCATCGTGCGCGAGCGCAGCAAGGACAAAGGCGCCGTCTCGAGCAAGGTGCAGATTGCGTTGAGCGACGAGAAAACCTATGAGCGCGAAGGCACGCTGAACTTCATCGACAACGCGCTGAACCGTTCAAGCGGAACCATACACGCCCGTGCCGTGGTCGCCAATCCGGATGGCCTGCTCACGCCCGGCACCTTCGCGCGCGTGCGTCTTGCCGTTTCCAAGCCGGCGCCGACCCTGCTCGTGCCCGACGCGTCCGTGCTGAACGACCAGGCCAACCGCATGGTGCTGACGGTGGGCGCGGACTCCATCGTCAAGCAAAAGGTGGTGGAGATCGGCGAACTGCGGGACGGCTTGCGCGTCATCCGCGCCGGGCTGGATCCGAAGGACAAAGTCATCATCGACGGCATCCCCGCCGCCGCGCCGGGGACCAGGGTGGCGCCGAAAGACGGCGCGATCAAAGCCGCATCCGGCGGCGCTTGAGGCGGAGACAGGCCATGAAACTTGCCCATTTCTTCATTGAGCGGCCGCGCTTCGCGACGGTCATCAATATCTTCATCGCGCTCGCCGGCCTCGCGGCGATGCTCTTCCTGCCGGTGGCGCAATATCCGGACATTGTGCCGCCGACGATACAGATCACAACCAGCTTCCCCGGCGCATCGGCGGAAACCGTGGCGCGCACGGTGGCAACGCCGTTGGAGCAAGCCGTCAACGGGGTCGAGAACATGGACTACATCACCAGCCAGTCCACCGGCGACGGCCGGCTGGCCACGACCGTGATCTTCAAAGTGGGCACGGATCCCAACACTGCGCTCATGCTGACGCGCAACCGGGTGCAGGACACCTTGTCGCGCCTGCCGCAGGAAGTCCAGCTGCAAGGCGTGCAGGTCAAGAAGACCATCCAGGCGTTGTTGCTGGGCGTGCACGTCTACTCGCCCGACGGATCGCGCAGCCCTACCTATTTGTCGAACTATATGCTGAGCGTGCGCGACGAAATTGCGCGCTTGCCCGGCGTGGCCGACTTCTGGGTGCTGGGCGAGCGGCAGTACGCGATGCGGGTGTGGATCGATCCGGACAAGGCTGCCGCCCACAGTCTCAGCGCCAATGACATCCTGGGTTCGCTGCGCGCGCAGAATGCGCAGGTGTCGGCCGGGGTGCTGAACCGTCCGCCGATTGCCAGCGACGGCGCCTACCAAATCAACGTGGAAGCGCTGGGGCGCCTGACGACGCCGGAACAGTTCGCCGATATCATCGTCAAGTCCGATGCCCAGGGCCGCGTGACGCGCATCCGCGATATCGGCCGGGTGGAGCTCGGCTCGGCCGATTATGGTTCGATTGCCTACGCCGACCAGCATCCTGCCGCGCCCTGGTGGGTGATTGCCACGCCCGGCGCCAACGTGGTGGAAGTGCAGCACGCCGTGTGGGCAAAGATGGAGGAGCTCAAAAAGAATTTCCCGCCTGGCGTGGATTACATGCGGATCTACGACCCGACCAACTTCGTCAGCCAATCGATCAAGCAGGTGATTTCCACCATCATCGAAGCGATCGTCCTGGTCGTCATCGTGGTGTATCTGTTCCTGCAGAACTGGCGCGCAACCATCATCCCGGTGGTCGCCATTCCGATCTCGCTGATCGGTACCTTTGCGGTGCTCATGATGTGCGGCGCATCGATCAACAATCTGTCCTTGTTCGGGCTGGTGCTCGCGGTCGGCATCGTCGTCGACGACGCCATCGTGGTGGTGGAAAACGTCGAGCGCAACATGGCCGTCGGCATGTCCCCCGCCGATGCCGCGCACCGCACGATGGAAGAAGTGTCCGGTGCCTTGATCGCGATTGCCCTCACGCTGTGCGCGGTGTTTGTTCCGGTGGCGTTCATCCCCGGCATTTCCGGCCTGTTCTTCAAACAGTTCGCCATCACCATTGCCGCGTCCACGGTGATCTCCTGTTTCGTGTCGCTCACGCTCAGCCCCGCCCTGTGCGCCGTGCTGCTCAAGGCCCATCAAGCCGGCAAGCAGCACGAAGAACCGGATGGCCTGGCGCGCCGGCTGATGCCGTTCTTCTCGCGTTTCAATAGCGGCTTCGAATGGCTGTCGGCCAGGTACGGCAGGATCACGGCCCGCTTCGTTCGCGCCACGGCCGTCATGCTGATCGCCTACTTTGCGCTGATCGCCACCGCAGGCCTGCAGATGTCCCGCATGGGCACCGCCTTCATTCCAGACCAGGATATCGGCTACCTCGCCGTCATCGTGCAGCTGCCGCCGGGCGCCAGCCTGTCGCGCACCGACGAAGTGATACGGCAAGTGAACGACATCGCCCTGAAGACGCCCGGTGTGGCGCACACTTCGGCCACCAGCGGCTTTGACGTCGCCACGTCGACTGTGGCGCCGAATGTGGGCACCGTCTTCACGTCGCTGCCCTCCCTGTACGGCGAACACATCCCGGGCGTCAATGCGGCGGCGATGCTGGAACGGCTGCGCGAGCGCCTTTCCGTCGTCAAGGACGCCTATGTCGTCGTGATCCAGCCGCCGCCCATCCAGGGTTTGGGCGCGGCAGGCGGTTTCAAGCTGATGGTGGAAGACCGCGCCGGCCTGGGGCCGCAAGCCCTGGCCAACGCAACCAACAGCCTGGTCGCGGCAGCCAACAAGGACCCGGCATTCGGCGGCGCATTTACGCTCTTTAACGCCGGCTCGCCATCCGTGTACGCCGATATCGACCGCCTGAAAGCGGAAAAGGTCGGACTGACGCCAAGCGACGTGTTCTCCACCATGCAGATGTACCTCGGCTCGCAGTACGTCAACGATTTCAATTACCTGGGCCGCACCTACCAGGTCATCGCCCAAAGCGACGAGTCGGCCCGCAAGACGCCGGAAGACATCGCGCGCCTGAAGGTGAGGAACGCGCACGGCGAGATGGTCCCGCTGGGCACGGTGGCCAGCTTCAGGAACGATACCGCGCCCTATCGCGTGCCGCGCTACAACCTGTACCCCGCATCCGAGATCCTGGGCGCCGCCGCGCCCGGCGTATCGTCCGGCGCGGCGATGAAACGCATGGCCGAGCTGGCCAAACAAGTGCTGCCGCCCGGCATGACGTTCGAGTGGACCGACCTGGCCCACCAGCAGGAACAGCAATCCGTTCCCACGCTGGCGATCTTTGCCGCCTCGGCCTTGTTCGTCTTCCTCGTGCTTGCCGCGCAATACGAGAGCTGGCGCATCCCGCTGGCTATCGTCCTGATCGTGCCGATGTGTTTGCTGGCCGCCTCTTCCGGCCTGGCCATCCGCGGCATGCCGATTGACGTACTGGCGCAAATCGGCTTCGTGGTGCTGGTCGGCCTCGCGGCAAAGAATGCGATCCTCATCGTGGAGTTTGCCAAGCAGCGGCAGGACGAGGACGGCGTCGGCGCCGAAGAGGCCTCGGTGGAGGCGGCAAAGGTCCGCCTGCGCCCGATCCTGATGACTTCGCTCGCCTTCATTGCCGGCGTGGCCCCCCTCGTGGTGGCGAGCGGCGCCGGCGCCGAAATGCGCCAGTCGCTGGGCACCACCGTTTTTTTCGGCATGCTGGGGGTCACCATTTTTGGCCTGCTGTTCACGCCGGCTTTCTACACCATGGTGCGCAAAATGCGCGGCTTCGCCGGCGCGCTCATCAAAACCAGGAGCACGACTTGAAACACTTTGCCTTCACCCTCGCCAGGCCAGCGGCCACCGGCCTGTTCATCAGTGCCGCGCTGTCGGCCTGCGCTGTCGGGCCGGACTACCATGCCCCGGAAATGAAGCTGGCGCCGTTCCGTGCCGGCGCGCCTGTAGACTCCCCCTCGCTGGACAGGTGGTGGCGCGGCTTCGACGATCCCGCGCTGGTCAAGATCATCGAGCGCGCGCTCGAACAGAACCTGGACCTGGCGGCAGCCCTCGCCCGCGTCAGCCAGGCGCGCGCACTGGCCGGCGGCGCCGACGCGGCGCTGCTGCCCAGGGCGGACTTGAACGCGTCGGCCTTTGCCTTCCGCCAGAGCCTGCAGACCCCGGCGGCCGCCATCGCCGCCGGCAGTCCGGGATTCAGGCGCAACTTCCACGAGCTGGCGCTTGGTCCCGCAGCCAGCTGGGAAGCCGACCTGTTTGGCAGCCTGCGCCGCAGCGCGACGGCCGCCGGCAACGAGGCGCAAGCAGCAGAAGCCGATCACGCCGCCATCCGCGTGATGGTCGCGGCCGACGCCGCCGATGCCTACTTTCAGATCCGGGGCTATCAAGCCCGCATTGCCATCGCTGAAAAGCAGATCGAGACCGACGAACAGCTGCTGAAACTGGTGCAGAGACGCTACAGCGCCGGCGCCGCGCAAGGGCTGGAGGTGGCGCAGGCGGACGCCCTCGTCAAGTCGGCACGCGCCACCGTGCCGCAGCTGCGCATCGCGCTGGAGCTTCAGTTGAACCGCCTGGACCTGCTCATGGGTGTGCAGCCGGGAAGCTACTCCAGCGACTTGCGCGAGATTCGGCCTATCGCCGGCATTCCGGCCGTGCCGTCCGGCGCCGAACCGGTCCAGGTCCTGCGCCGGCGGCCGGATGTCATTGCAGCAGAGCGCCGCCTGGCGGCGTCCAGCGAGCGGATAGGAGCGGCGATGTCGGACTACTATCCCAAGCTGTCGCTGTCCGGCCTCTTTGGATTCGACAGCAGCAACGGCGGCAAGCTGTTCGCCTCCAGCGCTTTCCAGGCCGCCGGCGGGGGCATGCTGCGCTGGAGACTGTTCGATTTCGGCAGGGTGGACGCGGAAGTGGCGCAAGCCAAAGGCGCCAACTCGGAAGCGCTCGCCTTGTACCGGAAGTCCGTGTTGCGGGCAGCGGAGGATGTCGAAAACGCGTTCGCCACGCTGGCGCAGACGCAGATCCATGCGCGGCAGATCGACGACCAGGTCAAGGCCCTGGACAAAGCGCGCGATCTTTCGGAGCGCGCCTATCGCGCGGGCACGATCACGCTGACCGACGTGCTGCTGGCCGACCAGCAACTGCTGGCGGCGCGCGATCAGCTTGACGCGTCCCGCTCGGCCACCGCGAGAGCCGCTGTAGCGGTGTTCCGTGCCATGGGCGGCGGCTGGGACGCCACGCCAACCATCGCAGCCCATTCCATGAAGGAGCAATTGTGAATACGCCACCCAACACATCGCCGGAAACATCCCCGTTCCACGCCGGCGAGCTAGCCATACAGGAACGGGCGGGAGCGCTGGCGGCATCGGCTGCGATGGGACAGCGCTTCATCCGCGACCACATGCCCGATCAGCACCGCGAGTTCTATCAGCAACTGCCGTTCGTGATGGCCGGCAGTGTGGACGAGCGCGGCCAGCCTTGGGCATCGATACTGGCGGGCAAGCCCGGTTTTATGCACAGCCCCGACGCCCGAACGCTGCGCGTCAACACGAAAGCGCTGCCCGGCGACGTACTCGGGGACAACCTGCGCGTTGGTTCCCGCCTGGGCCTGTTGGGCATCGAGTTGCCGACGCGGCGGCGCAACCGGATGAACGGCACGGTGAGCTCGATGGACGGCGGAGGCTTCTCCGTCGCCGTCGGCCAAAGCTTCGGCAACTGCCCGCAGTACATCCAGCAACGCGAACCGGCATTCGTCGACCTGCCCGGCCCGCCGGACGTCCGGGAGTACCAGCGCTTGACCCAGGCCGACTGCCGCCTCATCGAAGCTGCGGACACGCTCTTCATCGCAAGCAACGCCGCCGCATCGCCCGGCATGCCGAATGCAGCGGCGGCGGGCGCGGATGTCTCCCATCGGGGCGGCCGGCCTGGCTTCGTGCGGGTCCAGGACGGGCACACCCTGCTGCTCCCGGATTTCCCCGGCAACCGCTTCTACCAGACGCTGGGCAACCTGCACCTCGATCCACGCGCCGGCCTGCTGTTCATCGATTTTGCGTCCGGCGACTATTTGCAGGTCAGCTGCACCAGCAGCCTGGTGTGGGAAGGTCCCGAGCTCGCAGCCTTCAAAGGGGCGGAACGGCTGCTGCGCCTGCGGGTGGCGGGCGTGCGGCGTGTGGCAAATTCCTTGCCGATCCGCTGGTCGAAGCCGACCTACTGGCCGCTGCTCACTGCCACCGGCACCTGGCAGCAGGCGGACCGCGCCATGTAGGGCCTATGCCGCCGTTCTTATGCCTGCCAGGATGCGCTCCGCATCCCGTGCCGGAGGCAGGCCGAAGGCGCGCGCGTATTCGCGGCTGAACTGGGTGGCGCTCTCGTAGCCAACGTCGAATGCGGCGGCAGTGACGCTCTTGCCGCCGCTGACCAGCAGCGAGCGGGCCTGCAGCAAGCGCAGGCGCTTCTGGAACTGCAATGGGCTAAGCGCCGTCACGGCCTTGAAGTGGCGGTGGAACGAGGACACGCTCATGGACGCCCTTTCCGCCAGCGCCTCCACCCGGAGCGGCTGATCGAAGTCACGCCGTATCCACTGGATGGCGGCGCTGACCCTGGCCATGGCGCTGTCCGGCGTGGCGATGTCGCGCAGCATCCAGCCGTGCGGCCCCTGCAGCACGCGATACAGTATCTCCCGCTCATACGCGGGCGCCAGCGCCGCAATCTCGCCGGGCTTGCCCATCAGCCGCAGCATGCGTACCCAGGCGTCCATCAGCTCAGGGGTCACCCCGGCGACGGAAAAGCCCATGGCCGCAGCCCGTTCGCCGGCGGCGGTTTCAGGCAAGTCCGCGATCAGGGTGGCGAGAACGGCGGGGTCCAGCGTCAACGCCACCGCCAGGTACGGCGCGCCGGACGGCGCCGGACGCACCACGCCCACTGCCGGCAGGTCGATCGACATGACAAAGTAGGTGGCCGGATCATAGTCGAGGGTGAGCTCGCCGACTGTCATCGACTTGCCGCCTTGCAGGATCAGGTTGACCATCGGCTCGTACACGGCAGCCAGCTGATGCTCAGGAACCGCGCCCTGCACCATGGCCACGCGCGGAATGCCCGTCTCCACGCGTCCGCCACCCGCGCTTCCCGCAATGCTGCGCAGCTCATCCAGTTGATTCTTCATAGCCCGCATCTAACCGCAAAAAAGCCGGCGGCGCAAGGCAAAAGCAGAAATAGGCAGGATTGAGGCAGGAATGCACAGGTCCACAGCAGGCGCGCTGGCTACCATGTGGACCTCCCAACCAACAAGGAACACCACATGAGCGTCATCATCATCACCGGCGGCAGCCGGGGCATCGGAGCCAGCGCGGCCATTCAAAGCGCCCAGCGGGGCATGGGTGTTATCCTGACCTACAAGAGCAAGGCGGACGCGGCGCACGCGGTGGTGCGGCAGATCGAAGACGGCGGCGGCAAGGCCGTTGCCCTGGAACTGGACGTGGCCGACACGGGCAGTTTTCCCGCCTTCCGCGGGCAGGTGCGCGCGGTACTGCAATCGGCCTGGGGCCGCACCACGCTGGACGGGCTGGTGAACAACGCCGGCTACGGGCTGTTCAATCCACTGGCCAGCGTGACCGAAGCGCAGTTCGATGGACTGATGAACGTACACCTGAAGGGCCCGTTCTTCCTCACGCAAGCCCTGCTGCCGCTGCTGGCCGACGGCGCCAGCATCGTGAACCTGACCAGCGCCACGACGCGCGTGGCCACGGCCGGGGTGGCGCCCTACGCGGCCTTCAAGGGCGGGCTGGAAGTGCTCACGCGCTACATGGCCAAGGAGTTCGGCGGGCGGCGCATCCGCGCCAACGCCGTCTCCCCGGGCGCGATCCGCACGGAGCTGGGGGGCGGCCTGAATGACGAATTCGAGACCCTGCTCGCGTCCCAGACCGCCCTGGGCCGCGTGGGCGAGCCGGACGATGTGGGCCGCGTGATCGCCAGCCTGCTCTCCGGCGACAGCGGCTGGGTTAATGCGCAGTCGATCGAAGTCGGTGGCGGCTATATCATCTGAAAGCGCAACGAAACCGGCCTATGGCATCACGGCACCGGGATCAGCACCGGCTTGCTCTTCTCCTTCAGCAGGAAGACGACGAACTTGGCGGGCTTGGTCTTGCTGGCGTTGCGGCCCACGGTGTGCAGGTCGGCGGGGCCTTCGTAGAAGGTGTCGCCCGGTTTCAGCGTGACTTCCTTGCCGCCCTTGACGCCCATGACGATGGAGCCTTCCAGCACGTAGACGATGCCGTGCGCGTCGTGGCGGTGCACCGGGTCCTCGCCGCCGGGGGCGTATTCCACGGAGATCATCTGCAGTTCCTTGCCGGGCGACTCGGGCACGTCCTTGTTGATGAGGGGCTTGACCGATACGCCGCCGGGCGCCGCCTGCGCCACGGGTATGGCCAGGATCATGGCTGCGTTCAGGCACAGGCCGAGGGCAATTTTCTTGATGTTCATGGTGGTTCTCCAGTTGGGTGACGGGGATGCTGCTGGATTCATTCTAGGAGCGCGCCAGCGCCGCCGGTAGGCACGCGGCGGGCCCCACGCTGGTGAGCAGCAGGCACCAATCAAGGCGCGCCGCGCGTGTGATACTGGACTCATCCCACGCACCCGGAACACATCATGCACATCGGACGATCTTACGGCCTGGCCGAATTCCTGCGCTGGACGCGGCGCAAGACCTATATCCTGCTGGCGCTGTCCACCGCGCAGGTGGCGGCCTACCAGCTGCTGGAGTGGCGCTGGCTGGCCATACCGTGGGCGGTGGCGGCGCTGCTCGGCACCGCGGCCTCGTTCATCGTGGGATTCAAGAACGCGCAAACCTACAACCGCACGCTGGAGGCGCAGCAGGTGTGGAGCAGCATCGCCAGCATCAGCCGCTACTGGGGCCTGATCAGCCGCGACTTCACCGGCATGCCGCAGGCGGCGCGCGAGCTGGTACAGCGCCACCTGGCGTGGCTGGCCTGCGTGCGCTACCAGCTGCGCACCGCGCGCGTGTGGGAGGCGGCGGCCAACCGGTACAACTTCGAGTACCGCGCCAAATGCTATACGGTGCCTGAACATGACGTGCCGCTGGAGTCGGCGCTGCGCAGCTACCTGCCGGACGGCAGCGCGCTGCAGCTGGCCCGCTCGCGCCAGCCCGCGCTGACGCTGATCGGCATGCAAAGCAGCGCCATCAAGGAGCTGTTCGCCAGCCAGGCGATCCCGGTGCTGCAGCACGCCGAGATGCAAAAGACGCTGAAGGAGCTGATCGACCTGCACAGCCGCGCCGAGCGCATCAAGAACTTCCCCTACCCGCGCCAGTACGCCGTCATCCACACTTTGTTCGTGTGGATCTTCGCCGCGCTGCTGCCGCTGGGGGTGGTGAGGGAATTCGACAAGCTCAATGAGGTGGTGGGCGGCGCGCTGGCCGGACACATGGCGTGGCTGGCGATTCCCTTCAGCGTGCTGGTGGCGTGGATGTATGTGGCGCTGGACCAGGTGGGCGAGAGCACCGAGAATCCCTTCGAGGGCGGCGCCAACGACGTGCCGATCACGCATATCTGCCGCCAGATCGAGGGCGACCTGCGCGTGCTGCTCGGGGAGCAAGCGCCGCCGGACGATGCAGCGCCGGCGCGCCACGCCATCGTCCTGTGACGTGGCGAAGGAAGCCTCAGGCCGCGCTGCTGAAGCGTTCGCGGTAGGCGCTGGGCGATTCGGACAGGTTGCGCTGGAAGCACTGCCGCATGCGGCCCTCGTCGCCGAAGCCGCAGTCGCGCGCGATCTGGTCGATATTGCGGCTGGAGTCTTCCAGCATGCGGCGCGCCGCCTCCAGCCGGAACATTTCCACCGCCTTGGCCGGCGTGCGGCCGGTGGTTTCCCGGTACACGCGCGAGAAATTGCGCGGGCTCATGAGCACGCGCCGGGCCAGCTCGTCCACCGTCAGGCTGGCGTTGCCCAGGTTGTCGGCGATCCACAAGTGCAGCGCCTCGAACTTGTCGCCGTCGCGCGCTTGCGATTCGAGCAAGGCGCTGAACTGCGCGTGCCCGCCCGGCCGCTTGACGAACACCACCAGTTCGCGCGCCACTTCCAGCGCCACGTCGCGCCCGCAGTCCGCTTCCACCAGCGCCAGCGCCAGGTCGATGCCGGCGGTGACGCCGGCCGAGGTCCAGATGCCTCCCTGGCGCACGAAGATGGCCTGGCGGTCGATTTCCACCGTGGGATGCAACTCTTTCAGGCGGTCGCTCAATGCCCAGTGCGTGGCGGCGCGCTTGCCGTCAAGCAAACCTGCTTGCGCCAGCACAAATGCGCCGCTGCACACGGAGGTGGTGCGGCGCGTGGTGGCCGCCGCCGCGCGCAGCCAGTCCACCAGCGGCTGCGCATGTTCCAGCACTTGTTCGATATGGGGCGCGCCCGGCACCACGACGGTGTCCACGTCTTGCGGACGGAACGCCGACAGGGGCTCGGTGAGCATGGGCACGCCCTCCAGCGTGGGCACCGCCCCGCCCTCCACGCTCACCGTGTGGCGCGCGTAGCCGGGACGGCCGCGCTGCCGCATCAGGCGGTCGGCGCACCAGAACACGGTTTGCGGGCCGGCCATGTCCAGCATGCACAGGCCGGGGAAGGCCACGAATAGCACCAGGGGCCGGCGCCGTGCGGTTGGCTGAAAATCACCGTTGTTTGGCATTTACTCACTACTCCTGCAGGTTTAGTCTACTTCCTGTCGATATTGTCTCAGAATAGTGCTCTGGAAAACATGAATTCATTCTCCGCAGCAGAGTCCGACGCGCTCGCGTCCAGCTTTGCCACCACCTACGCCGGGGTGGTGGCGTTTATCGCCGTGGCCACCGAAGGCAGTTTCGCCAGGGCGGCGGACCGCCTCGGCATCGGCCGTTCGGCGGTGAGCCGCAGCATCCTCAAGCTGGAAACCCAGCTCGATACCCGCTTGTTCCTGCGCACCACGCGCAGCACCACGCTTACCAGCGAAGGCCAGCTATTCTACGAGTATTGCAGCCCCGGCGTGGAACGCATCGTACAGGCGGTGGACGAAATGCGCGACCTGCGCTCGGGCGCGCCGCGCGGCCAGCTGCGCCTGTGCGCCACGGCCGGCTTCGGGCGCAAGGTGGTGGCGCCGCTGCTGAGCGGCTTCCGCGCGCAGTACCCGGACATCACCGTCGATCTTGTGTTGGACAGCAATCCCACCGACTTCATCGCCAAGCGCGTCGACGTGGCCTTCCGCAACGGCCGCATGGACGACAGCCAGGTGGTGGCCAAGCAGCTGATCCCGATGCAGCTGCTGGTGTGCGCTTCGCCCGCCTACGCCAAGGCGCACGGCCTGCCGGACAGCGTGGAGGACATCGCCCGGCACCGCTGCATCACCTACCGGGAGTCCTCCGGCCGCGTGGAGGAATGGGAATTCAGGGTGGGCGGCGTGACGCGCACGCTGCAGCCCAAGGCCTCCTGCACCTTCAACGACGCCGACCTGGTGCTGCAGGCGGTGCTCAACGGCGAAGGCCTGGCGCAACTGGCCGGCTACCAGGTGTGCGAGCTGCTGCGCGGCGGACAGCTGGTGGCGGTGCTGCCGCAGTACGCGCCCGACGACCGGGGCCACTATCTGTGCTACCTGAACCGGCGCCACCTGCCCACCCGCACCCGCGTTTTCATCGACTACATCACGCTGCAGATCCGCGCGCTGGACCTGTACTGCATCGGCAATTTATCCCCGCCCTGACTGCGCTTGCCAACCCGCGCCATTGGTGCCTGCCGCTCACCGCTGTGGGGCCATCCGCGGGCCTACCGGCATCCCCATGCGCGGCCTAAACTGGACCTTGTACCGCGATCTCCGCAACCGGGTCCCTCAGCCGCCCTGAGCGCAACTTATGCAGACATATGCAGAACAAGGAGCTTCATCATGAAAATCGTCGTCATCGGTGGTACCGGCCTGATCGGCAGCAAAACCATCAAGATCCTGCAGGAACGCGGCCATGAAGCCATCGCCGCCTCGCCCAATTCCGGCGTCAACACCGTCACCGGCGAAGGCCTGGCCGCCGTGCTGGCCGGGGCCGACGTGGTGATCGACGTGGCCAACTCGCCGTCCTTCGCGGACGACGACGTGCTGGCCTTCTTCACGGCTTCCGGCCGCAACCTGCTCAAGGCGGAAACCGAGGCGGGCGTGAAGCACCATATCGCGCTGTCGGTGGTGGGCACCGACCTGCTGGCCGAAAGCGGCTATTTCCGGGGTAAGATAGCGCAGGAAAAATTGATCAAGGAAGCCAAGGTGCCCTACACCATCGTCCATTCGACCCAGTTCTTCGAATTCCTCGGCGGGATCGCGCAGTCCGGCGCGGACGGCAATACCGTGCGCCTGTCGCCGGCCCTGGTACAGCCGATTTCGTCGGACGACGTGGCATTGGCCATGGCCGATTACGCCACCGCCGCACCGGTCAACGGCACGGTGGAAATCGCAGGTCCGGAAGCGTTCCCGCTGTCCGACCTGGTGCAGCAGTATCTGGTGTCGATCGGCGACCCGCGCAAGGTGGAAGCCGATGCCGGCGCGCGCTATTTCGGCGCGCTGCTGGGCGAGCGCACGCTGGTCCCGGCCGGCAAGGCGCGCCTGGGCACGGCCACCATCCAGAGCTGGCTACAAAAGAAATGAAGCCGCTCGCCCCGCCGCCACTCTCGCTGCTCGATAAGTACGTGGGGCAGGATATCCAGCCCTTGTACACGACGACAGTGCGGGTGACGGGGGGCGAGGCCGAACACGGGCGCGCCTCCGGCGTGGCCCGTTCGGACGACGGCAATCTCGATCTGTCATTGCGCCTGCCGCCCGAACTGGGCGGCCCGGGCGGCGGCACCAATCCCGAACAGCTTTTCGCGGCCGGCTTTGCGGCCTGCTTCCACGGCGTTATCAGCCTGCTGTCGGCCAAGGCCGGCCTGGGAGCGGACGGCGCTTCCGTGGCGGTGTCCGTCTCTTTCGCGCGCGACCCGATGGACGGCATGTATCTGCTCACTTCCGCGCTCACGGTGCGCCTGCCCGGCATGAAGCAGGCCGCCGCCGAAGAACTGGTGCGCAACGCCGAGCGCGTTTGCCCCTACGCCAAGATGGCGCGCGAGGGGCTGCTCAGCGTTGTTACGCTGGTGGACTGAGCTGGCCGGTTAGCAGCCCCTGCTCCATCGCGCTCAGCACCACCTGCGTGCGGGTGGACGCCTCGAACTTCTGCATCAGCTGCTTCATGTGGGTCTTCACCGTGCCCACGCCTATGCCCAATTCGCGCGCGATCAGCTTGTCCGGGTGGCCGCGCGACAGGATGGACAGCACGTCGGCCTCGCGCCGCGTCAGCGACGGGCGGCCCAGCGCGTTGGCCACGCTGCGGCTGGCGGCCGCGCCGAGATAGCGGCAGCCCATGCCGAGCAGGCGCACGCAATCCACCAGCTCGCCGGCGTCGGCCTCCTGCAGCAGGTAGCCGTGCACGCCGCTGTCCACCGCAAGCCGCACTTCGCCTTCCTTGCCGTGCTGCGTGACCACCAGCAGCCGCCTGGCCCGTTCCGTGCCCGGCCCGCCGCAATCGCGCGCGGCGCGCAGGGCGGACGCGTAATCGGCGATCACCACGCAGGCTTCATCGGTACATGGCCATTCGCTCGGGGCGCTCACTTCCAGGCCGGGCTGGCCGGCCAGCATGGCGCCCAGCCCGGCGCAGACGATGGGACAGCTGTGCATCAGGTAGACCCTGGTGCGGTGGGCCGCGGCGCGGCCGCTACACAGAGAGATGGGTGCGTTCATGATGGGCTCCAGGCAGCAGGCGGGAACATGCCCGCCACAGCTGTTATTCGAGGTGGGCTTTATCCAGGCCGAAGGCCTTGTCGTACGAACCGGGCACGAACTTGAAGGCGACGTTGATGCGGTTCCACGCGTTGATGGCCATGATCTCGAAGGTCAGGTCGGACAGCTCCTTCTCGGACAGCTGCGTGCGCACGCGCTCGTAGATGTCGTCCGGCACGCCCTGTTCCGGCAGGCGGGTCAGCACTTCGGTCCACGCCAGCGCGGCGCGTTCGCGCGGAATGAACAGCGTCGATTCGCGCCACGCGGCCAGGTGGTGCAGGCGCAGCGGGCGTTCGCCGTGGATGGTGGCCTGCTTGATGTGCATGTCCACGCAGAAGCCGCAGCCGTTGATCTGCGAAGCGCGGACCGCCACCAGGTCGAGAATGGATTCTTCGATCGCGCCTTGCTTGATGACGGTGTTGAGCTCGACGAGCTTCTTGAACAGTTCCGGGGATTGCTCCTGGTAGTTAATACGGTGGGTCATGATGATCTCCTGGTTGGTGGGGTCGGTGTCCGCTTGCGGAAGCCTGCGGTACAGAACCATTCTAGGAGCGCGCCGGCAGCGGCGGTAGGCACATGGCGGGCCGCACGCTGGTGAGCGCCAGGCACCAATCGGCCAGCCGCCGCCGGCCATTGGTGCCTGGCGCTCAACACTGTGGCGCCCGGTACGGATCTACCGGCCGGCCCGGCGCAGGCTTAGACTGAGCCGCGTAGCGCATATTCACGCGCGCACCGCGCGTTCAAAAACCAGGAGACAACCACCAATGAAGCCGCTTGCGCCGCCGCCCTTATCGCTGCTCGACAAATACGTCGGGCAGGACATCCAGACGCTCTACAGCACAGCGGTCACCGTGACGGGCGGCGAAGCCGGACACGGGCGCGCCTCAGGCGTGGCGCGTTCGGACGACGGCAACCTGGAGCTGGCCCTGCGCCTGCCGCCGGAGCTGGGCGGGCCGGGCGGCGGCACCAATCCGGAGCAGCTGTTCGCGGCCGGTTTCGCGGCCTGCTTCCACGGCGTGCTTTGCCTGCTGGCGGCAAAGGCCGGGCTGGGCCCGGCCGAGTGCTCGGTGGAGGTCTCGGTGTCCTTCGCGCGCGACCCGGTGGACGGCATGTACCTGCTCACGGCGGAGGTGAAGATCCGCCTGCCCGGCCTGCGCCAGGCCACGGCGGAGGAACTGGTGCGCAACGCCGAGCGGGTGTGCCCTTACGCCAAGATGGCGCGCGAGGGGCTGCTGAACGTGATCACGCTGGTGACGTAGGCCACGGCGCCACGCGCTAGGCCGCCAGCAGGCCGCGCTCGAAAGCCGCCAGCACCACCTGCGTGCGGCATGCGGCGTCGAACTTGTGCATCAGCTGCTTCATGTGGGTCTTGACGGTGCCAAGGCCGATGCCCAGTTCGCGCGCGATGGTCTTGTCCGGGCAGCCGCGCGCCAGGATGTGCAGCACTTCCTCTTCGCGCGGCGTGAGCTGCTGGCGGCCCAGCGAGTTCACCACGCCCAGCCTGGCGGCTCCGCACAGGTAGCGCGTGCCCTGGGCCACCGCGCGCACGCCGGCCGCCACGTCCTCCGCCGCGCACTCCTGCACCAGGTAGCCCAGCACGCCGCCCTCCATGGCGCGCAGCACCTGGCATTCCTTGCGCAGCGACGTGAACACCATCAGCCGCCCCGACCGTTCCTTCTGCCGCGCCGCTTGCATCGCCGCCGCGTAGTCGGCAATCACCACGCAATCCTCGCCTGCGGCGGGCCATTGCGCCGGCGCGCTCACGTCCAGGTCCGGCTGGCCGGACAGGATGGCGCTCAGGCCGGCCCTGACGATGGGGCAGTCGTGCAGCAGGTAGACCTTGATGGCGCTCATACCACCCCCGCCACGTAGACAGGATGGGCGCGCGGGCGCCGTGGGGCGCCGGCGCGGCGCACGGGCCAGCCCGGGGCTGCGCCGGCGCCCGCCGGCTCCAGCTCCATTTCGATCACGCCTTCGCTTGCATCCTGCTCCGCATCGTGCAGGCGGAACACGTCCACGCTGCGCGTGAGGCGCTGCGCCTGCTCGCCCAGCGACACCACGGCCGCCAGCGACTCTTCCACCAGCGCGGCATTCTGCTGGGTGGCGCCGTCCAGCTCGGACAGCGTGACGTTCACCTGCTGCAGGCCGATGCTCTGCTCGCGGTTGCCCGCGCTGATGTCGGCCACCAGCCCGGCCACGCGGCGCACGCCGCCCGTCACCCCGGCGATGGTGGCGCCGGCGCCGCGCACCACGCGGCTGCCCTCGCCCACCTGTTCGATCGAAGCGGCGATCAGCTGCTTGATCTCGCGCGCCGACTGCGCGCTGCGCTGCGCCAGGCTGCGCACCTCGCCGGCCACCACGGCAAAGCCGCGTCCCTGCTCACCGGCCCGTGCCGCTTCCACCGCCGCGTTCAGCGCCAGCAGGTTGGTCTGGAAGGCGATGCCGTCCATGACGCCGACGATATCGCCGATGCGGCGCGAGGAAGCGTCGATGCCGTCCATGGTGGCCAGCATGGCGCCCACGGCCTGCTCGGCGTCCTGCGCTTCGGCGGCGGTGCGTTCCATCACGCTGTGCGCCTGCGCCGCCTTGTCGGCATTGTGGCCCACCGTGACGGTGAGCTGCTCAACGGTGGCGGCGGTTTCTTCCAGCGAAGCGGCCTGGCGTTCGGTGCGGCTGGACAGGTCGGCATTGCCGACGCTGATCTGCGACGAGGCCGAAGCGATCGTGTCGGCGCCGCTGCGCACCTGGCCCACCATCTGCTGCAGGCGCAAATTCATGCCGTTCAGCGCGCGCAGCAGTTCGCCGGTTTCATCGCGCCATCCGGTGACGGCGACCGAACGCAGGTCGCCGCCGGCCACGCGCTTGGCGATCGCCACCGCCTGGTGCAAGGGGCGCGAGATAAGGCGCGCCACCCAAGCCGCCAGCAGCATGCCGAGGATGACGGTGGCGGCGATCAGGCCGGTGATCATGGTGCGCGACTTGGCGTAGGCGCTGGAGGCCGAGGCGGCAGCCGCGTCGCTGCCCGCTTCGCCGGCAGCCACCAGGCGCGCCACCAGGCCGGAGGCTTCGAAGTTGTACTTGCGCGAGTCGCCGCGCAGCACCGCCAATGCGGCGGCATGGTTGCCGCTGCGGTTCAGCGCCACCACCTGGCGCGCGGCGGCGCGGTAGGCATCCAGCGCGGTGCGGAATTTCTGGAAGTCGGCCTGCTCGGCGGCCGACTTGGGCCCTTGCGCGTAGGACTCCACCGCCGCCAGCAGCTGCGCCATTTCATCGTCCATCTGCGCTTCGTAGTAGTCGAATTCGCTGGCCTGGGTGGACAGCGCGTGCTGCAGCTCGTAGGTGCGGAAGCGCAGCAGGTCCGCTTTGATCAGCAGCACATTGCGCACCGCCGGCGCCCAGCGCTGCGTGATCTCGCTGTTGACGCGGTTCAGGTGCTGCAATTGCAAGAAGCAGAACAAGCCCAGCGCCACTGTCAGCGCCAGCACGGCGGCAATGGCGGCGATCAGCTTTTGCGCAATCTTCAGATGGTAGAACCAGTTCATGTCAGTCTCCGGTTGGTGGCGGGGTTTATTGTCGTCAGGCTGCGCGCAGCTGCATGCTGCCGTGCAGGAAATTCAATGCGGCCTTGGCGGGCAAGGGACGGCTGTAGTGGTAGCCCTGGATTTCGTCGCACTGCCAGCCGTGCAGCAGCGCGCGCTGGGCTTCGGTTTCCACGCCCTCCGCGATCACCGTCATGCCCAGGCTGTGGCCCAGGCCGATGGTGGCCTGCACGATGGCGCTCTGTTCCTTCACCGTGCCCATGTCGCGCACGAAGGACTGGTCTATTTTCAGCTTGTCGATGGGGAAGCGGCTCAGGTAGGCCAGGCTGGAAAAGCCGGTGCCGAAATCGTCGATCGACAGCCGCAAGCCCAGCGCGCGCAGGCGCTGCAGCAGCACGATGGCGCTTTCGGCGTTCTCCATCATCACGCCTTCGGTGATCTCGAGTTCTATGCAGGAAGGATCGATATGGGTGCTGGCCAGCAGCGCCTCGATGTGAGGCAGGAAGCCCGGCGCGGCGAACTGGCGCGGCGAGATGTTCACCGCGATGACCAGCCGGCGGCCGCTGTCGGCCTGCCACACGCTGAGCTGGCGGCACACTTCTTCCAGCACCCACTCGCCGATGGAGACGATCAGGCCGGATTCCTCGGCCAGCGGAATGAAGCGGCCCGGGGCCACCAGTTCGCCGCCGCGGCGCCAGCGTATCAGCGCCTCGAAGCCGATCAGGCCGCCGTGCGACAGCGATTGCTGCGGCTGATAATGCAGCTCCAGTTCCTTGCGCTCCACCGCACGGCGCAGTTGCGCTTCCAGGTCCAGCCGCTGGCCGGCCTGCGCATTCAGGCTCTCGGAGTAGCGCACCAGCGTGTCGCCGCCGGCCTGGCGCGCCGCCTGCAGCGCGGCGTCGGCATTGCGCAGCAGGGTGTCCGGTTCGGCGCCGTCCTGCGGGTAGCACACCGCGCCCAGGCTCAGGGTGGTGAACACCTCGTGGCTTTCGCATACATAGGGCTGGCCGGCCTTGGCGCGCAGCGCCGCGATGGCGGCGTCGAAGCCGGGGCTGTCGCGGCGGCCCTGGTACAGGATGGCGAAGTTGGCGCCGTCCAGCCGGTACACTTCCCCGCCGCTGGCTTCGGCCGCGTGCTGGATGCGCCGCGCCAGGCCGATGATCATGCGGTCGCCGAAGCCGTGTCCGTAGCCGCCCACGATGCGCGAGAAGCGGTCTATGGTGCCCAGCACCACCGTGTGCGGCCGCGCCGGCAGGCCGCGCAGCCGCGCTTCGAAAGAGCGGCGGTGGGCCAGGCCGGTCAAGGGATCGTGCCCGGCCTGGTGCGCCAGCTGCTGCTCGACGCGGAAGCGCTCCCGCACGTGGTACAGCAGGAAGCCGCCGGTGAGCAACGCCACCACGTCGAACAGGTGCACCAGGCGCGCCATGCCGGCGCCGGTGGAACGCTCGATCAGCACCGACAGCGCGACGCTGGCGGCAATCAGGCACACCAGCAGCGCGTAGGCGGTGCGGCGCGAATTCCAGGCTGTACTCATATCTGCTCCCTAAATGGTGGATGAGGCGGATGGACCAGAAGAAGACGAGGAAGACGAAGAAATCGCTGCGGCGCAGGCCAGGCTGACGCATCGCATCAACTCGTCGCCCTGGAACGGTTTGCTGAGAAAGGCCGCCGCCCCGCCCTGCTGCGCGCGCTGGCGCACTGCAGGCTCGGGGAAGGCGGTCAGGACGATCAACGGCACCGTGCAGCCCTGGCGGCGCAGATGCTCAAGCAGCTCAATGCCGCTCATGCCCGGCATTTGCAGGTCGCTGATGATGCATTGGCTGTTGTGTTGCGCGCCGGCGGCCAGCAGGCTCTCGGCGCAATCGAATTCGGCGGCGGCGTAGCCGTAGGAACGCAGCAGGCTGCTGACGGCGCCGCGCACGTCGTCATGGTCATCGACGATGGCGACGCGGCATGGGCCCTGGGCTGAACTGGAACTGGTAAAACTGGACACGGCGTACTCCCTGAAACATCATGGGAGCACGATACAGGCGCCGCCGCGGCGGCGAAATCATACATGGGTATAGTGCGGCTATACCCTTGGCTGGTTCAACGTGGGCGCGCCGTGTCGATGCCGAGCGCTTCGGCCATGCGCACCAGGTCGGCGAAGGTGCGCGCCTGCATCTTGCGCATGGCGTTGCCGCGATGGATCTTGACCGTCACCTCGCTGGTGCCCACCAGCCCGGCGATCTGCTTGTTCATCAAGCCGCTGGCCGCCAGCGCCATGATCTCCCGCTCGCGCGGGGTCAGCGACTGGTAGCAGGCCTGCAAGGCCTGCTGCGCCCGGCCGGCCTCGCGCCGGGCGCGGTCCGCCTCCAGCGCCGCGTTCACCGCGTCGATCAGGTCCTGGTCGCGGAACGGCTTGGCCAGGAAGTCGAGCGCGCCGGCCTTCATGGCGCGCACCGACATCGGAATGTCGCCATGGCCGGTCATGAAGACGATGGGCAGAGCCACGCCGTCGCGATTGAGCTCGGCCTGGAAATCGAGCCCGCTGATGCCCTGCAGCCGCACATCGAGCAGCAGGCAGCTGGCCGCTTCCTCGCGCCGGTGCGCCAGGAACTGCGGCACCGAGCCGAAGTCGCAGACGCGCAGGCCCACTGAGCGCAGCAGGCTGGAAATGGCAGCGCGCAGCGGCGCGTCGTCATCCACGATATAGACGATCATGCCGCCCCCTCCAGCGTGTTGCGCTCCAGGGCCGGCAACGAGAACAGCAGCACGGCGCCGCCGGCCGCGCCCTCGGCCTGCGCACCGGCCCAAATGCGCCCGCCATGCGTTTCGATGATGGAGCGGCAGATCGGCAGGCCCATGCCCATGCCGTCTTCCTTGGTGCTGAAGAAGGCATCGAACAGCTTGGGCAGATGATCGGCGGGAATGCCGGGACCGGTGTCGGCCACGCTGCACGTCACCCCGCCCTCGTCGCAACTGCGGGTCCGCAGCGTCAGCACAGCCTGGCCGGGCGCGCAGTGCTGCATGGCCTGCATGGCGTTCATCAGGAGATTGATCAGCACCTGCTGCAGCTGCACGCGGTCGCCGCGCACCAGCGGCAGGCCGGGCGCCAGGTCCAGCTTCAGCGTCACCTGGTGGCTGGCCAGTTCGCGCCGCACCAGGCCGGCCGCTTCCAGCGCCACGTCGTTCAGCGCCAGCGGCAGATGGCGCGGGTCGCTGCGGCGCGCCAGCGCGCGGATGCGGCGTATCACCTCGCTGGCGCGGCCGGCCGCCTCCAGCAGGCTGCCGATGGCGGCGCGCGCCTCGTCCAGGTCCGGCTGCGGGCGGTTCAGCCAGCGCAGGCTGGCCTCGCCGTTGGTGGCGATGGCGGCCAGCGGCTGGTTCACCTCATGCGCGATGGAGGCGGCCAGCTCGCCCAGCATGGTCACCCGGGTGACATGGGCCAGCTGCGCCTGCGAGCGGTGCAGCGCCTCCTCGCGCGCGATCAGCGCGTTGGTGGCGGCCTGCCAGCGCAGCGCCAGGTAGGCGGTGATGCCGACCGCCGCCAGGCTGACCAGCATGCGGCCGGACGCCGGCCCGGAGAACATGGCCGCGTGCGACAGCGCATAGGCCAGCAGCGTCAGGCCCAGGCACACGGCGCTGGTCAGCATCACGCCGCGCCGGCGCCACACGCTGGCCGACAGCAGCACCACCACCACGTACATGACGGCGATAGCCACGTCCAGCGGCGTGAATGCATCAACAGCGAATATGGTCAGCGTCAGGCCGACCAGCAATAGCGACAGCAGCGGACTGCCTTGAACCCTGACCATGCCCGGCCTTCCTCAAACGGATTGGTATGGTCATATTATAGTTCGATGGCAACAGGAATGACCTTAGACCAAAGTATGATATTGGCCAGTTCCGAGGCCGGCTCGGCGCGCCCGAAGTAATAGCCCTGCAGGCCGTTGCAGCCCATGCGCCGCAGCGCCTGCCACTGCGCCTCCGTTTCCACGCCCTCGGCCACCACGCTCAATCCCATGCTGTGCGCCAGCGTGACGATGCTGCGCACGATGGTGGCCGCGTGCGGAGTGCGCAGCATGTCGCGCACGAAGGAACGGTCGATTTTCAGCTGCTCGATCGGCAGGCGCTGCAAATAGCTGAGCGAGGAATAGCCGGTGCCGAAGTCGTCCAGCGAGAAGCCCACCCCGCTGGCCTTCAGCTGCGCCATCTTGGCGATGATGTCGTCCACGTCCGCCAGCAGCATGCTTTCGGTCAGTTCCAGTTTCAGCAGGCGCGGATCGGCCCCGCTGGCGGCCACGATCTGCAGCACATGGTCGGCGAAGCCGGGCTGGCGGAACTGGCGCGCGCTGACGTTGACGGCAATGGTGAGCAGGCGCGTGCGCTCCGCCCCCGCCCACAACGCCAGCTGGCGGCAGGCATTGGCCAGCACCCAGTCGCCGATATCGATGATCAAGCCGCTGCGCTCGGCCTGCGGGATGAATTCGGCCGGCGGCACCAGTCCCCGGCGCGGATGCTGCCAGCGCAGCAGCGCCTCGGCGCCGGTGGGCAAGCCGTCCGCGTCCACCACCGGCTGGTAATGCAGCACCATCTCGCCGCGCGCCAGCGCGAAGCGCAGGTCCGATTCGAGCATGGCGCTGGCGTCCAGCGCGGCCTGCATCACCGGATCGAAGAAGCGGAAGGTGGCGCGGCCGGCCGCCTTGGCCTCGTACATGGCAAGGTCGGCCTGGCGCAGCAGATCGCCGATGGTGTGGCTGCCGGCGCCAAACAGCACCACGCCGATGCTGGGCGTGCTGCGCAGCTCGTGCCCGTCCAGTGGATAGCACAGGCTCAGGGCGTTGACCACCTTTTGCGCCACCACTTCGGCATGGGCGGCCGCTTCGGGCGCGCCGGCGCCCAGGTGTTCGAGCAGGATCACGAACTCGTCTCCGCCCAGGCGGGCCACGGTGTCGCTGTCGCGCGTGACCTGCTGCAGGCGGAAGGCCACCATTTCAAGCAGGCGGTCGCCCATCTCGTGGCCCAGCGTGTCGTTGAGGGATTTGAAGTTGTCCAGGTCCACGAACAGCACCGCGCCGTGGCAGCCGCCGCGTTCGCACTTGGCGATGGCGTGGCCCAGGCGGTCCAGCAGCAGGCGGCGGTTGGGCAGCTTGGTGAGGCCGTCGTAGAAGGCCAGGTGGGCTATTTCCGCCTCGGCCAGCTTGCGCGCGCTGATGTCCATGCGCGTGCCCACCATGCGCAAGGCCGTGCCGTCCGCCGCGCGCTCGCTCACCTTGCCCCGGCTTTGCAGCCACACCCAGTGGCCGGCGCGGTGGCGCATGCGGTATTCGGCCTCGTAAGAGCGGCTGGCGTCGCCCAGGTGGCTGGACAGCGCAGCGTCCAGCGCATCCCAATCGTCCGGATGCACCAGGGAACGCCAGCTGCCCGGATCCTGCGGCAGCTGGCCCGGCAGGTAGCCAAGCATGGCGGCCGCGCGGCCGTCCCCGGTGCGCACGTCGCGCGCCAGATCCCACTCCCACAGCCCCAGGTTGGCGCCGTTCAGCGCCAGTTCCACCCGCTCGGCGGCGGCGGCCCGCTCCTCCTCGCGGGCCTGGGCCAGCCGCTCCAGCGCCATGCGGCGGCGCTGCGCCAGCGCCAGGCCGCCCGCGCCGGTGGCGCCGGTCAGCAGCCAGGCCAGGCCGCTGATCCAGGCCATGCCGTGCCAGCCAGCCTCGATGTGCGCCTGGTCGCGCGACAGACTCACCACCAGCGACTTGTCCAGCCCCAGTTCGCGCAGCTGCATGGTGCGCTGGACCACCAGGCTGCGCCCGCCGGCCAGCACCGTCAGCGGCATGGCGCTGCGCTGGTGGTAATGAAAGAAGGGATCGGAGGCGGCGTCGGCGCGCATGGCGGCCGGATTGGCGGGCACGTACAGGATGCGGTGGCCGCCGTCATCGGTAATGGCGCTGCTCATGTCGGGCGCGTACAAGGCCGAGCGCATCACCGCGTCGAAGTACTCCGGGTTCAAGATGGCGCTGACCGCGCCGGCGTTGCGCCCCTCCCCGTCCACCATCGCCAGCGACAGCTTGATGTTGAACACGCCGGGCGTGTTCTCGAACGGCTGCGACAGGTACAGCGTGTCCGGCGAGCGCATGCTGGCCACCTGGCTGGTGTAGCCCTTGTCGTCCAGGCGCGCATCGCGCAAGTCGTCGTCGGACAATTGGATGCGGCCTTCGCGGTCCACCACCACCAGCGCGCGCACGCCCGGCATGGCGCGCTTGAGCGACTGCAGCAGCATGCGGCGGCAATCCTGCGCGCAGGCGCCGCCCGGCCCGCCGGGGGCGCCGAAGCTGCCGAAGGAGCTGACCGCATTGCGCGCGCTGTCGAGCGCATTGCGCACGCCCTCCAGCTGATGGCGCAGGTTCTCATCGATGATCAGGGTCTGGATGCGCATGCGCTCGATGTCCGAACCGAGCAGCAGGCTGCGCTCGGTCCAGATGAAGTACACAGCCATCAGGCTACCCATCAGCAACACCAGCGCCAGCACCAGCCACTCGGCAGTGGCGCGGCGCGGACGCCGCCAACGGGCTAACAATTCGACTGGCATGGCTCCCTCCGGTAGATGACAGCCGCGGCGCTGCGGCGATGTGACAACTATAGGCAAGCGCGGCACGCCTGGAAATCAGATCTAGGTATGCGAACCCATACCAAAGTGTGATATCAGACCGGTGGCGCTGGCCGTGCCCGCGCCTTACAATGCAGGGTAGTCCGTGTAACCGCGCGCGCCGCCGCCGTAAAAGGTGGACGGATCGGGCGTGTTGTAAGGGCCGTTGCGGGCAATGCGCGCCACCAGGTCGGGATTGGCGATGAACTGGCGGCCAAAGGCGACCATGTCGGCATGGCCGTCCTGCACCAGCTGTTCGGCCTGTTCCGGCGACAGGCCGGCGTTGGCGATCACCATGCCGCTGTAGTTGTCGTGCACCAGCTGCAGCAGCTGCGCCATGTCGCTGGTCCCGCCCCATGCGTTGGTGTCGGCGCCGTGCACGTAGCCGATGCCGTAGCTGTCGAGCATGCGCAGCACGTAGCCGTAGGTCTCGGCGGCATTGGCGTCGATCGCGTTGTTATAGAGTGCGTACGGCGAAACACGGATGCCCACACGATGGGCTGGCAGCACCTGCAGTACCGCCTCGATCACCAGGCGCAGGAAGCGGGCGCGGTTTTCCACGCTACCGCCGAATTCGTCGCTGCGGCGATTCACGTGCGGCGACAGGAATTGCTGCGGTAGATAGCCGTTGGCAGCGTGGATCTCAACGCCGTCCAGCCCGGCGCGCAGGGCGTTGGCCGCGCCGGCGCCGAACTCGGCGACCGCCGCATGGATTTCGTCCACGCTCATGGCGCGTGAGGGTGAGGCGGCCAGGCGGGTGTAGTGGCCGTTGCGAAGCGCGCCGTATACCTGCAGCATGCCCAGGTCGTCGTTGAAGCCGGACGGCGACAGCGGCTGGCGGCCCTCGAGCAGCGCGTGGCTGCCCACGCGGCCGCCGTGCCACAGTTGCATGAACAGATGGCCGCCCCCGCTATGAACGGCGTCCGCAACCAGCTTCCAGCCGGCCACCTGGGCCTCGCTGTAAATGCCGGGCGCCAGTTCAAAGGCGGCGGAATCGGGCGAGACATTGGTCGCTTCGCTGACGATCAGGCCGGCGCTGGCCCGCTGCAGGTAATATTCCGCGTTGAGGGCCGTCGGAACGCCGCCCCCGCCTGCGCGGGAGCGCGTGACGGGCGCCATGGCAATGCGGCTGCTGAAGGTCAGGCCGCCAAGGGTAAGTGGTTGCAAGAGGTTTTTCATATTCGGCTCCGTGTAAGTGATGCCTCCACTGTAGCGTTGCAGGGGCGCGCCGATAAGCGGGACGGCGCCGACAACACCGTTGCGCTGTGCGCAAAGATGAGGGAATAGCAGATGGACCGTTTTGCGGAATTGAAGGCGTTTTGCCTGGTCGCTGCCAGCGGCGGGTTTTCCCCTGCGGCGCGCCAGCTCGGCATGGCCGCGTCGTCGGTGACGCGGCTGGTGGACGCGCTGGAAAAGCGGGTTGGCACGGCGCTGCTGAACCGTTCCACGCGCAAGGTGACGCTGACCGACAGCGGCGAGCAGTATTACGCCAGCGCGCAATCGATCCTGGCGCAGCTCGACCAGGCCGACGACGCGGCAGCAGCCCGCCACGGCCACGCCGGCGGCTTGCTGCGCGTGACCGCGCCGGTGACGTTCAGCACCATGTTCATCGCGCCACTGCTGGGGGAGCTCAGGCGCCGCCATCCCGGGCTGGAGCTGGACCTGCACTTGAGCGACGCGGTGAGCAACATGGTGGACGAGAGCATCGACGTGGCGATCCGCATCGGCGAAGCGCAGCAGCAGCCCAACCTGATCGCGCGCCGCCTGGGTGGCCATCAACGCGTGATCTGCGCCAGCCCTGCCTATCTGCAGCAGCACGGCACACCGGGCACGCCGCAGGACCTGCTGCGCCATAACTGCCTGCTGTTTTCATACGGGGGCACGCGGCGCGGCTGGCGCCTGCAATGCCTGGGCCAGAATCAGGATCAGGAACCGGGCGGCTGCGCCGAGCTGCCGGTGCGCGGCACGCTCAGCATCAACAACTCGGAAATGCTGCGCCGCGCCGCGCTGGATGGGGTGGGCATCGCCATGCTGCCGGACTGGCTGGTGCGCGCCGACGTGGCCGCCGGCGCGCTGCGCCAGGTGCTGGGCGGCTACCAGGCCAACCCGGGCCCGATGGAGGTCGGCCTGTACGCCATGTACGCCGCCAACCGGCGCGGCTCGCAGGCGATCAAGGCCTTTGTCGACCTGCTGGCCGAGCACCTGGCGCAGCAGCAGGCCTGAAGCACGCCGATGGCGCGCCGCTAGTGCGCCGCGCCGTGCAGCCGCAGCGGCTGGCGCGCCAGCCGGAAGCGCCCGACCAGCCCGGCCAGCACGCCGGCCTGGTCGCTCAGGCTGCCGGCCGCCGCCGCTGCCTGCTCCACCAGCGCCGCGTTCTGCTGCGTGACGGCATCCATGTCCGCTATGGCGGCATGCACGTGGCCGATGCCGATGCTTTGCTCGCTGGACGCCTCCCCTATGCCGGCCAGTACGCTGCGCATCCGGTTCACGCTGGCCACCACTTCATCCATGGTGCCGCCGGCGTGGGCGGCTTTCGCGCTGCCTTCGGCGATGCCGCGCACCGACGCGTCGATCAGGGCCTTGATCTCCTTGGCGGCGCTTGCGCTGCGCTGGGCCAGGCCGCGTACCTCGGCCGCCACCACCGCGAATCCCCTGCCCTGCTCCCCTGCCCGCGCCGCCTCCACCGCCGCGTTCAGCGCCAGCAAATTGGTCTGGAACGCGATGCCGTCGATGACACCCGTGATGGCTTCGATGCGGCTGGCGCTGGCATGGATCTCATTCATGGTCTGCACCACTTCGGCCACCGCGTTCCCGCCCCGGTGCGCCACCTCGCCCGCCTCGCCGGCCAGCCGATTGGCGTGCCGCACATGCTCCGCGTTCTGCGCCACGGCCTGCGTGAGCTGCTCCATCGAGGCGGCCGTCTGCTCCAGCGAACTGGCCTGGCTCTCAGTGCGCGCCGACAGGTCCAGGTTGCCGGTGGCGATTTGCGAGGAAGCCGAGGCGATCGTGCCGGCGCTGGTGCTGATGGCGCCTATCATGCCCGCCAGGTTCTGCTGCATGGTCTTCATGGCCTGCAGCAGGCTGCTCTCATCGCCGGGCGCGGTGGCGACGGCCATGCCGAGATTGTTGGCGGCGATCTGCCGCGCCACCTCCACCGCGTATTCCGGACTGCCGCCCAGCGCCCGCTGCAGGCTGCGGTTCACCAGCGCCACCACGCCCGCCAGCAAGACGCACAGCAACGCGGTCAGCCCCAGCGCGCGGTACAGCGAGACACGGAAAGCGGCGTCGATATCGTCCGTGTACACACCTGCCACCAGCGCCCAACCCCACGGCTGGTAGCTCACCACGCGGCTCAACTTGTTGGACGGTTCCTTTTGCCCCGGCCGCAGCCACAAATAGGACAGGAAGCCCTCGCCCTGCGCGGAGCTTCCCAGCCGGGCCACCTCGCGGAACACATAGCGCCCGTCCGGGTCGCGGAAGTCGCGCATGGACTTGCCGTCGTTGGCCGGGTTGCCGGGATTCTGCACCGCCGTGCCGTCCAGCCCGAGGATGGCGATATAGCCGTCTTCGCCGAATCGCATGTGGCGCAGCACGCGCCGCGCTTCGGCCTTGGCGTCGGCGTGGCTTAGCTCGCCGGCTGCCGCTGCCGAAGCGAGGCCGCGCACGATGGACAGCGCTGCCTGGTCCACGTCGGACAGGTTGGACTTGCGCTCGTCGTAGCGCAAGGTGCGGGTTTCAAAAGCATGCAGCACCGACAGGGCGCAGATGCACAGCAGGCTGGCCGCCAGCGGCAGCCAGAGTTTCTGTTGAAAGGTCAGGCGATTCAGGCGTTTCATGGGCGCGCTCCGTGTTCTTGGGAAGAATGCCGACTTTAGCGGCACGGCGGGGGGCCGGGAATACGCGCTGCGCGGCGAGCTGTTTTGCGCTTGGCGCAATGAAGTAGCAGCGCCGTCTCTCCCTTAGTCCAGATAGACGTTCAATCGCGCGCTGCGCAGAATGGCGGCTCCACTCAACCGAAAGGAAGCTGCCATGACCACCACCCGCACCATCAACACCGTTACCGCCCGCGACGGCACGCTGATCAATTTCAAAGACTGGGGCCATGGTCCGGCCGTGGTGTTCAGCCACGGCTGGCCGCTGCAGGGCGACGCCTGGGAAGACCAGATGATGTTCCTGGCCGAACACGGCTACCGCGTTATCGCGCACGACCGCCGCGGCCACGGCCTGTCGAGCAAGCCATGGCACGGCAACGACATGGACACCTACGCCGACGACCTGGCCACGCTGATCGAAGCGCTGGACCTGAACGGCGCCACCCTGGTGGGCCATTCCACCGGCGGCGGCGAAGTGGCGCGCTATGTCGGCCGCCATGGCACCGGCCGCGTGGCGCGCGCGGTGCTGGTGGGCGCGGTCACGCCGCAGATGCTGGTGGGCCCGGCCAACCCGAACGGCGTGCCGATGGAAGTGTTCGACGGCATCCGCAGCGCGGTGCAAGCCGACCGTTCGCAGTCCTTCAAGGACCTGACCATGGCCTTCTACGGCTACAACCGCGACGGCGCCAAGATCTCCGAAGGCGTACGCGACACCTTCTGGCTGCAGGGCATGCAGTGCAGCATCCGCAGCGCCTACGCCTGCATCAAGCAGTTCTCTGAGACGGACTTCACGGAAGACCTGAAGAAGATGACGGTGCCGACCCTGGTGATCCACGGCGACGACGACCAGATCGTGCCGATCGCCGCCACCGCCCGCCGCGCCGTGGAGCTGCTGCCGAACGGCACGCTGAGCGTGTACGAAGGCGCGCCCCATGGCCTGCCGACCACCCACAAGGACAAGCTGAACGCCGACCTGCTGGCCTTCCTGCGTTCCTGATCCAACACCATGGCCGCGACCAACATCAGATTCACGTTCCCGCTGCTGGCCGCAGCCATGCTGCAATTCGCGCCGCTCACATGGCTTGCGCCCCCCGCGCAAGCGGCGGCGCCGCAGGTGCGCAGCCAGGCGCCGGGCTACTACCGCATGCTGCTGGGCGAGTTCGAAATCACCGTGCTGTCCGACGGCACCCACGCCTTCCCCATCGATACGGTGATGAAGCACATCACCCCGGAGCAGATCGGCCGGGACCTGGACAATGCCGGACTGGCGCAGCCGGTGCAGGGCTCCATCAACGCGTTCCTCGTCAACACCGGCAAACGCCTGATCCTGATCGATGCCGGCGCAGGCGCGCTGTATGGCGACTGCTGCGGCAGGATGCTGGAGCACTTGCGCGCGGCGGGCTACCAGCCCGAGCAAGTGGACACGGTGCTGCTCACACACCTGCACAAGGACCACGCCGGCGGCATCCTGCGCCAGGGCGCCGCCGCGTTCCCGAACGCCGTGCTGCGCATGGCGCAGGGTGAAGCGGACTATTGGCTGAGCCGGTCCGCGCAGGACGCGGCGCCGGAATTCCTGCGCAGCTTCTTCGACAGCGCGCGGGCCGCCGTGGCGCCGTACCAGGCCGCCGGCCGCTTCCAGCCGTACGCCGCTTACGGCCAGCTGGAGCCCGGCATCCGCGCCCTGCCGGCGCCGGGGCATACGCCGGGCCACGCGGCCTACCTGGTTGAAAGCCAGGGCCGCCAGTTGCTGGTGTGGGGAGACATCGTGCACGTGGCACCGCTGCAGTTCCCGCACCCCGACGCCACCGTCAAATACGACAGCGACGCGGCGGGCGCGCAGCAGCTGCGCCGTCAGCTGCTGGACATGGCGGCCAGCCGGCAGATGGTGGTGGGAGCCGCCCACATCGCCTTCCCGGGCCTGGGGCGCATCGGCAAGGCGGACGCCGGCTATCGCTGGCTGCCGGTCAACTACGAAGGCACGCCGGGCAAGGACTAGCAATGCCCCGGCGCGCGGACATCAGGACGCCAGGTCGGCCGGCACCTTGCCGCCGTTGGCGGCCAGTTTCGCCATCACCTGCTTGTGCAGCCAGATGTTCATCGCCGCCGAATCGCCGGTGTCGCCGCTGTAGTGCAGCTCCCTGGCCAGTTCCTTGCGCGCATCCAGGCTGCTGTCCAGCTGCAGCAGCTTGAGCAGATCGACGATCGAGGTGCGCCAGTTCAGCGGTTGCCCGGCGCTCTGCGCCTTCTGGTCCAGGATGGCCACCACGTCCACCTCCGGCATGGCGGCCGGCGCAGCGGCGGGTGCGGCGGGGGCAGCTGCCGGAGCGGCTGCGGGCGTGGCGGCGGGCGCCGCTGGGGCGCCGGCCTGCGTGACCGCAGGATGCGAGCCGGGGAAGATCTTGTGGAATATATTACTCAGGATACCCATGATATAGCCCTTCCAAAGTAGTGCAACGTGGACGAGGCGCCGCCATCGCCGGGCGCGCTGACGGTGATAGTACCGGACTGCCCTGCCCCGCCGCGCACGATAGCGGGGCTGCGGCCTACAGCCGGGTCACGGCGACCTGCAGGCCCTGGACGTCGCCGCCGGCCGGCACCCGGACCTCCGCCGTGCTGAGAAAATCTCCCGGCGCGTGGCGGTTGCCGGGCCGCATATCGACCTGCACGCGCATGGACAGCGCGGCGCCGGCGGCGCCGGCCGGCGCCCTCAGGCTGAAGGGGACGCGCAGCCCGGGAGCCACCGCGACCTGGGACAGCGTGGCGCTGGCCAGCAAGGTCGACGCCTGGTCCTGCGCCGACACGTCGCGCAGCTCTACCGTCACTTGCGCCGCAACGCCGCCGCCGGCGTCCGCCGGAAATACAATCTCGCCCTGGATCTGCCGGTCCGCCTGCATCGCCGCCTCACGGCGGGCCGCTGTCGCTCAGCCCGCACAAATAATCTGCCAAAGCCTCGCTGATGGGCAGGCCCGTTCTTTGTTCGACGAACAGCCATTGGCCCGCCGGATTCACTTCCAGGAAATAGTAGGCGCCGTCTTCGCTGCGCCGCATGTCGATGGCGCCGTAGCGCAGTCCCAGGCGCCGCTGCAGCTCGCGCAGCTGCGCCTGCAATGCCTCCGGCAATTCGACGGCGCGGACCAGCCCTTCGCCCACCGTCATGCGCATGTCCACTTCGTACGAGGTGTTGCGCACGTCGATTTCCGCTGCAAAGATTTTATCGCCTATCATGGTGATCCGCAAATCCACGCCGGCAATGTACTCCTGGAAGATCACCGGCGCGTAGCGCACCAGCTCCAGCCGCTCCAGGTCCTCCGCCTGCACCAGCCGGGTTTCGCGCCACTGCTGTATCGCGGCGAGGAAGGCCTTGAAGACCACCCTGGCCTGCCCCATGCCCCCGATGAAGGCGCGCGCCGCCCCGGCGTCGGAGGTGACCAGCGTGCGCGGCAACCTCAAGCCCAGGCGCTGCGCCACGCTCCACTGGTAAGGCTTGTTGTGCGCCATGGCGTCGGCTTCGCGCGGGTTCATCCAGGGACAGTCCAGCGAGTCCAGCATGCCGTGCACCGCCTGCGCGGTTTCGCTTTGCGCAAAGGCGGTGTATTCGCCGCCGCGCACGGCCGGGTCGATGTTGAAATGGCTTACCCGGCGCCACCACACTGCGCGCGCACGCGCCAGGTCCACCCGTTCGCCGCCGTGTTCGACCAGGAATCGCGGCGTTCCCTCGCCCCAATGCAGCGCAACGGCGCGGCGCGCCGGGAAATCGGCCAGGTCCAGCTGCACCACGTCGCGCCCGCGCGCCGCAAGCCGCTGCACCACCTGGCTGGTGTGTTCGTCGTCCGGATAGGAAACGACCAGGATCATGGCCGTTCCCGGGCGCTTAGCCGCGCCCCTGCTGCAGCTGGGCCAGCACTTCGACCGCCTGTTCGTAGGCCTCGGCCAGCGCATCGGCCTGCTGCTGCGCCTCGGTGTGGGCCGCGGCCAGCTGCTGTACCTGGTCCATGGCGTCGGCCAGCGGGTCGCTGCCCTGGAAGCGGCTGCCTCCGGCCAGGATGAAGGGCGTGGCGCCGCCGTCGCCGAACGGCTGGCGCGGGAAACCGGGCGGCGTGATGGGGTCGCGCGCGGCCTCCTTGATGGTATTGATCGGGTCGCGGATCGGATCCTTGCGGATTTCCTTGATGGTGATCGGGTCCTGGATCGGGTCCTTGCGGATCTCCTTGATGGTGATGGGGTCGCGGATCGGATCCTTGCGGGCCTCCTTGATGGTGATCGGGTCCGTGATCGGGTCCTTGATCACTTCCTTGGCGGTGGGCGGCGCCGGATACATCTGGCGCACGCCGTCGATGTCGCCCGCCGACAGCCCGGCGCGCTGCCCCATCGTCACGCCCGGCGGCAAGGGCTGGCGCGGCACGATGGTGGGCTGGCCGTTGATCGAAAACGCGGTGGCGGGATAGTGCATGATGGAGCCGAAATCGTACGGCCCCATGTCGTCGCCGTCGGCGATCTGCTGGTTGAAGTTGTGCTGCATCGCCGGGTCGATATTGGCGAAGACCACATTGATGAAATTGTTGCGGTCCTCGCGGCTCTGCTCGTGCCACAGGCCGACCGTGTGGCCGATTTCATGGATGGCGTTGCCGGTGGTGCAGTTGGCGCCCAGCGTGATGTCCTGCCGGCCGCCCACCATGCCGACCCGCGACGAACAGCCCCCGCCCGGCACGAAGCGCACGTAATTGCTCTCGCCCGCGCGCGGCGCAAAGCGGATGGTGGTGTTGGCGTGCCAGTGCGCGATCGCGTCGGTAACCCGCTGCTGGTTCGGCAGGGCCGGATCGATCTCGTAGGGGATGCGTCCGTTCGGCCATCGGAACTGCTGCCCGCTGATCCCCACCGAAAACAGGACCATGTTGCCGCCTTCGTCGGCCTGCAATTCGTTCACCGACCCCAGCACGATATCGCCTTCGAACATGGCCTGGCCATCCACCTCGGCGTAGTTCAGCCACTTGTTCGAGAACGTGACGCCATTCACCAGCGCGGTACCGAAAATGGGGCCGGACCGGCATTCGCACGCGTCGTTCTTGTCTTTGGGAGTTGTCGCCATGGTGCGCCTCCAAAACAGTAGTCACGTCAAGTAAAGGCAGTCTCCCCGATAAAGATAGGACAATATTCTGCGAAGATTGTCACCAATAATCACGCCCGCGCAGTCTTCACTGCCTGCCGTTCAGCGTCACCCTGGCCGCAGCCAGTCCATCGCTGGTGGCGGTGACCGTGATGGCGCCCGCCTGGCCCGCCTTGGTGCGCACGATGGCCAGCGCCAAGCCATTGAAAGCGGCGCGCTCGGGCGACTGGAACGACACATGGCTGGTGGCGTCGCCGTTGTCGGTGGCCACCAGTTCGCCCGGCCCGCTGACGGTGAAGCGCACCGCGTTGCTGCTGCGCGGGACCGGGCGGCCTTCCTTGTCGGTGATGGCAACGGTGACGAAGGACAGGTCCTTGCCGTCCGCCTGCAGCGCGCTGCGGTCCGCCGTCAGCGCCAGCCTGGCGGCCTTGCCCGCGGTCTGCACGGTATCCTCGGCCCACGGCTTGCCCTGCTTGTAGACCACCGCCTTCAGCGTGCCCGGCTGGTACACCACGTCGTCCCAGCGCAGGCGGTAGTCGCGCGCGCCGCGCTGCTTGCGGCCCAGCGATTTCCCGTTCAGGAACAGCTCCGCTTCGTCGCCCGAGGTGTACAGGTGCACCGGCGTCACCTGCCCCACCCGCTCCGGCCAGTTCCAGTGCGGCAGCAGGTGCGCCATCGGCAGCTCCGGGCGCCAGCGCGCCTGGTACAGGTAATAGCGGTCCTTCTTGAAACCGGCCAGGTCGACGATGCCGAAGTAGGAGCTGCGCGACGGCACCTTGACCTTGCTCAGCGCCGCCAGTTCCTGCCCGGCGCGCGCGCGGGCGGCGGGGTCGGTGAAGTTCAGCACGTTGGTGCTGTCCGCGTTGTACGGCGTCGGCTCGCCCAGGTAGTCGAAACCGGTCCAGACGAATTCGCCCGCCACGAAGGGATTGTCGTCCAGGCCCTTGAATTCCAGCTCCGGCGCGGAAGCCCAGCGCGGCGCCGACAGGTCGTAGCTACTGACCTGGAAGTTGGCCATGCCCTGCGACTTGTCGTCGCTGACCGGGAAGAAGTATTCGCCGCGCGAGCTGACCGTGGACGCGGTTTCGCTGCCGATGACGGGGATCTGCGGCGCGCTCTTGTGGAAGGTCGGGTATTCCCACGGCTTGTAGTTGAAGCCCACCACGTCCACCGCTGTCTGGAAGCCGTTGTAGCCGGAGACGACGTGGTTGAAACCGGCCGTGGTCAGGCGCGTGCGGTCCTCGCTGCGCACGATGTCGGACAGGTGGGCGGCCATCTTCCAGCCTTCCGGTTCGCCCTGCTCGCGGATCTCGTTGCCGATGCTCCACATGATGATGCTGGGGTGGTTGCGGTCGCGCCGCACCATGGCGCGCAAGTCCTTCTCGTGCCACGCGTCGTACAGGAGGCCGTAGTCGTTCTTCTTTTTGCCCAGGCGCCAGGCGTCGAAAGCCTCTTCCACGATCAGGAAGCCCATGCGGTCGGCCAGGTCCAGCAGCTCCGGCGCGGGCGGATTGTGCGTGGTGCGGATGGCGTTCGCGCCCATGTCGCGCAAGATCTCGAGCTGCCGCTCCAGCGCGCGTACATTGAGCGCGGCTCCCAGCGCGCCCAGGTCGTGGTGCATGCACACGCCCTGGATCACCACGCGCTCGCCGTTCAGCAGGAAGCCGCGCTCGGCGTCGAAGGCCACGGTGCGGATGCCGAACGGGGTTTCCACCTGGTCCACCACCTTGCCTTCGCCGGACACCGTGGTCACCGCCACATAGCGCTGCGGCGACTTGGGACTCCAGAATTTGGGCTGGCTCACCTGCAGCGACTGCGCCAGCAGGATCTGGCGGCCGGCGCCCACCTTGGTCAGCGCCGACGGGCTGCTTTGCGCCAGCGCGGGACCGGTGCGGCGCCCCGCCGCGTCCAGCGCGTAGATCGAGGTCGACACCTGGGCGGCGGTGGCGCCGCCGTTGTTCTCCAGTGTCACCTGCACGTCCACCGTGGCGGCATCGGCCTTGACGATGGGGGTGGTGACGAAGGTGCCGTTGTGCGCCACGTGCACCGGCGCGGCCTTCACCAGCCACACGTTGCGGTAGATGCCGCCGCCCGGATACCAGCGCGAGGACTCGGGAGGGTTGTCGACGCGCACCGCCAGCACGTTCTCGGCGCCCGGCTTGAGGTGCTTGCTCAGGTCGACGCGGAAGGAGCTGTAGCCGTAAGGCCAGCCGCCCACCTGCTGGCCGTTGAGCCAGACCGTGGCGTGCGACATGGCGCCGTCGATATCGAGATAGACCTGGCGGCCGGCGTCGCCCGCCGGCGCGGTGAACGTCTTGCGGTACCAGGCCACGCCCCACCATGGCAGCTTGCCGGTCTCGCCCTCGTACTCCTGCTTGAACGGACCTTCGATGCCGAAATCGTGCGGCAGGTCCAGCTTGCGCCAGCCGGCGTCGTCCAGCGCCACGGCCGCGCCGGCGCCGGGGGCGCCGGCCGGCTCGCCCTTCATGAAGCGCCAGCCGGCATTGAAGGAAGTGCGTTCGGCGGCATGGGCGGACATACTCATGCCCACGCCGGCGGCGAGCAGCAGGTGGGGTAACACGCGAGGAAACAGACGCATGGCAGTCGGAATATGGATGATCGGGCACCCAGTATCAACTTGAAAAGCTTTACAGATCAATACCGAAAATCGTATAGCAAAAGCGAAAAAAGGACTAGCTCCGCCACGGTCTCAAGCCCCCATCATGCCTTGGCCACAGACCCGTATCGTCTCGCCGCTGACGCCGCAGGCGCCGGGGCTGCTGAGGAAGGCCACCAGCTCGGCCGCGTCCCTCGGCTGGCCGGCCTGCATCAGCGCGTTCAGGCGGCTGCCCACTTCACGCGTGAAGAACGGCAGCTTGGCCGTCATGGCGGTTTCGATGAAGCCCGGTGCGATGGCGTTGACGCAGATGCCGCGCGGCGCCAGCAAGGGCGCCTGCGCCGCCGCGTAGCCGATCAGCGCCGCCTTGGTGGCGGCGTAGTTGGTCTGGCCGAAATTGCCGGCCACGCCGCTGATGGACGACAGGTACACGATGCGTCCCTGGTCGCGCAGCAGCCCGCGTGCAAGCAGCTCGCTGTCGATGGCGACGATGGCGGCGAAGTTGATGTTCACCACCAGGTCCCAGTCCTGCGGCTGCATGTTCGACAGCGTGCGGTCGCGCGTTACGCCGGCGTTATGCACCAGGATGTCCAGGCCTCCGCCCTCGCTGCGCAGGAATTCCGCCAGCTGGGCCGGCGCGCCGGGCGCGGTGATGTCCAGCGTCAGCGGAATGGCGCCGAACTGCGCGCAGGTGCTGCGCAGCTCCTCGGCGGCGCCCGCCACGTCCAGGCAGATCACGCGCGCGCCCTCCTGCGACAGGCGCTCCACGATAGCCTTGCCGATGCCGCGCGCGCCGCCGGTCACCAGCGCGGTCTTGCCCGCCAGCACTTGCGCCTGCGGCGGCGCAGCGGGGGCAGCGGAGGCAGCGGAGGCAGCGCCGGCGGGAGGCGGTGGCGCGGCAACCCGCGCGGTGACGCGTACGGCCTGCCCGGATACATAGGTGGCTTGCGCGCCGCAGAAGAAGCGCACCACGCCCGCCAGCCTGTCCGTGGCGCCGGCGGCGACATAGGCGGTGTTCACGCAGATGCCCTTGCGCCCGAGTTCCTTGCCCAGCGAGCGGGCGAAGCCTTCGATGCCGCGCGCCACGGCCGCCTGCACCGGGTCGCCGCCGGCTTCATGCAGCGGCGCGACGACCAGCACCCTGCCGTTGCGGGTGATGCGGCGCATGATGGGATGAAAGGCGTCGTACAGCGCGCGGTAATCGGCCGGGGTGCGGCAGCCGGTGGCGTCCATCACCACGATGCCGGCCTGCTGGCCTTCGCCGTCCGGCGGCGCCGCCGGCACGCTGGCGCCGGCTTCCTCCAGCGCGCTGCGCAGCGCGGCTGCCGCGTAACCGCCGCCGGCCGCGCACAGCCACGCGCTCTTGCCTTCGAACGGCCGCGCCTCATAGCCGCCGGCCGCGCGCGCCAGCGCCACCGGCTTGGGCAAACCCAGCGCACGCGCAAAAGGCGCAGCCAGGCGGCTGCCGTGCCATTTCATCAGTATGTCGCTCATGCCGCTTTCCCTTGCCAAGTATCTCGATATGCCAATAGGCGGCCATCATAACCGAGCGGCAGCACGGGTTGACTCGGCAAACTCCTCTATTTTCGGATACTGCAGGCTTCAGCGCCGCTGCCCCGCCTAACGGTGCGGCCAGCTGTTGTACGCCTCCAGCGCCTTGGCCGGGCCGTTGCTGAACCACGCGTAGCCATTGCGGCGTTCGAGGCTGATGGCGTTGACGTCGTCGTGGATGCTGCGGTCGCGGTCGCCGAACACGGGCTTCATGGTGGCGATGTCGTAAAAGCGCGACCACAGCGGGCCTGCGCCGGGTTTGGCTGCCAGCTTGCGGCCAATGCCCGGCTCCTTGCCGGTCCATTCCACGTCGCGCAGTGCGGCGCGCTGCAGCCAGGCGGCGGTGGCGCGCACGGCCGCCACGGTGTCCGGCGCCGGGTCGGGCAGGCGCATGAGCAGCGTCATGAGGCTTGCGCTTTCGCCGCTGGCCAGCGCTATCGGTTCGAAGTTGCGCGCGCCGACCGGGGCCACGGTAAGCGCGTCGTACTGCTGGCACCAGCCGCTGCGCACGCCGCCGGACATCAGCTGGGTGGCCACGATCAGTTGCACTGTCCTGGCGTTGGCGGCGCGCGCCTCGCCTGCCACGGCGGCAGGGACGAAGGCGTAATCGCCCTTCCCGTCCGCCACCTCGGCCAGCAACAGCACCAGGCTGCTCATGGCGTTGTCGTTGAAGGTGATGGCGTCGTGGTAGCCGCCTTGCAGCGGGTAGACCTGGGGATAGCCGCCGTTCGGGTATTGGGCGTTGAGCAGGTAGCGCAGGCCTTTGAGGAAGGACTCGCGGTAGGCGTTGCCTTCCGGGCCGGGCGCCTGCGCCTGCACGCGGGCCAGGAAGCGCAGTTCGGAGGTGGTGGCGTTGTTGTCGATGGTGCCGACATAGCTCCAGGCGTCGCTGCGGGACGGCGTGCCGGAATAGACGTCGTCGACCACGTAGTGCTGGCCGCGCTGGCGCGGGGCGGCGGCGCGGTCGGCGTTCTTGCCCCACCCGCCGGCAGGCGTCTGGAAGCTGACGATGTTGGCGGCGATGCCGCGCGCCTCGGCGCTGCCGTACCAGGCGGCGGGACGGTTCAGCGGCATGCCGCCGTCGGAGCGGGTGTTGCGCGGCGGCGCGGCCGGCAAGGCGGCGGCCGCATTTCCGCGCTCGGCTGCCAGCGCGGCTTTGTCTGCGGCCATCAACGCGCGCGAGCGGGCCAGGTAGTCCAGCCAGGCGCCCTGCTCCGCCGGCGCCAGGCTGGCGATGCGCGCCTCGCTCAGCGCCTCCGGCGGCTGCATATGGCCAACGATTTCGGCCCGCGCCGCCGTCGGCGCCGCGCCGAGGGCCAGCAATGCAGCAGTGGCGAAGGTGGCCGCGAAGGCGGTGGCGACGGCGCGCGGGAGGCGTGCCGGGCGCGGCTTTTTCACATTCATCATTCCGGTACCCTCACAATGCGCAGCGCCATGTAAGGCCGGCCGGGCAGCGCGATGCTGCGGCCGTTCCTGTCGGCGAAATAGTAGTTGTCGCGTTTGACGATCTCGAAGGTGCCGTCCACCGGCGTGACTGTCATGTTCCATGTGTCGATGACTTCGGCCCGGAACTTCATACCGTCCTGCAGGCCGGTCTTGAACAGCACGAACGGCCAGCTCTTCGGCGCGCCAAGGCCGAAGTAGCCCAGGTAGTACTCCGCGTGCTTGCCAGCGAAGGGATTGCCCTGCCACTTGTCGATCGGCTCCAGCCCCTCGCGCGGACTCTCGCTGAGGATCTTGCGGAAGAAGGCCAGGCGCGGCGGGCTTGTTCCCTTGAAGACGCCGCCCTTGGCCAGCCACATCATGCCGTTCGGGTCTTCATAGCTTTCACTGTGGCCCACGTAGGTACCGGCGATGGCGCCCATCCAGAAGCGCAGCACCATCTCCTCCGGCTTGAGCTGGCCCCAGCGGCGCGGGAAGTTGCCTTCGTATTTGACCTCGTCGTACACCACCGGCTTGTTGTAGACGTCGCGCAGCAGCACGGCGCGCTCGAAGTCTTCCGCGATGGCGCCGCTTTGCACACTCACATGCGTCACCCACGGCTTGGTGTGGTTGTAGAACACGAAGGCGTTGTGGATGGAGCGCAGGTGCTGGTATGGGTCGCTGGCCTGCACGATCTGGAAATAGCTGTCCCACTCCGGCATGCTCTTCTCTTTGAGGAAGTCGAACTCGTTGGCCATGGACCACCACACGTTGCGGTAGGAACTCAGCCGCGCCACCACGTAGCGCAGGTAGCGCTCATTCACCTCGGCCGGCATGCGGTCGAAGCCCCAGTAGCCCTTGTCGTAGGGGTGGAACAAGATCAGGTCCGCCTCGACGCCGATGTCGCGCAGCTGGCCGACGCGCTGCTCAAGGTGCCGGAAGAATTCGGGGTTGAAGCGCGTGAAGTCCCAGGCCTTGGGTGGCTGGCCGGCGAAGGGGAAGCGCGGCGCTTCGCTCTTGTCGTCGTGGTTGGGGAAAATGGCCATGCGCAGCTTGTTGAACGGCGCGCCGGCCAGCGTCTTCAGCGTCTGCTGTTCCAGCGCGTCGGTCTGGTGCGCCCAGGCGTAGCTGGTGGTGCCCACTTGCCAGAACGGCGTGCCGTCCGCGTAGGCGAAGTGGCGGACGTTGTGCACGCGCACCGGGCCGTGGTTGCCGGCCGAGGGCGCAACAGCGGTGAGCTGGCCTTTGCGGCCGCGCAGTTCGGGGCGGTTGCTGTGAGTTTCATATACCCAGACTCCCACCGTGTCGGGCATGAAGCGGACTTTGTACTGGCCGCCGCCGTCGTAGAAGCCGGGAACGGTGAGCTTGCGCGCGCCCTGGCTGAAGGTGGCGGAGAAGTCGACTTCCATGAAGGGATTGCCGGTGCCGGGGCCTGGCAGCGTGATCTCGGTGCTGCCCCAGCGTTCCACGGTGACCGGCGCCGCAGCGGCCTGCGGAGGCTGCGCCACGGCGCGGGCGGAAACGAGGCAAAGCGGGAGGCCGAGCGCAAGGACGGCTGCAAGGACGGCCATGAAGCGCGCCGCGAGGCGGGCCATGCGGCGCGGCGGGGCCGGGTTAAACGCAGCAAGGGTAAAGATCGAATATCTGTTCACGGCAATCTCCTGAAGCCTTCGGCGCGCACGGTCCAGCCTTCGGCAGGGAAGCCGGGGGCGGCGCGCTCGGGGGCGCATTCCCAGCCGCCGGCCATCATGGCGACGGCGGCCAGCAGCGCGCCGTTGCCCGGCAGGTAAACGGGCAAGCCTTTGTTGGGGTTGTGGCCCGCTTGCGTGTAGCTGTTGTTGGGACCGTCCGATTTCAGCAGCACGCCGACGGCCTGCCCGGTGGCGCCCAGGCGGGCGGCGGTCATGGCGATCATCGGGTAGTCCCAGCCCCAGATCTTGGTGGCCCAGTCCCAGTGTTCCAGCACGGCGTCCAGCGTGCGGCGCATGGTGTCGCGGTCCACGCCGTCGCCGGGCAGCTGGCCGAGCGCCATCAGGAACGATGGATGGTCATGGCGGCTGTCGACGTTGTCCCAGGTATCCGGGTGGGATTCGACGGCGACGTATTTCCCGTCCTTCTGCGGCAGCGCGGACAGGTGGGTGCGCTTGTGCTCCCAGTCCGGGTCGCGCGGCAGGCCGGCGCGCTCGCGCCATTGCTGCGCTTTTTCCAGGCCCCAGGCCCAGTAGCTCAGCTCATAGGCGGGGTTCATGCTGGTGGACTGGTCGTAGATTTCCTGCGCTATCCATAGCGGCGGGCCAAGGACGTAGCGCTGGCGCCTGGCGTCCCAGTGCAGCATGGAGGCCATGGCGTGCGCGGTTTCGGATACCAGTTCGGCGTAGCGGGCCACCGTGGCGGGCGTGGGGTCGGCGCGGTACAGCAGCTCGGCCAGGTGAATGGGGTGCGGCTGGTTCCAGGCGATCAGGGGATTGCCGCCGGGGCTTTCGCGGCCTTCGGGGCCAGTCATTTTCATCCAGCGGGCGCCTTGCAGGCCGCGCTCCGCAGCCACGGCGCGGGCGGAGGGCAAGGTGCGCTGGAACCAGGAGAGCGTGCGGGCGGTGTAGGCCGGGCGGCCCCACAGGGCGAAGTGGGCGGTGTGCCACCAGACCATTTCGGTGTGATGCTTGCCGAACCAGGTGGCGGTGGTGAGGCCGCTTTCCTGGGCGGGCAGCTCGTCGCCGAGCTGGATGGCGGCCAGGTATTGGGACAGGACCACGCGGCGCTCCAGTTCGTGCGCGCGCGGGTCGGTGCTGCCGGTAAAGTCGACGGCGGCGCCGGATTGCCAGTAGCCGCGCCAGTGGGCGGCGCTGCGGGCGAAGATTGCTTCGGCAGACGGCGCGGCGGGCAGCTTGGCGGCGATATACGCGGCAGGGTCGGCGGCGCCGGAAGCGGCAGCGAGGCCGGCATCGGGCGCGGCGGACGGCGTTGGGCTGCGCTGGGTGAAGGTCAGCGTCAGCTCCATCACGCGGCCGGATGCGGGGGTGATGTCGAAAGTGTGCGGGCCACTGCGTCTGATGATGAGCGGCGCGCTGGCGGCCAGCGTCATGGCGTAGCGCGATGCGTCGCGGCTGTGCTCTACCGACAGCGTGCGCGCGCTTTGCGCCAGCACGGTGGTCCGGTGTGCATCGGGCTGCGACCAGTCGAGCGGCGGGTTGTGCCTGGCGGCGGCCAGGTTGTAGCCCAGCGGCAGCGCGATGCGCACGGCCATGCGGCCCTGGCCCCGGCCCTGCGCAAACAGCGGCGTTTCGATGCGCAGCGCCAGCGTGTCGCTGTCCGGGCTGACGGTGCTGCGCACGCGGGCCGGCTGGCCCAGCAGCTTGACGCGGCTTTCCAGCTGGCCGCGCCACAGGTCCAGCCGCTGGTCCACGGCGCTCACGTCGGCAGCCGTCAGCGCACGCGCGCCCTCCCCGGCCAGCACAAAGCCGATCTGCGGCAGCGGCTGGATGTGCGGATTTTCGCGCAGCCATATACCGGCCGGCGTGGTGGACCTGGTGGGATAGCCTTGCGTGCGGCCGTGGGCGGTGTAGTCGCGGTTGGCGTCGGACAGCTTGTAGCCATTGGGGTTGGCGTTCTCGTGCCAGGACCAGCGCGCCTGCGTTTCCAGCGGCGTGCCGCCGGCGCGGTAGTGGTCCGGGAGCGTTTGCAGGCCGGTGACGTCGGCCGTGAAGCAGAAGCGGCCGTTGCCCACGCTGAGCGGGGCCATGATGTCGATTGCCGTCAGGTGCGGCGAGTGCCGCGCGGCCAGCGCCTGGCGGTCGATCGGGTTGGCGGAGCGGGCCGGCGCACCGGCCGCCAGCGCGAGAATGAATGCGATACCAGCGATACCGGCGAAACTACGGTGCGTCATGATGGAATGCTGCCTCCTGTGTATGCGCGCCGGCAAGGCGGCAAATGCAAACCGAATGCAAACCAAATACCAAATGCAAACAAGCGCGGCTCCGCAATGCGGAGCCGCGCCCTTCATGCAAGTTCCTTAGAACTTGTATTCAACCGACAGGCGATACACGCGGCCCATCATGTCGGCCATGCTGGTCACGTAGCCGCCGCTGTAGATGCTGTTGGACGTGAGCGGCGGCCATTCGTTGGTCAGGTTGTTCACGCCCAGGCTGACGGTGGTGTTCTTGAAGCCCTTGTAGCGTACGTTCAGGTTGTACTGGCTGTACGAATCCACCGTGGTCAGCGAGGAGCCGGCACGCGGCGTCATGTCGTTCAGGCCGGTCTGGAAGCGCTGCGACAGCGTGCTGCTCCAGTCGCCGGTGTTGTAGGTCAACGCCGCAGTGTACTTCCAGCGCGGGTTGATCTGCGGCATGCCGGCCAGGCCGGAGTTCGGACCCGCACCGCCGAAGCGGCCGTCGTTGGTGATGATACCGACGTTCGACAGCCATGCGCCGTCCTTCTCGCTCTGGAACTCATACTTGTGATACCAGGTGGCGTCGATCTTCGCGTTGAAGGTGCCGATGCTGGTGGCCGGGAAGCGGTAGCTGGCCGACACGTCCGCGCCGCGGATGCGCGACTGGCCGCGGTTGGCCTGGCTGGCCACGATGTGGTCGATCACGCCGTTCGAACCGCGAATGATGTACTCGGCGTACTTGGTCGGGTTCTGCTGCACTTCGGCGATGGTCAGCGCGCCCAGCACGTCCTTCAGCTTCAGGCCCCAGTAGTCCACCGTCAGCGCCAGGTCCTTGATCGGCTCGTAAGCGCCGCCGAAGGAGAAGCCGCGCGATTTCTCAGGTTTGAGGAAGGAGTTGTTCGGCGTCTTGGTCCAGTAGTTGGTGGTCACGTTGCAGACCTGGTCTGCGGTGTAGCCGGGCCGTGGCGTACCGGTGCCGGCCACCGTCGGCTGCGAGCTTGGGCACAGGACCGGATCGTCCATCACCTGGGTGCGCACTTCCGGCGTTGGATTCTGGATGTCCATGATGGACGGAGCGCGGAAACCCGTCGACAGGGAGCTGCGCAGCACCAGCGACTGGATCGGCTGCCAGCGCGCGGCCAGCTTCGGATTGACCGTGGTTTGCTTCAGATCGTCGTAGTGGTCGGCGCGCACGGAGCCGTTCAGCAGGAAGCTGGACGTCAGCGGCGCATCGACCTCCATCACCAGCGAGGAAATGTCGCGCTGCAGTTTCTTCGCCACGCCCTGCGGGGTTTCGCCCACCAGGTCCGACTGCACCACGTTGCCGGATGCGTCGATGTTGTAGCTGCCGTCGGCCTTCTTCAGCACGTAGTCCAGCGGCGCATTGAAGGTGCGGGCCGAGTCGCGGCGCAATTCGCCGGACACCGCCAGCGTCAGGTCGCCGCCGCCCAGCGCCATCAGGGCGCGCGAGAACGTCACGTCCACGCTCTTGTTGTAGGCCTTGTTCAGGCGGTAGGTGTAGTCATTGGCCTGGATGTCGCGCAGGTATTGCGCGCCGGCTTCGTCCTGCAGGCCGAACGGATTCAGGATGCCCTTGTCGAAGCCTTCCTGCGCTTTGCTGTACAGGATGTAGCCTTCGCCCACGCGGGTGTCGCGCTCGGAGGCGCCGTAGTTCAAGCCTGCGCGGTAGTCCCAGCCCAGCACTTCGCCCTCGGCCGACAGCACGATGCGGTTGTTGGTCTGCTCGTCGTTGCGGTAGGCAGGTCCCAGCTCCGCAGGGCCCCACTGGAAGAAGACGGTGCGATTGTTCAGGTTCAGGTTGCTGACCGTGCCCGGCGTCTTGGTGCTGTCGATGAACATGGCCGGCGTGTTGGAGCCGGTGTTGCTGCCCACCACCTGTACGGCCGGCGTGATGCCCTTGCCCGGATAGAAGCGGCTGGTGGACGGCAGCGAATAGGTGGTGAACGGCTGCGTGGCTCCCGGCACCTGCATGCCGCGGTATTTCTGCACGGTGAAATTGCTGTGCAGGACATCCAGGTCAATGCGGTGGCCGCCGGCCAAGTTCCAGCTGGCGCGCGCGGCCACGTTGGTGATCTCGCTGCCGTCGGTGACGGCGTTCCAGTACAGCGGATTGCGGAAGCAGCCCGGCGCATACACCGGCGGCGTGTTGGCGCTGGCGTTGCCCAGCGTGGGCAGCGCGTACGGCGAGGCACAGCCGGTGGCGAAAGCCGGGTTGTAGTTCGAGTTGGCGGCGCGGGTGAAACCGAAGTTGGCGATCGGGCTGGGATTGCGCGCGTCCGGCAGCAGGCCCAGGCCCAGCGTGCGCAGGATGGCCGGATCGTGCTGCTCCGGGCGGTCGGCCTGGAACAGCGCGGTCTTCTTCTGGTGGTCGACGGCGATGTAGGCGTTGAAGCCGTCCTTGTTCAGGTTGCCGTAGCCGAAGATGGCGCCGATGCTCTTGGTGTCGCCGCCGCCGCTCATTTCCGGGGTGGCGTATTCGGCCTTGACGGAGGCGCCCTGGTAGCCGCGCTTGGTCCAGTAGTTCTGCACGCCGCCGATGGCGTCCGCGCCGTAGATCGAGGCGGCGCCGCCGCTCAGGGTTTCCACGCGGTCCAGCGCCATGCGCGGCATCACGTTGACGGATACGTACTGGTCCTGCAGCGGCTCGTTGGCCAGGCGGCGGCCGTTCAGCAGCGACAGGGTGCGCATCGGGCCCAGGCCGCGCAGATTGGTCACGGGGCCGGCGGCGCCGGAGTTGGTGCCCAGGGACAGCGACTGCGGCTGTTCCAGCACCAGGTCTTTCAGCTCGGTGTGGCCGCGCGCTTCCAGCTCGGTGGCCTTGATGGTGGTCAGCGGGGTGGCGCCTTCATCGGCCACGCGGCGGATCAGCGAACCGGTGACGACCACGGCCTGCACTTGCTGCTCGCCCGCCGGCGCGGTCTGGGCCTGGGCCTGGGCGGCCATCTGCAGCACGGCCAGGCTGACGGCAGCCGCCAGCGCTGCGCGTTGTAAATTCGGTTTGGCTGTTTGCTTCATGGGGGGTCTCCTCCTTAAGGTGTGCAATCGAAAGTGGCTCGATCAATCTTTTATTTGGTATAGCCAGATAGTAAATTGGTTAGACCACCTTAACAAGAAAAACCTCACAGTTCAGACCAGACTGGCTACGACGTTGCAATTTATCCACATAAAATGCAAGACCGCAGCCAGCCTTTTCAATGAATCAGGGCAGCTTAGGGCATCTTCACGCGCACCGGCATCGGCACCGGGCCGGCGCGGTCCGGCATGGGGGCGCGCTCCGGCGGCGTCAGTCCGGTGACCATGTCGGCGATGCGCACCGAGGTCCCGGTTTCGAAACACCGGTTCGCGGCCACGCCCACCAGGATGGAATAGGCTCCGGCGCGCTCGTCGGACACGCGCTTGTATTTGTCGGCCGGCGCGTCGCCGAAGATCTCCTTGAGCATGGCGTCGTCGCCGCCGCCATGGCCGCCGGTGCCGGTCCAGGGCTCGATCTCGCGCGCGTTGCCGCGCAGCGGGATCACGCGCGTCTGCACGTTGTTGCTCTTGCTCTGGATCTCGCTGGCCCCCGCCACCCCGGCCGATTCCACGATGCGGTGCTCGATGCGGCCCTTGGTGCCGTTGAAGGCAATGTGGTAGCCCTCCCACGCATCGTAGGCCGACAAAGCGTAGTTCAGCTGCGCGCCGTTGTCATAGCGGACCATCACGTTCATGGTGTCCTCGATGTTGATCTCGGGACGCCATACGCACTGGTCGCGGTAGTAGCCGTCGTGCTTCTCATTATCCAGGTAGAGTTCCTTCAGGCCGGGGTCCGCCGCCAGGTCGAAGTAGAAACTGCACTTGGCCTTTTCGGTGCAGGTCAGGCAGCGCTGGTGCGCGCCCTGCAGGCCCATGCGCTTGGCCATCACCGGGGTGTAGAACTGGCGCGAGCCGAAGGCGTGCACGGTTTCCGGCTGCGCGCCCAGCCACCAGTTCACCAGGTCGAAATGGTGGGTGGACTTGTGCACCATCAGGCCGCCGGAATTGGCCTTGTCGCTGTGCCAGCGGCGGAAGTAGTCGGCGCCGTGCTTGGTGTTGAGCAGCCAGGTGAAGTCCACCGACAGCACGTCGCCGATCTCGCCGCTCATCAGCAGGTCCTTGACCTGGGTGCGCGGCGGCGAGTAGCGGTAGTTGAAGGTGACGCGGATGTGGCGCCCGCTGCGCTTGACCGCGTCCAGGATGCGCTGGGCCTTTTCTGCGGTGGTGGTCATCGGCTTTTCAGTGATGACGTCGCAGCCGGCGTCCAGCGCGCGCACGATGTAGTCGTCGTGGCTGGCGTCGGTGGTGGTGACGATGACGAACTGCGGCCTGGTTTCGCGGATCATGCGCTCGAAGTCGTCCGGTGCGTATGCCTTGGGCGCGCCGGTGCCGGTGGCGGTGATCTTCCTGACGGCCAGCGCCGCGCGGCCGGGATTGCGGTCGCAGATGGCCACGATCTCGTTGCGGTCCTTGTAGGTGCCGGTGATGGCGCCGGTGAACATGCGCGCCCGCGAGCCCACGCCCACCACGGCGTAGCGCTTGCGCGCCTCGGCCGCGAAGACGCTATTGGCGCCTGCCGCCAGCGCCAGGCCGGCGGCGCCCGCCGCCTTCAATACGGTACGCCGGTCCATCGGTCCGAAACCTTTTTCGTCCATGCTGTGTCCCCTTACTTGTCATTTTCCAGGCAATAGTGCCGGGGACATGGTAGCCCTGGGCGCGGACAGCGGCAAGACCAATTACAAAATTGGCTAGACCAATCAATTATTTGAGCGAAAAGAACAACGGCGCACTACGAGGCGCATCATGCCGGCCAGGAACGCAGCACCTGGTCCACCACCTGGTGCAGCTGCTGGCGGGTGGCGCCGTCCATGGCCTGCACCGCCATACCGTGCGATACCGTCATCACATAGCGCGCCAGCTGCAGCGCGCAGGTATCGGCCGGCAGGTCGCCTTCACGCCTGGCGCGTTCGAAGCGCTGGCGCAGCTTGTCCTCCTTCTGCGCGCGGCGCTCGGCCAGCGACTGCCGCACCGGCAGCGCCTCTTCCCCGCAGGCCAGCGCGCCGTTGATGACCAGGCAGCCGTGCGGCTTGCCGTCCTCGGTTTGCGCGTCCGCCGCCGCGCGCAGCAAATGCTCCACCACCGCGCGCGCGGTCGGCTCCATCAGCGCGGCGATGGTTTCCGGCTCATGGCCCGCGCTGTAGCGCTCCACCGCCATGCGGAACAGGTTCTCCTTGTTGCCGAAGATGGCGTACAGGCTGGGCCGGTTCATGCCCATGGCGTCGGTCAGGTCCTGCAGCGAACTGCCCTCAAAGCCCTTCTCCCAGAACACTTTCATGGCCTGCTCCAGCGCCGCGTCCTCGTCGAAGGTGCGCGGACGGCCGGTCTTGCGGGCGGTGGCGGAACTATCTTTCATACCGATCGGTTAAAAATTTATTGACAAAAATGGTGCTGGCGTCGATTATGAACTGATCAGTAAAAAACTCAAGCATTTTTACTGCACAGGTCATAAGGATACCCATGCAAAACAAATCAAACGCCCTCCCCGCGCCCGCCGACGACGCGCCCATTTCAACTCTTTCCAGCCCGCCGCCCCGCTCCGCGTGGCTGGCGGTGCTGTCCGTCGCGGTGGGCTCCTTCGCGCTGGTGACCACCGAGTTCCTGCCGGTGGGCCTGCTGCCCGCCATCGCCGCCGAGTTGGGCGTGACCGAAGGCGTCGCCGGCATGATGGTCACCATACCGGGCGTGGTGGCCGCGTTCGCCGCCATCCTCGTCACCGTCGGCGTGGGCAAGAGCGACCGCCGCCACGTGATCCTGGGCCTGACCGCCCTGCTGGCCATCTCCAACCTGATCGTGGCCGTGTCGGACTCGCTGCCGGTGATACTGCTGGGCCGGGCGCTGCTCGGCATCGGCGTGGGCGGCTTCTGGGCCATAGGCGGCGCGCTGGGCGGCCGCCTGGTGCCGGCGGCGTTCGCCACCCGCGCCACCGCCATCATTTTCGCCGGCATTTCGCTAGGTACCGTGGCCGGCGTGCCGGCCGGCGCGCTGATCGGCGAAGTGCTGGGCTGGCGCATGGCGTTCGCGGCGGCGGGCGGCGTGTCCGTGCTGGTGTTCCTGATGCAGTTGCTCCTGCTGCCGCGCCTGCCCACCGACAAGGCCACCACCTTCGCCCACCTGCCGGCGCTGCTGCGCGTGAAAAAAGGCCGCCTGGGCATGCTGGCCACGCTGCTGGTGTTCATCGGCCAGTTCGCCGCCTACACCTATGTGACGCCGTTCCTGACCCAGATCAGCGGACTGAGCGCCAAGGCCACCAGCGCGCTGCTACTCACCTACGGCGCGGCCGGCTTTGTCGGCAACATCATCGGCGGCTGGGCCGTGGCGCGCAGCGTGCGCAATTCGCTGATCGCAACCGGGCTGGTGATGGGGATTTCGGCCGCGCTGCTGCCGCTGCTGGGCACCACCATCTGGGGCGCCACCGCGCTCATCATCACCTGGGGGCTGGCGTTCGGCATGATGCCGATCTCGGTGCAGACCTGGATGTTCCGGGCCGCGCCGGACGCCATGGAAAGCGGCGGCGCCGTGTTTGTCGCCACGGCGCAGGTGTCGCTGGCGAGCGGCGCGCTGGTGGGCGGCATGGCGGTGGACCACCTGGGCGTGGCCAGCGCCATGGTGGTGGGCGGCGCGTTCGCCATCGCCATGGCCGCCGCCATCGCGGCCTGGGGCGGGCGCGATGAAGGGCCGGCGGTCAAGCTGCACGCAGTACATTGAGTTATCCTGCAGTTTCAGCATCCACCGGTGGGTTCCGGCGGAAGCTAAGGCCTGGCTGAGTCCTTGTGCCGAATGGCTTCGACAACAATTCGCAGCGCCCTTGATTCATGGCGGCGGCTGGGGTAGTACGCGTGGAGACCCGGGAACGTTCCGCACCAGTCTTGCATGACGCTGACTAGCCGGCCTTCACGCACATGCTCAGCCGCCAGATCCTCAGTCACGAATGCCAGTCCGTTGCCGCTCAGGGCAGCTTTCACCATGGGCAAGGCGCTGGTGAATAGGGCCTGGCCGCTTACCCTGGCCTCGACGCTGCGGCCGCCATGCTTCAGTTCCCACGCGTAGATGCCGCCACTGCCCGCCAGCCGCAAGGTGATGCAGTTGTGCTTCATGAGATCTTGCAGGGTGGCTGGCCGGGAGTGCCGGGAGAAGTAGCCGGGCGAACCGACGATCATGGTGGGAATGTCGGGTGTGAGCCGGACTGCGATCATGTCCTGCTCCACCTGGTCGCCGTAGCGCACGCCGATGTCATAGCGGTCCGCCGCGATATCGATCAGCTTGTAGTCCGAGTGGATCTCGACGTTCAGGTCTGGATAGTCCGGCAACACCGGCGCCAGCCTGGGCCACAGCAGCGTGTCGATAATATGGTCGATGGCGGTGATGCGCACAGTGCCCACCGGCTTGCCGTTCAAGTCGCTGACGGCAGCGATTTCAGCCTGGACCTCATCAAGCCGCGGCGCAACATTTTTCAGCAGGCGCTCACCCGCATCAGTCGGAGAAACACTCCTCGTCGTACGGTTCAGCAGGCGCACACCCAGGCGGGCTTCCAGGTCGCGAACAATGTGGCTGAGAGTGGATTGAGACATGCCAAGCTTGATTGCTGCTCGCGTAAAACTGCGCTCGCGGGCGACTTCGAAAAATATAAGAATATCAATAATATTGTCTCTGGCCATAAACCTATCCCCGGGCAATGTGCGATTTTAGACATGAATATACAGAACATTCATGGCTACTACACATATACCTTTTCCGTTTTCCTGCGTGTTGGCGCTTTGACCGCAACGTAGGATGTCGCTGAACGAATGAGGCCCGGACTCATTCTCAACGAACACCGGAGAAACAGACATGACCATACAAGATACAGCCCTTGCCGAGGCGGCGCCACAGCGCCACGTGGAATTCGCCGGCGCACGACCGGCCATGTGGGGCGGTGTCTTTGCCATGGCGCTGTGCGTTTTCACGCTGATCGCATCGGAGTTCATGCCGGTCAGCCTGTTGACGCCGATAGCCAGCGATCTCCTGGTCAGTGAAGGCTGGGCAGGACAAGGGATTGCCATCTCCGGCGCATTCGCGGTCCTCACCAGCCTGTCGATTTCGGCAGTGGCGGGCAGCATGGACCGCAAGACCCTCTTGTTGGGGCTGACTGCGCTGATGGCCATCTCCGGGGCCGTTGTCGCAATGGCGCCGAATTACCTGCTCTACATGGCTGGCCGCGCCCTGATCGGCGTGGTAGTCGGCGGCTTCTGGTCCCTGTCAGCGGCGACCGCGATGCGCCTGGTGCCATCTCACCACGTGCCGCGCGCCCTGGCCATCTTCAATGGCGGCAACGCGCTGGCGACCGTGGTTGCGGCGCCCCTGGGCAGTTACCTGGGTGCAGTGATTGGATGGCGAGGCGCATTCTTCTGCCTGGTGCCTGTGGCCTTGATTGCCTTTGTGTGGCAATGGAGCAGCCTGCCCTCAATGCAGCCCCAGGCTGGCGCGGCGGGCTCCCGCAATGTATTCAAACTGCTCCGGAATCCATCGGTGGCCTGGGGGATGCTGGCCGTTACCGCGTTCTTCATGGGACAGTTTGCCTTGTTCACCTATTTGCGCCCATTCCTGGAAACGGTGACGCACGTGGACGTATCCACGCTGTCGCTCATCCTGCTGGCGATCGGGGTTGGCGGCTTTGTCGGAACTTCCGTCATTGGCAACATCCTGCAGTGGAATTTCTACTGGACGCTGGCGGTGATTCCCATCGTGATGGCCTTGATCGCCGTGGCGCTCACCGTCTTTGGCGGCCGGGTCGCCGCGGTGGCTGCACTGCTGGGCGTCTGGGGCGCCGTTGCGACCGCTGCGCCGGTCGGCTGGTGGTCCTGGCTGGCGAAAACGCTGCCACGGGATGCAGAAGCTGGCGGCGGGCTGATGGTGGCCGTTGTGCAGCTCGCCATCGCATCGGGCTCCACCCTCGGCGGCTTGTTGTTCGACAGGGCCGGATACCGAAGCACTTTTATCGCGAGCGCAGCCATGCTGCTGCTGGCGGCCTTCCTCACATTCCTGGCCTCGCGCCCGCAGCCGGCACATGCCGCCAACACTGCCAGCACCGCCGTGGAGGAATCGCAGATCTGGATGGCCGTCGGCGAACGCCGCTTCGCCGTCACCCTGGCCGAGAACGCGACCGGGCGCGCATTTGCCGGGATGCTGCCGCTGACACTGGAGATGGCGGAACTCAACGGGAACGAGAAGCACGCGGATCTGACAATGGCGCTGCCCGCCAACGCCAGCAGTCCGGGAACGATACGCAATGGCGACCTCATGCTGTACGGTGCGAAGACCATGGTCGTCTTCTATAAATCGTTCCCCTCTCCCTACGCGTATTCCAGCATCGGCCGCGTGACCGATCCTTCCGGCTTGGCGCAAGCGCTGGGGAGGCATGGCGCCCGGGTGGAGTTTCGAAAAGGCAGATAAACCGCACTGTCCCGAGGGCGACGGCATTCTTTTTGCAAATTGAGCATCTTCGCCATATAATATTGCGAACAATTCTCATTTGCATTCTCATTTAGAGGCCGACATCCCCATGACATCCCCCGCTCCCCGCCGCCTGGCGCTGGCAGTTTCACTCGCGTTGTGCGCCATGCAAGCCCAGGCGGAAGACCAGCCGCAAGCTGGTACCGCTACCGCCGCCGACGCCGTGCTGCCCCAGGTGGTGGTGCAAGGCTCCAGCCTGACGGACGCCACCGAGGGATCGAACTCCTACACCAAGGGCGCCATGGGCACGGCCACCGGCCTGAACCTGTCGGTGCGCGACACGCCGCAGTCGGTCTCCATCGTCACCCGCCAGCGCATCGAAGACCAGGCCATGATGACCGTGGCCGACGCGCTGGGCGGCACCATCGGCATCTCGGTCAAGCCGGTAGACCGGGGCCGCAACAACGTCTCGGCGCGCGGCTTCGACATCAACAACTACCAGTTCGACGGTATCCCCATGGCCACCGGCAATATCGGCATAGAAACCGGCAACACCGCCATGTACGACCGCATCGAGGTGGTGCGCGGCGCGACCGGCCTGCTGGGCGGCGCGGGCGATCCTTCCGCAGCCGTGAACCTGGTGCGCAAGCATGCCGACAGCAAGGTCTTCAGCGGTTCCGTCAGCGCCCAGCTGGGCTCGTGGAAGCAGCGCACCGGCACGGTGGACCTGAGCACGCCGCTGAACCAGGATGGGTCGGTGCGCGGCCGCTTTGTCGCCGGCATCAGCCAGCAGGACGCTTTCATCGACCTGGAGCACACGGACAACAAAGTGTTCTACGGCGTGGTGGACGCGGACCTGGACAAGAACACCCGCCTGAGCGTGGGCCTGAGCGACCAGCGCGACGAGCGCAACGGCGTGCTGTGGGCCGGCCTGCCCTACTGGTACACGGACGGTTCGCGCACCGACTGGGACACCTCGAAAACCACCGCCACCCGCTGGAACCAGTGGGACACGCACGAGCAGACCGCCTTCATCAACCTGCAGCACACGCTGGCCAACCGCTGGACGCTGCGCGCCGACGTCAGCCACCACCGCCAGAACGAGGATTCCAAGCTGCTGTGGGTATGGGGCGACCCGGACCGCAGCACCGGCCTGGGCCTGCAAGGCCTGCCCTACCACTACATCTCCGATCCGAAGCAAACCCAAGTGAGCGCCAGCGCCGGCGGCCCGTTCCAGCTATTCGGCCGCCACCACGAGCTCAACGTGGGCGTGGTGCACAGCCGCCTGACGGAAGGCTGGAGCAACCGCGACCTGGTGGGCGACATGGCGCCGCTGCCGGATTTCAATAACTGGGACGGCTCCTACCCGGAACCGGCCATGGGCCCGCGCTACCAGGGTTCGCGCGGCACCACCGAGCAGTCCGGCCTGTACGCCGCCGCGCGCCTGCAGTTCACCGATGCGTTCAAGGCCATCATCGGCGGCCGCGTGAGCAATTGGCAGCGCGACGAGGAAGCGGCCGCGTGGACTGCGTCGGCCTACCGGATCGAGCACAAGCGCGTGTTCACGCCGTACGCCGGCCTGGTGTATGACCTGGGCCCGCAGACTTCGGCCTACGCCAGCTACACCGACCAGTTCAAGCCGCAGACCAACCGCGACCGCAACGGCGCCTACCTCGATCCGCTGGAAGGCAAGAGCTACGAGGCCGGCCTGAAGGGCGAATTCCTGGACGGCAAGCTGAATGCCTCGGGCGCCGTGTTCCGCACCGAGCAAAGCAACTTCGCGGTGGCCGACGTCGGCTTCTTCGTGCCGGGCACCACCAATCCGGCCTTCCGCACCGCGCAGGGCGTGACGGTGAAGGGCTATGAAATGGAAGTGAACGGCGACCTGGCGCGCAACTGGAACGTAAGCCTGGGCTGGACGCACTTCTCCGCCAAGGACGCCGGCGGCGTGGACGTGGCGGTGGACCACGCGCGCAAGCAGCTCAAACTGTTCACCAAGTACACCCTGCAGGGCGAGCTGAGCGGCCTGAGCTTCGGCGGCGGCGTCAACTGGGAAGGCGACCGTCCCGCCAGCGCGGCCAATCCGGCCACCGGCCTGACCGAGAAGGTCGGCCAGGGCGCGTACGCGCTGATCGACGTGATGGCGCGCTACGCGTTCGACAAGCACCTGTCGCTGCAGCTGAACGTCTCCAACCTGGCGGACAAGAAGTACCGCTCGGGCAGCTACTGGTGGGGCGCGCCCTACACCTACGGCCAGCCGCGCAAAGTGCTGCTGACGATGGACTACCGTTTCTAATCCACAGGAAAACGCCATGAAACATTCCGCCAGCCACATCGTTTCGCGCGTGGCCGCCAGTTTGCTGGGTGCATATGCCTTCGTCTGGGGCAGCGTGGTGCTGGGCATCACGCTGCTGCTGGCCGCCGGCATGCCTTACGGCGAAGCCCGCACGGTGGCCTACCTGTTGGCCTTCCTGGTCTTCCTGGTGTGCTTCTGCTGGACCTACACGGCAGCCAGCCTGGTGCGCGTGTGGACCGTACTGCTGGGCGGCGGCGCCGCCATGAGCGGCGCCGCCTGGCTGCTGGCGCGCGCCTGAGCCAACCTGAATCAAGCTTCCCTACCGGAGTTCCCCATGTTCCAATCTTTCCGCCTGTCGATGGCCTGGCTGCACACCTGGTTCGGCCTGGTGCTGGGCTTTGTGCTGATGGCCGTCTTCTTCTTCGGCACCTTGTCCGTGTTCGACCGCGAAATCGACCGTTGGGCGATACCGCAGACCCGCTTCGAGCCGCAGCCGATGCCATCCTACGACAAGCTGCTGGCGCCGATTTTCCAGCAGATCAAGCCCGAGGACGAGGAAATCGACGCGGCGCGCGGCCGCATCGGCGCCGCGCCAGCCGTGGGCCCGGCGCGCAGCTGGAGCGCCTACACCACCCACCGCGACCCGGTGCTGCAGCTGTTCGCCGAATTCGGCGTGAGCAACAACCCGGCTGACGCGGACGAGCACGTGCATGGCCACGTCACCATCGACCCGCGCAACGGCAGCGTGCTGCCGCACGACCAGCTCAAAATCGGCAGCGGCTTCTTCTACCCGTTGCATTACAGCCTGCACATTGAATGGAAAGGCCTGGGCTACTGGATCGTCGGCCTGGCGGCGCTGGCCATGCTGGCCGCGCTGGTGAGCGGCGTAGTGATGCACCGCAAGATCTTCCGCGAGCTGTTCACCTTCCGGCCGAAGAAGCAAACCCAGCGCAGCGTGCTGGACCTGCACAACCTGACCGGCGTGGTGGCCCTGCCCTTCCACTTCATCTTCGCCCTGACCGGGCTGGTGATCTTCGCCGGCATCTACCTGCCGGTGGATGAGACCATGCTCAAGCCGCAGGCGATGGAGCACGCCATGGCCGAAGCCAAGGCCAAGGGCCTGCCGTTCACGCCGGCCGGCGTGGCAGCGCCGCTGGCCTCGGTAGACGCCATGGTGGTGGAAGCCAAGCGCCGCTGGGCCGAACGCGGCATACCCGGCACCGTGGGCTTCCTGTTCGTGAACCACATCGGCGACGCCAACAGCTACGTGAGCATATACCGCGCCGGCAGCGACCGGGTGGCGCTGGTGGGCCAGGCCGTGCATTTCAACGCGGCCGGCCGCGTGATCAGCGAAGACCCGGTGCCCACCGTGGCCTCCGGCATCAACGAGTTCCTCACCGGCCTGCACCTGCAGCACTTCGAGCACTGGCTGCTGCGCTGGTTCTACGTGCTGGGGGGCCTGTCCGGCTGCGCTTGCATTGCCACCGGCTTCATCTTCTACGTCGAGAAACGCAAGCGCCAGCACGCCAAGCAAGGCGCAGCGGGCGCGCGCTGGGTGGACGCGCTGGCGGCGGCCGCCGTCACCGGCATGCTGGTGGCCGCGCTGTCCATGCTGGTGGCTAACCGCCTGCTGCCGGCCGACCTGCCGCACCGGGGCGACTGGGAAAAGAACGTGTTCTGGGGCGCCTGGCTGCTGACCCTGCTGCACGCGGCCTGGCGCAGCGCGCCGGTGCTGCAGGCGCGCATCGCACCGGCCTGGCGCGAGCAATGCTGGGCGATCGCGGCGCTGGCGGTGTCCGCCGTGGTGCTGAACGCCGTCACCACCGGCGACCACCTGCTCAAGACCGCCGGCGCAGGCTACTGGCCGGTGGCCGGCCTGGACCTGGCGATGCTGGCCAGCGCCGCCGTCGCCGTCGTGGCCGCGCGCAAGCTGCGCCGGCGCGAACAGCCGGACAGCCTGCCGGCCGCCGCCCCGAACGCCACCGCCGACAACGGCACCGACCCGCGAGGCTCCCATGCATAATGCTTTGATACTGATCGCCGCCTTGGCCGCCACCGTGGCCGGCGCCGCCTGGCTGGCGCTGTCGATGGAGCCCCACTGGGAACAGGTGCGCGGCGCGCAGCCCGCTTCGCCCGGCACGGTGCGCCTGCTGCGCGTTCTGGGCGCGCTGGCCTGGCTCGCCGCGCTGCTGCTCTGCCTGCGGGTGGACCACGCGTCGATGGCGGCGCTGGTGTGGGTGATGGCGCTGGCCGGCTCGGCTTTGATCGTCGCCTTCACGCTGACCTGGCGTCCGCGCTGGCTGGCGCCGCTGGTGGTTTGGGTGCGCGCCAAGGCGGGCTGATTCCCGGAGTCAGCCCATCAGCCCATTGTCCAGTCAGCCTAAGGCATCAGTACTCGGAAATGGGCTGAAGTTTCGCGCCGAGCGTCAATCTCCATTAGTCAAGAATGGATCCAACAGGCTCACTTTGCCACCCGAAACGGCGTGAAAGCCGCTGTCCCGTGTCACCAGCGTCATGTTGCGCACGATGGCGATTGCTGCGATCTGCTTGTCTATGGTGTGCGGATCCTGTCTTTCTCCAGACAGGAGCGCTCCCCACACTTGCGCGCTATCGGCGTCGAATTCGACTATCCGTCCGGCAAAGCTGGCCAGCAGTCCGTCAAGCCATGCCTCATACATCCCGGCCTTCGCATGCTCTTTCCGCCTGCGCACCCTGGCGATTCCGGCCCGGATTTCGCCGATGACCTGCACCGGTAAAAACAGCTCAGCATCGTCCGCGTCCTGGAAAAACCGGGCCACGCCGGGATGGCAGCGGCCGCCCTTGCGGTACTCGGAAATGACATTGGTATCGATCAGATAGGCCATGCCGGCGCCTATCGCACGTCGAAAAGATCATCGTCTTCGAAGTACGGCATGGACGCCAGCACCTCCTTCAGCAACCTCTTGGGTGGCTGCTCCTGCAGAGCGGAGCGCAGGATGTCGCGGTGTTCGGCTTCCGCGCTGCGGCCGCTGCCGGCGGCGCGGCGGCGCAGCGCGTCCACCAGCTCCGGGTCCAGATTTCGAACCAATAATTGGGCCATAACACCCTCCATGCACGCTATCAGTGATAGCAATAGTATCAAACATTGGCAAGAATCCGCGCCGGTCCGAGGGGTTTCCGCCCATTATTAGTGTCAAGGGTCTAAAATACGCACTTGGGCGAAAAAGGGGTCAGCGCCGACACCGTAGCGCCCAGGGCAAGAAAGACAATTCCTGTGCCTGAAAACTTATCCAGTGATACTAGGCACCGACCGCATACGAGGGAAACCATGGCAACACCAACATCAAAAATTATCTACACTCTGACTGACGAAGCGCCGCTGCTGGCGACCTATTCCCTGCTGCCCATCATCAAAAAATTCACGGCGCCCGCCGGCGTCGACGTTGTCGCCAGCGATATCTCGGTGGCCGCGCGCGTGCTGGCGGAATTCCCGGAATTCCTGACCGACGAACAAAAAGTACCGAATACCCTGGCCGAACTGGGCGCCCTGACCCAGAAACCGGAAACCAACATCATCAAGCTGCCGAACATCAGCGCCTCCGTGGCCCAGCTGCAGGCCTGCGTGCGCGAACTGCAAGCGCGCGGCTACAAGCTGCCGGACTACCCGGAAGACGCGAAAACCGACGAAGAGAAAGCACTGAAAGCCCGCTACGGCAAGTGCATCGGCAGCTCGGTCAATCCGGTGTTGCGCGAAGGCAACTCCGACCGCCGCGCGCCGAAGGCCGTGAAAGAGTTCGCGCGCAAGAACCCGCATTCGATGGGCGAGTGGAGCCAGGCTTCCCGCACCCACGTATCGCACATGCACCACGGCGACTTCTACCACGGTGAGAAGTCGATGACGCTGGACGCCGCGCGCGACGTGAAAATGGAACTGATCACCGCTTCCGGCAAAACCATCGTGCTGAAACCGAAGGTCTCGCTGCAGGCCGGCGAAATCATCGACAGCATGTTCATGAGCAAGAAAGCGCTGCTGGAGTTCTACGAGCGCGAGCTGGAAGACGCGCGCAAGACCGGCGTGATGTTCTCGCTGCACGTGAAAGCGACCATGATGAAGGTGTCCCACCCCATCGTGTTCGGCCACTGCGTGCGCATCTTCTACAAGGAAGCGTTCGCCAAGCACGCCAAGCTGTTCGACGAACTCGGCGTGAACGTGAACAACGGCATGGGCAACCTGTACGAGAAGATCGAAAAGCTGCCGGAATCGCAGAAGGAAGAAATCCTGAAGGACCTGCACGCCTGCCACGCCAACCGTCCGGAACTGGCCATGGTCGACTCGGCCAAGGGCATCACCAACTTCCACTCGCCGAACGACATCATCGTCGACGCGTCGATGCCTGCCATGATCCGCATCGGCGGCAAAATGTGGGGCGCCGACGGCCGTCCGAAGGACGTCAAGGCGGTCATGCCTGAATCGACCTTCGCCCGCATCTACCAGGAGATGATCGGCTTCTGCAAATGGCATGGCAACTTCGATCCGAAGACCATGGGCACCGTGCCTAACGTGGGCCTGATGGCGCAGCAAGCCGAAGAATACGGCTCGCACGACAAGACCTTCGAAGTACCGGAAGGCGGCATCGCCAACATCACCGACCTGGCCACCGGCGAAGTGCTGCTGACCCAGACCGTGGAAGAAGGCGACATCTGGCGCATGTGCCAGGTGAAGGACGCGCCGATCCGCGACTGGGTCAAGCTGGCCGTCACCCGCGCGCGCAATTCCGGCATGCCTGCCGTGTTCTGGCTGGACACCTACCGTCCGCACGAGAACGAAGTGATCAAGAAGGTGCAGACCTACCTGAAGGACCACGACACCACGGGCCTGGACATCCAGATCATGTCGCAAACCCGCGCCATGCGCTACACGCTGGAACGCGCCTTCCGCGGCCTGGACACCATCTCGGTGACCGGCAACATCCTGCGCGACTACCTGACCGACCTGTTCCCGATCCTGGAACTGGGCACCTCGGCCAAGATGCTGTCCATCGTGCCACTGATGGCCGGCGGCGGCATGTACGAAACCGGCGCCGGCGGTTCGGCGCCGAAGCACGTGAAGCAGCTGGTGGAAGAGAACCACCTGCGCTGGGATTCGCTGGGCGAGTTCCTGGCGCTGGCGGTGTCGCTGGAAGACATGGGCATCAAGACCGGCAACGCGAAAGCCAAGCTGCTGGCCAAGACCCTGGACGAAGCCACCGGCAAGCTGCTGGACAATAACAAGTCCCCATCGAGCCGCACCGGCGAGCTGGACAACCGTGGCAGCCACTTCTACCTGTCGCTGTACTGGGCGCAGGCGCTGGCAGCGCAGAACGAAGACGCGGAACTGAAAGCGCACTTCGCACCGCTGGCCAAGGCCCTGGGCGAGAACGAGGCGAAGATCGTTGCAGAGCTGGCCGAAGTACAAGGCAAGGCGATGGACATCGGCGGCTACTACTTCCCCGACCCAGCCAAGACCACCGCAGTGATGCGTCCTAGCGCTACCTTTAACACCGCGCTGGACACCATCTAATAACCTTGGCGTTGTAAGTTAGCGTTCTGAAACAGCCCCCGGTGCGCAAGCCGGGGGCTTTTTTTTGGTTCTTCACGGATTTCCGGGAAAGTGTTTCGCTGCACGGCGCTTACGGCGGCTGCGTCGCCCTGGGCGGCGTTGGGCATTACCGCTCGCCGCTGCCGGAGCATCGGACACGGGACGAGCCGGTGGGCTGTTGGCCTGTACGGTAGCGCGTCGCGGGCTTTCAACACGCACGTTGTCAACCGAACGGCCAACTGTTGGGCGCCCGTGCGGCTGCCGCTCGTTCTCTTGCGGCGGGCGGCCTGCCTGAACCGCGCTGCCAAGCAAGCGTGCTATAGCGGCTTTGCTCGCCGACCTGCAGACATCGGCCAGCAGCCATTCATCACTGCCTGGCAGGCGTAGCCAGATGGCCTTCCAGGCGTTGCGGTTGCCGCTGCCTTGCAGATTCGCGAAGCACGACGGCGACACTGCGCGCTCGCCATACTTGATTTCCGCCCCTTCCACCGTGGCGTAGTAGGGCTGCTTGCCGAAACTGGCGCGCAGCCTGGTGCCCTCCGGAAGAAATACCTGCTTCCACTGGTATCCCGCCTCGGATGGCGCCTGCAGCGCCTGTTCGGCTGCCGGCGCCTGCTTCATGAAGTTGTCGATGGCCTGGCAAACGAACGGTTCCAGGTTATAGGTATCCGACCACCATTTTCCGGTGAATTCGCCCAGCGCTTGCAGTGTCTCGAAAGGGAGATGGACCGGGAGTGTATGGATGGACATGGTGTGCCTCTCGAAAAGTGGTTTTTACTATGCGCTGCTAACCAGCGCTAAGCAGTGCTACAACGCGCTACCCGTTACTAAAGTTGCGATGCCGAACGATAGGCAATGCCAGATTGTCTTGCCCATGCTGGTTAGATGCGTCTAGTGACGTTTAGTTCCGGCTTGGCGAAGAATCGTGCGGAATATCGCGGTATATAGCGATGTAGTAAGGGGTAGCATGTTTTAGTAAAAAGCCGAAAACACGAGACACGGCCCAGCGTCGCCGGGCCGTCGAGCGGTGCGGGCACAGCGAGGGGAAGGCTGCAAGTTGACGTTTCGCAGTTCGATTCCCGGAAATCCGTGAAGAACCTTTTTTTTTGCACGTTGCAAAGGCAGTCCCATTCATGAACCTGGACTGCGCTGGATTTATAGCCCGTTGCCACCGGCGCAGCAGTTGCGCCGGTGGCTCGCCCTGCTACACTGGACATCACCCGAAGAACAGGAGCCCCGGCCACCCGATCGCGGCGCGCATGCCGGCTCGCTGAGCCACCTATCCCACCAGGAGAAAGCCATGCCTACCAAAATGATTGACGGCTATGAGATTGAGTTCACGGGCGAATTGCTGGAGGGTACCGAGCAATGGGGAGCGTACGTTTCCATCTTCGCTCCCTCCGCCAACCCGATGCATATGACGCACATCTATCCGAAGCGGCGCGTGTCGGCGGACCTTACTCTGCCGGACCAGCACGCCGCCGAGGCGGAGGCCGAGCGCGCCGCAGCCATCATCCTGGAAGAACTGCGTTCATAGCGCAGCGCGCCTCTCAGCCCGCCTCCCGGCCCGTGAAGTTGCGCCGGTAGCCGCCCTTCCCGTCCAGCGTGACGGTCTGCAGCACCGCGCCGTGGCGCAATGCCGCCTTGCCGTGCGGAGTGCCGCGAATGGCCAGGCGCTTCATGCGCCCGTTCTGCCATTCCATATCCAGCTCCATGCCGCCGCGCACCCGCACGCCGTGCAGCGCGCCGTCCGGCCACGCCTTCGGCAAGGCCGGCAGCAGCAGGATTTCGCCGCCCCAGGACTGCACCAGCATTTCCAGTATGCCCGCCGTGCCGCCGAAGTTGCCGTCGATCTGGAACGGCGGGTGCGCGTCGAACATGTTGGGATAGGTGCGCTCCGGGCCGAGCAAGCCAAGCAGCACCGCGTACGCGCGCTCGCCCTGCCCCATGCGCGCCCACAGCGCCAGCCGCCATGCGGTGGCCCAGCCGGTGGACTTGTCGCCGCGCGTGTCGAGCGTCACCTGCGCCGCCGCCACCAGGGCGGGCGTGTCGCGCACGTTGATCTGCTCGCTGGGGTAGACGCCGTACAGATGCGACACGTGGCGGTGCTGCTGCTCCGGCGCCTGCCCGTCCCAGTCTTCCAGCCACTCCTGCAATTGGCCCTGCGCGCCGACACGGTCGGCAGGCAGGCGCGCGCGCATGGTTTCCAGCACTTTGGCGAAGGCCTCGTCCTGCTCCTTGAGCAAGGCGTGCGCCTGCAGCGTCCACGCAAACAGGTCGCGCACGATCTGGCGGTCCATGGCGGGACCTGCGCAGATCGCCACGCCGGAATGGTGCGTGTTCTCCGGCGAGCTTGAGGGCGACGTGACCAGACCACGCCCCTTGCCGTCTTCCACCAGCGTGTCGATGAAGAACAGCGACGCGCCCTTCAGCAGCGGATAGATGCGGCGCAGGTAGGCCTGGTCCGGCTGGCTGGGCAGGTATTCGTAGTGGTCCCACAGCGTTTTGCACAGCCAGGCGCCGCCGCAGGGCCACATGCCCCACTTGGCGCCGTCGATGGGCGCGGCGGCCCGCCACAGGTCGGTGTTGTGGTGCGCCACCCAGCCCCGCGCGCCATAGCCCTTGCGCGCGGCGACGGCGCCTGTCACGGCCAGCTCTTCCACCATGCGCAGCAGCGGTTCCACGCATTCGCCGAGATTGGCCGCTTCCGCAGGCCAGTAGTTCATCTGCGTGTTGATGTTGATGGTGTACTTCGAGCCCCACGGCGGGTTGTTGCCCTCGTTCCAGATGCCCTGCAGGTTGGCCGGCTGGCTGCCGCCCCGCGACGAGGACAGCAGCAGGTAGCGCGCATACTGCACGTAGAGCGCGGCCAGGCCGGCGTCGGAGCCGGTCTCGCCGGCAGCGATGCGCTGGTCGGTGGGCGCATGCGCCGCAACTGCACCATCCTTGGCGCCGCCGGCCGCGCCAAGGCGTATCGACATGCGGCCGAACAGCGCCTGGTGCGCCTTCACGTGCGCAGCCTTGAGGCGCGCGTATGGCTGCCGCGCGGCAGCGTCGGTGTGCTTGCGCACGGCCGCCACCGGGTCGCCGCCCACGTCCGCATAGTTCACATAACTGGTCGCCGCGCCCACCAGCAGCGTCACTTCGCGCGCGCCGCGCACTTGCAGCCGGTCGCCGTCGGCGGTGATCTTGCCGTCGCCCACAGCCTTGATCCGCACCGCGTAGCGCAGCGCGGCGGGTATGCCGCTCGACGGCTCGTTGCGGCCCTGTACCAGCAGCGCGCCCGCGCCGTCCGCCGCAATCGACAGCGAGGCCGGGCGCTTGCCGGCTTCGAGCGTTTCCAGATACTGGCTATCGTCCGCCGCGGCTGCGCGCACCGGGCCGTACTTCACGTGCATCGGATGCCGGTAGCCGAGATCGACATCCAGCTTGCCGCCGCCCTTGGCCGTCAGGCGGATGACCACCACCTGGTCCGGCGCGCTGGCAAATACGTCGCGCACGTGCTCCGCCTTGCCGACGGCGTAGCGCGTGGTGGCGACGGCGGTGTCCAGGTCCAGCGAGCGGCGGTAGGCTGCGGCGCCGTCCACGCCGATAAAATCGAGCAGCAGGTCGCCGGCGGCCCCGTAGGGCATTTGCTTCATCGGCTTGGCGAACATGGCCGCTTCCGCGAGGTCCGCCGCTTCCTTGAAGCGCTCCTGCTCAATCAGGGCGCGCACCTTGGGCAGCGCCTCCAGCGAGGCCGGATTGTTCGGATCATAGGGACCGCCGGCATACAGCGTGTCCTCGTTGAGCTGGATGCGCTCCTGAACGACGCGGCCGAACACCATCGCCCCCAGGCGGCCGTTCCCGACCGGCAGCGCCTCGACCCACGGCGCGGCAGGCCGGTCGTACCACAGGCTCAGGTTCTCGCGGCCCCCTCGGGCCTGCTGCGCCACGACCGTCGCCTGCGCCAGCGCGGGAAAAGCGGCAGCCAGTCCGGCCGATACCATGAAACTCCTGCGCCGCCGATTCACGCCTGCGTCCGCCCTGCCGGTTTTGCCCGGTTGCATAGGCGTCGTCATTCCACGTACTCAGGTGCGGCGATGCGCTTGCCGAGCATGAAGGCGTCGGCCACGATGCGCAGCGGCGCGAAATCCGCGTCCGTCTTGCCGCCGGCGATCAGCGCGTGGAAGTGCGCGTACAGGCCGGGGTACTCGCGCTCCGGCTCCTGCATCACGGTCACGCCGTCGATCTCCAGCGTGGTGCCGCCCATGTGCAGCGCCAGCTTGCCGCCATCCTCAGCTTCCGCGTAGATGCTCCAGGTCTGCAGGTTCTCCTGCAGGAAGTCGAAATCGGCGCGCACCGGCACGCCGCCCTGCTCGGTCACCATGTCCAGTTGCACTTCGATCGGCGCGTCGCAATTGACCGGGATGTGCAGGTCGGCCTTCTTGACGATCACCTGGTCGCCTGCGACGGCGGTCAGGATGGACAAGGCATTGATGCCCGGATCGAACACGCCCATGCCGCCCGGCGCGAAGATCCAGGCCTGGCCCGGATGCCACTGGCGCACGTTCTCTTTCCACACGATGTGCATGCTCTTCAGCTTGCGCTTCGCAATCCAATCGCGGGTGGCGCCCACCGCCGGCGCAAAGCGCGAATGCCAGCTGGCCAGCAGCGTCACGCGCTTCTGCGCCGCGAAGTCGCGCAGCGCTTCGGCCTCGCCCAGCGTGGTGGCGGGCGGTTTTTCCAGGAACACGTGGCGGCCGGTGGCGAGCGCCTCCTTGGCGATGCGGTGGCGCACCTGCGGCGGCGTGCAGATGGCCAGCGCTTCGATTTCAGGATGGGCCGCCAGCATGGCGGCCATGTCGTTATAGGCCGAAATGCCCTCGGGACGGGCGTGCGGCGAGCAGCCCGCGACCAGCTCGAAGCCGGGGTTGGCGCGGAGTGCCGGGATATGCTGGTCGACGGCGATCTTGCCGAGGCCTACCAGGCCGATCTTGATGGGGGAATTAGTTGCCATGGCATAGGTACAGGTAGTGGAGTATCCCGGCAGCGTACCCGCCTTCCGCCATCCGCACCTATATCTTTTTTTACACGAGCTATGAGTTTTTTGCAAAGATTCGGCATAGCCGAAAAAAAACCCGCTGACAGGTGTAAGCGGGCAAAGAGGGATCAGGCGGCGCGAAAAGAGGAAAAAAACGCGCCACCTGGCTCCGGAGAACGGTTGAGGCGCTAGCACGGCATGTTGCCGTCGCTGTCGTAGCGGATCTCCTGCATCAATATCGAACGCTTGTGGCTGCCGCCGCCGGGCAGCGCGTTGTCGTGGTAGAACAGCAGCGTCTTGCCGCCCTGCTCCAGGATCGCTTGATCGTCACTTGAACTGCACTCCTTCCACATGGGGGCCGATGTCGAGCAGGTTAGCCTCGGGGCCTTTCAGCTTGCGCCCGCCCACGGTCACGTTGTCGATGACGATGTTGCGCACCTTGCGGGTGGCGTCGTAGCCGTAGATGACCGAGGCGCTGGGCGAGCCCTGGCCGGTGTAGCTGATATTGCGCAGCGTGATGTTCTCGATGCCGCGTCCGGGGCTGGTGTTGTACTTGGGCGTGTAGGCGATGTGCAGGTTGAACAGCTTGCCCTCCTCGATGCGCTCGACGCGGATGTCCTCGAAGGTCACGTCGCGCACCAGGTTGTCGTCGCCGGCCATGATGCCGATGGCACCTTCGTATTCCGGGTCGTCCTCGTCGTGCTCCAGGATGTCGATATTGCTGAAGCGGATGCGCTCCAGCACTTCCTGGTCCGGGTGCGCCGGCGTGGGCGTGTTGCCATGGATGCCGATCATGACGGCGTGCGCCACGTCGGCCCACAGGGTGCTGTCCTTCACGCTGATGTCGCGCGTGTTACCCCAGATGTCCCAGCGGTGGTTGTACAGCGTGATGCAGTCGTCCGAGGTGCGGATAAAGCTGTCCGAGATCTTCACCCGCTCGCAGGCGAAGTGGCCCAGGCCGTCGGACCACTGGCCGCCGCCGATGGTGCGGATGCTGCGCTCCTCCAGGTCCTGCGAGGTGATGCAGCGCATGGTGCCTTCGGGCTGGTTGACGAAGATCGGGCCGTCGATCAGCACGTTGCGCGAGTTGCGGATCTGGAGCTGGCTGGCGCCCATGAACAGGCCGTCGCTGTAGACCTTGACGTTCTCCACGGCGTCGATGATGAGCGGCCGTTTCAGCACGGCGGCGCCGTCGATGTAGACCGTGGTGTTCGAGCGCAGCGTGAATTCGCCGTCATGCAGGCCGGGGCCGAAATACACCACGGGCTGGGTGAAGTCCGGCGTGGTGCCTTTGCCGGTGCTCATGCCGGTGACCGGCGCGGCCGGGCGCGGCATGTCCTTGCGGATGGCGTGGGTGAACAGGTGCAGGTTGTGGTGGCGGTCGCCGTCGAATTCCACGCTCAGGTTCTCCGCACGGTTCAGCGTAAAGTAAGCCACGTTGCCCTTGACCGTCGGCTTGATGCCGCGCGCGGTCGGGCGCACAGCCACTTCCGAGAACCTACCGTTGTTCTTCTGCACCGCCACTTCCACCGCGCCGTCGAAGTTGAAGTAGACCATGGACGCGTCCTTGACCGGCTTGTCCAGGTCCACTTTCACGTTGTATTCGTACAGGTCCTGCCACACGCCGCCGGGCGTGCGCACGCGCACGGTGTAGTCGTCGTTGTGGTGGGAGTAGCGGAACGCTTCCGGGAACTGGTGCACCTGCAGGGCGTTTTGCGCCGGGGCCGCGGCGGCCGGCGCGGGGGCTGCTGCGGCCGCAGCGGCGGCGAGGCCTGCTGCCAGGCCGGCCACTAGCGCTCGTATGAATTTACTGATCACTATGTCTCCTTGTTATAGTCGCCGCTCAGGGCGTGATGCGGAAGTAGTCGACGTCCGCCCAGGCGTTCTTGCTTGCCGCAGTAGCGGGCACGGTGCTGAACAGGCCAAGCTGCGCGCCCACCCAGCGCCCCACGCTGGCCTTGAAGGGCTGGCCTGCAGGGGTGAATGTCTTGTTATCCAGGCTGTACGAGAACTGCGCCATCGCGCCGGCATCGACGCGCACGCGCAGGTAGACCTGGGCCGAGGCTGCGGCGGCGGGCAGGGTCGCCAGCACCTCGCTGCGTTCCTGGCATTTGTCGGCCGGCGTTTCGCACACAGAGTACACCAGCTGCGTTGCCTTGCCCTGCCGCCGCAAGCCCACCCACGCGTAGCGGATGCCCAGCACCATCAGGCCTGCGCGCTGGCCGTCGGCGCCGCCGGCGGCATCGCGGGCGCTGCCCAGCGCAATGCTGGCATCCACGCCGAACACGGGCGCCGGGAACTTCTGCGTCAGCACGGAAGGCAGTTCGCGCAGGCTGGCGCCGCCGGCGGCCGGCAGCGCAGCCAGGCGTAAATAGCCCGGGCGCGCCGCCAGCGAGGCCCAGGAAGCCAGGTAGTTGGCGTTCCATTGCCATTGCAGCCCCAGCGCCTTGGCCGAGAATTCATCCGTGGTGGCAGGCACCAGCACGCCCCGGTCGCGCCCTGCCGGCTTGGCATGGCGCATGACCGGTTCACCCACGCCGTCGCCATCCTTGTCCTCGCCGATCACCGGCCAGCCGTCCTTCCAGCGCATGGGCTGCAGGTGCACCACGCGGCCATAGGCGCCCTTGTCCTGGAAGTGGTAGAACCAGTCCCGCCCGTCGGCGCCTTCCACCCAGGCGCCCTGGTGCGGGCCATTCACGGCCGACATCCCCTGCGCCATCACGATGCGGTCCTCGTACGGGCCTTCGATGCTGCGCGAGCGGAACACCGACTGCCAGCCGTTTTCCACGCCGCCCGCCGGGGCAAACACATAATAATAGCCGTGCGCCTTGTGCAGCTTGGGGCCTTCCAGGGTAAAGTAGCCCGGCAGCTTGTCGCCGTTGATGATGTCCCTGCCCTTTTCGTCCAGCAGCTTGCTGCCGTCCGGCGCCATGCTGCGCAAGGTGAGGATGTTGTTGATGCCGGAGCGGCTCTTGGCCCAGCCGTGCACCAGCCAGGCCTTGCCGTCGTCGTCCCACAGCGGCGCCGGATCGATGATGCCTTTGCCAGCCAGGATCAGCCGGGGCGCGCTCCAGGGACCGGTGAATTTCTCGGCCGTCATCACGTAGATGCCCACGTCCGGGTCCGGGTAGAAGATCCAGAATTTGCCGCCGTGGTGGCGCAAAGCCGGCGCCCATACGCCCTTGCCCGGCTGCGGCACGGAGAACGTGCGCTCCGGCGTCAGCTGGGCCAGCGCGTGCCCCACCAGCTCCCAGTTCACCATGTCGCTCGACTGCAGCAGCGGCAAGCCGGGGGCGTTGCTGAAGCTGGAGGACGTCATATAGAACATGTCGCCGACGCGGATCACGTCCGGGTCGGAGTAGTCGGCGTACAGGATGGGGTTGCGGTACTGGCCGTCGCCCAAGTCCGCAACCCAAGGCTGGGCCGGGGCGGCGGCTGGGCTGGCGGCGGGGCTGGCCACTACCGCGCCAGCCGCTGCGGCCAGCGCGAACATGCATAGCTGCTTGATCATCTCGGCGTCTCGTCTCTCGTTATGTTTGTTCTGCTTGGCATTTGCAGCCGACATGGGTATTATAGTTGTTATCGATAACAGATCGCAAGCGTTTTGATGCGCAGTATGGAGACCGCAATGTACGAAAAGACCTACCACGCCACCCATCCCGACATGATGAACCATGTCAGCAACGAGCAGCTGCGTGAGCGCTATTTGATCAGCAAGCTGTTCGTCGCCGACACGGTGCAGTTGAATTACTCGCACCATGAGCGTTTCGTGATCGGCGGCGCGGCGCCGGTGAGCGGCCCGGTATCGCTGCCGCGCCACACCGAACCGGCGTCGGCGGCCGGCCAGCCCTACCTGGTGCAGCGCGAGATGGGCGTCATCAATGTATCGGGCGGCGCCGGCCGCGTCACCGTGGACGGCGCCGCCTATGAGCTGGCCCCGCGCGACGGCCTGTATCTGCCCATGGGCACCCGGGACGTCACGTTCGAATCGCTGGACGCGGCCATGCCGGCGCGCTTCTACCTGGCCTCCACGCCGGCCCACATCCGCTACGAGGTGAGGAAGATCTCGAACGCGGAAGCCGTTCCGCTGGAGCGCGGCAGCGCGGAAACCTCAAACGCCCGCACCATCTACCAGTATGTGATTCCGGGCGTGTGCCAGTCCGCGCAGCTGCTGCTCGGACTCACCATCCTGAAAACGGGCAGCGTATGGAACACCATGCCGCCCCACGTGCACGACCGCCGCTCCGAAGTGTATTTCTACTTCGACCTGAAGGAAAGCGAGCGCGTGTTCCACTTCATGGGCGAACCGGATTCGGCGCGCCACATCATCGTGGCCAATGAGGAAGCGGTGGTGTCGCCGCCGTGGTCGATCCACATGGGCTCGGGCACCGCCAACTACGCCTTCATCTGGGCCATGGGCGGGGAAAACCTCGACTACACGGACATGAATGTGCTCGACATCTGCCAGCTGAAGTAAGGGGCCGCCATGTCTGAACTGTTCAACCTGGGCGGCCGCACCGCCCTCGTCACCGGCGCCAACACGGGCCTGGGCCAGGCCATCGCCGTGGCGCTGGCGCAGGCCGGCGCCGACATCGTGGCGGTGGGCCGCAGCGACGCCGCCGGCACCGCCGCGCAGGTAGCCGCAGCCGGCCGCCGCTTCAGCTTCGTGCACGCGGACCTGTCCGGTACCGAGCCGGTATCGGGCACGGCGCCGCGCGTGATCGCGGAATCGCTGGCCGCGGCCGGGCGCATCGATATCCTGGTCAACAACGCCGGCATCATCCGCCGCGCCGACAGCCTGGACGTGACCGAGGAAGACTGGGACGCCGTCATCAACACCAACCTCAAGTCGCTGTTCTTCCTGTCGCAGGCCGCCGCAGCCCACATGGCGCAGCATGGCGGCGGCAAGATCATCAACGTGGCTTCGCTGCTGTCCTTCCAGGGCGGCATCCGCGTGCCGGCCTACACCGCCAGCAAGAGCGCGGTGGCCGGGCTGACCAAGGCGCTGGCCAACGAATGGGCCGCCAGGGGCATCAACGTCAACGCACTGGCGCCGGGCTACTTCGACACCAACAACACGGCGGCGCTGAAAGCGGACCCGGAACGCAACGCCTCCATCCTGGCCCGCATCCCGGCCGGGCGCTGGGGCGAGCCGGCGGACCTGGGCGGCGCGGCGGTGTTCCTGGCCAGCCGCGCCAGCGACTACGTGCACGGCATCGTGCTGCCGGTGGACGGCGGATGGCTGGCGCGATGATGGGCCGCATCGTCTGCTTCGGCGAAGTGCTGGTGCGCCTGTCCGCGCCAGCCGGCCGCATGTTGCTGCAATCGCCCTCCCTGGAAGTGTGCATCGGCGGCGCCGAGGCCAATGTGGCGGTGTCGCTGGCGCAGTTCGGCCACGCAGCCGCCATGGCCAGCGCGCTGCCCGACAATGCGCTCGGCCACGCGGCCCGCAACGTGCTGCGCGGCCACGGCGTGGACACCGGCGCGATCGCCTTCCGCCCCGGCCGCATGGGCTTGTACTTCCTCACCCCGGGAGCCGTCACGCGGCCGTCCGAAATCATCTACGACCGCGCCGGCTCGGTGTTCGCCGAAGCGCCCGCCGGCCTGCACGACTGGCCCGCCCTGCTGGCCGGCGCCGACTGGCTGCACGTTTCCGGCGTCACGCCCGCCATCGGGCCCGGCGCGGCGCAGGCGGTGCTGGCGGCCGTGCGCGCCGCCTGCGCGCTGGGCGTGCGGGTGGCCTACGACGGCAACTACCGCGCGTCCATGTGGGCCGTGCAGGGCCTGGACGGCGCCGAGGTGCTGCGCGAGCTGATGAGCCATGCCGACCTGGCCTTCGCCGACCAGCGCGACATCGCCCTGGTGCTGCGGCGGCCGGAACTGGCGCAGGGAGATCATCGTGCCGAAGCCGCCGCAGCGGCCTTCGCCGCCTTCCCCAAGCTGGGCGCGCTGGCCGCCACGGTGCGCTTCCAGCACAGTGCCAGCCGCCATACGCTGGGAGCGACTCTGCACACGCGCGCCGCCGCGTTCTCGGCGGCGCCGGTGGAGGTGGACGGCATCATCGACCGCATCGGCACCGGGGACGCCTTCGCGGCAGGCATCCTGCACGGCCTGCACAGCGGCTGGGCGCACGCGGACACGCTGCAGTTCGGCCTGGCCGCCGCCGCGCTGAAGCACGGCGTCGCGGGCGACTTCAACCTGGCCTCCGCCGCGCAAGTGCAGGCCGCCATGACGGGAGCGCTCGATGTGCGCCGCTAAGCCGGGCAGCAGGCCGTGGCGGCTGCAATGGGAACACGGCAGCGCCGAAGTGCAGCCGCTGGGCGGCATGCTGGGCCCGGTCACGCTGCGCCTGGACGGCGGGCGCGATGTCGACGTCATGCACGTCGCGCCGTGGCACGGCATGACGGCCGCCGACACCCTGCCCGGCATCCTGCAGCGCCTGCGCGGCGAATGGCCCTGCGTCCCCTTCGGCCGCGCCGACCAGCCGCAAGACCTGCCGCCGGACTGGCGCACCCACCCGGCCGACGACCAGTGGGACCACGGCTACGCCGCCAACCACGCCTGGCACTGCATCGAGGCCACGCCGCTGCGCCTGCACCTGGACATCGACTATCCGGCCGGATCGGCAGTGGCGCGGGTTGAACGCATCATCGCCGCCGATCCGCACGCGCCGGCGCTCGACATCACCCTCATCGTCCACGCCCGCCGGGAGGCGCGCCTGCCCGCCGGGCTGCATCCCACCTTCCGCCTGCCGCCGGCGGCGGGCCGCGTGCGCGTGCAACTGGGCGCGCACGAGGGCGTGCACAGCTATCCCACCAACGCGCCCGGCGCCATCTCGCGCCTGCGCGCCGACACGCGTTCGGACAACCTGGCCCGCATGGCCGGCATGGACGGCCCGCTGGACCTGACCCGCCTGCCGCTGCCCGGCCCCAGCGAAGAGCTGCTGCAGGTACGCGGCGTGCAGGGCGGCGGTATCGGCGCTAACGGCAGCGACGCCGCGCCCTTCGCGCTGCACTACCTAGACTACGCCGCCTGCGTCGGCATGTGGTGGGACACCGCCCAGCTGCCCGACCTGATGCTCTGGATTAGCAACGGCGGCCGCATCCACTTCCCCTGGATGAGCCGCCACCTCGCCATCGGCGCAGAGCCGGTCAACAGCCTGTTCGACCTGGGCCGCGTGGCGCGCGCGCCCGCCGGGCACCCGCTGTCGGACCGCCTTGGACTGGCGCTGTCTCCGCAGCAGCCATGGCAAACGCAATACCGCATCGCGGCCTGGAACCAGGCCGCACCCGACTAAACCTGACGAGTACAACATGCAACCAAACTTCCGCTCCCGCGACATGCTGCTGTCGCACATCGCGCACACCATGCAGTTCTACTACCCGCGCAGCATCGATCCCAGCGGCGGCTTCTACCATTTCTACATGGACGACGGCGCCATCTACGACCGCACCACGCGCCACCTGGTCAGCAGCACGCGCTTCGTGTTCAACTACGCCATGGCCTACCGCCAGTTCGGCGACGCGTCCTACCTGGACGCCGTGCGCCACGGCGTGGACTTCCTGCGCAACGCCCACCGCGACCCGCACACCGGCGGCTACGCCTGGCAGCTGGAATGGAAGGACGGCGCCAAGCGCGTGCTCGACGGCGACAACCACTGCTACGGCCTGGCCTTCGTCATGCTGGCCTACGCGCACGCGCTGGCGGCCGGCGTGGCCGAGGCGCGCGGCTGGATGGACGAGACCTTCGCGCTGATGGAGCGCCGCTTCTGGCAGGCGGACCACGGCCTGTACGCCGACCAGGCCAGCGCCGACTGGTCCGTGCTGGACGGCTATCGCGGCCAGAACGCCAACATGCACGCCTGCGAAGCCTTGCTGGCGGCCTACGAGGCTTCCGGCGAACAGCGCTACCTGCACCGTGCCGAGCGGCTGGCGCACAACATCACCGTGCGCCAGGCCGCGCTGGCCGGCGGCATGATCTGGGAGCACTACCGCGCCGACTGGTCGGTGGACTGGGACTACAACCGCGAAGACAAGAGCAACATCTTCCGCCCATGGGGCTACCAGCCCGGCCACTTCACCGAGTGGGCCAAGCTGCTGCTGATCATGGAACGCCACGCCGGCGCGCTGGCCGGCCCGGCGGACTGGCTGGCGCCGCGCGCCGCGCAGCTGTTCGACCTGGCGCTGGAAAGGGCCTGGGACCATGAACACGGCGGCATCCACTACGGCTTCGGCCCGCAGGACGAAATCTGCGACGGCGACAAGTACTTCTGGGTGCAGGCCGAAAGCCTGGCCGCCGCCGCCGTGCTGGCAGCGCGCACCGGCGAAGCCCGCTACTGGGACTGGTACGGCCGGATCTGGGCCTACAGCTGGGAGCACATGGTGGACCATCGCCACGGCGCCTGGTACCGCATCCTCACCCCGGACAACCGCAAGCTCAGCGCCGAGAAGAGCCCGGCCGGCAAAGTCGACTACCATACGATGGGCGCCTGTTACGAGGTGCTGAACGTGCTGAACGCAACCGGAAACGCGCCATGACCACCCCGCCCCCTGCAAACTTCCCCGCCTTCGTCGCCGCCGGCGAAGCGCTGACCGACCTGATACGCACCGGCCCCGACGGCTGGCGCAGCCTGGTGGGCGGCTCCACCTGGAACGTGGCCCGCGTGGTGGCCAGCCTGGGCGTGCCGAGCGCCTTCGCCGGCGCCGTCAGCCGGGACGTGTTCGGCGCGCAGCTGGCCGCCGCCAACGCGGCCGCCGGCCTGGATGGCCGCTTCCTGCAACAGCTGGACAAGGCGCCGCTGCTGGCCGTGGTGCACGAACTCGATCCGCCGGCCTACTTCTTCATCGGCGACGACAGCGCCGATCTGCATTTCGACACCGCGCTGCTGCCGCAAGGCTGGCAGTCCGGCGCGCGCTGGGTGCATTTCGGCGGCATCAGCCTGGCGCGCCAGCCGCTGGCGGACAAGCTGCTGGCCCTGGCCGAGGAACTGAAGCTGCACGGCGTGTCCATCAGCTACGATCCCAACTTCCGCGCCCTGATGGACCAGCGCTACGACGCCGTGCTGCAGCGCATGGCGGCGCTGGCCGACGTCATCAAGGTGTCGGACGAGGACCTGCGCGGCCTGTTCCGCACCGGCGACGCGGAGCAGGCTTTCGGCCAGCTGCGCGCCATGAATCCGGACGCCATCTACCTGTACACGCGCGGCGCCGACGGCGCGCAGCTTTACCATGGCGCCAACTGCTGGAGCGCGCCGGCGCCGAACATCGCCGTGGCCGACACCGTCGGCGCGGGCGACGCCAGCATCGGCGCCCTGCTCTACAGCTTTATCGCGCGGCCCGCCGAAACGCTGCAGTCGCACCTGCGCTTTGCCGTCGCCGCCGGCGCGGCTGCCTGCCTGGCGCCGGGCGCCACGCCGCCCACCTTGCAGCAAGTGACCGCTTTGGAAGAACAAGCTCCATGAAAACCATCCTGCTTTTCCTCGCCGCCCTGCTGCTGCCGCTGAACGCCGCCGCGCAGGTCAACGAGCAGCCGGGCCAGGCCAGCGTGGCCTCCCCGGACCAGAATCTGCGCTTCGTGTTCTACCAGAAGGCCAATGCCAATGCCGGCGGCAAGCGCGAGCTGTACTACCGCGTCACCTACAAGCACAAGACCATCATCCTCGATTCGCTGCTCGACCTTCAGCTGGACAACCACTTGTCCGAGAGCGCGATGGCGCTCAAGGTCGACAAGCAGGCCAAGTGGTTCGACAACCTGGCCATCACCGGCATCAGGCACGGCGCGCACGACAGCACCTGGAAGCCGGAAACCGGCGAACGCGCCGCCATCCGCGACCATTACAACCAGATGACCGTGAACCTGGTCAAGGACGACAATCCGATCTATCCGCTGTCGCTGGAAGTGCGCGCCTACAACGAAGGCGTGGCGTTCCGCTTCGTGTTCCCGGAAAACGAGAAAGGCACCTACTACCGCGTGGTGCAGGAGAACACCGAGTTCACCTTCCCGGTCGAGACCAAGGCCTGGTTCCACGGCTGGGCGCAGGCGCCGTACCAGCTGCTGCCGCTGGCCGGCTGGCCGGACGAATCGGAGCGCCCGCTCACGCTGGAAGTGCTGGGCCGCATCCACGTGGCGCTGCTGGAAGCGAACATGGTTGACTACTCGCGCACCAAGTTCAAGCTGCACAAGACCAAGCCCAACACCATCGTCACCGCCATGCACGACCCGGCCGACCTGATTTCGCCCTTCGTCACGCCGTGGCGCGGCATCATGGTGGCGGAAACCGCCGGCGCGCTGGCGGACAACAACCACTTCATCCTCAACCTGAACCCGCCGTCCGCCATCCCCAATGCCGACTGGATCAAGCCCGGCAAGATCATGCGCGTGATGACGCAGACCACCGCCAGCGCCAAGGCCAATATCGACTTCGCCGCCAAGCGCAATCTGCAGTACATCCTGTTCGACTGGAAGTGGTACGGCCACGCGTTCTCGTTCGAGTCGGACGCCACCAAGGTGGCGATCCCGGACTTCGACCTGCCCGAAATCATCCGCTACGCCGCCGGCAAGGGCATCGGCGTGTGGCTGTACGTGAACCAGCAGGCGCTGCTCGCGCAGGGCGACACCATCTTCAAGACCTACAAGCAGTGGGGCGTGAAAGGCGTGAAGTTCGGCTTCGTGCAAGTGGGCTCGCACCGCTGGACCACGTGGCTGGAACAAGCCGTGCGCCAGGCCGCCGACGCGGGGCTGATGGTCAATATCCACGACGACTGGCGCCCCACCGGCGAGCAGCGTACCTGGCCCAACCTGATGACCTCCGAAGGCATACGCGGCAACGAAGAAATGCCGGACGCCACGCACAACACCGTGCTGCCGTTCACGCGCTTCCTGGCCGGCGCGGCGGACTACACCATCTGCTACTACGACCCGCGCATCAAGACCACGCACGCGCACCAGCTGGCGCTGGCCGCCATCTATTACAGCCCGCTGCAAACGCTGTACTGGTACGACAAGCCTGACATGTCGGCCAACGAACCGGAGCTGGAATTCTGGGACCGCATTCCCACCACCTGGGACGACAGCAAGCTGCTGCAGGGCGCTCCCGGCCAGTTCGTCAGCACCGCCCGCCGCAAGGGGCAGGACTGGTTCGTCGGCACCATCACCAACAACGGCGCGCGCGAAGTGAAGATCGCGCTCAGCTTCCTGGATCCGCGCAGACAGTACACCGCCAGCATTTATCAGGACGACCCTTCCGCGGCCACCAGGACCAAGGTCGGCATCGTGCGCGCGCAGGTCGATTCGAGCACGGTGCTCGACGCGAAGCTGCTGCCCTCGGGCGGCCACGCGATCTGGCTCACGCCGATGAAATGATCACAGCAGCGCTATAACTAGAACCAGACACCCCGCCGCCCCCATACCGGGGGCGGCACGGAGACAGACATGACCAGCAGACAATCGCACTACCGCTTCCTGAGCACCTTCGTATATGTGTACTTCTTCGCGCAGGCGATGAGCATCTCGCTGCTCGCGACCTGGCTGCGCTCGGAGCTCAAGCTGACCGGTACGGAAACCGGCATCGTCCTCGGCGCCAACTTCGTCGCAGCCATGATCTCGCAACCCATCTACGGCTACGTCTCCGACCGCATCGGCATGCGCAAGCACATCCTGTTCACGGTGAGCGTGCTGTGCTCCCTGTGCGGCCTGTTCCTGCTGTACGTGTACGCGCCCCTGCTGAAGACCAACATCTACCTGGGCGCCGCACTGGGCGGCCTGTACCTGGGCATCACCTTCTACGCCGGAAGCTACGCCATCGAGTCCTACGTCGACCGCGTCGGCCGCAAGTACGGCTTCGAATACAGCCGCGTCAGGCTGTGGGGCTCGCTGGGTTTCGCCAGCGCCGCCATATTCGCGGGCAATATCTACAATATCAACCCGGGCATCAACTTCTTCCTGGCGTCGAGCGCCGGCGTCCTGATGCTGGTCATGCTTGTGGTCTGGCGCACCCGCGCCGATGAAGACGACGCAATTGAAGCTGCCGGACGCGTGCAACTGAACGAGGCGCTGGCCCTGATGAAGGACAAGCACTTCTGGCGCTTCATGGTCTTCATCCTGAGCGTGACCAACCTCTATCTGGTGTTCGACCAGCAGTTCCAGAACTATTTCCGCTCCCTTTTCCCCACACCGGAGGAAGGGACTGCCATGTTCAGCTATCTGAATTCGGCGCAGATCTTCATCGAGGCCGGCGGCCTGTTCCTGGCGCCGCTGCTGATCAAACGCATCGGCGCGAAAAACGGGCTGCTGCTGGCCGGGTCAATCATGCTGGTCCGCATCGCGGGCTCCGGCCTGGCCGACGGTCCGCTGGCCATCTCCGCGCTGAAAATGCTGCACTCGGTGGAACTGCCTATCCTGGTGGTGTCGGTGTTCCGCTACATCGCCTGCCACTTCGACAACCGGCTCGCTTCCACCGTGTACATGGTCGGATTCAGCTTCGGCCACTCGCTTGGGCTTTCCGCGCTGTCGCCGTTGGTCGGCATGAGCTACGACGCTATCGGCTTCCCACATACCTACCTGCTGCTGGCCGCGCTGGGACTGGTGTTCTGGGTCGTCTCGATCTGGGCGCTCGAACCGACGCCCGCCGAGTTCCAGCACCCTCCCAAGACACGCAAGGATGCGCAGCCTGTCAGCAGCGCCCAATAGACAAGACAAAGACAAGACAAAGACAAGACAAGACAAGGAGCAAAGCATGTCCCCATCCCTCAACCCGGCCGCCATGGAACCGCTGTCCGGCGCCCTGCCGCGCCACTGGGAAGCGCAGCCGGACCAGGCCGCGCTGCAGCAGGCCATCGCGCAGGTGCTGGCGGCCGTCGACCGCAACCTGCAGCACTTCGGCACGGAGTTTCCCGCGCCCTCCAGCATCAACTCGGTGTACCCGGCCATGGGCAATATCGAATGGACCAACGGCTTCTGGACCGGCATGCTATGGCTGGCCTATGAGGTGAGCGGCGCGGCGCGCTACCGCGAGGCGGCCGAAGCGCACGTGCGCAGCTTCCACCAGCGCCAGGCGCAGCGCATCAACACCAACCACCACGACCTGGGCTTCCTGTACAGCCTTTCCTGCATCGCCGCGCACAAGCTCACCGGCAGCGAACTGGCCGCCGAAGCGGCCATGGGCGCGGCGCGCCTGCTGTTGGAGCGCTACATGGAGCGCGCCGGCATCATCCAGGCCTGGGGCGACCTGAACGACCCGGAACAGGCAGGCCGCATGATCATCGACTGCAACCTGAACCTGCCGCTGCTGTACTGGGCGGCGCAGCACAGTGGCGAACGCGCCTTCGCCGACGCGGCCAACCGGCACATCGAAGCGGCCGCGCGCCATATCGTGCGCGCCGACGGCTCCACCTTCCACACCTTCTTCTTCGACCCGGCCACCGGCCTGCCGCGGCACGGCAAGACCCATCAGGGCTTTGCCGACGACTCGTGCTGGTCGCGCGGCCAGGCCTGGGGCATCTCCGGCTTCCCGCTGGTGTGCCGCCACAACGGCGACACGCGCCTGCTGGACCTGTCCAAGGTGGTGGCGAACTACTTCCTGAACCGCCTGCCGGAAGACGGCATCTGCTACTGGGATTTGATCTTCACCTCCGGGCCCGAGGAGCGCGACAGTTCCGCTGCGGCCATCGCGGCCTGCGGCCTGTTGGAACTGGCGCGCCAGCTGCCGGCGGACGATGCGCTGCGCGGCGCCTACCAGCGCGCGGCCGGCGGCATGGTGCAGGAACTGTCCAGTCGCTACCTGGTCACAGACGGCGCGCCCGGCAGCGGCCTGCTGAAGCACGCGGTGTACCACAAGCCGCAGCGCATGGGCGTGGACGAGAGCTGCATCTGGGGCGACTATTTTTATTTCGAAGCGCTGGTGCGGCTGACCCGCGACTGGCAACCATACTGGTAAGGACCAAGGCATGACACTGCAACACCGATTTCTCGCAATCGACGAAGGCCGCCAGCGGCTGCACCTGATCGACACCCGCGACGCGGCCGCAGGCTGGAGCCGCGACCTGGCGGACTTCCCGCTGGCGCGCGACATGCAGCGCATCGGCCCGGACCGCGCACTGGTGGGTTTTGAACGCGGCTTCTTCGAGCTGGCCATTTCCACCGGCGAAGTGCTGCGCGTGTGCGACCGCTGGGTGGGCGTCACCGCCGCCTGCCGCCTGGACAACGGCGACACGCTGGTTACCGGCACGGACCTCGATTTCGGCAAGAACGGCATCAACGTGCTGACGCTGGACCGCGACCTGGTGCAGACCGCGTCGGCGCGCCGCGAAGGCGACTATGTGCGCCTGATGCGCCCCGCCGGCGGCAGCTACCTGCTGTGCACCAACGATCATATACTGGAGACGGACCACGGCCTGAATGAGCTGCGCAAGCTGGCCGCGCCGGGCTTCGAGCACGCGTGGAAGGCGCAGCGCATGGCGGACGGCGGCACGCTGGTGTCGGCCGGCTACGGCGCCTTCATGGCGCGCTTCGACACGCAGGGCCGGCTGACCGGCACCTTCGGCGGCGCGGCGCAGTTGCCTGCCGAGGCGCGGGACGAGGTGGCGCCCTTCTTCTACGCCACCTTCCAGGTACTGGACAACGGCCACGTGGTGGTCGCCAACTGGCAGGGGCACGGACCCGATAACGGCGCCAAGGGGCGCCAGCTGCTGGAGTTCGATGCGGCCGGTACGCTGCTGGGGAGCTGGTCGGATTCGGATAGGCTGTCGTCGCTGCAGGGCATGCTCGTTCTGTAGCGGCGTTGGAGGCTTACGCGGGTTTCCCACCGAGCGGGCCGGCGGATTCGCGCGTGACCAGCGTGAACGGCAGCAGCTTGTGCTGCACCATGGGCGGCTCGCCCGCGCGGCGGCGGCGGATCAGCTCCACCAGCAGGTCCACGGCGGCGCGCGCCATGTCGCCGATGGGCTGGTGGATGGTGGTCAGCTCGGGCCACACCGTGGTGGCGACCGGCGTGTCATCGAAACCGCAGATGGTGAGCTGCTCTGGCACCTGCAGGTGCATGCCGTGCGCCACCGCCATGGCGCCTGCCGCCATGTCGTCGTTGCTGGCAAAAATGGCGGTGGGCCGCGTGGGCTGCGCCAGCAGCTGGCGTGCCGCTTCCAATCCCGACCGGTAAGTGAACAGGCCGGGCGCCACGCGTTCGGGCCGCACCGGCAGGCCGGCTTCGGCCATCGCATCCTCGTAAGCCTTGTAGCGCAGCTGGGCCGGCGTGTGTTTCGGGTCGCCCTGGATGAAGGCGATGTCCTTGTGCCCCAGCGACAGCAGATGGCGCATCATGGCGTAGGCGCCTTCGTAGTCGTCGATGCGCACGGCCGACACGCTGGCCACCGGACGGCCGGTTGCAATCGCCACCGTCGGCATGCCGATCTCGTCGAGCTGCTTCAGCGCGGACTTGGAATCGCACAGCGGCGGCGGCACCAGGATGCCGTCCGCGCCGCTGGAAATCAGCTTGGCGATGGCGTTGCGCTGGCTGCGCAGGTCGTCGCAGCGCTCCAGGATCAGCTGCCCGCCGCTCTGGCTGCACTGGTCCATGGCGCCGACCAGGAAGGCGCTCATGTAGGCCGAGCTGGGATTGCTGTACAACAGGCCGATGCCCAGCGTGCCGATGCGCGCCGCGCGCGCGGCCGTGTTCACCTGGTAGTTCAGCGACTCGATGGCCGCCGTGACCTTTTCCCGCGTGATGTCGGAGACGTGCGTATTGCCGTTCATGACGCGGGACACCGTCATGGCGGATACGCCGGCAACGCGGGCCACATCGTAGATGGTGGCGCCGCTGTTGCCGCGTTCTGCTCGCTTGGATTGCTTGGCTGGTTTCGCTACTGGTGCCATTGTCCCTTGTTGCCGCTGTTTGTAGGAAGACTACTATTATAGTCTGCCCGGCGTCACCGTAAAGCTATAGCGTGCAGGTTCCAGCTTGATGCGGTACTTCTGCAGCGGACGTCCGTCCGGGCTCCAGCCGGTATCGCCGCCCACGCCGGCCTGCACCAGGTCCACCAGCAGCGAGCCGTCGCCATGCGGCGCGATCTCGGAACTCTTCCATGCGCCGCGCGGACGCAGGTACAGGTCTTCGTACGGGAAGGCCAGCGCATTGATGGACAGCGGCTGCGCGCCCTCAACCTTCAGGCCCGCGCCCTGCCCGTCCTGCAGCGCCAGCCAGCGCACGCCGGTCAGGTTGCCGCTCTCCTGCGGACGCATATAGCTGTGGTACTGGTCCGCCAGCTTGCCCTGGTACAGGCCAAGCGGGAAGCCGGTGTAACGGTCCGCATAGGATTCCTGCGGGCCCCGGCCATACCATTTCACATTCTCCAGGCGCGCCGGCTGGTTGAAGCGCAGGCCGAGGCGCAGCGGATCCGGCAGATCGTCGCGCAGCGGCGTGAAGGCCGCCTTGACGCGCAGCGCGCCCTGCGGCGACAGCGCATACTCGGTTTCCCAGTGCGCCGCGCCGGCGCCGAAGCTGTACAGGACCTTGACGCTGCCGGCGCCCACCGTCACGGCGCGCACATTGCGCTCCTCGCTGAACTTCTTCCACACGGCGTGGGTCTTTTCGACGCCGGTGCCTTCGTCGTTGTCGGTCAGGCCGCGCCAGAAGTTCGGCGTGCCGCCGCTCAGCAGCGGCTGGCCCGCCGCGCTGTAGCTCACCTGGCCGGTCAGCGCGTCCACCGCCAGCACCGCGCCGGCGGCGGACATGGTGACGGTGTCGCCCTTGCGCACCGGCTTCACGCCGGACGGGGATTTTGCCATGGCCGCCTTGCCTGCGGCCGGCGCCAGCACGAACTGGGTCCAGCCGGCCACGCTGCCCGCAGCCACGCCGGGCGTGGAAGCAGCCTTGTAGCGCGCCTGCACCGTCAGCACGGATTCGACGCCGGCCGCGCGCTTCAGCGCCGGCAGCCTGATCGGCACGCTTTGGGTAGCGCCGGCGGCCACGCGCACGCCGTCCAGCGTGCCTTTCGCCACCGGCACGCCGTCGTTCATGACGCTCCAGCTGAATTCGAATTCGGACAGGTCCTTGAAGTCGAAACGGTTCACCACCGTCAGCTTGCCGGACTTCGGATCGCCCTCGAACACCACCGGCGAATAGACTTTCTGCAGCTCGTAGTATTCCGGGTCCGGCGTGCGGTCGGCGCGCACCACGCCGTCGCCCACCACGCTGTTGTCGCCGTGGCCGGGATTCAGGTCGAAGCCGGAAGCCCAGTAGCTGCGGCCCTTGCCGTCCTTCGCATAGACAGCCTGGTCGACCCAGTCCCACACGAAGCCGCCCTGCAGCTTCTTGTGCGCGCGGATCACCTGCCAGTAGTCTTCCAGGTTGCCCAGCGAATTGCCCATGGCGTGCGCGTATTCGCACTGTATCATCGGCTGCTTGTAGCGCGGGTCCTGCGCGTAATCCGCCATCTTCTCGATATCGTCGTACATCGGCGCGTAGATATCGACGTAGTTGTTGGGCTTGTGCTCCTCGCCCAGCGTGCCGTGGCCCAGGTAGCTCACCAGGCGGGTGCTGTCGTTCTGCCGTATCCACTGCGCGGCGTTCTCGAAATTGGGGCCGGTGCCGGCCTCGTTCCCCAGCGACCAGAAAATGATGGACGGGTGGTTGCGGTCGCGCTGCACCATGCGCGACACGCGGTCCAGGTGGGCCGCCTTCCAGTGCGGCTTGTAGCCCAGCTGGATGGTTTCGCGCTTGCCCGGCCCCGCCTTGTCGCCGGCCTCCATATAGCCGTGGGTTTCGATATTGGCTTCGTCGAGCACGTACATGCCGTATTCGTCGGCCAGGTCGTACCAGCGCGGATCGTTCGGATAGTGCGAGGTGCGCACCGCGTTGACGTTGGCCTGCTTCATCAGCTCCATGTCCTTGCGCATGGACTCCATCGACATCACGCGGTAGGTGACGGGGTCGTGCTCGTGCCGGTTCATGCCCTTGATCATCACGCGCTTGCCGTTCACGCGCACTTCGCCGTCCTTCACTTCCACCGTGCGGAAGCCGATGCGGCTGGACGTGGCCGACAGCAGCGCGCCGTCCGCGCCCTTGTACTCCACCACCAGGCGGTACAGGTTCGGGGTCTCGGCCGACCACGGCTTGACGTTCCTGATCACGCCCGTGATGGGCGCGGCGCGGCCGTCGGCGACGGCGCCCTTCCCGGCCAGCACGGCGCGTTCGCCGTCGTACACGGTGACGGCGATTTCGCCCTTGGCAGGCAGGCCGGCCATGTCGGCCTGGAAGGCGAATTCGCCGTCCGCGTAGCGCTGCTTGTCGAGCAGCGCCGTCACGCTGTAGTCGCGCAGGCGCGACTTCGGCTCCGCATAGGCATACACGCTGCGCTCGATGCCGGACACGCGCCAGAAGTCCTGGTCTTCCAGGTAGGAGCCGTCCGCCCAGCGGTACACTTCGATGGCGATGGTGTTCCTGCCCGGCTTGACGTAGCGGCTCAGCTCAAATTCGGACGGCAGCTTGGAGTCTTCCGAATAGCCCACCTTCTGGCCGTTGACCCACACGTAGTAGGCCGCGCCGGCCGCGCCGATGTGCAGGAACACGTCGCGCCCGTCCCAGTTGGCCGGCACCTCGAAGTCGCGCCGGTAGGAGCCCACCTCGTTCATGCCGTGCGGGATGAAGGGCTCGTTCATCGGGAACGGGTACTGGATGTTGGTGAACACCGGCAGGCCGTAACCCTGCGCCTGTATCATGCCGGGCACCTGGATCGACTTCCAGCCGCTGACATCGTAGCCCGGCTCGTAGAAGCGCACCGGGCGCGCTTCCGGCGTGGGCGAGTAGGCGAACGACCAGGCGCCGTCCAGCGAGCGGTAGTACTTCGAAGCCGCCATGTCCCCCTTGATCGCCTGCTCCCGGGTTTCGAAGTTGAAGAAGGTGGTCTTCATCGGTTCGCGGTTCACGGCGAAGACTTCGGGCTGCTCCCACTCGGCTAGGGGCTGCTGCGCTGCTGCATGCGGCGCCAGGGTGGAACACAGCATCAAAACGGCTAAGGCGATCGGGCTAAGTTGCTTGGACATGGGCGTCTTATTCAAAGAGTTCGATGGACGATCAAACTTATGATCAAATTTTTGATCAAATTCATGATCAAATTGGACAAATGGATGGAGGGCCGAAGCCGTCCATCCATTTGTGCGTTTAGACTACCAGATATTACTGGCCAAATTTGTAACGCAGCGCCAGGCTGTAGGTACGGCCGTTGCCGTAGTGCTGCAGCTCGATGCCGGTCTTGTGGGCCGGCTCGCCGATGTAGCGGTGCAGCGCCTTGTTGGTGATGTTGTTGGCGTTGAACGACAGCGTCACGTTGTCGGCGATTTCGTAGTTGATCGAACCATCCAGGATGCCGTAGGCGTCGATGGAACGGCTGTCGATCGGGTTGACCGCCACGTCGTTAAACAGGGACATCGAACGCCACGTGTAGACCAGGCGCCCCGACAGCTTGTTGTCCTCGTACATGCCGGACAGGCTGTAGTTGTGCTTGGACTGGAACGGCTGCGGCATGCTCACCACGCGCGGCGCTGCGGCGGTGCCGAAGTTGAGCGGGTTGGAGGTCTTCACATAGGTGTACGAACCGGCCACGCCGAAGTTCTGCAGGAAGCCTGCCGAGCTGTCGAAGAAGTACTGGCCCGCCACTTCCACGCCGCGTGCGTAGCCTTTTTCAGCGTTGACGCGCTTGCTGACGGAATATTGGCCGCCCGTGCAGCCGTTGCTCGGGGCGGTTGCCGGGTAAGGCGCGGCGACGGCAGCGTCCAGCGTCTGGCACGAGATCAGGGAGTTGAAGAAGCCATCGATCTCCTTGTCGAACACCGCAACCGACGCATAGTTGGTCTTGTTGAAGTAGTGTTCCAGCGACAGGTCGAAGCTGTCCGCTACCAGCGGACGCAGTTCCGGATTGCCGACGTTGGCCGTGCCGTTGGCGGTGTTCACGCCGCTGATGGACGGGTTCAGGTCGCCGATGCCGGCGCGGGTCATGCCGCGGCCATAAGCGAAGCGCACCAGCTGTTCCTTGGTGATGTCGTAAGTGGCGTTAAACGACGGCAGAGCGTTGGTGTAGCGGGTCTTGCCCACCACGTCCACCAGCGAGCCGTTCAAGCCCATCACGCGCGCCACGGCCTCGCCGGAAGTGCGCACCACGCGCACGCCGACATTACCTTTGAGGCGGTCGTCCATCGCCGAGAATTCGCCCACCAGGTAGCCGGCCAGGGTGTCTTCTTCAACGTAGCGGCGGTCGCCGGCCAGTTCAGGATAGGCGCCGTCCTGCGCAATGCCCGCATTCGGGAAGGCGGTCCGCACACCGTTGCCCAGCAGGGCGTCCGGCGAATAGACCGCGAAGCCGCCCGCATAGCCGGCATCGCCGCTCATGAAGTTGGTCGGTGCGCGCTGGATCACGCCGGGCATGGACGAGGCGTAGATGGCATTCGAACGGTTGGCCGTCAGGGCCAGGCCGTCGGTGGTCAGCGGCCTGCCGGCGAAGCGGTAGTTCTTGTACAGGCTATCCATGTGGGCGTAGCGGGTGCCGAACTTGAGCTTGTTGAACGGGCCAACGTCCAGGCTGTAGGCGCCGCTCAAGGCGGTGGCGTGGCCGCTGTCGTCCCAGCTCTGGTTGGTGCCGTTGTCGTACGAACGGAATACGAAGTTGGCTGGATCGCCCAGGTCCGGACCGTTGAAGGTCAGCTGGTGCGGCGCGCCGTCGGCGATGCGGTTGGTGGACCACAGCTTGCCCGGCGCCGAATCCATCATCACGGAGCGGTTGTCCTGAGTCTTGTCGGATTTGATGTAGGAGAAGTCGGCCTTCAGCGACAGGTCCGCCGTCGGGCTCCATTCGGCGCCGGCGGCGCCTACCCAAGTGGTGTATGGCGTGTGCTCGTCGCCACCCAGGCTGGTCACTGCTGAGTTGAGGAAAGTGCCGCTCAGCAGGCGCTTGCTCACCAGGACATCGTTGCTGCCGCCGTTGATGTTGCGGTTGGCCAGCGATTCGGTGTAGTTGAACGGCGTGGTCTGCAGGTTCTGCACGTTGGCGCCGTCCACCGAGTTCAGGCCGCGGTAGTTCTGGTGGTACAGGTAATAAACGTAGTTCGCCTCGGCGTAGAAGCGCAAGGTGTTGCTGACGCGGTAATCGCCCGCCAGGTTCAAGCCTTTACGCTCGCGCATAATGGTTTCCTGGAACACGTTGCTGGTCACGCCGGTGGCCGACATCACGTTGCTGATCTGGTCCGCGCTCAGGCCGGCCAGGTCGGGCATGTTCGCGCCGGTCGTACCCACATTCTTCAGGAAGCTGACGTCGCTGCGGCCCACATAGGCGGACATCGGCAGGAATGGGCTGTTGGCCGTGTTCTTGGCGGCCTCGGTTGCGTATTCGGCGCTGTCGCCGCGGATTGCGCGTTTCAGGCTGCCGCCGCGGTTGGCCGGGTTGTTGTCGGAACGGCCGGTGCTCTTCTGGTAGACCGCCGCGCCCATCACGCCGATGCGGCTGCCGCCGCCCAAGTCGAAGCGGTTGGCGCCCATGACGAACAGCTCGGGATCGGTCTTCTTGGCCAGGTCGTTGTTGCGCGCGCTGATCGACGCTGCGAAGGTCGGGCCCTTGAAGTCGCTCGGGTTGCGGTTGCGGATGTTAACCAGGCCGCCGATGCCGCCCTCGATATGTTCCGCCGACGGATTCTTGTAGACGTCGACGCCGGCGATCATGCCGGGAATCGCGCTCTCGATATTGAACTCACGGCCGCCGGCGGTGTTGAAGGAGCGGCCGTTGATTTGCGAAGCAGTCTGGTTGCTCAGGCCACGGATGGTCAGGCCGGAACCCGCGCCCACCGGCGAGGCGCCCTCGGCGCCGTAACGGTAGCCCTGCACGCCCGGAACGCGGGTCAGCGTCTCGGCCACGTTCAGGTCGGGCAGCTTGCCGATGTCTTCGGCGGTGATGGAATCGACCACCTCCATCGTGTCGCGCTTGATGGCCACCGACGAACGGGCGCTGGCGCGGATGCCGGTCACCACCACGGTGTTGTCCTGCGCCAGCGCGCACGGCGCCACAAACAGGCCTTGTGCCACTGCCAGCGCCATGGCGGAAATAGGCAGCGAGTGCTTCAGTTGCTTGTTCATTTCTGTCTCCAATTATTCTAATTTCGCGCTTTACAGCGCGTGTTTGCTTTGTTCAACCCCTTGCTACCGCGCATTCAAGTTATCGATAACAGAAATGATGGTAGCACAGAAAATTTTGGGCTGCTATGCCAAATCGGTATGCATTTTTTGTGAAATGCTATACGTGTTTGTGCCGGCGCCTGCCTAGAATGATTTCGCACATCTTATTGTGCCACGGGATGTTATCGATAACAAATTAAATGGAGACAGACAGATGACAGCGTTAAAATCGGAGCACATGCAGCAAATGGAACAGCAGTCGGCCGACCTCTCGCGCCGCAGTTTCCTCTATAGCCTGGGCGCCTTGGCCCTGGCCGGCTGCGGCGGTTCGGCCTTCGATGCGCGGCAGCCGGCGATGCAGTCGCCGCGCCTGCTGGGTGCGGAGGCCGCCGGCTTCACGCACCCCGGCCTGCTGCACACCCAGGCGGACTTCAACCGGATGATGCAAAAGTACAACACGCAGCCGTGGAAAGGCAGCTGGGACAAGCTGATCGCCAACTCCCACGCCCAGCTGTCGTACGTCGCCTCCCCCCAGGCGGTGGTCTACCGTGGCGACGACGGCGTGCACCCGCAGAACTACAGCAAGCTGTTCAACGACGTGGCCGCCGCCTACGCCTGCGCCCTGCGCTGGAAAATCTCCGGCGACAGCGCCTACGCGGACAAGGCGGTGCAGATCATGAACGGCTGGTCGTCCACGCTCACCGCCATCAGCGGCACCACGGACTCCCAGCTGGCGGCCGGCATCTACGGCTACGAATTCGCCAACGCCGGCGAAATCATGCGCAACTACAGTGGCTGGGCGGCGGCGGACTTCACCCGCTTCCAGGGCATGATGCGCAACATCTTCTACCCGATCAACCACGACTTCCTGATCCGCCACAACAACACCGAAGCCACGCACTACTGGGCCAACTGGGACGTGTGCAACATGGCCTCCATCATGGCCATCGGCGTACTGTGCGACGAGCAGGCGCTGTTCGACGAAGCCGTCACCTACTTCAAGAGCGGCGCGGGCAACGGCGCCATCGGCCAGGCGGTGTACTACGTGCACCCCGGCTATCTGGGCCAATGGCAGGAGTCCGGCCGCGACCAGGGCCACAACACGCTCGGCATCGCGCTGATGGGAGCGCTGTGCGAGATGGCCTGGAACCAGGGCGTGGACCTGTACGGCTACGACAACAACCGCTTCCTGATGGCAGCCGAATACGTGGCCAAGGCCAACCTGATCGAGTCCGGCACCACCTATTACACCGTGCCTTACGTTACGTACAACAACGTGGACAACGTGAACCAGACCGGCTTCTCCACCGCCGGCATCGGCAACACGCGTCCGTGCTGGGCGCTGGTGTACAACCATTACGTGAACCGCAAGGGCCTGGCGGCGCCCTGGTCCAAACAGTTCGCGCTGCTGATCCAGCCCGAGGGCGGCGGTTCCGGCTCCACCAGCGGCGGCTACGACCAGCTGGGCTACGGCACGCTGACCTGCGGCCTGGACCCCATCGCCAGCGGCGCCGCGCCCAGCGGGCTCACGGCCTACATCAGCGGCGGCGCGGTGGTGCTGTCCTGGTGGGGCAGCGCCTACGCCACCGGCTACACGGTCAAGCGCGCCACGGTGGCGGGCGGCCCGTACGCCACCGTGGCCAGCGGCATCAGCGGCCTGCTCACCTGGACCGACAGCGGCCTGGCCGCCGGCACCTATTACTACGTGGTGACCGCGTCCACGCCGTCGGGCACCACCGCCGCGTCGAACGAGGCGCGCGCCGTCACCGGCACGCCGTTGCACACCTACCTGCCCTTCGACGCCGCCAGCGGCACCGGCGCGGCGGACGCCAGCGGCAACGGCCACCCGGGCACGCTGAACGGCGGCGCCAGCTGGCTGGCGGGCAAGAAGGCCAACGCCGTCTCGCTCAACGGCAGCACCGGCTACGTCAGCCTGCCGGCGGACCTGATGACGGACGTGGGCGACTTCACCATCGCCGCCTGGGTCTACTGGAACGCGGCCCGCAACTGGGAGCGCATCTTCGACTTCGGCTCCGGCACCGGCGACTACATGATGCTGACGGCGCGCTCGAACACCGGCGTGCTGCGCTTCGCCATGACCGTCAACGGCGGCTCCGGCGAACGCTCCGTCAACGGCAGCGCCGCGCTGCCCACCGGGCAATGGGTGCACGTGGCGGTCACGCTGTCGGGCAAAAACGCCACGCTGTATGTGAACGGCGCGGCGGCCGGCAGCAACGCCGACATGTTCCTGGCGCCGTTCCGGCTGGGAGCGACGAGCCAGAACTGGATCGGCCGCTCGCAGTACCCCGACCCTTATTTCAACGGCAAGATCGACGAATTCCGCATCTACCGGGGCGCGCTCAGCGCCGCGGCGGTGGCGGCGCTGATGACCGCCTGACGGGGCAGCGTTATCGATAACTGATAAATATGTGTTGCAGGCTGTTAAAAATGGCATACGTCAGGCCTGCAACAATTGGATAGAATTGGCGAGAATCCTAGTTATCGATAACAGATGACATCCACGGATTCGTTGCACCACACAACAACTTATAAAAGAGACAGGGAAGCAAAATGAAGAGAATCGCCTCGCGAGGCACGCGCACGCCCACCCGTATTGCCGCGCTGCTCGTCGCGCTCGGCCTCATGGGGCCACTGCTGCCGCACAGCGCAACTGCGGCGGACACCATAGCAACGCTGGCCACCGCCTACCAGCCCACCATCAACGAGACCATCGATGCGAACGGCTTCAAGCACCCCGGCGTCGGGCTGACCAGGGAAATGCTGGAGAATGTGCGGGCCCAGGTGCTGGCGCAGAAGGAGCCGTGGAACACGCACTTCAACGCCATGCTGCTGTCGCCCAACGCGTCCAGGACCGTCAACTCCAGCAACCAGGGCGCGGACCCCACCAAGCCGGGCAGCCTGGCCTTCAGCAGCCAGGGCTTCAATGGCAAATTCATCGCCGATGGCCAGAAGGCCTACACGCAGGCGCTGCTGTACTACATCACCGGCGACGAGGCCTACCGCGCCAACGCCATGCGCATCATCCGCATCTGGGCCCAGATGGACCCGGCGCAGTATGTGTACTTCGTCGATTCGCACATCCACACCGGCATCCCGCTCAGCCGCATGGTGGCCGCCGCCGAGATCATGCGCTACACCAGCTGCCAGACGGCGGCGCTGGAGTGGACCGAACAGGATACCGTCAACTTCTCCAAGAACCTGGTCACGCCGGTCATCGAGACCTTCCAGCACACCAATTACCGCTTCATGAACCAGCACCTGTATCCGCTGCTGGGCGCGATGTCGGGCTATATCTTCACCGGCAACCGCGCGCGCTACAACGAGGGCGTGGAGTGGTTCACCGTGAACCGGACGGCCGAGGACCAGGGCCAGAACGGCGCCATCAAGGCGCTGTTCCGCCTGGTGGAAAAGAACGACCTGACCGGCGAGGCCGTCACGCCGGTGGTTCAGCACGTTGAAATGGGCCGCGACCAGGCGCACGGCGGCGGCGACATCACCAACGCCGGCATCCTGGCGCGCCTGCTGAACGCGCAGGACACCAAGGTCGATCCGGTCGACGGCACCGCCTCCACCGCGCCGAACGCCGTCGGTCCCTATGAATTCCTGAACGACCGCATCCTCGACGCGTCCGACTTCTTCGGCCGCTACATGACCGGCTACGACACGCCGTGGGTGCCCACCGCCTCGCACACCGACGCCAACGGCGTGCCCACCGTGGTCTACCGCAAACTGGCGGGCGGCTACCGGGGCCGCATGTTTTCCAGCCTGTGGGAACCCTACTATTACTACAAGTACGTCAAGGGCGTCGACATCGCGCAGCGGGCGCCGTACTACAGCCACATGTTCGCGCTGCGCACCAGCTACAACTGGGACGGCGTGGATGGCGGCGGCGACTACTGGCTGTTCATCCCGCCGGCGGCGGCCGATGCCGAAGGCGGCCAGCTGCTGATGAAGCCCATCGCCGATCCCTACCGCGAAGTGGAAGACCGCTTCTCGGTGCTGGACGGCGACGTGACGGCCATGCAGGATGAAAGCGCGTCCTTCCTGCAGATTAATACCACGGCCGCCGGCGCCAGACTGGCCGTGGTCGGCTACGGCCATGGATCGAAAAACATCTCCTTCAAGATCCGCACCAACGGCGTGGCCACGCTCGAAGCGTTCGATGAATCGGTTGCGCTGCCAAACACCAACGGCCAATGGCGCTACGTGAACTACGCGCTGGACGCCTACCATGGCCTGGGCGACGTGCTGTTCCTGACCGTCAGGGGCGCCGGCACCCGGGTCGACATCGATCACATCAACGTGCAGGGCAGCAGCTTCACCACGCCCGTGTTCACCGGCGGCGACGCGGACCTGAGCCTGGTGACCTACGCCAGCTCCAGCGCCGCCATCGACCACAGCTTCGCGGCCACCGACGCCGGCGCCGGCGACGTGCTGACCTACCAGGTGGACAACCTGCCAGCCGGCGCCACCTTCAACACCGCCACCGGCGCGTTCTCGTGGCTGCCGGCGCAGGCGGGCACCTATTCCTTCGTGGTCACCACGTCGGACGGCACCACCATCACCAGCAAACTGGTGAAGATCACCGTGGCCGGCGACCGCCAAGGCGCCATCGCCGCCGTCAACGCCGGCTATAAACAGGGCACGCTGTACGTGGTGTCCACGCTGGAGACCTACAACGCGGCTTACACGGACATCGTCAATGCGGCGGGCAGCGCCAGCGACGCGCTGTTCCAGCAGAAGCTGGCGGCCCTGAACAGCGCCGTGCAGGGCCTGCAGGAACTGACCCCGCTGCTGGCCGACGGCAGCATGAACTACCGCAACATGTTCAAGACCTCCACCTTCGGCACCGCCGTGCCGCTGTTGATGGACAATACGCCGACCAGCTGGTCCACCGCGCCGGGCACCTACGCGCCCAACCTGGCGCACATCATGGACTTCGGCCCGGACTTCAAGGCCTCGGCATCGAGCTTCCAGATGCAAGTGCGCGCCAGCTTCCCCGAGCGCATCGGCGGCGTGGCGATGTTCGGCTCCGACGACAACGAGAACTGGACCCAGCTGACCACCGACCTGACCGTGATCTCGGACGACATGCAGACCGTGCACGTGCAAGACAGCCTGAAGAACCAGCGCTACCGCTTCTTCAAGATGCAGATGGTGCAGCCGACCTACGCGATCTTCGAAGTGGGCGAATTCCGCATCTTCGGCCAGCGCTATGAGACCGTCAACAAGATCGCCTCCGTTTCCATCTCTTCGGCGCAAAGCCTGAAGAAGCGCATCGTTGCCGGCAACACGGTGAAGGTGACGTTCCAGTCCCGGGAAGCGATCAACAACGTCAATGTGCTGGTGCAGGGCCAGCCAGCCACGGTCGCCACCACCGACAACCTGAACTGGACCGCCACCTGGATTGCGGCCGCCAGCGCCCCGGCCGGCAACGTCAAGTTCGTCATCAACTACAAGACGGCGGCGGGCATCGACGCCGAACCGACGCTGTTCACCACCGACGACACCTCGCTGTTCATCTCCGACCAGGCCGGCTTGATCAACCCGATCGGCCTGGCCACGTTGAGCGACTCCAGCGGCAGGAACCAGGCCGACGTGCTGGCGCAAACCAACCTGCTGCTCGACAGCAATCTCGGCACCTTCACCGACTTCCGCGTCAACGGTTCGGGCAACGGCGGCTGGCTCAAGTTCGACTTCAAGGGCGGCGGACTGGCCACGCTGAACCGCGTGGAAGTGATCGGACGGCAGGACCAGTTCTCGGGCCGCATCAACGGCACCGTGGTGCAGGGCTCCAACGACAACGCGATCTGGGACACCATCTCCCCTGCCGCATCCGGCTCGGCGGACTGGCAGACGCTGAAGATCAACAGCCTCACGCCGTACCGCTACATCCGCGTGGTCAACGGCAATGCGTGGTTCGGCAATATGGCCGAAGTACGGCTGTACGGCGCGGTGGAATCGGTGAACCTGATCTCGAGCGCGTCGATCTCGTCGGCGCAGGCGCTGCGCACCCGCATCGTGCCGGGCAACACCGTCAAGGTGGCGTTCACGGCCAAGGAAGCCATCAACAGCGTCAGCGCCACCATCCAGGGCGTGCCGGCCACCGTGGCCAGCGCCGACAACGTCAACTTCACCGCCACCGCCGTGCTGCCGCAGGGCACGGCGGCCGGCGCGGTGAGCTTCGCCATCAACTACAAGACGCAGAACGGCAAGGACGGCTACCCCAACACGGCAACCACCGACGGCACCCTGCTGACGCTGGTGGACGAGGCGGACGTGATCAAGAACGTCACCGGCATCGCCACCCTGATCGACTCCACCGTGAACCGGCCGGCCGCCACCACGCTGTCCATCACGAACTCGCTGTTCGACGCCAACCTGGGCACCAGCTCCGACTACCGCACCGGCAGCAGCAATCTCGGCGCCGGCAGCTACATCACGTTCGACTTCAAGTCCGGCAACCAGGCCACGCTGACCGGCGTGGAGCTGGCTGCGCGCCAAGACCAGGCCGCGCGCGCCAAAGGCACCGTGGTCCAGGGCTCGAACGACAACGCCAGCTGGACCACCCTGACCGCAGCGGCGGTGACGACGCAGGACTGGCAAACCCTGCCCGTAGCCGGCGGCGTGCCGTTCCGCTATATCCGCGTCTTCAACGGCAACAACTGGTTCGGCAACCTGTCCGAAGTGCGCTTCCACGGCACCGTGCGGATCGGCCCGCAGGACGTGAGCGCCAGCGTGAAGATGACGCAGCAAGGCGCCCTGCTCAACCGCGCCACCGGCAAGTACAGCGGCAGCGTCACGGTGACCAACACCAGTGGCGCGGCGCTGACAGGCCCGCTGCAGCTGAAGCTGAACGGCCTGACCGCCGGACTCACGCTGGACAATGCCAGCGGCACCGACGCCGGCGCGCCCTACGTCACCGTGGCCGGTCCGTTGAACGCGGGAGCCACCATCAGCGTGCCGCTGACCTTCACCAATCCGGGCCGCAGCGTGGTCGCTTACACGCCCGCGCTCTACAAAGGCAATTTCTAAGGAGACCCAGCATGAACTTCACTATCCAACACAAGCTCCGCGCCCTGCTGCGCCGGGCCACGCGGCCGCTCGCGCTGGCGCTGGCGATGGCATTGACTCTGGCGGCCGGCAGCGGCACGGCCGGCGCCGCCACCATCCACGTCGCCATCGACACGTCCACCTTCGGCGCGGCCAGCGGCTACCTGGACATGCAGCTCAGCGCCAGCGCCGGCGTGCCGCTGGCGACCGCCGTGGTCAGCAACATGGCCGGCTTCGGCGCCATGGACCTGAACTACGGCTGGACGGCGGTGCCCGGCGGCTTCCAGCTCCGCAACGACACCTCCAACTACCTGTCGCACACCGCCACCTTTGGCGGCGTGCTGTCCTTCGACCTGACCTTCGACGGCGACTACGATCCGCTCACCAGCTACGTATCGCACTTCCTGGTGTCCGCCTTCGACGACAGCATCACGCCGCTGGGAGCGTACCACCCGGTCAGCCTGGCCCTGGCCGACTTCAGCTGGACGCCTGCGCTGGCGGCGGGCGGCAACGGCAGCATCGGCGCGCTGGTCTCCGACCCCGGCGTGACGGTGGTGCCGGAACCCGCCGGCCTGCTGCTGCTCGGCATAGGCCTGGCCGGCATGGCGCTGGCCATGCGGCGCAGGACAGGCGGCCAGCGCTGATGTGGACCGCCCCGCCTCCAAGCCGGGGCGCTTCCCCTGCCCGCCTGTTGCTTTTATCTTGAAATTTCCAATAATCATGATTGACCGTCAATTGACGGCTGACTAAGATCGGTTGCCATACGCCTCATTCGCGGGCGCTTCGATCAATCTTTCAGCCATGGGACGACAACATGTTCTTAGCCAAAAACAGCAAGTCAAGCGCCGTATTCGCACTGGGCCTGATGGCCGCCGCCGTCAGCGCCAGTGCGGCCGCCGCCGCGCAGCCGGATAGTGTGCGCGTCATCGTCGCCTTCAAGAAGGGTGCGCAGCAGAACGGCAAAGCCGCCATCGCCGCCGCCAGGGGCAGCATCAAGGAAGACTTGCCGTCCATCGACGCCGCCGCCGCCGAAGTGCCGTCCAAGGCACTGGGCGATCTGCGCAACAGCCCGCACATCGAGTTTGTCGAGGAAGACGGCCGGCGCAAGCTGCTTGCCCGCAGCCGCGCCACCGTGCCGGCCAGCAGCACGCCGTCGACTGGCGCGCCCTATCTGGCAGGCCAGCTGGTGCCCTACGGAATACCGATGGTGCAGGCCGACCAGCTGCCCGACACTTATGCCGGCAACCGCACCGTCTGCATCATCGACTCCGGCATCGACCGCGCGCACGAGGACCTGGCGGACAACCGCCTGAGCGGCCACACCAACCCCGGCACCGGCCCCTGGTACACCGACGAAAACCATCACGGCACCCACGTGGCGGGCACCATCGCGGCAGTCAACAACGCCGGCACCGGCGTGGTGGGCGTGGCCCCCAACCGCCAGATCAACCTGCACATCATCAAGGTATTCGGTCCGGAAGAATGGACCTATACGTCGACACTGATCGCGGCCGCCAACAAATGCGGCGAGGCCGGCGCCAACATCATCAGCATGTCGCTGGGCGGAGAGGTGCCCAGCCGGGGCGAGGAACGCGCCTTCAACGCGCTGGCGCAGCGCGGCGTGCTGTCCATCGCCGCCGCCGGCAACGACGGCAACAACGCCCAGTCCTACCCGGCCGGCTACGCCAGCGTGATGTCGGTGGCGGCGCTGGACGAAAACAAGCAGGTAGCGGACTTCTCGCAGTTCACGCCCAAGGTGGAAATCGCCGCGCCCGGCGTCTCGGTGCTGTCGACCGTGCCGATGGGCCAGGGCCGCGTCTCGTCGCTGAAGGTGGGCGCCACCGTCTACGCGCCGGGCAGCATGGACGGCACCCCGGCCGGCACCGTCACCGCGCCGCTGGCAGCGTTCGGCCTGGGCGACCAGGTGAATCCGGCGGTGGCGGGCAAGGTGTGCCTGATCGCGCGCGGCAGCATCACTTTCGGCCAGAAGGTCGCCAACTGCCAGGCCAGCGGCGGCGTGGGCGCGGTGGTCTACAACAACGCGCCTGAAGGGTTCAGCGGCACGCTGGGCGGCGTTGCCACCACCATTCCTTCTGTGACGGCATCCGGCGTGGAGGGCGCGGCGCTGCAGAACCAGCTGGGCCAGAGCGCGACGATCGACATCAAGGCCGTCAACTACGCCTTGTACGACGGCACGTCGATGGCCACGCCGCACGTATCGGCCGTGGCGGCGCTGGTGTGGAGCTACTTCCCAGCCTGCACGGCGGAGCAGATCCGCAGCACGCTGGACAAGTCCGCGCTGGACCTGGGCGCGCCGGGCCGCGACGTCTACTACGGCTACGGCCTGGTCCAGGCCAAGGCCGCGTATGACCGCATCCGCACCAGGGGCTGCGCCAACTAAACGGTCCAGTCTTCCGTCTTCAGCCTGGGGACCAGGCTGAAGACGGATATCCTGTCAAACCGGGCCCTATCGGATCACGCCATGCGCCCCAGCAACCACAGCAACGCGCTGAGCGTGGCAAAGGAACCGACGGTGGCCAGCACCAGCGCCGCGGCGCCGCGGCCGGCGAAACCGTAGGGCAGCGCCAGGATGGGGTAGATGCTCATCATCGGCATGGCGGCCATCAGGATGGCGGCGTTGCGCAGCTCCGGCTCCAGCGGCGCCATGCCGATCAACGGCAGGCAGGCCACGGCCAGCGCCACCGCCAGCGGATGCATCACCAGCTTGCCCAGCGCGATCGGCGCCACCTTCAGCGCGACGCCGCGCATCGGCAGTCCCACCAGCGTGCCGCCGATGACGAACACCGCCAGCGCGCCGCTGGTCTGCGCGAACATGGTGATGCTGCGGCCCAGCGGCGCCGGCAGCGGCAGCTCCAGCAAGGACACGGCCAGCCCGGCCAGCAGCGCCACAACCAGCGGATTGCGCGCCAGCTGCCACAAGGTGGTCTTCAGCGCGCCGCGCCAGCCGCCCTTGCCCTCCCCCGCCCGCCTTACGCTGGTCTCCAGCAGGACCAGCAGCAGCGGCAGTATCACCACGTTTTCCACCACCACGTTCAGCGCCAGCGAGGCCGTGGCCACCGACGGCAGCGCCAGCAACAGGATGGGATAGCCGATAAAGCTGCTGTTCGAGCTGCACATGCCCATCGCGTGCAGCAGCGCCTGCTGGTGGCCCAGCCCCGCAGCCTTGCGGCCCACGGCGTAGGCGCCGCCCAGCATGGCCAGCGCGCCGGCGGTGTAGGCCAGCAGATAGCCGGGAACGATGATGTCGGCGATATGGCGCTGCGCGACCGCGTTGAACACCAGCGCCGGCAGCGCCAGCTTGATGACGAATTTCCCGAACGTGAGCAGCTCGCCCTTGCCGAACAGCCCCGCGCGCGTGGTGGCGTAGCCGAGGAAAATGATGATGTAGATCGGACTGACGATGGCAAGGATGTCGAGCATGCGGAGGCGATGGTATCGGTGGGCAGCCGGCCATTATCCCACGCGGCCGCCAACCCTGCAGGCGGGGGCTGGAACATCGCCATCGCATGCGTTATGCTGTCTGCCCGCCTGGCTTAGCCAAGGACAGCAAAGAAAAGATGGTGAAGTCGATGTCAAAAGAGAAAAAACTGCCGCCGCTGGAAGCGTCGCGGCCTACCCGGCCGGAGGATGCCGCCGCCCGGAAGCTGGCGCGCGAGCAGAGGGACGCGCTGGTGCGCGGCGTCACGTCGATCGAAGAGATGCGGCAGGCGATCCGGCGCGCCGCGCGCAGCCTGCCCGCCATGGCCGAAGTGCCGCGCCTGGGCATGCTCGATGCGGCCGCGTTCCGCGCGCGGGCCGCGCAAGGCCTGCCCTTCCTGATCACGGGACTGGTCAGCAAGTGGCCGCTGACCGCGCTGCCGCCGGAAACGCTGCGCGAGCGCTACAGCCACCTGCCGGTGCGAGCGCGGGTGGGCGACTATATCAACACCGCCTTCGCGCCCGACCGCGCCATGCAGGACATGACCATGCTGGAGTACCTGGAGCTGGTGCAGGCCGGCACGCACGCGCTGCCGCCCTACCTGGGCAACCTGGAGCTGCGCGAATTGAACCGCCTGTGCCACTGGCCCGGCTACCTGGAGAAAATGGGGCCGCCCCGTTTCTGGATCGGCCCCGCCGGCACCGTGACGCCGCTGCATTGCGACTACGACGACAACATCTTCGCGCAGATCTGGGGCACCAAGCGCATCTTCCTGTCGCCGCCCCACCACGACGAATTCCTCTACCCCAGCGAGGCCAACGCCATCCTGTTCGGCTCTCCGTTCGACCCGGAAGCGCCGGACTTCGACAAGTTCCCGCTGGCGCGCCAGGCCGCCATGGTCGAGGTGATCGTCAACCCGGGCGACATGCTGTACGTGCCAGCCGGCTGGTACCACCAGGTGCGCGCGCTGACGTTCTCGCTGTCGTCCAACCGCTGGGCGCGCGGCGTGCCGTTCGCGCTGAAAGGCGACGCTTCCCTGTTGCGCCCCGCTTAGCCGCCGTCAGGAGAAGGCCTGCAGGCCGGTGATGGCACGCCCGAGGATCAGCGCGTGCACGTCGTGCGTGCCTTCGTAGGTGTTCACCACTTCCAGGTTGAGCAGGTGGCGGATCACGCCGAACTCGTCGCTGATGCCGTTCCCGCCCATCATGTCGCGCGCCATGCGGGCGATGTCGAGCGCCTTGCCGCAGCTGTTGCGCTTCATGATGGAGGTCAGCTCCACCGCCGCCGTGCCCTCGTCCTTCATGCGGCCCAGGCGCAGGCAACCCTGCAGGCCCATGGCGATCTCGGTCAGCATGTCGGCCAGCTTCTTCTGTATCAGCTGGTTGGCGGCCAGCGGGCGGCCGAACTGCTTGCGGTCCAGCGTGTACTGGCGCGCCTTCTCGAAGCAGTCCTCGGCCGCGCCCAGCGCGCCCCAGGCGATGCCGTAGCGGGCGCTGTTCAGGCAGGTGAACGGGCCTTTCAGGCCGCGCACGTCGGGGAAGGCGTTCTCCTCGGGGCAGAACACATTGTCCATCACGATCTCGCCGGTGATGCTGGCGCGCAGGCCCATCTTGCCGTGGATGGCGGGCGCGCTCAGGCCCTGCCAGCCCTTCTCCAGCACGAAGCCGCGGATTGCGCCCTCGTCATCCTTGGCCCACACCACGAACACGTCCGCGATCGGGCTGTTGGTGATCCACATCTTGGCGCCGGTGAGCAGGTAGCCGCCGTCGGTCTTGCGGGCGCGGGTGACCATGGAGCCGGGGTCGGAACCGTGATCCGGCTCGGTCAGGCCGAAGCAGCCGATCGATTCGCCGCTGGCCAGCCTGGGCAGGTACTTCCGGCGCGTGGCCTCGTTGCCGAATTCATAAATGGGCACCATCACCAGCGAGGACTGCACGCTCATCATCGAGCGGTAGCCGGAGTCGACGCGCTCCACCTCGCGCGCCGCCAGGCCGTAGCAGACGTAGTTCAGGCCCGTGCCGCCGTAGGCCTCCGGAATGGTCACGCCCAGCAGGCCCAGTTCGCCCATCTCGCGGAAGATGGAAGCGTCGGTCTTCTCGTGGCGGAAATTTTCCAGCACGCGCCCGGCCAGGCGGCCCTGGCTATACTCGCGCGCGGCGTCGCGCACGGCGCGTTCCTCGGCGTGCAGCTGCTCGTCCAGCAGCAGGGGGGAACTCCAGTTGAATGCGGTCTTGGTCATTTCGGCCTCGGGGTGCTCAGTACGTGGGGTGGAAGGATGGCCCGATATTAGTGGCGCCCCACCTTCCCGGCAAACGATTTATACTCATCCAGATATGAACAACGCTCATAACACGCCATGACACGCAAGATCCCCATGCTGCAATCGCTGACCTGCTTCGAGGCGGCGGCCCGGCACGAGAGCTATACCAACGCCGCGCGGGAACTGTCGCTGACCCAGGGCGCCGTGTCGCGCCAAGTGGCGGCGCTGGAAGACTTCCTCGGCGTGCGCCTGTTCCAGCGCACCCGCCACGGCGTGGCGCTCACGCCGGCCGGCACGGCCTACGCGCGCCAGGTGGCGCTGCGGCTGGCGGGCCTGGAGCGCGACACGCTGGACGCCATGGCCCGGCAAGGCGCCGGCGGCACCATCAGGCTGGCCTCCGTGCCCACTTTCGCCACCCGCTGGCTGCTGCCGCGCCTGGCCGACCTGCACGCCGGGCATCCGGACATCGTGGTGCACGTGGACGCCCGCACGCGCCCCTTCATGTTCGCCGAGGCCGAGTTCGACGCCGCGCTGTACGCCGGCAGCCCGGAGCAGATCGCCAACTGGGCCGGCACGCGCGCGGTGATGCTAATGCCGGAAACGGTGCTGCCGGTGGCCAGCCCGCGGCTGCTGGCCGGGCGCAAGCGCTGGGGGCCGCAGGACATTGCGCGCCTGCCGCTGCTGCAGCAGAGCACCCGTCCCGACGCCTGGCGCCAGTGGTTCGACGCCATGGGGGTGGAGACCGAGCTGGCCATGCACGGGCCGCGCTACGAACTGTTTTCGATGCAGGCGGTGGCCGCCGCGCACGGCCTGGGCGTGGCGCTGCTGCCGCGCATGCTGGTGGAGGCCGAACTGCTGCGGGGCGAGCTGCAGGTGGTGTGCAACAAGCCGCTGGGCGGGCAGCGCGCCTACTACCTGGTGACGCCCGAGACGGCGCCGGACACGCCCGCGCTGGAGCAGTTCCGGCTCTGGCTGTTGCACCAGGCGCAGCGGGCACTTGTCATCCCGGGCTGAAAGGACTACTGTGGTTTCAGCTCATAGCCACATTCACTGAATTACCGGCAGCCCAACGCCGGCCCAACTTGAAAGTGAGAAGAGATGAAAACCACAGCCCTTATCGCGGCCGCAGCCCTGTTCCTTGCATCGTTAACGTCAACCGCCATGGCGGAAAGCGGCGTCACCGCCACGGAAATCAAGATCGGCATGGCCAACGCCCTGAGCGGGCCGACCGCCGGGCTGGGCCTCGGCATCAAGTCCGGCAGCGAAGCTTACTTCAAGAAAGTCAATGCGGCGGGCGGCGTGAACGGGCGCAAGATCACCCTGGTCAGCGAAGACGACGGCTACGACCCGCCCCGCACCGCCAGCGCGACCGAGAAACTGATCAAGAAAGACAACGTGTTCGCCCTGTTCGGCTACGTCGGCACGCCCACCAGCAAGGCCGCCCTGCCGCTGGCCGTGGACAACGGCGTGCCGTTCTTCGCACCGTTCACCGGCGCCGAATTCCTGCGCGCGCCGGTCAACAAATTCGTGTTCAATATCCGCTCGTCCTACTTTAACGAGATCGAGATGCAGGTCGACCGGTTGATCACCGACGCCGGCGCCACCAAGTTCGGCCTGTTCTACCAGGAGGACACCTATGGCAAGGTGGGCAAGGAAGGCCTGCTGCTGGCGCTCCAGAAGCGCAAGATGAACATCGCGGCCGAAGGCCACTACATGCGCAACACCGAGGACGTCGACGCCGGCCTGGCGGCGCTGCTGGCGGTCAAGCCGGAAGCGGTTCTGATGGTGGGCACCTACAAGGCTTGCGCCGCGCTGGTGCAGAAGGCCCACGCCGCCGGCTACAAGCCGAAGTTCTTCAACCTGTCCTTTGTCGGCACGGCCAATTTCATCAAGGCCGCCGGCGATGCGGCCGAAGGCGTCTACATCACCCAGGTGGTGCCGTCGCCGTTCGACGACTCCATCCCCATCGTCAAGCAATACCAGGCCGACATGAAGGCCGCCGGCGTGAGCGAATACGACTACACCTCGCTTGAAGGCTACATCGACGCGGTGGCGCTGGTGGAAGGCTTGAAGAAGGCCGGGCCCGACCTGACCCGCGCCGGCTTCCTGGCCGCGCTGGAGAAAATGAGCGTCAACCTGGGCGGACTCGATATCGCCTTCGGCCCGCAGGACCACCAGGGCTTGAACAAGGTCTACCTGACCAAGGTCCAGAAAGGCAAGCCGGTTCCGGCCAGCAAACTTTGAGCGGCCTACTTGCCGCGCGCCATAACGGTTTCAGTGTCGCGCCAGCGCGCAAACGACCGGTCCAGCTCCCCCGCCGTCTCCAGCGCGGCATAGGCGGCGGAGCAGATGTGCGAGTGGATGCGCTTCAGGTCGCGCAGGATGTCGATGTGCAGCGAACTGGTTTCGATGCTCTCGATCCGCCCTTCCTTCAGGCGCGCGATGTGGTTCTCGGAAGCGGCGAACTCCAGCTCCCGGATGCGCGATTTCTCGCTCAGCAGGCGGCGCGCCGATTTCAGGTCTGCGGACAGGAAGACGGCCATGGCGACCCTGAGATTGTCGCGCACCACGCGGTGGAATTCCTGCAGCTCGCGCGCGCCCTCGGCGGAGAACTGCAGCTGGCGCTTGATCTTCTTGCTGGCCAGTTCCATCAGGTTCTTGTCGATGATGTCGCCGATGTGTTCCAGGTTGATCGCCAGGCTCAATACCTCCACGGCGCGCCGCGCGTCCGCCTCGTCCAGCGAGCCGTGCGTCACATTGATCACGTACAGCTTCACCGCCTCGTGCAGGCGGTCCACCGCGTTGTCCTTCTGGCTCACTTCGTAGACCAGCTTGCGGTCGTTGGTCAGGATCGCCGTCATGGCCTGCTCCAGCATGGTGTCGACGATGTCGCCCATGCGCAGCGTTTCGCGCGCGGCGCACGCCAGCGCCACCGAAGGCGTGTCGTTCACGCTTGCGCCGAGGTACAGCGGCACCGACAAATCGCTGCCGCTCTTCACGTCCGGCAGCATTCGTTCCAGCAGCCGCGCGAACGCCCCCAGCGGCAGGATGAACAGCAGCGCCATGACCAGGTTGAACAACGCATGGAAATCGGCCGCCAGCCGCACCGGGTTGGGGTCGATGGCCTGGATCAGCTGGACAATGGGGCCGAGCAGCGGCAGGAACAGCACGCAGCCTGCCACCCGGTTGATCAGGTTGCCGACCGGCAGGCGGCGGTCGGCGGGGTTGCTGCTGGCGGCGCCTTCCACCAGCGGATTGAGCGCGCTGCCGAGATTCGCGCCCAGCACCAGGGCCAGGGCGGCCACCGGGGACACGAAGTTCGACGCGGCCAGCGACATCGTCAGCAGGATGATGGCCACGCTGGAATGCGCCGCCCAGGTCAGCGCCGCGCCGATCAGCAGCGCCAGCAGCGGTTCGCCGGTAATGGCCGCAAACAGCGCGCGCACGGCGGGAGCATGTTCGGCCGGCGACAGGCTGTCGAGCAGCAGGTGCAGCGACAGCAGCACCAACCCCAGGCCGATGGCGACGCGGCCCAGGTCCTTGACGACGGTGCGGCTGCCCCGCTTGAACGCGGCCACGCCGCCTATCAGCAGCACCGGCGCGAAAGCGGAGGAATCGAACGACAGCAGCTGGACGATGAGCGTGGTGCCCACGTTCGCCCCCAGCATGACCGCCAGCGCGGGCACCAGCCCCACCAGGCCGGACGCGGCGAATGAACTGAGCATCAGCGCGGTGGCGGTGCTGCTTTGCAGCACGGCGGTCACCCCGACGCCGGCCGCGAAGGCCCGGTATCGGCTTTGCAGTATCAGTCCCAGGAAACGCCGTATTTTGCTGCCGAACGCGCGCACGATACCGCTGTGCACCATGTGCAGGCCCCACAGCAGCAGGGCCACGCCTCCCAGCAGGTCCAGCAGGACTTTCGTTCCCATCCTTGCCTCCGCTATACGCTATGCGGTGCCATCAGAGCAGCGTCACCTCGTTCGGCAGCTCGTCAGCCCCGCCGCCGCCGCGCGGCAAGTGGCGCCGCAGTTCGGCCGTCACGGCGGCGACGCCACGCAGCGCGCCGGCCCCGTAATCGCCCGCAGCGAAGGCGGTTTCCATGTCCGCCGCGATGCGCTCCCAAGCCGGCCTGCCGGCGGCGGCATGGATGCCCCGGTCGGCCACGATCTCGATGGCGTGGTCGGCGAACAGCACATAAATCAGCACGCCGCTGTTCTCTTCAGTATCCCACACCCGCAGCTCGGAGAAAACCTCCAGAGCCCGCTCGCGCGGCGCCATCCCTGCCATCAGCTGCCCCGGCTCCAGCGCCGGCTCGATGACGAAGCGGATCTCGCCCCGGTGGCCGCGCTCGGACTCGGCGATCGCAGCCTCGATGGCCTGCAGCGACGCCGGCGGAAAGTGCCGCCTGACCGCCGCGCGGGTGGTAAGCAAATGCCGCAGGAAGCGCCGGATATCCATGGCTACCACCTTCCCGACGCACCGCCGCCGCCAAAGCCGCCGCCACCACCGCCCCAGCCGCCGCCGCCGAAACCGCCACCGCCGCCCAGGCCGCCCAAACCGCCGGCGATCCCGCCGCCGTGGCCGCGCCGCGACGCCATGCCGCCCAGCCCCGAGTGCCCCCCGCCCAGCAGCGTAAACAGGAAGGCGATGCCGCCCGCCAGCGCTGCGGCCAGCACGCCCGCCATCAGGAACGCGCCGACGCCGATCACGCCGCCGGTGATCGCCGCTCCGGCGAAACGTCCCAGCACTGCGCGCAGCACGCCGCCCAGCACCACGGCCGCCACCAGCGCCACCGGCAGCATCTGCCCGATGCCCCCGGAGAAGCCGAACTGCCCTGATTGCCCCGCCCGCCCCGCCTGTCCGGCCCGGGGAGCAGGCGGCGGCAGCGGCTCGCCGTCTATCACCTTCATCATGCTATCCAGGCCGGCGGCGATGCCGCCATAGAAATCCCCGGCGCGGAAACGCGGCGTGATGGCCTCCTCGATAATGCGCTTGCTGGTGGCGTCGTTGAGCGCGCCTTCCAGCCCATAACCCACTTCGATGCGCAAGGCCCGGTCTTCCTTGGCGACGATCAGGATCGCCCCGTCATCGACCTTTTTCCTGCCGATTTTCCATTGTTCCGCCAGCCGGATGGCAAACTGCTCGATAGCCTCCGGTTTGGTGCTCTTCACGATCAGCACCGCGATCTGGCTGCCCTTGCGCTGCTCGAAGGCGCGCAGGCTTTCCTCCAGCCGGGCGGTTTGCGCGGCGTCCAGCGTGGCCGTCAGGTCCGTGACGGGCCGGTTCAGCACCGGGACGGCGGCCGGCTCCTGCGCGCCTGCGCCGTGCAGGCACTGCGCGCACGCCAGCAGCAATCCCAGCAGCCAGAACCTGAGGGCGGCCATGTCACTTCCCGGGCTGCGGCTGGGGCGGTGTGTCGAAATTGACCGCCGGCGGCTTGGAAATGGCCTTCTCGTTCTCCACCGAGAAGTTGGGCTTCACGCCGTGGCCGAACATCATCGCCACCAGGTTGGTGGGGAAGGAGCGCACCGTCACGTTATAGTCCTGCACCGACTTGATATAGCGGTTGCGCGCCACCGCGATGCGGTTCTCCGTGCCTTCAAGCTGCGCCTGCAGGTCGCGGAAGCCGGCGTCCGCCTTCAGCTGCGGATAGTTTTCGCTCACCGCAATGAGCCTCGACAGCGCGCCGGACAGCTGGCCCTGCGCCTCCTGGAAGCGCGCGAACGCCGCCGGATCGTTCAGCAGCTCCGGCGTCACCTGGATCGCGCCGGCCCTGGAGCGCGCCTCGGCCACCTGCGTCAGCACTTCCTTCTCGTGCGCCGCGTAGCCCTTCACCGTGTTCACCAGGTTCGGCACCAGGTCCGCCCGGCGCTGGTACTGGTTCACCACCTCGGACCAGTTGGCCTTCACCTGCTCGTCGCCCGCCTGCAGCGTGTTGTAGCCGCACCCGCCCAGCAGCATCGTGGCCGCCAGCATTACCAGTATTCCGAACCTGCGCATATGTCCTCCCAACTGATCCATGGTCGGCTCCAGTCTATACGCATGTGGCGCCCAGCGGCGCATGACAGGGCCGCTGGCGCGAATACAACGGCTTTGCTCGACTTGTTGAGCGATTGCATCCCGGCCCTCCCCGCATGAACATTATGCAAACTTTTTCCAGTACCTTTGGCAACGCAGGCGCAAAAAAACAATCCACTCAAGGGAGACAAAACCATGCTTCGGAAAGCAACAGCCTCGTACCTTCTACTCGCACTGATGGCCATGGCCGGCAGTGCGAACGCCGTCATCACCTCGCCCGGCAAGCAGATCGAAAACCTGAATCGCGGCGCGGTCGCCATCAAGTCCGCGGCCGGCGTGTTCGTCAGCTGGCGCCAGCTGGCCGGCGACGCGGCAGGCACCACCTTCAATGTATACCGCGGCGCCACCAAGCTGAACGCCACCCCGCTGGACGCGCTCAACTACACGGATGCCGCCGGCACCGCAGCCAGCAGCTACTCGGTGCGCGCGGTGGTGGACGGCGTGGAACAGCCGGGCTTCGAGGCCGGCGCCACCTGGGCCACCCCCTATAAATCCATTCCCGTGCAGGCGCCCGCCGCCGGCACCACGCCCACCGGCGAAGCCTACACCTACGAGATCAACGACGGCTCGACAGCCGACCTGGATGGCGACGGCAGCTATGAAATCATCATCAAGTGGCAGCCCACCAACGCCAAGGACAATTCGCAGTCCGGCTACACCGGCAACACCTACCTGGACGCCTACAAGCTGGATGGCACCCGCATGTGGCGCATCGACCTGGGCAAGAACATCCGCGCCGGCGCCCACTACACCACCTTCCTGGCCTACGACTTCGACGGCGACGGCCAGGCCGAAGTGATGGCCAAGACTGCCGACGGCACCGTGGACGGCGTGGGCACGGTGATCGGCTCGGCCAGCGCAGACCACCGCAACAGCGCCGGCTACATCCTGAGCGGCCCGGAATTCCTCACCGTGTTCAACGGCCTGACCGGCGCCGCCATGAAGACCGCCAACTACCTGCCCGCGCGCGGCACCGTGTCCTCCTGGGGCGACAACTACGGCAACCGGGTCGACCGCTTCCTGGGCGGCGTGGCCAACGTGGACGGCAGCCGCCCCAGCGCGATCTTCTCGCGCGGCTACTACACGCGCGCCGTGATCGCGGCATGGGACTGGCGCGACGGCGCGCTCACCAGCCGCTGGGTGTTCGACACCAATGAATCCGGCGCCGCCGCGCGCGGCCAGGGCGCGCACTGGTTCGCCACCGGCGACGCCGACGGCGACGGCAAGGACGACATCGTCTACGGCGCCGCCACCATCGACAGCTACGGCCAGTTCAAGTACGCCACCGGCCTGGGCCATGGCGACGCGCTGCACTTCGGTAAATTCGACCCGAACCGCCCCGGCTTGCAGGTGTACATGATCCACGAAACGCCGGCAGCCTACGGCGCCACCGGCTCCGGCATGCACGACGCGGCCACCGGCGCGCTGATCTGGGGCGCCAGCGGCTCCAACGCGGACGTGGGGCGCGGCGTGTGCTTCGACGTCGACCCCAACTACGCGGGCGAGGAATGCTGGGCCAGCCGTGGCGGCTTCCGCACCGCCACCGGCGCGCTGATCAACACCACCGCGCCCACCGCCTACATGAACTTCGCGGCCTGGTGGGACGGCGACCTGCTGCGCGAACCCATGGGCGGCACCTCGATCGACAAGTTCGACCCCGTCACCCGCACCGGCAGCAAGATCGTCGACGCCGCCCTCAACGGCGCCGCCTCCAACAACGGCACCAAGGCCACGCCGGTGCTGACGGCCGACCTGTTCGGCGACTGGCGCGAGGAAGTCATCTGGCGCAACAGCAGCAACACCGAGCTGCAGATCTACAGCACCGCCATCCCCACCGCCACCCGCATCAACACCCTGATGCACAACCCGCAGTACCGCAGCCAGGTGGCGGCGCAGAACGCCGGCTACAACCAGCCGCCGCACCCGAGCTTCTTCCTCGGCCACGGCGCCACCTCCTTCCCGCAGGAGCCGGTGCACATCCCGTATGACGGCAGCGGCACGGTGCAGGCGGAAACCGCCATCGTAGGCGGCGGCACGGCCGCCAGGACGGACCGCGCCGGCTACCGCCACACCGGCTTCCTGAGCTTCCCGGCCAGCGGCGGCAGCGCGGAGTTCGGCCGCATCAACGGCGGCGCCGGCGGCGCCAAGACCATCACCATCCGCTACGCCAACGGCAACCCGACGCCGCGCACCGGCGTGCTGAAAGTGAACGGCGTTTCACAGGCCATCACTTTCAAGATCACCGGCAGCTGGACCGCCTGGACCACCATGACCGCCACCGTCAACCTGGCTGCCGGCAGCAACAACACGCTGCGCTTCGAGTCCACCGGCCAAAGCCTGGCCAACATCGACGAACTGCTCGTGCCATAACAGGGAGACCAAATGAAAAAGTTGCACGCACTTTGCGCATGGGGCGCGCTGGCGCTAAGCCTGTTCTCGCCATCGGCGCTGGCCGCTCACATGGGCTGGTACCAGTTCGACGCCACCTGGCGCGACGGCCGGTTCAGCGGCCAGTTCCACTACGACGGCGCCTCGCCCTACGGCATCACGCAGGTCACCGGCACGCTGGTGGACCTGGCGCAGACCACCGCCATCAACAAGGTGTGGAACCTGGAGAACGCGCAGCCCGAATCGTGGCTGTTCCTCGCCAACACCAACCCGGCCGACATGGGCGGCCATGACGCCGGCTTCTACCTCACGCTGGTGGACATGGGCGCCACGCTGACGCTGGACACCTCGGCCGGCAACGGCTTGTTCGACTGGAGCAACGACGCGTTCTACAATCCGGCGCAGTTGGACGACTCGCCGCTGCAGTCCTTCGCCATCAACGCCATCCCGGTCCCGGGTACGGCGGTGCTGCTGGTGGCGGGCTTGCTGGCCATGCGTTCATCGCGCAGGACCAGGCAGCAGGCGGCGTAAACAACGCCGCGCAATGGCGGCGGCACGTGCCTGCCGCCGCCTAAGCTTGCGCCAGCCAGCTCACCATCAGCGACGCGATCGCCGCCGCAGCAGCGCCTGCGGCAACGCGGCCGCGCTGCATCTCCCTGGTAATCGCTTCCGCTGCGCCGATAATGCCCACGCATCGCAGGCGCAGCTCCTTCTTCGGCAGGCCGCAATACGGCGCGAAGACGTCGCAATAGATATCGACATAACTGTCGATCAGCTCCTGCTGGAATGCCTCCATCTGCTCGTCGCCTTTCAGCGCGGCCGAAATGGCGTGCCACTCCGGCCCCATCGACTTGTAGCAATCCACATAAGCACCACCGAGCAGCGCCGCCACGTCCTTCAGCTGCTTCGGCGTGCGCTTCAACGCCTCGTGCAGCGCCACCGCCTGCTGGTCGTCGAAGTGCTTGTACAGCGCGATGAGCAAGCCCGAGCGCGTCTCGAAATGCTCGTACGCGATCGGCTTGCTGACCCCCGCGCGCTCGGCCAGGTAGCCCAGCGTCAGCAGATCGGTTCCCTCTTCCCGCACGATACGGCGTGCCGTTTCCAGCAACTGCTCGCGCCGCATTTCCTTCGACAGCCGCTTCGATGGCGTAGTGCTCATTGAGTTTCTCCGTTAGTTCTCCGGTTCTTGACAGCCGATTATAACGTGCTATGCTACGCTTCGTAACCTACGATTAGTAACTTAACTTCAGTAGGTTGCTGCAGGTAATTTAAACATCAAGGAGCCAGCATGACGCACACACCAGTTCTCATCATCGGCGGTTCGGGCATCGTCGGCGCACACGCCGCCCGCGCACTGCGCCGCCTGCATCCCGCGCTGCCCATCGCCATCGGCGGCCGCGACATGACCAAGGCAAACCGGATCGCCGCCGAAATCGGCAACGCCATCGCCGTCGCGGTCGACCTCACCCGGCCCGGCCTGGGCATCCCAGGCGCAGACCGGTTCAGCGCCGTGGCCACCTTCCTCAAGGACGATACCCTTAACTCGCTGAAGTTTGCCCAGGCGCGCGCCATCCCCTACCTGAGCGTCTCCAGCGGCACCTTCGAGATGGCGCCCGAAGTGGCGCAATACATCCACCACCCGGACCGCTCGGCGGTGCTGATGGCCAGCCACTGGCTGGCCGGCGCCGCCGTTTTCCCTGTCCTGCACTTCGCCAAGGAGTTCGCTTCGCTCGACACCATCCGCATCGGCGTGGTGCTGGACGACGAAGACATGGGCGGCCCAGCCGCCTACGCGGACTACGAGCGCATCACCACCACCGCGCCCAACGCGCTGGTACTTGAACAAGGCCGCTTCGAATGGCTGCCGCAGGCGGACGGCGCCGGCACGCTCACCAGCATCGACGGCGTGGCGATGCCCTCGCAGGCCTACTCCCCGTTCGACATCGTCGGCCTGGCAGCGGCCACCAGGGCCAACAACATCCGGCTCGACCTGGCGATGGGCGCCTCCGCCAGCCGCCGCCGTGGCGAGCCCTTCTCGACCGAGATCATCATCGAATTGAGCGGCACCCGGCAGGACGGCGGCAGCGCCAGCGTGCGCCACGAAATCGTCCATCCCCAAGGGCAGGCGCCGCTGACCGCGCTGGGCGTGGCGCTGGGCCTGGAACGCCTGTTGGGCCTGGCCGGCGGCGCGCCGGTGCAACCCGGTCTCTACCTGCCCGAGGTGCTGATCGCCCCCAGCTACGCCGTGCACCGCATGGAAGAATTCGGCGCCCGCCTGGTCCGCAAGGCCGGAGGTGCGCAATGATGGCCGCCGCACGCCATCCCATCCTGCTGCTCGGCGGCTCGGGCAGCCTGGGCGGCAAGCTCGCGCGCACGCTGCGCCGCATGCACCCGCAGCTGCCCATCGCCATTGCCGCGCGCAATGCGGAAAAAGCCGGCCTGCTGGCCAGGGAACTGGGCAATGCAACGGTGATCCAGGTGGACATGCAGCGCGGGGACCTGGGCATTGCGCCGGGCACGCTGTTCAGCGCAGTGGTGGCCTGCCTCAAGGACCACGCGCTCAACGCCATGAAGTACGCGCAAGCGAACCGTTTCGCCTACGTCGCCCTGTCCGAGGCGGCATTCGAAATCGGTCCCATCGTTGCGCGCTACGTCCACCAGCCGGCCAGCGCCCCGGTTCTGCTGCTTGGCCACTCGATCGGCGCCGCGCCCATGCTCGCGGCCCTGCACTTCGCCGGCGGGTTCCGCAGCATTGAATCGGTCGAAATCGGCCTCGTGTTCGACCCTGACGATACGGCAGGCGCCATGACCGTGGCCGACATGGAGCGCATCGGCGCCATCGCCACGGCGCCCTTGCTGCTGCAGGACGGCCGCTGGGTGTGGCAAAGCGGCGGCGCGGCGCAGCGCCGCTTCACCAGCGTGGACGGCATCGCACGCGAAGGCGCGGCCGTCGCGCTGGTCGACACCCTGGGCATAGCCAACGCCACCGGCGCGCGCTCGGTGCGGCTCGACATTGCCGAAGGCCGCAGCGCCGGCAGCCTGCGGGGCGGGCCGGCCTCGCATGAAGTGATCATCGAAATCGTCGGCGAACGCAAGGACGGCAACACCGGCCGCTTCCGCTACGAGCTGGTCGACGACGCCGGCTACGCGGCCATGAGCGCGCGCGGCATCGCGCTGGCGGTCGAGCGCCTGCTGGGCCTCGATGGCGGCGCCCCGGCGCCGGCGGGCCTGTACCTGCCCGAGGTGCTGCTTACACCGGAAGCGATGATCAGGCAGCTAACCGCGTTCGGCGTACGCATGAGCGGGCCCGACCCGGCGACCTGAATCAACTCTGCGCAGCGCTTACTGCCAGCTATTCAGCGCAAGGTGAAGGCCGTCCCGCATGGCAAAGGCCTGGGCGTCATTTACTGGGAACCGCAAGGCGCCCGCAGCTGGAGCAAATACGCCCTCAGCGCCTGGAGCGACGAAGGCCGTCCGACCAAGGCAATGGACGCGTTCCTGGCCGAATGAGCAGAGGGCGGCGAAGCCGGGCCAGGTCCGGCATCACGCCAACTGACCCGGTGCCTGACTATTTCCGGTACACGCCGCTCAGCACGAAATAGTCGTCCATGCGCTCCAGGTACACCGAGCGGGGCTCCATTTTTTTGCTCACCGGGTTGACCCATTCGAATTCCACCCAGCCGCTGCCCTTGGTCCTGGCCACCTCCACCTGTTCGCGCACGAAAGCTTTGCCGTGCACGTCCTTGATGTCCAGCAGCGACTTGCCAACCAGCTTGGGATTGACGCCGTGCGCCAGCATCACGCCGTTCAGGTCCAGCACGGCAATGTACAGCTCACGGTCAACGAACGGCCCTTGCGGCTTGCTGAACTCCGCCAGCGCCTTGTCCTTGCCGTGCTGGCGGATGTAGCCCAGCGCCTTCTTGACGATGGCAACCGCCTCCTCCTTGGTGGCCTGCTGTTCGGCCGCCGCCGCGCTGTAGAACATGGCCATGGCAAGCAGTGCAAAGACGAATTTGAGCAATGGTGAACGCATATCAGATCCTTTTCCTGGATTGCGGCTGTGTTCAGAACGCATGGCGGACGCCGGCCGACACGCCCGACTGGCTCAGCCCCTGTCCCACCGTGCCGCCTGCGTCGAGCGAGATCGCCGCCAGGCCGGCGTTCTTCATGTGGCCGATGGAACTGTAGACGGCGGTGCGCTTGGACAGGAAATAGGTCAGGCGCAGCGCGGTCAGCGTGGAGTCGTTGGCGCTGCCTTTCACGTCGTGCCGGGCCACTTGCGCGTCCAGCGTGAGCGCCGGCGTCAGCGGGTAGCTGGCGCCCAGGTAGTACAGGTCCGTTTCGAGGTCGTTGGCGCGCGTGGCGGCCACCTTCTTGCGCGCCATGACGCCGGCGCCGATGCGCCAGTCGCCCGCCATCGCGTAGCCATTCAGCGTGGTGCGGCGGTCGCTGCTGTCGCTGGTGGTCAGCCCGGCCGCCGCGCCGGTGTTGCCGTACATGATGTCGTACGTGGCGGTGACGCCGAAGCGCTTGTTGTCGTAGCCCAGCAAGGCGGTCGCCTGGCGGCAGGCCTTCGAGTTGCCCGCCGTCTCGCCCGGACAGCCGGTGGCGGCCGGGCCGCCGGCAGTGGAGGCGTCGCGCCCGAAGCTGTAGGTGGCGCCCAGCGTGAAGTCCGAGAAAGTGCCGAAGTAGCCGATGGCGTTGTCGCTGCGCGCGTTCGGGATATACGGGTCGATGCTGGACATGCTGAACAGGTTGGGGCCCAGCACGTCCGACTTGACCGAGGCCAGGAAGGTCATGTTGATCTGCCGGCCCAGCATCAGCGTGCCGTACGCGCCCTTCAAGCCCACGTAGGCCTGGCGCCCAAACAGGCGGTTGCCCTGTCCCACCGTACCGGTGTCGACGCCGACGCCGCTCTCCAGCACGAACACGGCCTGCAGGCCGCCGCCCAGGTCCTCCGTGCCCCGGAAGCCGAGCCGCGACGGCACGCTGCCGGTCAGGCTGGGCACCTTGACGATGGAGTCGCCGGCCGCGTTGGCATGGGTGGTGTACACCACGCCGCTGTCCAGGATGCCATAGATATTCACGCTGCTTTGCGCCATGGCTGCGCCGGTGGCGAGGCTGCCGAGGCAGGCGATGGCGCAGGCGATTACTGTCTTCTTCATTACTTGGTCTCCATTATTGTAGTGGGGGGTGGTACAGGTTTTATTCGCTGTCCGGCTGGCGCGCGGGATGCGCCTGCTGGAAAGCGGGCAGTTCCAGGCAGGCCGCCTCGACGGCCAGCAAGGTTGGGAACGGCGACATGTCCATGCTGAAACGGCGCGCGGCGAACAGCTGCGGCACCAGGCAACAGTCGGCCATGGTGGGCGCGTCGCCGACGCAGTAGCGGCCCCGGTGCGCGTCGCGCGCCAGGTCCGCCTCCAGCGCGGCCAGGCCGATGCCGTGCCAGTGGCTGATCCACGCGCTCTTGGCCGCTTCGTCCAGGCCCATGGGGCCGGTGAGATACTTCAGCACGCGCAGGTTGTTGAGCGGATGGATGTCGCACGCCATGGCCAGCGACAGCTGGCGCACCCGCGCCCGTTCGCGCGCGGTGGCGGGCAGCAGCGGCGCAGCGGGATACACGTCGTCCAGGTACTCGATGATGGCCAGCGACTGGCTGATGTCGGCCGGGCCGTCGCTCAGCAGCGGCACCAGCTGCTGCGGATTGCGCCGGCTGAACGCCGGCTGGAACTGTTCGCCGCCATCGCGGTTCAAATGCACGGATACGTATTGGAACGGCAGGCCTTTCAGGCCCAGCGCAATGCGCACGCGGTAGGCGGACGAGCTGCGGAAATAGTTGTGCAGTACCAGGTGCGCGCCGTTCTGCGGCGTTGATGATGGCATTATGAGACTCCCATATATTGCTGAACAATGGCCGGATCGGCGCGCAATGCGTCCGAACTCCCCTGCCAGACCACTTTGCCCTTTTCCAGCACGAAGTGCCGGTCGGCGAACTTGAGCAGGGCGCCGACGTTCTTGTCGATGACGATCTGCGACAGCCCCTCCGCCTTGAGCGCCGCCAGCGCCGCCCAGATCTCGGCGCGGATGATGGGCGCCAGGCCCTCGGTGGCCTCGTCCAGCACCAGCAGCTGCGGATTGGTCATCAGCGCGCGGCCGATGGCCAGCATCTGCTGTTCGCCGCCGGACAGCTGCCAGCCGTGGTTGCCGCTGCGCTCCTTCAGGCGCGGGAAGAAGCGGTAGACGCGTTCCAGGGTCCACGGCTGCAGCTGCGGCTGGCCGTGGCGCGGCGCGCGCGCCGTGGCCACCAGGTTTTCCTCCACCGACAGGTTGGGGAACACCTGCCGCCCTTCCGGCACCAGCCCCAGGCCCAGGCGCGCAATGTGGTGCGAGGCCAGCCTGGCCAGCGGCTGCCCGCCGAAGGCGATGGCGCCGGACTTCAGCGGCAGCATGCCGAACAGGCATTTGATGGTGGTGGAACGCCCCATGCCGTTGCGGCCCAGCAGGGTCACCACCTCGCCGGCCCGCACGTCGAAACTGACGCCGAACAACGCCTGCGCGTGGCCGTACGATGCGTGCACGTCGTGCACTTCCAGCAGTGTGGTCATGCCACGCCCTCCTCTTCGCCCAGGTAGACGGCGCGTACCTCGGGATGGTTGCGAATTTCGTCCGGCGTACCGCAGAACAGCACCTTGCCGTACACCAGGACGGTGATGCGGTCCGCCAGCGCGAACACCGCGTCCATGTCGTGCTCGATCAGCAGGATGGAGTAGCGGCCCTTCAGGCGCGCCAGCATGGCCACCACGGCGGCCGATTCCTGCACGCTCATGCCCGCCATCGGCTCGTCCAGCAGCAGGAACTTGGGCCGGGCGGCCAGCGCCATGGCCAGCTCCAGCTGGCGGCGCTCGCCGTAGCCCAGGTCCGCGGCGGGCACGTCGGCGCGCGCGGCCAGGCCGCAGTCGCGCAAGGCTTCGTCGGCCGCGCCCACCTGCGCGCTGCGCGCCATCATCGGCTGCCAGAAGCGCCAGCCGTGTTCGCGCGCGCCGATGGCCGCCAGCACGGCGTTTTCGCGCACCGTGAAGTCCTCGAAGATGGAGGTGATCTGGTAGGAGCGCAGCAGGCCGCGCCGTGCCCGCGCATGGATAGGCAGGCCGGTGACGTCCTCGCCGTCGTACCAGACCTTGCCCTCGTTGGAGGCCAGCTCGCCGGACAGCTGGTTGATCAGCGTGGTCTTGCCGGCGCCGTTGGGCCCGATGATGGCGTGCAGCTCGCCGGGGCGGATATCGATCGACACCGAATCGGTGACCAGGATGCCGCCGTAGCGCTTGACCAGCGCCTCGGTTCTCAGGATGCTCATGCGTGTTCTCCCAGGACGCGGCCGGCCGGGGCGGCCGGGGTTGCAGGTGCAGCTGATGCAGTCGGTGCTGCAGGAACCGGGGCAGCGGCCGCAGGCGGCGGCTTGCGCGCCCCCAGTTTCTCCAGCAAACCCGCCAGGCCCGCCGTGCGCAGCAGCGCCACCGCGAAGATCACCAGGCCGAAGATGGCCGGCCAGAACTCGGTGGCCATCTTCAGCAACTCCTCCGCCCCCATGAAGGCGACCGCGCCCAGCAAGGGGCCGGACACCGTGCCCAGGCCGCCGAGCACGATCATGACGATCAAGTCGCCGGACACGATCCAGCTCAGGGTGGCCGGCGAGGCGAACGCTGTCAGGTTGGCCAAGAGCATGCCCGCCAGGCCGCACAGGATGGCCGACATGGTGTAGGCCGCCAGCTGGTAGCGCCGGGCGCGGAAGCCCACCGCATTGATGCGGCGCGCATTCTGGCGCGCGCCGCGCAGCACCATGCCGAACGGCGACACCCGCAGCCGCGCCGTCCACCACAGCACCAGGCAGAGCAAGGCAAAGGCCGCGCCGTACGCAATGGCGGGCTGGCCAAGGTCGTGACCGAAAAAGCGGCTGGTGGCGGTGATGGGCGTGCCGTCGTCGCCGCCGTACTGCTTCAGGCTGACGAACACGAAGTAGCCCATCTGCGCAAACGCCAGCGTGATCATGATGAAGCCGATGCCGGTGGTGCGCAGGCTGATGGCGCCGGTGAACAGCCCCACCACGCCGCAGGATGCGATGCAGACGGCCAGGTGCACCCAGCCGCTGTCGATGCCGTGGTAGGCCGGAATCGCCACGCTGTAGGCGCCCATGCCGAGGAACAGCGCGTGGCCCAGGCTCACCAGGCCACCGAAGCCCAGCGCCACGTTGAGCGCGCTGGCGGCGATGGCGTAGATCATGATGCGGGCGAAGAACACCACGTAGAAAGGCTGGTCGGCCAGGCTGGCGGCGAACGGCACCACGGCCAGCGCAAGGAGCAGCAGCAGCGGCAACAACGTGGCCGGCTTGCGCATGGATTCAAACAATGTCATCACGTCCTCCCGGCGGGAAACAGGCCTTGCGGGCGCAATGCCAGCACCAGGGCCATGAGCAGGTACACCAGCATCGACGCCAGCGCCGGTCCGGCGGCGTTGGCGGTGTCGCGGCTGGCCAGTTCGCGCAGCAGCGTGGGCAGGAAGGCGCGCCCCAGCGTGTCGGCGATGCCGACGATCAGCGCCGCGTAGAAGGCGCCGCTGACCGAGCCGATGCCGCCGATGACGATCACCACCAGCGCCGTGATCAGCACCGGTTCGCCCATGCCGGTCTGGATCGAGTTGATCGGACCGGCCATCACGCCGGCCAGCGCCGCCAGCGCGGCGCCCAGCGAGAACAGCACCGCGTTGAGCAGCTTGATGTCCACGCCCAGCGCCGACACCATGGCGGGGTTGACGGCGCCGGCGCGGATCAGCATGCCCAGGCGCGTCTTGTGCATCAGCAGGTGGGCGCCGACCGCCACCGCCAGGCCGACCACGATGATGGCGAAGCGGTAGCTGGGGTAGCTGATGCCGAGCAGGTCCACCGTGCTTTCCAGGAAGGCCGGCAGCGGCAGGAAGTACGGCTGCGGGCCCCAGATGATGCGCGTGACCTCGTTGAAGAACAGCACCAGGCCGAACGTGGCCAGCACATGGTCCAGGTGGTCGCGCCCGTACAGGCGCGAGATCGCCACCCGTTCCAGCACGAAGCCGAGCGCCACGCAGCCGGCGACGGCGGCCAGCAGCGCCAGGCCGAAGGAGCCGGTGTGCTGGTAGGCGGTGGCGGCGAAGTAGGCGCCCAGCATGTACAGCGAGCCGTGCGCCAGGTTCACGAAGCTCATGATGCCGAACACCAGCGTCAGCCCGGCGGCCAGCAGGAACAGCAGCACGCCGAACTGCAGGCCGTTCAGCAGCTGCGTGAGCAGGAGGTTGAGGGTCATGCCGTTCTACCTCAGCGCAGCGCGCACTTGGGCTGGTAGCTGTCGGCGTGCGCCGTCAGCGGCGTGCCGAGCAGCTTCACGGCGGGCTGGCCGCCGGCACTGGCCACCTGGAAGGCGTAGTAGTTCTGCACCGGCATATTGTTCTTGTTGAACTGGAACGGGCCGCGCACCGACTTGAACTCCGCACCAGCCGCCTTCACGGCGGCGGCCAGCGCGCGCTTGTCGCCCGCCTGCGCGCCGGCCTTGCGCAGCGCCACGTCGAGCAGGCGGCCCGCGTCGTAGCCGGTGGCGGCGTACTCGCTGGGCACGCGCTTGTATTTTGCGCTGAAGGCGGCCACGAAGGCGCGGTTCTCCGGCGTGTCCAGCGCGGCGTCCCACATGGCGCCGAAGGTAGTGCCGACGGCGGCGCCTTGCAGCGCCGGCATGGTGGTGCCGTCCACCGTGAAGACCGAGAAGTTGGGCAGCTTGGCCAGCATGCCGGCCTGGCTCAGCTGGCGGATGTAGTTCACGCCCATGCCGCCCGGGTAGAAGGCGAACACCGCGTCCGGCTTGGCCGCCTGCAGCTGCGCGATCTCGGCCGAATAGTCGGACTGGCCCACCTGGGTGTACACCTCGTCAACCACTTCGCCCTTGAAGTAGCGCTTGAAGCCCTGCAGCATGTCCTTGCCGGCCTGGTAGTTGGGCGCCATCAGGTAGACCCGCTTGTAGCCCTTCTCCTGCATGAACTTGCCCATGCTTTCGGCCGAGCCGTCGTTCTGCCAGGCCACCGAGAACACATTGGCCGCGCACAGCGCGCCGGCCACCGGCGACGGGCCGGCGTTGGTGGCGATGGCCACGGTGCCGGAATCGGCGATCACCTTGTGGCTGGCCATCATCACGTTGGAGAAGCCCAGGCCGACGATGGCGTGCACGCGCTCCTTGTCGATGAATTTGCGCGCGATCTGGTTGCCCACTTCCGGCTTGAGCTGGTCGTCTTCCTTCAGCACCGTCACGGCCTGCCCGCCGAGCTTGCCGGCGCCCTGCTCCAGCGCCAGCATGAAGCCGTCGTACTGGTCCTGGCCCACCACGGCCACCGGGCCGGACAAGGGGGCCGAGAAGCCGATCTTGACCTGGGCCCGGGCCAGGCTTGCGAATTGGGTTGTGGCCAGCAGCAAGGCGCATCCGGCGGCGATATGTTTTTTGTTCATGTCTGTCTCCTGGTTATTGTGTTTGATCAGCCCAAGTCCACGTAGACCCGGCCGTTTTCGATCTTGACGGGATAGGTGCGCACCGCCTCGGTGGCGGGCTCGCAGCTGGCGCGCCCGTCGCGGATGTCGAACTTCCCCTGGTGCAGCGGGCATTCGATCTCGTGCCCGTCCAGGAAGCCGTCGCACAGGCGCGCATTGCCGTGGGTGCACAGGTTGGCGGTGGCGTAGACCTCGCCCGCCACGCCGTACAGCGCCAGCTCCACGCCGCCCGCCGCGACGGAAGTCACGTCGTCGTCCGGCACGTCGGCCTCGGCGGCCGCGTCGATCCAGTTGTTTGCCATGGTTGTCTCCTCAAGCGTGCTCAGATTGGATAGATCAGCGAATTGGCGATCATCTCGGTGTCGTAAATGCAGTGGCGCTGCTCGAAGCGCAGCCCTGCGGGCGTGATGCGGATGCGGTCCAGGTAGCGTCCCACGTTGAACACCGTGCTTTCCTGCGACAGCTTGGTGCGGAACACGGCGTAGTTGGCCTGCGCCACGATCACGCCGCCTTCCACCTTGTCCACCAGCGGCGCGCCGGTGACGTGGCGCTGGTAGTAGGGATCGTGGAACAGCGTTTCCTTGATGCCGTAGGCGCGGTCGCGCAGCATGCCCTTGCTCAGCAAGGCCAGCGTGGCCAGCGGGAAGCCGCGCTCGTGGTTCTCGCGCGGCTGCACGCGGTAGTCGCAATCGTCCACGAACAGGTCTATCCATTTGTCCCAGTCGGCGCTGTCCACCGCCGCCGCGTAGTCCGCGTACAGGCGGTTGAGCGCGAGCCAGGTATCGAAGTCCAGGGCGTTCATACGTCCATCACCTTTCGCCAGTAGTTGTACATGCCGCGTATCAGCGTCTCGGTCACCATGTGGTCGGTGTTCTCGGCGCCGTAGCCGCCCAGTTCCGCCACCGTGCGGTGGCTGGGCTTTTGCTCGAAACCGTTCTGCGACAGCTCGATCACCTCGCCGTCGTCGGCCGACACGAAACCGGCCGGGCCGAACAGGTTGGCCTGGATCAGGCGGCGTTCGGTCATTTCGGGCGTGTCGTCCTCGAAGCCGAAGTGGGTCCAGACGAAATCGAAGGAGCCCTTGCCGTTCGGCTGGATATGGCGCGTCGATACGCTGTTGACCTGCTGCTGGAAGATCACGCTGGGGAACACCGTCATCATCACGGCGGTCGGCCCCTTCCACCACGCTTCAGGCACGATGTCGAGCAGGCGCTTGTCGCTCACTTCCATGCCGGCCTTGAAGCTGGTGACGCCGGCCGTCACCTCGCTGGTGGCCGCCTGCTGGCTGCGGGTGGAGATCATGGCCGCGTGGCGGTAGTGCGCGTCCATCTTCAGTTCCGACTTGTTATCGGCGCGCCACAGGCCGTAGGTGACGAACCAGGTGTGCAGCAGGCCCGGATGGTAAGGGTCCTTGATGTTCTCCTGCATCAGCTTCCAGTTGCCCGGGATGCGCTGGCGGTTGTAGCCCAGGATGGTGAGCTTGCGGCCGTTGAACAGGCGGTCGAAGTAGCCGCACATGTCCGGGCCGAGGAAGTCCTCCAGCGATTCCACCTCATGGTCGAACGAGGCGAACACCACGCCGCCGCGCACCGCCACCTTGAGCTGGTTCAGGCCGTGGTCCCTGGTGTCGAATTCCTTCGGCATGCCGCCGTTGACCTTGCCGTCCTGCTTCACGCCGCGCCGGAACGGCACGCCCTGCAGGTCGCCCTTGAGCGTGTAGCTCCACTGGTGGTAGGGGCAGACGAATTCCTTCTTGTTGCCGTGGCGCTCGCGGCAGAACTGCATGCCGCGGTGCGCGCACACGTTCTCCACCACGTTCACGCTGCCGTCGGCGGAGCGCGTGAGGATCACCGAGCGTTCGCCGATGACGGTGCGCTTGAAGTCGCCCGGGTTGGGAATCTCCGCTTCCAGGCCCACGTAGCACCAGTGGCCCTGGTAAAACAGGCGTTCCAGCTCGCGCTTGTAGAGCGACTCGTCGGTGTAGGCCCAGAACGGGATGCGGCTCGATCCCGGCTGCTCCCACACTGGCTTGATCGGAAACACGGCGGCCATGATTACGCTCCCCGGGCTTGGACGCGCACCGTGATCGGCGCCAGGCCTGCCACTTCGCCCACCATCACGTCGCCCGCCACCACGGCGTTCACGCCTTCCGGCGTGCCGGTCATGATGACGTCGCCCGGCTCCAGCGCCTCGTACTCGGACAGGTAGGCGATCGATTCGGCCACCGACCAGATCAGCTTGGAGATGTCCGAATCCTGGCGCGGCGCGCCGTTGACGCTGACGGCGATGCGGCCCTCGGCCAGGTGCCCGACTTGCGCCACGGTCGAAATCGGGCCGATGGGCGCGGACTTGGCGAACGACTTGCCGAACTCCCATGGGCGGCCCTTGTCGCGCGCCTCCAGCTGGATGTCGCGGCGCGTCATGTCCAGGCCCACCGCGTAGCCGAAGACGTGCTCCAGCGCCTGCTCCACCGGGATGTCGGCGCCGCCCTTGCCGATCACGGCCACCAGTTCAATCTCGTGGTGGAAATTGGCGGTCTTGGGCGGATACGGGATGGTCACCTCGGCGGCGCCGGCCTGCACCGTGGCGTTGGCCGGCTTCATGAAGAAGAACGGCTTCTCGCGGTCCGGGTCGCGGCCCATTTCGCGCGCGTGGGCGGCATAGTTGCGGCCCACGCAGAAGATACGGTTGACGGGAAAACGTTCGTCGCTGCCGGCGATGGCGAGGCTGAACACGGGAGCTGGATCGACTGCGTATTTCATGGTGGTCTCCGAAAGTAGTTTGGGATGGGTCGTCAGGCCGCGCTTTTTTCTTCCCGCCACAGGCCCAGCGCCTGCTGGATGGGACGGTCCGAGAAGCTGAACAGGATGGTGTCGCCGCCGGCGCGCAGGCGCAGCGCCTGCCAGGACGGCACCACGAAGACGTCGTTCAGCGCAAAATCGAACTGCACGCCGCCGATATCGGCGCTGCCCGAGCCTTCCAGGCAGACGTAGATGGTGCTGTCGGTGGCGCGGTACGGCAGCGTTTCGAAGCCGGCCGGCAGATACTGCGCGAACGCGCCTATGGTGGGCATGGGCGAAGCGCCGGTGGCCGGGTTCACGTAGCGCAGCTTGTAGCCGAAGTGGGCGTCGATGGCGCCGCGCGCAATGCCCAGCAGGGACTCGCGGGTCTTGGCGAACGGGTAGACGAACACCTTGGTGGGCTGCGCCGCCGTCTGCATGAAATCGACCGGCAGCATGTTGTTGCCGTAGCGGGCCAGCGCGTCGCCTTCCGGCCGCGCGGCTTCCTGCGTGGCCTGCGCGCCATGCTCGGCGAAGCCGGCGTCGAAGAAGCGCACGGTGGGAATATCCAGCCCGTCCAGCCACACCACGGGCTGGTCGCCCAGGTTGCCGTGGTCGTGCCAGGTCCAGGACGGCGTGATGATGAAGTCGCCGCGCCGCATGGTGGTACGCTCGCCGTCCACCGCCGTGTAGGCGCCCTCGCCGTCCAGCACCAGGCGCAGCGCGGACTGCGCATGGCGGTGCGCCGGCGCAACTTCGCCCGGCATGATCAGCTGCAGCCCGGCGTACAGCGACTGCGTGATCGACGAGTTGCCGCGCAGCGCGGGGTTTTCCATGATCAGCACGCGGCGCTCGGCCTCGGCGGCGGTGATCAGGCGGCCCGCCTCCATCACGTGCCCGCGCACGTCGGCGTAGCGCCACAGCGCCGCCTGCAGCGGGCTGGCGGGCTGCTTCGGCACCAGCGCGCCCAGCACTTCCCACAAAGGGGTCATGTGGTGCTGGTCTATGCGCCGGTAGAAATCCTGGCGGGCGCCGTTGTCCTTGCTCATATCGGGTCTCCTCTGTTGGCTATTGGTGGTGTTCAGATTGCGCTGGCGTAGAAGGCGTCCGCATACACGTGCTCGGGCAGCACGCCCTTGCGCTTGGCCAGCATGGCGGCCGCCTCCACCATGGGCGGCGCGCCGCACAGGTAGGCGCGCCAGCCGGCCAGGCTGCTCCAGTCGCGGCCCACGGCGTCGGTCACCACGCCGCTGCGCCACTGCGGATCGTCGTTGCCGGTGCTGACCACCACGTGCAGGTGCAGGTTGGCGTGCCGCGCGCGCAGCTGTTCCAGCCACGCCAGGCCATAGATGTCGCGCTGGGTGCGCACGCCGAAGTACAGGTGGATGGGCTGGCTCATGCCGGCCGCCAGCGCGGCGCGCACGATGGACAGCACCGGCGCCAGGCCGGTGCCCCCGGCCACGCACAGCATCGGGCCTTCGTGCTTGCGGCGCAGGTAGGCGGTGCCCATCGGGCCGCTGACGCGCACCGCGTCGCCCACCGCCAGCGCCCGCTCGATATGGCCGGTGACGCGGCCGTCCGGCACCAGGCGCACGTGGAATTCCAGCTCCTCGTCGCCGGGCACGTTCGCCATCGAATAGGGGCGGACCAGTTCCGGTCCGAACTGCAGGGTGGCGTACTGGCCGGGCGAAAAGTCCAGCGGCTTGGCCGGCTTGAGGCGCAGGCGGCGGATATCGTGCGTCATGTGCTCGACCGCCAGCACCGTGGCCTTGATGATGCGCGCCGGGTGGGTCACCACCTCGTCCGGCTCGGGCACTTCCACCACGCAGTTGGCGGTCACGCTGCTCATGCAGGCCAGCACGTAGCCCTCGTCGTTGGGACCGGTGATCTTCGCTTCGCGGCCCATCTCGTGCACCTCGCCCTGCAGCACTTTGCAGCGGCAGGTGCCGCAGCGGCCGGCGGTGCAGCTATAGGAAATGGGAACCTGGTGCTCGCGCAGCGCGGTCAGCAAATTGGCGCCGGCCTCCACGTGCAGGGTGCGTCCCAACGGTTGCACGACTAGTTCCATGACTGCTGTCCCCATCTGTCTTATTGATGGGCAAAGTATAGAAACGCGAGTAATATAAATAAATAGCATTCCGTGAATGCATAAAATCACTACCAGCAATATTACTCACGCCATGGAACTGAAAGACGTCGACCTCAACCTTCTGCTCGTGTTCAACCAGCTGCTCGCCGAGCGGCGCGTATCGAAAGTGGCGGAGGCGCTGGGCATGACCCAGCCCGGCGTCAGCAACGCCCTCAAGCGCATGCGGGTGCTGCTGGGGGATGAACTGTTCGTGCGCACCGCGCGCGGCATGGAGCCCACGCCCTACGCGCTGCGGCTGGCCGAACCGATCGGCTATGCGCTGTCGACCATCTACGATTCGCTCAACGAGGTGGCGCATTTCGATCCGGCCACCAGCAAGCGCAAGTTCACGCTCGGCATGACCGACATCGGCGAGGTCTACTTCCTGCCGCGCCTGATGAAGGTGCTGCGCCAGCATGCGCCGGGCGTCACGGTGAGCACGGTGCGCAACACGGCGGTCAATCTGCAGGATGAAATGGAGGCCGGCCACGTGGACCTGGCGATGGGACTGCTGCCCCAGCTCAAAACGGGCTACTTCCAGCGCCGCCTGTTCCGGCAGCGCTACGTGTGCATGTTCCGCAAGGGGCACCCGCTGGACAAGGAGTCGATCACCATCGATGAGTTCAGGGACGCCGACCACGTGACGGTGGTGTCGGCCGGCACCGGCCACGCCATCGCGGACGTGGCGATCGAGCGCCACGGCATCAGGCGCAACATCGGCCTGACGGTGCCGCACTTCGTGGCAGTGGGCCACATCCTGTCCAACAGCACCATGATCGCCACCGTGCCGGAGCGCTACGCCATGGCCTGCGTGGAGCCGTTCGGCCTGCGCTACGTCGCCCACCCGCTGGAGCTGCCGGAGATTAACATCAACGTGTTCTGGCACGCCAAGTTCAACAAGGACCCGGCCAACAAATGGCTGCGCAGCCTGATCTTCGACAACTTCGCGGACGGCGGCGCAAGCCCGTAGGCAAGCCTGGTCACGGCCCTGTCACATCGGCCGCCTATACTCGGGCGACTATCATCAAGCGACTGCCTGCGCCCCTTATGGACATCCAACTGAGAGACTTGACCGCACGCGTGCGCAAAGACATCGTCGACAGCTACGACGAGGAACTGGAACTGGAGCTGGACGACCGCGAGCTCGACGCCGACACCCTGCTGCCGCAGCAGGGCCGCAGCGAACAGGAAAAAGAAGCGCGCCGGGTCTATTTCCGCGAACTGTTCCGCATGCAGGCCGAACTGGTCAAGCTGCAGGACTGGGTGGTGCACACCGGCCACAAGGTGGTGATCCTGTTCGAAGGCCGCGACGCCGCCGGCAAGGGCGGCGTGATCAAGCGCATCGTGCAGCGCCTGAACCCGCGCGTGTGCCGCGTGGCGGCGCTGCCCGCCCCCAACGACCGCGAACGCACGCAGTGGTATTTCCAGCGCTACGTGGCCCACCTGCCGGCCGCCGGCGAGATCGTGCTGTTCGACCGCAGCTGGTACAACCGCGCCGGCATCGAGCGCGTGATGGGCTTCTGCACCAACGAGCAGTACGAAGAGTTCTTCCAGTCGGTGCCGGAATTCGAGCGCATGCTGGTGCGCTCCGGCATCCAGGTGATCAAGTACTGGTTCTCCATCTCGGACGAGGAACAGAACGCGCGCTTCCTGAGCCGCATCCACGACCCGCTCAAGCAGTGGAAGCTCAGCCCCATGGACCTCGAATCGCGCCGCCGCTGGGAGGAATACACCAAGGCCAAGGAGATCATGCTGGAGCGCACCCACATCGAAGAGGCCAAATGGTGGGTGGTGCAAGGCGTGGACAAGAAAAAGGCGCGCCTGAACTGCATCCACCACCTGCTGCAGCAGATGCCCTACGTGGAAGTGGAGCGTCCGCTGATCCAGCTGCCAGAGCGCGAGTACAACGACGACTACGTGCGCCGCCCGGTGCCGCAGGAAATCGTGGTCCCGGAATTCTACTAGCCTGCCCCGGGGCGGCCCTCACGCCGTCCCATCGCCGCCCCCCGCCCCGTTCCCGCCTCCCCCGGCATTCCGCCAATCCCGGCAATGAATTTGCAGCAAAACTGCGGTTTTGTTTGACATGATGAAAAGTCTCTCGGTATCATGAAAACGTTTTCATGAAATGTGAAAACGTTTTCAAGCCACCGGTAAAATAAGCTGCGAGCAGCAACGGAGACAAGCAATGCCATCGACCCGCCCCACCACCTCGCCGCTGCTATGGGTGCCCACCGGTTACTTCACCATGGCCCTCGCCTATGTGATGCTGACCAGCGTCAGTTCCATCATGTTCAAGAACCTGGGCATGGACAACGGCCAGGCCGCCGGCTATTCCAGCCTGCTGATCTTCGCCTACACCGTCAAGCCGCTGTTCGCCCCCTTCGTCGACATGTACCGCACCAAGAAATTCTTCGTGCTGGCCACCCAGCTGCTGCTGGCGCTCGGCTTCGGCGCCATCGCGCTGGCCATGGCGATCCCGAACGCGCTGGTGCTGCTGATGGTGATGTTCGTGCTGATGTCCTTCATCGGCGCCACCCAGGACATCGCCAGCGACGGCGTGTACGTCACCTCGCTCGATTCGCGCAGCCAGTCGCTGTATTGCGGCATCCAGAGCCTGTCCTGGAACGTGGGCCCCATCGTCGCCTCGGGCGGCCTGGTGTACCTGTCCGGCCGCCTGCACGCCGACGTGTTCGGGCATGATCCCAAGACCTTCGGCCCGGAGTGGATGGACGCCTGGCGCATCATCTTCATCATCGTTGCCGTGCTCACGCTGGTGATGATGGCCTGGCACATGCGCGTGATGCCGGACGGCGCGCGCGCCCCGGACACGCCCTCCTCCCCGGCCGAAGCGCGCCGCATCCTGCTGGACGCCTTCCGCACCTTGTTCGCCAAGCGCGACGTGTGGCTGATGATCGCCTTCGCCTTCCTGTTCCGCCTCAGCGTCGGCTTCCTGGAAAAGATCGGCCCCTTCTTCATGGTCGACCCGGTGAGCAAGGGAGGCCTGGGCCTGTCCAACGAGCAGCTGGGCATCATCTACGGCACCTACGGCCTGGCCGCGGTGCTGCTGGGTTCCCTGCTGGGCGGCTGGTTCGTGGCGCGGCGCGGCCTGAAATCCGCCCTGTTCACGCTGTGCTGCGCCATCAACATCCCCAACGCCACCTTCCTGGTGATGAGCGTCTACCAGCCGGACAGCGTGTTCGCCATCGCCTCCGGGGTGGTGATCGAGAAGTTCTTCTTCGGCTTCGGCGCGGTCGGCTTCATGATCTACCTGATGCAGCAGCTGGCTCCCGGCAAGTACGCCACCACCCACTACGCCTTCGGCACCGGCCTGATGGGCCTGTGCGGCATGGTCACCGGCGTGCTGAGCGGCTACCTGCAGGAGATGATGGGCTACGTGATCTACTTCGTGTTCGTGATGGTGGCCACCATCCCATCGTTTATCGTGTGCTGGAAGGCGCCCTTCCACCATGACGACGGCACGACCGAACCGGCCAGCGCGCCGCAGACCGCCGCCACCTGACGCGCCCCCATCCGGCATGCATGGCGCCACCCGGGAGCGGTGGCGTCAATTGGGCCAGAGAAGGCAATAACTCTGGCTATTCGTCAAATTAATATTTTGGCTATATATAAATCCATTTTTAAAAGCCGACTTATAACCGCTCGCCGCGCAATTCGTGTGCACCCAGTCGATACCATGGCTGGCGACCGTCTCGTTGAGCGCGTAGGGCACTTTGGACGGATTGCCGCTGCATAAATAGATCGTGCTGTTTGCGGTCAGGCTTTTCGCATAGGATGGCGGCACCACCGCCTGGTTGGGGTCATAATCCGGAGCGAACACGTTGTCTATGGCAATATCATAAATTTGACCGTCGATGCCTGACGTTATCTCGATATGCGTGTGGGTCAACGGAATCCCTTTCAGCTTTCCACCATTCTTGAAGTTCGTCACCGCCGGATAGTCGCTATCGTTTGGCGTATTAATAGTCCCGTATTGAAAGTAGCCGCCGCTGGCGGTGCACATCTGCTGATAGGTCTGCAAGTCGCTTGCCGCTCCCTGTGCGGCCGCCCCTTGGGACAGGCAAAGCAGCACTGCGGTGAAGCTTGCGCAAGACAGTGTCGATTTCAAGTTCATCTGGAGCCCCGGGAAGATTGATTAAGAAATGAAAGCCGCCGAGCCGGCACGCCCATTTCCATCGACCTCTCAATATATTCAAAAATTGGAGAATCCAGCCCGGGAATTTTCATCCATTCCCAAATTAACAACAGCTGCGGCCGCCGTTCCCGCGGCAGATAATTTTAACCTCGGGCGATTGATTTGCCATTAGCCTTCTGCTAAGGTTCTCCCGATCGCCGGCACGCGCCACGGCTTGTAAAGCGATAACTTCAAACATAGAACAGGAATTCACCATGCCCGACAGCCACAGCGTTTCCGGCGTTAGTGCCGACTTGGTATTTTATTTGAACGGCAAGCGCGTCCAGCGCCACAACGTGGACCCGAAAATGCTGTTGGCCGACTATTTGCGCTCACCCGACGTCGGCCTGACCGGCACCAAGATCGGCTGCAAACAGGGCGGCTGCGGCGCCTGCACCGTGCTGCTGTCGGAATGGGACGAGGCCACGCAAACCGTCAGGAATTCCTCCATCAACTCGTGCATGCGGCCGCTGGCGGCGCTGGACGGGATGATGGTCACCACGGTCGAAGGCACCGGTAGCGTGAAGTCCGAGGCCATCAGCACCGTCCAGAAGTGTTTGGCCGAAAACAACGGCACCCAGTGCGGTTTCTGCACGCCCGGCTGGGTCATGAACATGACGGCGGCCATCGCCGAACGCGGCCCCAAGCCCGGCACCAAGGCCGAGATCGAAGGCCTGTTCGACGGCAACATCTGCCGCTGCACCGGCTACCGCCCCATCCTGTACGGCTTCAAGAAGGAATTCGCCTCCGACTGGAATCCCGCGGTCGATGAACAAGGCAGCATGGCCTGCATCATCGATCCGGCCGAGGCGGTCGGCAAGGCGGTGCCGTTCGCGCTCGCCTTCCCGGACGAACTGCGCCGCCGCGCACGCGCGCTGGCGTTCGAGGCGCCGGCCGGCCGCTGGTTCCGCCCCACCACGCTGGACGAAGCGCTGGCCCTGCTTGGCCGGTACCCGGACCGCCAAAATGTGCGCCTGGTCGGCGGCAACACCTCGATCGGCATCTATCCGGCAACCGTGGAGGATCCGCACGTCTTCATCGACCTGGGCCAGGTGCGCGAACTGCGCGACAGCCGGGCCGCGCACGGCAGCCTGCGCCTCGGCGCCGGCATGCGCTACAGCGAACTGCTGGAACTGCTCGACCGCCAGATCGCCGACACCCCGGCCGGTGCCGCCGCCTTGCCCGGCTTGCTGGCCCTGCGCTATATGGCCGGCCGCACCGCCGGCACCATCGTGCGCAACGCCGCCACCCTGGCGGGCAACACCATGCTGGTCGTGCGGCACGGCGAACAAGGCGTGCCGTTTCCGTCCGACTGCTTCACCGCCCTGGCCGCGCTCGGAACCGACGTGCTCGCCATTGCACCCGGCTGGGAGGGCGAGCGCCGCTTCGGCCTGCTGGACTTCGCCGCGCAGTGGAACAGCTCGGCGGAGCTGGACGGCGGCTGCGTGCTGCTGCGCTACGAAGTGCCGGCCACGCGCGAAAACGAATACGCGCAGACCTACAAGACCGCCCAGCGCATCGTCAACGCCCATTCCATCGTCAATGGCGGCTTGCGGGTGCGGCTGGACGCGGACCAGCGCGTGACCGAAGCGGTGCTGGTGCTCGGCGGCATCGCGCCGGTGGCGTGCCGCTTGCCGCTGTGCGAAGCCGCGCTGCTGGGCCAGCCCTGGACCGAGGCCACGCTCGGCCTGGCGCTGGACGCGATGGGGGCCGAAGTGGACGCCATCATGCGGCGCCACGCCGCGCACTACGCGGAACTGCCGGACGAGGGATACTCCAGCGGCTACAAGCGGGCGCTGAGCCTGTCCTACCTGTACAAGTTCTTCATCGAGGTGGCGCAATGGCGCGGCCTGCCGGTGCCGGAGGCGGTGCGCTCGGCCGCGCAGCGCAGCCAGCCGCAAGAGACACGCGGCACCCAGGCCTACCAGCAGGAACCGTCGGAATACCCGGCCAACCTGCCCTACATCAAAATCGGCGCCTACCTGCAAGCCACCGGCGAAGCCCAGTACGTGCACGACATTCCGCTGCCCCGGCGCGGCCTGAACGGCGCCCCGGTGCAAAGCACCATCGCGCTCGGCACCTGCACCTACCGCGTGCCGGGCGTGGACGGCCCCGCCAGTCCGGCCCAGGTGCTCGAGGCGCTGCGCCTGCGCTTCCCCGGCGTGGTCGACTACGTGACCGCGATCGACGTGCCGGCGGCGGCGGTGATCGGCATCGGCGCCGACGAGCCGCTGTTCGCCATCAGCATCGAGCCGTCCGACTGCCCGCACGGCAGGCTGCCGGCCGGCTATGACGCCTGCGCGCCGCTGCTGTTGACCGGCTTCGGCCAATCCATCGGCATGGTGCTGGCCGAGGACGAACAGGAAGCGCAGGCCGCCGCCTGGCACCTGCAGACCGAACTGTGCCTGTTCGCGCCCGATCCGGACACGCCGCCCCTGCTCGACCTGCCCGACAGCAAGGCGGAACGCGAGAAAATCGTGTTCCCCGACCTGCTGCCCTTCCCCACCCATATCTGGCAGATCACGCGCGAAGGCAGCACGCTGCAGTGGCTGCCGCAGGCCGACACCAGCCTGCCCGATCCCAGCGAGCCGGTGGTGGCCCACGGCGTTGCCGTGCCGGGGCTGGGCACGCAGGTCGCCTGCACGCGCGTGTCGTCGAAGCAGAAAGTCGGCAGCCAGATCCACTTTTACATGGAGACCCAGTCCTGCGTGGCGGAAGTGCTGGGCGACCGCCAGCTGCGGCTGCATCCGTCCACCCAAAGTCCGGCCTCGGTGCAGAGCGCGGCGTGCAGCGTGATCGGGCTGGCGTCGAACCAGGTCAGCGTGCAGGTGCGGCGCACCGGCGGCGGCTACGGCGGCAAGTGCAATATCTCCGCGTACGCCTCCAGCATGGCCGCGGTGGCGGCCTGGAAGCAGAACCGCACGGTGCGGCTGGCCCTGCTGCGCCAGGTCGACAGCGCCATGTTCGGCCACCGCCATCCGGTGCTGGGCAATTACAACATCGCCGTCGGCGACGCGTCCAACCCCGCCACGCACGGCAAACTGCTGGGCTTCCAGGCCGACTACTGGCTGGACGGCGGCCGCACCTACGAATGTTCGCCCATCGTCAGCGACTGCCTGGCGCTGCGCAGCGATACCGCCTACAACATCCCGAACTGGAACTGCGCGGCCGACGTCTGTCGCACCAACAAGACCAGCAACACCTCGATGCGCACCATGGGCATGCTGCAGGCGGTGCTGATCGTGGAAGACGCGGTCGAGGCCGCCGCGCACAGCGTCGGCCTGCCGGCCCACACGGTGCGGGAAAAGAATCTGTACGTCCCGGGCGACAGCACGCCCTACGGCGAACCGCTGGAGTCCTGCTATATGCGCGAAGTGTGGGACTACACGATCGAGAAGTCCGATTTCCATGCCCGGCAGCGGGCGGTTGACGAATTCAACGCCAACAACCGCTGGCGCAAGCGCGGCATTTCCCTGCTGCCGGTCAAATACGGCTCCGGCTTCAATCTGACTGCGCTGGAACAGGGCGGCGCCCTGATCGAGGTCTACTCGCCGGACGGCGCGGTGCTGGTGCGCCACGGCGGTGTGGAAATGGGACAAGGGCTGGACACCAAGGTGGCGCAGGTGGTGGCGCTGACGCTGAACGTGCCGATGGCCTCCATCCGCGTGGCCGAGTGCGATACGGCCGTGGTCCCCAACCCGGAAGGGACCGGCGCTTCGACCGGCACCTCCTTCAACGGCGGCGCGGCCCAGCAGGCCTGCCAGGCGCTGCGGCAACGGCTGGAGGAGTATTGCCGCCAGCTGCAGCAGCAGCATGGCGACGCCTGGTGCGTAAGCAAGCAAATCAACTTCTGGGATTTCCCGGAAGGCTGGCGCGCCATGATGCCCCAAGCTAACGGCGCGCCGCCAAAGCTGATGTGGGCCATCATCGTCGACAGCGCCTTCAACGCCCGCGTCAACCTGTCGGCACAGGCGCGCATCGCGGTGCCGGGCGGCGACAAGCCCGACACCGGCCTGACCTTCAAGCAGGTCAGGAACGCGCAGGGTGAACTGGTGACGGCGAGCGAAGAGGTGGACTATTTCAACGGCTACACCTTCAGCGCAGCCTGCACCGAGGTCGAGATCGACGTGCTGACGGGCGAAACCACGGTGTTGCGGGCCGACGTGGTGTACGACGCGGGGGTCAGTTTGAACCCCGCCATCGACGTCGGGCAGGTGGAAGGCGGGTTCGTGCAGGGCCTGGGCTATGTGCTGAGCGAGGAGCTGACCTACCAGCCGGCCACCTCCCCGATCACGGCCTCGGCCACCCGTCCGGCGCCGGGCGCGCTGTACACGGTCAACACCTGGGAATACAAACCGCCCGCAGCGCAGTCCATTCCGCTGGAGCTGAACGTGATCCTGTTCCCGCGCAACCTGGCGCCGCAAGCGCCGGACGCAAGCGAGCTGCTGTCGTCCAAGGAGATCGGCGAGCCGCCGATGACGCTGGCGGCCACCGCCTTCTTCGCGGTCAAAAAGGCGGTCCAGGCGGCCCGCGCCGACCGTGGCCATGACGGGTGGTTCCAGATGGAATCGCCCGCCACCGTGGAACGGGTGCGCGAAGCCTGCCTGGTGCAGGGGAAGGACATGGCGACCGGCTTCTGATTCAGGCAGCCAGCGGCGGCACGGACGCCGCGCCGGCCAGCCTGCCGACGTAGTCGCCGTGGTCCGGCATGGCGTGGACGGCCCGCGCGATGGTGTTGCGCACCCGGTCGAAATGGGTGCGCAGCGCCTGCAGGTCCATCAGGTCGATCAGCGGATCGCAGGTCTTGGGCGTGATGCCCAGCCCGGCCATGATGGAAATGTGGGACGAGACCTGGAAGCCTTCCGGATCGTAGATGGCGACGCGGCCGGTTTCCCGGAACAGCTCGATCTGGTGCCGCAGCGTGTCCGGAACCGGCATGTTGGCGCAATAGCGCCAGAACTCCGAATCGTCCCGCTGCGTGATCTTGTAGTGCATGACGATGAAGTCGCGCACATACTCGTAGCGCCGCGACACCAGGCGGTTGAATTCGTCGGCCAGCTGCGGGCGGAACGCGCGGTCGGGGAAGTGCTGCAGCAGCCAGCCGACCGAATTTTCGATGATGTTGATGCTGGTCGATTCGAGCGGCTCCAGGAAGCCGCTGGACAGGCCGATGGCCACGCAGTTCCTGATCCAGGACTTGCGGCGGCGCCCCGTAGTGAAGCGCAGCTGGCGCGGGTCGTCGAGCGCCTTGGCGTCCAGGCCGGCCAGCAACACGCGCGAGGCCTCCTCGTCCGACGTGAAGCCATTGCAGTACACATGGCCGTTGCCGGTGCGATGCTGCAGCGGAATGCGCCAGGTCCAGCCGGCGCTTTGCGCGGTCGAGCGTGTGTACGGCGTGAGCGGCTCCACCCTGGCGCACGGCACCGCCTGCGCGCTGTTACACGGCAGCATGGCGCTCCAGTCGTCGTAGCCGGCCTGGTACACGCCTTCGATCAGCAAACCCCGGAAGCCGGAGCAGTCGATAAACAGGTCGCCCTCGACCCGGCTGCCGTCGCGCAGCTTGACGGCGGTGATGAAGCCGGTCTCGGGATGCTGCTCCACCGCAGTGATCATGCCTTCGATGCGCGTCACACCCCGCTGCACGGCGTAGTCGCGCAGATAGGCCGCGTACAGCCCGGCGTCGAAGTGGTAGGCGTAGCTGAAGGCGTTGGTGACGGAGGGCTGGTCGCCGTAGGGCTCCATGAAGCGGTTGGACCGGCCCATCGCCGTGGCCACCGACCACTCCTCGTACGACGGCATGTCCTTGAACTCGCGCGCCAGCCGCCGCCAGTACATATACGGCGAACGGTTCTCGATGGCGGGGCCGAAGTCGCCGAAGCCGTGAAAGAAGCGGTTGCCGATATGGCCCCAGTCCCTGAACTCGATGCCGAGCTTGAAGGTGGCCTTGGTCTTGCTAGCGAAATCGGCCGGGTCCAGGCCGAGTGCGCGGTTGTAGTAGGCGATGGTGGGCAGCGTCGCCTCGCCCACGCCGACGGTGCCGATTTCCGGCGACTCCACCAGCACGATCTCGCAGGCCTTGCCCAGCCTGAGCGCCAGCGGCGCGGCCGTCATCCAGCCGGCCGTGCCGCCGCCGACAATCACGATCTTCCGGATAGCGCCGCTGTTCATGCTTTTTTCCCCCGTACAGTGATGGCCTTGCCGTTGTAGCTGACCACGTGGTCGGCATCATCCAGAGCTTGCGAAGTGGACATGCCCGGCTTGATGAAGCGAATGCGGAACTCGCGCTTGGCCACCATGCCCTTGTATTGCCCGCTGCGCGCGCCGATGGTCACGGCGCCGGTCTTGTCGTTGTAGCTCAGCGGGATGCGGCTGAACTCACCCTTGGCATAGGCGTTGGTCACGCCGTCGTCCTCGTACAGGCTGAAGCTGCCGTCCGCGCCGGTGTAGATGTTCAGCGTGATGGGCGCATCCGGACGCTCGTCCACGTACTGCATCACCGGCCCCATCGGCAGGATGGCGCCGGCCTTCACCAGCACCGGAATGCGGCCGTACGGCGCCTTCACGGTGACGGACGAACCGCCCTGGTGCACTTCACCGGTGTCGAAGTCGTACCACGAGGCGCCCTTGGGCATGTACACGCCGCGCTCGCGCGCGCCGTACACGTGCACCGGCGCCACCATCAGGTTGTGGCCGAACAGGTACTGGTCCTTGATGTCCTTCACCTGGTCGTCGGCCGGGAAGTCCATCACCAGGCCGCGCATGATGGTGCCGGAATTGTGGTGCGTGTCCGACGCGGTGGCGTAGATGTAGGGCATCAGGCGGTAGCGCAGCTTGTCGTACCAGACCATGGAGTCGCGCATCTCCGAACCCTCCGGCGAAATGACGTGGATTTCGCGCTTGACCACTTCGCCGTGCGAGCGGAACAGCGGGCTGAAGGCGCCGAACTGGAACCAGCGCAGGTTCAGCTCCTGCCATTCCTTGAGGTCCTCCGGCTTGATCTGCACCGCGCCGGTGCTGCGGTTCTCCTGCGCCGAGCCGACGTCGCCGCTCTGGAAGCGCTCTTCCTGCGCGTAGCCGCCGATATCGTGCGTCCAGTTCGGAATGCCGGACATGGAGAAGTTCACGCCCGCCGATATCTGGTCGAACAGGTTGTTCCAGCGCGCCACCGTGTCGCCGCTCCATACCGCCACCGAGTTGCGCTGGATGCCGGCGAAACCCGAGCGCGACAGGATGAACTGGCGCTTGTCCGGCTGGTCGCGCCGCAGGCCGTCTATCATGGCCTGCGAATGCACCAGGCTGTAGGGATTGAAGGTGACTTCGCCCGCGCCGTACACGGTGGGCCCGATTAGTTGCTTGAAGTCTTCCAGCCGCGAGTTGGACAGCACGTCGGCCTCGCTGTTGTCCATCCACCATGCGTCGAAGCCCAGGTCCACCAGCTTGGTCTTGAGCTGCCGGTAGTAGATGTCGCGCGCCTCCCGGGTATAAGGATCGTAGTGGCTGTTCTTGTAGCCGGGGCCAACCCAGTCCAGCGCGCCGTCCTCGACGTTCTTGGTCCACATGTGGCCCTTGGCGGCGAACTCCTTGTAGTTGTCGGTGTCCGCGTAGAACTTGCCCCAGATGGACAGCATGATGCGGGCGTTGTTCTTGTGAACCTCGTCCACCATGGCCTTGGGGTTGGGGAAGCGCGCCTTGTCGAAGTCGTGCGAGCCCCAGCCATTCTCGGGCCAGTAGAACCAGTCCTGCACGATGGCGTCCAGCGGCCAGCCGCGCTTGCGGTACTCGCGCACCACGTCGAGCAGCTGTTCCTGGGTCTCGTAGCGCTGGCGCGACTGCCAGAAGCCGTAGGTCCATTTCGGCATCATCGGCGCCTGGCCCGTCAGGTGGCGGTAGCCGGCGATCACCTGGTCGATGCTGTCGGCGCTGATCACGTGGTAGTTGACCGCTTCCGCCACTTCGGACGACATGGTCAGAGAATGGCGTTCGGCGGCGGGCAGCGGATCGTTGTGGGTGATGGCCACCATGCCGCTGGCCGGCTTCCATTCCAGGTGCAGCTTCACCGGCGTGTCCTTGGCGAAGTTGACCTCGAAGTTGTGATACCAGGGATTCCAGCCCTGGCGCCACACATCCAGCACCTGCTTGCCGTCCACCGTCAGCGTGGCGTAGTCGGACGAGTACAACTGCATCTTGTGCACGCCGGGCTTGTCGCTGCTGAGGGTCACGTCCCACACCACCTTCACGTCCTTCAGTTCCTTCAGGTTGCCGAGCTCCTTGGGCCAGTTCTCGGCCACGTCCTTCAGGTACTGGTAGGCGATGTCCTTCTCATGGCGCGTGAGCACCAGCTTGCCGCCGACGTAGTAGCGGGCCGTCAGTCCACCCGGCTTGCCCTCGTCGTCCACCAGCTTCAGGTCGCGCACCATGGGGCCGTATGGTTTCGGGTCGCCGAAGCGGGAGATCGCGTTGTTGTCCCACAAAACGCCGTAGTTCTTGTCCGAGACCACGAAGGGCACGGCCACGTCCATATTGTGCTGCGCCAGCAGCACGTCCTCGCCGTTCAGGTTCATCTGCCCGTTCTGGTGCTGGCCCAGGCCGTAGTAGGCGTCCCTGGTGCCGTGGTTGAAGCCTTCGGTGATGGCGACGAAGGGCTTGCCGCCCACCGTCACGGGCGCGATGCTTCCCGCCGCCTGCTTGAGGAACACTTTGCCCTTGCCGTCGGCGAACTGCACCCGGCCGTCGGCCAGCGACACCGTGGCGGAGATCTTGCCCGCCTTGAGCGTGACGGCCTGGCCTTTCGCGGCCACCGTGAACTTGCAGGCGCACGGCGCGGCCACCGTCATCAGCGACGGCGTCAGGCGCTTGCCGGGCTGGTCCAACTTGACCACGTGGATGATATTGTCCCTCATAACCTCCAGCAGCACTTCCTTCGCCGGTCCCTGGTCGGGCCGGACCACCACGCCGGTGGCGGTCTTTTCAAAGCTGGCCGCGTGGGCCTGGCTGCTGGCGGCCAGCGCCAGCCATACAACTACAGTCATCGGTTTGATATGCATGATTTCCTCAGTAAGTACCCATGGTGATCCGCAGGACCACCGGTTTTCCGGTCAGGTTCAGGCCATGGTCGGCCTGGTCGCCATTCCAGTTGCGCGTCATGATCCATTTGCCCTGTGCGTCGAACTGCCCTTCCTCCACGCGCGCGTACATGGATGGCTTGCCAGCGTTGGCGCCGGCGCCGGCAAAGCGCAACCGGACGTGCTGTCCGATCACGATGAACTCGTTCTCGCCCAGCTGCGCCACCGCCACGCCGCCCGAGGGCGACTCGGTGCCCGGCGGCGCGTCCTTGCCGCTGGCCTTGTCGGCCTCGGAGCGCTCGCCGAACTGCCATTCGCGGAAGGAGGCGGTCAGGCTCCAGTTCTTGAGCGCCACCATCTGCGGCGTGCGCGCGTCGCTTTCCGCAATGCCGGCGGTGCGGCCTTCGAGCGCCCAGCCCGCCCACAGCTGCGCCATCGGCCGGAATGCCGCGTAGATCCTGCCGAACGGTTCAGCCATGCTCTTGTCCTTCAGCTTGGAACCCAGCGGATAGTTGCTGTAGTCGGCATAGTCGACGCCGAACGGCGCCACGCCGATGGCGCCGCGTCCGAGGATCTGGTAGATGTACCGCGCGTAGTTGGCCGAGTTGCCCATCTCCGGCATGAACAGCGCGTTGTCCGGGCGCTGGAACAGCTCCAGCGTGGCCGACACCTTGTTCGACTCCGGGGCGTACTGGTCGGGCGCGGCGATATCGATGTGCGGGGCGGCGGCCTTGTAGATGTCGATCACGTCAAAGGTCGGGCCGCCGCTGGCGAAATTGCCTTTCCAAGGCGCCATCGGCTCGATCGGATCGCGCAGCGCATTATTGACGAACATGGGCAGGTCGTAGACGGCGCGGCCGGCCTTGGCGATCTGTTCGATGTAGCTGGCGATGGCGTAGGCGTGGAAATACTCGTCCGCGTATGGGCCGTAGACCTCGCTCCACGAGCCGCTTGCCGCGCCGGGCTGCGGCGCCTTTTTGCGCGCCAGCACCGCCGGCGGCACCGGCTGGCGGAACGCCGCTTCCGCCTTCGGCGCAAAGTCGCGCACGGTGCCGTAGGTGCCAACCTCATTCTGGACCTGCACCATGATGACGGTGCGTTGCGCCTCGTCGATCTTCTTCAGGTGCGCCATGAAGGCGACGAAGGCGCGCTTGTCGGCCTTCAGTGTTTCCTCGCCGTGCGGCGACAGGCAATAGATCTGCTTGCCGTCCCGGTCCAGCATGCGCGGGAAGCGCGCATTGTTGAACTTCACCCATCCCGGCGTGTATGCCGGGCTGGTGTTCTTCCAGGTGCCGAACCACAGCAGCACCAGGCGCACCTTGTTCTGGCGCGCCTGCGCCACCAGCGTGTCGACGTAGCTGAAATCGTACTTGCCTTCGATGGGCTCGACCTGTTCCCAGGCCACCGGAATCTCCAGCGTGTTCGCCTGCGCGTCCCGTACGCCGGCCCAAACCTCCGGCAGCGCCGCCGGATAATTGCTCGAGTTGTGCGCCTGCACGGCCAGCATGGTGTAAGGCTTGCCGTCGACGATCAGGGCGTGGCGCCCGTCTTTCTGGAGCAAGTGGGGAATCGGGGCGGCGGCGCCGGCCTGGCCCGTGGACAAGGCCAGCGCGCACAGGACGGCAAGAAGGTGGGCTGTTTTGTTCATGTACTCATGCAAAGTGAAGGAACGAGCGGAATAAGCGGAATAAGCGAACAGGCCTCCCGTAACCTGCGGGGTCGCGGGAGGCCCTGCTGCGGAGTGCTTACATTCAGAACGAGTAGCGCGCCTGCAGCGTGAAGCGGCGGCCGGTGAAGAACGCCGAGCGGTCTTTCAGGCCGATACCCTGCTGCATGTACTGCTTGTACAGCGCGTTGTTCAGGTTCTGGGCCTCGAACGCCACGCTCAGATTGTCGGTCGCCTTGTAGTGAATGCCCATGTCAAGCTGGCCGTACGCGCCGCCCCAGGTCGGCAAGGCGTAGTTCACCGAGTAGGCCTGGCCGAAGTTCGGGCTGTCCGGGTTGCGGTCGATGCCGTCGTTGCTGGCCGTGCCGTAAGCGTTGGCCGCCTGCAGGTACTTTCCGCGCCAGCTGTAGGCCAGGCGGGTGGACAGCGGGCCATGGTCGTACAGCAGCGCCAGGTTGTAGGCGTTCTTCGACATGCCCACCATCGGCAGGCCGCCCAGCACGTGGCCGTCCGTGTCGCAGCCGGCCAGGTCGCGCGCCAGGTTGGCGTCCATGGTGTCCTTCGGCGTGCACCAGCTGCGGGTCACCGGAGAGCCCAGGTTCATGCGGCTGTCGATGTAGGTGTAGTTGGCGGACACGCCCAGGCCGGACAGCAGGCCGGGCAGCTTGTCGAAGTACTGCTGATAGCCGATCTCCGCGCCGCGCGCACGGCCTGTTGCGCCGTTCACCTGCGACGTGATCAGGAAGTCATGCGGCTGGCCAGCCGTGTCGTTCAGACGGTAGGTCGAGGTCTGGCCGATGATGATGTCCTTCAGGCGCTTGTTGAACAGCGACACGGTGAACGAGCTGCTGCGGCCAAAGTAGTACTCGCCGGTCAGGTCGAAGTTGTTCGACAGCACCGGGCGCAGCATCGGATTGCCCCGCGCGGAACCAAGATAGGCGACCGAATCGAGCACCGGCAGACCGGTCGCAGCGTCCTGGTGGGAGTTGACTTTCTGCTCCAGCGTGGTGTAAGCCTGCATCTGGTAGAAGTCCGGCCGCGTCATCCCTTTCGAGAAGGCGGTACGGAACTGCAGCTCGTTGCTGACCTTCATGCGCAGGTTCAGGCTGGGCAGCGTGTTGGTGTAGCTGTTGTCGAAGGTCTGCTTGTCCGACTGCTTCGGAATCGAAGGCACGCCCGGCAGTAAGGTGGTCGGCGGGTTGAACAGCGTGTAGCCGTCCGCCGACGAGGTGGTGCGCACCACGCGCACGCCCACGTTGCCGTCCACCGGATAGGGCAGTAGGTTTTCGAATGAGAAGCGCAGCTGGGCGAACGCCGCCTTGGTCTTTTCATGCTGCAGGTTCAAGCCCTTGTCATCGCCATACGGCGCATAATTCCAGGATTGCGTACACGGCGATTTGCAGACCATCTGCGTATAGCTGTGCAGCTTCTCAAAGCCCGCCGGCGGCGAGCCCTGCGACCAGGACAGGTCCGGCGCCACCACTTGCGGCGGGGTCGGCATTTTGCCGTTGAAGAAATTGTTGAACGTCAGCGGCGTGGTGCCGCCGGCAAAACGCGGATCGCTCAGGTAGGCAAGCTGGCTCAATGGCTGCCACGAATCGCCGACCGCCCAAGGCTGCGTGATCTGCGCCCATTCGGTGTCGTGGGTGGAGCGCGTTTGCGCCTCGCGGTCGGTGAAGCGCACGCCAAAACGCAGGTCCTGCAGCACGGGGCTGTCGAAAATGTACTTGGCGTCCAGGCGGGCCGCGGTCTGGGTCGCCTTGGCCGTGTCGCGGTGCTCCTGGGCGAAGCCCCAGTAATAATTGTTGGGATTGGCCAGGTGGGCGCGGTCCGCATCGTCAAAGATGAAGCGCGGCGGCGACTGGCTCAGGTCCAGCGTTTCCTTGGGGATGTAGCCGCCCAGGCCTACGGTGTTGTCGAAGCCGGTGGTGGTGGCCTTGATGTGCTGCAGGTCCGAGCGGAACACCCACTGGTCGCTGGCGCGCCAGGTCAGGTTCCAGGCCACGTCTCGGGTATCGGCTTCGCGGCCCACGGCCCGCGTGTTGGTGCCATGGCCCACGCCGGGCTCGGTCGGTGCGCGCAGCGTCCCTTTGAGCAGCGCGCCTTTTTCGTCGAAGGTGGCGCCCGCATCCAGCTTGATGGTGGCCGGATTGGCCGACTGGAACAGCGATCCTTCCGTGGTGTCCATTTCGTACTTCGACTTGAAGTAGGTCAGCGAGGAAGCCCACGCATCCTTCTTCCACTGCAGCGCGCCGTACATGCCCTGGCGGTCGCGGTCGAAATCGCTGCGGTTCCAGGAGCCGCCGGCCGGAATCCAGCGCAGCTTGCCGCTGGTGTCGCCGACCACGGCGTCGGTGCGGGGAATGTAGGGCGAAACCGACAGGCCGTCGCTGCGCGTCTTGATGCGAGAACCCGCCACGTCGATCAGCGCGCCGATCTGGCCTATACCGGTTTCCCAGCGGTCCGACAGCAGGGCGGAGAAGGAAGGCGCGACCTTGCCGCGCAGTTGCGAGCGGGTGGCTTCCACCGAAATGGCGCCCTTGCGGCCCTTGTAGTCGAACGGCATGGCGGTGCGCAGGTTCACCAGGCCGCCGACGGCGCCTTCGATCTGCTCAGCGGAAGGACTCTTGTAGACATCCACGCCCGCCATCAGTTCCGGCGGTACGTCCTCGAAGCTCAGCGAGCGGCCGCCGTTGGCGGAGAAGGAGTCGCGGCCATTCAGCTCGGAACGCACATAGCTCATGCCGCGGATCGAAACGCCGGTACCTTCGGCGGCAAAGCGCATGATGCCGTCGCCCACGCCCTGCTGCGGGTCGGAGCGGTTCATGGTGCGGTCGATAGTCACGCCCGGCATGCGCTGCAGCACCTCGGTCACCGACTTGTCCGGCAGTTTGCCCATGTCGTCGGCGACGATCGAATCGACGATTTCGTCCGCGTCCTGCTTGCGCTTCTGGGCCGACTCCAGCGCTGCGCGCTGGCCGACCACGAACACGGTGCTGCCGTTGCCATTGTTGGCCGCCGGGGCGGTTTGCGCCAGCGCGGCGCCGCTCGCCATCAGGGCAATCTGGGCCACGCCCATGGCGATCGCGGTTTTTCTAAAATTTTTCAATTTACTCGTCCCCATTTATTTTTTAGCATCAGATCGCCATGGCGCCGGTCCCTGGACCGTGATGGCGATGAGTTCATTGTGCGGCTTGGCCAATGCAGCCGCAATTGCGAAAATCACCAATGCAACAAACAAAAACTCCGCTCGGATCTTCAGGTGATCTTCAATGCGCTGGCATAAGCCAGCGCCGGCCTGCCGGCCGGCAGCGTCACCTGCAGGCCCTCGCCGGTCTGGCGGAAGGCCAGCGCCTGCCCGCTCCCCACCAGCTCCACGCGCCCCACGCGCCCTGCCAGATGCGGGCTGCCGCTGCGCATGGACTTGATCGACACCGTACCCGCTTCCGGCCAGCCCATGACGAAGGCGTACACCGCCTCGCCCTTGGCGGTGAAGCGGATGTCGGCCGCCGAGAACGGCTTGCCCTTGCCCTCGTTGAAGCCCGCGCCCGACAGTGGCGCGCCCGCCTCGGCCGCCACCGGCCCTTCGCCGAACATGCGCCACGGCCGGGTGTCGTAAATAGCCTCGCCGTTGACGTCCATCCAGCGGCCGATTTCCTCGACGATGGCGCGCTCCTGCTCGTCGATGGTGCCGTTGCCGCGCACCGGTACGCTGAGCAGCAGGTTGCCGTTCTTGCTGACCACATCGATCAGCGTGTGCACCACTGTCTGCGCGCTCTTGTAGCTCTTGTTGTCATACACACGCCGGTCGTAGTGCCAGCTGCCGATGCAGGTGCAGGTCTGCCACGGCAGCTCTTCGATCTTGTTGCTCTGGCCGCGCTCGATATCGAGCACCAGGCTGCGGCGCTGCTGCGCATTGAGGATTTTGCCGTTGACGACCGCTTCCAGCTTCCCCTTGGTGGCAATGCTGCGGTTGTACATGTGCGCCGCCAGGCGCAGGCCGACGTCGCTAAATGGCCACAGTGGCAGCACGGTGTCGTCGTAATACACCATGTCAGGGTCGTAGGAGTCGATCAGGTCGCGCGTGCGGTTGAAGAAGTTGTCGCAGTAGGCCTGGTTCGGAATGGAGGCGCCGCCGCCCCAGTGCCACTGCTCGTGATGCACGCCGCCGTCGCCGTCGGCCTTGCTCAGCGGATGGTTCTGCGCATACAGCGCCTGGGGATCGAGCCCTTCCCACCACTGGCCCTTGCCGTCCGCCCTGGTCAGCTTGCCGTCGTAGGGAACGCCGGCGTACGGGCCGCTCTTGTCGGCGCGCTGCGCCGTCTCGTACCAGGTCCACGCGTGCGCGGCGTGCACGCTGACGCCGAAGCGCATGCCGTTGGCGCGCGCGGCCTTGCTCCAGCCGGCGACCAGGTCCTTGCGTGGCCCCATGGCAGTTGAATTCCACTGCGGCTGGTGGCGGCTGCGGTAGAGGTCGAAGTTGTCATGGTGGTTGGCCAGGGCCATGAAGTACCTGGCGCCGGCCTGCTTGTACAAGGCCATCAGCTCGCCGGGATTCCATTGCTCGGCCTTCCACTGGCGGATCACGTCCTTGAAGCCGAACTTCGACGGATGGCCATATTTCTGCACGTGGTAGCGGTAGACGTCGCTGCCCTCCTCGTACATGATGCGGCCATACCAGTCGCCGAACTCCGGTTCGCATTGCGGCCCCCAATGCGCCCAGATGCCGAACTTGGCGTTGCGGAACCAGTCCGGCGTCTGGTACTTCTCCAGCGAATTCCAGTCCGGCGTAAACGGGCCGGGGGCAATGGCTCCCGATGGAGCCTGCGCCAGTGCGTCGGCCGCGTGCGCCACGCCGGACAGGGCGGCTGCGGGAATCGCCGCGCCCATGGACTTCAGTAAATCTCTACGCCTCATTTTGTCTCCTTTAGTTGTTGGGTTCAGCGCGCCAGCACTCTGCGCAGGTAGCTGTCATGGCTGGGCATGGCCGCCACGGCGGCGGCGATGCTGTCGCGGCGCTGGCGCAGGGCTTGCAGCGCCAGCCCGGGCGCCAGCTCGCCCAGCGCAGGATCGGCCCGTTCCGGCCAGTGCCCCATGCCGGCGTGGATCGCCAGCCAGCTGGTGGCGTCGAAACCCTCTTCGCCGTACTGGTGCAGCGTGCCGGTCTGGCGCCAGGCGTGGATCTTGAAAGCCAGTGTTTCGGGCAGTTCCATCGACGCCATGGCGCGCCACAATTCGCTGTCGCGGCGCGCCGTGAGGCGGTAATGCAGAATGATGAAGTCGCGCACGCGCGCAAACTGGCGCACCATGGCCACGTTGTAATCGGCCACCTCCTCCACGCTGGGCGCCGCCCCCGGCAGCAGTTGCTCGATCAGGCGTCCCAGGCCGCTCTGCACCAGGAAAATGCTGGTCGACTCCAGTGGCTCCAGAAAGCCGGACGACAGGCCCAGCGCCACCACGTTGCGCACCCAGAATCGCTCCCGGTGGCCGGTGGTGAAGCGCAGCAGGCGCGGCTCGGCCAGCGCCGGGCCGTCCATCTGCTGCATCAATTGCTCGCGCGCGCGGTCCTCGTCAATGTAGCGGCTGGCGAACACGTGGCCGTGGCCGGTGCGGTTGCGCAGGGGGATGCGCCACGCCCATCCCGCTTCAAGCGCAGTGGCGCGCGTGTACGGCGCAAGTTCAGTCCCGCCGCGCTCGCTGGGACAGGCCCAGGCCCGGTCCACCGGCAGCCAGTGGCTGAAATCCACAAAGGGCTCGCCCAGGGTGCGCCCCAGCAGCAGCGATGCGAAGCCGGAGCAGTCGATGAACAAGTCGCCGTCCACGGCGCGGCCATCGGCCAGCTTGAGCCGGTCCACGCCGCCATCGGCGCACCGCGCCACATCGACGATGCGGCCCTCGGTGCGCCGCACGCCGCGCTGCAGCGCCAGCGTGCGCAGGAAGCCGGCGTACAGCACGGCGTCGAAATGGTAGGCGTAGTTGAAGAATTTCTCCTGCTCGGGCGGCGCCTGGAAGCGGCCCTGGCTGGCCATCACGCTCGGCAGGCATTGTTCGCCCAGCGTTCCCAGGCCGGCCTCGCCGAGGCGGCGGTACTGGCCCCACAGGGCTTGCGGGCCGGCCAGCGCGCCGAAGTCGCCGAAGGTATGGAAGTAGCCTTCGCCCCGCACGCGCCAGTCGCGGAACTCGATGCCCAGTTTGTAGGTGCCGTTGGTGGCGCGCAGGAACTCGGCCTCGTCGATGCCGAGGATCTTGTGAAAGGCACGGATCGACGGGAAGGTCGCTTCACCCACGCCGATGATGCCGATCTCCTCCGACTCAACCAGTTCCACCGTGCTGCCCGGCAGTGCACTGGCCAGCGCCGTCGCCGCCATCCAGCCGGCCGCGCCGCCGCCAACGACCACGATGCGTTTGTATGCAGTTTCCATGCGTGTCCCCCTGAAACTGTTTTGAATTATTCTGAGTTGCTCTTCTACCTGGCAGAACATTGTGCGAGTTGCCACCGCGTGCGGCAATTGTGAAATTCGTTAAACCGGCGAACGAAATCAGCCAAGCGGCGGCGCCTCGATTGCAGCGCGGCGCGGCGGCGCGGACAATGGCCGCAAACCATTTCGAAGGGAGAAGAATGCTCACGTTGCGACACGCATGGCCATGGATTTTCCAGGCGGCGCTGATGGCGTCCTGCGCCGCAGGAAACGCACACGCCGGCGAGCAGCAGGCGCGCGCCGTCATGCCGCTGGATGCGGACTGGCTTTTCAGGAAGGCGGACAGCCAGTCATGGCAAGCCGTCACCCTGCCCCACAGCTTCGACACCGGCGACGGCGCCAGCCCGCAGCCCTACCGGGGCAAGGCCCTGTACCGGCGCACGCTGGACTTGCCGCGCCAAGGTGCGGACCGGCGCCATTTCCTGGAATTCGACGGCGCCATGCTGGTGACGGAAGTGCGCGTCAATGGCAAGCACGCCGGACGCCACGCGGGCGGCTTCGCGCGCTTCCGCTTCGACGTGACGCCGTGGCTGAAAAACGGCCGCAACGACATCGAAGTCAGTGTCGACAACGCGCCGGACGGCAACGTGGCGCCGCTGGGCGGCGATTACACCATGTTCGGCGGCCTGTACCGGCAGGTGCGCCTGGTCACCACCGGCGACGTGCACTTCGACATGCTGGACTATGGCGGCCCCGGCGTCTACTTCAAGGCGGCCGGCGTGTCGCCAAAGCAGGCCTCGCTGGCGTGGACCGCGCGCGTGGCCAACGGCCGTGGCAATGCCGTGCGCGCCGTCGTGACCGCGCGCCTGCGCGACGCCGGGCAGCGCGTGGTCGCCACGGCGCGCAAGGCGGTGACCCTGCCGCCGCGCAGCGTCACCGCCGTTGCCCTGGACCGCGTGCTGGCCGCCCCGCGCCTGTGGCAGGGCGTGCGCGATCCCTACCTGTACACCAGCGAGGCCGAACTGAGCGTCGACGGCGCCCCGGCCCGAGCGCCGGACCGGCTGTCGTTCCAGGCCGGCATCCGCGACATCCGCCTGGACCCGGCCCGGGGCCTGCTGCTGAACGGCGCGCCTTATCCGGTGCACGGCGTGAACGTGCACCAGACCGTCCTGCCCGGCAAAGGCCCCGCCGTCTCCGACGCCGACATCGATGCCGACTACCGCATCCTGGCGGACCTGGGCGTGACCGGCCTGCGCTACGCGCACTACCAGCACCCGCAGCACGCCTACGACTTGGCCGACCGCAACGGCTGGCTGGTGTGGACCGAAATGCCGCTGACGGCGGCCGTCGCCGGCACGGAAGCGTTCCAGGCCAACAGCGTGCAGCAGCTGCGCGAGCTGATACGCCAGAACAGCAACCATCCCTCCGTCATGGTGTGGGGGCTCGGCAACGAGATCTACAAGGTCGATGACGACAGCGCGCGCGTCCTGTCCCTGCTGCACCGCATGGCGCGCAGGGAGGACGACAGCAGGCCCACGGCCTACGCCAACTGCTGCGCCCCCATCGACGGCCCGCAGGCTTCGCATACGGACGCGCTGGGCTCAAACGTGTACTACGGCTGGTACGACGGCGAATTCGGCGCCCTCGGCCCCTTCCTGGACGCGAACCGCGCGCGGCGCCCCGCCGCGCCGCTGTCGGTTAGCGAATACGGAGCGGGCGGCAGTGCGCTGCAGCAGGAAGACCCGCCGCGCCGCCCCAAGCCGGACGGGCGCTGGCACCCCGAGCAGTACCAGGCGCTGTACCACGAAGCGGCCTGGCCCCAGCTGGAAGCGCGGCCGTGGCTGTGGGCGAATTTCATCTGGGTGGGGTTCGACTTCCCGTCCGCAGGCCGCAACGAAGGCGACCGGCCGGGCTTCAACGACAAGGGACTGGTCAGCTTCGACCGCAGCGTGAAGAAGGATGCGTATTTCTGGTACCAGGCCAACTGGAGCACGCGGCCGATGGTGCACATCACGTCGCGCCGCCATGCGCAGCGCCGCGAGGCCGGCGTGCAGGTGAAGGTGTACAGCAACCAGGCCAGCGCCAGCCTGCGCCTCAACGGCGTGGACCTCGGCGCGCAGCCCGTGGTTGGCCGCATCGCAACGTGGCAAGTGCAGCTGGCGGAAGGCGCCAACCGCCTCGACGTCACGGCGGGCGCGGCCTCCGATACGGTGGAGTGGCACTACCAGGCGGAGCAGGCAGCTCCGGCGGCTCGTTAGCCCGTCACGATATTACCTGGCCAGCGGCTCCAGCGTCACCAGCACGATGTCGTTGCTGCGCATCGGCACGGTGACGTCGAGGGCGCCGCTCTTGCCGACGCTGACCACGCGGTCGGACTCGGGAACGTCCCTGGTCAGCGTGTGCAGCTGCTCGACCTGCGCCGGCGTGAGCGTGTTGGGCGCGCCCATTTCGATGTATGCCGTGTAGGCGTCATTGGCCTTGAAGCCGGTGCGGCGCACCTGCAAACGGTACTTGCCCGCCTTGGCGTGGCGGAACTGCACCGCCACCGGCGCCGACGGCGTGGCCGGCAGCACGCGGCTGTAGAAGGAGCGGTTGCTGACCTTCTGGTCCGGCTGCTGGAAGTCCCACACCACCGCGCGCAGCGCATTGCCGTCCGTGGCCGCCATCACCTGCGCGTCCTTCACGGGGATTTCCTTGCCGCTCAACGCATGCAGGTACTTGTAGGCGAAGTAGGCGCTCTTGCGGATGCCCTGCGGGTTCATCAGGCCGAAGCCGCCCTCGAACGGCTTGGTGGGCGGCCCCGGCTCCTCGAACAGGTCGGTGTAGGTCCAGTAGCTCATGCCTTGCGCCAGGCCCTTGCTGCCTTGCAGCTTGCTCAGGATGTAGGGCGCGCTGATGTAGGAATCATGCACCAGGTCGCGCGGCGTGTAGCTGGTGCTCCACTCCGTGAAGTACAGCGGCAGCTTGGGAAACTTCGAGGCGGTGATCTGCTCGCGCACCCGGCGCACGTCGCCGATGACGGCGTCCGGCGACGGCGACAGCTTGGTGTCGTCCACGCCCTTCTCGTCCAGGAAGCCGCTCTCCACGCCGTAGGTGTGGGTGGTGACGAAGTCCACCGCCGCGCCGCTCTTGTCCATGTAGTCGAGGAATTCCGGCACCCAGGCTGCGCCCGCGGTGGACGGGCCGCCCACGCGCAGCGCCGGGTCGATCGCCTTGATGGTCTTGGCAGTCAGGTCGTACAGCTCGAAATAGGCTTTCTGGTCGGCGCGCTCCCAGAAGCCGTCCAGGTTGGGCTCATTCCACACTTCGAAGAACCAGGTGCGCACCTCTTCCTTGCCGTAGCGCTGCTGGATGTGGTTGACGAAGGCACCGATCAGGTCCTTCCAGCCCGCGTGCTCGGGGTGCGAGGTGTTGCCCTCCCAGTAGAAGATCTGGTTCTTCGACGTGGCCAGCGCCTTGGGCGTGAAGCCCAGTTCAACGAACGGCTTGATGTTACGCGCCAGAAGCTTGTCGTACAGCTCGTCGAGCTTGGTCCAGTCGTACACCAGCTTGCCGTTCTCCTTGCGCACGGTCTTCAGCACGTCGTGGAAGATGGCGTGGAAACGGATGTAGCGGAAGCCGGTTTCCTCGGTGAGCGTTTTCAGCTGCGCCATGCTGTCGTCGCGTATCAGCGTGCCCGGATAGTCGGAGCCGATGGACAGGTCGAAGAAGCGGTCCAGCGGCTCGCTGGCCTTGGCCGCGTCGAGCACGACCTGGCGCGGCGGCGCTTTGACGGAAGCGGCCGGCGCCGCCCCCGCCGTGATGGAAAACGCCGCGCCTAGCGCGGCGAGGCATATACGTGGCACGTGTTTCATTCCTTTGGTCCCCTCTTTTTTTCATTCGTGGAGCGGATGCTAACACCATCGTTTTCCCTCCGGAACGGCAGCGATGGGGCTTACGGCAAATCATTCGCAGCGTCGGTGATTTTCATAATTGCCGCCCATAGGCGAGTCTGTGAAGATGGAACGCCAGCAACCACAAAGGATGACACTCATGCGATCTTGGATTACGGCCCTGCTGTTCCTGGCCACCGCCGGCGCACTCGCGCAAACCGGTGTTGTCGCGCTGTGGTCCGGCGGCCTGCCGAAAGCGGGCCCGCTGGCCAGGCCGCTTGCCGGCCCGGAGCGGATGGACGGTGAGCGCATCAGCAACATCAGCGAACCCACGCTGACGGTCTACCCCGCCTCCTACGACCGCCCGGCCCGCACCGCCGTCATCATCTGCCCTGGCGGCGGCTACGAGTTCCTGTCCTTCACCCGCGAAGGCCACCAGTACGCGCAATGGCTGTCCGGCCTGGGCGTGACCGCCTTCGTGCTGAAGAACCGGCTGTCCGGCTACGGCCATCCCGCGCCGCTGCAGGACGTGCTGCGCGCGGTGCGCCTGGTGCGTTCGCAGGCCGCGAAATACGGCGTGGCGCCGGACCGTATCGGCGTCATGGGCAGTTCGGCCGGCGGCCACCTGGCGGCCAGCGCCGCCACCCTGTACGACCATCCGTCCGGCCGCAGCGGCAACGCATCCGACCCGCTCGACGCGGTCAGCGCGCGGCCGGACTTCGCCATGCTGATGTATCCCGTCATCTCGATGGAGCCGCCCGTCACGCACCAGGGTTCGCGCCATGCCTTGCTGGGCGCGGCGCCGCAGCAGCAACTGGTGGAACTGATGTCGCTTCACAAGCAGGTCAACGCGTCGACCCCGCCCACCCTGCTGCTCCATTCGCAGGACGACGGCCTGGTGCCGGCCGAGAACAGCATCCTGTTCTTCCAGGCGCTGACCCGCGCGCGCGTGCCGGCCGAGCTGTACGTGTTCGAGCGCGGCGGCCACGGCATGGCCATGCGCGCCGGCCAGGGCACGGCGTCGAACTGGCCGCGCCGCGCCGAAGAATGGCTGCGCGAACGCAAACTGATCGCAGAATAAACAACCCAACGCAGGAGTAGCAATGACAGTGCAATACAAGCGCAAGGCCCTGGCCGCCTCGATTTCCATGATGATGCTGGGCGCCGCCGCGCATGGCGCGCCGATCACCACGCTGGACCGCAACGGCGCGTGGGTCTCGGTCGAGGCCTACGGCCCGAACGTCGTCCACGTCACAATCGCCGCCGACAAGGCCGAGGCGCTGAAGGGACCGGGCTACGGCATCCTGCCGCAGAACGCCGACAACGCCGCCTTCCGCCACACCTCCGGCAAGGACGGCGACAGCTTCGCCTCGCAGGCGCTGACGCTCACCGTGGCCCCGGCGCCGCTGCCGCGCGTGCCGACCTCGGGCGAGAAGTACTTCGCGCCTCAGCTCGCGCCGGTCGCGCTGAAGGTGAAAAACGCGAAAGGCGAAACGGTGCTCGACATGACCGGCTGGGAGCTGGCGCCGCAGACCGTCAACACCGAGAAGACCTACCAGGCCGGCGCCTCCTTCAGCGCGCCGGCCGACGAGCATTACTACGGCATGGGCCAGAACCAGGAATCGACCGGCCCGCTGGACCTGCGCGGCCGCGTGCTCGACTGCAAGCACTGGTACGACGCGCCGGCCGGCGAAACGGTGTGCGTGCCGTTCATGGTGTCGTCCAGGGGCTACGGCATCGTCTGGGACAATCCTTCCGCCACGCGCTTCATCGCCGGCGTCAACGGCCGCACAGCGTTCCAGTCCAACGTGGGCGAGCGCGTCAGCTTCTTCGTCATCACCGGCAACACGCCGGAAGAGATCTACTCGGGCTATGCGCGCGTGACCGGCAAGACGCCGATCCCGCCCAAGGCCGCCTTCGGCCTGATCCAGTCCAAGGCGCGCTACGAGAGCCAGCAGGAAGTGCTGCGCGTCGCCAAGACCTACCGCCAGAAAAAATACCCGCTCGACATCATGGTGGTGGACTGGTTCCACTGGACGCGCATGGGCCAGATGGACATCGACCCGGCCCAGTTCCCCGACCCGGTCGCCATGAACAAGGAACTGCACGACCTCGGCATGCAGTCCATCATCTCCGTGTGGCCGCGCTATGAAACGGCGGGCCGCTACTTCAACGAACTCGATGCCAAGGGCTACTTCCTGAAGGACAAGGACGGCAAGACCGTGGACGGCCTGCCCTTCCGCTCCGACCGCACCGGCGCCCTGATCGACTCCACCAACCCGGCCGCGCGCCAGTGGTTCTGGGAGCGCGTGCGCGACAACATCCTGTCGCAGGGCTTCGACTATCCGTGGCTGGACGAGACCGAACCGGACCTGGTGCCGGACGGCTATTTCTATTCGATCGGTTCGGGCGACCGTTACCGCAACCTGTTCCCGCTGCTGCACGTGCAGGGCGTGGCCGACGGCATGCGCGCATGGAAGCCGAACAAGCGCGCGCTGATCCTGTCGCGCGCCGCCTACCTCGGTTCGCAGCGCAGCGGCGCCCTGTTCTGGTCTTCCGACATCCATCCGTCCTGGGAAGCGCTGGCGCGCCAGGTGCCGGCCGGCTTGAACATGACGGCGTCCGGCATCGCCTACTGGGGCAACGACATCGGCGGCTGGCAGTGGCTGCCGCAAGCCACCAAGGCGACTAAAAAACCGCTGGTCGATCCGGCCGGCGCCGCCGCCACCATCGGCCAGAACCACGACTACCCGGAACTGCTCACGCGCTGGTTCCAGTACGGCACCTTCCTGCCCACCCTGCGCGTGCACGGCGACCGCAAGCACGCGGAAATCTGGGAATTCGGCCAGCACGCCGAAACCATCCTGGCCGATTACGACCGGCTGCGCTACAAGCTGATCCCGTACATCTACAGCCAGGCCAAAGCCACCTGGGACAGCGGCGCGCCGTTCATGCGGCCGTTGTGGATGGATTTCCCCAACGATGCGAACGTGGCCAATATCGGCACGCAGTACATGTTCGGCCCCGCCTTCCTGGTGGCGCCGATCACCGAGCAGGGCCAGACCGAGAAGGACGTCTACCTGCCGGCCGGCAGCGACTGGTACAACTTCTGGACCAACGAGAAGCTGGCGGGCGGCCGCTGGGTGAAGGTGGCGGCGCCCATCGAGCAGATGCCGGTGTTCGTCAAGGCCGGCTCCATCGTGCCGTTCGGCGCGGAGATCCAGTCGACGGCGACCAAACAGGCTATCGCCGAGATCCGCGTCTATCCGGGCAAGGATGGCGCTTTCTCGCTGTATGACGACGACGGCGTCTCGTACGATTATGAAAAAGGCAAAGGCACGCTGGCGCGCCTGCAGTGGAACGACGGCGCCGGCCGCCTGACGGTGAGCGGCGACCAGGAGCTGGCCCGCAAGGCGCCAGGCCTGACCAAAGTGATCGGCAAATAGGATGGCGGACAAAAGCGACATCAAGCAGGCCGGCCGGCGCGGGCTGTTCAAGCTGGCCCTGGCCGGCGCGGGCGCCGCCGCCGCGCCGTTCACGGCGGGTGCCGCGTCCGCAGCCTGCCCCGCCGCCGGCGCGGCAGGCGCGGCGGGCGCACTGCCTGCCGCCTACGGCATCGAAGGCCAGCGCAAGGCGGACCTCGGCAACGGCACCTTCATCAACCCCATCATCTCCGGCGACCACCCTGACCCGACCATCCTGAAGGACGGCGACGACTACTACATGACGTTTTCGTCCTTCTTCTCCTACCCGGGCGTGGTGATCTGGCATTCGCGCGACCTGGTCAACTGGGCGCCCATCTGCGCCGCGCTCAGCAAGCCGCTCGGTTCGGTCTGGGCGATGGACCTGGTCAAGCACCAGGGCCGCTATTACATCTACATTCCCGCCAGCCCGAACGGCGAGAGCGGCATCTTCGTCATCCATGCCGACGACATCCGGGGCCCGTGGAGCGATCCGGTCGACCTGAAGATCGCCGGCTGCATCGATCCCGGCCACGCCGTTGGCGAAGACGGCAAGCGCTACCTGTTCATGAACGGCGTGCGCCGCATCGCCCTGTCGGACGACGGGCTGTCCACGGCCGGGCAACTGGAGCACGTCTACGACCCATGGCGCTATCCGGAAGACTGGGTGGTGGAGATGTTCGCGCCCGAGGGCCCCAAGCTGTTCCGGCGCGGCGAGTGGTTTTACCTGGTGTCCGCCGTGGGCGGCACCTCCGGCCCGCCCACCAGCCACATGATCACCGTGGCCCGCTCGCGCTCGATCCACGGCCCGTGGCAGAACTGCCCGCACAACCCCATCGTGCGCACCCGCAGCGCGGACGAACCCTGGTGGTCGCGCGGCCACGCCACCGTCATCGAAGGCCCGGGCGGCGACTGGTGGATGGTCTACCACGGCTACGAGAACGGCTTCCGCACGCTGGGCCGGCAGACGCTGCTCGAACCCATCGAGTGGACCAGCGACGGCTGGTTCCGCGCGCGCGGCGGCACACTGTCCAAGCCCATGCGCAAGCCGAAGGGGGGGCGCGCGGGGCCGGCCGGCCAGGCGCTATCGGACGATTTTTCGTCCAACAAGTTCGGCGTGCAGTGGAGCTTCTTCGATCCGGGCCCCAATGAAATGCAGCGCGCGCGCTACGACGGCAACAGCCTCGTCATCCAGGGCAAGGGCACCTCCGCCGCCGACTGCTCGCCGCTCACCTGCATCGTCGGCGACCGCGACTACGAGGCTTCCGTGGTGCTGGAAACGATCGGCGGCGCCCAGGGCGGCCTGCTGCTGTACTACAGCCAGCGCGGCTTCTGCGGCATCGGCTTCAGCGCCGGGCAGATGTTCACCTACCATTGCGGCGAAGAGCAAAGCTGGATGCGGGAAAGGATGGACGGCGGGACCGTGCACGTGAAGGTCGCCAACCGCGCCAACATCGTCACCTTCCACTACTCGCGCGACGGCAGGCAGTGGATCAAGCACCCCTGGCAGATGGAGGTGTCCGGCTTCCACCACAACGTGTTCGGCGGCTTCCTGAGCCTGAAAGTGGGCATCTACAGCGCCGGCAAGGGCGAGGTGCGGGCCACGCAGTTCCGCTACCGGGGCCTGCCGCCCGCCTGACGGCCGGCCTGGCCGGCCTGGCCGGCTAAGCTTCCAGCGACAGCCGGTAGACCGTGGTCTGCCGGTACGCTTTCCCCGGGTGCAGGATGACATGCGGCCAGGCTGCGCTGGTCAGGCCTGGACGGGCATTGGCGTCGAGGCAGAAGCCGTCCGGCCCCGGGCCCAGCGCAGGGCTCTGGCCTTGGATCTGAGCCTGGACCTGGCCGCGCCCCGGGGGGCGCATGCCGGCGCAAAACTGCACGGCGGCTTCGGTGGTGTACATCTGCAGGCAGCGCCCGGAGCCGGGATCGACCACGCGCGCCACTTCCCGCAGCGCGCCCTGCCCGCCGGCATAGTGGCTGCCCACGAACAGGCAATGATCGAAGCCGCCGGCCAGGTGGATCTGCCTGTCGGGCCAGCTCAGGCGCGGACCGATGGGCGCCGGCTGGCGGAAATCGAACGGCGTTCCCCCTACCGCGGCCACCCCGGCCGGCGTGCCCTCCGCATCCATTTCCACGTAATAGTCGGCGTCGATCTGCAGTATGTGGTCGCCGACGTCGGCGGCGCCTCCGTTCAGGTTGAAACAGGTATGCGGCTTGGCCTCCAGGCGGGCCGCCGAACGGGCCGTGGCGTGGTAGTCGATGGTCAGGCTGCCGTCGTCGTCAAGGCGGTAATCGAGGCGGTAGTCGACCAGCAGGCCGGGTGCGCCGCCGGGCGCCGTCAGCAGCATGGCCACGCCGGCGCCGGTCTGGCGGCCTTGCCAGAGGGCCACGACGCCGGCCCCGCTGCGCCCGCCCAGCAGCACGTCGGCCATGCGGCCGTAACGGTCCGGCGTGCGCCACGAGCGCAGTGCGCCGCCGCGTTCGCTGATCGTCACCGCCATGTCGCCGGCGTTCTTGAGCGTAAATACGCGGTATTGGTCCGGCTCGGCCACGGTGCCGGGAAAGGGATTGGTCATCATTGAAATGCGGGGCTTCCTGTACGAGAACGGCACCATGCCATTCTGCAATCGCCGGCACAGCCTATCAATTACGAAAATCACCAAGGGGCGGAACGATTCTGGCTAACTGCCCCGCAAAGGCGTTTACGGGGGCCGGTCTTGGGCAATAATGCGAGCGCAGCGGGTTGCTTGAACGAGCTGATCCATGCCGAAACAATATAGCTGCATGCAAAAGTCATATTGGAAATCACAGGCCCATGTCGTCTAAGATTTTCCCTTTGCCGATTTTACAAAAGGGGCCCGGTGCACAGCACGGCCGCCCGCCCAGAGACAACCTATTCACCGTGAGCATTTCATGAGCACCTTTTCAACAGTCGACCTGATCGTCTTCCTCTTCTACTTTGTCCTGGTGGCCGGTTACGGCATCTGGGTTTACCGGCGCAAGCAAGCCGGCTCCGGTTCGGCCTCGCACGACTACTTCCTGGCCGAAGGCTCCCTGACCTGGTGGGCGATCGGCGCCTCGCTGATCGCCTCCAACATCTCCGCCGAGCAGTTCATCGGCATGAGCGGCTCCGGGTTCAAGATCGGCATGGCCATTGCCGTGTATGAGCTGATGGCCGCCGCCACGCTGGTGATCGTGGCCGTGTTCTTCATGCCGGTCTACCTGAAGAACCGCATCTACACCATGCCGCAGTTCCTGGAGCAGCGCTACGGCAAGGCCGTGGCCACCACCATGGCGCTGTTCTGGCTCGGCCTGTACGTGGTGGTCAACCTGACCTCCATCCTGTACCTGGGCGCGCTGGCCATCAGCAGCCTGTCCGGCATCGCCCTGCTGCCCTGCATGCTGTTCCTGGCGGTGTTCGCCGCCGTCATCACGCTGGGAGGCATGAAAGTGATCGGCTACACCGACGTGGTGCAGGTGACCTGCCTGGTGATCGGCGGCCTGGTGACCACCTGGCTGGCGCTCGACATGGTGGCCGCGCTGGCCGACAAGCAGGGCGCGATCGCCGGCTTCTCCGAACTGTTCGTGCGCGCCGGCGGCCACTTCGACATGGTGCTCGCGCGCGACAACCCGAACTACATGGACCTGCCCGGCCTGTCGGTGCTGATCGGCGGCATGTGGATCGTCAACCTGAACTACTGGGGCTGCAACCAATACATCACGCAACGCGCGCTGGGCGCCGACCTGCCGACCGCCCGCAAAGGCCTGCTGTTCGCGGCCTTCCTGAAACTGCTGATGCCCATCATCGTGGTCCTGCCCGGCATTGCCGCGTATGTACTGGACCAGGCCGGCGTGCTGGGCACCGCGATGCAGCACGGCGGTGAAGTCAATCCCGACCGCGCCTACCCTGTCCTGCTGAACCTGCTGCCATCGGGCCTGAAGGGCATCGCCTTCGCCGCGCTGACGGCGGCCGTGGTGGCATCGCTGGCCGGCAAGGCCAACAGCATCGCCACCATCTTCACACTCGACCTGTACAAGAAAAACTTCAACAAGGAAGCCAACGAACAGCGCATGGTGTGGATCGGCCGCGTGAGCGTGGTGGTGGCCATGGCGCTGGCGGTGTTCATCGCGCCGATGCTGGGCATCGACAAGAAAGGCGGCTTCCAGTACATCCAGGAATACACCGGCTTCGTCTCGCCCGGCATCCTGGCCATGTTCCTGATGGGCTTCTTCTGGAAGAAAACCACCGCCGGCGCGGCCATGTTCGCCACCGTGGGCGGCCTGGTGGGCTCCATCGTGCTGAAGTTCCTGCCGACGATGATGGACCTGTCGTTCCTGATCCCGATCGGTTTCGCCAAGGTGACCGATGCCGGCGTGGCCGAGATCCCCTTCCTGGACCGCATGTTCATCGTGTTCTTCTTCGTCGTCGCCGGCATGGTGCTGATCAGCAAAATGGCCGAAGCGCGCCGCGAAGGCGTGTCCAGGCACCTGCATATCGACACCTCGCTGTTCCGCGTGGACGGCGCCTTTGCGCTCGGCTCGGCGGTCATCGGCGTGACGCTGGCGGCGATCTACAGCGGCTGGTGGTAAGCGCGGGACGCGGGCAAGGCGGCCGGCAAGCATCATGAATCCGTTCCGCAGGAAGCTGCTGGCCGCCGCCCTCATCGCGGCGGCCGGCTGCCCTGCCCCGGCTGCGGCTGCATCATCCTCAGCGCTGGTGATCGGCTTCGCGCAAGCCGGAAACGACAGCGCATGGCGCAACGCCAACAGCGCCTCCATCAAGGCCGCCGCCGCCCTGGAAGGCATTACCCTCAAGTTTGCCGAAACCGGGAACAGGCAGGAAAGCCAGATCGCGGCGATCCGCTCCTTCATTGCTCAAAAAGTCGACCTGATCGCGTTCTCGCCGGTGGCCGAATCGGGCTGGGACGAGGTGCTGCGCGAAGCGAAAGCCGCCGGCATCCCCGTGCTCGTCACCGGCCAGGCCGTGGCGCCGGGCGACATGGGCCTGTACGCCGCCTTCATCGGCTCGGACTTTGCCGAGCAGGGCCGGCGCGCAGGGCGCTGGCTGGCCGCGCGCGCAGCCGCCGCGCCGAACACCCTGTTCAACATCGTGGAACTGCAGGGCGCACCGGGTTCGCCCGCCGCCCTCGCCCGCAGCAAGGGCTTCGCGCAGGCGATTGCCGCCCATCCCAAACTCAAGCTGCTGCATGCGCAGGGCGGCGGACTGTCGCGCGCGCACGGCAAACAGGCCATGGCGGCCTGGCTGAAAGCCGGGGGCAGGCATATCAATGTGCTGTATGCGCACGGCGACGAGATGGCGATGGGCGCCATCGAGGCCATCGAGGAAGCGGGCCTGAAGCCCGGGCGCGACGTGCTGGTGGTGGCGATAGGCGGCTCGCGGGCCGTGTTCGAAGCCATGGCCGCCGGCAAGCTCAATGTGGCGGTCGAATGCAGCCCGCTGATCGGCCCCCAGCTGATGCAGCTGGCGCGCGACGTGGTGGCCGGCCGGCGCGTGCCGAAATGGGTAACCACCGAGGAGTCGGTGTACCCGTCCGGCGCGGCGGCCGGGGAGCTGGCCAGGCGCCGGTACTGACGCAGGCGCGAATGCGGGCGCCGATGTCGGCGCCCGCGCGTCAAGCCGCTGCGCTCTCGCCGAGCGCGCGGTCGCGGTAGGCGCGCGGCGTGCAGCCCAGCTCGCGCTTGAACACCAGGTGCATATACTGGGTGGACGTGAAGCCGCAGCCCAGTGCCACGTCGGCGATGCTGCGCTCCCCGCATTCCAGTCCGGCCTTGGCCGCGTCCAGCTTGAAGCGCAGGATCACGTCGTGCACGCTGCAGCCCAGCTCCTGGCGGAAGTAGGCTTCCAGCGACGAGCGCGACACGCCCACGTATTCGGCCACCTGGTGCGTCTTGATGCCCTGGCAGGCGTACTGGCGGATGAAATGGCGCGCCCGCATCACGTGCGGATGCTTGACCGGCTGGTGCTGGCTGGAGGCGAACACGTTGATGCCGGCCGGCGGCACCTGGATGCGGGTGTCCGCCAGGCGCACCCCGTGCAGCATCTGGTCCAGCAAGTGCGCCGCCGTGCGGCCCATCTCCTGCGCGCCCTGGATCACGGAACTGAGCGGGATGCGGGTGAGCATGCGCACCAGCGGATCGTTGTCGATGCCGATCAGCGCCACCTGCTCCGGCACCTCGATGCCGGCGATGGTGCAGGCCTGCAGCAGCTGGCGCGCGCGCGCATCGGTGACGGCGATGATGCCGACCGGCTTGGGCAGGCTGCGCAGCCAGGCGATCTGCCCTTGCACCGCTTCGTCCCACGACGACGCGCTGGTTTCGCAGCCCCTGAAAATCTCCGCTTCCATCTGGTCTTCCTGCATCAGGCTGAGGAAGGCGTTTTCGCGCTCCTGCGCCCAGCGGTTTTCCCTGGCCTTGGGCAGGCTGAACATGGCGAAACGGTGCAGGCCGACGTCGATCAGGTGGTCGCGCGCCAGTTTGATGAGTTTGAAATTGTCGGTCGCCACATAGGGCACGCCGCGCGGATAGTCGGCGTTCTCGGCGTAGGAGCCGCCCACCGCCACCACCGGGACGCTGCAGCGCGACAGCGCCTCCGCCACCGCCGGATCGTCGAAATCGGCGATGATGCCGTCGCCCTGCCAGCGCTCGATGCCGGCCAGGCGCAGGCGGAAATCCTCTTCCAGGAACAAGTCCCAGGCTGCGCGCGTACTTCCCAGGTAAGCGGCGATGCCGGCGGTGACTTCACGGTCAAAACTCTTGTTTGCATTGAACAGCAGGGCAATCCGGTGTGCTTTCGTTTTCATGGTCTTGGTCTCCGGTCTGAATTTCTATTCTTTTTTTATAAAGCTGGACCCGTCCCTATCGCGGTGACGGGCACGTCGCCATCCGTGCCGGCTGTCCTGCCGTACACGATGCCCCGGCCCGCCGTTGTCATGTAGACGGTGCCGTAGGTATTCATATCGCCGGCAACCAGCTGTCCGTTGCCGGGGCCGCCGTACTGGTGGGCGCCGTCGTTGATCCGCACCCAGCTGGCGCCCTTGTCGGTGGAGCGCAGCATGCCGCGCACACCGCCCACCGTGCCCCACATATAGAGCGTGGGGTAGCCGGCGCCGGGCGCGGCCTTGCCCAGGCCGACCGCGCCGCAGCCGCCGACGGCGGCGATCTTGCGGAAGCTGGCGCCGCTGTCGGTGGTGTGCGCCAGTCCGCCGCCGGCCAGGCAGGCCCACACGTCGCCCTCGATGCCCGGCGTGGCGGCCAGGATCTTCGAGCCGCCGGCGGCCAGGCGGCCCTGCGGGGCGAAGGAGGCGCCGCCGTCGGTGCTGACCAGCATGCGGCCGCCGGCGCTGTCGTAGGCGTAGAACTTGAGCGGGTTGACCGTGTCCGCCACCGGGCGCGCTTCGCGCATGCCCAGCCCGGCGACGGCGCTCCAGCCGGCGCCCTGGTTGTCGGAGCGGTAGGTGGCGGACATGCCGGCGGGGCTGTGCAGCAGCACGCGGCCGTCGGCGGACAGGGCCAGCTGGCCGAAGCCGCCCTTGACGGCCGGCGCCTTGCTCCAGCCGGCGCCGCCGTTGGCGGACAGGTAGATGGCGTTGCCGGCGCGCGCCAGCACGCGGCCGTCGGCGCTGGCCACCAAGCTGGTGGTGGTGCCCATGGCCGGGCTGTGGCGCGCACCGTAGTGCGCCGGGCTGCTGTGCATGAAACCGTCGTAGTCGCCGATGGCGGTGGCCAGCTGCCGGCTGGGCAAGGCGATCACCGAGAACGGCACGGTCTCCTCCATGCCGGCGGTCTCGAAGCGCCAGGCGGCGGCGGGAGAGTCGATGGCGGTGGTGCGGAACACGCCGTTGCCGGAAATGACCCAGGCGGTCTTGCCGTCGAAGGGATCGAACTGCACGTCGCCGGTCCAGTGGATCGAGCTGCCGGCGATCCAGTCCTTGCCTCGCGGGTCCATGGCGAAACCGCGCGCCACCACGTCGGTCCAGCTGCGGCCCGCGTCGCGCGTGGTGTAGATGCGGTCGCCCTGCGCCGGCGCTTGCCCGTTCCCCTGCCCCTTGCCCTGCGGCTGCCAGACGTTGGTGGTGGCCAGCACCAGGCGGCGCGGATCGGCCTGGTCGATGCTGATGCCGCCGAACGGGCCCTTGGCGCCGGCCGGCGTGATGTCGGTCCATTTGCCGTTGGCGCCGTCGTACTCCCACACCTGGCCCCGGTCCATGGCTTCCCCGCCGTAGGGATGGGGGCCAGCGCCGTTGGCGTACGTGATGTACAGCTTGCCCTCCGGCGACTGCGCGGCGCGCTGCGGCATCAAGCCGGCCGGCCCGCCCTGGACGGGTTCGAAACTGGCGCCGCCGTCCTGGCTGAGGTACAGGTTCGGCCCCACGCTATCGGGCCGCGACACGCTGGCGACCACGCGCCGGCCGGGACCGGCCAGCACGAAGTTGACGCCGTTGCCGTTCGGCGTGGACGTTACCGGCAGGGACGCCAGGCGCTTCCAGCTTGCGCCCGCGTCCGTGCTCCTGAACAGGCCGTCGCTGCGGGTGCCCGCGTACAGCACATTGCTGTCCAGCGGATCGACCTGCAGCCGTTCGCCGCCCTGGCGCCCGATGCCGTTGCCGTGCGCCTTGAACTGTTTTGTCACATCGACAATGTCGAAGGTACGGCCGTAATCGCGGGAACGCAGGATGGCGGTTTTCCCGCCGTTCAAATAGGACGTGCCCGCCATCATGTAAATATGGCCGGCGTTTTTCGGATCGACCGCCACCGATTCCACGCCCAGGTAGCCGACCTGCGCTTCCGACACCCAGTCCAGCAGCGGCACCCAGCGCTCGGCGCGCGCATCCCAGCGGTAGGCGCCGCCGACGTCGGTGCGCGCATAAATAATGCCGCGTTCGGATTTACTGGGAATCAGGCCGGATACAAATCCGCCGCCGCCCATGGCGACTGAATCCCATTGATAGGTTTCCGCCTGCGCGGAAAATGCATGCAATAACGCCGTGGACAGCAGCGCGCATATTGGCTTGAGATGCAACGTCTCCTCCTCTACTGCTTTTTTTATGCCGGGCGCTTTATGGCAGCGCCTCGTCGGTAAAACATTTATTCGCGGCGAGTTCACGCCGCCCGCTGGCGCGGGGATGCATAATTGGGGGAAAGGCGTGTTTTACAGGCGCGAGCGCGCAGGATACGGTCGATCATCGGATATCACCCTTGTATAGTGGACCGGCAGCAGGTAGCGGAAGCTAACCCACGACCAAAGCATATTGCCTGGGGCGGCAGGGGCGATAACGCCTATACAAGGATTTCTATCACAGTGCAGAAATTGCGATTACTTCTGCAGGGAGTGCAAGGAGTGCAAACCCGCTAGCTGGCGGCGTCCACGGGCGGGAGCGGCAGTCCGGACGGATGCTCGGCCGGTTGTGCTTGCTGATTAGCAAGAGAGCGGAAGGCTTTCGGCGTGCAACCGTATTCTTCCTTGAACAGTTTATTAAAGTAGGACACGTTGGCATAGCCGACCGAATAAGCGATTTCCGCCACCGCCGCGCTGTTTTTCTCGGCCAGCAGCCGGGCCGCTTCGGTCAGCCGCAGTTTATTCAGGTAGCTGGTGAAAGTCATGCCGAGTTCGGTCTTCAGCAATTCATTCACCTTATTCCGGTTTGCGCCTGTTCCATTGACCACGCACTCCAGGTCCAATTCGGTATTCGTGTAATTGGTGGCGATAAAGCGCAGCACCGACGCCTTTTCCTTGTCCTTATATGGCTCCAGCGTCAATTGACGATAGGCTACCAGCGGCAAGTCTATTTTCAGCCGGGAATCCAGGCTGGCAATCAGTGCGCGGGCGTGGGCCCGGAAAAACCAGATGCCGAATGCGCTCCACCCCGCCAGCAGAATAACGCCCAGCGCGGCGATATAGCGGTAATCCCGGCCGCGCAGCGTGAGTTCGCTTATTTCCACATGGGAATCAACCAGGCGGGGGCTGCTGGAACTGGTGCCGAACAGCAGTTTGCCCACCTTGTTCAGCGAGTAGCCCTGGTGCGTCAGGTCGAGCTTCATGTTGGAAAACCACCAGTCGGGTATGGTCAGCCGCGTCATGTCCAGCGACACCGGCACGCCGCGGCCATTGCAAGAAAAATAAGTTCCGGGCGAGCGGTAGGTATGGAATTCGCCCAGCCTTGAAACGTTGTCGTCGAAGGTCGACACGGCGAACACCATGGAATTGGACGGTGTGCACTTGGCAAGGAAGGTGACGGTGGAGTACCTGGTCCAGTCCGCCAGGGCCGGCTTGCCCTTGCCATCGTCCAGCTCCAGCCCGACGGAAGCGAAAGGATAGGTCGCGGTGTTGGTCACCCGCAGGTCGAAGCGCAGCACGTCGCCCGTGGGATCGCCGACGCGGACGCTGGAGGTGCCGTCGTCCGCATGGCCGACATAGCGCCAGTGCACGCCCCCCTTGTGCGCGGGCAGCAGGGTGACGGTCTGGTAGCTCTGATAAATGAAAAAAGCCGCAACCAGGGCGTCGGCAACCAGCAGAAGAACCAGTGCCTGGAGCGCCTTCTTATAGAACTCTTGCATATGGTGCGTATGATGCGTGCGTTAAGGTCTCAGTGCCACACCTCTAGCGGGCGGGCTGACTGCATCATACCAGCACAGGCCGGCTGTGGCGTTTTCTATCGGGCATCTTTACGAGCTGGCCTGCCGCAGCAGGCCCGCATGGGCCGCGCGGTTCAGCCTGGGGTGGACGACGGGCACGGTCAGCATGGTGCTGGCGCAGGCCATCAGCAGCAGCGCGGTGAAGGTTTCGCTGCTGATGATCTGCTTGTCCAGCAGGATGTTGGCGAAGATGATCTCGATCAGCCCCTTGGTCTGCAGCAGCCAGCCGATAATCGAGGCCTCGCCCTGCTTCCAGCCCAGCGCTTTGCCGGCCAGGCGGGCGCCCGCCAGCTTGCCGCCCACGGAGGCCAGCAGCATCAGCCCTGCCGCGAAGAAGACCGGATAGCTGCCGATGTCCCACTGGGTGCGCAAGCCCGTGCTGAGGAAGAACACCGGCATCAGCACCAGCAGCACGTGCTTGAACAGCATGTCCATCTTGCGCTGCTCGAACCAGTGCGCGTCCATCACCACGCCGGCCAGGAAAGCGCCGACCATGTAGTGCAGGCCGGCCCAGTCCGCGCCGAAGCCGCAGGCCGCCAGCCAGATCAGCGACACGTACCAGCGGTCGCCCTCCTCCAGCCGGACCATCAGGCGGCGGAACAGCACCGTCAGCACGGCGAAGGCGAGCAGGAAGCCGGCCTGGCGGCCAACCCGCTCCCAGTCCAGCAGGATGATGGCGAGCACGCCCCAGATCGCCACGTCGTCCAGGCTGGCGTAGCGCAGGATGCGCTGGCCCATCGGCTGGCGCAGGATCTCCAGCTTTTCCATCAGCAGCACCAGCACCGGCAGCGCGGTCACCGCGCACGCCATGCCGATACCGAGCAGGAATTGCCAGTCCTTGCCTTTCGGGCCGATCCAGCCCGGGTAGGCCAGCAGCAGCAAAGCGGCGCCGCAGCCGAACAGCAGCGGCACGCCCAGCGCAAAGCCCGCCGTGGCGGCACTCTCGCGGCGGTATTGCCACACTTTTTTCAGGTCCAGTTCTATGCCGGCGATCATCACGAACAGCATGACCGCCCACCAGGCGATGCCGTTCAGCGATTGCATGACGGCGGGCGTGAACACGAACCGGTGATATTCCGGGAAGGCCGCGCCCAGCACGCCGGGACCGAGCAGCACGCCGCCGATGATCTGGACGATCACCAGCGGCGCCACATAGTCGGTCCTGCCGAGCCGCCACACCAGGTAAGGCACGGTGAAAATCAGCAGCATGGCCAGCAAGAATATTTCAGTCGTGTTCATCGCGCTCTCCCAGCGGTTTTGGCTACTTCAGCGGCTTGCCGTTCACGTCGTAGACGGCGGCCTCCAGGTGCACCACCTTGCTGACGGCCTTGCTGCCGGCCGCTGCTGCGGCGTCGGCCGCGAGAATCACCTTGTAGTCGCCCTTGGCCACTTTCCACGTCTTGCTGGCCGGGTCATACATGGCCAGCAGGCGCGGATCGACCGTCACGGCGCCCTTCACGCTGGCGCCCGGCTTCACGTCGACCTTCTGGAAGCCGGCCAGGCGCCTGGGCGCTTCCCAGCGCGCGTTGAGCGGCGCCACGTAAACCTGGGCCACCTCCTTGCCGGCCAGCTTGCCCGTGTTCTTCACGGTGAACGAGGCGCGCAGCAGGCCGTCCTTGACGCCGGCGGCCAGGTCCGACATGGCGAACTCGGTGTAGGACAGGCCGTGGCCGAACGGGAACAGCGGTTTCAGCCCCTTCAGGTCGAACCACTTGTAGCCGACCGCCGCGCCTTCGTGATAGTTGACATCGAAGCGCTTGTCGGCCACTTCGGGATAACCGTCCAGCGCGGGACGGGGCAGCTGCGATTCGGACGCCGGGAAAGTGGCGGGCAAATGGCCGGACGGATTGGCTTCGCCGAACAGCACGCCGGCAATCGCCTCGCCGCCGTTGGTGCCCGGGTACCACGCTTCCAGCACCGAGGACACCTTGGGCAGCCACGGCATGGTCACGGGGCCGCCGGTTTCCAGCACCACCACCGTTTTGGCGTTGGCCGCCGCCACCGCGGCGATCAGCTCGTCCTGCTTGTTGGGCAGCGACAGGTTGGGCATGTCGAAGCCTTCGCCGGTCCACTGGGTGGCGAACACCAGCACCACGTCGCTTTCGCGCGCCAGCCTGGCCGCCGCTGCGGGATCGGTTCCATCGTTGTAGGCCACCACCGCCCTGGGCAGGCGCGCCTGGATGGCTTTCAGCGGCGAGGACGGGTAGATCATCACCGGGCCGGGCCAGGTCTTGGGCGTGAGCTCCGGCGCGGCGTTGCCGCCGGCCGGATACACCAGCGAGGAACCGCCGCCCGCCATCACGCCCCGGTCCGCGTAGCCGCCGATCACGGCGACGCGCTTGACGGCCTTGTTCAGCGGCAGCAGGCTGGCGCTGTTCTTCAGCAGCACCATGCCCTCCTGCGCGTCCTTCAGCGACACGGCGGCGTTGGCCTTGAAGTCGATACTGTCCAGGGCCGGCTTCACCGGGTGGTCCACCACGCCGTGCTCGAACATGGCGTGCAGGATGCGGCGCACCATGTCGTCCAGGCGCGCCTGCGGCACCCAGCCGTTCAGCACCGCCTCTTTCAGCGGCGGGCCGAAGTAGTCGGCCAGGTCGAACGGCATGCCTGACTGCTGGTCCAGCCCCGCGTTGGCGGCCGGTATGGTGCTGTGCACCGCGCCCCAGTCCGACATCACCCAGCCCTTGAAACCCCAGTCCTTCTTCAGCACCTCAGTCAGCAGGTAGCTGTTCTCGCAGCCGTACTCGCCGTTGATGCGGTTGTAGGAGCACATGACCGAACCGGGATTGCCCTCCTCGTAGGCGATCTGCAAGGCCAGCAAGTCCGACATGCGGTTGGCCTGGTCGTCGATCTTCACGTTGAGCGTGGTGCGCCCGGTCTCCTGGTCGTTCAGCGCGAAGTGCTTCAGCGTGGAAACCAAGCGGTTGGACTGGATACCCTTGATCTGCGCGCCCACCATCTTGCCGGCCAGCAGAGGGTCCTCGCCTCCGTACTCGAAATTGCGGCCGTTGCGCGGCTCGCGCATCAGGTTCACGCCGCCCGCCAGCAGCACGTTGAAGCCGTATGCGCGCGCTTCCGCGCCTATCATGGCGCCGCCCTCGTAGGCGGTTTTCATATCCCAGGTGGCGGCCGTGTTCAGGCCGGACGGCAGCGCCGTCGCGGTGCGCACATTCGGCCCGCCCTGGCTGGCCACGCCCAGGCCGGCGTCGGTTTCGCGCAGGTGCGGAATGCCGAGGCGGGGCACGCCGTAGATGAAGCCGGCCGATTGAATGTGCGCCTCCTCGGGGCGCTTGGTCTTCTTGTTCTCCATGTCGTTGCCCAGGTAGCCGTAGACCAGCTTCAATTTCTCGTCCAGCGTCATGGCGCCCACCGCCAGGGTGGCGCGCTGCGCCGGGTCCAGCTGCGCGTTCATCCACGGCTGGGCGTCTGCGTCCGCAGCCAGTGCGGAGCCGTAGCACATGGCCACTGCGGCCGCCAGAATACCGATCTGCTTTTTGAATCTCATGTTTGCTTCCATTGATGTGAATATCGGGTAAAAAAGCGGGCGGCCGAAGCCGCCCTAAAACTGCCGTTCAGACAGTCGGACACAACGGACTACGAAGAAAACTTGTGCTGCGGCGCCGCAGCGCCGCAGCGAACCACTATCCCTACTTGGCCGCGTTGACGATGGCGGCTGTCACGTCGGGGAATGCCTGGGTGCCGGCCGCGCGGTTGAACAGGCCGGACTGGTGGTTGGACGTGTAGCCGTTATCCCAGTACATCGGCACCACGCCGCGCGTGAAGGCGGCGTGCGTGATGTACTGGTCCCAGTACTTGCGGTAGGTGCCGGCCGGGTCGTATTCGGTGCGCAGGCTGGCCGCGTACTCGCCCAGGATCACCGGCACGCCCTTGTCGATGAAGCCGGTCTTCATTTTCTGGAACTGGCTATCGGTATAGGACTCGTTGGCCCAGCCCGAGGGATTGGCCGCCTGGCCCCACTTCCAGGCGGTGCTGTTGGTGTCCAGCGTGAAGTCGAACGGGTCGTAGTAGTGCACTTCCATCATCAGCCGGTTGGCCACCCAGTCGCTCGGCATGGCCGCGTTGCAGCTGATCGCGTTGTCGATGTTGGTGTTGAAGGCTTGCACCACCAGGTGGCGGCTGGCGTTGTTGCCGCCGGTGGCGCGCACGGCCGTGATGAAGGCCTGGTTGAAGCCCTTCTGCACCGAGCAGTACTCCGCAGTCGGCGGATTGTAGTTCCCGTCCACCATCACCTCGTTGGTGCCGGCGAACAGCAGTGTGTCGTCGTGGTTCTTGAAGTTGTTGGCGATCTGGGTCCAGAACTTGGTCAGCCTGGCGTTGGCCGCGCCCTGCTGGGCGTAGGTCGGCTGCATCCAGCCGCCGTCCCAGTGGATGTTGATCATGGCCGCCAGGCCCGCATTGTGCGCGTAGTTCACCACTTCGGTGACGCGGTCCATCCACTGCGGGCTGATATTGTCGTTGGCATCGGCGTACTGCTTCCACGATACCGGGATGCGCACGCTCTTGAAGCCGGCGGCCTTGATGCCGTCGAACAGCGCCTGGCTCGCCTTCGGGTTGCCCCAGTAAGTCTCGTTGAAAGTGGTGCTGCCCCACACGTAAGGAGTGCCGATCGCCTCCAGCGTGTTGCCGAGGTTCCAGCCGGGCGACATCTGCCCGGACAGCTGCATGCTGGTGAGGTTGCGCATCACGCCCACGCGCACGGCCTTGGCGGCGCCGGAGTTGTAGCTGCCGCCGCCGGCGCTGAACTTGACCCAGTACCAGTAGGCGGTGCCGGGCGCCGCGCTGTTGTCGGTGTAGCTGGTTGCACTCTTGTTCAGGACCGCAACGCGGCTGCGGCCGTTGGCGTCGGTGTCGGTGTCGCGGTAGATCTGCACGCCGCTGACCGCGCCGCTGACGGTCCAGCTCAACTGGACGCCGCTGCCGGTGCCGGAAGCCGTCAGGCACACGGTCGCGCCGCCGCCCGTGCCGCAGTTCTGCGCCTGCGCAAACGGCGCCGAGCACAGCGCAGCGGAGAACAAGGCCTTCGATAACACTGAGTTCATTTTCTTCCACCTTTCTTAGGGCAGCAACCGTTGCAACGTATTGTGGAAGCAGCGCCCAGGCGCCGCAATTGCAAAATTCGTCAACGGCCAATATGAAATTGCGCAGGCGCGCTCGGCGACAAATCATACGCGGCGCTAGTCATTTTCATAATTGCGCGGACACGCCGCGCGTGCCCACAATAGGCTACCCGCCACTACGTCAACTATCTGAAAGAGATCGAATGCTGAAACGGACAGTACTCTCGTATGCCCTGACGCTGGCGCTCGCCGCCGTGGCGTGCGCGCCGGCAGCCGCGCAAACGGCGCAAACTGCACAAACTGCGCCGCCGGAATTCCCCACCATCCTGTATGGCGCAGCCTACTACCACGAATACATGCCCTACGAGCGGCTGGAAAAGGACGTGGCGATGATGAAAGCCGCCGGCTTCAACGTGGTGCGCCTGGGCGAATCGACCTGGAGCCTGTGGGAGCCGGAGGACGGCCGCTTCGAGTACGCGTGGATGGACCGCGTGATCGACGCCATGGGCAAGGCCGGCATCAAGGTCATCATGGGCACCCCGACCTACTCCATACCCGCCTGGATGGCCAAGCAAAACCCGGAAATCCTGGCCCGCAAATTCAACGGCGTACAGAACACCTACGGCATGCGCCAGAACATGAACACCGACTCGGCCGCCTACCGCTTCTACGCCGAACGCCTGATACGCAAGATCGCCGCCCGCTACAAGGACAACCCCAATGTCATCGGCTGGCAAGTGGACAATGAAACCAGCACCTACGGCGCCGCCAACGACGACGTGTTCATCCGCTTCCAGCACTACCTTGAGAAGAAGTTCGGCACGCCGGAAAACCTCAGCAAGGCCTGGTTCCTGAACTACTGGGGCCAGAACCTGCACAGCTGGGTGGACCTGCCGCGCCCGGACGGCGCCCAGAGCACCGGCTACAAGCTTGAATGGTCGCGCTGGGGGCAGATGCGGGTGACCGACTTCCTGACCTGGCAGGCGAAACTGATACGCGAATGCGCTTCGCCGCGCCAGTTCGTCACGCACGATTTCGCCGGCTCCATGCACGGCGACGTGAACGAGGTGGCCGTCTCGCGCGCCATGGACATGCCGTCCGTGAACATCTACCACTGGGGCCAGCGCGAGCATTACAACGGCGCCGGCCAAACGCTCGACGCCGACTTCACGCGCTCGCTCAAGCGCGGCAATTTCCTGGTCACCGAGACCAATGCGCAGAGCACGGACTGGAGTTCGTCGTTCCAGTACCCGCCGTACGACGGCCAGTTCCGCCAGGACGTCTACACCCACCTGGCCAACGGCGCCAACATGGTAGAATACTGGCACTGGGCCTCGGTGCACGCCAACCAGGAAACGTACTGGAAAGGCGTGCTGTCGCACGATCTGGAGCCGAACCGCGCTTACGCCGAAATGAGCCGCACCGGCCGCGAACTGCAGAAGATCGGCCCGCGCCTGGTGAACCTGAAGATCCGCAACGACGTGGCCATCCTGTGGAGCCGCGATTCGCTCAACGCCCTCAACGACATGCCGTTCGCAAAGGAATCGCAATGGGGCGGCTCGGGCACCAAGGCGGACTACGGCTCGCAGGTGCGCCAGATCCACCGCCAGCTCTACGACATGAACGTCGGCACCGACTTCGTGTTCGACGACACGCAGGACTTCTCGTCCTACAAGCTGCTGGTGGTGCCTTCGCTGTACGTGGCGGACGAGGCGCTGCTGCGGCGCATCACGGAATACGTGCGCAAGGGCGGCCACGTGGTGATGACCTTCAAGAGCGGCTTCGCCAACGAAAACGCCGCCGTGCGCTGGACCATGGCGCCCGGGCCGCTGCGCGAGGCGCTCGGCTTCCACTACCAGGAATTTTCCAACCTGGCGCAGCCACTGGCCCTGAAGGGCGATCCATTCCAGGCGGGCGCGGACAACAAGGTGCAGCACTGGGCCGAATTCCTGGAGCTGGACACGGCCAAGGCCCTGGCCTGGTACGACCACCCCTTCTTCGGCCGCTGGCCCGCCATCACGTCCAACCAGTTCGGCGCGGGCAAGGTGGTGTATGAAGGCACTTACCTGTCGGACAAGCTGCAGAAGGCGGTGCTGCAGTCCTCGCTGCAGGAGCTTGGCGTGACGGGACCGGACCAGCAGCTGCCGGCCAGCGTGAAGACGCGCACCGGCACCAACGGCTACCAGCGCGCGGTGCACTACTACTTCAACTATTCCGGTACGGAAGTGAGCTTCAGCTACCCGCGCAAGCCGGGCGCCAATCTGCTGGGAGGCCGCCGCGTGGCCGCTGGGGAAAAGCTGACGCTGGCGCCGTGGGACGTGGCCATCATCGAAGAAGACGCCAAGTAAGCCGCCCTGCCCTCCGCTCGCGCACCCGCCGGACGCCGCACGGCGCCGGCGGGTGGCAAGCGCTCAGTCGGCCACGCGCACCGGAGCGATGGCTTCGGCCGGCGAGTCCAGCTCGAGGGCGATAACGGTGTCGATATCGCTGCGCGCGGCAGGCGGCACGGACAGTTCGATGCCGCGTTCGGTTTGGGTAAAGACCGCCTTGCCGCCGCCCAGAACCGAGGCGCCAACGATCTTCTCCGGAATCGCCGGCAAGGCCAGCTTGTCCTTCGGCCAGCTCAGCACATGCACATAAACCGTCTTGCCGCGGTGCGTGGACGCGCCGTACTCCGCAGGCAGGAACGGGCCGCCACGGGTTTCGTAGATGCTCTGGCCATACTTGCCGAGCCAGGCGCCGATTTCCCGCAGGCGCGCCACCTGCGGCGGATCGATGCGGCCGTCGGCGCGGGGGCCGACGTTCAGCAGCAGGTTGCCGTCGCGTCCAGCCACCTTGGCCAGCAGCTGGATGTAGTGCTTGAGCGGCTTCACTTGCGCGTCGCTCTGGTAGCCCCACGCGCCGGCGATAGTGGTGCACAGCTCCCACGGACGCTGGTTGTCGAAATCGCCCAGCGCCCCGTCGCCCTCGCGCGAACCGAAATCCTCAGGCATGTCGGCGCGGCCGTTCATCAGCACTTGCGGCTGCAGGCGGCGTATCGTCGAATACAGCTTGTCGTGCTGCCAGCTGAAGCCGCCCTTGTACTGCTGGCCGCGCGGGCGCGCCACCCACTTGGGATTGGCGCCGGCATCTTTCCAGTCGGCGCCGAAGTTCAGCCAGTTGGCCTCGCCCCCGTCGAACCACAGCACGTCGATCTTGCCGTAGCCGGCCATCAGCTTCTCGACCTGGCGGTGATACTGCTCGCGCATGGCTTCCGCGCTGTCGCGCTGCAAGTCGGGGAAGAAGTAGCCAGGGAAGCGCCAGTCCATCGGCGAGTAGTACAGGCCGACACCCAGTCCCGCTTTGCGCACCGCCTTCACATAGCCGGCGACGAGATCGCGGCGCGCGCCGGTGTTGACGCTGGTGAACGGGTTGGCGCCGTCGTCGAACAGGGCGAAACCGTCGTGGTGGCGCGCCGTCATCACCATGTACTTCATGCCGCCGGCCTTGGCGATTTCGGCCCATGCATCGAAATTCACGTCGCCGGGGTTGAACTGGTCTGCCAGCCTGGCGTACTCCCCGACCGGAATCTGTTCGTTCCACTGTACCCATTCGCCACGGCCGGGCACGGAATACAGGCCCCAGTGTATGAACATGCCGAAGCGCGCCCCGCGCCACCACTTGATGCGCGCAGCCGGGTCCTCGCCCTCGAGCCGCTCCATGGGCCGCTCGGGCGCATACCAGGCCTGGGCCTGCGCGCCGCCGGGCGGAAGCGACAGTGCCGCTGCCAGCGCCGCCCCCAATACCGTGGCGCCTTTGAAGAAATGGATAACCGTCATGGCAGGCGCTCCAGCACCACGGCGGCGCCGCCTGCGGCCGCCAGATGCAGCGTGAGCGTGTCGCCGCCCGTGACGTCGAGTTCGCGGCGCCGCAGCTCGTTGGGCGCGCCGCCGTCCTCCCATACCGTGGCGCGGTAGCGCCCGGCAGGCAGGAAGCGCAACGGCACGTTGCCGGTTTTGCGTCCCTCGCTGTCGCCGGCCGCCGTCATTGCGCCGACGTACCAGGTGCTTCCCTGGCGCCGCGCCAGCACGATGTCGCGCCCCGGCTCGCCCGCCAGGAAGCGCGTCTCGTCCCAGGCGGTCGGCACGCGCCGGATGAAATCGAAACCGGCGGCATTGCGGTAGGCTTCCGGGGCGTCGGACACCATCTGCAGCGGGCTGTCGTACACCACATACATCGCCAGCGCCTGGCCACGGGTAGACTGCGTCAGCGGCATCACCTCGCGCACCTTGAAGCCGGCCGGCGTTGCGTTGCGGAAGCCGCCCGGCGTGTAGTCCATCGGCCCGGCCAGCATGCGCGTGTACGGCAGCATCAAGTTGTGCTGCGGCGTGACGCGGGCATCCATCTTGTTCCACTCGGCGCCCAGCACGCCCTCCTGCGTGATGAAGTTGGGCCAGGTGCGCTGCAGGCCGGCCGGGACGTAGGCGCCGTGCAAATTGAGCAGCAGGCGGTGCCTGGCGGCGGCTTCCGCGGCGCGGTGATAGAAGCCGACCATGTCCTGGTCGTCGCGGTTCATGAAGTCGACCTTCACGCCCTTGACACCCCAGCGCGCGTAGGTGTCGAACACTTCGTCCATGTGCGGGGCCACGTGTTCCCAGTGCGCCCACAACAGCAGCCCTACGCCCTTCTCCGCCGCGTAGCGCACCAGCGCCGGCATGTCGATGCCGTCCTCGGCGCGGGTAATGTCCGTGGTTGGCAGCGCCTCCCAGCAGTTGGGCCCCGAGCCCTTGGCCCAGCCGGCGTCGATCAAGTAGTAGGGGAAGCCGGATGCGGCGGCGAAATCGATGAAACGGCGATAGGCCGCCATGTCCGGCTTCATGCCGGCCAACGGCCCGGACCACCAGTCCCACGCCGCCTTGCCGGGTTTGACCCAGCTGAAGTCTCCCGCCGGCGCAGGATTCAGGTTGCCGATCAGGTTGGAAGCGATCATGTCGCCGGCCCGGTCGCCCAGCATGACCACGCGCCAGGCCGTCCGCAGCCCGGCAGCGGAATGGAATGCCGGCGCGGGCCGGGTCGGCACAGCCGACAGCCGCACCCGCAAGGCATCGCCCTCGCGCCACAGCGAGGCGCCGGTGTAGCCGTCCAGGTAGGCTTGCGTGATCGCGTACGAAGTCCGTCCGGAAGGCGTGGCGCAGACCACCGGCACATCGTAGGCAACGCCGTTGCTCAGCTGCGAGATCTTCTTGCGCTCGAACGGCAGCTCGTGCGCGCCCTCCACCAGCGAAACCAGGCAGGCTGGATCGCCGGCCGGCACGAAAGCGGTGCGTTCGCCGCGCAGGCGTACCGGATTGGCATCGGCGATGCGGTAGCGGAAGGCCACGCCATCGTCGTAGGCGCGCACGTCGATGAACAGCCGGCGCGCGGCGGGCGCGCGTTCGCGGAACACCAGGGTCGCGCCGCGATAGTGATCGCGGGCGGCGGCAGCCTTGGTGGCCACCAGCGGGATGGTGCGGTCGACCGCCGTGTTTTCCTGCTTCTCCAGCACCAGCGGGCCGAAATCCGCGGCGCCGTCGAATTCAAGGCCCAGCGGCGACGCCGCGATCACGGCTTCGCCGCCGCGCGAGACCGAGAACCGGCCGGCGTCGCGCGCGATCGTGATGGCGGAGCGGCCGTCCGGCGACGTCACCACCACCGGCGCCACGGGCGCCGCCAGCGCAACCTGCACCGCCGTGCTCCATGCTGCCGCAACGCCCGCCGCCAGCCGCATGCGCCGCGCCCTCATGTTCCCATCTCCCGGCGCTGCCTTGTCCATGCAAGGGCAGCCACACCCAGGCCCAGCAGCGCCATGCTGCCCGGCTCGGGCACCGTTGCGGCGCGGCTGAAGGCCAGGTCGTCCATGACGAACCAGCCCTTGTCGCGCGCGATGTCGATGCGCGCGACGTTGCCGGAATTGGCCGCGATCAGCGCGTAGGTGGAGGAAATGGCGATGTTGCCGGTGCGGCCGATGAGCTGATTGGCGCAGTCGTACGCTGTGATGTTGATCCAGCTTGCCTTGGCGCCATTGGTATTGGGCGTGGCGACCCAGGCGCCGGTGAAATCGAACGGGGTGGCGCTGCTGATGCCCAGGTGGGCGGACAGCGACATCAACAATGCTGCGGACAGCAGCGCACCAATTGGTTTCAATAGCATGCTCCCTCTCCTTTTTTGTGCTGCCGAATGGCAGGCTACTTCGCCGGGGCGGCGCCGTTTCCGCTTGTGGGCGACAGCACCGCCACCGCGCCGCCGGAACCGGCCAGCGACAGCTTGATGCGGCTTCCCGCCGTCACCTGCGCCTGGCTCGATACCAGCTGGTTGCGGTCTTTGCCGTCCTGCAGGATCTCCGCGCGGTACGTCACCCCGCCTTGCACAAAGGCCAGCGGGATCTCGAGCGTGCGCGCCGCTTCATTGGTCATGGCGCCGATATACCACTGGCTTCCCTTGCGGCGGGCGGTCACGATGTACTGCCCGATATCGCCTTCCAGCACGCGCGTCTCGTCCCACGTGGTGGGCACCTTCGCAATGAAACCGGCGCCGTCGGCCCAACTGCCATCGGCGTTGCGGTAGGCGTCCGGACTGTCGGCCACCATCGCCAGCGGCGAGTCGTACACCACGTACATGGCGACGGCCTGCCCGCGCGTGGTCTGCACGAACGGCCTGGCGGAGCGCACCTGCGCCGGGAACTGCGCCGGCGCCAGCGAGCGGAAGCCGCCGGGCGTGTAATCGATCGCCCCCAGGATCATGCGTGTGAACGGCAGCGTGACGTTGTGCGTCGCCGTAATGCGCTTGCTCCACTTGTTGTACTCCGCTCCCAGCACCCCTTCCTGCGTCATGTAGTTCGGATAGGTGCGCGCCAGGCCGTCCGGCGGATAGGCACCGTGCAGGTTGACCATCAGGCGGTGCGCGGCGGCCTTGCCCAGCAGCTTGTGATAGAAGCCGACCATGTCCTGGTCATTGCGGTCCATGAAGTCCACCTTGATGCCTTTGATGCCCCACGACTGGTACAGCGCCAGCGCGTCGTCCATCTGCCGGTCGAGCTGCTTCCACTGCAGCCACGCCCACACGCCGATCCCCTTGCCGCGCGCGTACGCAATAATGCCCGGCATGTCCATTTGCGCGATCGGGCGCAGCACGTTGGCCGGCGCCGGCGCCTCCGAGCTGCCTTCGTACCAGCCCTCATCGATGAGGATGTAGTCGAGGCCCATGGCGGCGGCAAAGTCGATATAGGCGCGGTAGGTCGCCGTATTCACGCCCGCATCGGGAATGCCGGCGGCCCAGCCGTTCCACCAGTCCCAGGCGGCCTTGCCCGGCTTGATCCAGCTGGTGTCCGCAATGGCGGACGGGCTGCCCAGCGTGGCGATCAGGTTCGACTCGGCCAAGCCGCCCGGCGTGTCGGCCAGCATGATCACGCGCCACGGCGTGGCCAGCGCACCGCCGGCCAGCGACACGCGCACGGCGGGCCGGTTCGACGCCCCTTCCCCGCCTGCGGCCGGGAGCGGCGACAGCGCCACCTGCACGCCCCATCCCCCTTCCCCGCGCCCGGTGTAATACGCGCCGGCATAGTTGCGTTTGTCCGCTTCGGCAATCGCCAGCGTGGTGTTCTTCACGCCGGTTTTGCACACCAGCGGCGCATCGAACAGGTGGGCCGGGCGGATGGCCGATGCCTGCACCGGGTCGAATTCGCCTTCGTGCGAATTCTCGTAGCGTCCGGGATTGAAACCCCAGCACGTGTAATCGGCGGGGAAATGGAAGCCCGTCGCCTCGTCCCGGATATCGAAATCCTTCGCCTGCGCCTGCTGCGGCAAGACGTAGCGGATCGCGACGCCGTTGTCGTACACCCGCGCCACCAGGTTGACCTTCATGGCCGTGCCCTTGCCTGCCAGTTGCAGTTCGATCTGGCTGTAACGGTCGGCAACCTCGGCAGCCTTGCCGGCCACCGGCCGGTAGACCTCGTTGACGCTCTTGCGCTTTACCCCCGTCACCTGCAGCGAGTTGCCGTCCAGCGCACCCTGGCTGGTGTGCAATCCGAGCGGCGAAGGCGCGATCACGGCGGCGCCGTCGCGCGTGACCGCGTAAGCCAGTTTGCCGTCGCGGGCGATCAATTCCACCTTGGTGCGCTGGTCGGGCGAGACTGCCGTGTACGGCGATTGTGCGTGCGGCGACGACGACGACGCCAGCGCGACCAGCGCCGCTATGGCATTGCGGGATAGTTGCATGAGCTGTCCTTGGTGTGATTACCTCAATAGTTGTTCGATGTCGGGACGGATCGCCTCGGCGAGGATCCGGTACCCCTGCTCCGACAAGTGCAGGAAATCGGGCTGCAGCTGCGCCGACAGCTTGCCGTCCGCGCCGGCGAAGCGCGAACCATAGTCATGGAAAAACACGGTCTTGCCATCGTCCAGGGTCTGAACCATCTTGTTGAGCGCGGCCACGTGGCGGCGCTCGGGCGCGTCCGGCAATGCGCCTTCGGGCAATACCGCGTTGAGCAGGATGCGCGCGGCCGGATACTGCTTGCGCAGCGCCGCCACGACCGCCTGGATGCCGGTGAATACCTGCTCCGGCCGTTCGCCGCACAGGTTGATGTTGTTCACGCCGATCATCAGCACCACCAGCTTGGGCTGGAGCGCGGCAATCGCGGGATGTTGCAGGCGCCACAGCACATTGCCCGTGTGGTCGCCGCCGATGCCGAAGTTGGCGGGCTTGAAGCGGCCGAAGTGCGCGTCCCACAGCGCTTCCGGCCACATTTCGGTGAGCGAGTCGCCGACGAACATCACGCCGACATCCCCCTGCGCGGCGCGCGCAACCTGGGCTTCATGCATCTCGCGCCAGCGCGCCGTCGACATCCATGGATAATCGGCGGCGCGCGGCGCGGCATTGGTGGCGCACGCCGGCCGTGTCGCCGCTGCGGGCGCGTCGCCGGCCCAGGCGGCGGACTGTTTGCCTGCGACGCAGGCGGCACAGGCAGCGCAGGCAGCCAGCAATACCCGGCCTGCGGCCCGGTGCATGGTGTTTTTCATAGGTCTACTCCGACAGCAGCTTCTTCAGGCCCGGCTCCAGCGCGCGCGCCCATATCTCATAACCTTTTTCACCCGGGTGCAGCAAGTCGGGCATGACATCGCGCGGCAGCGTGCCGTCCGGGTTCAGCATGGCGGCGTTGAGGTCGGCGAAGAACACCTGCCGTCCGTCCGCATAGCCGGCGATGATACGGTTGACGCGTTCGTTGAGGCGGCGCAGCGATGCCGACGGCTGCTCTTCGCGCGGGAAAATCGCCAGCAGCAGCACCTTGGTGCGCGGCAGGCGGCGCTGCAATTCATCGATGATGGCCTTGACGCCGGCGGCCGTGGCCTCGGGTTCGTCCTGCCGGTCGCCCGCGTTGTTAGTGCCGATCATCAGCACCGCCACCTTGGGCGCAATGCCGTCGATCTCGCCGTGCTGCAGGCGCCACAGCACGTTTTCCGTATGGTCGCCGCCAAAGCCCAGCGCCACCGCGTTGTGCTGCTCGTAGTAGCGCTTCCATACCGGCAGGCCGGCCTTTTCCCAGCCCTCGGTGATGGAATCGCCGATGAAGACGAGTTCGGGATTCTTGCCCGCCTCCTTGAGCTGGCGGAGCTCCGCCAGCTTCTGTTCGTGGCGTGCTTCCCACTTGCCCAGTGCCCACGCGTGCGTCAGCGGGGCCGGCGTGGTGGCGACGGTGCGGTAATCCGGGCATTCCGCGTTCGGTTTGCCGTGCGGTACCAGCTTGATGTTGGCCACCGCCACTTCGCCGGCGCCGTTGCCTTCCAGCGCGAACGGCATGGACACCTTGCTGAAGTCGTCCTGCGCGCGGGCGAAGCACGCCAGCGAAAACGACAGGCGCTGCCAGCCCTTGCCCTGCAGCGCGCGGCCCTGCAGCACGTAAGGCACTTTGCGGTTGCATTCCGGGCCGCAGCGCATCGTGAAGTAGATGCCGCCGTCGGACAGGTCGGTCACGTGGATGTCGAATTCCAGCGTGCCGCCGCCGTCGCCGCCGTCGCCGATATACGGACGCAGGTCAAGCGGCGCGCCGCCGTCCAGGCGCAGGCTGGCAAACCACGCGTCCTTCCAGCGCAGGGTGAGCGCGCCGTCCCTGCCTGCGGCATGGCCCGCGCGGGCGCGCACCATGCCGTTGGGTGCATGCGAACCGGCCGGCTTGGGCAGGGTCAGGTCATCTCCCGTCAACACCTGTTCGGGGCTTTCGAAGCCGGCCACGGTCACCTGCCATGAAGGCGACGGCTTGCCGGCATACAGGGAAATGGGACGTTCGCCGGCGGCATGGGAGGACAGCATCCAGGCCGACAGGGACACGGCTGAGAGAAGTCGTATGCACTGCTTCATCAACGGGCTTTGTTTGATTGGACTGCCCCGATTGTGCAGGCAGCACGCAAGCAGTGCAATTACGAAAACGGCCAATCGCGGGAACGAAATTTCCGCTGGCCGCTTTTGCCGCCAGGCCCGCTTACCGCGCGCGGCCCGCTTCCCTGCGCTGGCCGATCAAGCCCGGCGAACCGGCCTGCCGGGCGGCCGCCGAGAACGGCAGCACGCGGCCGCCGGGCCGCGTGGCCGGCGGCGTCAGCTTGAACACCGCGATGGCCGCGCGCAGGTGTTCGGCCTGTTCGCGCAGGCTGTTGGCGGCCTGTGCCGACTGCTCCACCATGGCGGCGTTCTGCTGGGTGTTGCGGTCCATGTCGGCCACGGCGTGGTTGATCTGGTCGATGCCGCTGCTCTGCTCCGCGCTGGCTTCGGCCATGTCGGCCATGATGCCGTCCACCTGGCGCACCGAGGCGACGATGCTTTCCATGGTCTCGCCGGCCTCCGCCACCTGGCGGTTGCCCGCCTCCAGACGCTGCACGGTGTCGTCGATCAGGCGCTTGATCTCCTTGGCCGACGCGGCCGAGCGCTGCGCCAGCGCGCGCACCTCGCCCGCCACCACGGCAAAGCCCCGTCCCTGCTCGCCCGCCTTGGCCGCCTCCACCGAGGCGTTCAGGGCCAGCAGGTTGGTCTGGAAGGCGATGCCGTCGATCAGGCTGATGATGTCCTCGATGCGCTTGCCGGCCTTGCTGATCTCGGCCATCGTGGCGCCCACCCGCGCCACGGCTTCGCCGCCGCGCGCGGCCACCGCCGTGGCCTGCCCCACCAGCTGGCTGGCCACCTGGGCGTTGCCTGCGTTCTGGCGCACGGCCAGCGCCAGCTGCTCCATGCTGGAAGCGGTGTCCTCCAGGCTGGTGGCCTGCTGCTCGGTGCGCGCCGACAGGTCCATATTGGCGTCGGCGATTTCGCGCGTGGCGACGGCCATGGTGTCCACGTTGCCGCGCACGTCGCCCATCATGGCCACCAGGTTCATATTCATCTGCTGCATGGCGCGCAGCATCTGGCCCACGTCGTCGCCGCGCGTGGTGGCGATGTTGCCGCTCAGGTCCCCGCCGGCGATGGCGCGCGCGGCCACGATCGCCTCTTGCATCGGGATGCCGACCGTGTGCCGCACCGTGTACTCCAGCACCGCGATGACCAGCACGCCGAGCGCGCCTGCGCCGGTGATGAAGGCGCCCACGCGCCCTTCCAGCAGCGTGGCCCCGGCCACGCCGATGGCGGCAAACAGCATGGCGATCGATGCCAGCGCGGCCACGATGGGCCAGCGCAGCGAGGAGCCCAGCAGCCGCGCCGTCAGTCCGGCCAGCCCGGTGCGAACCACCTGCCCCTGGCGCATCGCCAGCCGTTCCGGGTTGCCGCGCCGGATTGCGCGGTAGACTTCTTCGGCGCGCGCCACGTCGGCGGCCGCCGGTTTGCGGCGCACCGACAGGTAGCCCGTCACCACACCGCCCTCCTGCAGCGGCGTGGCGCTGGCCTCGACCCAGTAGTAGCCGCCGTCCTTGCGGCGGTTTTTCACCAGGCCGTTCCAGGGCAGGCCGGCGCGCAGCGTGCGCCACATGTCGTGGAAGGCTTCGGTCGGCATGTCCGGGTGGCGCACCAGGTTGTGCGGCGCGCCGATCAGTTCCTGTTCCGTGAAGCCGCTCACTTCGATGAAATACGGATTCACATAGGTGATCCGGCCCTTGAGGTCCGTCTTGGACACGATGTACTTGCCATCGGCCAGGTGGTGTTCGTTGCTGTAGATGGGGAGATTGAGTCGCATGCTGCTCTCTCTTTATGAATTCGGATTGATGACGGGCGGCGCAGGCTCGCCGGCTTCGGCCTGGACCGGCCGCGCCGGCCGGGCCGGCGCCGGGTTGCGGCCGACATCGAGCCGGAAAAAATCGATGGCGGCCTGGAACGCTTCGCTCTGGCGTTCCCGCTGGCGGCCGGCCTCGCGCCCGCCGCGGGCCTGCTGCGCGAGCTGTTCGATGATCATCTTCATGTGATGCCCCTTGCTTCCTGAACCGCCTTGATCGGTCGGCGCAGCCGCCGGCGGATGCTGCGGGCTGACACCGGTAATGCCGAGGTCCGCGCCGCCGCGGACGAGCTTTAGCGCTCCAGCCAAGGGCCGAGGCCGCGCAGGCTGTCTTCGTCCAGTTCGCCGACTGCCTGCGCCAGGCGCAAGCGGCCCAGCAGGTAGTCGGCCCGGCCCTGCACCAGGTCCAGCTCGGCCGAGAACAGGCGCTGCTGCGCATCCAGCACGTCCAGCGCGGTGCGGGTGCCGACGTCGCGGCCGCGCGTGGTGGCGTCCAGCGCGCTGCGCGCCGACGCCAGCGCCTGCTCCTGGGCCGCCACGCGCGATACGCCCGTGGTCACGGCCAGGTAACCTTCCTGCACCTGCAGGCGCACGTCGCGCTGCGCCGCCGCCAGTTGCAGCTCGGCCTGGCCGAAGCGGGCCACCGCTTCGCGCTGGCGCGAGTCGAGCGCGCCGCCGGCGTACAGCGGCACGTTCAGCACCAGCCCCACCGAAGCGGTGCGGTCGCCGTCCGGCGCCACCAGCGGCGAGAGCCCGCCGCGCTGCTGCTTGGCGCCATAGCTGGCCACCAGGTCCAGCGTGGGACGGCCGGCCAGGCTGTGCCTGGACAACTCGGCGTTGGCGATAGCCTGCTCGGACTGGCGCGCCATCACCAGCGAGCTGCTGGCGGCCGCGCGCGCCTGCCAGTCGGCCAGCGCGGCCGGCTGCGGCGGACGCGGCACGAAGCGCGCGGCCAGCGGCGCCAGCTGGTTGGGCGGCGTGCCCGTGGTTTCGCGGAACTGCGCCCGGCGCAGCTCCAGCACCGACTGGGCCGACACTTCACGGGTGGTGACCGCGTCCAGCCGCGCCTGCGCTTCCTGCACGTCGGTGATGCGGTCCTGGCCGACGTCGAAGCGGGCCTGGGCGCGTTCGCGCTGCTGGCGCACGGCGGCCAGTTCGGCCTGCACCACGCGCACGGTTTCCTCTGCCACCAGCACGCCAAAGTAGGCTTGCGCCACGCGCAGCGCCAGCTGCTGGCGCGCGGCCGTGAACTGGGTCTGCGCCAGCGTGGACTGCTCGCGCAGCTGGCGCCGGCTGGCCTTGGCGCCCAGGTCGTACAGCGGCTGCACCAGCTGCACGCTGGCCTGGGCAGCGGTACCGGTGCTGCTGCCGCCGCTACCGAGGCTGCCCAGGCTGCCCAGGCTGCTGCCCGCGCCCGCATCGGACACCGGCAGCGCAGCCAGCGCGTCCGCATCGCCGCCGCTCTGGCGGTTGTGCAGCCGGTTCACGCCCAGCTGCAGGTTGACGCGCGGGCGCAGCAAGGCGTCGCCCTGCACCGATTTCTCGCGTCCTGCCGCCAGCGACTGCTCGTCGGCCAGGCTGGCCGGGTCGTTGCGCAGGGCCTGGCGGTACGCTTCCGCCACATCCATGCCCATGCCCATGCCGTGCGCCGCGCCGCCATGCAGCGCCAGCAGCAGGCCCAGGCCCAGCGCCGCCGGCAGGGTTTTCAAAGTCATCTTCATTTCATTCTCCTCAGGCTGCCGCCGGACGCTGGACGCGATAGCACGCCGCGTACAGGGCTGGCAGGAAAAACAGGGTCAACAGGGTTGCCACGGCCAGGCCGCCCATGATGGCCCAGGCCATCGGGCCCCAGAACACCGAATGGGTCAGCGGCACCATGGCCAGGATGGCCGCCAGCGCGGTCAACACGATGGGGCGCAAGCGGCGCACCGCCGATTCCACGATCGCGTCCCACAGCGGCGTGCCGTGGGATACGTCCTCGTCGATCTGCACCACCAGGATCACCGAATTGCGGATGATCATGCCGGCCAGCGCGATCACGCCCAGCATGGCCACGAAGCCGAACGGGATCTGGAACGCGGCCATCACCAGCGCCACGCCGATCAGGCCGAGCGGCGCGGTCAGCAGCACCAGCCCCATCTTCTTCATGTCCTGCAGCTGCACCATCAACAGCAGCAGCACCACGATGACGGTGACCGGCATCACGGCGAACACCGAGGCCTGGGCCTTGGCGCTGGACTCCAGCGCGCCGCCGATCTCGATGCCATAGCCCATCGGCAGCTCCTTGTTCAGCGCTTCCAGCTTGGGCCAAATGGCGTTGGTGACGTCCGGCGCCTGGGCGCCGGCGATGTCGGCGCGCACCGTCAAGGTCGGGATGCGGTTGCGGCGCCACATTTCGCTTTCCTCGCTGTCCAGCGTCAGGCGCGCCACCTGCGACACCGGCACGAATTTGCCTTCGCGCAGATAGATCTTGGCGTCCTTCAGGTTGTTCAAGTCGGTGCGTTCTTCAGCCACCAGGCGCGCCAGCACGGCGATCGACTGGTCATCCTCGCGGTACTGGGTGATCGGCGTGCCCGACAGCGACGCCTGCAGCGCGGCCTTGATCTGCACCGAACTCACGCCCAGCGCGCGGGCCTTGTCCTGGTCCACGTCCACCCGCACGCGCTTCACGCGCTCGGCCCAGTCTTCATTGACGGCGCGCACGTGCGGCTCGCTGCGCACGACGGCGCTCACCTTGGTGGCGATCTCGCGCACCTTGGCCGGTTCGTTGCCGTACACGCGGAACTGCACCGGATAGCCGACCGGAGGCCCGTTCTCCAGGCGGTTGACGCGGCCGCGCACATTGGCGAAGCGCTCGTCGAGCAGCTTGCGCAGCTTGACCACCACGCGCTCGCGCGCCTCGCCGCCCTTGGTCATCACCATCAGTTCGCCCAGGTTCAGGTTGGGCGTCTGCACGTCCAGCGGCAGGTAGAAGCGCGGCGCGCCTTCGCCGACGAAGCTGGTGACGGCCTCGATGTCCGGGTCGGCCTTCAGCTGGCGTTCCAGTTCGCGCACTTCGCGCTCGCTGGCCTCGAAGGTGGACGCCTTGGGCATCCACAGGTCCACCATCAGTTCGGGACGGTCGGAGGACGGGAAGAACTGCTGCGGCACCGCCTTGAACACCAGCAGCGAGCCGACGAAGGCGGCCAGCGTGAAGGCGATCACCCAGCCGCGGCGGCGCAGGCACCAGTCCACCAGCTTGCGGAACTTGACGTAGAAGCCGCGCTGGTACACCGCGTTCTCGTCGTGGTGCGCGTGCGGTTCTTCCTTGAGCAGCTTGAAGCCGATGTAGGGGGTGAACAGCACCGCCACTACCCACGACAGGATCAGCGCGATGCCCACCACCTGGAACAGCGAATACACGTACTCGCCGGTGCCGGACTTGGCGAAGCCCACCGGCAGGAAGCCGGCGGCCGTGATCAGGGTGCCGGTCAGCATGGGGAAGGCGGTGGCCGTGTAGGCATAGGTGGCCGCGCGCGTCTTGTCCCAGCCCTGCTCCAGCTTGAGGGCCATCATTTCCACCGCGATGATGGCGTCGTCCACCAGCAGGCCCAGGGCGATGATCAGCGCGCCCAGCGAAATGCGCTGCAGGTCGATGCCCAGGATCCACATGACGAGGAAGGTCATGCCCAGCACCAGCGGGATGCACAGCGCCACCACCAGGCCGCTGCGCACGCCGAGCGAGAAGAAGCTCACCGCCAGCACGATGGCCACCGCCTCGGCCAGGCTGCGCTTGAATTCATGCACCGAGTGCGCCACCACGCGCGGCTGGTCGCTCACGGCGTGGATCTGCACGCCGACCGGCAGGCTGGCCTGGATGCGCTTGACGGTGTCGTCCAGCTGCTGGCCCAGGCGGATCACGTCGCCGCCCTTGCGCATGCTGACGGCCAGGCCCAGCGCGGGCTGGCCGTTGTAGCGCATGCGCGCCACGGCCGGATCGGCGAAGCCGCGCCGCACTTCGGCGATGTCGCCCAGGCGGAAGGTGCGCTGCCCGGCGCGGATGCCGATGGCGCGGATGCCTTCCACCGAATCGAACTCGCCGCTGACGGTCAGGCGCACCTGCTCGGCGGCCGTCTGCACGGTGCCGGCGGCGGCCACCGTGTTGGCCTGGGCCAGCGTGGCGGCGATCAGCGCCGGATCCACGCCCAGCGAGGCCAGCTTGGCGGTCGACATTTCGACGAAGATCTTTTCTTCCTGCTTGCCGACCAGGTCCACCTTGTTGACGTCGCCCACGCGCAGGAATTCGTTGCGCGCCGCGTCGGCCATCTTGCGCAGGTCGGCGTAATCGAAGCCGTCGCCGGTGAGCGCGTACATATTGCCGAAGGTGTCGCCGAATTCATCGTTGAAGAACGGCCCCTGCACGCCCTGCGGCAGCGTGTGGTTGATGTCGGCCAGCTTCTTGCGCACCTGGTACCACACCTCCGGCACGTCGGACGGCGGCACCGCGTCGCGCAGGTTGATCTTGATCTGGGTCTCGCCCGGCTTGACGTAGGTCGACATGTAGTCGATCGCCGCCACGCCCTGCAGCTTGCGCTCGACCGGGTCGGTCACCTGGTCGGCCATCTGCTGGGCCGAGCTGCCGGGCCAGTTCACCTGCACCACCATGGTCTTGATGGTGAAGTCCGGGTCTTCCTTCTGGCCCAGGCTGCCGTACGCCAGGATGCCGGTCACGGTCAGCAGCAACAGCAGGAAAGCGATCATCTGCTGGTGCTTGAGCGCCCATTCGGACAGGTTCACGCCCTTCATTTCGCGCCTCCGGCCAGCAGCACGCGCTGATCGGGCTGCAGCATGTGCACGCCGGCCGTCACCACGGTTTCGCCGCCTTTCAGGCCGGACGTCACCAGCACGCTGTCGTTCTGCGCGCTGCCCAGCTTGACCTCGCGCGCGGCCACGCGCTGCGATTTCGCATCCACCACCCACACTTTGCGCTGGCCGCCGGCATCGACGATGGCCGTCAGCGGCAGGCGGATGGCGCGCTGGCCTTCCACGTCGGGCGCCTGCACGGACGCGGTCATGCCCAGGCGCAGCAGCGCCGGATCCGGCTCGGCGATGGCGATGCGCGCCGAATAGGTGCGCGTCACGCTGTCGGTATCCGGGGCCAGTTCGCGCAGCGTGCCGGTCCAGCTCTTGCCCGGATGGGCCCACACCGTCACCTGCAGCTGCCTGGCCTTGCGCAGCTCGTCGAGGCGCGATTCGGGAATGCTGATGACCACTTCGCGCTCGCCGTCGGCGGCCACGGTGGCCACCTGCTGGCCGGCGGACACCACCTGGCCGGCCTCGGCGTGCAGCGCCGTGACCACGCCGTCGCGGTCGGCCGTCAGCGTGGTGTAGCCGCGCTGGTTGGCGTTGAGCTGGTGGCGCGCCTGCGACGCGCGCAGCTGCGCCTCGGCCTGCTGCAGCGCCAGGCGCTGGTGGTCCGCTTCGGCCTGCGAGGCGAACTGGCGCGCCAGCAGCGTTTCGGCGCGCTGCAGGTCCACCTTGGCCTGGGCCACGCGGCTGCGGGCGGCGTCCACCTCGGCGCCGGTCGCGGCCAGCTGCAGGCTTTCCTGCGCCGTGTCGAGCTGCATCAGCGGCTGGCCGCGCTTGACGTAGCTGCCCACCTCCACCATGCGCGCCACGATCTTGCCGCCGGAGCGGAAGCCCAGCTGGCTTTCATAGCGGGCGCGGATCTCGCCCGAATAGGTGGCGTCGACGGTGCCGTTGCTCTCGCCGGCCACCACGGTGCGCACCGGGCGCACTTCCTCGTGCCGGGCCGGCTGTTCTTTGGCGCAGCCTGCCAGCAGGGCGGCAGCGGCGACGGCCAGGGCCGCCTTCTGAAAATTCTGGTTCACTTAAAAGTCCTCCAAGGTCAGGTTTAACCGGAATATACACCATACCGACGTATTTGTCATTATGACGTTTAATTCACAGTGACATTGCATACATTTTGAGCGCGCAGCAGCACGCGGCCGGCGCCGCAGGGCGCCCGCCGGAAGGACAGGGAGGGTGAAAACGGGGGGAAGGGAGCGGGAACGCCCGCAGACAAGCGCCTGCGGGCGGGCAACCGCCTCACGCGCCGCTCAGGCGCGCGGCTAGCCTCAGGCGCCGGACGGCGCCTGGGCGGCGGCGCGCGCCTGGGCGCGCGCCAGCAGGGAATCGGCGGCCGGCGTCAGCCTGGGCAGCGGGCCCGCCGCCAGCTGCGCGGCTTCGGCCACGCCCATGCCCAGCATGCGCATCATGGCCGCCGCGATCTGGTCCGGATAATCCTTGGACACCCGGCCGCGCGCCATGCGGTCGAGCGCGGCCATGCCGGCGCCGCCCACCAGGTCCAGCATGATCTCGAGCGGCCCGGCGGCGAACACGCCCTGCTGCTGCCCCTCCTCCAGGTCGGCCGGCAGGTAGCGGAAGGTGGCGTTGTTCTGCACCAGCATGCGCATGCCGGCCGCCGCCAGGAAGCGCGCCAGCAGGCGGTTGGTGCGCGCCAGGTGCAGATAGCAGCGGAAGGCCGTGACCACGCGCGCGGCCGGGTCGGCCACCCCGCCCACCACCGGTTCGATCAGCTGCACCACTTCGCCGCTGAGTTCATCGGCCACCGCCACCAGCAAGTCTTCATTGGTGCGGAAATAGTTATAGAACGAGCCCTGCGACACTTCGGCCGCCGCCACCACGTCGGGAATGACGCTGGCGCCGACGCCCTTGTCGGCAAACACGATCATGGCGCTCTCGATCAGGCGCCTGCGCATGCGCTCGCGCCGCTCGGCGGCCACGCGGGGCCGGTGGTCAACAGCTTTTTCGGACATAAACGCTCCGGTATCAGGTTGTAGGTTAATTAATCAGCTTGCTTAGGTTGAACTGCGTGTCATCCTGACAATCGGCGCGATCATACCAGATCCGGCTGGCCGGCGAACAAGCGCGTGCGCCGCAGCAGCGAGGCGGGCGGCAGCTCGAAGGCCGGCAGCGGCAGCGCCGTCAGGCGCACCGCCTCCGCCTCGTCCAGTCCCAGCGCGCGCAGCATGGCGCGCGCGCTGGCGTCCGGATAGTCCTCGGCGAGCGGCTCGCGCACCGCGGAACAGGCGGCGCTGAGCATCACGCCCACCAGCATGTCGCCGCCGACGCCCGGGCCGATGTCGCCGAAACGGCCCGCCGCCACGCCCTGCTCCACGTCGCGCGCCAGGAAGCGCGCCCCCAGCAGGCTGCTGTTGGCGGCCGGGAACGGCAGGCGCGCCATGAAGCTGCCATACAGCGGGAAGCTGCGCACCGCGTGCAGCAGCAGCCGGGTGCCGCAGGCGATGCGCTCGGCCGGGTCGTCGCAGCGCAGCACCACCGGGTCGATGGCGAGCAGCAGCTCGTCGTTGATTTCATTGGCCACGGCGGCCAGCAATTCCTCATTGGTGCGGAAGTAGTTATAAAACGAGCCGCGCGCCACGCCCGCCTGGGCGATAACGTCCTCGATGACGGCATTGGGGCCTTTCTGCGCGAAAACCAGCAGCGCGCTCTCGAGCAATTTGGCGCGCGTCTTCTCGCGCCGCTCGGCGGCCACGCGGGTGCGGTGGTTCGGGGTGTCTGCTGTAGTCATATTCGTCCTTCAGGCCCATTGTACGCAAATTTTGATTGACACACCAGTCATTCTGACGTTACTGTCACTATCACAAACGAGCCGGCAGCCTTTCTGTGCCGCCGGATGAGACAGGAGACCCCTATGAAACAAGCATCCCTAGCTGCGCTGCGCACGCCGCCGGCTTATCCGCAAAGCGCCCTGCCGGCAGGCGTCCAGCAGCTGCAGCGGCCGGCGCCGCTGGTCAAGGCCCAGTCGCTGGCCTTCCTGATGTTCGAGAAGCCCGACCTGGCCGCCGCCGAAGCCTTCCTCACCGACTTCGGCATGCTGCGCGTGCCCGACAGCGGCGGCCGGCTGCTGATGCGGGGCCACGGCAGCGCCCCCGCCATCTACCTGGCGCGGCGCGGTCCCCGCTCGCGCTATGTGGGCGCCGCCTTCACCGTGGCCACGCAGGCGCAGCTGCAGATCCTGCAGGCCCAGGCCGGCGCGCGGCCGCTGGACGCGGCCGAGATTCCCGGCGGCGGCATGGGCGTGGAACTGGTGGACCCGGCCGGCAACCTGCTGTGGCTGATCACCGGCCAGCGCCCCGCCGCGGCGCTGCCGCTGCGCGCGCCGCTGCACCCGTACACCAACTGCCACGGCGACGTGCGGCGCGTGAACGCCACCGTGCGCCCGCCGCTGGAGCCGGCCGCGGTGGCCAAGCTGGGCCACGTGGTGCTGCAGACGGTGGATTTCCCCGGCATGGCGGCGTGGTACATGCGCCACCTCGGCCTGATCCCCACCGATGTGCAGTACCTGGCCGACGGCTCGCCCAACCTGGCCTTCATGCGCCTCGACCTGGGCGCCACCCCGGCCGACCACCACAGCTTCGTGCTGGCCGGCGGCATCGAGGAAAAGTACGAGCACAGCGCCTACGAGGTGGTCGACCTGGACGCCCTGGGCCAGGGCCAGAACGTGCTGCGCGCCAAAGGCCACCGCCATATGTGGGGCATCGGCCGCCACATCCTGGGCAGCCAGCTGTTCGACTACTGGTACGACCCGGACGGCATGGAGTTCGAGCACTACACCGACGGCGACATGTTCACCGCCGGCCACGAAACCCATTACGTGCCGCTGGAGCTGTCCGGCATCTGGGCCTGGGGCGACGACGTGCCCGCCTCGATGGGCGTGCAGCGCAACCTCGGCACCGTGCTCAAGATCGTGCGCCTGCTGTGGCAGCGCCGCCTGTCGCTGGGCCGGCTCAAGCTGCTGGGCAGCGCTATGGCCAATCCGCGTCCCTGGCTGTAGGCCGGGCCGCATTTAATCCACGCATCCAACCGAATTCTCAAGGAGTACATCATGGCAGTTCAAGTCGTCCACTTCATGCATGAAGGAGCGCCCGCCTGGGGCGTGGTGCACGGCCGGCGCGTAGCGCCGCTGGCGCGCCGTTACGCCGGCACCGCAGGTTTCGTCGGCGAAGGGATCGATGAAGCCTGGGCCAGCACCCCGGCCCAGGCCACCCTGGAACTCGACGCGCTGGACCTGCTCTCGCCGGTCAGCGCCGACCGCCAGTTCCTGTGCCAGGGCACCAACTACGCCAGCCATGTGCGCGAGTCGGGCATGGATCCGGACAAGATCCCGTTCAACACGCTGTTTACCAAGGCGCCCTCCTGCCTGGCGCCGGCGCAGGCCGACATCGTGCGCCCGGCCCACGTGCGCCTGCTCGACTACGAGGTGGAACTGGGCCTGGTGCTGCGCCGCCCCATCACCGGCCCGGTCACGGTGGCGCCGGACACGCTGCACGAATGGCTGGCCGGCGTGACCATCGTCAACGACATCTCGGCGCGCGACGTGCAGCTGCCGCAAACGCAGTTCTACAAGGGCAAGAGCTACCGCGGCTTCGGCCCCACCGGGCCGTTCCTGCTGCTGCTCACGCCGGCCGAATGGCGGCGCTGGCCGGAACTGCGCATGCGCCTGCAGGTGAACGGCCAGCTGCGCCAGGACGCCTATTGCGGCGACATGATCTTCAAGCCGCACCAGACGCTCACCGAGCTGTCGGCGCTGCACGACCTGCAGCCGGGCGACCTGATCGCCACCGGCACGCCGGCCGGCTGCGCCGCGCGCGCGCCCGGCAAGCTGGCCATGTGGGTGATGCGCCATCTGCTGTCGGACGGCGCCAAGTGGCGCCTGTTCATCCAGAAGGGCCTGAGCAACCCTGCCTACCTGAAGCCGGGCGACGTCATCACGGCCGACATCCGCAGCGACGACGGCGCGCTCGACCTCGGCCTGCAGCGCAACCGCGTGGTGGCGGCGTGAACGGCTCCTGCATGGCGGCCATGCTGGGCCAGTTCGGCGGACCGGAACAACTGAAGCTGCGCGAGATGCCGCTGCCGGCGCCGGGGCGCGGCCAGATCGTGGTGCGCGTGCGGGCGGCCTCCGTCAACCCGATCGACACGCGCCGGCGCGGCGGCTACGGCCGCCGCATGCTGTCGGTGGTGGGCGCGGCGCGCCTGCCGCTGGTGCTGGGCAATGACTTCGCCGGCACCGTGTGCGCGGTCGGGCGCGGCGTGACCGCCTTCCGCGAAGGCGACGCCGTGTTCGGGGCCAAGCCGCCGTCCAGCCAGGGCAGCCACGCCACCCACGTGGCGGTGGACGCCGGCCTGGCGCTGCACCAGCCGCAGGGCATGGCGGCCGAGCAGCTGGCCGCGCTGCCCTACAACTTCCTCACCGTGTCACGCGCGCTGGCCGGCGCCGGCATCACGCGCAGCGCCGTGCACGGACGCGAGGTGCTGGTGCACGGCGCCTCCGGCGGCCTTGGCCTGATCGCGCTGCGCCTGCTGCACGCCATGGGCGCGCGTGTCACCGCAGTGGCCGGCGCGCGGCGCGAAGCCTGCCGCCAGGCCGGCGCGGCCAGCGTGCTGGACCGCCACAGCACGCCGCTGCGCGCGCTGCCCCGCCACTTCGCCGCCACGCTGAACTTCGGCAGCTGGGAGGACGAGGCGGCGTTGCTGGACCTGCTCGCCCCGCGCGCGCTGGGCCACGCCACCACCGTCCATCCCCTGCTCGGCCAGCTCGACCGCAACGGCCTGGCCGGCGGCCTGGCCGGCGCCTGGCTGGAGAAGCGGCGCATGGCGGCCCGGGTGCCGGCCGGCGCGCGCTACGCCTGGACCGTGTTCCGGCCCGATCCCGCCGCGCTGGCCCACCTGGCCGAGTTCGCGCCGCAGCTGCAGCTGCCCACGGAGCTGGTGCGCTTCGCGCTGCCGCGCGCCTGGCAGGCGCACTGCCACGTGGAACGGCAGCAGCCGGGCCGCGCCATCCTGCTGCCCTACATGACCTGAACAAGACTTGAACAAGACTTGAACAAGCAACACGACTTGAACGACAAACCAAGGAGACATCATGCATGACCAAAACCCTTGCGCCGCGCCGGCGCGCGCCCCCGTGCGCTCGCTGGCCGACGTGCACCTGCTGGAAGAAACAAGCTGGCAAGACCAGCTGCCGGCCCACACCACCTACGAGCTGCTGCGCCAGGCCAGCGCGCGCCACCCGCAGCGCACCGCGCTGCACTTCCTGCTGCGCGGCGAGGCGGATGCGCCGGCACCCGCCGTCAGCTACCAGCAACTGTTCGAACGCGTGACCCAGGCCGCCAACGCCTTCCACCAGGACGGCATCGGCAACGGCCGCGCGGTCACCCTGCTGCTGCCCAACCTGCCCGAAACCCACTACGCGCTGTGGGGCGCGCAGGCGGCCGGCATCGCATCGCCGGTCAATCCGCTGCTGGACGTGGCCCATATCGCCTCCATTATCGACGCCACCAAGGCGCAGGCGCTGGTGACGCTGGGTCCGCAACCCGGCAGCGACGTGTGGCAAAAAGCCATGGCCGTGCTGGAGCACTGCCCGACCCTGGCCACCGTGTACGTGGTGGGCCTGGACGCCGACGGCGTGGCAGCCGCGCGCGCCGCGCTCCCGGGTCTGCGCGCCGGCGTGCGCCTGCTGTCCTTCTCCGACGCGATGGCGGAGCAGCCAGCCGGGCGCCTGCTGTCCGGACGCCTGATTTTGCCGGACGACGTGTGCGCCTACTTCCATACCGGCGGCACCACCGGCCTGCCCAAAGTGGCGCTGCACACCCACCGCAACGAAGCCTTCGTGGCCGCCATGCTGGCGCGGCTGCAGCCGGACCCGCACGTGGTGCTGTGCGGCCTGCCGCTGTTCCACGTGAACGGCGCCATGGTCACCGGCCTGGGCGCCTTCCATGCCGGCTGGGAAGTGGTGATGCTGACGCCGCAGGGCTACCGCGGTCCCGGCGTGCTGGCCAATTTCTGGCAGCTGGTGCAGCGCTTCCGCGCCACCACCTTCAGCGGCGTGCCCACCATCTTCGCCACGCTGGCCGGCCTGCCGAAAGGCGGCGCCGACATCTCGTCGCTGCGCCAGGCCTTCTGCGGCGCCGCCCCCTTGCCGCCGGAAGTGGCGCGCCGCTTCGAGGAAACGGCCGGCATTTCCCTGTGCGAGGGCTACGGGCTGACCGAAACGGCCTGCATCGCCACCATCCACCCGGTGGGCATCGCGCGCCGCGAAGGCAGCGTCGGCCTGCGCCTGCCGCACCAGGCGCTGCAGGCGTGGCAGGTGGACGCCAACGGCCTGGCCACGCGCGCCTGCCACGAGGGCGAGGTCGGCGTGATCGGCGTGTGCGGACCGAACGTATTCCCCGGCTACCTGAACCAGCGCGACAACGCCGGCATCTGGCTCAAGCCCGGCTGGCTCAACACGGGCGACCTGGGCTACATCGACGGCGAAGGCCACCTGCACCTGACCGGTCGCGCCAAGGACCTGATCATCCGGGGCGGCCACAATATCGACCCGGCCATGATCGAGGACGCGATGCTGCGCCACCCCGCCGTGGCGCTGGCCGCCGCGGTGGGCCAGCCCGACGCCCACGCCGGCGAGCTGCCGGTGGTGTACGTGACGCTGAAGCCGGGCGCCCTGGCCACGCCGGAAGCGCTGCAGGCGGCCGCGCGCGACCTGGTGCCGGAACGCGCCGCCGTGCCGGTGCGGGTCGAGGTGCTGGCGCAACTGCCGCTGACGGCGGTGGGCAAAGTGGCCAAGGCCGAACTGCGCCTGCGCGCCGCCGAGCACTTGCTGGGCCAGTTGCTGGCGCAGCAAGGCATCGCCGCCGCGCTGGCCGTGCAGGCCGATCCGGCGCGCGGCACCGTGGTGCGGCTGCGCTGCGCCCCGGCCGACGCCGCCCAGGCGCGCAGCCTGCTGGCGCCCTTCCCCTTCCTGGTCGACCTGCTGCCGCCGGCGGACAAGGAGCCGGCATGAATCAGCAATCGAGTGAGCAAATGAGTGAGCAAATGAGTGAGAAAACGGGCCAGCACCTGCCATTGAACGTCGACGTGCTGCTGGCCGGCATGGGCCCGGTCGGCGCCACCGCCGCCAACCTGCTGGGACGCTACGGCCTGCGCACGCTGGTGATCGACAAGGCGCCCGACATCTTCATGGCGCCGCGCGCCATCGTGCTGGACAACGAGGCGCTGCGCATCCTGCAGATGGCCGGCCTGGAGGACGGCGCCTTCGCCACCAAGGCCATCGCCGAAGTGCAGATGCACTCGCCGCTGTTCGGCAAGTACGCGCGCGCCAACACCGCCGGCCAGATCGACTGCCACCCGCAGCTGGTGACCTTCTACCAGCCCGAGCTCGAGCGCGTGCTGCGCGACCGCCTGCGCCAGTACGACTGCGTGCAGACCGTGCTGGGCGCTGAGCTGGTGGACTTCACCCAGGACGAGCACGGCGTGCGCGCCACCATCCGCCAGGCGGACGGCACGCTGGCCAAGGTGCAGTCGCGCTTCCTGGTGGGCGTGGACGGCGCCAGCTCCTTCGTGCGCCGCCACCTCGGCATGGGCTTCGAAGGCAAGAGCTTCACCCAGGACTGGCTGGTGGTGGACGTGCTCAACGCCCCGGTGCCGATCGAGCACATCGACTTCTTCTGCGACCCGCGCCGTCCGTCGCCCCACATGCCGGCACCGGGCAACCGCCAGCGCTGGGAATTCATGCTGCTGCCGGGCGAAACGCGCGAGCAGATGGAACACCCGGACACCATCCGCACCCTGCTGGCGCCGTGGTGCAAGGCCAGCGACTGCACCATCGAGCGCACCGCCGTGTACCGCTTCCATGCCCGCATCGTCGACCGCTTCTCGCAGGGCCGCGTGTTCCTGGCCGGCGACGCCGCCCATATCACGCCGCCCTTCGTCGGCCAGGGCCTGGTGGCCGGCCTGCGCGACGTGGCCAACCTGTGCTGGAAGCTGGCCTGGGTGGCGCAGGGCCGCGCGCCGCTGTCCCTGCTCGACAGCTACGACGCCGAGCGCCGCCCGCACGCGCGCGCCATCATCAACATGGCGCGCCAGATGGGCGCCCTGGTGATGCCGCGCAACCGCGTCACGGCGCTGCTGGTGCACGGACTGATGGGCTTGCTGCACCGCGTGCCCGTCACCCGTAGCGTGTTCGAAGAGCTCAAGTTCAAGCCGGCCAACCGCTTCCGGCATGGCCTGTTCCGGCGCGGCCGCGGCGGTGCGCGCCTGCAGCGCGGCGCCCCGCTGCCGCAAGGCTGGCTGCGCCGCGCGCATGGCGCGCCCTGCGTGGCCAGCGACGACGGCCTGGGCAGCGCGATGATACTGCTCGGCTTCGGCTGCGACCCCGCCGCGCAGCTTGAGCCGCAGCTGCAGGCCGCGTGGCGCGCGGCGGGCGGCCAGATCGTCACGCTGCGCCACCGCGGCCAGCCCGCCAACGCCGGCACGGGCAACGGCGCCTGGGAGGACATGAGCGACAGCCTGGTGCCCGGCGCCGCGCCGGTGGGCTGGGTGGCCGCCGTGCGGCCCGACCGCGTGGTGCTGCACGACGGCCCGCTGGCCGGCGTGAACGCCATGGTGCGCGAGACGCTGGACCTGCTGGGCCGCCCCGGCCCCGCCACTGCTCCCTTGGCCTCCGCCGTGACCGGCTGACATCCGGCGGAGGATTTTGCCCGCCCTTCGCGGGGCGGGCTTTTTTTAGAAGAAACTATAAAGGAGACCTGCATGAAACCAATAAAAACGGCAAGGAAAGCCGCCGGCCTGCACAGCCTGTCCAGCCTGGCCGGCCTGTCGCTACTGGCCGCCGGCATGGCGGCGCACGCGGCCGAAGGCTTCGAGCCGCGCTACAACATGGCCGGCAGCCTGGGCGGGGAAATCTTCGCCCCGCCCGACCAGACCGGCTGGGCCTTCGTGACGGCCATGACCCGGGTGCAGGTGCGCCGCGTGTCCGGCGACGACGGCAGGGACCTGGCCGTGCAGCTGCCCGGCGCCACGCTGGCCGTGCCCGGCCTGCCCGATGCGCTGCAGCCGTCCTACGGGCCGGCCCACGCCACCGTGCACGGCCACGGCGCCATGAACCGCTGGGACGTCGCCGTCGGCTATCTGAGCGCCGGGCAGTACGGCGGCGGGCGCCTGGTGGCCGCCTTCGACCTGCCCTTCATCCGCAAGGACCAGCAGATCGGCCTGGGCGGCGCCACGCCGCCGCTGTCCTGGCCGGGCGCGGTGCCGCCGGCGGTGCAGGCCGGCGTGGCCGGCCAGTTCGACAGCCAGTACCAGGCCGCCCTGGCCGGCCAGGGCGCCGCCTCCTCGGGCGTGCTGCACGGCGTCGGCGACGCCGAACTGATGGGCGGCTGGCAGTATGTCGGCGAGCGCTGGAGCATGCTGGCCGGGACCTCGCTGGTGCTACCGACCGGCAAATACGGCGCCGACCCCAAGCCGGACGCCGGCACCGGCAATTTCCGCACGCTGCGCCCGGCGCTGCAGCTGGCCTACCTGCCCGCGCCGCGCGTGGCGCTGGGCGCCAAGCTGTCGATAGGCCTGAACACCCGCAACCGCGACAACCAGCTCCGCAGCGGAAACTGGTTCGGCCTGGAACTGGCGGCCGGCTACATGACGCCGATCGGCGTGATCGGCCTGCACGCGCTACGCGTGCAGCAGTACCAGGACGACGAGAACAACCCCTTCGGCGCCAGCCGCTTCCGCTCCACCAACGCCGGCGCCTTCTTCACCACCAAGGTGCCCGGGCTGGACGCCGTGCTCACGCTGCAGTACATCGACACCACCTCTTCGCGGCACGCCAAGCACGGCAGCTTTACGCAGCTGCGCCTGATCAAGCTGCTTTGAGGACGGCCGGCTGCGGCGGTTCGTCGGCCAGGCTGAGCGCCACTTGCTCGCAGCTTGGCAGCACGCGCAGGAAGGCGTCCACCACGGCCGGGTCGAAGTGGGCGCCGCGCCCGCGCACGATGAATTCGGCCGCCTGCGCGGCCGTCATCGGCTCCTTGTAGGGACGGCGCGCCATCAGCGCGTCGAACACGTCGGCCACCGCCATCAGGCGCGCGGCCAGCGGGATCGCCTCGCCGGCCAGGCCGTTCGGGTAGCCGGAGCCGTCCCATTTCTCGTGGTGGCCGCCGGCGATCTGCATCGCCAGTTCCAGGAATTTTCCGCGCGCGCCCATCTGGCGCCCGGCGCGCGCCAGAATGTCGTGGCCGCGCTGGGCGTGCGTCTGCATCACGCTCCATTCGTGCGGCTCGAACTTGCCCGGCTTGAGCAGGATATGGTCCGGAATGGCGATCTTGCCGATGTCGTGCAGCGGCGCCGACTTGGCCAGCAGCGCGATGGTGGCCGGCGTGAGCTCGGCCGCATAAGCCGGCAGGCGCGCCAGATCGCACGCCAGCAGGCGCACGAACTCCGAGGTGCGGCGCACATGGTTGCCGGTGTCCTCGTCGCGGAACTCGGCCAGCGAGACCATCACGCCGATGGCCGCGTCCTGCAGCCGGTGGATGTCCGCCAGGCCTTCGCTGACGCGCTGCTGCAGGTGGTCCTGCCAGGACTTGACCGCCAGTTGCGCCTTCACGCGCGCCGCCACGATGGGCGGGCTGATGGGCTTGTGGATGAAGTCGACCGCGCCCAGCGCCAGGCCGAGCTCCTCGTCCTGCAGCGCGGCGCGCGCGGTCAGGAACAGCACCGGCACCCGCGCCAGCTGCGCATCGGCCTTCAGGCGGCGGCACACTTCGTAGCCGTCCAGGCCCGGCATCATCACGTCCAGCAGCACCAGGTCGGGCGCTTCGGCGCGGGCCAGCGCCAGCGCCTTCTCGCCGTTGTTGGCCAGCAGCACGCGGTACTCGCCCTGCAGCAGGCTGGCCAGCAGGCTGAGGTTGGCGGGGGTGTCGTCCACCACCAGCACGGTGGGGCGCGGGGACGGGTTAAGCGCGGTAGTCATGGAGTGGGCTCCTGTAGCGGCGCGGCGGCGGAAAGCGCCGCCAGCGCCTGGTCAAAATCAAACTGCTCGAGCGCGCTGCCGAGGCGGCGCGCGGCGGCGCGCCCCAGCAGGCTGGCCGCCTGCGCCTGGCACAGCGGCCACAAGGCCAGCGCCTCGCTGTCGCACGCGGACAGCATGGCGCGCAGGCGCGGCAGCCAGTCGGCGGGCGCCGCGTCCGACGGCAAAGCGGCGCCGGCGGACAGTGCAGCTGGCTGCACTGCGGCCGGCACGGAGTGCAGGCAAAACGCTTCACCCGGCCTTGCGCCGCGCAGCGCCGCAGTCGCGGCGGGTACGGCGGGTGCGGCGGCGGCTGCGGGTGCTGCAGGTACGGCGGGTTCGCCGGACGGCGCGGACTGCGCCAGGGCCGGCGGCAAGGCCGCCGCCAGTTGCCGCAGCGGCGGCGCCAGGCGCGCCAGGCTGGCCGAAGCCGCTTCGGCGTCGGCGGCGCGGCAATCGCGCTCAAGCTGGGCGGCCAGTCCGGCCACCGCGTCCGCCCCCAGCGTGGCGGCCAGGCCGTGCAGGCTATGGGCCAGGCGTTCGGCGCCCGGCCAGTCGCCGCAGGCCAACCGGCCGGCCACGGTGTCCGGCATGGCCGCGTATTCGGCGGCGAAGTCGCCCAGCAGGCGGCGGTACAGCCCTTGCTGGCCGCCGGCGCGCCGCAGCCCCGCCGCCGCGTCCAGCCCCGGCACGGATGGCCACTCCCCGGCCGCCGGCGCGGACAGCGCGGCGGCAGCAGCAGCCTGCAAGCCGGCCGGCGCGCCGCCGGCGCCATAATGCAGCGCCAATGCCGCGTACAACGCGTCCGGCTCCACCGGTTTGCACAGGTGTCCGGTCATGCCGGCCGCCGCGCAGCGCTGCCTTTCTTCCGCCAGCGCATGGGCGGTCATGGCCAGCACCGGCAGGCCGGCGAAACGCGGGTCCTGCCGCAAGCGGCGCGTGGCCTCGTAGCCGTCCATCACCGGCATCTGCACATCCATCAGCACAGCATGGAAATGGCCCGGGCCGCGCGCGTGCAGGCGCTCCAGCGCCGCCGCGCCATGTTCGGCCGCCTCCACCTGCACGCCCTGCAAGGCCAGCAACTCGCAAGCCACCTGGCGGTTGGCCGCCTGGTCTTCCACCAGCAGCACGCGCATGCCCTGCAAGGCGGCCGCGCACGCCGGCCGCGCAGGCGCCACCGGGGCCGCCTCCCCCAGCACCGCGGCCAGCAGCCGGCGCAGGCTGTCCGGCTGCACCGGCTTGGCCAGGCAGCCCAGCTGGCCCGGCACGGCACCGTCCTCTTCGGCCAGCGCCGGGTCGCCCACGGTGAGCGCCGCCACCGGCGGCAGCGCCAGGCCGGCGCTGCGCATCTCGGCCAGCCAGGCGCCGCAATCGTGCTGCGGCAAGTCCCAGTCCAGCAGCATCAGCTTGTAGGGACGGCGCCATTGCCGCGCCGCCTCCAGCCGGGCACGCGCCGCCGGCAGGCCCGCCACCACGTCGATGGCGCCATCCACGCCCGCCGCGCGCAGCAGGTTCTGCAAGGCCAGGCGGGTAGCGGCCAGGTCGTCGACCACCAGCACGCGCAGCGCCGCCACGGCAGGCGGCGTGGCCGGCGCCACCGCCGCGGGCGCGCGGCCCAGGCGCAGTACGGCAGTAAACCGCGCGCCTTCTCCGGGCCGGCTGTCGACGGAAATGCGCCCGCCCATCATGCCCACCAGCTTGTGCGAAATGGCCAGGCCCAGGCCGGTGCCGCCGTACTTGCGCGTGGTGGAACCGTCGGCCTGGCTGAATTCCTTGAACAGGCGGCCGAGCTGGGCCTGGTCCATGCCGATGCCGGTGTCGCGCACGCTGAAGCGCAGCAGCACGCTGTCGGCCTCGCGCCGCTCCACCTGCACCGCCAGCCGCACGCAGCCCTGTTCGGTGAATTTGACCGCGTTCGACAGCAGATTGGTCAGCACCTGGCCCAGGCGCAAGGGGTCGCCCACCAGCATGCCGCCCTCGGCCACCAGCTCGCGCTCGCCCACGTCCAGCACCAGCTCCAGCCCTTTTTCCCTGGCGCGCGGCTGCACCAGCGCCAGCGCGTCGGCCAGCACCTGCTCCAGCCGGAACGGCGCCGGCGCCAGCTCCATCTTGCCCGCTTCCACTTTGGAAAAGTCCAGGATATCGTTGAGCAGCGCCAGCAAGGCCGTGGCAGCCTGGTGGACCTGCGACACGTAGCCGTGCTGGCGCGGCGTCAAGCCGCTTTGCAGGGCCAGATAGGCCATGCCGATGATGGCGTTCATCGGCGTACGGATTTCGTGGCTCATATTGGCCAGGAACATGGACTTGGCGCGGCTGGCGTCGTCCGAATACTGGCGCGCCTGCTCCAGCTCCTGCTGCACGGTGGCGCGCTGGTGCAGGTCCCGCTCGATGGCGCTGGCCATGCCGTTGTAGGCGTTGCCCAGCGCCACCAGCTCCTGCACGCCGAAGGCGTCGCCCAGCTGCGCGCACGCGCCGGGCGGGCCGACGCGCACGCTGTAGTCGCCCCCGGCCAGCGCGGCCGCCGCGCGCGACAGGGTGCGGATCGGCCGCAGCACCTGGCGTTGCAGCACCCAGGCCGCCGCCAGCACCAGCGCCAAACTGCACAACAGGCAGGCCAGCGCTGCGGTGATCAGGCGGTCGAGCCGCTGCTGCGCGGCCTCCAGTTGGGCATGCGTGCGCAGTTCGGTGGCGCCAGCCAGCGCCGCCAGTGCGCCGGCCAGGTCGGCCTGCAGCCGGTTGTACTGCGCGCTGTGCACCAGGGCGCCCGCCAGTTCCAGGCGCGGCGCGCGGTAGCCGATCCCGCGCGCCGCGTCGAATGCCTGCAGTTCCAGCCGCTGCAGCGCGGCGGTGGCGCCCTGCACCTTCTCCAGCTCGCCCAGCTCCGCCGCACCGAAGCCCAGCGCCTGCATGCGCGCCACGATCGACAGTCCGGTTCCGCCCGGCGGCAGGCGGTGCACGCGCCGGCCGGCGATCACGTCCTTCCAGTAGGTGGCCGGATCGAACAGCGCCGGCGGCGCCACTTCGCCCGCGCGGATGGCCAGGATGTCGGCGTAGTAGCTCAGATAGCGCGCCTGTCCGCTGGCGGCAAACGCGCGCACCAGGCTGGCCAGCTGTTCGGCCTCCTGCTGCAGGCCGCTGGTCAGCACGTGCGCGCGCTGGCGCTGCTCCTGGGCGTGCACCGCCTCGCCGTGCGCATGCTGAATCAGCGCCAGCAGCCCGGCATTGAGCGCCAGCGACAGCAGCGCAACGCCCGAAAAGCCCAAAGTGACACGGCGCAGCCTCATCGTCCGCACTCTCTGGGGCAAGATGGCTGGACCTGGCGTCCGGTGGAAAATGGCATGGCGGGCTCTCTCGATACGGTGGGGATGCGGTGATGGCGATACAAAATGATTATAGCGTCATTTTGACAATATCGTCAATATGTGAAGGAAGCGCCGCATCCGCTTGCAAAATGACATATTCGTCATTATGATTGCACACCTTTATCCTCACCGATTCCGCCCGTGGCCATCCTTCCCAGCCCCCTGCCCGCCGCACGTCTGCCGGCCAGCACCATCGTCAGCGCCGGCTGCCTGCTCGCCGCCCTCTACTTCGGCCGCGCGGTGCTGCAGCCCATCGCGCTGGCCGTCATCCTGAGCCTGGTGGCGGCGCCGCTGATCGGGGCGCTCTGCAGGATCGGCCTGCGGCGCCTGCCCGCCATGCTGGCGGTGCTGCTGCTGGCCGCCGGCAGCCTGGCCGGGACCGGCCTCATGCTGGCCTCGCAGCTGGTCAGCCTGGGCGCCGAGCTGCCGCAGTACCGCGCCGCCATCCACCAGAAAGCCGAGCAGCTGCGCAGCGCCGTGGAGCGCCCGTTCGCCCACGTCAATGCCGGGCTGAACGCGGTGTCGCCGCTGGCGCCGATGACGCCGGCGGAGCGCGCCGCGCCGGACAGCGCCGCGCCGCGGGCGGACGCTGCAGCCCCCGCCACCGCCCCGGCGTCGGCCTCCTCGCCGCCCCATGCCCCGCCCCCGGCAGCGGCCGCCCCGGTCTCCGGCCCGTCGGCGGCGCCGGCGCCGGCCGCGCTCGACGCACTGGCGCGCCTGGCCGCACTGCTGTGGGGACCGCTGGGCGAGGCGGGCCTGGTGCTGGTGCTGCTGATGTTCATCCTGCTGGAACACGAATCGCTGCAGGACCGCCTGATCCGGCTCACCGGCCAGGCCGACGTGAGCCGCACGGTGCGCGCGCTGGCCGACGCCACGCGCGGCGTGTCGCGCTTCTTCTTTTGCCAGTTTGTCGTCAACACCAGCTTCGGCGCCGCCATCGGGCTGGCCCTGTGGGCAGCCGGCCTGCCGCACGCGCTGCTATGGGGCACGCTGTGCTGCGTGCTGCGCTTTGTGCCCTACGTGGGCGCGCTGGCCGCCGGCGCGGCAATCGCCTGCTTTGCCGCCGCCGTCGATCCCGGCTGGGGCCTGGTCCTGTCCTGCCTTGCCATATTCGGCGTGCTCGAACTGCTGGTCGCCCACGTGATCGAGCCCAAGGTGTATGGGCACAGCACCGGCCTGTCGCCGCTGGCCGTGGTGGTCTCGGCGCTGTTCTGGGGCACGCTGTGGGGCCCGGCCGGGCTGCTGATCTCGACGCCGCTGACGGTGTGCCTGGTGGTGGCCGGGCGCCACGTGCGCGCGCTGGAGCCGCTGGCCATCCTGTTCGGCCAGGCGCCCGACGTGACGGCCGCGCAGCGCTTCTTCCAGCGCGCGCTGTCCGGCGAGACCGGCGCCATCCTGCGCGACGCCGGCGCCCTGCTGCGGCGCGCCAGCTTCGCGCGCTACTGCGACCAGATCCTGATCCCCGGCCTGGGCCTGGCCGCCACCGAGCTGCGGCTCGGGCTGATCGACGCGGCGCAGCAGGACCACTTCCGCTGCACGGTGGCGGAAGTGGCGGAAACCCTGGCGCCGAGCGGCACGGCGCCCTCCGGCCGCCACCGCCGGCGCCACGTTTCGCTGCTGGACGCCAACGTGGGCGCCCACCTGCGCCGGCTGCGCGAAGCGCGCCTGGGACGCTGGCAAGGATCGCTCGACGTTCCGCAGCGCTCCATCGTGCTGTGCGCCGGATTGCAGTCCGAACGCGACGAGGTGGTCAGCGAGCTGCTGGCGCGCGCGCTGCGCGAAGCCGGCATCGACGCGCGCAGCGTGGCCCTGCCCCTGCCCTACGAAGAGCACGACCCCAGCAAGGCGGAGCTGATCTCCACGGTCTTCATCCCCACCCCGCTGCCGGACGAACTGGAAGCCTGGCGGCAGGCCGTCGCCGCCCTGCGCACCCTGTTGCCGCAAGCGCTGCTGGCCGCCATCCGCCTGCCGGCCGACGAGATGGCGGGACCGGTGCCCGGCATCGGCTCCGCCGTCGATATGGATCTGCGCTCGTTCGAGGAATGCGTGGCCTTCGTCGCGCCGGCGAAGGCGGCATAGGAGGCCGCCCGCTGCAGCTACTTCGCGCTTTTCACCGTGCGCGCCAGGAAGGCGCGCATCAAGCCGCCGATGGCCGCACTGTCCTCCTCCAGCGCGAAGTGGCCGGTGTTCAGAAAATGCAGCTCGGCCTTCGGCAAATCGCGCAGGTAGGGATGGGCGCCGGCCGGCGGGAATATCTTGTCGTTCTTGCCCCAGACGATGAGCATCGGCGGCTGGTGCTTGCGGAAGTAGGCCTGCCATTCGGGATACCTGGCCGGATTGCTGCCGTAGCTGTAGAACATTTCGAGCTGGATGTCCTTGTTGCCCGGCCGGTCCATATAAGCCTGGTCCACGGTCCAGGCGTCCGGGCTGACACGCTGCACGTCGCGCGCGCCCTCGTGGTATTGCCACTTGGTTGCGGGCAGTTCGAACAGCGGCCGCAGTTTCGCGCCGTTGGCCTCCGTCTTGTCGGCCCAGTAGACCCGCATCGGGTCCCAGAATTCGTGCGCGATGCCTTCGTCGTAAGCATTGCCGTTCTGGACCACGATGGCGCTCACGCGTTCGGGATGCGCGGCCGCCAGGCGGAACCCGATCGGCGCCCCGTAATCCTGCACGTACAGCGCGTAGCGCGACACGCCGACCGCCTCGGTGAACTTGCCCACCATGCTGGCCAGGTTGTCGAAGCTGTAGCTGAACTTGTCCATCGGCGGCATGTCGCTCTGGCCGTAGCCCGGATAGTCAGGCGCGATCACGCGGTAGCGGTCGGCCAGCAGCGGGATCAGGTTGCGGTACATCTGCGAGGAAGTCGGGAAGCCGTGCAACAGCAGCAGCGCGGGCGCGTTCTTCGGCCCCGCTTCGCGGTAGAAGATGTTCACGCCGTCGACTTTCACGGTGCGGTAGCTGACGCCGGCCGTGCTGGCGACATTGGCGGCATTGGCGGTAGCGGCGGCGGCAGGAGCGGCGTGCGCCGCCTGCGCCAGCAGGGCCAGGCTGAACGCGGCAGCGGCGCGGCCGAGCGTGCGGGGAGTGTTCACGGCGCTCCCCCGCTCAGAAGATGAAGACGGTGTAGCCGTCGGCCGAAATCTGCGCGATGCTGGGCAGGCCGGACGTGCCGGGCACGCTGTTGTCGGTGATCAGGTCGAAGCCCGCCTTCTCCACCTCTTCACGCGCGCCGAACACGTCGGCGCAGCCGCAGGAGATGCCGACCACCTTGTCTTCCACTTCCTTGTACAGCGCGTGGATAGGGTGGCTGTCCGCCGCCAGCACGCCGGGCCAGCGGGTGCCGGTGCCCTGGAAATAGATGCCCGTTTCGGTGCCCTTCTGCTTGAAGTCGTAAGCGGCCGCCAGGCCGTTGAACATGCGCCCCAAAGCCTCTTCGCCGGCTTTAGGATCGGACAGGATGATGATCGCAGCTTTCATGGTATTTCCCTCTGGTTGCCTGGTTGGTCAATCGGTCAGTTCTACCGCCGCGTCGTGCAGCGGATGAAACCATTCTAGGGACCAATCCAGCAGAGAGAAACGACGCTGGAATCAATTGATTATTTCGCTGCGGGAAACGACAGCGGCAGGTTCAAATGCTGGTGCGCGCGCAGATGCTCCACCAGCAGGTCGATGAAATTGCGCACCTTCGACGAGCCGAACTTGCTCTCCCGGTGCAGCACGTGCACCGGCCAGGGCGCTTCCTCGTACTCGGCCAGGATGATTTTCAGGCGGCCATCGCTCAGCTGGTCGGCGATCTGGTAGGACAGCAGCCGGCAGATGCCGAGCCCCACCACGGCCGCGTCGATGGCCGAATCATTGCTCGTGACCATCAGGCGCGGCCGCATGCGCACCATGGTGGGATCGTCCACCGCGCCGAACTTCCATTCCACGCGCGGCGAAATTCCGCTGGCCGCAATGATCGTGTGGCGCAGCAGGTCGGCCGGATGCTGGGGCACGCCGTTTTTCGCCAGGTATTCGGGCGAAGCGCACAGCACGCGCCGCACCTGCCCCACCCGCAGCGCCTTCAGGCTGGAGTCCGGCAAGTGGCCGATGCGCACCGCCACGTCGATCCCCTCGTCCACCAGGTTGACCACGCGGTCCAGGAAATAGGCCGACACCTCCACCTCCGGATACTTCTCCAGGAAGCGCACGATGCACGGCATGATGAAAGACTTGCCGAACAGCACGGACGCGGTGACCGACAGGTTGCCCTTGGGCGCCGAGTTGACGCCCGCCGCCGCCTCGTTCGCCTCGGCGATGCTGGCCAGGATATTGCGGCTGTCGTCCATATAGCGCCGCCCCGCCTCGGTCATGCGGACATTGCGCGTGGTCCGCAGCAGCAGCTTCACGCCCAGCTGCTCCTCCAGCGCCGACACGGCGCGGGTAACCGCCGCCGGGGACAGGTCCAGGCGCCGCGCCGCCGCGGCAAAACTCTCCTCCTCCCCGACGGCGACGAAGACATTCATCAAGTGGACTTGATCCATTCCTTACTCCTGGCGAAATAGTGATTTGCGCGGGACGCCCATTCTTGTTTGGCGGATTATTTCGCACAATAGCATCAACAGCAATCATACCGATGGGAGAACGCCATGAACGACCATAATTTCTTCCACGCGGGCGAACGCGCAGTCCAGCGTAACGCCGGCGAGACCGCGATAGCGGACCGCAATATCGCCGTACTGACGGACACCGTGATTGCCGGCGCCCGCCCCTTCATCGCCAAGCAGTTCATGGCGGTGCTGGCCAGCGCCGATGCGGACGGCAAGCTGTGGTCCTCGCTGGTGTTCGGCAAGCCCGGCTTCGTGCACACCGACAGCGGCCGCGCCATCCTGATCGACGTGCCGGAAAAAGAGCGCGACCTGGCCGACCCGCTGTGGGGCAACATAGCGAACCCGGACAACCGGAACGTGCAGCCCGACCTCGGCATGCTGTTCATCGAACTGGGCTCGCGCCGCCGCTACCGCGTCAACGGCACGGTGCGGCATCTGGACGGGCGCGGCGCCGAAGTGGCGATCCGCGAGGCCTACCCCAACTGTCCGAAATACATCCAGCGCCGCCACCTGCGCCAGCTGGGCGAGCCTGCGCTGCCGGTGCAGGCGGCGCACGGCACGGTGTTGCGCGGCACGGTGGAAGAGATCATCAATCAGGCCGATACCGTGTTCGTGGCCAGCCGCCACGCGGGCAGCGGCGCCGATGCATCGCACCGCGGCGGCGTTCCCGGCTTCGTGAAGATGGTGGACGACACCACGCTGCGCATTCCGGACTACCACGGCAACAGCCTGTTCAACACGCTCGGCAATTTCACCGCCGACCCGCGCGCGGGGCTGTGCATCCCGGACTTCGTGCACGGCCAGCTGCTGCAGCTGACCGGCACTGCATCGGTGCACTGGGACCAGGACGATCCGCACAACGAAACCGGGGGCACGCGCCGCTACTGGGAGTTCAAGGTGGAGCAATGGATACTGCGCGACACGCCGCAGCCGCTGGAGTGGGAATACCTGGACGCCTCCCCCTTCAACCCGGCCGCTCCGTCCTGAGGCGGGCGCCATGGACCACGTTATCGCCAGGGTTGCCTCGCTGGGCGCCGCCGTCAAGGAGTTCCAGATCCGCCGCAAGGACGGCGCCACCCTGCCGGACTGGCAGCCCGGCGCCCACATTCTGCTGCGCTTCGCTGCGGCCGACGGCAGCGCGTACGAGAACCATTACTCGCTGATCGGCACGCCGGGCCAGGCGGACAGCTACCGCATCGCCGTCCAGCGGGAGGAGCACGGCAAGGGCGGCTCGCGCTGCCTGCACGACGAATTCGGCCCCGGCAGCGACATCGGCGTGAGCGGCCCTTTCAACAGCTTTCCTCTGGACGCGGCAGGGCTGGCGGCGCGGCCGCCGCAGCCGCGCATCCTGCTGATCGCGGGCGGCATCGGCATCACGCCCTTGGTGTCGATGGCGAACGCACTGGGCGCGCTGGACATGCCTTTCGAACTGCACTACCTGGCCAGCAGCGCGGACAAGCTGGTGCTGATGGACGAACTGCGCGGCATTGCGCAGGGCGCCATCGTGCCGCACGTGTCGCAAGAATCCGGACGGGCCAACCTGGACGCGCTGCTCGGCCCCTACAGCGCCGGCGCCCGCTTCTACGCCTGCGGCCCTGCGGCATTGCTGCAGGCGCTGGCCGACGCGGGGACGCGGCTGGGCTGGCCGGCCGGCGCCATGCGCTTCGAAAGCTTCGGGCCGCGCGCGCAGCAGGACGACGCGCCGCTGACGGTGGAACTGGCGCTGTCGCAAATGACGGTGGAGGTGCGGCCCGGCACGTCGATACTGGACGCGCTGATCGCGGCGGACGTTTTCGTGTCCTACGAATGCAAACGGGGAGAATGCGGCAGCTGCTACGCGCAGGTACTGGAAGGCCAGCCGCTGCACCGCGACGTGTGCCTGACGCCGGCCATGAGAACGGCAGGCATGTGCACCTGTGTCTCATGGGCGGGTCCGCCCGGCCGCCTAGTGCTGGAACTGTGACGGCGGACGGGGACCGCGTGCTGCTTACGGCCTACTGCCTACTACTTACTGGCGCGGTCCCTGGTACATCAAGCCGCTGTCGTTGAGGCCGAACTTGTACTTCTTGTTCAACTCGATGATCTCGGCGCCGGCCAGCAGCGCCGGGCCGTAGCCGTGCGCCGCCTTCACGCTGGTGGGGCGGTAGGCGTAGAACGCCGGGTCGAACGCCATGCCGGTGCCGACGCAGATGCCTTCGATCTGGCCGTTGGCCGTGACCTTGCTGGCCACCGCGTTCCAGGCCAGGTTGGCCATCGGGCCGTACATCTGCGCATCGACGTAGCCGCGGTTGACGGCGCGCGCGATGGCGTAGGCGTAGATGGCGGTGGCCGAAGTTTCCTGGTAGGTGTCCGGGCGGTCGATCAGCTGGTGCCAGAAGCCGTCCCGGGTCTGGTAGGAAGCCAGGCCCTTGATGTGGGCGCGCAGCTGGTCCAGCACCGCCTTGTAGTGCTTGTGATTCTTCGGCAGCACTTCCAGGATCTCCACCATGGACATCACCGCCCAGCCATTGGCGCGCGCCCAGTGCATCTCCGGGTGGTCGCGCAACCCTTCCACGTAGCCGTGCATGTAGATGCCCAGCTGCGGATTGAACATGCGCTTGGAAAACTGCAGCACCTGCTTGCCGGCGTCGTCGAAGTGCTTGCGCTCGCCCGTCACCGCGCCCAGGTAGGCCATGGTGGGCACGCCCATGAACATGTCGTCCAGCCACAGCGTGTCCGGCAGCGGCCGCATCTTCACGCCGCCCTTGCCGTCCGGGCCGCCGCGCGCCAGGGTGCCGTCCTTCAGGCGGTATTCCTGCTTGGTGACGAAGTCGCCGCAGATGCCGATCATCTGGCCGTAGTCGACCGGCGATCCACCCAGCTTGGCCTTCATGAAGCTGTGGCACAGCGCGCCCGCGTCGTCCAGCGCGTGCGGGTTGAGGAAGCTCTTGATCGGCGCGTGCGCGTTCTTCGGATCGGCCTTCACCGCCGGGTAGTAGGCCTTGGTCAGCTGCGACAGCAGCTGGTGGCGCTTCACGGTGTAGTCGGTGTAGCGCTTGTCGCCGGTGGCGGCGCCCGCCGCCAGCATGCCCAGGTAGGTCACGCCCCACTCGTAGCTGGTCAGGCGGAAGTCGCCCGGCTTGAGCACCGTGTCCGGATCGGCGCGGGACAGGTCGGTGACGGCCGCGCCGGTGGTCTTGTTGATCAGTTCAGCCGGCGTGGTCCGCTCCAGGTAGTCGAACACGCGGTCCAGCACCGCCTTCACTTCGGCCGTTTCCATGGCGCGGTACGGCGTGGGATAGGTCACCGCCAGCGCGTGCAGCATGGCGTCGGCCGGCGCCGGCCCCTTTTCCTGCGCCACCGGCGCCTCCTGGGCCGATACGGTCAGCGCCAGCGGGAACAGGCCGGCGGCGAGCGCACCGGTCACACAGCGGTGCAGCTTCGAGGCATTCATCTGATACGTCTCCTTGTGTCGAATAGTTATGGCCTTGCATGGCCATAGGATATTCGACAAAGATTGATCGGAGCGATCAATCTTTTGACTAAAGATCCGGCAACCGATCAAGCTACTTCCCCGCCTTGCCGCGATAGTAGTCCGCCAGCACGCCGAAGGCCTGCTTGCGCACCCCGGTTTCAGAGAGCAGCCCCTTGCGGTTCCAGCCGTTCTGGAATACCGGGTGCTCGCGGCGCGGCGACTGGAAGTCCTTCAGTATCCACGGCGACATGCCGGCCAGGGTCGGAATCGCGTCAGCCATGGCCAGCGTGCTGCGGTAGTACCCGGCCTGGTACTCTTCGGTGAACTTCTTGTTGCCGTCATTGCGGTAGCCGGCCAGCGCGTCGGCGCCGAATTCGGACAGGATCAGCGGCCGGTCCGGCGGCACCTGCCACTTCAGGCCGGGCAGCGCGTCCAGCGTGTCGCTGCCGTACCAGCCGGCGTAGGTGTTCACCGCCAGCACGTCCAGCTTGTCGGCCAGCGGGTCGTCGATCGCCGTCACGTCCTCGCCGTTGACCTTGCGGCGCTCCACCAGCAGCGCCGCGCTGACCAGGCGGGTGGGATCGAGGGCGCGCACGTTGTCGGCCATGGCGCCGTGGAAGCGCGTGCGCGGCGCCGACACCGGCGTTTCGTTCCCCACGCTCCACATCACCACCGAAGCGCGGCTACGGTCGCGGTAGATGGTTTCGGCCTGCATCGCCAGCGCCTTGCGCAGCACGGCCGGGTTTTCCCAGTCCACGCTCCAGTAGACCGGAATTTCACTCCACACCAGCAGGCCCATTTCATCGGCCAGGCGCAGCGTCACTTCCGAGTGCGGATAGTGGGACAGGCGCACGTAATTGCCGTTCAGGCCGTGCTTGATCTCGTGCAGCAGCGCGCGCGCGGCCGGCTCGGTGATGTTGCGCGCCGGGTTGGGGCCGAACTCCTCTTCGTGCAGCGAAATCCCGCGCAGGAAGATGGGTTTGCCGTTCAACAGGATCTGCCTGCCCTTGACGGCGATGGTGCGGAAGCCGATGCGGTCGCGCACGGCGTCATCGCCGGCGGCAAAGCGCACGTCGTAGAGTTTGGGGCTGTCCGGCGACCAGCGCTGCAGCCCGGCCGGCGCGGCGATGTCGAACACGGCGCGGCCGCCGGCGTCGGTGACTGCGCTGACCGTGGCCAGGCCGCCTATCGCCACGCTGACCTTTTGGCGCGCCGCCTGCGGCCCCTGCAGGCGCACTTCGCCGGCGATGCGGCCGTCGGGCTTCAGGTTCAGGGTCGCGTCGTCGATGAAGGTGGCCGGCGTGTACACCAGGCGCACCGGGCGCGTAATGCCGCCATACAGGTCCCAGTCGGTGATGACGGTGGGGATGGACTGGGCGTCATGGCTGGAATCGGCGCCCACCGACAGGCGGTTCTCGCCGTTGCGCAGCGCGTCCGTCACTTCCAGCACGAAGGGGGTGAAGCCGCCTTCGTGGCGGCCGATCTCCTTGCCGTTCAGGTAGACGTAGGCGCGGTAATTCACCGCCTCGAAGCGCAGGAAGGCGCGCCCGCCGTTCAGCGGCCTGGACTGGAACTTGCGCTGGAACCAGATCAGGCCGTCGTAGTAGCGCAGCTCGGGCCTGGCCGCGTTCCAGGCGCCGGGCACGGCGATCGCCGGACCCCGGTCCAGGTCGAACTCGAAGAAGTCGGTGCCGCCCCTGGCTTCCAGGGCCGCCACGTCCAGGTCGCGGTAGCGCTGCATGCGCGACTTGGCGACCCAGCCGTTGATGTCGTTCAGGCCTGTGCGGTACAGGTCTTTCGAGTAGGTCCATTGCCCGGACAAGTCCTGCGCCTCGCGCGACGGCGAGGCGGTCAGCAGGAAGGCGGGACGCAAGTCTTCGGCTGCGGCGCAGATGGCGGCCGCACTGCAGCAAGCGGCGGCGATCAGGATGGCGATGAATTTTTTCACGAGGCCCGGCCGCTGGGCGGCTTTCACTGTTTAGCACACTAATATATTAGTCGAGAAACGTGAGTGAAATCATGCACGAACAATCAACTTGGTGACTCGTTCAGGTCTGGCTTACTCTGGCTGACGCACGGCCGCTTGCGTGTTACGCGAACGGCCGTGCCCCGGATCAGCCGAAGGTGAATGCATACGCCTCGGCGCCCTTGTCCAGGAAGCGGATCTCGAGCCGGCGCTCGCGCACCTTGCCGGACTGGCGCACCAGCTGGTACAGGCGCGTGGCGGAGATGACGCCGTTACCTTCGGCGTCGATGTCGGCGCCATGGTCCGCGCCCGGCGGCTGGCCGTCCAGCGTGACCTTGATGCGCACGCTGGCGCCGGCCTTGCCCGGCCCGGCCACCAGGTGCAGGTCGCGCGCGCTGAAGCGGTGCGCAATGCCGGCATCCGGCTGGCCGGCCGCCGCGCTCTCGGCGCCCACCGTCCACTGCCCGGACAAGCCCCACTCGTTCAACCGCAGCGCGCCGACGGAGTACTGCTGCGGGCGGTCTTCGCGCACCCGTTCGGCCGAGCTGAAATTGGCCGCCTGGCGGTAGCCGATGTAGGCCTCGCCGGAACGGATGTTGCCGAGATCGGGCGCCGCCTGTTCGGCAGCGGCGGGCGGATTCACCAGGCCCATGTCGACCGCGCTGCCGCGCGCTTCGGCCAGCAGCGACTGGATGGCGCGTTCCATCTTGTCGAAGTCGCCTTCGCCGAACTGCTTGTAGCGGATCTTGCCGTTGGCATCCACCAGGTAGTAGGCCGGCCAGTAGCGGTTGCCCCAGGCCTGCCAGATGGCGTGGTTGCTGTCCACGGCGATCGGGAAGTCGATCTTGAAGCGGCCCACGGCGGCGTTCACATTGGTCAGGTCCTGCTCGAACTTGAACTCCGGGGAGTGCACGCCGACCACGGCCAGGCCCTGGTCCTTGTATTTGTCGGCCCAGGCGCGCACGTAGGGCACGGTGCGGATGCAGTTGATGCAGGAATAGGTCCAGAAATCGACCAGCACCACTTTGCCGCGCAGCTGCCTGGTCGTGAGCGGCGCCGAATTGAGCCAGGTGACGGCGCCGTCGAAGCCGGGCGCGGTGCCCTCCACTGGCAATTTGCTGCGGAATGGTTCCGCAGGTGCGGCGGACACGCCGGCCGCCGTTATCGCCACCAGGGTGGCCGCCACGCTGCCGATCAGCGCCAGGTAAACACGTTTCATCTGCATGCCTCGTCTATGGATATTGTCGATGCTTGCAATTACACCGCGCCGCTGTGTCGGGCAGATGTCCGTATGCGCTCCCAGTGTATCCGCACACGGGCGGGATACACTGGGATACAAACGGATTTCAGTGGCGGCGCCAGCGGCGCGCCAGCATCAGCCCCATCGCGGCCGCGCCGAACAGCGCCAGCGACGGCGGCTCCGGGACCACCATGTCATCCATGGCCCACTGGGTGCCGCTGCTGTTGTAAATGACCAGCGTGTCGATGCCGCCCCAGTTCAGCTGCACCCACAGGGGTGTGATGGTGTCGATGACGAAGGACGCCGCCGTCGAGTGCAGCAACTGGCCATTGCGGTAGCCCTCGAACGCGAGTTCCTGCTCAAACCAGGCGGAGGTAAAGAACGCGCCGACGAAGTCGAAGGTGCCCTCCCCCGCCTTGGAAATCGCCGCCGTGCCGCCATCGCGGTTGTAGGCCGCGTTGGCATGCGAAACCGTACCCGCCTCGTAGCCGCTGCCCGGGAAGGCATCCGAACGGATCGAGCCCATATTGTCCCAGACCAGGCCCTGGTAGCCGCCGGCGATCGATTGCGTGAAGTCGCCGGATAAATCGTCGAAGTTGATCACGCCGGCGAAGGCGCTGGCGGAACAGGCTCCGAGCAGCAGGGACAGCATCATCTTTTTCAGCATTTTAGTCATGTTGTTTCTCCCTGATTCAGCGCGCGAGGCTGGAAATTTCCGCATCGGTCAACGCCGAGCCGTAGATGCGCAGATCGTCCATCGAGCCTTTGTAAGGCACGTCCCACCAGTTCACGCCCAGCGCGAACACGCCGCTGGTGGTGGTGAACACGTTCGGGAAATTCACGCCGCTGTAGCGCTTCACGCCGTTGACGTATACGCCGACCGCGCCGTTGTTGACGGTGAGCGCCACGTGCGACCACTGGCCGGTGGGGATGTTCATGCCCAGGCCGGCGTCGTACCACGCGGTGCCCGACCACAGCATGCTGGCGCCGCCGACGCCGTCATGCCCTTTCGGCAGGAAACTGATCCACGAATCGCCGCTGCTGGCGCCGAAGAAGGTGGTGGTGAACGCCGTCAGCTGCGCCGGCTTGAGCCACATGGCCACCGTGTAGTTGTTGGTCGAGATCAGGCCGTTGGGCAGGCGCACGCCGCTGGCGCCGTTGAACACGGCGGCGCTGCCTTTCATGCCGGCCTCGTAAGCCAGGCTGCCGCCGGCGATATCGATTTTGGCGCCGATGACGCTGCCGGCGCCGAAAGTGCCGGTCGAATCGGCCAGGCTGCCGTCGAACGCATAGTGGGCCAGCATGCCGCCTATTTTGCGGACCGTGACGGTGAAGGTCTTGACGACAGTCGAGGCTCCCTTGGTGATGGTGGCCGTCAGCGTGAGGGTGACGTCGCTGGCCGGGCTGGTGACCACGCCCGTATTGCTCAGTACAGCCGGATTCGACGATGTCCAGCGTATCACCGCATCCCGCGCGCCGACGGTCGGCAGCGTCAGATTGCCGGTGACGGCGCTGGTGTTGCCGAGACTGAGTTCGTTATAGATGGCCGCCGTCACCTGCGCGTCGGTGCGGGGAATCAGGCGGCTGCCCATGATGGAAACGCCTTCGCGCGAGGTGGCGGAAAACGTCATCACGTAGCTCTTCGACGTTTCGTCCCACTGGCTGAGGAACACGCCCTTGAAGGGCGACGAGCCGGGCAGGCTAATCTCGATCCGGTTGGTGCCGGTCAGCGTCCAGGTGCCGGAGGCCGCGCCGCTGACCGTGCCGTTCACGTTGAGCGTGATGAGCCTGGACTTCTTGATGGTGGCCGAAATATCCTTGGCGTGGTTGACGAACATGTAGTCGCCGAGGACGAATTCGCGGCGCACGGTGGCGAGGGTTTCATTGGTGTTGCGGTACGGCGCCACCACCGGCCAGCCATCGGCGTTCATGAACATCTGGTGCACGCGGACTTCGTGCTGTTCGCCGCGCTCGGGGAAACGGCTGTGGAAAATCAGGAAGTGCTTGCCGGTGGCCGCGTCGTAATAGGCCGAGTTATGGCCGGCCGATACGTAGCCGGTGCCGATGCCCGTGCCGGCGTCGCCTATCCTGCGCTCGAACAGGAAATTGCCCATGATTTTCACGCCGTAGGGCGCGATCGATGCGTCGTCGAACAGCGGCTTGGCAGGGTCCGATTTGACGTTGGCCATGCTGACGCCCTGGGAGTCCAGATACGGACCGTCCGGCGAGGTGGCGCGCGCCACGCGCATGTTGTAGCCGCCGGCCGCGTCCAGCCCGCCGAATGAGGTGAACAGGTAGTAGTACTGCGTGACGGGGCTGTACATCACGTATGCGCCTTCGATCCGCGCGTGGTTGCCGCCTATCAGGCGCTTGCCGTAGCCTTGGTTCGGCAGCGGCATGCCGTTGGTGGGATTCATCTGCATGATGAAAATGCCGCCGGAGTAGGAGCCGTATGTCATCCACAGGCGGCCGCCGTTATCGAAGAACACGTTCGGATCGACGGTGTTCGGGTGCTTCAGCGCGTCGTAGACTGTGCCGTCATGGCTGGCCTGCCCCCACATGCCGGACTTCAGGATCACGCCCTTGTTCACGTACGGGCCTTCGATATTGTCCGCCACCGCAATGCCCAGCGCGGAGCGCGGGGAATCGCCTTTGCAGGCGTTGTAGTACATGTAGTACTTGCCGTCCGCCAGGCGGATAACGTCCGGCGCCCACAGCGTGGTGGTCTGCGCCCAGCTGAAGGTCTCGGCCAGTTCCGTGTACACGTTGCTGGAGCCGTTCAGGAACAGCTTGTTGGTGGCGCTGACGGAATCGGTGATCTGCTGCCAGCGCATCAGATCGGTGGATTTGGCCGACGCCAGGTGGGAACCGAACACATAGTAGGTGCCGCCGGACTTGATCACCGAGGGATCGTGGACGGCGGCGTTCTGGAACGTGACGGGCGCAGGCGCTGCCTGCGCGGCGGCGTTCGTTGCGTGAGTGGACAGCACGGAAGAGGCCAATAAGGCGCACGCGCCCCATAGCGATAAGGTCTTGGTCAATTTTTGTCTCCGATATTTTTATCGTTTTTTTAAGCCGTGTTCGGCCGAATGCACGATATCGCAGACGAAATTTCGCGTCCAATGACCTTTTCCGACGCCGCGATATCCAAACGGGTATCGGCGCCCGCCGGGCCTCGCCCGCCCGTCAGGCGCGCGCCCGCGCCAGCAGGAAGGCCACCAGCAGCGGCACCGGACGGCCGCTGGCGCCCTTGGTTCCGCTCCCGCCCCAGGCGCTTCCGGCAATGTCCAGGTGCGCCCAGTTGTAGGCGCGCGTGAAATTCTCCAGGAAGCAGGCCGCCGTGATGCTGCCCGCGCCCGGGGTGCCCAGGTTGGCCAGGTCGGCGTACTCGGACTTGATCTGCTCCTGGTAGGCGTCGCCCAGCGGCATGCGCCAGGCCAGGTCGCCGCTGGCGCGCCCGGCCGACAGCAGTTCGCCGGCCAGCGCGTCGTGCGCCGCATCGTCGCGGGTAAACAGGCCGGAATGATGGTGGCCCAGCGCCGACACGCAAGCGCCGGTCAGCGTGGCGATATCGACCACGGCGGCAGGCTTGAAGCGCGCCGCGTAGGCAAGCGCGTCGCACAGCACCAGGCGCCCTTCGGCGTCGGTGTTTTGCACTTCCACGGTCAAGCCGCTCATCGAGGTGACGATGTCGCCGGGTTTGACGGCACGCCCGGAAGGCATGTTTTCGCACGCTGCCACCAGGCCGATCACATTCAGCGGCAGGCCCAGTTCGGCGATGGCGCGGAAGGCGCCGAGCACTGCGGCGGCGCCGCACATGTCGTACTTCATCTCGTCCATGCCGGCGCCCGCCTTGAGCGAAATGCCACCCGAATCGAAGGTGATGCCTTTGCCCACTAGGACCACCGGCGCCTGCCGGGGCTTCCCGCCCATGTGCTTCAGGATGATGAAGCGCGGCGGCACATCGCTGCCGTCGGCCACGGCCAGCAGGCAACGCATGTCCAGCTGTTCGATCTGTTTGCGCTCCAGCACCTGCACGCCGGTGCCCCAGTCGCGGCCCAGCGTGCGCGCCGCCTCGGCCATGTAGGCCGGCGTGCAGATGTTGGCCGGCAGGTTGCCCAGATCCTTGCACAGCTCCACGCCGTTTGCGGTGGCCAGTGCCTGGGCCAGTGCCGCCTTGGCTTGCGCGTCCGGCTTCGCGGCCAGCACGATGCGCTTCACTCCGGCGGCGGGCGGTTCCTTGCGGCTTTTCAATCCATCGCGGCGGAACACACTGTCGCGCGCGGCCGCCACCACGCAGCCGATGGCCCATGACTGGCCGCGCCCCGCCACCGCATCCAGCGACAGCGCCACCGTTGCCTGCGCCGTTCCCAGCGACGCGAACGCCGCCAGCATGGCCCGCACCGCCGTGCCGAAGCTGGCTTCCGTTACGGCGCCCTGCGCGCCCTGCCCACCCAGCCCCACCAGCAGCACGCGCGCCATGCCGCCCACCCCGCGCAGCAGCAGCGTGGAACCGGGCTTACCGCTGATGTCGCCTGAACGCATCGCCGCCGTGACCGCGCCCTCGCCGTCCAGCTCCCGCGCTTGCACCGACAGGCGCCCCAGTTCGAATACGCCAACCGCGACGCAGCCGCTGCGCGGGTCTTGCTCCTTGATCCTGAATTCCATGCTCTCTTTCGTTCTCTTTCTATAATTGGGTGCGCAGCGCGAACAGCTCCGGGAACAGCACCGTGTCCAGCATCTTGCGCAGGTAGCTGGCGCCGGCCGTGCCGCCGGTGCCGGCCTTGAAGCCGATGATGCGTTCCACCGTCGTCACATGGCGGAAGCGCCACAGGCGGAACGCGGTTTCGAGGTCGACCAGCTTTTCAGCCAGTTCGTACAGCGCCCAGTGCCGGGACGGGTCGCGGTACACTTCCAGCCACGCCGCCTGCACCGAGCTGTCGGCTTCAGCGGGGCTGGTCCAGCCGCCATCGATGCGCTGCGGTGCGATGGCAAAGCCGCTGCGCGCCAGCAGCTGAACCGCTTCGTCGTACAGCGATGGTGCGTGCAGCTCCCGCTCCAGCAGCGCGTGGCGGGCCGGTACGCTGGCATGGACCGCCAGCATGGCCGGATTCTTGTTACCGAGGATGAACTCGATCTCGCGGTACTGGAAGGACTGGAAGCCGGACGATGCGCCGAGATAGGGCCGCAGCGCCGTGTATTCCGGCGGCGTCATGGTCGCCAGCACATCCCACGCGTGCACCAGCTGGTCCATGATGCGGGCCACCCGCGCCAGCATCTTGCAGGCCGGCGCCGGCTCGCCCTGCCGCACCGAGGCGCGCACGGCGTGCAGTTCGTGCAGCATCAGCTTCATCCACAGTTCGCTGGCCTGGTGCTGGACGATGAACAGCATCTCGTCGTGCGCTGGCGACAGCGGGTGCTGCGCCGCGAGTATGCTGTCCAGCGCAAGGTAGTCGCCGTAGCTCATCGAGGTGCTGAAATCCATGCGCGCCCCGTGCCACTGCTCATTGCCGCCGCGCGTCATCACGTCACCGCGCCGCGTTCGGCGGCGGCGTCATAATCTTGCCGCTCCAGGATGTGGCGCAGGATCTCCACCGCGTCCCACACATCGGCAAAGCTGGTGTACAGCGGCGTAAAGCCGAAGCGCATGATGGCCGGTTCCCGGTAGTCGCCTATCACGCCGCGCGCAATCAGTGCGGCCATGACCGCGTAGCCGTGCGGATGCGTAAAACTGACATGGCTGCCGCGCCGCGCATGCTCGCGCGGCGTGACCAGCTCCAGCCGGTGGCCGGCGCAGCGCGTTTCCACCAGGCCGATGAACAGGTCCGTCAGCGCCAGCGATTTGGCGCGCAGCGCCGCCATCGTGGTGAGCGCGAACACGTCCAGCCCGGCCTCCACCAGCGCCAGCGACACCATGGGCTGCGTGCCGCACAGCGCGCGGCCGATGCCGGCGGCGGGCGCGAAGTCGGGCGCCATGGCGAACGGCGCTGCGTGGCCCCACCAGCCCGACAGCGGCTGCGTGAACCCGGCCTGGTGCCGCCGGGGTACCCAGATGAAGGCCGGTGCGCCGGGACCGCCGTTCAGGTACTTGTAGCTGCAACCGACGGCGAAGTCGGCGCCGTCCGCGTCCACCGCCAGCGGCACGGCGCCGGCGGAATGCGCCAGGTCCCATACCGTCAGCGCGCCCTGCGCATGGGCGCGGGCGCTGACGGCCGCCATGTCGTGCTGGTAGCCGGTGCGGTAGTTCACGTGGGTCAGCATCACCACGGCCGTGGCGGCGTCGATCGCGGCGGGCAGTTCGGCGGCCGAATCGACCAGCCTGACCGTGTAGCCGCGCTCCAGCCACGCCGACAGGCCCTGCGCGATATAGATATCGGTCGGGAAGTTGCCGCGCTCGGTGACGATGACGCGCCGTCCGGCATGCTCCGGGCGGCGCGCCTGCAGGTGCAGCGCCGCCGCCAGCGCCTTGAACAGGTTGATGGAGGTGGTGTCGGTCACCACCACCTCCCCTTCGGCGGCGCCGATCAGCGGCGCGATCCGGTCGCCCAGGCGTTTCGGCAGTTCGAACCAGCCGGCCGTGTTCCAGCTGCGTATCAGCCCTTGTCCCCATTCCTGGGCGATCACTTGCCGCGCGCGCGCCATGGCGGCGGCGGGCGCCGCGCCCAGCGAGTTGCCGTCGAGGTAAATCACCCCGCCGGGCAGATCGAAGTGCGCGCGCAGCGGGGCGAGCGCATCCAGTGCGTCGCGCGCGATGCAGTCATCACGGCTGGTCATGCCGGCGCTTTCAAAGTCTATCCCCACAGCTCGGCCTCCGCCGCGCCCAGCAGCGCTGCCTGGTAGCGCATGGCTCCGGCCCGGTCCTCCCGCAGCAGCAGCGGTCCATCCAGGTCGACGTAGGTGCACTCTTGGGCCACCAGGTGGGCCGGCGCCATGGCCAGCGAAGTGCCGCCCATATTGCCCACCATGAGTTCGAAGCCCATTTCCCGGGCGCGGCGCGCCAGTGCCAGCGCTTCGGTGAGTCCGCCGCACTTGTCCAGCTTGATGTTCACGTACTGATAGCGGCCAACCAGGCCGTCCAGCGAGCCGCGGTCGGTGCAGGATTCGTCCGCCGCCAGCGGGATCGGCGATTTCAGGCCGTCGAGCTGCGCGTCCGTGCCCCGGGGCACGGGCTGCTCGATCAGCTCCACGCCCTGGGCCTGCAGCTCGGGCAGGATCTGTTCCAGCAATTGCCGGCTCCAGGCCTGGTTGGCGTCGATCACCAGCCGCGCCTCCGGATGCTCTTCGCGCGCGAAGCGCACCATGTCGACGTGGCGGGTGGCGTCGGCCTTCAGCTTCAGCAGCGGGAAGTGGCGCGCAGCGCGGATCTTGCGCCGCACGTCCGCCTCCGTCCCCAGGCCAATGGTGTAGGCGGTCAGCACCGGCGCCGCCTGCCCGCGGCCGGCCAGTTGCCAGGCCCGCTTGCCCGCCTGCCTGGCGCGCAAGTCCCACAGCGCGCAGTCGAGCGCATTGCGCGCGCCGCCGGCCGGCAGCCATTGCGCAAGCTCCGCATGCGACACGCCGGCGTGCAGCAGCGGCGCCACGGCGCCGATCTGCGCGGCGATCGACTGCGGCGTCTCGCCGTCGTAGGACACGCCGGCGGCCTCGCCCCGGCCGGTGTTGCCCTGCCCGTCGTGCAGGCTCACCACCAGCACGTCGATGGCAGTCAAGGTCTCACGGGCGATTTCAAACGGTTCCTGCAAGTGCCAGCTTTCCAGCGCGATGGCGCATTCAATTGTCATGACTATTCTCCTGTTGGTGTGCGATGGCGGCGGTCAAGGCTTCGACGCCGCCACGGATGGGGTCAACCACGGGCAGGCCCAGCTCGGCCTCGACGCGGTCCCGGTAGGACCGCCACGCCGCCTCGTCCAGCGACGACGAGTTGACGCTGATGCCGATGCAGCGGATGGCCGGATTGGTCAGGCGTCCGGCCTGCAGATAGACCTCGATGGCGTTGGCCAGGCGCGGGGTCTGGAAATCGGGCAAGGCGTCGAGGTGGGTGCGGCTCGGGTCGTGGCACAGCACCAGCGCATCCGGCTGCGAGCCGTGCAGGAGCCCCAGGCTGACACCGGCGTAGGCGGGATGGAACAGGGAGCCCTGCCCCTCGATCACGTCCCAATGGCCGCCGGCGTTGTCGGGCGAGAGCTGCTCGGCCACGCCGGCAATGAAGTCGGCCACCACGGCGTCGATGGCGACGCCGGCGCCGGCGATCATGATGCCGGTCTGGCCGGTGGCGCGGAAGGTGGCCGGCACGCCGCGCGCCTGCAGCGAGCGGGCCAGCGCCAGCGCCGTGTACTTCTTGCCGAGCGCGCAGTCGGTGCCCACCGTCAGCAGGCGCAGGCCGGCGCGCTTGCGGCCGGTGCCGGTGACGCGCGGCCAGTCGCCGTGCCGCACGTCGTGCAACTGCACGCCGGCCGCAGCGGCGGCGGCCACCAGTTCGGGTATGGCGCGAAGGCGCGTGTGCAGGCCGCTGACGATGTCCAGGCCCGCATTGGCGGCTTCGATCAGCGTCGGCAACCAGTGCGGCGGCAGCTGCCCGCCGGCGGGGGCGATGCCTATCAGCAGCGAGCCGGCGCCGGCGCCGGCGGCGGCGGCCTGCGCCACGCTCAGGGCGGGCTTGCCGGTGCTGACGGTGGCGCCGGCAAAGCGCAGCTCGCCGGCGACGTCGGCCGGGCACCATTCGGCTACGCCGAGGGCGGTCTTGGCGGTGACGGCGGAAGTGGCGTCGCCGAGGAAAAGCAGATAGGGTTTGCGAAGTTTCAGCATGAAGTGTCCGTTCTAGTGGTTCAGCGCCAAGCCGCGTGCGGGTGGGCGACGCGCGGCCAGTAATCGAGGTTGCGTACCCGGTACGGCAGGGCCGCGAAGTCGGGTGCGATGGCGCCGGGGGTTGAGGCATAGAGCACCGCGCTGGAGATGGGCGCGAACTCGGCGTGGAAGTGGATGGCGGACTTCACCACCACCAGCTTCTTGTCCTCCAGGCTCAGGCCAACGCCGGTGAAGGCTTCGGGCGAGAAGATCTGGCCGCGCAGCGACGCGAGCAGGATGTGCACCTGGTTCGGCCCTTCGAGCCAGACGCAGGTGCCCAGCCCTACCCGCCCGCCTATGGCCGCCGCGCTCTGGCTGTGGCCTTCAACCACCGCGCGCACGGTCACGCGCAGGTCCAGCGGCTGGCCCGAGGCGGGGCCGCACTTGCCGCCGATGCGCAGGTCCATGGCCGCACCGACGCCGGCGTCCTTGCAGATCTGGATCGCGCCCAGGTCCCAGAAGGCGCCGATGGCGACGTTGCCGATGCCGCGTTCGATCAGCCACCGCAGCACGAAGGTGGAGTCGCCGGGCGCGCCGCCGCCGGGGTTGTCGGCTACGTCGGCCAGCACCACAGGGCCGGCGTTCTGCGCCATCGTCTTCTCCAGGGACAGGTTCAACGCCTGGTTCAATGCAGCGTCGAGCTGCAGCACCTGCACGCCCGCCGTTTCGCGCAATTCCCAGAACTCGTGCGCCAGCTGCCCGGCCAGCTTTTCGGCCAGCGCCGTGTCGTTATCGGTGACGACCCACAGCTTGGCGCCGGAATCGGCCACGTCGCCCCACGGGAAGCCGTGGCCCAGCGACACCGACAGCACGCCGTCCCGCCCCTCGAAGGATTGCATGCGCTGCACAAATCCCTTCATCGGCTCGCGCGTGGTCTGCCACGCGCCCACCATCTTGCAGTCGAATACGGCGGTGACCGGGCTCACCCGCCCCGCGTGCGTGTCGGCCAGGATGCGGTAAAGCTCCCGCGCGCGCTCCGCGATATCGGTGTGCGGATACTCCTTGAAGGCGATGATGACATCCGCCGACGCGCGCATCCGTTCCGTGAAATGGCAGTGCAGGTCAAGCTCGGCGCCCACCGGCACGCCGGGGCCGACAATGTCGCGCACGCGCGCCAGCAAGTCGCCTTCGCAGTCGTCGTAGCCGTCGGCCGCCATCGCGCCGTGCAGCATCAGCTGCACCGCGTCGACCGGCAGGGCCGCGCGCAGGTCGGCCAGCAGCATCTCGCGCAGCTCCTCGTAGACCGCGCGCACGGTGCGGCCCGACGGCTCGGCCAGCGTGCACAGGCCTTCAACCACCTGGTGGCCGTCGGCCTCCATCATCGAACGGCAGGCATGCATGATGGCGCCGGTGCCGGCGGGATCCTTGCGGCTGCCGTCGCCCCGGAAAATGCCGCATTCCTCGAAGCCGCCGCGCCCGGTCGGCGTGGTGGCGAAGGTGTTGGTCTCGGTGGCCAGTTGGGCAATAAAGAATTTCATCGCGCCTCCCTTCAGTCGGCCAGGCGCTCGAAGCGCAGGTTGCGCGTGCGGTGCGTGTTGATGCGGAACGCCTTGACGGCGCCGTCCGAGCGCTCGGCGCTGAGCACGCCGCGCATGGGCGGGTATTCGCCGCCGAAACGCAGGCCGAAGACCAGGTCCGAAAACGCTTCCAGCACCATCACGTCGCAGCCGTGCGCGCCGAATACTTCCAGCCGCAGCTGGGCACCTTCGAAGCGCATCAGCGCATCGGCTCCAAGGTCGGGCGCGTGGTAGCGGCCCAGCAAAGCCTGGCCCACTTCCGCCAGGGGCGGCGGCGTGGCCGGCAGGCGCTCGTAGCGCTCGGCATGGCCGCCCTCGCTGAGCGTCAGCGTGGGCGGCGCCTCCTGGCCCTCCGCCGCCAGCGCGGCAGCCGGCACTTCCAGCGGGCCCAAGGCCACCTCTTCGAAACCGATGCGCAGGCCGGCACCGTGCTCCGTCATCGGCACCGGCATGCCGTCCAGGAAGGTCAGTCCCAGCTTACCGTCCGGCGCTTCGACAAAGCCGCACACCAGCCCCGAGGCGCCAGCGTGGTAGCGCGTTCCCAGCATCGGCTGGAAGCGCCCGGCGGCCGCCTTCTCGCCGGCCGCGCAGGGCAAGGCGTCGCCCAGCATGGCGTCGATGATGCTGTAGCCCAGGTCCATGGGGTTGGCCTGCGCGCCGTTGGTCATGATGATGATGTCCAGCGCATGGCTGGGCACCGTGATCATCTGGCAGGTGCCGCCGACCACGCCGCCTGCGTGGTGGATCACATCCACGCCACGGTAATCGTGCAGCATCAGGCCCAGGCCGTACGGCGCCGCCAGCCCGTTGTTGAGCGTGGCGCGGGTGGTCATCTGGCGCCAGCTGGCCGCGCTGCCCACCGTCTTGTTCTCAGCGCGCAGATGCGCCAGCCAGGTCAGCATGTCGTCCAGCGTGGAGATCATGGCGCCCTCGCCCCGCAGCTCCTCGGTCGGAAAGATGCCGAGGCGCCAGCCGCCGCCCTGTTCGGGCGGGCGCGGCACGTGCAAGGTGGCCATGCCGCGATGGATGTCGAAATCGCTGGGCGCCGAGACGGTGTCGGTCATCCCCAGCGGCGTGAAGATGCGCTCCTTCAGGAACTGCTCGAAAGACATGCCGGCAACCTGTTCGATCACCAGCGACAGCAGGTGGTAGCCGCCGTTGCAGTACAGGATTTTCTCGCCCGGCGCGAAATTCACCGCCGTCTGGCGCAGCTGCGCGGCCAGGGCCTCGCCGCGCGGCTTGATGGCCATGCCGTCGCCGATCGAGGCCAGGTCCACGTAGCAGCGGTAGCCGCTGGTGTGCGTCATGAGCTGGCGCAGGGTCGCCCCGCCCCGCAGCGGCGGCAGCGCGGGGAAATAGTTGCGCACGCTGGCGTCGATATCGAGCTTGCCGTCTTCGGCCAGCAGCAGCGCCGCCAGGCAAGTGAAGTGCTTGCTGGTCGAGCCTATCCGCATGCGGGTCCAGGCGGTGTTGGCCACGCCCAGCTCGACGCTGGCCAGGCCGAAGCCGCGCCGGTACAGGCGCTGCCCATGCTGCGCCACGCCGACCACCAGGCCGGGGGCGTCGCTGCGGTTGTGGGGCTGGAACAGGGCGTCCAGCGCGGCGGTCTTTTCGTTCAAGTTTGCTTGGTTCATGGTGTCTCCAGTAAAGCGGTCAGGCCCCGCGCAGCGCGAGCTCGGGGTGGATTTTTTCGACGGTGTGCACAAAGGGCTTCTCGGCCGTCCACATCACCACGGCGCCCAGCACGAAAGCGGCCGCGCCGACGCCGGCCATGGCCATCAGCAGCCCTTGCGCGCTGCCGTGCAGCAGATCGGACAGCGCGCCGACCAGCACCGGGCTGAGTGCCGACAGGCCCACGGTCACGCCAGTGCCGATGGCGATCAGCCTGGAGCGCAGCTCGGCCGGGGTCATGTCCTGCAGCAGGGTCGGCACCAGCACGCTGCCTGCGATCAGCGCAGCCACCTGCATGCCGAACAGCAGGTACAAACCGCCGGCGCTGTGCACGACCGGCATCAGCACCGACGCCAGCGCAGCCACTGCCGAACCGATGGCAACCACGCGGACCGGCGTGGCCAGCCCGGCACGTCCGCGCATCATGCGTATGCCCGTAGCGCCCAGCGCCGCCCCGGCGGCAGTGCCCAGCAGATAGGCCAGACCGATGCCCTGCCCCACCTCGGCGGTGCTGGCGCCGAACACGCGCGCCGCCACGATGGGCGCCCAGTTGGCGCCTGCGGCGATGCCCAGCGCCAGCATGCCGGAGCCGCCGAACACGCGCAGCATCGTCCGGCCATGGGCGCGCACATAGGCAGACAGCACAGGCTTGACGCGCGCCGGCGGCGCATCGGCGCCGCTGCGCTGCGGATGCAGGCGTATCAGCAGCACTCCCAGCGCCACCAGCGGGCCTGGCAGCGCCACGGCCAGGAAGGCCAGGCGCCACGTCTCCAGCGTTTGAAAGGCCGGCGGCAGCAGCAGACGCACACTGTCCAGTGCCTGCACCAGGGCGCCGCTGAGGGCCATGCCCAGGCCCGACCCGAGGATGGCGGCCAGCGTATAGATGCCGTTGGCCAGCACGCGGCGGCGCTCAGGCACGATCTCCGGGATCAGCCCGTAGACGATGGGCGCCAGCCCGGCCTCGCCTATTCCCAGGCCGATGGCGGCGATGAACAGGGCCGTAAAGTCCTGCGCCAGGCCGCACGCCGCCGTGGCGGCCGTCCATACCAGCACGCAGGCGGCCAGCAGGGTGCGGCGGCCGTAGCGGTCCGCCATCCAGCCCAGCGGCACGGCCGCCACGCCGGCGAACAGGGTAATGCCGACACCCTGCAGCAAGCCCAGTTTGGTGTCGGACAGGCCCAGGCTTTGCCGCATCGGCTCGGCCAGCAGCGCGAGGATCTGCTTGTCCAGCGCGCTGAAAATGGTGGCGATGACCAGCACCAGCAGGCCGTAGCCGGCCAGCAAACCGCTCGCCCTGGAAACGATGGGCTGCGGCGGCGCAGCGAAATGCAAGACGTGATTGTCCATGAGCGTAGCCCTTAGATAAAAAATGGATAAGTGGATCCGACGGCGGCAACGCCGTCGCAAGTTCGGCTAACCGCCCGGGCGGCTTAGAAAGGCACCGTCAGGGTGGCGCCCAGCGTGCGCGCCCGCGCCAGCGAAATCCAGACCGGTCCGCCCAGCGCCTGCACCGTGCTGTCTGCCGCCAGCTGCGCGCGCTTGTCGAGCACGTTGCGCACGAACAGCGCGAGGCTGTATCGTTTGAAGTCGATCCCCGCCTGCAGATCGGTCAGCGCGTAGGCCGGCAAGCGGTACAGCGGCAGCGCGTCGCTGCCGGCGAAGCCAGCGTTGCGCGCGCCGACGTAGCGCTGCGCCACCCCGGCATAGCTGGCAAAGCCGGCCAGGTCGAACGCATAGCTGGCGCCCAGGCTGGCGGAGAAGCGCGCGCTGGCGGGCAGGCGCGCACCGGCCACGGCGCCCAGGCCGGGCGCATCCTCGGTCAGCGCGGCATCGAGGTAGGCTGCGTTGCCGGAAAACGTCCAGTGCGCGTCGGGCCGGTAGCCGAGCATCAGCTCGGCGCCGCGCACGCGCGCCGCACCGGCATTGACGATCACCGATACGCCGTTGACCGGCCGGTATTGCTGGAGATCTTTCCAGTTCAGATTGAAAGCGGCCGCCTGGACCGACAGGCGCTTGCCCAGCAAATCCGCCTTGTAGCCCAGCTCATAGCTGGTCAGCGTATCGGGCCGGAACGCGGCAGGTCCGGTCTGCTCGCCGGTATTCTGATCGTTCAGCACCGCGTTCGGACCGCCGGGACGGTAGCCGGTGGCCGCGCGGACATACACCGAGCTGGCCGGCGTCAAGCCATAGCGCGCCGTCAGCAGCCAGGTGCGGCTGGTGTCGCCTGAATGGGCATCGATGCTTTGCCGCCCCCCGGCCAGCATGCCGTCCGAATTCTGCACGTACTCCTGCTTGTTGCGCGCCACCCTGAGGCCGCCCGTCACGGACAGGCTGTTGGCAAACTTCCAGGTCAGGTCGCCGTACAGCGCCGCCTCCCGGTACTGGGCCGGTATCGCCGTCGTCAACAAATCCGGACCGGGCGCGCCGCCGGGCAGTTTGCTGTCAACCAGTTGCCGATTGCTGCTTTTTTCGTGGTTGTAGTAAAAGCCGGCCAGCCATTCGAGCTGTTTGTCGGCCCTGGACGTCAGGCGCAGTTCCTGGGTGGTCTTGTCCAGCGCTACCCTGACTGTTCCTGTCGTACTGTCCAGGTTCATGCCAAACCCTGCCAGCAGCGGCACGTAGCCGGTGGTGAGGTCGATCACGGCGCTCGACCGCACGCGCTGGCGCGACGTAATCGAGTTGAGACGCGCCCAGCCGAAGTCGTACTCGAGGTCCGCCGCCAACAGGCCGATCCTGACGCCATAGGGCTCGGCTGCGTACAAGCGCCGGATGTTCTCGCCTTGGACGGGCCTGCCGGTGGCGGCGCTGTAGTCGACGAAGTCGGTGCCGTCGCGGCGGATTTCCTGGGTGGTGCCGGTCAGCCGCAGCTTGAACTGGTTGGTGGGCGTGAGCAGCACGGAGACGCGGGCGCCGCTGGTCTTGCCACGGTCGCTGTTCTCGCGGCTGACCGGACCGGCGCTGTCGACGCTGCCGCCCGCGCGGTCGCTGAAGGCGGAGATGCGAAAGCCGGCGACATCCTCCTTCAGCGGCACATTGACGACCGCGCTGGCCGTATGCCCGGCGCCGCCGTCCCGGGTGCCCGACGCGCTCAGCGCCACCTTGCCGGAAAACTCGAAGGTGTCCGGCTCGTTGGTCACGTACTTGAGCAGGCCGCCCATCGCGCTGGCGCCATAGAGCGTACCCTGCGGACCGCGCAGCAGCTCGATGTGGCTAAGGTCCAGCAGCGCCATGTCGAGCGCCATCTGGGCGCCGTTCGCCGAGGCGGTGCTGGAACCGAAGGCCACCTCGTCGATGTACACGCCGACGGTGGAAATGGTCTGGGTGCCGGTGCTGACGCCCCGGATCGTCAAGGTGCCGATGCCGGGGCCGCCGGTGCTTTTGACGTCCACGCCGGCCTCGTTGTCCAGGTAGTCCTGCAGGGACTTGGCGCCGGAGCGGCTCAGCTTTTCGGTCGACAGCCGGCTCACCTGCATCGGCACCTCGCGCGCCGGCTCGCGGCGCCGGGTGGCGCTGACGACGACGGTGTCGATGGCTGGCGCTTCGGTCTCGGCGCGTTTCGCCGGTTTGGGCGGCGGCGCATCGACAAAGATCACCAGCGCGCCCGAAACGTCGCGCCGCACCGACAGCGTGGTGCCCTCGAGCAGCTGCCGCAAGGCCTCGTCGGCCGACAGCGCGCGCTTGATGCCCTTGGTGCTGCGGCCCTTGACGTCCTCTATCTTGTAGATCAGCTGCGTGCCCGACTGCGCCGCGTAAGCATCCAGCGCGGCCTTCAGCTCACCGCCGGCGATATCGAAATTGCGCTCCTGGGCCTGCACGCCGGCGCACAGTGCCACTGCGCCAGCCACTGCCAGGCGAACCAGGAGGTTCATCGTTGTTTTCGGTTTCATTGTTTTCTTTCTTTTTAGGGTGTCTCCACCAAACAAAGACGAAGCCCGCGCCGCAATCCGGTATGAATTTAATTCAAAAATATATTTCGTTGTGGGATACCGGATTTTTTTCACCGCCTCGTCTTAAGATATAGGACGATGGCTGTACCGCTAAAATGCGAGGAGTCGGATTGAAAGATGATGAATTAAGCGCCTGGTTTGTCGAACAGGTCCTGCCGCTGGAAGGGGTGCTCGAACGCTATTTGCGCCGCAACTGGCGCGATGCTGGCGAGATCGCCGATTTGCGGCAGGAAGTGTATGCGCGCGTCTACGACGGCTGCGCGCAGCGCCGGCCCGAGTCGGCCCAGGCGTTCGTCTTGTCGACGGCACGCAACCTGCTGATCGACCGGGCGCGCCGCGCGCAAATCGTTTCGATCGAGACCTTCGCCGACATGGATACGCTGGCGCCGACCATCGATGAACTGAGCCCCGAACGCCACCTGGCCGCGCGCAGCGAGCTGCGGCTGCTGCAGCTGGCACTGAACCTGCTGCCCGCCCGATGCCGCGAAGTGGTGGAACTGCGCAAGATCGAAGGCCTGTCGCAGCGCGAGGTCGCCTCGCGCATGGGCATCACCGAGGACACGGTGGAACGCCAGGTGTCCAAGGGCGTGCGCGCCTTGGCGGTGGCGCTGCAGGCGGCCGCGCTGGGTGGCGGCGCCGCTGCTGCTGCTGCGGCGGCGGCGGCGCGCAAAGAAGGAACCATACAATGAAATCCGAGGAACTGAACCACATCGAGGCCTGCGCGGCCGACTGGATTGCCGAGCGTGACAGCAACGACGCCGGCTTGCCATCCGAGCGCCAGCAGGCGCTGGACGCGTGGCTGAACGCATCGACCGCCCACCGCGTGGCCTACCTGCGCCTGGACCGCGCCTGGCGCCGCGCCGACCGCCTGCGCGCGCTACAATCGCCCACCATCGCCCTTGCGGCCGAACCGCCGCAACGCACGCGCCTTGCCTGGATGGCGCGGCCGCCGGTGTACCGCGCGGCCGCAGGCCTCAGCCTGGCCGTACTTGCCCTGGTGCTGGTGGCCGATCTTGGCGGGATTGGCGGTTTCGGGAAATCCGATACGCAGCGCTACGCCACCGCACGCGGCCAGCGCGAATCGGTGGCATTGGCCGACGGCTCGCACCTGACGCTGAACACGGCCACCCAGCTGCGCACGGCCGTGACGCCGCAGACGCGCGAGGTATGGCTGGATCAGGGCGAGGCCTTTTTCGACATCGCCCATGATGCGAAGCGGCCTTTCGTGGTCCACGCCGGGAAGCAGACCGTGACGGTGCTGGGCACCAAATTTTCACTGTTCCGCGAAGGCGACCGGCTGCGCGTGGCGGTGCTGGAAGGCCGCGTGCAGGTGAAGACCGCGCGCAGCAGTGCCACCGTGCTGGCGCGCGACGATGCCGCCGTGGCCGATGTCGCCAATGTGCTGGTGACCCGGAAGTCCAGCCAGCAGTTGAGCGCCAGCTTGAGCTGGCTGCAGGGCAAGCTGGTGTTCGACCAGGTGAGCTTGGCCGACGCGGCGCGCCAGTTCAACCGCTACGGCCGCAGGCAGCTGGTGATCGAGGACGACGCTGCCGCGCGCATCGCAATCGGCGGCGTATTCGACGCGCACAATGTGGAAGCCTTTGCGCGCCTGCTGCACGTGGGCTTCGGCCTGAACGTGCAAACGGACGGCGACCGCATCCGCGTTTCCAGCCCCGCGTCCTGACGCAGCAAGCCCTGCCTGGCAAGGCTATTGATCGTAGCTGTGGAAGAACGGCTTGAAGACGCCCCTGGCCGGCGCAGGCTCGCCGAACCAGCGCACCAGCGCCTGCGGCCAGCCCGTCCCCAGCGGGACCAGCGGCACCAGCGTAAAGGAGCCGGCGATCTGCGGGCTATTCTCCGCCAGGTAAGTCACTTCCGGCGTGGTGCCCTTGTTGCCCAAGCCGCCAACGAAGGCGTTGTGGCTCAACAGAGTGCGCTCGCCGTCGCGCTCCACGGCGACGTCGCCGGGCTGCATGGCCACCGCAAAACCGGCGCCCCGGCTTTCGCTCAGCAGCGCCAGCTCGGTGCCGCGCCTGTTGCCCTGGAAGCGCAGGTCCGCGCGGTTCAGGTGGTACAGCCCGAATTCATTGAGCATGTCCTTGCCGGGATAGCCGGCGTACGGCCCCTGCCCGATCCAGCGGAACTCGTCCACGCCCGCAGGCGCCACCACGGACAGGCCGGCTTCCGACAGCAGGCCTGAAGCAGCGACGGGCGAAAATGCGTACGAGACCGTGATGGCGCCATTGGCGGCAATGTCGAGCTGGTAGCCGCCGCGCAGGCTATCTCGCACTGCAGCGCCCCCAGCACCGCCGCTTGCCGGAGGCGGTGCGGCGCCCGGTGCGCCCGGCATCAAATCGTCGAACGGCTGCGACTGCGAGCGCGCCACAGCGGGTGCGTCCTTGCCATCCGGTGGCAGCGGATACTCGCCCGACACGGCCAGCAGCACCTTGCCGTCTCGCTTTTGCGCCGTGACCACCGGATTCTCCAGCCGCGTGAGGGTGGTCTTCAGCCAGAGGCCCGACTGCCTGGCGCGCAAGGCCTCCGCCATCAGCGGCTTGCGCCCGGAATGCGGGTAAATGCCGTCCACCAGCACCTTGCCTGCGTGGTCGCGTATCGTCAGCGCGCCCGAGGAACGCTGCGCCGTCAGCACCCATTGGGGCAAGGTGACCTGTATGCCGTGCGCGCTCTCGCTGATGACGGGTTCGCCCTGCGGCGGCAATCCGGCGGGCCAGCCGGCGCGGAGACTACCTTGCAGATTGAGCCGCACGGTGCGCTCATTGATCTGCATGCCGCTTTCATCGACCGCCCGCAGCTGCAGCGCCAGCACGTCGCCCTGCGCCCCGGCCGGGATGTCCAGCGGGATCCGCACAACTTCTTTGCCGCGCGCCGCAGCCGTCACGCCCGCCCGGCCCCGGCCGATCTCCTTGCCGTTGCGCTGCAGCGACCAGTGCAGGCCGATGCCGCGCAGCGGCCTGAAGTCGTAGCGGCTTTCCACGGTGATGGCTACCTGCTGCCGCCCGGCCTTCACCGGCGCGCTCTGCTCAAGGAACCGCACCGGCGCATACACTTTGCGCATCTGCCAGTAGTCCGTTTGCGGCGTGCGGTCCGCGTACACCACGCCGTCGCTGCCGTCCAGTCCATGCGTGTTGTAGTAGCGCGTCCGGTCGAGCCACGCGTATTGCGTCGGTTTGGACGGATCCACCGCCGTGGCGCTGGTGCTCAGGATGCCCTGGTCCATGAAGTGCCATACGGCGCCGCCGGCGAGCACCGGGCTGTTCTGGATGGTTTCCCATTGCTCCTGCAAGCGGTCTGTCGCCAGGCCCAGCGCGTGCGCGTACTCGGTGACGATGGTCGGCCGCTTGAGCGTGGCCGCGTAGTCCACCAGGCGCGCGTTGCTTGGGTAATGCGGCGCGTGGATATCCACCCAATCCGGAATTTTCTGGTAGTTCGCAGCGAAGTAGCTGCCGATCTTCGGGTAGGTGACGGGCCGGGACGGATCGAGCTGCTTCGCCAGCCGCCCTGCTTCCAGCTCCACCTCCGTCACCGGGTTCTCATTGCCGATGCTCCAGATCAGCACCGAAGGCCGGTTCTTGTCGCGCGCGATGGTCGGTTCCACCCGCGCCAGGATGTTGTCCCGGTACTCGGGCTTCACCAGGTTTTTCTCGCCGTGCCCGATGGAGACTTCATCCATGACATAAAAGCCCATTTCGTCGGCCAGCTCCAGCAGGCGGACGTTGGGCGGATAGTGCGAGGTGCGGACGAAGTTGACGTTGGCCTTTTTCATCAGTTCCAGGTCGGCCCGCATCTGTGCTTCGGTGATGGCGCGGCCGTGCAGCGGGTCGAGGTCGTGGTGGTTTACGCCGCGCAGCTTGACCGGGCGCCCGTTCAGCAGCAGCACCTTGCCGTCGATGCGGACCTCGCGCAGCCCAACCCGCTCATCCACCGCGTGCACGGTCTTCCCCTGGTCCGACAGCGAAAGCTGCAAGCGGTAAAGCGCGGGCGTCTCCGCCGTCCACAGTTCGGGTTTGGCGATGCGCAGCACCGCGTGGCGGCGCGCGCCACCTTTGCCGGCCGGCGCCAGCAGGCGCGCATTCGCGGCGGTTGTGCCATCGGGCGCGATCAACGTGGCGCGCACCTCGCCCTCACCTTTGCTCAGCTCCACATCCACCGAGAACTCGGCGGCGCCGTTCGGCAGCAGTTTGGTGCTGGTCGCCAGGTCCGCGATATGCGCGGCGGGCACGGAGAACAGCGTCACGTCCCGGTAGATGCCGGACAGGGACCAGTCGTCGTTCAGGTCGAATTCGTATCCCGGCGGCCTGGTGGTCACGCGTACCGCCAGCGTATTGGCGGCATCGCCCGGCAGCAGGAATTCGGTGACGTCGAAGGTGTGGCGGTTGAAGGCGCTGGCGTTCGATGCGCCAGCCTTCCTGCCGTTGATCCACAGTTCGTAGCCAAACGCGACGCCTTCGAAGCGCAGGAATGTGCGGCGGCCTTGCCAGCTCGCGGGCACGCGGAATGTTCGCCGGTACAGGCCCAGGCCTTCCTTCAGCTCATCCGCATAGATTGGTTCGGCAAAGCCCTTGATTTCCCAGTTGGCGGGCACCGGGATGGTGTTCCAGCGCGACGCATCGAAGCTCGCGGACGTGAACTCCGCATCGGCGCCGGCGTCCTGCCCCGCGATGTATTTGAACGACCAGTCGCCGTTCAATGTGAGCGAGTAAGCTGGTTCCCTGGAGGCGTGGACGTTGGCGGCGTCCGCAGCGCCCGGCACTAGCAGTGAGTGCAAGGCAACGGCGAGACGAACCGCATGGCGAAGCCTGGTGCGGGACATGGAGGCCATCACTGCGCCGGTATTGCGCTGGCCGGCGCCACGCGCCAGATTTCGCCGGTGACATCGTCGACGATCAGCAGCGAGCCGTCGTCCTGCACCGCCACGGAGGACGGCCGGCCCCACACCTCCCGGTCGCTGACCACGAAGCCGGTGGCGAAGTCCTGGTAGGAACCGGTCGGCACGCCGTTCTTCATGAACACGCGCACGACTTTCGAGCCGGTGCGCGTGGCGCGGTTCCAGGAGCCGTGCAGCGCCAGGAACATGTCGCCGTTGTAGTCGGCCGGGAAGCGGCTGCGCGCGCCGGCGCCGGCCTCGTACGCCACCATGCCCAGCGGCGCGGAATGCGCCGTCACCAGCAAGTCCGGCTTGCTGACTTTGTCCTTCAGGTCCGGGCGGATGCCTTGCAGGCGCGGCTCTTCGTTGGCGCCGATGTAGTACCACGGCCAGCCGAAGAAGGCGCCGCGCGGCACGCGGGTCAGGTAATCGGGCGGCAGGTTGTCGCCCAGCAGGTCGCGCTCATTGACGCTGCAAAACAGGTCGCCGGTGGCCGGGTGCCGATACATGCCCACGCAGTTGCGCAAGCCGGTGGCGTGGGTGCGGCGGTTGCCGCCGTCCGGGTCGAAGGCCAGGACCACGCCACGGTCGGTCTCGTCTCCCCAGGCGCCGCCCAGCCCGTGCCTGGCTTCCCACTCGGCCAGCGGTTCGGGCGGGCGCCGGTCTATCCGCTCGCCGATGTTCGAGGCCGACCCGATCGACACATACATGGTCTTGCTGTCGGCCGAGAAGGCCAGCGTGCGGGTGGTGTGCGATCCGGGCGCCGCCACCAGCGACGGCACCACCACTTCCGGCGCGGCGCTAGCCATCAGGTCGCCGTTCTTGTATGGGAAGCGCACGATGGAATTGACGTAGGCGACGTACAGGTACTGCGGATTCGGCCCCACCGGCCAGAAAGCGAAGCCGAACGGACGGTTCAGGCCGGAGGCGAACACGCTGACCGTGTCGGCCTGCTCGCCCGTGGAGGAGCGGAATACCTTCATCAGGCGCTTCGGCATGGAGGACATGAACAGGTCGCCGTTGGGGGCCTTGACGAGCAGGCGGCCCTTGTCGGGATCGGTGGCCCACAGGTTGACCTTGAAGCCGGGCGGCACGGCGGGGAGCGTGTCTTTCGGGCGTTCCACCGTCTGCGGGTTGTTGCCCGCGCTGGGCGTGGCGAACGGCGCCGCGAGCTGGTCGGCGCGCACCTGGTGGATGCGTCCCGGCTGGTCCGCGCTCCAGTGGCCGCTGCCATTCGCTGCCGATACTGGTGCAGATGCCGGCGACGCTGGCGGAACTGATGCCGCCACGGCCCTGGCCGGCGGCGCCGCCGTGCCGGTGAGCGTCTTGAGGTAGCCGATCAGCGCCGCGCGATCGGCTTGGTCCGGCACGCTCATGGGCATCGTGGTGCCAGGCGTGTGGGCAGCCGGATCGAGAATGTACCGGTCCAGTTCGCTTTCGCTCCACGCGCGGCCGCTACTGCCTGCTGCAGCCAGGGCCTTGGAATAGGCATAACCGGGCGCGTCGGCGATGCGCCGCCCCAGCACGTTGAACAAGCCCGGTCCGGCAAGCGGCTGCAGGTTCGGCGTCGCGCTGTGGCACATGGCGCAGTTGGAAGCGAACAGCCGGGCGCCGTCGGGGGGCGCGGCGATGGCGGCAAGCGGGGTTGCGGCGACGGAAACGGCGGCGGAGAGGGAAAGCAGCAGGCGTGAGCGGTAGTTGGCCATATTGTGCGCGCTTGGATAGATAGGGAATTATCCCTTCAAAGGCGCCGCAATCCGGCTCACAAAAATGATTGTTTGAAACGACCTAGCCTATGTGCCGGCGCAGCCGTCACTTCACTACGGCAGGCGATGCGCCACACCAAAACGTTCAGCCAGCGTGGCGAGGCGCTTATCCAGCGTCCACAGCTTGGCCCCCGGCGTCATCAGCGTGGAGGCCAGCAAGACCAGATCGACCAGCCCGCATCCCATCCCGTATAGCGCTTCGCGCTCAATGAACACGACAGTCTCATGCACCCCGGGCCTGCTGGCTCATGGGCAGCAAACCAAGATCGTCCAGAGTCTGTGCCCTGGGCAACGGTGGCGTGCCGCACGCGATCTCTCCGATGACCATGGGATGCGTGAGCACCAAGTCCTGCTCGAGCAGCATGACAAGCGCGTCGTTGCGGTTGCGAAAGTGGCCGACCCATACTGAGGTATCGATCAGTACGCCACTCATTGAGCTGGTTCGGGCCGGTGACGAGGTATCTCAGCCATCGCCGGTGCCGCGCCGCCCAACGCCGCCAAACGCTTTGCCGCACGCACGCGCACGAAAGTCTTGATGGCTTCGCGGAACAGGTCGCCCTTGTCCATGGACGGGTCCGCAACCTCCAGAGCCTTGTTGTACAGGTCGTCGTCGATCGTAACCGTGGTTCGCATGACAGCCTCCCGAATCAATCGTGATGTCATTATGCATCTGGCCACGCATCACCACAAGCTGCCGCACAAATGAAAAATCGCCGGCTAGCGGCGATTTTTCACTCAGTCAGGGGAGACTCAGGCTTTCACGGTATCCGCCACGTCGCGGAATTCCGCGATCTGGTCGAAGTTCATGTAGCGGTAGATCTGGTCCGCGTTGTCCGCGATGACGCCGATTTGCGACATGTATTCCGCCTTGGTCGGGATGCGGCCCAGGGCCGAGCACACCGCTGCCAGCTCGGCAGAGCCGAGGTAGACGTTGGTGTCGATGCCCAGACGGTTCGGGAAGTTGCGGGTCGAGGTCGACATCACGGTGGCGCCCTTGCGGATCTGCGCCTGGTTGCCCATGCACAGCGAGCAGCCTGGCATTTCCATGCGCGCGCCGGTGCGGCCCAGCGTGCCGTAGTGGCCTTCCGAGGTCAGCACTTGCGCGTCCATCTTGGTCGGCGGCGCGATCCACAGGCGTACCGGGATGTCGGACTTGCCTTCCAGTACTTTGGAGGCGGCGCGGAAGTGGCCGATGTTGGTCATGCAGGAGCCGACGAACACGTCGTCGATCTTGGCGCCGGCAACGTCTGCCAGGGTCTTCACGTCGTCCGGGTCGTTCGGGCATGCCACGATAGGCTCGTGGATGTCGGCCAGGTCGATTTCGATGACGGCGGCGTATTCCGCGTCCGCGTCCGGCGACAGCAGCTCGGGCTTGGCCAGCCATGCTTCCATGGCCTGGATGCGGCGCTCCAGGGTGCGCTTGTCCAGGTAGCCGGTGGCGATCATCCACTTCATCAGGGTGATGTTCGAGTTCATGTACTCGATGATCGGCTCTTTATCCAGATGCACGGTGCAGCCGGCGGCGGAGCGCTCGGCCGAGGCGTCGGACAGCTCGAACGCTTGCTCGACCTTCAGCTTCGGCAGGCCTTCGATTTCCAGGATGCGGCCGGAGAAGATGTTCTTCTTGCCCTTCTTGTCCACGGTCAGCAGGCCCTGCTGGATGGCGTACAGGGGAATCGCGTTGACCAGGTCGCGCAGGGTCACGCCGGGCTGCATTTCGCCCTTGAAGCGCACCAGCACCGATTCAGGCATGTCCAGCGGCATCACGCCGGTGGCGGCGGCGAAGGCCACCAGGCCCGAACCCGCAGGGAACGAGATGCCGATCGGGAAGCGGGTGTGCGAGTCGCCGCCGGTGCCCACGGTGTCCGGCAGCAGCAGGCGGTTCAGCCAGGAGTGGATCACGCCGTCGCCCGGACGCAGGGCCACGCCGCCACGGTTCTCAATGAAGGCAGGCAGTTCGCGGTGGGTCTTGACGTCCACCACTTTCGGGTAGGCGGCGGTGTGGCAGAAGGACTGCATCACCAGGTCGGCCGAGAAGCCCAGGCAAGCCAGGTCTTTCAGCTCGTCGCGGGTCATCGGGCCGGTGGTGTCCTGGGAGCCGACGGTGGTCATCTTCGGTTCGCAGTAGGTGCCTGGGCGGATGCCCTGGCCTTCCGGCATGCCGCAGGCGCGGCCGACCATCTTCTGCGCCAGGGTGTAGCCACGGCCGGTGTCGGCCGGGTTCTGCGGCAGGCGGAACAGGGTCGACGGGGCCAGGCCCAGCGCTTCACGCGCCTTGGAGGTCAGGCCGCGGCCGATGATCAGCGGAATGCGGCCGCCGGCGCGCACTTCGTCGAACAGCACGTCGGATTTCACCTTGAACTCGGCGATCACTTCGCCGTTCTTCAGGGCCTTGCCTTCGAACGGGCGCAGTTCGATCACGTCGCCCATTTCCATTTGCGACACGTCCAGCTCGATCGGCAGCGCGCCGGCGTCTTCCATGGTGTTGTAGAAGATCGGGGCGATCTTGGCGCCCAGGCACACGCCGCCGAAACGCTTGTTCGGGATGAATGGAATGTCTTCGCCGGTGAACCACAGTACCGAGTTGGTGGCCGATTTGCGGGAAGAGCCGGTGCCGACCACGTCGCCCACGTAGGCAACCAGGTGGCCCTTGGCTTTCAGCGCTTCGATCTGCTTGATCGGGCCGATCTGGCCCGGCTCGTCCGGGTTGATGCCTGGGCGGGCGTTTTTCAGCATGGCCAGCGCGTGCAGCGGGATGTCGGGACGGGTGGTGGCGTCCGGCGCCGGCGACAGGTCGTCGGTGTTGGTTTCGCCGGAGACCTTGAACACGGTCAGGGTCAGGCTTTGCGGCACTTCCGGACGCGAGGTGAACCACTCGGCGTTGGCCCACGACTGGATCACGTCTTTGGCGCGCTCGCTGCCCTTGTCCGCCAGTTCCTTCACGTCGTGGAAGTAGTCGAACATCAGCAGGGTTTTCTTCAGGCCTTCGGCAGCGACGGCGCCAACCACGGCGTCATCCAGCAGGTCGATCAGCGGCTTGATGTTGAAGCCGCCCAGCATGGTGCCCAGCAGGCGGGTGGCCAGTTCGCGCGAAATCAGCGGGCTGGTTTCGGTGCCCTTGGCAACGGCTGCCAGGAAGGCGCACTTGACCTTGGCGGCGTCGTCCACGCCGGCCGGCACGCGGTAGCTGATCAGGTCAACCAGGAAGGCTTCTTCGCCGGCGGGCGGGTTTTTCAGCAGCTCGACCAGTTCCGAGGTCTGGGCAGCGGACAGCGGCAGCGCGGGAATGCCGAGGGAAGCACGTTCAGCGACGTGGTCGCGGTAGGCAGCTAACATGATATCTCTTTCAGTCAGGGTTGATGACAGCGGTCGCGGCGTGCGCTCGCCTGTTATGTCCACTATTGTACCCCAACAACTCTTCTATAAGACATAAGAGCGTAATACTGATGCCTTCCATGTCCACGACAACGGCCCGGCGCGACGTTTTTTGCCACAGTTTTCTCAACTAAATTTGCAATTATTGCCATTTAGCAAGGCCAAACGGGGATTAACTTGTAGACTAGGTTCGCAGAATATCTATATTGAACTAAACTTCATCCATAAAAGATATGCAACTAAATGAACCCCTGGTCCGCTTCCGCAAAGGACCGCCAAGGCTGCAAGACGCGATCGACCCGATCTCGCCCACAGTGCCGACGCATGCCATGGCGGACATCGACGAGATCGGCGACGCGCTGACGCTGCTGGCGGAGACCGGCGACCCGATCTCGATGTACCCGGCCGGCAGCCGCCAGGCGGTGCTGGGACGGATACTGTCGGTCGATCCCGAGTTGCCGCATTTCGTGATGGAGCTGAACGACAGGCAAAGCCTGCCGCCGGGCAGCGTCACGTTTGTCGCCTGGCTGCGCAACGCCAAGCTGCAATTCCGCCTGAGCGATCCGGCGTGGCGTTCCCTGCCCGGCACGCCAACGCTGATACCGATGACCTTCCCGGAAACCTGCGAAGTGCTGAACCGGCGCGCGACGGAGCGCGTGGAGACGCCGCTGGGCGCCAATTTCACGGCGTCGTTCGTTGTCAACGGCGCGCCCTACGAGTTGCCGCTGTACGATTTCTCGCTGGGCGGCGTCGGCCTGCGTTGCGCGAAGCGGGACGCGAAGGGCCTGATCAAGGGCCGCAAGCTGGTGGACGTGCGGCTGGAACTGGGGCCGGACACGGTGATCGTCACCGACCTGGAAGTGCGGCTGACGCGCTCCTACCGCTCCTTCCTGCTCGGCGAACAGCTCCATGTGGGCTGCAAGTACATGAACATGGCGCCGGAGACGGAGCGCATGATCGCCGCCCTGCTCGAGAAAATCAACGAACCGCAGCGGCGGCGCTGAGCGATCCTGGTCGATCCTGGTGTATGCTGCTGCGATTTTCCATCGCACCCATCACCAAGAAAGCTCACCATGAAACAACTGCTCTCCTCCAGCGTCCTCGCGCTGTCCCTGACGTTGACGCTGGCCGCATGCGAGCGCGCCAAAGCGCCGCCGGCGGCCGCCGTGCCTGCCGTGCCCTTCCAGAAGATCGATAGCGTCACCGGCACCGGCAAGGAAGCGGTGGCCGGCAGCACCGCCGTGGTCAACTACACCGGCTGGCTGTACGCGCCGGACGCTCCCCAGCAGCATGGCGAGAAGTTCGATTCCTCGGTCGGACGCGCCCCGTTCGACTTCCGCCTGGGCGCCGGCCAGGTCATCAAAGGCTGGGACGAAGGCGTGCAAGGCATGAAGGTGGGCGGCAAGCGCACACTGATCGTGCCGGCCGCCATGGGCTACGGCGACGGCGGCGCGGGACCGATTCCGCCCAATGCCACCCTGATCTTCGAAGTGGAACTGCTGGACGTCCGCTAAGACGAAGCAAACCGTCTTGTAGCCAAATTACCTAGCTAATATTGCAATATCCGGCACTCTCAAGTAGTTTACTACTCAATAGTAGTCAAACTACATCGGATAGATCGCCATGGATTTGCAATTTCGCCCCGCCGCCGCCCTCCTGCCGCAAGCCGCGCCCGGCGGCATACGCTTCGTTTTCGATGCCGCGCCGGACACCGCCAGCGTTGCGCTGGCGGGCACCTTCAACAGCTGGTCGGGCGAAGCCTGCATGCTGGAACGCATGTCCCCCACGCGCTGGCAAGCCACGCTGCCGATACCGGCCGGGCGGCACCTGTACAAACTCGTCATCAACGGCACGGACTGGATCGCCGATCCCGCCAATCCCTGGATCTCGGAAGACGGCCAGCACAACTCCTGCCTGACGGTGGACGAATCCGGCGCGGTGCTGATGCGCCAGGCAGGCCTGGGCGCCGCCGCGCCAGGCCCGCTGCATGCGCGCGCGGCGCTTGCCAGCCCGGAATGGCTGCGCGACGGCGTGATCTACCAGTTGTCGGTACCTGCCTTTGGTGGCGACTTTGACGGCGTACGCGCCAAACTCAGCTATCTGAGCGAACTGGGTGCCGATGTACTCTGGATCATGCCTATCCACCCCATCGGCATCGAAGGCCGCCGGGGCGCATCGGGCGACCCGTATGCAGTGCGCGATTTCGACGCCATCGATCCAGCCCTGGGCGATGCCGAATCACTGCGCGCGCTGGTGGACGCGGCGCACGCGCGCGGCATGCGCGTGGTCCTGGACTGGACGCTCAACCGCAGCAGCGTGGACCATCCGTTCACGCGCACGCATCCGCAGTGGTACACGCGGCGTGCCGACGGCAGCATCTATTACGCCGTCCCCAACCGCGGCTACTTCGCCGGTTTCGACTTCGCCGACCGCGCGCTGCGTTCCTACCTGATCAACAGCATGCGCGGCTGGATCGAGCGCTTCGGCTTCGATGGCTTGCGCTTTGACGATTCCGACATCACGCCCTGCGATTTCCTGGAAGAGATCCGGACGGCGCTGGCTGCGCTGCGCCCCGACATCGCCCTCATCTCCCAATCCTACGACGAATTTCACCACCTGGCCGCCTGCGACCTGACCTACGAAGGCGGCACGCGCGAGATGCTGCGCCGCTGCGCCCATGGCGAGGCGGACGGCGCCGCGTTCGCCCGCTACTGGAACGAGTCGGCCTACAGCTTCCCGCGCGGCGCCTTGCGCATGCGCTGGCTGGAAGACAAGGAACAGGGCCGCGCCTCCGCCTTCCTGGGCCGCGCCGCCCACCGCCCGGCAGCCGCCGTGCTGCTGGCCATGGACGGCGTGCCGCACATCCTGATGGGGCAGGAATTCGACGAGCCGAGCTGGACTGGCTGGCAGGTGCTGTTCGACGCCTACCAGCTCGACTGGAAAACATTCGATGGCGAACTGTTTGCGCACTACCAAACCCTGATAGGCCTGCGCCGCCGCCACGCCGCCCTGCGCACCGGGGCCATGACGTTTCTGGACGGCTTGCCGCCTGGCGCCGTCGGTTTCACCCGCCGCGGCGAGGACGGGCACATCGTGGTGCTGGCGAATCTGTCGCCGTCGACGCTGGCGTTCGACGCGGCACTGGCGCGCACACAGCCGCTCCATGCGTCGGGCTGGCATGGGCAGGATGCGACACTGGCGCCGTATGGCTGGATGATAGGAACGGCCGCGCCTCCTGACAGCAAGCGTCAGATCAGTTAGAGTTCTGCTTGATGTGCCAGCCGGCGAGCGTGGCCCAGAGACACGTGCTTGTTGCGCATTGCGGGATGAACGACTATGGAATCCATTCAAAGCGAAGAATTCATCCGATTGAATTTCCCCCGGCTGGCCGCTGCGCTGGAATACATGCCGGTCGGGGTGACCATTGTCGATAGCGACTTGACCATCCGGTTCTGGAATCCCGCTTTTTGCCAGTTGCAGCGCTTGCCGGCCGGAGTGATGCGTCCCGGCGTCACCATGGGCGACGTATTCCGTGCCCTTGCCGCGCGCGGGGACTATGGGCCAGGCGAGATCAAGGACCTGGTGGCAGTCCGGGAGGCGCTGTGCCTGACGTTCCAGCCTCACAATTTCACGCGCATCAGCGTGGATGGCGTGGTGCTGAACATCGTTGGCCGCCCCATTTACGGCGCGGACGGCACCGTGAGCGGCTTCGTCACCATTTATCACGATGTGACATCGGAGCGGCACTACGAACAGCAGCTTGAGGCCAAGAACCAGGAACTGCTGCAGGCCAAGCAACTGGCCGAGGCGGCGAGCATGGCCAAAGGCCAGTTCCTGTCCAATATGAGCCACGAAATCCGCACGCCGCTGAACTGCGTCATCGGCATGGCCTACCTGGCGTTGAAGACCGAGCTGGACCCGCGCCAGCGCGACTATCTGGAAAAGATCCGCTTCGCCGGCGAGCACGTGCTAGGCATCATCGACGACATTCTCGACATTTCGAAGATCGAGGCCGGCAAGATGGAACTGCAGCATGTCGACTTTTCGCTCGACCAGGTGGTGCAGACGCTGACGGCGGTGGTGGCGCCGAAGGCGGCCTCGCGCGGCCTGGAACTGGTGTTCGACCTGGACCCCGCCCTGCCGACGGTGCTGGTGGGCGATCCGCTGCGGCTGAAACAGGTCCTCATCAACTACGCCAACAACGCCATCAAGTTCAGCGAGCAAGGCCGGATCGCGTTCCGCGCCCGCATGGTGGCCGGCAGCGGCGCCGAGTGCCTGGTGCGCTTCGAAGTGAGCGACCAGGGCATCGGCCTGTCCGAAGCGGAGATGGCCAAGTTATTCGTCTCGTTCCAGCAAGCCGACACCTCGACCACGCGCGAATATGGCGGCACCGGCCTGGGCCTGGCGATCTGCAAGGAACTGACCCAGCTGATGGGCGGCGACGTCGGCGTCGACAGCCAGCCCGGCGTCGGCAGCACGTTCTGGTTCACGGCCAGGCTTGGCATATCGCCCCGCCCCATGTCCACGCTGATCGGCCAGATCAGCGACGCCGCCGGCGAGCTGCTGGCCAACGCCCGCACGTCGACCATGATGGCGGCGCTGCGGACGGCCCGCATTCTACTGGTCGAAGACAACGTGTTCAATCAGCAAATAGCGCAGGAGATGCTGGAAGAAGTAGGCGCCGCCGTGTGCATTGCCAACAATGGCGCCGCCGCGCTGGAGCTGCTGCACAGCGCCAGTTTCGACTGCGTATTGATGGACATGCAGATGCCGGTCATGGATGGCCTGGAAACGACGCGCCGCATCCGCGCCGCGCCGCAACTCAGCCACATACCGGTGCTGGCCATGACGGCCACTGCCACCACCGAAGCCAGGGTGCGCTGCATCGATGCCGGCATGAACGACTTCATCTCGAAGCCGGTGCAGCCGGCGCTGCTGTATCAAACCATCGCCAAGTGGCTGCCCCGGTGCGTGCCGCAGGAAGAGCCACAGCCGCCCCCGCCGGCGCCGGCCGCCACGGCCGCCACGGCCGCGTATGGCGGCAATCCCGATGTGATAGACCTGTCGGTGCTGGCCATGCTGCTGGGCTACGATGAGGGGAAGGTGCGCAAATTCGCCCTTGCGTTCCTGCACAGTTCGCAGGAGGGCGTGCGCGACATGGAGGCAGCGCTGGCGCGCGGCGACGCGGAAGCCGCGCGCCAGCTGGGCCACCGCATCAAGGGTGCAGCGCGCACCGTCGGCGCGTTCCGCATGGGCGATTTGTGCGAGCAGCTGGAGCGGCTTGCGCCGCGCGAGGCGGATAGCGGACAGGCGGACGCCATGGCCATCGTGGAACAACTGCAAGCGCTGCTGCAGCAGGTGGCCGAGCACATTGCGCAGAACACCGGCTGCCCTGCCGCCTAGCCAGACTTGAGCGTCACCGCGAAGCTCTCAGCATGATTGCGCGATGACGGTCACTGTTTCGGGGACAACCTCATCATCACGATGTCGCGCCCTGGAACGGTCACGTTCAACGGCGTCGCGGTGGTTCCCGCCTCCCGGCCAGCCCACAGGTCGCGCACGTCGTACACCGTGCTGGAAAAGTCGGCGTTACGCCCGCTGACATCGTCGCCGATGGCGTGCTTGCGCCAGTCGTGCGCAATCTTCTTCGGCTCGTCGGTGCGGTTCAGTATCGCGATCGCCCAGTCGCCGTTCGCCAGTGGCTTAGCCCAGTATTCGACGCCGCGCGTCTTGATGAACGCGAAACCCTGGATGCCAAGCGGGTCCTGGTCCACCGCAATGACGTCGCGGTTGGCAAGAATATTCCTGACCTCGGCCGGCATGCTCGGGACGTCGGCGCCGAAGATCAGCGGCGCGGCCAGCATCGCCCACATGCTGAAGTGCGCGCGGTTCTCGCCAAGCGTCGGCAGCAGGCCGACTTCGAGCATGTCCGGATCGTTCCACTGGCCCGGCTTGGCATACTTGCGCAGACCTGCCTGCTTGTCGAGGATGTTCAGCACGCCGAGCGAGGACCATGAGCCGTGCCCCTCTTCGCATTCCCAGCAATGCGTGATGTCGCCGGTGGTGCGCCACAGGTGGCCGATGTCGCCGGCCCATTCCCAGGGCTTGTTGTCGCCCCATTCGCAGATCGACAGGATCATCGGCCGCCCCGCGGCGCGGATCGCGTCGCGCATCGTCGCGTAGGCTTCGCGCGGATTGCGCTGCGCCTGGCCTTCGCCGGTGTGGCACCAGTCATATTTCAGGTAATCGATGCCCCAGCGCGCATATTGCTGCGCATCCTGGTATTCGTGCCCCTGGCTGCCCGGCCGCTTGCCGCAGGTCAGCGCACCGGCATCGGAATAGATGCCGATCTTCAGCCCCTTCGAATGAATGTAGTCGGCGAGCGCCTTGATGCCGGAGGGGAAACGCGCCGGATCGGGCTGGATGAAGCCGTTGGCGTCGCGCTCGCCGTGCCAGCAGTCGTCGAGGTTGATATAGGTGTAGCCGGCGTCGCGCAGGCCGCTCTTGACCATGGCGTCGGCGGTGTCGCGTATCAGTTTTTCGCTGATGTCGCAGCCGAATTTGTTCCAGCTGTTCCAGCCCATCGGCGGTGTGTCGGCGAGGCCGGCGAATTTCTGCGCCCATGCGGGCGGCAGCGGCAGCGACAGGAAAATCGCCAAGGCCGCAGCCATGGGGCCGGCACGGAGGTGGCGGCGAGGTGGTTTAGTCATGATCTTGAGCCCCTGCCCATTCCAGGTGCACGACCTGGTACCCGCCATCCTTGAGCAACTTCAACAGCACCGGCAAGGCGTCCGCCAGCGGCCCGTAGGCATCGTGCATCAGTACGATGCCGCCACCGGCCGCTTTCAGGCTTTCGGCCAGGCGGGCCGCAAGGACGCCGGTCGTCACATTCGCTTCCCAATCGCCGATGCCGACGTCAATCGAAAAGACCCCGATATTCTGCGCTTGCAGCGCCGCCATCAAGGTCGGCGTTTCCGCCAGCATCGGAAAGCGATAGGCCGGCGCTGCCGCGCCCAGGGTCGCCTGGTAGACGTCCTGGGTTTTCTTCAGGTCGGCCAGTTGATCGGCGGGCGTCAATTCCCCAAGATAGGGGTGGGTATAGCTGTGCATTGCGGCCGAATGGCCAGCGCGGACAACGCTGCGCGCCAGGTCCGGGAATTCGGCCATGTTTTTGCCGACCATGAAGAACGTGGCCTTGACGCATTGGTCGGCAAGCACCTTGAGCACGCGCGGCGTGGTTTCCGGGCGCGGACCATCGTCGAAGGTCAGGACAACTTCTCCCTTGCGCAGCGGCAGCGCGGCATGCTGATTGGCGCCCCAGGCGCCGTACTCGCGCTTGAGTGTGAGCGTGCGGGCCGTGCCCAATGCGTCGGCGCCGCATTCCGCCGCGGCGGCGGGAGAGCCGAACGGCAGATGGGCGATGGCAAGCACGGCAACAGCGGCAGCGCTGGCGGTGACCGGAGGGCGGCGGCGGCGCGCCAGGCCGCCGGCGGCCAGGCCGCCCAGCATCAGCGCCAGCGTGCCCGGCAACGGTACGGCGTTCGGCGCCGCTTCCACGTCGATGTTGTCGATCTGGTTGAAGGCGCCCGAGCTCAGGCGCAATTCCGTAATGCCGTTCAGCGCCGTGTCCCACAGGCCCGCATTTTGGATTGCGCCAAGCGACATGCCATCGGCCGATACGTCGCTCCAGTCCATGTAGTAGTCGAAGCTGTTCAGGTTGAACTTGCCGCCACCCACGCGGGTCAGCGTTACGAAGGTGCCCCAGCCGTTGTCGAGTCCGTCGTGCCAGTTGTAGGTCCCCGGTTCGAACGTCCCGGTGCCGATGTTGGCCGATCCGGGCGCCGCGCCGGGCGCGTTCAGGGTCAGCCGGAAGCCCGATTCCACATAGGTCAGATTGGTGCCGTCATAGGCCATGCCACCCGACAGCGGAAAGCCATCGCCATACATCATTTCAGTCAGGCTGTCGAAGTTCAGGACGGTTGCGCCGGCGCTGCTTGCCGCCACGCCAAGGGCGATGGCGGCGAGGATGGTTTTACATTTCATGAGATTCTCCGGGAATAATGTTGATCGATGCAGCCGGCGCCCGCGAAGGCGCCGGCGTGGCCATCAATAGCTGAACACGACGCCGCGGCCAGAGGCGCTGGCAAACACGCGTCCCGGCACGGCCTGGTCGGCCGCCAGGTTGCCGAGGCCGGCGTATTGGTGCTTGTCGTCGTTGATCCGGCGCCAGGTCGCGGCGCCATCATCCGAGCGGTACACGCCCCACACGTTATTGATCACACCGACGATGTAGATGGAGGACGAGTACGCCGCACCGGCGGGCGCCTTGCCCAGCGCGATGGAGGTCGCGCCATGCACTTCCGGATACATCCACGTCGGGTTGTTGCCCCAGATCGGCGCCGTCACGTTCAGCCTGGTCCAGGTCACGCCGGAGTCCGTCGAATGCAGGATGTTCCGACCGTCGGCCACCCAGATGTCGCCTTCCGCGTTCGCGTTGACGGCGATGGACGAATCGGTGAAGTTGGCGACGGCCGCGAGTTGCGGGAAGGCCGCGCTTTCGGTGAACGTGCGGCCGCCGTCCGTCGAGTACCAGAAGTGCGCGGTATCCGACCACTGGTTCCACCATGCGCCGCCCGAGTTGAAGGCATATACCTTGTTCGGGTTCTTGCGGTCGGCGACGATACGGTACGCGCGATTGATGCCCACAGCAGGCAGGGCCGGCAAGTTCGTGTAGGTCCAGGTCGCACCGCTATCGGTCGAGTAGGCAGGCACCGCGCCGGACGGCGCCCAGACGATGTTGCCCGGTCTGGTCACGGCGACGCTGGCCTGGTCGCCCTCGTGGGTGGCCGCGTCAGGATGTTCGCTTGCGAATCGCGTCCAGGTCACGCCGGAGTCGGTGGAGTACACGCCGTGGGCCCCCGATTGAATATAGCCGGGGATGCCGATCGCCGCGATGTAGCCTGGATTGGACCAGGCCATGTCGACGCCGATGCCGTTGGCGAACACATCGACTGGCCGGCGCGTGGCTTTCTTGAGAAGCTCGGTTTGCACTTGCATGCCGATGTCGCCCGAGCCGTTCAGCAAGGTGTACGAGGCGCCCTTGGGCGGCGTCATCAGGGCCAGTGTGGCGGTTTCCTCCACGCCGTTAATAACCTGGTTCCAGACCGGGGTCGCGGCCGACGCGTTGCGCGTTTCCCACACGTCGCCGCCGGTCACGTGCATGATATGGTCCGGATCGTTCGGGTCGATCTCGACGTCGTCTACCCAGCCGGAGAATTGCGTGTCGGGGGTGTGCGGCGTCGTCGACGCGATCTCGCGCCACGTCTGGCCGGCGTCGGTGGACAACTGGACGATCGGCTGGCCCGGCCAGTTGCCCCAGGAGTTCGAAATACCGAGCGCGATGCGGGTGGTCGGACCGGAACCCGAAACGGACAAGCCGCCCATGCCGAAGTTCACCCATTGTTCCGTATCGTACTTCTTGAGCAGCGTCCAGTTGGCGCCGTCGAACTTGTACAACCGGCACGGACCGCCGGCGCCGGGCCCGATGTCCCTGGTGAACGCCACGTAGATCATGCCGTCCTTGGCACGCACCATGTGCGGGATGTGGTAGCCGGTCACCGGGGTCGCTATGCCGGTCCAGGTCGCGCCGCCGTCGGTCGATTTGTACAGGCTATTACTCAGGCCGGCCGCATTGGCATAATCCGGCGCCACGGCGGTGTAGATGGTTTGCGTGGCGGTGCCCGTGTTCGTGCTCGCGGTGTCGAACAGCACGCCCTCGATGCCGCCCGAGGTGCGTCCAGGCAAGTTGGGAATCTGGTCACCGGGGAACTGGAACGAGGACAGGGACGTCACCTGGCTCCAGTTCTGGCCGTAGTTCGTGCTCTTCCACAGGCCCGCGACGCGCGAGCCGTAATACAGGACCGAAGATTGGTTCGGATCGACCATCATGCGTTCCCCGATGGCGCGGCCCGGGTCGTTGGCGCCGACACGGAACGGCAGCTCGACGTGCGTCCAGTTGTCGCCGCGGTCGGTGGAAATGTACAGGCGGCCATTGCGGCCGTCCCAGTCATACAAGCCGGTGCTCATGTACACCCGCTTGTCGTCGTTCGGGTCCAGGGCGATGCTTTCGGTGCCGCTATAGAAATTCTCCGTGATGCCGAAGCCATCCGTGATCGAGACCCAGGCCGACGTCGCAGCGTTCCAGCGATAGGAACCGCCGACGTCCGTTCGGGCATAGAGAACGTTCGGACTGGTTGGATGGAAGATCAGGCCCGGGACATAGCCGCCGCCGCCGTACTTCACGTTCATCCAGCGGTTGCCCGTGGCCGCGACACCCGGGCCAGACGCGCCGCCCTGTTTGGCGGCATGCGCTGGCGGCTGTGCGGACGGATTGCCGCCGCAGGCCGCCAGCAAGACCGAGGTGATCGTGGCGATCGCGGCCAATGCAACGATGTGTTTCCGCTTCATTTTTTTCTCCAGAATAGATGATTACCGGTCGAACGCCACGACCATGGGTTTGCCCTCATACCGCACCGTCCTGCTGGCCTGGGCGGCGCCGATGCCCTTGCCATTGGCTTCATCGACCAGCACCAGGTTCAGCGTGCGCCCCTTCGCCATGCCGGGAAAGCCGCCTTTGCGCGCGCCGATCGTGAGCGTGCCGGCCTTGTCGTTCCAGCTGAGCTTGGTACGGGCGGACTGGCCCTTTTCATAGGCATAGGTCTCGTTGTCGTCCTCGTATAGCGTGAAGCTGCCGTCGGCGCCCGGATAGATGCGGATCTCGTAGGGCGCGTCCGGCTGCTCCGTCGCGTATTGCATCACCGGTCCCAGCGGCAGGATGGCGCCGGCGCGCACGTACAGCGGCACCACGTCCAGCGGCGTGTCGCGCGCCACCGTCCGGCCGCCCTCGTGGCGCCGATTGGTCCAGAAGTCGAACCAGGCAGCGCCCTTCGGCAGGTAGGTGCGCATGCTCATGTCCACTTCCGGCCTGGTTGCGGCCAGCGCGCGGATGGCGCTCGGCGTGCGCCAGGCCAGCCGCACACTGCGGTCCGAAGTGGCCTGGTAGTACTCGAGCGTCAGCTTGACGCGCTGTCCCTTGCGCAGCGTCTGGCGCGTGGTGGCCAGCCGCCTGCCGCCGTTTTCCCAGTCCTGGATCACGACCGCGCCGTCGAGGTGGAGACGGTAGCCGTCGTCGCCTTCCACCCCGATCTCATACTCGCCGTCCTCCGGGGCGTCCAGCGTGCCGTTCCAGCGCACGGAAAAGTCGTCCAGTTTCTCCAGACCGGCCGGCAGGGTGGCCAGCGGCGGCGCTGGCCAGACATGGTCGATGACCTTGTCGATCACCTGCCCCTTGGGCGTTCCGAAGTTGCGCCCTTCGAAGTACTGCCCCGCCAGGCCGGGCTGGCCGTCCGGCGTGCGCAGATAGTCGCCCGGGATGGTGGCCGGCGGCGGCGGCTGGATGCGGAACATCGGCCGGGTGACTGGATGCACCAGCAGCGAAGGCCCGAACATGAAAGCGTCGTTGATGCCGAAGGTCGTCTTGTCGCCCGCGAAGTCCATCGGCAGCGCGCGCATCAGCGTGTAGTGCTCGCTGGTGACTTTCGCACTCAGCCCGTAGATGTAGGGCAGCAGGCGGTAGCGCAGGTGCACTGCGTCGAGCAGGGACTTGTAGACCTCGGGGTCGAGTGTCTTGAAGATGTAGGGCTCGCGCTCGACGTCGGTGCCGTGCACGCGCATGATGGGGTTGAAGGCAGCGTACTGGAACCAGCGGGCGAACAGTTCGCGGTAAGCGGGGTTCTTCTCGCCGCCGGGGAAGTCGCGCTGGACGAAGAAGCCGCCGGTGTCCTGGGTCCAGTAGGGGTTGCCGGTGATGGTGACGTTGACGCCGCCGCTGACCTGCTTGCGCAGGGTGTCCCAGCTGGCGAAAATGTCGCCCGACCATGAGGCCGCCGCGGTGCGCTGGGCGCCGGCCCAGGCGGAGCGGGTCAGCGTGAAGACGCGCTTGTCGCTGGTGGCGCGCTGGCCCTCGTACGTGCCCTGCGTGGTCAGCAGCGTGTAGGGGTTCAGGTAGCGGGAGAAATCGCCCAGCGCGTTCCTGCCCAGCGATTTGATGTCGGCTTCATTTTTGGCCGCGTCCCAGGCGGCGGAGCCGACTTCCACTTCTGTGCCGTCCATCCACAGCGCGTCCGCGCCCTGGTCGAACAATCCGGACTTGGCGTGTTTGAAATAGATCTCCCGCCCCTTGGCGCTGTATGCGTCGTAGATGCGGGCCTTCTGCGAAATCCAGTGCAGCGGTTCGAAGCGCAGCCCATGCAGGTCCAGCTCCCTGGCCAGCGACGTGTCGTTGCCGATGGAGGGCCAGATCGAGACCATCAACTTCAGGTTGCGCCGGTGCAGGCTGTCGGCCATGCCGCGCGGGTCGGGGAAACGCACGGGATCCCAGACCATGCCGCTCCAGGTGCCGTCCTTGTCGCCGCCCCAGTACTGCCAGTCCTGCACGATATAGTCGAGCGGGAAGCGCTCCTTGCGGAACGTCTCGGCCACTTCGAGGATGCGGGCCTGGGTCGGATAACGCTCCTTGCTCATGAACAGGCCGAACGCCTGCCTGGGGTACATCGGCGCTTCGCCCGTCAGGCGCCGGTATTCGCCCACCACGTCGTCCAGCGAGCGGCCGCCCATGAAATAGTAATCGACGCCGCCGGGGGCGCTTTCGGCCCACAGCCTGGCGCCCTCCGGACCGTCCTGGAAGCGCATCTTGGAATAGGTATCCCACAGGATGCCGTAGCGCTCGGACGACATCATCACCGGGATGACGATGCCCAGGTTGGTCTGCACCAGCAGCAGGTCCTGGTTGCGGCGGTTGACGGCGTCGCTGTCGCTGTAGCCAAAGCCGAAGATCGCTTCATCGGGCTTGAGTGTGAAGCGGTTCTCCACCTCATAGGAAGGGGCGCCCGAGATATCGACCGGCTTGATCGATTGGGGCTGCCCGGACTCGCGCGTGTAAAGGCGGCCGGCGCCGTCCATGAAGCTCAGCGCGCCCGTCTTGCGGTCGATGGCGATGCGCAGCCTGGCGCTCTTGATGATCAGCGCGCCGGCGCTTTCCTCCAGCTCGAAAGGCACCGTGCCGGGCTGGTCCACCACCACCAGGCTGGGACTGGTCCAATGGTTTTCGCCCAGGTTGGCGTTGACGCGGACCGTGGCCGGACCATAGAAGATTACGTTCTTGGTGACGGCGCCGACGCGGAACTGCACGCCATGCCGCAGACGCACGTAGCCAAAGCCGGCGCGGCTGGCGATGGGCGCCGCCAGCAGGTGGCCGTTCTTGTCCAGTCCACTGGGGGCCGGTCCCGCCGCGTTGGCGCAAACGGCGGCGAGCGCGAGCGAAGTGGCCAGGATGGCCTTGCTTGGAAGTCTCATGATTCCACCTCAGCGAAAGACCGCGACAAAGCCGCCGCGCGGTTTCAGCGTCACACTGGCCTTGCCGGACTGGAGTTCGGCCTGGCTGAATTCGCGCTGGCCGGCGCCGTCGGTGATCATGGCGCCCTTGCGCTTGCCGATAAAGGACAGGTCCAGCTCGACCGTGCGCTCGCCCTGCTCGGCGTTGATGCCCGCCACATACCAGCTGCTGCCGGCCTTGCGGGCAACCACGGCATGCGAGCCCGGATAGCCCGCGAGGAAGCGGCTGTCGTCCCAGCGGCGCGGCAAATCGCGCAGGAAGCTTCGGACATATTCCGGCACGGTCGCCATGCCTTCCGGGATCTCCGCGAAATGCTGGATGCCCGACAGGAACAGCACCGACTGGGCCAGCTCGAAGCCGTTGCGCGTGGTGCGCTTGATCTGGCCCATGTCGCCGAACACCACCGGGGTGAAGTCCATCGGGTCGAACAGGTTGCGGATCATGGCCGCGTTCACCGCGTGGGGCGGGACGGCGTCGTGGTCCCTTTGATCAAAGGTCGTGAACTCGAAACCGCGGATCGCCTCGGCCGTCATCAGGTTGGGGTAGGTTCGCTCCAGTCCGCGCGGCAGCGTCGCGCCATGGAAGTTCACCAGCAGGCCGGCAGCGGCCGCGTCCTTCAGGATGTCGACGTAGTACCGGATCATGGACGCGCCGTCGCCGCCAAAGAAGTCGATCTTCACGCCCTTGATGCCCATCTTCCGCAGGCGCGCGAATTCCTTCACGCGCGCATCGCGCGTCAACAGCTGGTTGCGCGGCGTCTGCGGCGCGTCGTTCCACGCGCCGGCCGAGTTGTACCAGACCAGCACGCCCACACCCTTGGCAGCGGCATAGCGGGCCAGATCGGCCATTTTGTCGTAGCCGATTTGCCGATCCCACTCGGCGTCCACCAGGGTGTAGTCCCATTTCATGTCCACCGCGTAGTCGACGAACTTCTTCTGCACGTCGAACACGGTGGCCTCGTCCTTGAGCAGCGGCCAGCTCCAGGACGCGTGGCCGGGCTGGATCAGGTTCGTGTCGAACTGGACAGCCGGCGCCGCCAGGTCGGTGCCGAGGGTGGAGTCCATCACGGTGTTGAGCGCCCCCACGGCGATGACGCGCCACGGCGTGGCCAGGGTGCCCGTGGTTTCCGCCAGCAGCCCGCCGTTGGTGAAGACCTCCGGAGGCGTCGGCCCATCGATCCGGTACACGCCACCGGGGGAATCGGTGGCCAGCCGCGAGGCATGGAAGCTGCCGTCCATATTGGCTTCCGTCAGCGCCACCCAGGTCTCGCCGCTCCTGAACAGCGCCGGGAAGACCCAGCCGGCTTTCAAGGGCGCGGGCTGGCCGACCGGCATGTCGACCTGGTAATGCTCTTCATAGGATGGGTTGGTTTTACCCCAGCCGGTCTTGGCCGCCGCCATCGGCTGCAGGAAGGCGCGCGTCTTCGGATCGAATGCGAAACCCGTCGTCTCGCCGACAAAGCGCTTGGCGGGAAGCCGGGGTTCGGCAACGACATAGCGGAAGGCCACGCCATCGTCGGACACGCGGAACGCCACCTCCATCTTGTAGCCGGCCGCATTGACCAGCGAGTACACCTGCTCGTTGGCGCGGTACTGGATGATGCGGCGCTTGCCCACCGCCATCGTGTAACGCTCGGAGATCGGCCTCACCGGCGACGTGCCCGCCAGCTTGAGGCCATGCGAGAAGTCCGCGCCGGCCAGCTTCAGGCCCAGCGGCGACGGCAGCAACACCGGCTGGCCATTGCGCTTGATACTGTATGACAGGGTCTGGTCCGGATTGACGCGTACCGACACATCCAGCTGCCGGTCCGGACTCTTGAGCGCGAACGCGGCGCCACTGGCCAAGGTCAATCCCAACAGCACACTCAGTTTTTTCATCGTCATTAAATAGTTATTTCAAAAAAGAGGAAAGGCCGGCGCACCGTGGCGGTTGCCCGCAATTGCCATCGCCACGGCACGCCGGAATCTACCGGCATCAGTTCAAATCCAGTTCGAAGCCGTTGGCCGGCATATCGTCCGCGCTGAACAGGTTGATAAACGGCGCGTCGGACCAGCCGTAGCGCACTTTGCTTGCGCGAACGGTTGCGGCGCCCTGCAGCCTGACCGTATCGCCCTCGGCTGCCGCGCGCGCGTACCTGCACACATCCTGTTCGCATACTTCGAATCCGATCGCCGTATCCGATGAGTACGTTCGCAGCCCGCCGTTGGTATTGGTAAAGCGGATCACAACATCCTCTCCGCTACGGCTTGCCGACACGGCTTCCGGTCCGCCCGGCGTGACCTTCTCGCCGTATGCCACTGCACGGGCGGCGCGGGCCAGGCGCTGGCCGACAATCGCTTTTTGACCTGGATGGATATCGGAGCGGTCGCCGAAGTCGAGGGTCACCGCCAGTCCCGCATGCGGATCGTTCCGGACCGCTATCGACTGGGCATGGCGCAACTCAGCCCACGCCGACCGGCCCGGTTTGGTCGACACCGCCCCGAACGAGGTCAGCTGTGCGACAAGGAACGGCAAGTCCGGCTGGGAAAAGGTCCGACGCCAGTCGTCGAACAGCAGCGGCAGCAAAGTGCGGTACTCCTGGGCGGCGCCGGCGTTGGCCTCGCCCTGATACCACGCCGCCAGTTTGAATGTGTACCCTTGCAGCGGTGCGATCATGCCGTTGTACAGTGTGCTCAGGCTGGTTGGCGGCTCCCAGGGCGTGGCCGGCTGCGTTGCGCTCAATGGGGAGCCGACCTGGTACTTCCAGCGGGACGGCAAGGCGATCCTTGCGCCATCGGCGGTGCGCAGCGCGCGCTGGCCGGCAGGGCTGACCAGTCCGCCACCTTGGTCGTCGCCCAGCACCCGCACCGCGACGACGTTTTTCCCCGGCGTGAGCACGCCCTTGGGCACGGCGTATTCGCGTCCGGTCCACCAGTTGGTGTTGGCGCCGACCCGCACGCCGTTGACCCAGGTGGTGTCGGAGGCGGCCACCTGGCCCAGCAACAGGTGGGTCACAGCGGCGGCCTGCTGCGCGGTCAGCTCGACCGTAGTGCGGAACCACGCGACCCCGCGATGGTTGCTGATGGCGCCGATTCCGGACTCGCTCCAGCGTCCAGCCGGCTCCATGCCGGGCCAGGCGGTGTCGTCGAACTCCCTGGTGGCCCAGGCGCGTTGCGCGCGGGCGTGCGGATCGACCGTCTCCCACCAGGCTTGCTGCCGTACCTCCTCCGCGCGCATGCCCGCCGCCGCGTCGGCCGCATACTTGTCCACCACGTCGAGCGCCTGGCCGTATCCGGCCATTTTGCGCATGGACGCGCCGCTGATCCAGCTCTGGATCGTGCTGCCGCCCCAGCTGGCGTTGACGAAGCCAACCGGGACGTTGTACTGGCGCTGCAGCGCGCGGGCCATGTGGTAGCAGACGGCGGACGCCTGGCCGGTGGTCTGCGGTCCCGCGACCTGCCATTGCGGGACCGTCTTGAAATCGTCAAGACGGACCACCGCACTGTCGCGCGGGATATTGACGAACCGGATGTGCGGGCTGGCGGAGAACGCGACGTCCATCGGCGCGTTCGTCGCTTGGGCCATCGCCAGTTCCATGTTCGACTGCCCGCCGCACAGGAAGACGTCCCCGATCACGATGTCGTTCAATGTGCTTGCGCCGCCGTTCGCGCTGACGCTCAGCGCGTAGGGGCCGCCGGCCGCCATGGCCGGCAAACGGGCGCGCCACTTGCCGCCGCCATCGGCCGTGGCCTGCACCGTTTCGCCATTGAGCTTGACGGTAACAACGCTGTCGGCCGCCGCTTTGCCCCAGATGGCGATCGGCTGGTCGCGCTGCAGGACAGCGTGATCGCCGAAAATGGCAGCGAAAACCGGGGTCTGTGAATCCGGCGCCAATTTATCATTTTCCGCGTGGACTGCAGGCGCCATCAACAATGCGGCGCACACCAATGCGCACATTTCTTTCAATGCCACAATCGTCTCCATTAACTCTTATTTACTTATTTATTTGAGTTGCGGGCAATAACCGGCCAGTGCGCGTACGCGCCAAGGCAACCCTAAGGCCCCGCATGGCGAAGCATAGGCTGCCCGCCCTGCGCAGCGATATCGCAGGCACGCGAATTCCTTGCAAAACGAGGAAATTGCAAGAATTTTTAGCCGCAGTGCAAGGCTGGCGCGGCTTCGGGGACTTCGACAAGCAACGCCTGCTGGCCCTGCTGAGCCGCAAGGGTCCGGAATGACTTCGGCGTGCAGCCGTATTCTTCCTTGAACAGCCTATTAAAATAAGGAACATTCGCGTAGCCAACCGAATACGCGATTTCCGACACGGCGGCGCTGCTTTTCTCAACAAGCAGCCTGGACGCTTCTGTCAGCCGCAATTTATTCACGTAACTGGTGAATGTCATGCCAAGTTCGGATTTCAGCACTTCATTGATTTTGTAGCGGTTCGCGCCGGTCCCGGCCACCACGGTGTCCAGGTCCAGTTTGGGATCGGTATAATTGGTCGCGATATACCGCAGGACCGACGCCTTTTCCATATCCTTGTACGGTTCCAGGGTCAACTGGCGATAAGCCAGCAATGGCAGATCCATTTTCATTTTTGAATCCACGCTTGCCGTCAGCGCGCGGGAATGGGCCAGGAAAAACCAGACACCGAATGCCCCCCAGCCACCCAGGACAATAGCCAGCATCGCGGCAATATAGCGGTCATCCCGGCCACGCAATGTCAGCTCGCTGATTTCGAGATATGCGTCGACATTGTGTGGCGTGGCACTGCTGGTGCCAAACAAGATTCTCGCAACTCTGTCCAGTTTATAACCCTGATGCGACAAATCCTGTTTCATCGACAGCAACCACCATTCGGGGATAACCAGCCGGGCCAGGTCGAGCGTAACCGGCATCCCCTGTTCATTGCACGAAAAATACGTACCGGGCGGACGGTAAGTCTCGAGTTTGCCCGGCCTGGAGATTTTTTCATCAAAGGTGGCCAGCTCGAACACCATGGAGGTGGCCGGTGCACATTTGGCGACAAAGGTAATAGTATGGAACTTCGACCAATCCTCATGGGCCTGCCCTCCTTTGCCGTCATCCATGAACAGCTGGGTGGAGACGAAAGGATACCGGGCCGCGTCCTTCAGGTTGAAGTCGAAGCGCAGCCGGTCGCGCGACGTGTCGTGCAGGCGCACTGCGGACGCTCCGCCCGTCGCCACATCGGAATACGTTGCGTAGTGCCAGCGGGCCCCATCCTCATGCGCCGGCAGCAGCGCCTTCGTCGGAAAACTCCGGTAGACAAAAAAGCCCGCCAGCAGCGCGTCCACGACCAAGAGGAACATCAGCGCCAGCAGCGCCTTTTTATAGAACTCTTGCATTTGGATAGGTTTCGAACAGTCCTGGCGCCGCGCCTCTCGACGGGGCGATACTTGCAACCGGCCGCCGCGCCCGGCCCGCCATGGTTTGTTTTGATGTTTTTATGTGTTGTAGGCGCTATGTTGCAAGGGCCCGCGCTTCGCGGCAATTGCGATAACGCTCAATGCAACGAACAAAATTCAACATCGCTCACCATGGCGGCGCCCGGCGCAGCATGAAAAGCGAGAAATTACGAGCAGGTAAAGTGGCGGCTTTTGTTCGCGCCTTTGGCCGTTTCTATAACGGCGGGCGGCGGCAACAGCCCGGCATGGTCGCCGGCGGCAAACTTGCCGGGTTCAGATGAACGGCCAGTGGAGGATGCGTTTGGCGTGCAGCACGGCGCGCGTGCCGACGTAGGTGATGGCGAAGCCGAAAGCGAGGATGCTGAGCGGGCTTGGCGCCAGACGCGCAGCGCGAGGGCGCAGGCTTCTTTGATGGATTTGATGTTGTGGCCCATGGTCTTTTTCGCTATGTTGCAATATCGATCCGGAAATGAAAAATCGCCGGCTAGCGGCGATTTCTTCATGATACTGGAGGCGAGGATCGGAGTCGAACCGACCTAGACGGCTTTGCAGGCCGCTGCATAACCGCTTTGCTACCTCGCCGAGGAAGACTTGTCTGAAACGGCAGCCGGTTAATCTCTGCCATTCGAATTCTGGAGCGGGAGAAGAGTCTCGAACTCTCGACCTCAACCTTGGCAAGGTTGCGCTCTACCAACTGAGCTACTCCCGCATTGGAGTGTGTTACTGACAAAACCGTGGAGCGGGAGAAGAGTCTCGAACTCTCGACCTCAACCTTGGCAAGGTTGCGCTCTACCAACTGAGCTACTCCCGCATTGGAGTTTTGATACCATTTGCAAAACTTGGAGCGGGAGAAGAGTCTCGAACTCTCGACCTCAACCTTGGCAAGGTTGCGCTCTACCAACTGAGCTACTCCCGCATGGAGTCTTACATTTTTTGCTGTCCTTAACGCGCCAATCTCGTGCCACACAAGACTGGAGCGGGAGAAGAGTCTCGAACTCTCGACCTCAACCTTGGCAAGGTTGCGCTCTACCAACTGAGCTACTCCCGCTTCGCTTTTTGCTGCGCGTTGTTATCAACAACAGGCCAGCATTATAGAGCATGGGAGCGGGCTGTCAAGAGTGAAAAATTGCAAAACCAAATGATTTATTTCGTTTCCAGCATCCCGCTCTTTTCCTTGATCAGCGGCCAGGCCTTCTGCAGGTAGTAGAACATCGACCACACGGTGAGCACGGCGGCCACCCACAGCAGCTTCTCGCCCCAGAAATGGGTGTCGATGGCGCCGAACAGGATGTCGTGGAACAGCAGCAGCGGAATGGCGGTCATCTGGGCGGCGGTCTTGATCTTGCCGATGGAGTTCACCGCCACCGACTTGGAGGCGCCGATCTGCGCCATCCACTCGCGCAGCGCGGAGATGGTGATCTCGCGGCCGATGATGATGAAGGCGATGATGGCGTTGCAGCGGTCCAGCTGCACCAGCACCAGCAGGGCGCCGGCCACCATCAGCTTGTCGGCCACCGGGTCGAGGAAGGCGCCGAAGGCCGAGGTCTGGTTCCAGCGGCGGGCCAGGAAGCCGTCGAACCAGTCGGTGATGGCGGCCACGATGAACACCAGCGTGGCGCCCAGATTGCGGTCGCTCACCGGCAGCCAGGCCGGCGGCAGGTAGTACACGCCCACCACGAGGGGAATCAGCGCGACGCGCAACCAGGTCAGCAAAATCGGGATATTGAAAGGCATAAGTGACAGCGGCTCTGTGGCGAGTTAATTATTATGAATGCGCCGCTAGTCTACCTTGCCGCCGGGCTTAGCACCAGCGAACGCATGCCCTTAGTGCAGCTGTTTGTAGATTTCTTCGGCCAGGGCGCTGGAAATGCCGTCTACCGACATCAAATCCTCCACGCTGGCGTTGACCACGCCGCGCAGCCCGCCGAAGCGCGCCAGCAGCTTCTGGCGCCGCTTCACGCCGATGCCTTCGATCTCTTCCAGGCGCGAGGTCTGGCGCGTCTTGGCGCGCTTGGCGCGCATGCCGGTGATGGCGAAGCGGTGCGCCTCGTCGCGGATCTGCGCCACCAGCATCAGCGCGGCCGATTCCTTGCCCAGCTCCTGCGGCGCGCGGCCGTCCACGAACACCAGCGTTTCCAGGCCGACGCGGCGGCCCTCCCCTTTGGCCACGCCGACGATCAGGCCGATGTCCAGCCCCAGCTCGGAGAACACCTGGCGCGCCATTTCCACCTGGCCCTTGCCGCCGTCGATCAGCACCACGTCCGGCATCACGCCGTCGCCGTTGGCCACCTTCTCGTAGCGGCGCATCAGCACCTGGCGCATGGCGGCGTAATCGTCGCCGGGGGTGATGTCGTTGATGTTGTAGCGGCGGTATTCGCCGTTCTGCATCTGGTGGTGGTGGAACACCACGCAGGAAGCCTGCGTGGCTTCGCCCTGCGTGTGCGAGATGTCGAAGCATTCCACGCGCAGCGTGTCCAGGTCTTCCGCTTCCAGCGTGAGCGCCTCGGCCAGCGCGCGCGTGCGCGCCTGCTGCGAACCCTGCTCGGACAGCAGCCGCGCCAGCGAGATCCCGGCGCCCTTCTGCGCCAGTTCCAGCCATTGCCTGCGCTGGCCCTGCGGCTGGAAGATCAGGTTGATGCGGTGGCCGCACTGCTCCTGCAGCGCGATCATCAGCTCCGGCTGGTCGTATTCGATGTTGAGGATCAGCGTGCCGGGGATGAATTTTTCGGTGTAGTGCTGCACCAGGAAGGCGCTCAGCACTTCCACTTCCGGCGCCGATTCGGCCACGGCCACCGCGTCCCCCAGGTGGGACGGGAAGTAGGCGCGGTCGCCCAGGTGGCGGCCGCCGCGCACCATGGCCAGGTTGACGCAGGCGCGCCCGCCCTGCACGATCACGGCGATGATGTCGACGTCGGCGTCGCCGGTGGTTTCCATGCTTTGCTGGTGCAGCACCTTGCTGAGCGACTGGATCTGGTTGCGCACGCCGGCGGCCTGCTCGAACTTCAGCTCGGCCGCGTAGCCGTGCATCTTCTTCTCCAGGTCTTCCATCACTTCGCTGGTGCGGCCGCGCAGGAAGCGCGCGGCGTTGTCCACGTCCACCTTGTAGTCTTCGGGCGTGATCAGGTCCACGCAGGGCGCGCTGCAGCGGCCGATCTGGTTCAGCAGGCAGGGCCGCGTGCGGTTGGCGTAGACGCTGTCCTCGCAGGTGCGCAGGTGGAACACCTTCTGCAGGATCTGCATGGACTCCTTCACCGCCCAGGCGCTGGGGAACGGCCCGAAGTACTGGTTTTTCTTGTCCACCGAACCCCGGTAGTAGACCATGCGCGGCACGGCGTCGCCGGTGATCTTCAGATAGGGGTAGCTTTTGTCGTCGCGGAACAGGATGTTGAAGCGCGGCTGCAGGGCCTTGATGAGATTGTTCTCAAGGATCAGCGCCTCGGCTTCGCTGTGCGTGACGGTGGTTTCCAGGCGCGCGATGCGCTCGACCATCATGGCGATGCGCGGGCTGGCCAGGTTCTTCTGGAAGTAGCTCGACACGCGCTTTTTCAGGTCGCGCGCCTTGCCCACGTAGAGCACGTTGTCGTTGGCGTCGAAATAGCGGTACACGCCCGGCAGGCCGGGCAGCTTGGCGACGGTGGCCAGCACCTGTTCGCGCGGATCTGGCGCGGCGGGCGCCATTGCGTCGGTATTTGCGTCGGTCATTGCCCTACTTCTGTTCTGGCGCCTGCTCCACTACGACGAAGGCGACGGCGTAATCCGCTTCGTCGCTCACCGTCACATGGGACGACAGGCGGTTCTGCTGCATGAATTCGGCCAGCGTGCCGGTGCAGACCATGACCGGCTTGCCGTTCGCTTGATTCAGCAGCTGGGCATTGTGCAGGGTCATGGGCGTTGCGACGCCGGTGCCGATGGCTTTGCCGAAGGCTTCCTTGGCGGCGAAGCGCGTCGCGACAAAGCGGTGTGCGCGCACCGGGCTGACGGCTTTGCGCGCGCGGTAGATCTCCAGTTCTTCCGGCCCCAGCACCTTGTCGGCAAAGCGTTCGCTGCGCGCGAGCGCGTCGGCCACGCGGCCGATCTGGCAGATGTCGGTGCCGATGCCGAAGATCATTTCGACAATGCGGCCACGCGGGTGGCCGTCATGATGGCCTTCATCTCGCGCACCGCGTTTTCCCAGCCGACGAAGACGGCGTGCGCCACGATGGCGTGGCCGATGTTCAGTTCCGCGATGTCCGGGATGGCGGCAATCGCCTGCACGTTGGTGTAGTGCAGGCCGTGGCCGGCGTTGACCTTCAGGCCGCGCTGCACGCCGAACAGCGTGCCGGCCTTGATGCGTTCCAGTTCGGCGACCTGCTCGGCGCCTTCGGTGTCCGCATAGCGGCCGGTGTGCAGTTCGATGACGGGCGCGCCGGCTTCGGCGGCGGCGGCGATCTGCTGTTCGTCGGCGTCGATGAACAGCGACACGCGGATGCCTTCGGCTTGCAGCTGCTTGATGGCCGCTTGCACGTCGCTGAAGTGGCCCGCCACGTCGAGGCCGCCTTCGGTGGTGACTTCGGTGCGCTTTTCAGGCACCAGGCAGACGTCGGCCGGCTTGATCAGGCAAGCGAAGTCCAGCATCTCCCTGGTGACGGCGGCTTCCAGGTTCATGCGGGTGACCAGTTGCGGCGCCAGCGCGATCACGTCGGCGTCCTTGATGTGGCGGCGGTCTTCGCGCAGGTGCAGCGTGATGCAGTCGGCGCCGGCCTGCTCGGCCAGCAGCGCTGCGCGGATCGGGTCCGGGTAGGCGGTGCCGCGCGCGTTGCGCAGGGTGGCGACGTGGTCGATGTTGACGCCCAAGTCGATGACCGGGCCGGACGGGTACAGGAAGCTCATAGTTATAGTTGCATCAAGTCGATCAGTATCTGGCGCGTGTTCAGCGGCGCGCCTCCCAGGTGGTGCGCCAGCAAAAAGCGCATCAGTTGTTTGCTTTGCGCCTGCGTGGCGGCGTCTTGGTAATCTTCGCGTTCCATGTCCAGCAGCGTCTTGCCCGAGACGCGCGGCGCGGCGTCGCCGGCCAGTTCGGGGCGCGGGCCGCGCTCCGGGTCCACCACGTAGAGCACGTCCGGCAGCACGCGCGCGCGGGTGGCGGTGCAGCGCGTCAAATCGGCGGCCACGCCCGTTTCCTTAAGTAAGGCCCGTTCGAATTTCCGCAAGCAGATGGGCGCGGGTTCATTATGCGCCAGCTGGTTCAAAGTGGCCACGTAATGGTCGAACAAGGCGGGATGGGCGTCGTCGCGCGCGAGCAGCTTCACCAGCAGCTCGTTGAGGTAGAAGCCGCACAGCAGCGCGGTTTTCTCGAGCGGCAGCATGCCGCCCACCCACTCGGCGTCGGTCAGGGTGCGCAGTTCGTTCTTGCCGACGAAGCCGGCGGACAGGGGCTGGAAGGTTTGCAGCACGCCGCGCAGCTGCGAGTGCGGGCGCTTGGCGCCTTTCGCGATCAGGGCCACGCGGCCGTAGTCGCGCGTCAGCATGTCGACGATGAGGCTGGTTTCTTTGTAGGGATAGGAGTGCAGCACGAAGGCCGGCTGCCCCGCCACGCGCGTGCCGGTGGTGCGCTCGCGCGACGGTGCGCGCGGACGTTTTACCGGCTCGGCAGTGACGGCATCGGACATTGCAGTGGGCGGTCCTGTGCGCTTACTCGTAGCCGTAAGCGCGCAGGCCTGCTTCGTTGTCGGCCCAGCCGGATTTCACCTTGACCCAGATTTCCAGGTACACCGGGCCGCCGAACAGCTTTTCCATGTCCAGGCGGGCTTGCGAGGATACCTCTTTCAGGCGCGCGCCCTTGTTGCCGATGATCATGGACTTGTGCGTGTCGCGCTCGACCAGGATGGCGGCGAAGATGCGGCGCAGATTGCCCTCCTGCTCGAATTTCTCGATCAGCACGGTGCTGGTGTAAGGCAGTTCGTCGCCGACAAAGCGGAACAGCTTTTCGCGCACGATTTCCGAGGCCAGGAATTTCTCGCTGCGGTCGGTGATGTCGTCCGGCCCGAAGATCGGGTCGTTCTCCGGCAGCAGGCGCTTGATCTCGTTCTGCAGGCCGTCCAGCTGGAAGCGCAGCTTGGCCGACACCGGCACCACGGCCGCGAAGTCGTGCTTGGCGGCCACCTGCTGCGCGAACGGCAGCAGCACGGCCTTGTCCTTGGCGCGGTCGGCCTTGTTGATCACCAGGATCACCGGCACGGTTTTCGGCAGCAGGTCCAGCACTTGCTGGTCGGCCGGGCCGAAGTTGTTCGCTTCGATCACGTACAGGATCACGTCCGACGAATCGAGCGTGTTGGTGACGGTCTTGTTCAGCGTCTTGTTCAGCGCGTTCGAGTGGCGCGTCTGGAAACCCGGCGTGTCGATGTAGATGAACTGCGCGTCGTCCAGCGTCTGGATGCCGGTGATGCGGTGGCGCGTGGTTTGCGCCTTGCGCGACGTGATGCTCACTTTCGCGCCGATGAGCATGTTCATCAGCGTGGACTTGCCCACGTTCGGACGGCCTACGATGGCGATGTAACCGCAGCGGAAGCCGGCGGCAGTGGTGGTGCTGGGGGTGTTCATGGTGTTACCTTGTTCAGTGTTTGGCGAGCTTGCCGTCGCCAGCGGCTTTGCCCTTGGGGGCGTTCTGCTCGTGATTCTGCTCCTGCCCTGCATCGCCCTGGATGGTGGCGATGCCTGCGAGTTTCAGCTGCGCGGCGCGCTGGCGCGGCTTGCGGGTCGCGGCCGGCGTCTTTTGCAGCGCCTGTTCGGCCACTTCCAGCGCCAGCTTGGCCGCCGCCTGTTCGCCGGCGCGGCGGCTGCCGCCACGGCCGTAAACCTGGATGCCCAGCTTGGGCACCAGGCATTCGATTTCGAATTCCTGGCTGTGCGCGGCGCCGTGGGTGGCCACCACATTGTACAGCGGCAGCGAGATCTTCTTGGCTTGCAGGAATTCCTGCAGCAAGGTCTTGGCGTCCTTGCCCAGGGTCTGCGGGTCCACCGAGTCCAGGATCGGGATGTAGAACGCGCGGATCACCTTGGCGGCGGCGTCGAAGCTGGTGTCCAGGAAAATGGCGCCCAGCAGCGCTTCCAGCGTGTCGGCCAGGATGGAGGGACGGCGGAAGCCGCCCGACTTCAGTTCGCCCTCGCCCAGGCGCAGGAAGTTCGACAGTTCCAGCTTCTGCGCGATCTCGTACAGCGACTGCTGCTTGACCAGGTTGGCGCGCAGGCGCGACAGGTCGCCTTCGTCGATGCCGCTGTAGCGTTCGTACAGGATGGAGGCGACCACGCAGTTCAGGATGGAGTCGCCCAGGAATTCCAGGCGTTCGTTATGCAAACTGCTGTGGCTACGATGCGTCAAGGCTTGCTGCAACAGGCCAGCATCCTGGAACGTGTAACCTAACCGTGTTTGCAATAACTGTAAATTCATAGACTCTCTAGCTTATTTGCCGTCGGCGTCGGGTTTCGCTGGCGCGCTGCCCGATTTCGACGTGGTGCCGGCATATTCCAGCAACAGGCTGGCCGGTCCGACCAGGGGGATTTTCTTGTCGTAAGCAAAGCTCACTTCCAGGCCGCCGTCTTCGCGGGTGATGACCAGGTCGCGCGCGGTGATGGAGCTGATGTAGCCCACTTCGGCGCTCTTGCTGAACGAAGCCTGGATTTCCTGCGGCGTGCTGCCGGCGCCCTTGGCTTTGACGATGGCGGCCGAGATGGCGCGGTATTCCGAATACGTGGGGACGATCTGCATGGCCAGCAGGCCGATGGCGGCCAGCACGGCGATCGTGAACATCAGGCCGATCAGGGAAATCCCGCGTTGTTTCTGCAATCCTTGCATGTCTGCCCCTTCGTATTGTTCGAGTTATTGAATGCTGCCGATGCGCTTCAGCGGGTTGCTCAGGTTCATCCACACGAAGAAGGCTTTGCCGACGATGTTCTTGTCCGGCACGAAGCCCCAGTAGCGGCTGTCCAGGCTGTTGTCGCGGTTGTCGCCCATCATGAAGTAGTTGCCGGCAGGCACGGTGCAAGTGAAGCCTTCGGAACGGTAGCTGCACGCTTCGCTGTTCGGGAAATCCATCACCTGGGCCACGTTGACCGACGGCGCGCTTTCGGTGGCGATGATGCGGTGTTCGACGCCGCTCAGGTTTTCCTTGGCCTGCTTGGAGTACTGCAGGCTGTCCTCGTTCAGGTAGTCGTCCAGCGGGGTGTACGCGATGGGCTTGCCGTTCACGGTCAACTTCTTGTTTTCATAGGTGATTTTATCACCCGGCACGCCGATCACCCGTTTGATGTAGTCCTGGCTCATGTCGCGCGGATACTTGAACACCATCACGTCGCCGCGCTGGGGATTGTTCAGCTCGATGATTTTCTTGTTGATGATGGGCAGGCGCACGCCGTAGGTGAACTTGTTCACCAGGATCAGGTCGCCCACCAGCAGGGTCGGCACCATGGACGAGGACGGGATCTTGAACGGCTCGTACAGGAAGGAGCGCAGGAAGAACACCAGCGCGATCACCGGGAAGAAGCTGCCGGAGTACTCGATCCAGGTGGGCTGGCGCAGGTGGGCAGCTTCGATCGCGCTGCGGTTGGACGCGTTGTCGACCTGGATGCCGTTGGCGGTCAGCTTGGCGGTGCGCTCGTCGTACTCGGCCAGCGCGCGGTCGGCCGCGGCGCGGCGCTGCTTGGCCAGGTAAAACACATCCAGAAACCAGATTACGCCCGTCACCACCATCAGGATGAACAGGATCAAGGCAAAGTTGCTCAGCACAGCTTGCAGGTTCATTTATCGTCCACTTGTAAGATTGCCAGGAATGCTTCTTGTGGAATTTCCACCGAGCCCACCTGCTTCATGCGTTTTTTACCGGCTTTCTGCTTCTCCAGCAGCTTCTTCTTGCGGCTGATGTCGCCGCCGTAGCACTTGGCCAGCACGTTCTTGCGCAGCGCCTTCACGTTCTCGCGCGAAATCACGTTCACGCCGATGGCGGCCTGGATGGCCACGTCGAACATCTGGCGCGGGATCAGCTCGCGCATCTTGGCTGCCACCTGGCGGCCGCGGTAGGCGCTGTTGGACCTGTGCACGATGATGGCCAGCGCGTCGACCTTCTCGCCGTTGATCAGCATGTCCACTTTCACCACGTCCGAGGCGCGGTATTCCTTGAACTCGTAGTCCATGGAGGCGTAGCCGCGCGAGGTGGATTTCAGCTTGTCGAAGAAGTCCAGCACGATTTCGCCCATCGGCATTTCGTACACCAGCTTGACCTGGCGGCCGTGGTAGCTCATGTCCATCTGCACGCCGCGCTTGCCGATGCACAGCGTGATCACCGAGCCGACGTACTCTTGCGGCATGTACAGGTTGACCGTGACGATAGGCTCGCGGATCTCGTTGATCTTGGTGGTTTCCGGCATGCGCGACGGATTGTCCACTTTGACGATGCTGTTGTCGCGCATCACCACTTCGTACACCACGGTCGGCGCGGTGGTGATCAGGTCCTGGTCGAACTCGCGCTCCAGGCGCTCCTGCACGATTTCCATGTGCAGCAGGCCCAGGAAGCCGCAGCGGAAGCCGAAGCCCAGCGCCTGCGACACTTCCGGCTCGTACATCAGCGCGGCGTCGTTCAGTTTCAGTTTTTCCAGCGCGTCGCGCAGGGCGTCGTACTGGTTGGCTTCCACCGGGAACAGGCCGGCGAACACTTGCGGCTGCACTTCCTTGAAGCCCGGCAGCGGCGCCGGCGCCGGCTTGTTGGCCAGGGTGATGGTGTCGCCCACCTTGGCGGCCTTCAGCTCCTTGATGCCGGCGATGATAAAGCCCACCTGGCCGGCCGACAGCTGCGGCAGGGACAGCGAACGCGGCGCGAACACGCCCACGTCTTCCACCAGCTGCAGCGACTCGGTAGCCATCAGCTTGATCTTGTCTTTCGGTTTCAGGGTGCCGTTCACCACGCGCACCAGCATCACCACGCCCACGTAGGCGTCGTACCAGGAGTCCACGATCAGCGCCTGCAGCGGCGCGTCCGGATCGCCCTTCGGCGGCGGCACCTTGGCGATGATGGCTTCCAGCACGTCGTCCACGCCCATGCCGGTCTTGGCCGAGCAGTGCACGGCGTCGCCGGCCTCGATGCCGATCACGTCTTCGATCTCGGCGATGGCGCTGGGCGGGTCGGCGTTCGGCAGGTCGATCTTGTTCAGCACCGGCACCACTTCCACGCCCAGGTCGAGCGCGGTGTAGCAGTTGGCCACGGTCTGCGCTTCCACGCCCTGCGACGCGTCCACCACCAGCAGCGCGCCTTCGCAGGCCGACAGCGAACGGCTCACTTCATAGGAGAAGTCCACGTGGCCGGGGGTGTCGATCAGGTTCAGGTTGTAGACCACGCCGTCGCGGGCCTTGTATTGCAGGGCGGCGGTTTGCGCCTTGATGGTGATGCCGCGCTCGCGCTCCAGATCCATCGAATCGAGCACTTGCGCCTCCATCTCGCGCTCGGACAGGCCGCCGCACAATTGAATGATGCGGTCGGCCAGCGTCGATTTACCGTGGTCGATGTGGGCGATGATGGAGAAATTGCGTATGTTGTTCATTAAACAAATCTAAAAACGTGGTGGGACGTGGCGAGAAAAAAAGCGCTCCAGGCGGGGCATGGATGCCCTGGCGAGCGCTTTTGTTACTATCACTGCAAGGAAACAAGAGCTTTCCGACCCCGCATTTTACCGGATTTCAGAGGGGAAAGCCCGGTTTTATGCCAAAGCCCGTTTTACGGCGCTTTCGTCGAGGAAGTAGTGGCACAGTTCGGGCTGGTCCAGATCGGCGTACAGGACCGGCACCAGTTCGTCGAAACGGGCCACCAGGGCCTCGTCGGCATCGACGTCGATGACCTCGACGGTGAACGGGCGCTCCGGGCTCTGGAGCGCATTCAGCGCGTCCAGCATGTCCTGGCACAGGTGGCAGTAGGAGCGGGAGTAAAGGGTAAAGTGCATGGGGAACGCCCCCGCGCGCGGCGGGGGCGGATAAGTGGAACGGCTGCCTTACTTGGCGACAGGACGCAGGGAAATGAACTGCGCCACGTCGCCGCGCCGCACCAGCACCACGTGGGCGCGCTTCGGATCGAGCTTGGCCACCACGGCGTTGAACTGCTTGGCGTCCTTGATCTCGATATTGTTCAGCTGCAGCAGCACATCGCCTTCGCGCAGGCCGGCGTTGGCGGCGGCGCCCTCGGCGGCCTCCACCATCACACCGCCCTCCACCGCCAGCTCCTTCTTCTGCGCGGCGGTCAGGTCGGCCACTTTGAAGCCGAGCGCGTTGGCCGGCTCATCGGCTTTTTTCTTCTTCTCGGCCGGGCTGGCCTTGGCGGCGGTCTTGTCGGCCTCCAGTTCCACCACGGTGACCGGCACGTCCACCTGCTGGCCCTTGCGCCACACGGTGACCACGGCCTTGCTGCCCAGCGCCGCGCCGCCCACCATGCGCGGCAGGTCGGACGAGCGGTTGATCGGGGTGCCGTTGAACTTCAGGATGATGTCGCCGGCCTTGATGCCGCCCTTGTCGGCCGGACCGCCCGGCTCCACCATCGTCACTTCGGCGCCCTGCGCTTCCTTCAGGCCCAGCGATTCGGCCACTTCCTTGGTCAGCTGGCCGATCTGCACGCCGATGCGGCCGCGCGTGACCTTGCCGGATTTCTTCAGCTGGTCCGCCACGCGCATGGCTTCGTCGATCGGCACGGCGAAGGAAATGCCGTTGTAGCCGCCGGACAGGGTGGCGATCTGGGAATTGATGCCGATCACCTCGCCGCGCATATTGATCAGCGGGCCGCCCGAGTTGCCGGGGTTGACCGCCACGTCGCTCTGGATCAGGGCCAGGTATTCGCCGGTGTCGCGCGATTTGGCGGAAATGATGCCGGCGGTGACGGTGTTTTCCAGGTTGAACGGCGAACCGATGGCCACCACCCACTCGCCCACGCGGATCTTGCCGGAGTCGCCGATGGTCAGGTAGGGCAGCTTGCTGCCTTCGATTTTCAGCAGGGCCACGTCGGTGCGGGCGTCCGCGCCCAGCACCTTGGCCTTGAATTCGCGCTTGTCGGTCAGCGTGACGTAGACCTCGTCCGCGCCCTGCACCACGTGGGCGTTGGTCAGCACGTAGCCGTCCGCCGAGGTGATGAAGCCGGAGCCGACGCCGCGCTGCACTTCCTCGTCCTGCTGCGGCGCGCCGCGGCGGCCGCGCGGGGTCTGGCCGGGCTGGCGCGGGGTCGGAATGGCGCCGCCGAAGAAGCGGCGCAGGAATTCCTGCATTTCCTCTTCGCCGGGCTGGCCGTTGCGGTTCTGGTTCAGCTTGAGGCGTTCGGTGGTGCGGATGTTGACCACGGCCGGGCCGACCTTGTCCACCATGTCGGCAAAGTCGGGCAAGCCGGCCACCGTGGGCGCGGCGGCCTGCGCCAGCGGCGCCAGGCCCGCCACGGCGGGAGCGAACAGAACACCCGCGCTCAGCATCAGCGCGGACAGCGTTTTACTACCAGCAGAGAAGTTGTTTTTCATGGGTTCCGGTGGTTCTTGTTGGGTTCAGCCAAGGTTCGGTGAAGTTCGGTAAACGAATGTTTAATATAAGCGAAAACGGCCCTTGCCGCTCGCACAAGATATTGCGAGTGGCAAGGTTTTTCAAGAGGGAGGCGTGCTTAGACTGCCGTGTCGGGCACCGGGGCGGCCAGGTCGGGGGCGTGGTCCCCGGCTGCGGGCTGGGCGGGCGCAGCGGCGGCGGGCTGGCCGGCGGCAGCGGCGCCGGGTGCAGGCGCAGCGGCCGGCGGGGAGGCAGGCGGGGAGACAGGCGGCGAGGCGGCGGTGGGCGCGGCCCGGCCCGGCGCGGGAGGCACTTCAACGTCCAGCAGCGCCGCCAGGCGCGCGGTGAAGCCCTCGCCCAGATCGGCGCCGCTGGCGTCGCTGCGCAGCACGTCGCCGATCACTTGGTAGGCGCGCCATGCGGCCTGCCCTTCCGGCTCCGCCAGCGCTGCCATGGCCAGCCCGGCCTCATGATCGGACAGCTCGCCGTCCACCATGGCGGAAATGTGTTCGTGCAGTCGTTTCAGCGTATCCATCGGCGTTCCCGTTTCAAGCAGCGTATCACCAGCGTCTGTCCAGCGGCATGTCCAGCAGGGGCTTGAGTTTCTCGGCGATCACGTCGCGCGCCCGGAAAATGCGGCTGCGCACGGTGCCGATCGGACAAGCCATGATATCGGCGATTTCCTCGTAACTCAGCCCCTCGATCTCGCGCAGCACGATGGCCGTGCGCAAATCCAGCGGCAGCGCATCCATGGCGGCGTTCACGGTGCGCGCAATCTGCTGGCTGGCCAGCACCGATTCGGGCGTGTTGATGTCGCGCAGCTGCTCGCCGCTGTCAAACGATTCAGCCTGCTCGGCGTCGTTCTCGGTGGAGGTCGGCGTGCGGCGGCTCTGGCTGGCGAGGAAATTCTTGGCGGTATTGATGCCGATGCGGTACAGCCAGGTATAAAAGGCCGAGTCGCCCCGGAAGTGCCGGATGGCGCGGTATGCCTTGATGAACGTTTCCTGGACCACATCTTCCGCCTCCGCCGGGTCGTGCACGATGCGCGATACCAGCCTCATCAGCCTACGCTGATACTTAGCCACCAGCAAGTCAAACGCTTGCCGCTCGCCCGCCTGGACTCGCTCGACCAGCAACTGATCGCACTCGCGCTCTGTCATTGCACCTGTTCCCCGGTGTCCTACGGCGTGCGTGCCCATACTGCTATAGAGCAAGCATGCCGCAATAAGTTCAAAGTTTTTTTGCCGCGCAGGCCCGGCACGCCAGCGCCAGCGGCCTGAACTGGCCGGGCGCCACGCTGTCGGGCAACACCGCCAGCGCCGTCACCGCGCCGCCCTCATGGCGCAGGCGCAGCAACAGCAGCCACGGCCAGCAGGTCGAACCGGCCTGCAATTCCACACAGGCTGGCGTTGTGCTACCCGCTGACAGCAGGTATACCGCCAGCCGGATTTGTCCAATACCGGAAATATCAAGCCGATGCGTTTTGGCGCGTCGCAGCGCGCAAAGCAAGGCCAGCGCGCTTGCCGCAGCACAACAAACGGGGAGGACGGGCGGGTGGCCGCCGGCCAGCAGCGCGGCCACGGCCAGCGCGCACGCGGCGAAGCCCGCCTGCAGCAGGCGCAAGCAGAACGAAGGACGCACGACAAGCGACACCGCAATCGACATGACGCGTTAAACCCGGGGTGCTGGCAAGGGGGAGTTACTGCAGATGCGCCGTAGCGGCCGTATGGCCTGGGCGACAGGTGCCGGCGGGCGCCGGCACCGTCTCAGCGCTCACTCCGGTTCGACCGGAGCGAGGCTAAAAAGTTCAAACTTTTCCGAACACGAGGCTACCGTTGGTGCCGCCGAATCCGAACGAGTTCTTCACCGCGTACTGGATCTTCATGTCGCGCGCCACGTTGGCGCAGAAGTCCAGGTCGCACGCAGGGTCCTGGTTGAAGATGTTGATGGTCGGCGGCACCACCTGGTGGTGGATGGCCAATACCGTAAACACCGCTTCCAGGCCGCCGGCGCCGCCCAGCAGGTGGCCGGTCATCGACTTGGTCGACGACACCACCATCTGCTTGGCGTGATCGCCGAAGGTGCGCTTGATGCCGACCACTTCGGCCTGGTCGCCCAACGGGGTCGAGGTGCCGTGGGCATTGACGTACTGCACCTGATCCGGGTTGATGCCGGAATTCTTCAGGGCGGCAATCACTGCCTTGCTGCCGCCGCTGCCATCTTCCAGCGGCGACGTCATGTGGTAAGCATCGGCGGTCATGCCAAAGCCATGCACTTCCGCATAGATCTTGGCGCCGCGCGCTTTTGCGTGTTCGTACTCTTCCAGCACCATGACGCCGGCGCCCTCGCCCAGCACGAAGCCGTCGCGGTCGCGGTCCCACGGCCGCGAAGCGGTCGCAGGGTCGTCATTGCGGGTGGACAGCGCGCGGGCCGAGGCGAAACCGCCCATGCCCAGCGGCGACACGGTCGATTCCGCGCCGCCGGCCACCATCACATCCGCATCGCCGTACTCGATCAGACGAGCGGCGGCGCCGATGCTGTGCAGGCCGGTGGTGCAGGCCGTGACGATCGCCAGGTTGGGGCCGCGCATGCCGTACTTGATCGACAGGTTGCCCGAGATCATGTTGATGATGGAAGCGGGCACGAAGAAAGGCGAGATACGGCGCGGACCGCGCTTGTCGTAGTCTTCCTTCTGCTCTTCAATCATCGGCAAGCCGCCGATGCCGGAACCGATGATGACGCCGATGCGATCGGCGTTCTCTTCGGTGACGACGATGCCGGAATCCTGCACCGCCTGAATGCCGGCCGCCATGCCAAAGTGGATAAACGTATCCATGTGGCGCGCTTCCTTACCGGGGATGTACTCCTCGATATTGAAGCCCTTTACCTCACCGGCGAAGTGGGTAGTGAATGGCTGCGCATCAAACTTGGTGATGTTAGCAATCCCGGACTTGCCTTCAGTGACTGCGCTCCACGCCTCGGCAATACTATTGCCGACGGGGGACACGCAGCCGAGGCCGGTGACCACTACACGACGGTTTTTAGAACTCAAGCGATTCTCCTGGAGTCGATCGGGGCAGGCTTAGGCCTTGACGTGCGCAGTAGCGTAGTCGATCGCTTGCTGCACGGTGGTGATCTTTTCAGCTTGTTCGTCAGGGATTTCCATTTCGAACTCGTCTTCCAGAGCCATCACCAGTTCAACGGTGTCCAGGGAGTCAGCACCCAGGTCGTCCACGAAGGACGATTCGGTTTTGATGTCTGCTTCTGCGACGCCCAGTTGCTCAGCGACGATTTTCTTTACGCGTTGTTCGATATCCGACATGTTATGGCTCCAATGTGTTTGTTACGGAAAGCGCGCATTTTATCAGGTTTGCGCGCTGAAAAACTAATTTCGGCACCTGCTGCTATCTGTGCCGAAATCACTGCTAAAAGACAGTGAAAACGCGGTTAAAGTACCGCATTTTCGCCATCAATTCATGTACATCCCGCCGTTCACGTGCAGGGTGGTGCCGGTGATGTAGGCGGCCTGCGGCGAGGCGAGGAAAGCGGTAGCCGCAGCGATGTCTTCCGGCTTGCCCAAGCGGGCCAGCGGGATCTGCGTCAGCAAGGCGGCATGCTGCTCATCGCCCAGCGCCTTGGTCATATCGGTGTCGATAAAACCGGGGGCGATGCAGTTGACGGTGATGTTGCGGCTGCCGATTTCACGCGCCAAGGCGCGGCTCATGCCTTCCACGCCGGCCTTGGCCGCCGCATAGTTCATTTGACCCGGGTTGCCGGACGAAGCCACTACCGAGGTGATGTTAATAATACGCCCACTTTTCGCTTTCATCATCCCCCGCAGCACGGCGCGCGACAAACGGCCCACGGAACTGAGGTTGGTGGCGATCACGCTGTCCCATTCCTCGTCCTTCATGCGCATGGCCAGGTTGTCCTGGGTGATGCCGGCGTTGTTGACCAGGATCGCGACCGCGCCCCAGGTCTTGCCGATTTCGTCGATCACTTCGGCGCAGCGGGCGGCGTCGGTCACGTTCAGGACCAGGCCCTTGCCGGCCTCGGGACCGATCTCGGCCAGGTAGGCGGAAATGGCTTCGGCGCCGGCTTCGGTGGTGGCGGTGCCGATCACGCGGGCGCCCTGCTTGGCCAGTTCGATGGCGATGGCCTTGCCGATGCCGCGCGAGGCGCCGGTCACCAGCGCAACTTGATTTGCCAGATTCATGTGTTTCCTTATTATTTAAAGGTAGCCAGGACGCGTTCTAGCGAAGCCTGGTCGAGGATGGCGTCGCCCACCAGTACCGGGTCGATACGCTTGGCCAGGCCCATCAGCACCTTGCCGGGGCCGCACTCGACCACTTGCGTGATGCCTTCGGCGGCCACTTTCTGCATGGTTTCCACCCAGCGCACCGGGCTCGCGGCCTGGCGCACCAGCGCGTCCTTGATGCTGGCCGGGTCGTTCAGCACGGCCACGTCCACGTTGTTGATCAGCGCGATCTGCGGCGCCGAGAAGGCCAGGCCGGCCATGTACTCGCGCAGGCGGTCCGAAGCCGGCTTCAGCAGCGAGGAGTGGAACGGCGCCGACACCGGCAGCTTCATGGCGCGCTTGGCGCCCTTGGCCTTGGCGATTTCGCAGGCGCGCTCGACGGCCGCGGTGTGGCCGGCGATGACCACTTGCGCCGGCGCGTTGAAATTGACCGGCTCCACCACTTCGCTGCCTTCAGCGGCAGCTTCGGCGCAGGCGGCGCGCACGTCGTCGTCCGACAGGCCCAGCACCACGGCCATGGTGCCCTGCCCGACCGGCACGGCTTCCTGCATGGCCTGGGCGCGGAAGCGCACCAGCGGCACCGCATCCTTGAAGGAGATCACGCCGGCGGCGACCAGCGCCGAGTACTCGCCCAGGCTGTGGCCGGCCACCACCGACGGCACCGGGCCGCCGGCGGCGATCCAGGCGCGGTAGGCGGCCACGCCAGCGGTCAGCATCACCGGCTGGGTGTTGGTGGTCAGGTCCAGCTCTTCCTTCGGGCCTTCGGCCATCAGCTTGCCCAGGTCGAACTGCAGCGCGTCCGATGCCTCGGCGATGGTTTGCGCCACCACCGGGTTGCCGGCGAAGCCGTCCATCATGGCGATGGCTTGCGAGCCTTGGCCCGGGAATACAAATGCAAATTTGCTCATATTTGTCTCTTCTTGTTGAATCTATAAGGGCGACGGGCAATCTTGCCAGCATCCTAACCATCCGCCCTGCCGTTTAGAGTTCTAATTCTAAAACGGGCTGTATTTTACCTGACATTACATGCGGGCAAGGACCGCGCCCCAAGTAAAGCCGCCCCCCACGCCTTCCATCATCACGTTGTGGCCCTTCTTGATGCGGCCGTCGCGCACGGCCTGGTCCAGCGCCAGCGGAATCGACGCGGCCGAGGTGTTGCCGTGCTGGTCCACCGTCACGATCATCTTTTCCAGGGGCAGGCCCAGCTTCTTGGCGGTGCCGTTCATGATGCGGATGTTGGCCTGGTGCGGCACCAGCCAGTCGATCTGGTCCGAAGTCATGCCGGCGTGCTGCAGCGCTTCGTGCGCCACCTTCTCCAGCACGCTGACCGCCAGCTTGAATACCGCCGGGCCGTCCATGTACAGGTAGGAGCTGCCCGCCACCGCGCCGCCGGCCAGGCTGCCCGGCACGCTCAGGATGTCGGAATGGCGGCCGTCCGCGTGCAGCTTGGTCGCCAGGATGCCGGGCTCGTCCGAGCCGGTCATGACGATGGCGCCGGCGCCGTCGCCGAACAGCACGCAGGTGGTGCGGTCTTCGAAATTGAGGATGCGCGAAAACACTTCGGCGCCGATCACCAGCACGTTCTTGTGCACGCCGGCCTTGATGAAGGCGTCGGCGGTGGAAACGGCGTAGACAAAGCCGCTGCACACGGCCTGCACGTCCACGGCGGCGCCGTTGTTGGTCTGGCCCAGCTTGCGCTGCACGATGCAGGCGGTGCTGGGGAAGCTGCCGAAGAAGTCCGGCGTGGAGCTGGCCACGATGATCAGGTCGATGTCGTCGATCTGCATGCCGGCCATGTCCAGCGCGTTGCGGGCCGCATGCACGGCCAGGTCGGACGAAGCCTGCTCAGGCTCCGCGTAGTGGCGCGCGGAGATCCCGCTGCGGCTGGAAATCCATTCGTCGGACGTCTCTATCCCCTTGGCCGCCAGCTGGGCGGTCAAGTCCTCGTTGGTCACGCGTTTTTCAGGCAGGTAGCTGCCGGTGCCAATAATTTTGCTATACAAAGTCATGCGTTTCCATCCACTTTCAGGTGACGGAGCTGGGCTCCTGTGTAGTCTCCGTGCTACGCGGCATCAGCTCGGCGATCATGGTCGACAACTGCGCCTGCACATCATTTTTTGCAGCATCATACGCTCGCCGGATCGCCCATTCAAATGAATATGCGTCGGCGCCGCCGTGGCTTTTGAAAACCAGGCCGCGCAGGCCCAGCAGACTGGCGCCATTGTAGCGGGATGGATTGAGGCGGTTCTTGATCGCCTTCAAGGCGCTGCGCGCAATCAGCGCGCCCAGCATGGTGAAGATGTTGCGCTTGAATTCGGAGGTCAGCACGTCCTTGAAGAAGCGCGCCACGCCTTCCACCGATTTCAGGGTGACATTGCCGACAAAGCCGTCGCACACCACCAGGTCGGTAGTGCCCTTGAAGATGTCGTTGCCTTCCACGTTGCCGTAGAAATTGAGCGCGCCGCGCTCGTGGTCGGCCTGCAGCAGCTTGCCGGTCAGCTTGACCACTTCATTGCCCTTGATGTCCTCGGTGCCCACGTTGAGCAGGCCGATGGTGGGCCGGGCGACGCCTTCCATGGCATGCACCAGCACCGAACCCATGATGGCGAACTGGTGCAAATGGTGCGGTTCGCAGTCGACATTCGCGCCCAGGTCGAGCATATAGGTGGGGCCGCCCTTCTGGTTGGGCATGATGGAGCAGATGGCGGGACGGTCCACGCCGGCCATGGTCTTGAGCACGTAGCGCGAGACGGCCATCAGGGCGCCGGTGTTGCCGGCCGAGACGGCGGCCTGGGCCTTGCCGTCCTTGACCTGCTCGACCGCCACGCGCATCGAAGAATCTTTCTTGCGGCGCAGGGCGACTTCCAGCGGGTCGTCCATCAGCACCTGCTCGGAGGCGTGCTGGATGGAAATGCGCGGATGCGCCTCGGCATGATGCTTTTTGAGCTCGGCACGGATGGCGTCTTCCAGGCCAACCAGGATCAGCTCGGCTTGCGCCTCACGCTTCAAAAAGGAAATGGCGGCAGGAATGGTGACAGACAGGCCGTGATCTCCGCCCATGCAGTCGATAGAAATTTTGATTGTCATTGTGGGACAAATGCGCGCCTGAAACGAATTCAGGGCTGCAGAGATGCGGGTTTGACAGGCAGGCTGGTTAGCCGCCGAGGAAAAGAAAAAAGCGGCGCCACGTCAGTAAAAACCACGTCGCACCGCTCTTATTCTTGGTAAAAACGTCGATTACTCGTCGTTTTTGGTCTTCAGCACTTTACGGCCACGGTAGAAACCGTTAGGGCTGATGTGGTGACGCAGGTGCGTTTCACCGGTGGTTGGCTCGATACCCAGTTGTGGAGCAACCAGGAAATCGTGCGAACGGTGCATACCGCGCTTGGATGGGGACTTCTTATTCTGCTGAACTGCCATGATGACTCCTAATACATAAGTTCTAAAATTCTAACACATTCGACCGGCAAATACATGCGAATCGAGTATCCCAGCGGCAAAATCTGCCGCCATCGATCTAGTGATCGACGTTCTGATGCCACTTACTACAACAATGCCAATACTCGCAACACTCGACTGCCTGCACGCGCTTTGACACGTTCTTTACAACTACTTGTTCTGTACTTATTTTTTCAGGTCTTTCAGACCTTCAAAGGGCGACTTCTTCTCGGACTGCAGAGAGTCGAGCAGCGCCGTACTCGGACATACATCGTGTTTCGGCGTGTGCGGCAGGGCCAGCAACGCTTCATCTTCCACCAGGTACATCAGGTCCATGTCGCGGGTGCCCACGATCACGTCCACTGTTTCATCGTCGATCATCTCTTCGATTTCGTCAGCCTGCTCGTCGTCCTTGCCCAGCATCAGCAGCGTCGAGGACGCCAGGTGGTGGGCGTAAGGCTGCATGCAGCGCTGGCAAACCAGCTGCACGGTGCCGTCCACGGTCAAACGCATCTGTGGAAAACCATGCCTGCTGACGCCGCCCGCCACCGTCCAGGTGACAGTGCCGGACGCATCCGCGCATTCCTTGGCCAAGCGGGTCATCTCTGCAACCGGCGTCACGCCGTCGCGGTTTGCCTTAGTCCGACTAAAATCAAACGCGTCGATCACAAAAGCACTCATAGCCTGCATTCCCCGGAAAACCTGCGATAATAGCAGGGTTTTCGCCCGCACGTCAAAGCCCGCACACATTTTTGTGCAGGGTTTGCCCTAAATACACGGCGCACAGAGCATATAACAATTTCCCAGGCAGAGCCAGTAAACTAGATGCTTACCGAACAGAATTCTTCCCAGCCCCGCCTCATCCTCGCTTCCAGCTCCGCCTACCGCAAGGAACTGTTGTCCCGCTTGCAACTGCCGTTCGATGTGGCGGTGCCGGACATCGACGAAAGCGCCCTGCCCGGCGAAACGCCGAGCGCCACCGCGCTGCGCCTGGCGCGCCAGAAGGCCGCCGCCGTGGCCGCCACGCATCCCGGCTGCCTGGTGATCGGCTCCGACCAGGTGGCCACGCTGGACGACGAACAGATCGGCAAGCCCGGCAACCACGCCGCCGCGCTGGCCCAACTGCAGAAAATGCGCGGCCGCGAAGTCATCTTCCACACCGCGCTGTGCCTGTGGGACGGCCGCAACGGCCACGCTTATATAGAAGACATCCAGACCGTGGTGAAGTTCCGCGATTTGCCCGACCGCGAGCTGGACGCCTACCTGCGCATCGAGCAGCCGTACGACTGCGCCGGCAGCGCCAAGAACGAGGCGCTCGGCATCGCCATCCTGGAACGCATCGACAGCAGCGACCCGACCGCGCTGACCGGCCTGCCGCTGATCGCCCTGACCGGCATGCTGCGCCGGGCGGGCGTGTCCTTTTTCAACACCAAATAATTCCTATGCCAGGCACTCTTTTCCTTATTCCCAACACCCTCGGCGAGACCGAGGCGCTGTCCCATGTCATTCCCGAGCACGTGCAGGCCACCACCGCCGCCCTCGGCTACTTCGTGGCGGAGAACGCCAAGACCGCGCGCGCCTTCTTGAAACTGGTGGGGGCGCAGCATCCGCTGTCGCGTCCGCTGCAGGAAATCAGGATCAGCGAGCTGAACGTGAACACGCCGCAGCAGGCGCTGCTGGGACTGCTGGAACCGCTGCTGGCCGGCCAGGACGCGGGCCTGGTGTCCGAAGCGGGCGTGCCGGCCGTGGCCGATCCGGGCGCCGACCTGGTGCGCCTGGCGCATCAGCACGGCATTCCGGTGCGGCCGCTGGTGGGGCCGTCGTCCATTTTGCTGTCGGTGATGGCAAGCGGCCTGAACGGCCAGAGCTTCGCCTTCAACGGCTACCTGCCGACCGACGCCGCGCTGCGCGCCAAGCGCATCAAGGAGCTGGAAAGCCGTTCGCGCAGCGAGAAGCAGACGCAGCTGTTCATCGAAACGCCGTACCGCAACGCGGCCATGCTGGAAGCGCTGGTGGCGAGCTGCGCCGGCGGCACCCTGATTTGCGTGGCCACCGACATCAGCCTGCCGTCCGAAACCATCCGCACCATGACGGGCGCGCAGTGGAAGAGCCTGCTCACCGCAGGCAAGGCGCCGGACTTCCACAAGAAGCCCACCGTGTTCCTCATCCTGGGCCAGTAAGGCACGCCATGCAGCCCGCCGACCTCGCCATCTCGATCCGCAGCTATGGCGACGTCCGCTCCACGGACAAGCATGACTACGCGCAGCTGGTGCTGCCGCTGCAAGGCGCGGTCATGCTGGACATCGAGGGCAAAGAGGCGCGGCTCGATGCGCTGCGCGCGGCCTTTGTCGAACCGGGCGCCTGGCACTCGCAGCTGGGATCGCCCGACAACCGTTCGCTGATACTCGACATCGCCGCCCCGGCGCTGCCGGCGCCGCTGCGCGACCAGCTCGGCGACCGCCCCTTTCGCGCGCTGAACGCCGCCTCCGGCAAGCTGGTCGAATTCATGGGCCTGATGCTGGACCAGCAAGCGGCCCCGCCCGCCAGCACCGTGCAGGCCTGGCTGGGCCTGCTGATCGACTCGCTGACGCTGAAGTCGCCCCAGCCGCGCTCGCGCCTGGCCGTGCTGATGGCAGCCGTGGCCGCCGATCCGGGCCAGCCGTGGAGCACGGAACGCATGGCCGCGAAAGCCGGCCTCAGCGTGAGCCGTTTGCACACGCTGTTCCGCGAAGAACACCACACCACGCCGCACGGCTGGCTGCTTGCCGCGCGCGTCCAGTGCGCCTGCGCGCTGCTGGCGCGCGGCAGCCTGCCCATTGCCGACATCGCCTGCCGCGCCGGCTTCGCCGACCAGAGCGCCCTCACCCGCGCCATGCGCAACAGCCTGGGCCAGACACCGGCGGCATACCGCAGGCAGGCGCAGGAGCGGGTGCAGGACAATTTGCCTAAAAACTGAGAGTCCGCGACAAGAGATTTCCGCGCATGCAGGGCATCATCGCCCAGCAAACTGCGAAGGAAATCGGATGGACTCGAATCAAGCTGGAATCACATCGATGCGGATGGGCGTGGCCTGCGGCGTGGCGGCGGGCGCGCTGTGGGGGCTGGTGTTCCTGGCGCCCGAACTGGCGCGCGGCCACACGCCGCTGCAACTGTCCGCCGGACGCTACCTGGCCTACGGCATCGCCGCCTGCGCGCTGATCGCGCCCTCGTGGCGCCGCCTGCGCGCCGCGCTGGGCTGGCGCGACTGGCGCGCGCTGCTCTGGCTCAGCATGCTCGGCAACGTCCTCTACTACCTGCTGCTGGCCAGCGCCGTGCAGCTGGGCGGCGTGGTCATGACGTCGCTGGTGATCGGGCTGCTGCCGGTGGCCGTCACCGTGATCGGCAGCCGCGAGCACGGCGCCGTTCCGCTGAGGCGCCTGGCGCCGTCCCTGCTGCTCAGCGCGGCAGGCACCGGCTGCATCGCCTGGCAAGCGCTCGCCGCGCCGCCCGTGGGCGCCACCGCCGCCACTGCTGTTCCGGCCGCCGGCGGCAGCGCGGCTGCAACCGGCCTGCTGTGCGCATTCGGCGCCCTGATCTCCTGGACCGCCTACGCCGTCGCCAACAAGCGCAAGCTGGCCGCGCTCAGCGACATCAGCTCGCACGACTGGAGTTTGCTGACCGGCGTCGCCACCGGCGCGCTGGCCCTGATGCTGGCCGTGCCGGCCTTTTTGCTGCCGCACGACGGCGCCGCCGGCGCTGGCACTGGTACCGCCGGCTGGCTGCGCTTCACCGCCATCGTCACGGCGGTGGGACTGCTCTGCTCCATCGTTGGCAACGCCCTGTGGAACCGCGCCAGCCGCGTGCTGCCGCTCACCATGAGCGGCCAGCTCATCCTGTTCGAAACCCTGTTCGCCCTGCTCTACAGCTTCCTGTGGGAAGCGCGCTGGCCCCGCGCCATGGAATGCGCCGCCATGGCCCTGCTCTGCGCCAGCGTGCTCAGCTGCACATCCGCACACCACCGCAAGGCATGATATATTCGGCAAGCTTAACTTTCCACCAAGGAGACCGCATGGCCGAAGCGCACCGGCTGCCTCATCGGCTGCAAATCGTCGACGCCCTGCGCGGCTTCGCCCTGCTGGGCATCCTCAGCGTCAACATCTGGGCCTTCGCCGACTCGCACTTCGCCTCGCCGGCCGCCAATCCCCTGTATGCCTCGGCGCTGGACAACGCCGTGCGTTTCCTGGCCGCGCTGGTGTTCGAAACCAAGTTCTACCTGCTGTTCTCCTTCCTGTTCGGCTACAGCGTGACGCTGCAAATGGACGCCGCCGCGCGCGCCCAGGCCGCCTTCCTGCCGCGCATGCTGCGCCGCCAGGCGGGCCTGATCGCGCTCGGCCTGCTGCACGGCGCCCTGCTGTTCTACGGCGACATCATGTCCCTGTACGGCGCGCTGGGACTGATCCTGCTGGCCTGCCGCCACTGGCCGCCGGAGCGCGCCGCCAAGGCGGCAATCTGGCTGCTCAGCGTGATGGGCCTGGGCTGGATGCTGTTCGGGCTGCTGCTGGCAGGCGTCGCCGAAGCCGCGCCGCCCGACCCCGACGCGCTGGCCAAGCTGCTGGCGTTCAGGGGCGGCGCCGCCGCCACCCAGGCCTACCACCTGGGCCACCTGCCGGAAACGCTGGGCGTCATCCTGCTGCTGCAAGCGCCCAGCGCCATGGCGCTGTTCTTCCTTGGCTTCGCCGCCGGCCGCCTGCGCCTGTTCGAGCAGCCGGACCTCTACCGCGATGCCGCGCGCCGGCTGCTGCGCATCGGCCTGCCGATGGGGCTGGCTGGCGCCGTCTGCTACGCCAGCGCATCGACCTACGCATCCGGCGGCTGGCTCGAAATAATGGCCTTCGGCTTCGGCCAGATGACCGCGCCGCTGCTGTGCTTCTCCTACGTGGCTGCCGCGCTGCTGCTGTTCGAACGGCCCGCGGGACGGCGCATCGAGGCCGCGCTGGCGCCGCTGGGCAAAATGGCGCTCAGCAACTACCTGCTGCAATCGCTGCTGCTGGGCTTGCTGTTCACCGGCTACGGCTTGCGCCTGATCGACCGCCTGCCGCCGCTGGCCGTGCTGGCCTGCGTGCCGCCGCTGTACGGGCTGCAGATGCTGCTTAGCCGCTGGTGGCTGGCGCGCTACCGCTACGGTCCCGGCGAATGGCTGCTGCGCGCCGCCACGCTGGCCGCCTTGCCGCCGCTGACCAAGTGACAAAGTGCGACTATTCCGCCGTTCCCGGCTGCTATGCTGCTGGCTCCGTTGCCAGCAGGAATTAGTCCACCCACGATCCATGGATAACAGTCATCCGAAACGCCAGAGTTTGCTGCCGGGCCTGCTGGCCGGCGCCGCCGTCCTGCTGGCCACCGAAATCACGCACACGCTGCTCATCCCGTTGGAGGCGCCGCGCCCAATCTACTTTGCCGACAGCAGCTTCTGGCTGCTGCTGCAGGTGCTCGACATCGCCGGCGCCATGGCGGCAGGCATCGTTGCGGCGCGCTACGCGCCAGCAAACGGCAGGCAAGTTCCGCTTGCATTGCTCATACTGCTCCTAAACGTCAAATTTTCTGCCGACTTGCCCATGACCCGTCACGCCTGGCCCACCGTGCTATGGTACGGCACGCCGCTCGGCATCCTGTGCGGCGCGGCCTGGCAACGGCGCTACGGCCGCATCGTGCCGGCGGCACCGGAACCCAGCGTCAACAGCATGGAATCGGCGCCCCACATTTCGCTGCCCCTGGCGCTCGGCGTCACCACTATCTGCTTCGGCTGGTCCATACTCCTATCGCTCTCGGCCACGTTTGGAGGCCACCTCACCGGGGCATTCAACGACAGCAACTTCATCGCGCAGGTGCTGACAGAAGCGGTGCTGGCTTCAGTCGCACTAACGGTGCTGTACGCCCGCCGCTACCCGCTAGCAACGCTGCTGCCCCGCGCCACGCTGCCGGACGCCGGCGCCGGTGTGCTGCTATGGCTTGCCACGCTCGCTGCCTGCGCCGCGGTGCTCGCGCTAGCAAGCGCAGGCGCTAACCAGCCAGCGCAACCAGTGGCACAGATGCTTGCCGAAGCCCAGGTCTCGGCCCACGTTGCCCTGCTGCTGTCACTGGTCAACGGCACCTACGAGGAAGTGTTCCTGCTGGGCTTTCTGGCAAGTGGGCTGCGCCGTTTCGGCGCCTCCAACGCCATCGCCATATCGCTGCTGGTGCGGCTTCTTACGCACACTTACCAGGGGCCACTCGGCACCTTGAGCGTGGTGGTGTTTGGCGCCGTGCTCGGCATCTATTACTTCCGCACCGGGCGCCTGTTCCCGGTGGTCGCCGCGCACATCCTTGCAGACGCGGTTGCTTTTCTCAATACTGGAGCTTCATGATCATTCGACCGACTACCGAATCAGACTGGGAAACCCTGAAAGCCATTCGCCTGGCCGCGTTGCTGGACGCGCCGACCGCCTTCGGCGTCACGCACGCCAGCGCCGCCGCCTACACCGACGCGCAGTGGCAGGAGCGCGCCTCGGGCCGCAACGGCACCGAATTCCTGCTCGCCTTCGACGGCGACATCGCCACCGGCATGGCGGCGCGCGCCGTCAGCGACAAGCAGGAATGCAATCTAATCGGCATGTGGGTGCAGCCGTCGTACCGGGGCACGCCGGTTGCCGCAGCGCTGGTGCGGACGCTGCTGGCCCGCGCCATGGCGCAAGGCCACACCCGCGTGGTGCTCGACGTGTCGCCCGAAAACACGCGCGCGGCCGCCTTCTACCGCAAGCTGGGCTTTGCCTTCCTGCCCGAATGGGAGCCGCTCGCGAGCTACCCGGACATCGCCGTGCAGAAGATGGAATGGCTGTCCTCCAACCCACAGAGTTGAACCATGTCCCGACTCGTCCTGTCCGCCCTGCTCGCCGCTGCGGCTACGGTTGCCGCCCCGGCCCGCGCTGAGCGCCTGCTCGAAGAAGCCAGCATCCAGATCCACAACGAAACGCGCCGCTATTACCGCCTGCACGACACGGAAGCGCCGGCCAATGGGCCCGTGATCGTGCTGGTCAGCGGTTCCGGCTGCAACGATTTCGGTGCGCGCTTCGCCAAATACTTCGAGTCCTATCCGAAGTCGCTGGACCTGTACTTCCTCGAGAAGCCGCACATCGGCAAGGGCGCCAGCGGCGAACCCGGAACCTGTTCCGAAGCCTACAAGCGCGCCGACAACCTGGAGCGCCGCGTGGCCGACACGCTGGAATTCATCGACACCCACGCCAGCCTGAAAAACCGGCCGGCCCGCTCGCTGGCCCTGCTGGGATTTTCGGAAGGCGGCCAGGTGGCGCCCATCGTCGCCTCCCGCAGCGGGAAAGTGGGCTGGCTGGCCGTAGCGGGCGCCGGCGGCATGAAGCAAGGCGAAGGCTTCCTGGTGTTCGCGGACCGTGGGGTGACGCCGTACGCCGAATTCTCCAGGCAACGGCTGGAGGCCGAGTTTGCGGCCATCGCCAGGGAGCCGAACGCGCTGGACAAGGAATTCTTCGGCCACCCCTACGCCTACTGGAGTTCGCACCTGTTCCATGATCCCCTGCCTGTCTATGCGCAGCTCGACATCCCCATCGTGGTGGCCATGGGCGAGAAGGACGACAGCGAGCCGATCGAAGCCGGCCGCCTGCTGAAGAATTACTTCGCGCAGCGCCCGGAGAAAAAGTTCCGGTTCATCGAGTACAAGAACGCGAACCACGGCCTGCAGGAAGGCGGCAAGTCGAACGCGAAGGTCTTCGTGGGCAGCCTGGCCAAGTGGTTCAAGGGCGACGCCAGAGCCTTCGCGGAGCAGCCCGCGAACTAAGGGATCAGCATGCGGGCGGCGTCGGCCGGCGGCACGTAGCGCTGCACCATGCGCTGCACGCTGCCGTCCGCCTGCATCTCCTTCATCAGCACGCCCCAGCGCCTGGCGTCTTCGGCGCTGAAGTGTCTTTTGCTGATCAAGAGATTGGCGGCCTCGCGCGACAGCGCCGGCGCCCAGTCCTCTATTCTCGCCTGGCCGTCCTGCAAGTACTGGGAGTACACCAACTGCGTGCCCAGCACCGCCTGGAAGCGGCCCGCCTTGAACATGGCGTACAGCTGCTCGGTGCTGTCGATTTCATCGATCCGCGCGATATTGCGCAACTGCGCCACGAAGCCGTCAAACGGCTTGCCGGGGAAGTGGCCGCGCGCCACGCCGAGCCGCAGGCGGGGACTGGCGATGAAGTCGGCCGGCGAGCGTATGGCGGGGCTGACGTCCTTGTTCAGGATGATCATGTTCTTCATCCACAGATAGGGCACGGCGTGCGCGAACACCTTGCGCTCGGCGGTGGCGATGGCGGACAAGGTCATGTCCACGCTGCCGGCCTGCATCTCCTGCCAGATGCGGCCGCGCATCATCACCTTGTATTCGAAGCGGCATCCGCTGCGCGCCGCCAGCTGTTCGGCCACGTCCTTGTCCAGCCCTGCGCCGGCACGATAGAAGCCGCCGAATTCATACAGGCCGAACACGATGGGGCGGGATGGGCAGGCCGGTCCGTTCTTAGCCTGGGCCTGGGCCACGGCGGCTGGCGCGGCGCACATGCAGGCGCACGCATAAACCCAGGCTAGCAAGCCGCTAGCGGCAATGCGGCGCGCGGGCGGGCGGCGTGGTGAAGACATGGCGGCGCCGCAGCCTTAGTGCACGCCGCTGGTGTAGTCGTTCACCCAGTCGAAGGCGGCCACCTGGATGGCGTACAGCTCGGCCGGCGACAGGTTCATTTCCTGCAGCATGCGCCCCAGCACGGCCGGCTCGCCGGCCTCCTCCAGCCGTTCGATGTGCTCGATCAGCGTCAGCATGCGGCCGTAGTCGCCGTGCCGCGCCAGCAAGGCGCCGCGCACTTCGTCGAGCACGTTGACGCTGTCCAGGATCTCGTCCATCTTCACCGAGAACAGGGTGTCCATCAGCGACATCACGCCCACCGTGAAGCCGATGTCGGCGCTGGTGCGCTGGCCCGGGCGCAGGCGTTCGACGATCAGCTCCAGCGTCTTGCCGCGCGTGGTGGCCATCTGCAGCAGCGGCGAATCGAAGTCCGGTTTCTGGCCGGTGCGCACGTACAGCAGGATCTGCAGCCAGCGCTGCAGCTGGCGGCGCCCCAGCACGATGAGCGCGTGGCCGACAGAGTTGATGCGGAAGCGCGCCCCCACCGACGGCGTGTTCACCAGCCGCAGCAGGTTCAGCGTGATCAGCGGGTCATGCTTGACGCTGCGCTCGAGCTCGCGCTGGTCGGCGTCCGAACCGAGCAGGTTCAGCAAGTTGAGGATGGACAGCTGGGACGGCGTGATCTTCTTGCCGCTCAGGATCACCGGGCGAGCAAAATAATAGCCCTGGAAGTACTCGAAACCGAGGTCCATGCACTGCTGGAACTCCTCCACCGTCTCGACCTTTTCGGCCAGCAGTTTCTGGTGCGAGTTGCGCATCGCGCCTGCCAGCGCGGACAGGCGCGCGGGCTGCATGTGGTGGATGTCGACCTTGATCACGTCCATCATCGGCTGCAGCTTGCTCACGTCGTCGGACTCGGACACCACGTCGTCCAGCGCGAAGCGGAAGCCCGATTCCTTCAGCTCGCGCACGCGCTCGAGCACGTCCGGCGTGGCCTGCACGGTTTCCAGGATTTCGAGGATGACTTTGTCGTTCGGCAGGAAGCGGATGAAGTCGCTCATCAGGCCGACCTTGTCCACATTGACGAAGGCCATCTGGTCGCCCACCACCTGCCCCATGCCCAGCTCGGAGGCGTGGGCGATCACGGTGGCGGTGGCGGCGGCGTCGTCGGTGACGTCGGCCTTATCGGTGTCGGCGTTGCGGAACAGCAGCTCGTACGCGACCAGGCGCTGGCTGCGGTTGAGGATGGGCTGGCGCGCCAGGTAGAAATGGTTGGCGAGCGCAGGCGCGATCTGTAGCGGCGAAGCGATGGTCATGGGCTACCCCAATCTGCGGCGGTATTGTAAGACTATACCTAACGATACAGTCCTGCCAACATTTATTGTCGCGAACTACGGGCGGCGCGGCTTGGTGTTGCGTGGCGTGCTCGTGCGCGGACCATCGGTGCCCAGCTTGGCTGCCGGCTTGGCGCCGGCCGGACGGCTGTAGCTGGCGCCCGGCGAGCCGGGACGGCCGGCGCCGGTGCCCGGCGAGCCGGGACGCGACGAGGTGCGCAGGCTGCCGCGCGGCGCGGTCGGCGCGTTGTTGCCGCGCAGGCTGCCACCCGGGCCGATGGCGCGCGGCGAGATCGGCGCGCGCAGGCCGCCGCGCGGGTTGTTCTCGGCTTGCTGCAGCGACGCTGCGCGCGGCGCCGTGGCGGCGTTGCCGGACTCCAGCACGAAGCCGGCGCCGGCGTCCTCGCCCAGCACTTCCACCAGGTAGGGCATCACTTCCTTCAGCGTGGCTTCCAAGGTGAAAGGCGGGTTGACGATGAACATGCCGCTGCTGTGCAGGCCGCCGAAGCCGTCCGGGCCCGGCGTGCGTATCGTCAGCGTGACGTTCAGCCATTCGGTGCCCTTGATGTGCTTCATGCGCTCGGCGAAGTTGCGCGCCTCGATGCGCTGCAGGATCGGGTACCAGACCGCGTAGGTGCCGGCCGGGAAGCGCTTGGTGGCGTCGTTCAGCATGTCCACCACTTTGCGGTAGTCCTGCTTGTCCTCGTACGGCGGGTCGCACAGCACCACGGCGCGGCGCGACGGCGGCGGCAGCAGGCCCTTCAGTTCCTGGAAGCCGTCGCCGCGCGTGACCAGCACGCGCTTGCCGCGCACGGTGGAGCGCACGCCTTGCGCCGCCCGGTGTTCGTCGAGCTTGCGGAAGTTGTCGGTCAGGATTTTGGAGTCGGCCGGATGCAGCTCGTACAGGCGCAGACGGTCCTGCTCGCGCGCCACCTGCTCGGCGCAATACGGCGAGCCGGGGTAGTAGCGCATCTTGCCGCTCGGGTTCATCGACTTGATCAGTTCCACGTATTCAGCCAGCGCCGCCGGCATGTCGGTGCGTTCCCACAGCGGGCCGATGCCGGTTTCGTATTCGGCGTTCTTGGACGCGAAATTGCCGTCCAGCGCATACACGCCCGCGCCGGCATGGGTGTCGATGTAGCTGTAGGCGGTGTCCTTCTGGTTCATATACTGAAGCAGCTGGACCAGCACGAAATGCTTGAGCACATCGGCGTGGTTGCCGGCGTGGAAGGCGTGGCGGTAACTGAACATGGTGTGGGGATTTCCTTAAAGATGATGCTGCAAGGGTGCATTATACCTAAGGAGTTGCCCATGCAGCCGCATGCCACCTTCTACGCCACCTGCTACGCCACCTTCTGCGGCGGCGCGAAGAACTGCGCGTCCCCGGCGGCGCCGTGCAGCACGGCGGGCGGGCTGCGGCCTTGCTGGATGGCCCGGTTTATCGCGTCGAAGTAACCGGCGCCCACCTCGCGCTGCTGCTTGCCGGCGGTGTAGCCCTTGGCGGCAGCGGCGAATTCGGCCTCCTGCAGCTCCACGAAGGCCGGCATCTGGCGCCGCGCGTAGCCGTGGGCCAGGTTGAACATGCCGTAACTGAGCGCGTGGACGCCGGCCAGCGCGATGAACTGGAACCTGTAGCCCATGGCGCCCAGCTCCCGCTGGAACTTGGCGATGGTGGCGTCGTCCAGGTTCTTCTTCCAGTTGAACGACGGCGAGCAGTTATAGGCCAGCATCTTGCCGGGGAATTCGGCATGCACGGCGTCGGCGAACTTTTTGGCGAACACCAGGTCTGGCTTGCCGGTTTCGCACCAGACCAGGTCGGCATAGGGCCCGTAGGCCAGCGCGCGCGCCACAGCCTGGGCGAGGCCGGGGCGCACCGCGTAATAGCCTTCCACAGTGCGCTCGCCGGTGCAGAACGGCTGGTCGTTGGCGTCCACGTCGGACGTCAGCAGGCCGGCCGCTTCAGCGCCGGTGCGGGCGATCAGCAAGGTGGGCGTGCCCATCACGTCGGCGGCCAGGCGGGCTGCGGCCAGCTTTTCCACGGCTGCGCGGGTGGGCACCAGCAACTTGCTTTCCGAGGCCAGCCGATCCCCAAAGTGCACGCCGGCAGCGCCCGCCTCTATCATGGCTTTCATCAACTCATAGGCGTTGAGCGTACCGCCGAAACCGGCTTCGGCGTCGGCCACGATGGGGGCGAAATAGTCGATCTCGTTCCCGCCTTCGGACCATTGGATCCGGTCGGCGTGCTGCAAAGCGCTGTTGATGCGGCGCACCGCCATCGGCGCCGCATCCGCAGGATACGGCGGCTGGTCCGGGGGCGTTTCGCCGGACAGATAGATGGCTTTCAGTCCGGCCCTCACCTGCTGCATCGCCTGGTTGCCGGTCTGCGCGCCGAGGGCGTTGACGAATGGTTCGCCGTGGAGCAGCCCCCACAGTTTTTCGGCGCCGCGCTGGGCCAGTGTGTGCTCGATGTTCAGCGATCCGCGCAGGCGGACCACGTCGCAGGCCGTGTAGCTGCGGGCGATGCCCTTCCAGCGCGGGTTGCTGCTCCATTCCATTTGCAGCGCCGCCGCCTGCTGTTCACGCGTTGCCATGATGGCTCTCCTATCGATGTCATTCTTGAGGTACATCATAGGACGGATTGTTCACTGCAGCATATGTCCTCTATAAGACAAATGAGCAAATAAAACTATTTTTAAATCAATTAGTTAGGACAATTTTTTCATGATACGGAAAGATATTCCTTCTCATGGAAGCGCCCAATGACGCGCAGCCGCATGCCGTTCCACATGATGAAACGGTTTTTGCGCAGGATGAAAAGATGCCGCTTAGGCACTCTACTTTCCAAATTGGAATGTAAATTATCATAAGAAAACACAATGAGACAATTGGAGAGAGTCTGCTAATCTGAAGATACTTTAAAAACCACAGCAGCCTGGCGCCGCGTGGAACCGGATGATGTCGACGCTGAAAGCGGTATCCGGTTGTTCCGGCGTGGGGCTAGGCCCGTGCCGCTGCTTGTCCGGACAAGCGGTGTGCGCGAATCGGCCGCACCGTTGCCTCGACGTGTGCGGCCATTTCTTTTATGGCTGGCCGAACAGGTCCCTTGGCGTGGCGCCGTCGAACAGGTTTTCCACCCAATCCTGCAATTCCGCCAGGCTGGATGCGGCGATGCGCTGCTCCCAGGCAGGCGGAATGTCGCCGGTGCGTTTGGACAGCAGCCTCAACAATAGCGCGCGGCTGATCCGCAGCGCTTCCTCCCGGCCTTCTTCCCTGCCTTCTTCCCTGCCTTCTTCCCTGCCTTCTTCCCTGCCATGCATCGCCTCATCGATAATGCATTCTTCCCACGAGTCAAATTCCTTGTCTTTCATGATTGCCACCTCCTTTTTCGCCAGCTCTCCCGGTTGTAGCTTATGCCGCAAACAGCGCGTAATCCAGCTCGACAGGCTTTCGCGCAATAGCTGATTGTGTTCCGCCTTCAGCCACGCCCCCAGCGCTTTAACCAAATCGATACACCCTTGCCTTGAGCGGCAGCGCCGCAAGCCGAACAGCGCAGCCACCAAGTTGCGCGCGGCAGGCGGATAGGCAGGCACGCGGTGGTGATCGACCAACAGGTATTGCTGCTCCGGCTGAAGCCAGGCCAGGCCCTCCGGGGCGGGCAATACCAGGGCTGAAAGCGAAGAACTCGCGGTCCAGGGGCGCCGGCCGCCATAAAGCACGATCGGCAGCACGGGCGGCAGCTTGCCGCTACGGCCCAGCTTATGCCGCTTGATCAAGTCCTGATACAGCAGCCCGACATAAACTTGCATACGCAAAGCCATCCAGCGGTCGCTGAAGGACTGGAACTCCAGCAAAAGATAGACGTAGACTGACTCGCCACCGATGCGCAGCCGCCACACCATATCATCATGGCGCTGCGCGCCCGACCGACTTACGTAACTGGCGTTGACACGCTCCATGGCCGACACATCCAGCCGGCAGGCCCAGTCGTAAGGAAGAAATGCCTGCAGCAAATCGCGCACCATCTCGGGGTGGGCGAAGAGCTGTTTGTAACCGGAGTCGAAATCGGCGCGCATGCGCTGAGTCTACGGCCGGCGCAACTGTCGTGGCACGAAAACGTGCAGGGAGTTTGGGCGCGATCAAGGGCGCCCGGGGATGCGGGGTCTATGCGAGCTGCTTTTGCGAGACCAGGATGCCGTCGGCGTCGGCGTAGATCCAGTCGCCGGGACTGACGGCGACGCCGCTGATGTGGACCCGCACGTCGCGCGCGCCTTCGCCTTGCCGGGCGCTCCGTTGCGGGTGCGCGCCCAGTGCCCGCACGCCGACCGCGCAGGCGTTGATTTCTTCAACGTCGCGAATGCAGCCGTGCACCACGATGCCGGCCCAGCCATTGTCCTGCGCCAGCAGCCCCAGCTGGCCGCCGACCAGCGCGCGGCGCAGGCTGCCGCCGCCGTCCACCACCAGCACATTGCCGTTGCCCGGCGTCTCCAGCGTGCTGCGCACCAGCGCGTTGTCTTCGAAGACCTTCAGCGTGGTGGCGCGGCCGCTGAATTTCTTGTGCTGGCCGTAGTGCTGGTACACCGGCGGCAGCACGGCCAGCGTGCCGTCTTCCAGCAATTCGGCGTTGTCGTCGCACAGGTCGGTGGTGGCAAAGTTCATGGGGTCTCCGCTGGGTTGGCAATTGATGGCTGATTCTAAGCTTTTTGCAGCTGCACCGCGCGGGTATTGCTGCCCACGCCCACCGCCGTGGCGATCGCCAGCGCCTGGAACAGGCCGATAAACACGAACACCCAGGACGGATGGTGCGCGTCCATCAGCGCCCCGAACACCAGCGGGCCGACCGACAGGCCGCTGTCCAGCCCCGAATACACCACGCCGAACACGCGGCCGGTGGCGTTGGGCGGCGCGGCGGCGCGGATCAGCAGGTCGCGCGACGGGCCGGCGATGCCGGACGCGAAGCCGACCGCGCCCATCAGCACCACGGCCATCCACGCGGGAACCAGCGCCAGCGCCAGCACGATCGCCAGCGCGGCGGCGCTGCCGAAGGCGACGGTGATGGTGCGGTCGTGGTTGGCGCTGCGCGCGCCGAGGAAGCCGCCCAGCGCCATGCCGGCCGCCGACGCCGCCATGTAGGCCGTGTAGGCGGAGGTGGCCCAGCCCAGCGACATGCCGTACAGGTCCACCAGCGCGGTGGAGGCGAAGCTCTGGATGCCGGCCAGCGCCAGCGCGGTGATGAAGAAGAAGGCAAAGCACATCCACACCGACTTCAGGCGCAGGAAGGCCAGCGAGCCGCCCGCCGGCTGGCCCGGCGCGGCCTTCGCGACCGGGTCGGGGCGCAGCGCGCGGCGGTTCAGGAACAGCACTGCCAGCACGATGAAGGGCAGCGCGGCGGCGCACAGCAGCGCGGTGCGCCAGCTCGACATGCTGGTGACGAAGGTCATGAAGATGGGCGACAGCGCCCAGCCGATATTGCCGCTGATGCCATGCACCGAGAAGCCGTGCGCCAGCCGCGCCTTGGACACGCGCTGGTTCAGCAGCGTGTAGTCGGCCGGGTGGAACACGCTGTTGCCGACGCCGGCCAGCATGGCGCCGGCCAGCAGCATGGCGTAATTCGGCGCGGCGGCCAGCGCCAGCGCGGACACGCCCAGCAGCGCAATGCCGGAGCACAGCACGGCGCGCGCGCCGAAGCGGTCGACCACGAAGCCGGCCAGCGCCTGGCCGATGCCGGAGACGACGAAGAACACCGTCATCAGCAGCCCCAGCTCGGCGTAGGACAGGTTGAATTCGGGTTTGAGCCACGGGAACAGCGCCGCCAGGATCAGGTGGTAAAAGTGCGAGGTGCCGTGCGCGAAGCCGACCAGGCCGATCACGCGCGCATCCTGCCGCAAGCTGGCGGTGCTCATAAGAAGTACTCCATGGTTGGGTGTGCGAAGCCCAGTGTAGCAATCCGGCGGCGGCTGATTTAAGATAGGCGGACATCTTTTGTCGCAATCCTGCCAAGGCCTGCCATGCACATCCCGGTCGTCACCCACACCAACCACTACCATCCCCGCAACGAACCGAGCGATGCGCGGCCGGTGACGCTGCGCGCCCGCGACCTGGAGGCTGCCGAGTTCATGGCGCCGCACCGCCATCCCTGGGGCCAGGTGACCTATGCGCTGGAGGGCGTGGTGCGCGTGACGGCCAACAACAGCAGCTGGATCGTGCCGCCGCTGCGGGCGATCTGGATCGCGCCGCACGTGGAGCATGCGGTGACGGTGCTGGAGAAGGCGCGCCTGCGGCCGCTGTGCGTACTGGCCGCGCGCGCGCCGTTCACGGGCACCGAGTGCAAGGTGCTGGAGGTATCGAGCCTGCTGCGCGAGCTGATCGTGGCGCTGGAACAGCTGGACCTGGACGTGGAGACGGCGCGCGAGCCGCTGCTGGCGGAGCTGATCCTCGACGAGCTGGCGCGTTCGGCCACGCGCCCCATCCGCGTGCCGCTGCCGGAAGACAAGCGCCTGAAAGTGCTGTGCGCGGCCCTGATGAACGACCCGGCCGCGCCGCAGACGCTGGAGCACTGGGCGCGCCACGTGGGCGCCTCCGAGCGCACGCTGGCGCGCCTGTTCGAGCGCGAACTGGGGCTGACCTTCGGGCAGTGGCGCCAGCAGGTGCGGCTGGCCCACGCGGCGCCGCTGATCGCGCGCGGCCTGCCGCTGGCGCAAGTGGCCGAGCAGCTGGGTTACGCCAGCCAGTCGGCGTTCTCCGCCATGTTCAAGAAAACGTTCGGCACTACGCCGTCCGCGTTCTTTACCTGACCCCGCCGGTCAGGCCAGCTCGCCGAGCAGGCTGCGGGCCAGGCGCAAGTCGCGCGTGGCGTGGCCTTCGCTGTAGCGGCTATAGATGGCGTCCAGCGGCGCGCGCGCTTCCAGGCGGCGCTGCTGCGACCAGCGCAGCCGGGCCAGGCTGGTGGCCAGGCGCAGCTCCCAGGCGCCCGCGCCCTGCTCCGCCGCGATGGCCAGCCCGCGCTCGAACAGCTGTTCGGCTTGCGCGTCCGACCCGGCCTGGCGCAGCGTTTCACCCCAGCTGCGCATCACTTCGGCGCGGCTCCAGCCCGCGCTGCCGCCCTCCGCGCGCGCAATCGCCCGCGCCGACAGCAGGCGCGGATGCAGCGTGGCCAGCACGTCCACCTGCAGGTCGCCGCAGTGCGGGTCCTGCTGCAAGGCGAACAGCTCGTCGTCCTGCGGCGGGTGGTGGCCGTGCAGCAGGCGCTGCGCCAGAGCGTGGCCCCGGCCCCAGAAATGCCACTGCGGCAGCGCGCAGCGGTGCGAGTGGTCCAGCATCAGCGCGGCATAGCGCTGGCCTTCCGCTTCGTCGCCGCACCAGGTGAAAACGGTGCACGCCACCAGCACGGCAAAGCACAGCGAGATGCCGTGCCCGGCCCGCTGCCCTTCCTCGACGCAGGCGCGCGCCACGGCCATGGCCTGCTCCGGATAGCCTTGCAGCCACAACACGCGGGCGTGGATGGCCATGCTGGAAATGCGCTGGTCGAACTGGAAGCCGCGCCCCTGCGACAGGCGCACGCTGTCCAGCGGATGCCGCACCACGAACTCGATGTGGCTGCGCGCGCGGTCCTGGTGGCCCAGGTAATGCATGGTGCGCGCCAGCATGCGGGCATGCGCCAGCTTGTGCACCTCGCCGCCGGCGCAGACGGCCGCCACGCCGAAGCGCTCGGCGTAGCCCAAGGCCAGCTGGTAGTCGCCGTTGAAGATGGCGTCGACAAAACAACCCCACAGCGCCCCCATGCGGCCAGGGTTGTCGCCGGTCTGCTGCGCCAGGTCGAGCGCGCGCGCGAAAGCGCTGGAGCGCTCGGCGTTGTCGGCCTGGTCGCCCGCGTGCAGCAGCGCGTGGCCCAGCGCCAGCACCAGCGGCATTTCAAGCCGCGGCGTCAGTTGCAACGCCGGTTGCTGCGCGGCCGGGCCATCGCCGCCGTCACCGCCCTGGCGCGCCAGCCGCAGCGCCTGCTGCAGGCGGCTGCGGTATTCATCCATCAGCGACAATTGATACCACAGCGGCGCCGATACGGCGCACAGCTCCAGGCCCAGCGCCAGGTCTTCGCCGCTGCCGCTGCGCTCCGCACCGAAAGCCCATTCCAGGGCGGCGCGCACATGGTCGATGCAACGGCCGTAGGTAGCCATCCATGCCGCCGGCGCCTGGCGTTCCAGGTCTGCTTGCGCGGGCCGCAGGAAGTCGCGGCAGCGCTGGGCGTAGCGCCGCGCCACCCACGCCAGCTCGCCGCTGGCGCGCAGCTTGTCCAGCGCATAGGCGCGGGTGGTGCCGAGCAGCCGGTATTGCGCCACCTCGCCGCCGGTGTCCGCGCTGAGCAAAGACTTGGCGGCCAGGTTGGCGATGCAGTCCAGCACGTCCGCGCCGCAGATGTCGTCGCACTGCGCCACGCCGGCCGCGCACTCCAGCGTGAACGGCGCGCGGAAGATGGCGAAGCGGCGCAGCGTGGCCTGCTCGGCGGGACTGAGCATGTCGTAGCTCCAGTCCAGCGTGGCGCGCAAGGTCTGGTGGCGCGGCAGGGCCGTGCGGCGGCCGCGCGTGAGCACGGAGAAGCAGTCCTCCAGCCGCTCGGCCAGTCCGTGCACGCCGAAGAACTCGGCCCGCCCCGCCGCCAGCTCGATCGCCAGCGGGATGCCGTCCAGCCGGCGGCAGATGTCGGCCACGGCGGCGGCGTTGTCCGCGCCGAGCCTGAAACTGTCCATGCCCGCCGTGGCGCGCTCCACGAACAGCTGCACCGCGGGCGTGGCGGCCAATTCAGCCAGCCAGGCAGGGTTGCCCAGGCTGTCCAGCCCCGCCGGGCCGGCGGCCGGCAGCGGCGGCAAGGCCAGCGGCGGCAGCCGGTGCACCCATTCCGCCTCCGCCCGCAGCGGCTCGCGGCTGGTGGCCAGCACGTGCACGCGCGGCGTCTGGCGCAGCAATCGCTCCACCAGGCTGGCCACGCTGTCGATCACATGCTCGCAGTTGTCGAACACCAGCAGCGCGTGCATGTCGTGCAGGTGCGCCGCCAGCGCCGCCGCCGGATCGCTGGACATCGCCGGCATGCCCAGCGCCAGCGCCAATGCGCTGCTGACCTGCGAACCATCGCTCAGCGGCGCCAGGTCCACCAGGAATACGCCATGCGCGAACGCCTGCGCCAGTTGGCCCGAGGTGGCCACCGCCACCGTGGTCTTGCCCATGCCGCCCGGCCCCACCACTGTCACCAGGCGCCGCTGCGGCACCTGGGCGGCCAGCTGCTGCAAGGTGTCGTTGCGGCCGAAGATGCGGGTGTGCGGCAGCGGCTGCGCGCCGGACGCGGACGGCACGGATGGCGTGAGCACACCGGCCGGAGCGGGCTGCGCGTGGTGAACCACCCGCCGCACCGGCGCCACGAAGCTGTAGCCGCGCCCCACCACGTTTTCCACGTACAGGCTGCCGCTGGCGTCGTGCAGCACCTTGCGCAGCGCGCCGATGTGCACCCGCAGATTGCCCTCTTCCACGCAGGTGCGCGGCCAGACGCGGGCGATCAGCTCGTCCTTGCTGAGCACTTCGCCGGGCCGTTCCAGCAGCGCCAGCAGCAGGTCGAAGGCGCGTCCGCTCAGCCGCACCGGCTGCTCGCTGTTGAACAGCGCGCGCTCGGACGGCACCAGGCGGTAGGCGCCAAACAGGATAGCGGTATCGGATGAAGTCATTGTGTCGTCGGTATGGCCGGCGTCTATCCCTTAAGGACATTTAACGCCAATTTACAAGAATTTATTAACCGCTGCACGGAATAGTTTTTACAATATTTAAGCGCCACAGACCACCAAAGGCATGCCCTAGTGAACACCCCCACCACCTTCGCCCCCCCGCAGCCGCTTCCCATGCCGCACCACGCCTGGACCAGCCTGGACCTGGCCGCGCGCCGCGCCGATGCCGCCGCCGCCGTCTTCCGCCACAGCAGCGTGGCCGAGCGCTGCCGCCTGCTTGAGCTGATCTCTTTCCATATCGACGCCGCGCGCGAGGCCGTGGCCGCCAGCGCCGGGGCCGAGCTGGGCGTGGGCGCATCGATGGTTGCCATGGAGCACGATAGCATCCTGCAGCAGCTGCGCACGTTCGCCGCAGTGCTGCGGCGCAGCCACTGGCTCGGCGCCGCCATCGAAACCGCGCCGCCCGACCAGCGCGTGCAGAATATCGCGCTGGGACCGGTGGCCGTGCTCGGCACCGGCCACGCCTGCGCCGCGCCGGTGTACGCGGCGGCGGCGGCCGACGTGATCGCCGCGCTGGCCGCCGGCTGCCCGGCGGTGGTGCGCGGCAGCGCCACCCACCCGCGCACCTGCGCGCTGCTGGCCGGCGCCATCGCGGCGGCGGTGCAGGCGGCCGGCTTGCCGGAAGGCGTGTACGGCCTGGTGGCGGACCACGCCGGCAGCGCCGGCGCGCTGGTCACCCACCCGGACATCAAGGCCGCCACCTTCGCCGGGCGCCGCCAGGAGGGGCTGGAGCTGATGCGGCGCAGCCTGGACCGCAGCGAACCGGTGCCGGTGCTGCTCGACATCGCCAGCAGCAATCCGGTGTTCATCCTGCCGCACGCGCTCAATGCGCGCGCCGAGCACCTGGGCCAGCAATTGCTGAAGCAGTTCAGCCCCTGCACCGCGCACAGCATGTTCAAACCCGGCATTGTAGTGGCGATAGAAGGCGACGGATACATAGACTTAAGGGAGACCATGATCGACGGCGTGCTGGCCATGCCGCCGGTGGCGCTGCCCTGCTCCGGCGCCCGGCACGGCCACGCGCAGAACGTGGAGCGCCTGCTGCGCGGGCGCGATGTGGACTTGCTGGCCGAGGGCGCCGGTGCGCAGGCCGGCCAGGAAAGCGGCGATGCGCGCGCGCTCTTCGTGGAAGCGGAGGCCTCCAGCCTGCTGGCCACGCCCGCGCTGGCCGACCAGCATCCGGGGCCGTCCGCGCTGCTGCTGCGCTGCGCCTGCCCGGAGGAGCTGCTGGCGGTGGCCGCGCTGCTGGGCCCGCAGCTGGTGGCGGGCATGCAGATGGCCGACGGCGACACCGCACTGGCCGCGCGCCTGATGCCGCAGCTCGAACGCATGGCGCGCCACGTCAACGTCAACAGTTTCACCTCCATGCCGGTTTATAACGGCGCCACCGCCGCCCAGGCGATCGCGCGCTTTCTGCGTCCCGTGTTTTATCTCGATGTCCCTTCCAGCCTGCTGCCCGCCGCGCTGCAGGACGGCAACCCGCTGCATCTGTGGCGCCAGGTTGACGGCGAAATGCGGCACTGACCTCTCGCGAGCATGCCATGCACCATGACGAAAAAGTAGGTGTCGCCAAGATCCGCATCCGCCAGGAGCGCGCCCGCGCGATGGCCGTCCTCGGCTCCTTCGTGTCGGCCGACAAGCTGCTGCGCAGCTGGGCCACCGGGCCGCAGGACTACTTTGAATGCGATTTCGAAATCGAGTACCTGGACGGCTACCGCGTCAGCGGGCGCTATCCGATGTGGCAGAAGTGCACCACGCGCCAGTCGCTGGGCGCATACGTGCGGCGTACGATAGAACAGCTGGAAGCGGAGCGGCTGCGCTTCGCGATGGCGGACAGCGGCCTGCCCCGGCGCGAGCCGAGGCGCTTTCTGGACCGCTATGAGGTGGAGGACTTCGCTGCCTGATGCCTCAGGCAGCGAAGCATCAGGCGACATCAGTCGACATCAGGCGACGATAGGCTCCTTGCCGTCCGCGCTGAACACCAGCGCGCCGTTGCGTTCGTCGACGTGGATGGTGTCCTTCGGCCCGAAGCGGCCCTCCAGTATCAGGCGCGACAAGGGGTTCTCGATCTGCTGCTGGATCGCGCGCTTGAGCGGTCGCGCGCCATACACCGGATCGTAGCCCGCCTCGGCGATCTTCTGCAGCGCGCCGTCGGTCACCTGCAGCGCCATCTCCATGCGCGCCAGGCGCTGTTCCAGGATGTGCAGCTGGATCTTCGCAATGGCGCCGATGTTCTTCTCGTCCAGGCCGTGGAACACCACGATCTCGTCGATGCGGTTGATGAACTCCGGGCGGAAGTGCGAACGTACCTCGGCCATCACCGACAGCTTCACCAGCGCCGGATCGGAATCCTCCATCGACTGGATCTTCTGCGAACCGAGGTTGGACGTCATGATGATGACGGTGTTCTTGAAATCCACCGTGCGGCCCTGGCCGTCGGTCATGCGGCCGTCGTCCAGCACCTGCAGCAGCACGTTGAACACGTCGTGGTGCGCCTTCTCCACCTCGTCGAGCAGGATCACGCTGTACGGCTTGCGGCGTACCGCTTCGGTCAGGTAGCCGCCCTCGTCGTAGCCGACGTAGCCGGGCGGCGCGCCGATCAGGCGGGCCACCGAATGCTTCTCCATGAATTCGCTCATGTCGAGACGGATCAGCGATTCCTCGGTGTCGAACAGGAAGGACGCCAGCGCCTTGGTCAGCTCGGTCTTGCCGACGCCGGTCGGTCCCAGGAACATGAAGGAGCCGTATGGACGGTTCGGATCGGCCAGGCCGGCGCGCGAGCGGCGGATCGCGTCCGCCACCGCGTTGATGGCCTCATCCTGGCCCACCACCCGCTGGTGCAGCTTCTCTTCGATGTGCAGCAGCTTGTCGCGCTCGCCCTGCATCATGCGCGACACGGGAATGCCGGTGGCGCGCGACACCACTTCGGCGATTTCCTCGGCGCCCACCTGGGTGCGCAGCAGCTTGGGCTTGTCGTTGCCGCCGCCGGCCGCGTTGGCGCCCGCGCTTTCAGCCTGCTTGAGCTGCGTCTCCAGCTCCGGCAGCTTGCCGTACTGGAGTTCGGACACGCGCTGCCAGTTGGAGGCGCGCGTGGCTTCCTCCATCTGCTGCTTGATGCGCTCGATTTCCTCCTTGATGTGCGTGGTGCCCTGCACATTGGCCTTCTCGGCCTTCAGGATTTCCTCGAAGTCGTTGTACTCGCGCTGCAGCTTGGCGATTTCCTCGTCGATCAGGTCCAGGCGGCGGCGCGAAGCCTCGTCCTTTTCCTTCTTGACGGCTTCCTTCTCGATCTTCAGCTGGATCAGGCGGCGTTCCAGCTTGTCCATCACTTCCGGCTTGGAGTCGATCTCGATCTTGATCTTGGACGCCGCTTCGTCGATCAGGTCGATCGCCTTGTCGGGCAGGAAGCGGTCCGTGATGTAGCGGTGCGACAGTTCCGCCGCCGCGATGATGGCCGCGTCGGTGATCGCCACCTTGTGGTGCAGCTCGTACTTGTCCTGCAGGCCGCGCAGGATGGCGATGGTCGCTTCCACGGTCGGCTCGTCGACCAGGATCTTCTGGAAGCGGCGCTCCAGCGCGGCGTCCTTCTCGATGTATTTGCGGTATTCGTCCAGCGTGGTCGCGCCCAGGCAGTGCAGCTCGCCGCGCGCCAGCGCGGGTTTGAGCATATTGCCCGCGTCCATGGCGCCTTCGGCCTTGCCGGCGCCCACCATGGTGTGCAGCTCGTCGATGAAGACGATGGTCTGGCCCTCGTCCATGGCCAGTTCCTTCAGCACGGACTTCAGGCGTTCCTCGAATTCGCCGCGGTACTTGGCGCCCGCCAGCAGCGCCGCCATGTCCAGCGACAGCACGCGCTTGCCGCGCAGCGAGTCCGGCACCTCGTTGTTGACGATGCGCTGCGCCAGGCCCTCGACGATGGCGGTCTTGCCCACGCCCGGCTCGCCGATCAGCACCGGATTGTTCTTGGTGCGGCGCTGCAGCACCTGGATGGCGCGGCGGATCTCGTCGTCGCGGCCGATCACCGGGTCCAGCTTGCCGGCGCGGGCGCGCTCGGTCAGGTCCAGCGTGTATTTTTTCAGCGCCTCGCGCTGGCCTTCGGCCTCGGCCGAATCGACCTTGCCGCCGCCGCGCACCGTGTCGATGGCCGCCGCCAGCGCCTTGCGGGTCAGGCCGTTCTCGCGCGCCAGCTTGCCGGCATCGGACTTGTCGTCCGCCAGCGCCAGCAAGATCATTTCGCTGGACACGAACTGGTCGCCGCGCTTCTGGGCCTCCTTGTCGGACAGGTTCAGCACGCCGATCAGCTCGCGGCTGACCTGCACGTCGCCGCTGGTGCCGGACACCTTGGGCAGCCGCTCCAGCGACGATTTCAGCGCATTGGCCAGGGCGTTGACGTTGACCCCGGCGCGCTGCAGCAGCGAGCGCGCGCTGCCGTCGTCCTGGTTGATCAGGGCCACCAGCAGGTGCACCGGTTCAATATAGGGATTGTCGTTGCCCACGGCCAGGCTTTGCGCGTCGGCCAGGGCTTCCTGCAGTTTGGTAGTGAGTTTGTCTTGCCGCATTTGAAATGCTCCTGAATTGGTCTACTGTGCAAATTGGGCTGCGCAACCAGTTTTCAAGGAGGCCATCTTGATCCAAATCAATCTAGCTCAAGAAAGTGTCCATTTCTTCAAAGCAGCGTCGTCGCTGACGCGGGCGTCCACCCAGCGAGCGCCGTCCGGGGTTTGTTCCTTCTTCCAGAACGGCGCTTCGGTCTTCAGGTAGTCGATGATGAATTCGCAGGCGGCAAACGCTTCGCCGCGGTGGGCCGACGTCACCGCCACCAGCACGATCTGTTCGGTGGGCTTCAGCGGGCCGATGCGATGGATCACCAGCGCGCCGTAAATCGGCCAGCGCGCCTTCGCCTGTTCAATAATGGCCTCGATCGACTGTTCCGTCATGCCCGGATAGTGTTCGAGTTCCATTTCCGCCACGTCGGCGCCTTCGTTCAGGTCGCGCACGGTGCCGACAAAGGTGACTATACCGCCGACTTTGGCGTTCCCGGCGCGCAGTTGCGCCACTTCGGCGGCGACGTCGAAGTCGTCCGCCTGCACGCGCACATGGCCCATTGCCGCCTGCGTCACTTGGCCTCCGCGCCGATGCGGCGGAACAGCTGCTCGATGCGGGTGGCCGTGCGCGGGTCCGCCAGCGCCGGCATGGCGCACAGCTGCACGAACTGGGCCGCCTGCGTCATCGGCTTCTGGCCGGACTTGAGCGAGGACTGCAGCACCTCGACCTGCATTTTCAGGCGTTCGCGCGCGAACTCGGCGCCGCTGTCGACGCCGGCCACGATCTCCAGGCGCAGCACTTCCTGCAGCAGCTTGGCGCGCGCCGCCTCCAGCTGGGCCGCATAGGCGCTGCGCTTGCCCGGCTCGGCCGTGGCGGCCAGCGCGGCGGCGTAGCGGCTGTGCAGCGTGCGTTCGTATTCGTTCGGCAGCGGCGGCAAGGCTTTCCAGCGCGCCTCCCAGTCGGCGGCATCGATGGCGCCGTCGATGGCGCCGTCCGCGCTTGCATCCGCCCCTGCGGCCAGCGCGCTCTCCAGCGCCTGCGTCAGGCGCAGCTTGTCGCGCAGCGCGTTCGCCTGCGCGGCGCCGGCACGTTTGCGGATGGCATCGCCCTGCGCCTGCACGGCGGCGATGGCGGCCTTGTAGCGCGCCTCGATCTTCTGCTCGCTGGCGCGCGGCACCGCGCCGGACGCGTGCCACGCGGCGGCGGCGTCGCGCAAGGCCTTGGCGATGGCGGCCTGCTGGGCCTTGTCGTCGCCGCTGAAGGTGGCCTGCTCCAGCTGCGCGCAAATGGCTTCGCGGGCGTGCAGGTGGGCCTTGCGTTCGTGGTCGGCGGCGTGCGCAGATTCCTTGCGGGCGGCGAAGATGGCGTCGCACGCGGCGCGGAACCGCTGCCACAGCGCCTGCTCCTGCTTGCGCTCCAGCGGCAGCGCCTTGGCGTGCTCCTGCCAGCGTTCCTGCAGGATGCGCAGGGTGTCCAGCGTGTGGCGGTCGCTCGGGTTCAGCTTGGCGGTTTCCTCGATCAGCTGTTCGCGGCAGGCCACTTCGATGCTGCGCTGGTTCTCCAGCGGCGCCAGCAAGGCGTCCATGGCTTTGCCGAAGATGCCGTCCAGCTTCTTCTTTTCCTTGCGGTCGATGGCGCCCAGGCGGCCCCAGGCCTGGCGCAGGCGCTGCGAGGCGGCGGCCAGCGCCTTGAAGTCGGGCGTTTCCGATTCCGCCGCCTTCGCTTTCAACGCGTCGACTTCGGCGATCAGGGCTTGCGCCTTGGCGGCGTTGGTGTGGCGTTCGTCGGCCAGGTGCTTGAAGTGGGCGGCGGCGGGCGCGTAGGCGGCGGTGCAGGCGGCGTCGAAACGCTCCCACAGGCCTTTGGGCGCCGGGCCGGAGACCGAGTCCAGGCCTTTCCAGCGTTCGCGCATGCTGCCCACTTTTTTGGCCAGCTCGGCCATGGCGAGCTGCTGGCCTTGCAGGTCCTCGACGGATTTCACCAGTTCTTCGCGCGACACGTTGCCGCCCCAGCGCGCCCAGTCGCCCAGGCGTTTCAGGTCGGCGCGCACGTGGGCCAGGCGGTCGGCCTGGGCCGGCGTGAGACGGCCGGTCTTGATTTCCTTCAACGTTTTGTCGTGGTCGTTGGCAACGTGCAGCTGGCCTTCGGCCAGCGCCGCCTCCATGGCGTCCAGCGTGGCCATGAAGCGCTTGTTGGCTTCGCGCGCGGCTTCCTGCGCGGCAGGCGACAGGTCGCGCTGCCTGGCGGCCCCGCGCTCCGCGTGCTTGGCCGACGCGTGCGCTTCCGCGCCGCGCTGGCCCGCAGCGTGCGGCTCGCCGGCGTGCGCACCGGCCGGCTGAACGTCGGCGCCGCCCGCTGCGGCATGCGTGCCGGCGTCACTGGCCGCGCCGTTGGCAGAGCCGGCGCCGCCTACCGCCGCGTCGCCGCCGGCCGCGTCCACCGGGTTGCCGGCCGGGCTGCCGGCCGGCTGGGCGGCGGACTGTGTGGCGGACTGTGCTGCGAGGCGGGCTTCTTGCGCGGCAAGCTTGCCGCGCGCCTCGGCCATGGCGGTCTCGAAGTCACCCAGCAGATTGCGCGGCAGCGCGCCCTTCTCGGGGGCAGCCACGTGTTTGGCGTGTTCCGCGGCCAGCGCGTCGAGCTGGGCGGTATCGGCCCCGTCCGCCGCCAGGCGGCGCAAGGCGGCCAGCGCGTCGAGCGCGGCGCGCTGCAGGTTGACCTGGTCTTCCAGGCGCGCGGCCAGCGCGCTGCGCACGCCGTCGAATTCTTCGGCCAGCGCGGGCGTGGCGGCAATCACCTTCCACAGGCGGTCCAGCTCGGCTACTTGATTGGGAGTCAGTTTCTCGTCGGCCAGCAGCTTGCGCGCATTCGCAATGGCGGCCTCGGCCTGGCGCTGTTCGGCTTGCTGGTGGCGGATCGCGTCCAGGCGCGACTGCATCAGCTTGGCCACGCGGCGGTCGGTGTTGCGCATGGCCTGCTGCACCTTCTCCAGCGCCGGCTGCGACACCACGTGCGCGGCGGCGGCCAGGCGCACGTCGGCGAACTCGCTTTGCAAAATCAGCTCGACAGCGGCGGCCTCGTCCTCGGCCAGCGTCTTGGCCCGCTCGGCCTGCGCGGCGCGGCGCGACGCGGTCTGCTCAGCTTGGGCGGACGCGGCCACGGCGGCGGAGGCCTGCGCAGCATCGGGCTGCTGGCCGTTCGGCGCATCGCCGGGTCGCTTGAAGAGGAATTCGAACATGATGGGCTATCGCTGTTTCAAAACCGCCATGATAGCAAAGGAAGGCCATGCTCTGCCTCGACTGCACGAAAGCTAGTCCGCCAGGGCGCGGCTGGGGGGCCGCTGGCGGCGCGGACGGACCAGTTCGGACACCGGAATATTGGTGTCCAGCTCCTCGTCCGGCAGCACCAGGGGCAGCACGGCCAGCTCCGGCAGCAGCATCTCGTCCAGCTTGCCGCGCGGCCCGGCGGCGGGCTTTTCCACCAAGTGCAGCTGGCCGCCCTTGCAGCGGCGCGCTTCGGCCACATTGGCGTCGTGCAGCAGGAACTGGTTGGCGATGGCAAACCAGGCTTCGCCGCCGATCGCGGTGCGGGCCACGGCGAACAATTCTTTCTCTTCCTTGTCCAGCCGCTGCAGCAGCGATTCGCAGAAGGCGTCGATGGCGGCGCAGATGTCGTGCGCGCGCTGTTCGGACTCGTCTTTCGATTCGGCAACCTGTTGCTGCAGGGAGCGGATCACGCCCAGCGCCGTGTCGTTCAGGCGGTTGAGTTCATCCAGCAACTGGTTGGCTTGCTCGGTGGCCTGGCGGATCGCCGGTATCAGATACATTTCGATCTTGCGCCAATGGCAGGCCTGGTACAGCCGGTTCAGCGATTCGCACGCGAACTCGAGCTGCGACAAGGTCAAGCTGTTCTGGTTCAGCAGCGTGGACTGGACGTATTTCTGGAACGAAAGCAAACTGACGCGGATGTTGGCTTGCTCGACGGATAAAGCTACCAAAGTGTATGTGGCCGTTAACATTCTTACTCCAAGCTAAGATCACAAGAGCGACGAGGCGGAAGTAAAAGTGTAAATAATTGCGACGATCAGCACTTTGACATAGAACAAACTGTCCGGGTATTGATCAGGAGACTACGGTTGCAGCTTGAGATGTAAAATGGACATCCCGGCTTCCGGCGACGGACTGACCGAGCCGCCGAAGCGCCGGACCAGCTGCTGGACACCGCCATTTTCAGACAACGCTTCACCGACTATCGCCGCAGTGCCTCGGCTGCGGAAATAATCGATCAGCTTTTGAAACAGAATAGCGCCTAGCCCCATTCCCTTCAAGTCCGAACGTACCAAAATAGCAAATTCAGCGTGCTGATTATCCGGGTCTGCAACAGCGCGTACTACCCCTAGTGTTTCAGGCCTGCCCTCACCACCGATGCGTGTTGCAATGAAGGCCATGGCGCGGTCGTAATCGATCTGCGTGAGCCGCGCCAGCTGCGCCGGCTGCAATTCGCGCATGGCGGAAAAAAAGCGCAGGCGCACGTCGTCCGGTTCCAGCCTGGCAAAAAATTCGACATGCTGCGGGGCATCCTCCGGCCGGATCGGGCGCAGCGTCAGCGGTGCGCCGCGCCACAGCACTTCCTGCTCCAGTTCCTGCGGATAGGCGCGGATGGCCAGCCGGTAGCCGGCGCGCGGCGGGCCCAGCGCGATGCGCGCATCCAGCGCCAGCACGCCCTGCGCGTCCGCCAGCAGCGGGTTGAGGCTCAGGCTGGCCAATTCGCAGGTATCCGCCACCAGGTCGGACACCTGGATCAGCGCATGGCAGATGGCGTCGCTGTCGGCGGCCGGGCGCATGCGGGTACGCTCCAGCAAGTCGCGCGCCAGCACCATATTCAGCGGCGGCAGGCCGATGGCGCGGTGGCTGGCGCCGAAGTCCAGCCCGCCGCCCTCGCCGGCCGCGGCGTTGGCGCCGCCGGGACCGAAGCTGATCACCGGGCCGAAAGTGGCGTCGTCGTGCACCGTGATGGCCAGCTGCCGGGCATGGGCGGCAGCGCCAACGTCGGCGCCGCCGGGGCCGGCCATGCGGATGCCGTAGGCGGCCAGCACCGCGCGCGTCTCGTCGGCGTTCAGCGTTTGCCGGCCGGCGGCCACGGCGGCCGCCAGCACGGCGCGCGCGGCGGCGCGTTCCGGCTTGCCGCCGGGCGGCAGCTGCCCGGGCACTTCCATCAGCAGTTCCTGGTTGCGGCGGTACTGCACCGTCTGCATGAAGCCGCGCACCGCCTGTTCCGGCGTGTCGTAGGCCGGCAAGCCCGCGTCGGCGAACACGCGGCGCGCGCCGGCCACTGCCGCGCCCCCCAGCCAGCACGCCAGCACGTTCTTGCCCGAGCCGCGCGCCAGCGGCGCCAGCAGCCCGGCTATGCGGGCGGCGTCCACCCCGGTGGCCGGCGCATGGATCAGCAGCACCGCGTCCACCTGCGGCTCACGCAGCAGCGCCTCGAACACGGCCACGTATTGTTCCGGCGTGGCGGCCCCGCCCAGGTTGAGCGGGTTGTACGGCGCCCCCTCCGCCTGGCGCGCGCCCGCAGCGTCCGGCCCGGCGGACCGCGCGTCCCGCAGCAGCTTGATGGTGCCGGGCGACAGCGGCGCCAGCGTGCCGTCCGCGTAGGCCAGCGCGTCGGTGGCGATGGTGCCCAGCGCGCCGCCGTTGGCCACGATGGCCAGCCGCTCGCCGCGCAGCGCGCGCGCATGGGTCAGCGTTTCTGCCGCGTCGAACAGGTCTTCGGTGGAGTGCACGCGCAGCATGCCGGCGCGGCGGAAGGCGGCGTCGTAGGCCAGGTCGCTGCTGTCGCGCCCCGCCTTGAGCACGATCACCGGCTTGGCGCGCGCCGCCAGGCGCGCCGCCGACATGAATTTGCGCGCGCAGGCCAGGTTTTCCATATAGACCAGGATGGCCGCCGTGTCGGCGTCGTCGGCCAGGTAGTCGAGCAGGTCGCCCAGGTCGATGTCGGCGCGCTCGCCCAGCGAGGCGAACTTGGAAAAGCCGATGCCGTGCAGCCGCGCCCAGTCCAGCACGGCCGCCATCAGCGCGTCCGATTGCGAGATGAAAGCGATCTTGCCGGCCCGGGCGCCGCCCTCGGCCAGGCTGGCGTTCAAGCCGCTGTGCGGCGCCAGCAGGCCCACCCCGCCCGGCCCCAGGATGCGCAGCAGGTGCGGCTTGGCCGCCTCCAGCATGGCCTGGCGCACCGGCTTGCCGCCCATCCTGGCCTGGTCCAGTCCCTTGGTCAGCACCACGGCGGCGCGCGTGCCGCGCGCGCCCAGCTCAGCGATCAGCCCCGGCACGGTGGCCGGCGGGGTGCAGATGATGGCCAGGTCGGGCGCCTTCGGCAAGGCCGACACCTTGCCGTAGCAGCGCACGCCCAGCAGCTCGTCGTACTTGGGATTGACCGGCCACAACGCGCCCGCGTAGCCGGCGCCGGCCATATTGGCCAGCACCACCGTGCCCAGGCTGCCCGGCCGCAGCGACGCGCCGATCACCGCCACCGAGCCGGGGTCGAACAGGCTGTTGAAATTCCTGATGCTCATGTCCGTCCCCGTCCTGTCCCTGTCGTGTTTGCGCCCGCTACCAGCGGGAGGTATGGTCTTCGGTCACGCCCACCAGTTGCGTCACCATGCGTTTCGGCTGGTCCACGCTGCTGCGCACCCAGCCGCTGAACGTGCCTATCGGCTGCAGGTAGCGGCTGGCGGCCACCACCATGTTCTTGTCCTGGCGGCGCGCGCCCTCGGGCGTGAAGAACAGCTCCAGCAGGTCGTCTTCGGTGAAGATGTGCCAGCGCGCCAGCGGGTCGGCCTGGTCATAGATGAAATGCGCCGGGCCCAGCGCATGCACCTGGCCGTCCAGCCACAGCGCGTTCTCGTGGCCGCCGAAATAGCCGGCCTGCAGGTTGAACCCCAGTTCCAGATTATGCGCCGAGGCCCAGCGCCACGCCGTGTTGCGCGCCAGCAGACCGTTGGAATAGTCGAAACTGGCCACGCCGCCGGCCAGATCGTATTCGCCGCGCCACAGCTTCACCTGTCCCGTCAGCGGCATGCCGGACGACTTCTGCGTGGCGTGCACCGAGCCGTCCTTGACCGGGCCGCTGGCCAGCAGCAGCGGCGCGTTGCCGGGGCCGAACTCGGCGTCGATCACCAGGTAGGGGCAGTCCAGCTCCAGCTTGTAGCGGCCCTCGCCCAGCCCTTCGATGTTGATGTAGGTGCGCTTCACCTTGAAGGTGCTGCGGCCGTTGGCGTGCGCCGCCACCCGGGCCGAGGTGATGGGCAGGCCGTCCTGCGAGAAATTGGCCAGCATGTCGCCGTCGTCGCGGTCGAAGGCGTAGGCGAAGCAGGTGCTGATCCAGCCCAGGTCGACGATGGCCACCGCGCAGAACACCTGCTCGGTGGCCAGCGCCACGTAATGCCAGCGCTTGTGGTGGAAGCGGCGCCACAGGACATTGCGGGCGTGCGGGCCGGCCAGCGCGCTCCAGTCGAAGCCTGCGGCTTGGCCGGCGTAGCGGCCGAACAGCGGCTGGCCGTCGGCGCCGACCAAGCTGGCGGGGGCGGCGGGCAGCATCATGCGGCCTCCCTGCCCGACAGCGCGGACTGGCTGCCCAGCGCCGCCTGCAGCACGGCGGCAAAGCCGGGCGGCTCGCTGGCGCCGGCCCGCACCTGCGGGCAGCCGTGCCAGTTGGCGCAACGCTGCAGGGCCGCCGCCACGTCGCGCACGAAGCGCCCGCTGGTGCGCACGCCCGGCTCCAGCGCCAACGCCTTCAGCTCGAACACGCCGTCGCGCCGGTGCGCCTTGGCGTCCACCCGCCCCACCAGCGCGCCGCGGCGCAGGATGGGCAGCGTGAAGTAGCCGTAGCGGCGCTTGTCGGCCGGCGTGTAGCATTCCAGCCGGTAGTCGAAGTTGAACAGCTCCAGCGCGCGGCGGCGGTCCCACACCACCGGGTCGAACGGCGACAGGATAACCGTGGCGGTGGCCTCCAGTTCGCCCGCAGCGGCGCTGGCGGCCAGGCCGGCGTGGTCCGGGTGGATGTAGACCGGCTCGTCCCAGCCCTGCACGCGGGCGCGCAGCAGCGCGCCTTCGGCCACCAGCGTCTCCGGATCGAAGCGCGGCGGCTTGGTGCGGAAATAGTCGGCGATCCAGGAAGCCTTGGCCAGGCCCAGCGCCTTCACGGTTTTCAGCGCGAAGGTGCGGCGCGTGTCGTCCATGGCCGGCATGCGGCTGTCGTCCCAGCCGGGCAGCGCCCGCTCGAGCACGCGCTCGGCCAGGTCATACACGCGCTGGAAGTTGTGGCGCCGCGCGATCATCAGCCGGCCGGCCGTGAACAGCACCTCCAGCGAGCGCTTTTCCGGCTTCCATTGCCACCAGCCGCCGCTTTTGCCGTCGGTGCGCTCGAAATCAGAGGAGCGCGCCGGGCCATGCTCGCGGATGTGGGCCAGCACCGCCTCCACCTCGGCGCGCCGCTCGGCCATCCAGGTCACGGAATACTTCCAGCCCATGGAGCCGGGATCGATCATGCGGTGGCGGTACAAGCCGTAATCCTCCATCGGCACGAAACAGGCTTCGTGCGCCCAGTACTCGAACAGCGCGCCCTCGGCCAGCAGCTCCTCCAGCCACGCCTGCGGATAGTCGCCCAGGCGGCTCCACAGCACCAGGAACGGGCTGCGCGCCACCACGTGGATGGTGTCGATCTGCAGCACGCCCATTTGCCGGACCGCTTCCAGCACGTCGGCTTTCTGCGCCTTCCTGCGGCGCGGCTGCAACAGCCCCTGGGCCGCCAGATGCAGCGCGCGCGCGGCCGCCGGGCTGAATGTCAATTCGGTCAAAAACGTGGCCCTTCCATGGTTAAACCCAGCCCGCTATTCTAAAGAAGAAAGCGGGCTTTGTTACAGGCGCTGTCACGATTCATTGGTGTTTTATCACTTTTTCCTCCACCCCGGAATTTTTTGCCCCGTTTTGGCTTCGGCATGACCCCAAGCACCGGGTTTACGTGCAAAATACCCATGATGGAGACTGCGTTACCCCAGAGCCCCAAGGCGACCAATTGACAAGATCAGATAACCCAGTCCGACGCCTCCTGCGCAAAATGTACCGGGTGATATTGCTGCCCGCGTTTGCGCTTGGCTTGCTGGTATCGATGTGGGGCGCCGTGGCTTACCAGGTCGGCCAGGAATACCACAGCGCCCGCCACGAGGGCGTGCTGCACAGCCAGACCCTGGCCCGCACCCTGGCCGAACACACCAGCCACCTGCTGCGCCAGACCGAGCACGCCACCCAGCTGTTCAAACTCAAATACGAAGAAACCGGCGGCGCGCTGCGCCTGCCCGAGTTCACCCGCAAAGGCGGCCTGCTCGACTCGCTGATGCCGTCCCGCCTGGAGCTGCCGATCGCGCTGTATCTGCCGGACGGCACGCTGCTGGAAAGCCGCCACGGCTTCTTCAACCAGAGCATCGCCAACGAATCGGTGTTCAAGATGCTGATGCTGGCGCAGGACGACGCGGCGCTGGCTTCCAACCCCATGGTGGAACCGGTGACCAAGAAGTGGCAGATCCAGATCGCGCGGCGCCTGAACGACGCCAAGGGGCAGTTCGCCGGCGCGATCGTGCTGATGGTGGACCCGGCCTATTTCGTGGAGGACTACGACCGCCTGCACGTGGAACCGAACGGGCTGGTGATGCTGGTGAGCCGGGACACCGGCCTGGCCATCGGCCGCATCGAGGAACGCCTGTACATCACCGACAACATCGACTTCACCACCACCACCACCGACGCCTACGGCAGCGCCGACGAGCTGACCCTGAAGCAGCCGCTGGACGGCGTGGACCGCATCTACAGCTTCCGCGACCTGCCGCGCTACTCGCTGACGGCGGTGGTGGGCAACACGGTCACTTCGGCGATGGCCCGCTTCGAGCGCCAGCGCAGCATTTACTTCGTGCTGGCCGGCGTGGCCACCGTGCTGGTGGTCTGCTTCGCCGCGCTGCTGATGCAGCAAAGCGAACGCCTGCGGCGCAGCATGAACGCGGCCAACGAAGCCCAGCAAAAGCTGCGCGCGGCGGCCGACGCCAGCCTGGACGCGGTGTTCCTGCTCAAGGCCTGCCGTTCGCACGCGCGCGGCGACGTGGTCGACTTCACGCTGGTCGATGTGAACGAGCGCGGCGCGCGCATGCTGGAGCTGCCGCGCGACACGCTGCTGGGCCAGCGCATCGGCGAACTGGTGCCGATGTGGCGCACCGAAGGCTTTATCGACAAGTACCGCACGGTGATGGAAACCGGCCAGCCGCTCGAGGAGGAGTTCGAAACGCGCAACCGGCCCGGCGAGCCGCGCTGGCTGCGGCACCAGATCGTGGCGATCGACGACGGCGTCACCGTCACCACCCGCAACATCACCTCGCGCAAGCGCGACGAGCTGAAGATGCGGCAGAACCAGGCGGAGCTGGCGGCCGTCAACGACGCGTCTCCGCTGGGCCTGATCCGCGCCGACGCCAACGGCCATTGCACCTATGTGAACCGCACCTTCGAGGCCATCACCGGGCTGACGCGCGAACAGGCGCTGGGCGACGCCTGGATGGCGGGCGTGCATCCGACCGACCGCGACGTGCTGAACACGGCGCTGCGGCATCTGCGCGAAACCCTGCAGCCGTTCCAGGACACGCTGCGCTGCGTGCACCCGGACGGCACTATCGTGTGGACTTCGATGAAGGTGGCGCCCATCATCATCGACGGCAATATCGACGGCTTCGTGGGCACGCTGGACGACATTACCCTGATGCGCAAGTCGGTGATGGCGCTGCGCGAAAGCGAGGCGCGCCTGCGCACCATTGCCGACACGCTGCCGGCCATGATCGCCTATGTCGACGAGGAAGAGGTATACCGCTTCAACAACCTGGCCTACGAGCGCGAGTTCAGCCAGTCCGGCATCGAGGTGATGGGCAAGACCATCCGCGAAACGGTGGGCGAGGCGCGCTACCAGTACCTGCAGCCCTACATCCAGCGCGCGCTGGCCGGCGAGACCCTGTCCTTCGAGGAGGACGACGAAAGCCACGGCCTGCTGCGCAGCTTCGAAGTGATCTATATTCCGCAGTTCGACGAGGGCGGCTACAGCGTGGTCGGCTTCCACGTCATGCGGCAGGACATCACGGCGCAAAAACGCGAGAAACAGCGCCTGCTCAAGCTGTCGCAGATCGACGCCCTCACCGGCCTGACCAACCGCGCCGGCTTCCTGCAGGAGCTGAACAACGCCATGGCCGCCAGCCGCGACAACGGCACCATGATGGCGGTGATGTATATGGATATCGACCGTTTCAAGCCGGTCAACGACACCTACGGCCACAGCGTGGGCGACTCGCTGCTGAAGGTGTTCTCGGCGCGCCTGACGCACGCCATGCGCGCCAGCGACATCATCGCCCGCCTGGGCGGGGACGAATTCACCATCATCGTCGAACGCCTGGCGCGCAGCGAGGACGCGGAGAACCTGGCGGCCAAGATCGTCGCCACCATGCAGGCGCCGTTCGAGCTCGATGCGGCCACCGTGTCGGTATCGACCAGCATCGGCCTGACCTTCTACCAGGGCGAGGATGTCACCCCGGCCGAGTTGCTGAACCGGGCCGACATGCTGCTGTACCAGGCCAAGCAGGCCGGCCGCAACACCTACCGCGCAGGCGGCCCCATGCCCGCGCCGCAGGGCGCCGGCACGGCGATCAACGCCGCATAACCCGCCAATCGCACTTTGCGCTATATTGAGCGCTTTCCGCGTTTCCCTAACCTGGCAATACATGCGTCTGCTGCACACCTCCGACTGGCACCTGGGCCAGTCGCTCCACAATTTCGAGCGCACCTACGAGCACCAATGCTTCCTCGACTGGCTGCTGGACACCATCGTGGCCGAGCAGGCCGACGCCCTGCTGATCGCCGGCGACGTGTTCGACAACGCCAATCCCTCGTCCGCCTCGCAGCGCCAGCTGTACCGATTCCTGCAGCAGGCCAAGGCGCGCGCGCCGCAGCTGGACCTGATCGTCATCGCCGGCAATCATGACTCGCCGGGCCGCCTGGAAGCCCCCGGCCCGCTGCTCGAAGCACACGGCACGCAGGTGATCGGCAACGTGCCGCGCGGCGCCGACGGCAAGATCGAGGTAGAACGCCTGGTGCTGCCACTGACCGGCAAGAGCGGCGCGGTGGAAGCCTGGTGCCTGGCCATTCCCTTCCTGCGCCCCGGCGACGTGCCGCGCCCGGAGAGCGCCGCCGCCTCCGCCGACGCCGATGCCGAGCCTTCCGCCGCCGCCACGCCCGCACCCGACCCGTACCTGGCCGGCATCGCCCTGCTCTACCAGCAGGCCTTCGCCGTGGCGCAGGCCAGGCGCCAGCCCGGCCAGGCCATCGTCGCCATGGGCCACTGCCACATGGTGGACGGCCAGATGTCGAACGATTCCGAACGCCGCATCGTCATCGGCGGCACCGAGATGCTGCCCGCCGGGATCTTCGATCCGTCCATCGCCTACGCCGCGCTGGGCCATCTGCACCTGGCGCAATCGGTGGGCAAACAGGAGCGCATCCGCTACAGCGGCAGCCCGATTCCGCTGTCGTTCGCCGAGGTGGGGTACCGCCACCAGATCCTCCGGGTCGATATCGGCATCGGCGGCGGCGCCACCGCCGAGGTCAGTTCCATCGCCGTGCCGCGCGCCGTGGACCTGATGCGCGTACCGTCCAAGCCCGCGCCGCTGGAACTGGTGCTGGAAGAACTGGCCGCGCTGCCCGGCGAGACCGACCTGCCGCCCGACGCCCATCCCTTCCTCGAAGTGCGCGTGCTGCTGGACGCGCCGCAGCCCGGCATGCGCGCGCGCGTGGAAGCCGCGCTGGAAGGCAAGCCGGTGCGGCTGGCCAAAATCGAAACCTCCACGCCCAACCGCGCGCCCTCGCTGGACGACGCGGCCCTGACGCTGGACCAGCTGGGCAAGCTGCAGCCGGACGACATCTTCAAGCGCCTGTACCGGCAGCGTTTCGGCAACGAAGCCCCGGCCGAACAACTGAGCGCCTTTGCCGAGCTGATGCTGCCCGGCGCCTGAACAAAGAACACCTATGCGTATCCTGAGAATCGGCGGTAAAAACCTGGCCTCGCTGGCCGGGGAATTCAGTGTGGACTTCGAACAGGAGCCGCTGGCCTCCACCGGCCTGTTCGCCATCAGCGGCCCCACCGGCGCCGGCAAGAGCACCCTGCTGGACGCGCTGTGCCTGGCCCTGTACGACGCCACCCCGCGCCTGCTGAAGGCGCTGGGCCGCAGCATGCTGCCGGACGTGGGCGCCGAAACCGTCACCACCCAGGACACCCGCAACCTGCTGCGGCGCGGCGCCGCCGACGGCTATGCGGAAGTCGATTTCGTCGGCAGCGACAACCAGCGCTACCGCGCGCGCTGGAGCGTGCGCCGCTCGCGCAACAAGGCCGAAGGCGCGCTGCAGCCCACCGCCATGGGTCTGCAGCAACTGCCCGCGCTGCTGCCCGTGGGCGGCACCAAGACCGAGGTGAAGGCCGAAATCGAAAAGCGCATCGGCCTGTCGTTCGAACAGTTCACGCGCGCCGTGCTGCTGGCGCAAAACGAGTTCGCCACCTTCCTGAAAGCGGACGACAACGAGCGCGGCGAGCTGCTGGAAACGCTGACCGGCAGCGCCGTCTACAGCGAGATCTCGATGCGCGCCTTCGAGCGCGCCAAGCTGGAACTGGCGGCGCTGCAGCGCCTGACCGGCCGCCTGGCCGACCAGAAGCCGCTCAGCGGCGAGGAGCGCGCCGCGCTGGAAGCGCAAAACGCGGAAGCGGACGCCGTGGTGGCCGGAATGGACGCGCAAAAGGCGGTGCTGGAGCAGGAACTGCGCTGGCACCAGCAGGCGCAAAGGCTGGAGCAAAGCGAACTGCAGGCGCAACAGGCCTTGCAGGAGCGGCTGGCGGAAGCGGAAGCGGCGGCCCCGCGGCGCGCCGTACTGGAGAGGCTGGACGCCGTGCAGCCCGCCCGTCCGCTGGCCGGCGACGTCACGCGCATCGAAGACGAAATCACCGCAGCGCAAGCGGCGCTGGCGGCGCGCAAGCTGGAGTCGGAGCACGCGCTGCAGGCGCAAGCGCAGGCCGCCGCCTTGCTGCAGCAGTCCGAGGCGGCCGTGGCCGCCGCCGAAGCCGCGCAGCGCGACGCCGGGCCGCAGCTGGACCAGGCCAAGGCACTGGACGCCCGCATCGAAGCGGCGCTGCCCGCGCATCGCCAGGCCAGCGCCGCGCTGGAGGCGGCCAGCCAGGCCGACAAACTGGCGCGCGGCGCCCTGCAGAACAAGCAAAGCGAACACCGCCAGCTCACCGCCGCGCAGGAGCACGGCGCCGCGTGGCTGGCCCGCCACCAGCAATGGCAGGCGCTGGCCGAATCGTGGCAGAAGTGGGACGTGCTGTTCGTGCAGGCCGGCCAGGCCGCGTCGCAAGCCGAGAAGCACAGCCATGCGCTGGCGGTGGTGCAGCACCATGCGGCCCGGCACCGCGACGAGGAAGCGCGCGCCACGGCCAGCCTGGCCGGCGCCAGCGAACGCCTGCAGGCGCTGGAGGCGCAGCGCCAGCAAGCCATCGCCGCGCTGGCGCCGTTCGATGCGGACGCCATGCACGCCCGCCGCCGCGCGCTCGAACAGCGGCGCGACGCGCTCGTCACCGGCGAGAAGGCGTGGTTTGAACTGGACGCGCGCCGGCAGCGCATGGCGCAGCTGGACAGCGAGGCTGCGCAGCTGCAGCGCAGCAGGGAAGCCGCCGAGCAGACCTTGGCCGGCGCGCAGCAGCAGTACGCGCTGCTGATGTCCACCTTCGGCCAGGCCGAACGTTCGCTCAAGCTAGCGGAAGCGGCGTGCGCCGAAAGCGTGGAAAAGCTGCGCGCCACGCTGCAGGACGATGCGCCCTGCCCGGTCTGCGGCGCAGAGGAGCACCCTTACCGCCACGACGACGGCGCGCTCGCCGCCCTGCACGCCAGCCTGCAGGCTGAAGTGACGCGTTGCCGCGAGCAGCTGCAAAAGAACATCGAGCAGCAGACCTCCCAGCGCACCACGGCCGAGAACAGCATCGAACGCCTGGCCGTGCTGGCCACCGAGCAGCACGCGCTGGCAGAAGCCCTGGCCCGCGCCGGCGCCGCCTGGGACAGCCATCCGCTTGCCGCTGAAGCCATGGCCGCCGCCGCTGCCGCCATCCCGCCCGGCGGCGCAGCGCAGGACCTCGCCGTGTGGTTCGCTTCGGAACTGGAGTCCGCCCGGGACGCGCTGCAACAGATCGAGCAGCAGGAATTGGCCCTGCGCCGCGCCGGCGCCGCGCGCGACCTGGCGCAGCAAGCCTGCGACACCGCGTCCGCCGAACACGCGCGCCTGCACGCCACGGCGGCCGCCGCCCAATCCGCCCTGGCGCAATCGAACGCCGAGTTCCAGGCCCTGGAAGACAAGCGCATCGAGGTGGCGCTGCAGCTGAGCAGCCTGCTGGATGAGCTGGACTCCGCCTTCAGCAGCATCGACTTGCCCAACGAAGGCTGGAAAGACGAATGGAAAGCCGGCCCCGCGCGTTTCCACGAAGCGCGCCGCGCCGAAGCCAAGCAGTGGCAAACCCACCGCACCCAGCTCGACGAACGCGCGCCCGCCTTTGCCGCACTGGAGGCCGAACTGCACGCGCTGGCCGCCGCCCAGGGCAGGACCGGTTACGACGCCGACAACGCCCGCAACGCCTTCGGCGCCGCCGACGCGAGCCTGCGGGCGATGCAGGACCAGCGCATGGCGCTGTGGGGCGGCAAGGAAGTGCGCGACGTGGAAGCGCAGCTGCAGGCCGCCATCGGCGCGGCGCGAGCCCGCCATGCGGCCCAGCAGCAAGCCAGTCAGCAGGCCGCGCAGCAACACGCGCGCGCCGAGGAAGCCATTACCCAGTCGGCCGCCCGCATCACCGCCCTGCACGCCGCCGCCGAAACCGCCGCCGCCCGCCTGGCGGACTGGCTGGACGCCTACAACCGCGACCAATCCGCCCGCGCCGCCGGCCACGCCGCGCCACCAAGCGACGACCTGTTCGCCGCCCCGGGTGCGCCGGAAGCCGAGCCGCAGCCGCCCGCCGTCACGCTGGCGGAACTGCTCGCCCTGCTCGCCTGCCCGGCGGACGCCATCCGCATCGAGCGCGAAGCCTTGCAAGCGCTCGGCCACGCGGCCGCCACCGCCGCCACCGTGCTGGCAGAACGCCGGCTGCAGCGCCGCCAGCACAGCGACAGCGCCCCGGCTGGCAGCGCGCACACCATGGACACCCTGGCCCAGGCGCTGGACGCCCTGTCGGCCGAGCGCAAGCAGGCGCACGACCTGGCCGCCGCGCACCGCCTCGGCATCGCGCAGGACAACGACAAGCGCCAGCGGGCGCACGCCATGCTGGCGGAAATCGAACAACAGGAAGCGATCGAGCAGCGCTGGGCGCGCCTGAGTGAGCTGATCGGCTCGGCGGACGGCAAGAAATTCCGCAACTACGCCCAGCAATTCACGCTGGACGTGCTGCTGGGCTACGCCAACGCCCATCTGAGCCACCTGGCGCGGCGCTACCAGCTGGAACGCATCAACAACAGCAACGGCCCTTCGCTGGGCCTGCTGGTCCGCGACCAGGACATGGGCGGCGAAATGCGCTCCGTGCACTCGCTGTCCGGCGGCGAATCCTTCCTCGTTTCGCTGGCGCTCGCGCTGGGGCTCGCTTCGCTGTCGTCCAACCGCGTGCGGGTGGAATCGCTGTTCATCGACGAAGGCTTCGGCAGCCTGGACGCGGAAACCCTGCGCGTCGCCATGGACGCGCTGGACGGCCTGCAAGCCATGGGCCGCAAAGTCGGCGTCATCTCTCACGTACAGGAAATGACGGAAAGGATATCCACCCGCATCCTGGTGCAGCCTTCGGCGGGCGGAAAAAGCGTGGTATCAGTACAAGCTTCCTAGCGCTGCGGCACTTCGCCACGCTCCACTTTCACCATATCCCAGCCAAGTTCGCGCCGGATCTGCTGCGGGTCGGGCGGCGGACGGCGCTCCACCAGCTTGTTTTGCAGCCACTGGCGCACAGCTTCCTTGGTAGGTTGTTTCTTCTGATCCACAGCTAGCCTCTTTGAGCAACGTTCGGATATCTATTCAACGCGGGCCGTCCTATTCAGTTGACCGCGCGGGGCCGAATACAACACTTTGTTACGCTTTTTGCTAATATGGGATAACCATGAGCATCAGCGCCATCTCCCCGGCATCGAGTGCGGCCGCGCCAACCGGCGGGCAGGCCAGCGCGCCGGCCAGGGTGCAGCTCACGCCGGAACAACTGGCGCAAATCGACCAGCTCAAGCAACGCGACACCGAAGTGCGCCAGCACGAGATGGCCCACCTGTCCGCCGCCGGCGGCCTGGCCACCTCCGGCCCCAGCTACACTTACCAGCGCGGCCCCAACGGCGTGAACTACGCAGTCGGCGGCGAGGTCAGCATCGACACCTCGCCCGGCGCCACGCCGGAAGAGACCATCGCCCGCGCCCGCACCATCCAGGCCGCCGCGCTGGCGCCGGCCGAGCCGTCCGGCCAGGACCGCGCGGTGGCCGCCCGCGCCCAGCAGCTGGAGCAGCAGGCGCGCGCCGAACTGGAACAAGCCTACTCGCCCGCCGCAGCCGCCAGGCCCACGGTCGACGTCTACGCTTGAATCGTCCCGAATGCTAAAATCCTCCCCTTTCACATTCCCTTATCGCGAGCCTTACATGCTGAAAGCCCCCCGCACGCTGACGTTTAAATGCGTAAAATGCAACAAATCGGTCCAAGTTTTCCTGCAGAAAGTGTCGGCCTGCTCCCACATCCAGCCTTACCAGGGCATTTGCAAATGCGGCGAAGTGAAACGCCACGCCACCGGCCAGAAAGACGCCGTGCAATCGTATCTGGCCGCGCCCGAGGGCAGCTGGTCGCACCACCACTAAGCAAGTCGATTCAACGCGGGCGCTAAAGAAATCGGCATTCCTGCCGATAGAATAGGAAACCCGTTAATAGGTGCCGCAATGTCCACTCTTTCTCCTCTGAGCTCTCGCCAGTTCCAGCCCGCCAGCTTGCCTGTTGCCAATCAGCAAACAGACAAGAACTTGCGCTCTGGCAATTCTTCTCTGATGGAGAAGGCACAGAACGATCTGGTGTCGCTGTCCAAGAACGGTATCGACCTGCAGCAGCGCGTCGAATCGCTGGGCAATTCCACCGTGGACCTGGCGCAAAACCTGCTCGGCAGCTTTGCCCAGCAGCTGTTCGGCGACGCCGGCAAAGGCGCCACCGTATCGTTCGACTCGGTCAGCCTGGAAACCTCGTCCAGCTTCGCCGCCGGCGTGCAGCAGAGCCAGAGCGCGAACGGCGCCACCCGCGCGGCCGCCTTCAGCCTGAACGAAAGCTCGCACTTCATCGGCAAGGGCACCATCACCACCGCCGATGGCCGCAGTTTCGACTTTGAAGTCGAAGTGCAGTACGAATACTCGCTGGAAGCGGCCGCCAGCCAGACCACCTCCGGCGCCGGCAATGGCGACGCCGGCAAACCGCGCTCTGCAGCCGACCCGTTGCCGGCCGTGGAATTCCCGGACATCAAGTTCCCGGGCAGCCTGCAAGACCTGTTCCGCCTGTTCGACAAGCCGCTCAAGACCGACGTGGTACAAGAGAACAAGGACCAGCCTGGCGAGCAGCAAAAGTTGGGCACCCTGTCGCTGCGCCTGCTCAACCTGGTCAACAGCAGCGAACTGCTGGACACCTACGGCCAGCAGAACGGCAAGTCCAAGGCCGTGGCGCACGCTTACGGCACGCAGGAAACGCCGGTGCCGACCCTGGCCAAAATGCCGGGCAGCGTGCCGGAAGCCGCAGCCGCGCTGGCAGCGGCGCAACCGCCCGCCTCTGCACCGACACCGGCGCCGGCCGAACCTGCCCCGGCCGAGCCTGCCCCGGCAGAGGCCGCTCCTGCCGAGCCGCAGCAGACCACCGCCTGAGCCGTCATGCCCTGGCGCGGGCCGCCCAGCGCGGGCCGCGTATAATAGATCCCCTATACAGAACCGCCGCCCTCACGCGGCGGTTCTGCCGTTTACTTACAGATTGAAGATTTTATGACCGCAGCCACTCCCGAAGCACAATTCATCCACTGGACCGAAAACGGCGAGGACCGCTCGGCCCGCTGGCGCTCGGAGAGCGGCATGGCGCCGCCCAAGCGCGTCATCATCGCCGACGACACCACCAACGCCGACACCGCCTACCGCCTGGCGTGCGAAGGCACGGCCTTGCTGTGGAAAGGCGACTTCCAGAACGCGCGCCAGCTGCTGCAAGCGGTGGCCCGCCGCGCCGACCACAAGGGCGGCAAAGGAAAAAAGGCCAAGGCGCCCAAGGTCCCGGCCACGCCCACCGAAGCGTTCCACCTGCACCGCCAGGCGCAGTCGCAGCGCGGCCGCACCCTGGCCATGCTGCTGATTCCGTTCGAAGCCGACTACAGCATTCCGCTGCGCCGCGCGCCGGACGTGAAGCTGGCCTGCAACGAAGCCTACGGCCGTGGCGAGGAAGCGTTCGCCATGTCGCTGCGCGAACTACTGGGCGTGATCGGCGCGCACGAATGGCGCCGCAACGGCGTGGAGATTCCCGCGCTGGGCGAGCGCATCCACCCGCACTACGGCGTGTTCTCGCCGGTGCGCGGCGAATACGTGGCGCTGGTGAACGAAGCGCCCCTGCCGAAGAACGCCAAGCTGGCGTTCGACATCGGCGTCGGCACCGGCGTGCTGTCGGCGGTGCTGGCGCGGCGCGGCATCGAGCGCGTGGTGGCCACCGACCAGGACCAGCGCGCCCTGAGCTGCGCGCGCGAGAACCTGCAGCGCCTGGACCTGAACCAGCAGGTGGAACTGGTGAAAGCCAATCTGTTCCCCGAAGGCCGCGCGCCGCTGGTGGTGTGCAACCCGCCGTGGGTGCCGGCCCGTCCCAGCTCGCCGATCGAGCACGCCGTCTACGACCCGGACAGCGGCATGCTGCGCGGCTTCCTCGGCGGCCTGAAGGAACACCTGACGCCGGGCGGCGAAGGCTGGCTGATCCTGTCCGACCTGGCCGAGCACCTGGGCTTGCGCCCGCGCGAGCAGTTGATGGAGTGGATCGCCGCCGCCGGCCTGACAGTGGTGGAGCGCCACGACGTGCGCCCGACGCATCCGCGCGCCGCCGACGCAACGGACCCGCTGCATGCGGCCCGCGCCGCCGAGGTCACTTCGCTGTGGCGCCTGGCGGCGGCATAAACAGCAAGGGTAAATGACAGGCTTCAAAATTTGCCCTTGCGGAATGAAACAGGCTTGTATATAATTCGGGCCTCAGACGCGGGGTGGAGCAGTCTGGCAGCTCGTCGGGCTCATAACCCGAAGGTCACAGGTTCAAATCCTGTCCCCGCAACCAGATTCAAAAAGCCGTTGATTTCGAAAGGAATCAGCGGCTTTTTCCATTGCAGGCCGACTACCGGAGAAGCAGGCTTCGCCACCGTGTTCATCGTCCGCCACCTGGCCGCGTAAGGAGCAGCGCATGCATCTCCTGATGGCGCTGATCGCGGGCCTGCTGTTCGGCCTGGGCCTGATCGTCTCCGGCATGACCAACCCGGCCAAGGTGACCGGCTTCCTGGACCTGGCCGGCCGCTGGGACCCGTCGCTGGTCTTCGTCATGGGCGGCGCCATCGGCGCGGGCCTGGTGGCGTTCCGGCTGGCGGGCAAGCGCAGCACCGCGCTGCTGGGCGGGCCGATGCGCCTGCCCGCCGCCGGCCGCATCGACCGCAGGCTGGTGCTCGGCAGCCTGGCCTTTGGCGTCGGCTGGGGCCTGGCCGGCTACTGCCCCGGCCCCGCACTGGCGTCGCTGGCCAGCGGCGGCAGCAAGCCGCTGATCTTCACGGCGGCCATGCTGGCCGGCATGGCGATTTTCGAATTGCTGGAGCGAAAGAAAGGCTGATCTCCTATCTCGCGCCGCCGGGTCAAACGAGGCGCTAACATGCAAGTTGGAAATTACGGCTAGCTATGCAAAGGAGACGGCGATGACGCTGGCGACGGACCAAAAGCTCGATACGCACGGCTTGTCGGCTGCGTCCAAGGCTTTGCTCACCATACGCGACGAGGTCCTGGACCACTGGGAACGCGCGGTGCGCGAGCAGGTCGCGGGCGCGCGCGACGTGGCCGGCCCGGTGCTGATCAACACCCTGCCGGCCTTCTTCGACAACCTGGCCGAGGCCATCACGCCCAGCTACCCCAGGGCCAATGCCACCAGCCACAACAACGCGGCAGCCGTCCATGGCGGCGAGCGCGCCCGCACCACCAACTTCAAGCCGGACCAGATCGTCCACGAATACCAGCTGTTCAAGCAGGCCGTGCTCAGCGTTGCGCAGGCGCACGGGATCGAGCTTAGCGCCGACGAGCGCGCCTCGGTCGAGCATTCGGTCGATTGCGCGGCGCGCGAGTCGATCCGCGAATTTACCGCCATGCACGAAGACATGCGCCAGCGGCTGGCAGCCAGCCTGTCGCACGACATGCGCTCGCCGCTGGCGGTGATCGCCAACGCCGCCCAGCTGATCGGCATGTCCTCCGACCTGGGCGGGGCGCATGCGATGTCGGCCAAGATCGCGGCCAACGCCAGGCGGCTGGAACAGATGATGGAGGAACTGCTGGACGCGCTGACCTTCGAGCGCACGGCCAAACTGCCGCTGTCGCTGTCGCTGTTCGACATGCACGAACTGGCGCAGTCGGTGCAGCAGGAGTTCAACAGCCTGCGCCCCGGCACGGTGGAAGTGGCCGGCGGCAGCGTGATGGGCTACTGGTGCCGGAACTCCATGTGCCGCGCGCTGGAAAACCTGTTGGTGAATGCCTTCAAGTACGGCGACGGCAAGACCATCCGCATCAACGTCGATGAGACGCGAGGCCGGCTCATCCTGTCGGTCCACAATACCGGCACCCCCATTCCGGCAGACCAGCACAGCCGCATTTTCGGCTACCTGCGGCGCGAAAGCGGCGCCGACAAGGCGGGCTGGGGCATCGGCCTGCCGTTCGTGCGCGCGGTGGCGGAAAGCCATGGCGGCAGCGCCGCAGTCGACAGTTCCGCCGCCGCCGGCACCACCTTCATGATCGACGTACTGGTGGACTGCCGGGCTGCCGAGTAATTCCTGTCAACTCATCCTTGTTAAAGAATCAGCGGCTTTTTCAAGCGGCGGTGATAAACTTTGCCGCTTGAAAATCTTTCTTCAGGAGCCGCGCGTGAGCGACAACGATAACCACCCCGCCAACCTCTCGCGCCGCCGCATCTTCCAGGCCGCCGCCGCAACCGGCCTTGCCACCGCCGTGCCGGGCATCGCCGGCGCCGCGCCCGCCAAGAAACCTGCCGCCGGCTCGCTGGATGCCAAGCTCAAGGCGCACGTGAAGAACGTGGTTGTCATCTACCTGGAGAACCGCAGCTTCAACAACCTGTTCGCCGACTTCCCCGGCCTGGCCTCGCCCATGCCCACCACCCTGTCCGCCGACCAGGTGCAGAAAGACTACAACGGCTCGGTGCTGCCTACGCTGCCGAAGATCTGGGGCGGCATGGTGCCGCAGTCGCAAACTATAGGCGGCAAGACTTACGAGATCAAGGAAGAGCAGATCAAGGACTTGCCGAACGCGCCCTTCAAGCTGACCAACACAGACGGCAAGCCGCTGCCCGAGTCCGTCATCACGCGCGACCTGTGGCATCTGTTCTACCAGAACCAGATGCAGATCAACGGCGGCAAGAACGACGGCTTCGTCGCCTGGGGCAACACCGGCGGCATGGTGATGGGCTACTACGGCGAAACCGCCAAGACCCTGGGCCTGCACCAGCTGGCGCGCCAGTACACGCTGTGCGACAACTTCTTCATGGCGGCCTTCGGCGGCTCCTATATGAACCACCAGTTCCTGATCAGCGGCCGCCCCGCCGAGTTCCCCAACGCGGCCAACAGCGCCGCCAAGAAGAAGATCGCGGTGCTGGCCGACGGCCCCACCGGCTCGCGCCTGGCGGTGGCGGAAGACAGCCCCGCCTCCGCGCTGGACGGCAAGCCGAAATACGTCAACGACGGCGCCATCACGCCGGACGGCTACATCGTCAACACCATGGCGCCGCCGTACCAGCCGAGCTGGATCAAACCGGTCCCCGGCGGCGACCCGAACCTGGCCAACCCGGACGAGGCCTACTACCAGCCGCCGCAAAGCTACGACACCATCGGCGACCTGCTGTCGCGCAAGGGCGTGAGCTGGGCCTGGTACGGCGGCGCCTGGCAGGCGGCGCTGGACGCCAACGGCGGCGGCCCCAAGCCGAACTTCCAGTACCACCACCAGCCGTTCAACTACTTCACGCAGTTCGCGCCCGGCACCGCCGCGCGCGCCGAGCACCTGCGCGACGGCGGCCTGGGCGACAGCCCGATGTCGAACAAGTTCCTGGCGGACGCGGTGGCCGGCAAGCTGCCGGCGGTGACGTTCTACAAGCCGCAAGGCAATTTGAACCTGCACGCGGGCTACTCGGACATCGAGTCCGGCGACCAGCACATCACCAACATCATCGCCCACCTGCAGAAGTCGCCGCAGTGGAAGGACATGGTGGTGGTGATCACCTTCGACGAGAACGGCGGCTGGTGGGACCACGTGGCGCCGCCCAAGGGCGACCGCTGGGGGCCGGGTTCGCGCGTTCCGGCCATGGTGGTGTCGCCGTACGCCAAGAAAGGCGCGGTCGACCACACCTTCTACGACACCACCTCCATCATGCGCTTCCTGACCCGCCTGCACGGCTTGCCGCTGTTGGAAGGCCTGAAGACGCGCAACGAAGCCTTCGCCGCGCGCGGCGCCACACCGCCGGGCGACCTGACAGGGACGCTGAGTTTCAGGTAACGGCGCGCCAAGTTTCCACTAAGCTACTATACCCCCCACGGCGGCATGGCTTTGTGATACACTGCGTGCCGCTTTAAATATTTGAGCCCGACTGCTGCAGCCGGGCTTTTGTTTTTGAGATGAGAGACAAAAAAGACAACGCGACCTTCGACCTGCCTGGCTTCGCGCCGGCCGCGCCGATGGAGCCGGAGCCCAAGCGCCCGCCTCCACCGCGCGTGCGTCGTGCCGCCTTGAAACAGGAACAGCTCGAACTGCTGGAGGCGACCGACAATAGCGGCCTGCCGGTCTGGCAGCGCGAAGAAGGCCTGGACGTGACCGGCCTGCCGGTCTGGCGTCCGAACTAAGTCTCTGCACGTCCGCTGTGAGCGGACACCGCTTGCGCGCAGCCGCAGCGGCTCCCTGGAGCCTGCTAGACTGTGCGCACTTCCCCACTTTTTTACCGGGTCCGCCACCATGAGTTCTGATTCCTTCCACAGCCTGCCGCTGACGCCTGCCTTCCTGGCCAACCTCGACATCCTCGGCTACACCACCATGACCGGCATCCAGGCCCAGAGCCTGCCGTCGGTGCTGGAAGGACGCGACCTGATCGCCCAGGCCAAGACCGGCAGCGGCAAGACCGCCGCCTTCGGCATCGGCATGCTGAGCAAGCTGAACCCGGCCTGGTTCGCCACCCAGGGCCTGGTGCTGTGCCCGACGCGCGAGCTGGCCGACCAGGTCGCCAATGAACTGCGCCGCCTGGCGCGCGGCGTGGGCAACGTGAAGATCCTGGTGCTGACCGGCGGCTCGCCGATGCGTCCGCAGATCGCCTCGCTCGAGCACGGCGCCCACATCGTGGTCGGCACGCCCGGCCGCGTGCGCGACCACCTGGGCCGCCAGACCCTGGACCTGTCCACCGTCAACACCCTGGTGCTGGACGAAGCGGACCGCATGACCGACATGGGCTTCTACGACGAGATCGCCGGCATCGTGTCGGCCTGCCCGAAGCGCCGCCAGACCCTGCTGTTCTCGGCCACCTACCCGGACGACATCCGCGTGGCCACCGAAGCCTTCCTGGCCGACCCGGTGGAAGTGACGGTGCAGGCGCAGCACGACAACAGCAAGATCGAGCAGCGCTTCTATGAAGTGGGCTTCGACGACCGCGACAAGGCGGTCGGCAAGCTGCTCAAGCACTACCAGCCGGCCTCGGCCATCGCCTTCTGCAACACCAAGGTGCACTGCCGCGAACTGGTGGAGTCGCTGCGCGCGGAAGGCTTCACGGCGCTGGCGCTGTACGGCGAACTGGAGCAGCGCGAGCGCGACGAGATCCTGGTGCTGTTCTCGAACCGCAGCGCCACCGTGCTGGTGGCCACCGACGTGGCCGCGCGCGGCCTGGACATCGCCAACCTGGAAGCGGTGATCAACGTGGACGTGTCGAAAGACACCGAAGTGCACATCCACCGCATCGGCCGCACCGGCCGCGGCGACGAGCGCGGCCTGGCATTGTCGCTGTGCGCGCCGAACGAGAAGAAGTGGGTCAAGCTGATCGAGGAATACCAGGGCGCGGCCGTGGAATGGCACTCGATCAAGGAGCTGCCGGACGACGAGTACGCGCAGGGCGACCCGGCGCCGTTCATGACCTTGTGCATCCTGGCCGGCAAGAAGGACAAGCTGCGTCCGGGCGACGTGCTGGGCGCGCTGACCGGCGACGCCGGCCTGGCCAAGGAGCAAGTGGGCAAGATCAACGTGTTCGAGTTCCAGACCTATGTGGCGATCGACCGCCGCGTGGCCTACGAGGCCTTCGACCGCCTGGCCAAGGGCAGCCGCGAAGGCGCCGACTTCGGCAGCTTCAAGGGCCGCAACTTCAAGATGCGCTTTATCGAAGTCTAAAGCGGCGAAGTCTAAAGCGGCGAAGTCTAAAGCGGCGAAGTCTAAAGCGGCGAAGTCCAACTATCCCCTGGCGTCTTCTGATAGAGTTGCTTCAAATAACCACTCTATCGGGAGAGCAGCATGAGAATCGGATTAGCCGGCATCATGGTGGCGGACCAGGCCCAGGCGCTGGCGTTCTACACGGAGATTCTCGGGTTCACCGTCAAGAACGACATCCCGATGGGCAATTTCCGCTGGCTGACCGTGACCTCGCCCGAGGGAGCCGAAGGCGTGGAACTGGTGCTGGAACCGATCGGCTTCCCGCCCGCGCACGCCTACCAGAGCGCGCTCTACGCAGCGGGCATCCCCGCCACCGCCTTCCTCACCGACAACATCCAAGCCGAATACATCCGCCTGAAGGAACTGGGCGTGGTGTTCCGCGGCGAGCCCAGCAACATGGGCCCGATCACCGGCGTGCTGTTCGAAGACACCTGCGGCAATCTCATCAACCTGGTGCAGCCTTCCTGAGAGTCTGCCGCCGCCAATCTTCTATCAGCTTGGCTGACTCAGCCGATACCGTTTCGCTGCGCGACTCCGCCGTGCCCCAGGTGCCCGCCAGATGGGCCGGCACCGCATCGGCCGCATGAAGGAATGGATGCCACAGCGTGGCGAGCATAAAAATGATGGGCTTGATCTGCATGGTCGCTAGCGTAACGTGCGTTCTGTCACAGTCTTATCTTAATTCGCCGCTACAATGGGCTGACGACTCTTTGAGAGGTGCGCCATGGTCCGGTTTGCGCAGGCAGGCGAAAGGTTTAACGCAGTAACACATCTGGCCGGCGCGCTGCTGGCGGCCGGCGGCTCGGTGTATCTGCTGGGGCAAGTGCATAGCGGACCGTGGCAGAGCGTGGTCAGCATAGGCGTCTACTGTTTCAGCCTGGTGCTGCTGTATGCCTGCTCCACCTTCTACCACGCCAGCATTGGCCGCGCGAAGGCCGTGTGGCAAAAGTTCGACCACTGCGCAATCTACGTGCTGATTGCCGGCACCTACACCCCATTCTGCAGCCTGGCGCTGGACAGCCAGCTCGGGTGGGCCTTGCTGGCAGGCGTGTGGCTGCTGGCGGGGATCGGCATCCTGCAGGAACTGCGGCAACTCGAGCAGCGCTGGCTGTCGGTGGTAATCTACCTGACCATGGGCTGGTCCGCCGTGCTGATGGTGCTGCCGCTGCGCGAATCGCTGGGCAGCGACGGCTTCGCCTTCGTGCTGGCGGGCGGCTTGTTCTACACGGTAGGCATCATCTTCTACGTGATCGACACCCGCATGCGCCACGCGCACGGCATCTGGCACATCTTCGTCCTGCTCGGCAGCGCGCTGCACTACCTGGCCATCGCGCGGTTCGTGCTGCCGGAAACCTGAGCACGTGATTTGCGATACAGTACATCCCCTCAAGATAAAATGGTGTATATCTAGCAGTAACTATTCTATTAAATAGAATGGAAATTCCAACGGCAGCTTCTGGCCGCTTGCTGTCGCCCGAAGCAGAGTTCCAACAGGGCTGTTCGCCCAGTGCTAAACTTGCTTCCTGTCTGCTACATCCGCCAGTCGAGGAAGACGAAACCGACGAACGCAATGAGCGAACACACTAACACTGGCGCCAGCACAGACGCGACTGCAGCCCTAAACCATCGGACGAGCGGAGTCGACGAATCTTCCTCTGCGGTTAATACGTAAACTACGCCGCAAAGCGAAACTGGTATCCATACGAGCATAGTATGGCCTATCGGGTTCGAAATTACGTGGCCGATTTGAGCAGGAAAGATACCGACGCAAGCGAAGTACATGCCCGCAAAAACTACCGTAAGTGCAAATGCACCAATCGGTCGAAAACGTCATCTATACAAGTACATTCTCGAAACCTCAGTTTAAACTTAACGTCTGCTCCTGGCCGCGCGCAGTCGGAGGGCATATCGAAGCTAATTGAAAAGTTCAACAGCTTCAGCGTCTGACATGCGCTCGCTTCGCAACTCCACCTTGATGCCACCTTGGAATTGACGTTCCCCGAAGCCCAAAATACCAGGAATTATCAGGACCACGCCAATGCGTCGGTGGTTGCCGAAATCGGCAACGCTGTGAAAAAGCGTAGCGGCCTTGCCCACAATAGTTACTTCCTCACGCTTTCGCTCAAGCTGCATCAGTTCGCAGGGTGGCAGGCGAGCAAGCCGGTCTACTTCTCGACTAACAACGTCGTTACAGGCGATCTCAAAATTTGTTTCCATTACTTTCTTACGTGAACGCCTCTTTGTGGCCGAACTCGGCCGTCAGCACTCAAGATAGCATCTTGCTCAGGTGAAAAATTCACACATTATCACGTGCAGACCGAATCCACCCCGTAGCAGCCCTAGATGGCACTCCGGATAGAGGCAAACTGCCTGATTCGACCCACAGGAAAATGGAGTTCCCTTCTCGTTCAGGCCCATGTACTAACGACTGCAGATGAAGTAGAAATCCTGCCAAATCCATCGGGTTCGTGTCGAGTTTTGCCCATGGCAGTAGTTGCGCCCATCGCGCGCCAGCATCCTTCAAGTCCTCCGTCGAAGCCTGCCGAACCGCAGCCTGCAAATGGTCACTGAGTTCAAAAATCGGCTCGGTCGATAATGACAATGACTCGGCAAAAAACGTTCTCCTTCCCGTAAGTGCTTCACTCAGCGAAGTCAACCCAGCGGCGTCTGGAAACGTCATGCCAGTGAATGGGAATCTATCGCAGGCTTCCTCCCAACTGCAGGTAACTATCTGCTCTCTCTTACATCCGAAAAAATCGACTGAGATCATGGGTGTGTCTATATCGTCGCAGTTGGGAATTGAAAACTGTCCTGGATTTTGCATCCGCTTTTGGCCGACAGCCGGAAACAGCTACTTGTCGGCATAAGGCATCGCATCATCCTCTGAAAAGTCCGTCGTGTAGACGCCCCAGTTCCTGAATCGATAGTACAGAGTCATTGCCTCGAAGTGGCTCTTCGCTTCAACGGTCCATTCGAGTTGCGAGTTGCTCGGTAAAAGTGCTCGGGCGGCATCACCTATAGGACCGGCCATGCAAAAGGTATCTAGGCCATCCGGGTCCACCCAAAGCTCATGCAGCATCATGAATCCTTAATTCGTCGAAGTCCGGTTCTGGCCAAAGCCGGTCTAGCGCAGCGCGCCTTCACAAGCCGACCACTCTCTGTTCCATCGGCCACCGCTGAAGCAGAACCCGCTCCAAGGCGACATGGTAGGCGACCACATCTGATGACCTGCAGCGAAATCAGTCTACGCGCAAAGCTGAAATGTCTATTGCGGTCTAGCCGCTCCAGGCCAATCGGCTATTCGAGTCTATAGATTTCACCGAATAGTTGAATTCGGTCTAGAAAAACCCGGCGCCACCGTGATTTTAGACGCCGCTAGGCCGAACTCTCGCCGTTTAGAGCGAATTAGACTCGCTGCAAAAAAGGGACCGCCCCTACGGAATATGCTCGGCGCCGGGCGGCGGCACGACCCAGCCGTGCATGCGCTCTTCGTAGACTGAAATGGTCGGCGCGGGGAAATCCGGCTCGGCGAACGCGCCGACGGGGATGCCAAAATATTCCGGCAGGGCCAAGAGCTCGTAGTAGACAGTGGCGCCGCATTGAGGGCAGAAGTGGAACTTTGCTCCCGGGCCCTCATCGCCGATGCGCACATACTCGGTCGAGGCGCCGCTGACCGTCACGTACTCGCGCAGGAAGCGTGCTTGCTGGCCGAATGGACTGCCGGTGCGGCGCTGGCATGCCAGGCAATGGCAGATCGAGACACGGGCCGGTTGGCCGACGGTTTGGGCTGTCAGTTGGCCGCAACTGCATGAGGCGAGTCGAGTGATCAAAACTCCTCCTGATCGGGTTCTAAAGATGCGCCGAACAGGTCGTGCGCGTCGAGGATGGCGTAGATGATGGCGGGATTTTTCTTGAGGCAGCGCCGCACGGCGGCCGGGACGGCTTCGCGGGTTTTGCGGCACAGGCCGGGCCGCATGGTCAGCTCGATCTGCAGGCCCATCACGGTGCGCACTTCGTTGTCGCCGGGGGCGATCTTCAAGGCGACACCGAGGTTCTGCTGCAGCCGCACGCCGATGCGCTGCAGCTCTTCGTAGCTCTGCGCGGCTTCGATGCGCTCGATCAGGCGCTTCTCTTCTTCCTTGGTCAGCCGCAGGATGGCCAGCTCGGCCATGTCCACCGCCGGGCCGTCCAGCAGCAGCTCGCGCTTGCAGTCGCAGGCGCCGGGCGGGCATTCTTTACGGATCGGAAAATCGAGTTGCAGCATGGTTTCCATCGCGGCCGGGCGGGCGCCCGAGTTGGCGCCCGCTTAAATTCTACCGCGATTTTTCCTTGCAACCCGCCCTATTTCGCCAGCACCTTGCGGATCGTCGCGGCCAGCTCTTCGGCCATGAACTTGGCCACGTAGGCGTCCGCGCCCACCGTCTTGACGTGCTCTTCGTTGGTGGTGCCCGACAGCGAGGAATGGATCACCACCGGCAGCGCCGAGTAGCGGCCGGTCTGCTTGATGTTGCGCGTCAGCGTGAAGCCGTCCATTTCCGGCATTTCCAGGTCGGTCAGCACCAGCGCAATCTTGTCGTACACGGTCTTGCCTTCGGCCTCGGCGGCGGCGGCGATCTGGCCCAGCTTGTCCCACGCTTCCTTGCCGGACTTGGTCATGATGAAGGGCGCACCCATCGCTTCCAGGCCCTTCTCGATCAGCGAGCGCGCCACCACGGAGTCGTCGGCGGCCAGGATCATGGTGCCGGGCCGCAGGTTCAGGCTGGGGCCGATGGTTTCGGGATCGACGTCGGGCCGATCGCTCGGGTTCATGCTGCGCAGGATGGTTTCCACGTCCAGCACTTGCGCCAGGCGCGAGCCGTTGGCGCCGTCCAGGCGGGCGATGCTGGTGACCATGCCGCCGACGGCGGTCGATTCGGCCGACAGCACCTGGCCCCAGTCGAGGCGCACGATGTCTTCCACCGATTCCACCGCGAAGGCTTGCGTGGTGCGGGCGAATTCGGTGACCAGCATGATGTTCAGCCCGGTCTTCGGCTTGCAGCCGCAAATGGCGGGCAGGTCCAGCACCTGGATGATCTGGCCGCGCAGGTTGACCACGCCCAGCATGTGCGGCTGCGAGCCGGCCACCGCCGTGATGGGCGGCATGGCGACGATCTCGCGGATCTTGAACACGTTGATGCCGAACAGTTCATTGCGCTCGCCGGTGGCGTCGCCACCCAGGCGGAACAGCAGCAGCTCGAACTTGTTGGTGCCGGTCAGGTTGCTGCGTTCGTCGACTTCCTGTTGTACAGAATGCATGTGGGTGCCCTCGCCTCATCATTGATGGTACGACTGTAACCGCCCCCGCCCCGGCCTGTAACCTGTCCTTTAGGCCAATAAGGCGCAGAAGCGCTCCATGTCCACGTTGCCGCCGCTGATGATGACGCCGACGCGCTTGCCTTGCAGCTGCTCGCGCATGGCGCGCGCGGCGGCAAATCCGAGGCAGCCGGTCGGCTCCACCACGATTTTCATGCGCGACGCGAAAAAGCGCATTTCGGCCACCAGTTGCGCGTCCGAGACAGTGAGCACGTCGTCCACATCGCGGCGGATGATATCAAAGGTGTAGTTGCCCAGGTGCTGGGTCTGGGCGCCGTCGGCGATGGTCTTGGGGGTGTCGATGTGGACGATGGCGCCGCTGCGGAACGACTGCTGGCCGTCGTTGCCCGCTTCCGGCTCCACGCCGTAGACTTTGCATTCCGGCGACAGGGCGCGCGCCGCCAGCGCGGAGCCGGACAGCAGGCCGCCGCCGCCCAGGCAGACGAACAGCGCGTCCAGCGGGCCCGCTTCGTCGAACAGCTCCTTGGCCGCCGTGCCCTGGCCGGCGATGACGTCCGGGTGGTCGTATGGCGGGATCAGGGTCAGGCCGCCCTCTTCGGCCAGCCGGCGGCCGATGGCTTCGCGGTCTTCGGTGTAGCGGTCGTACAGCACCACCTTGCCGCCGTAGCCCTTGGTGGCGGCCACCTTGGCGGCCGGCGCGTCCTGCGGCATGACGATGGTGGCGGGAATGCCGAGCAGGCGCGCGGACAGGGCGATGGCCTGGGCATGGTTGCCGGACGAGAAAGCCACCACCCCGGCCTTGCGCTGCGCCGCGTCGAAGCGCGACAGCGCGTTGAAGGCGCCGCGGAACTTGAAGGCGCCCATGCGCTGCAGGTTCTCGGCCTTGAAGAACACTTGCGCGCCCAGCTCCTCGTCGGCGGTGCGCGAGCGCAGCACGGGGGTGCGGTGGGCGTGGCCTTCAATGCGCTGCGCGGCGGCGGCGACGTCGTCGTAGGTCGGCAAAACTTGCATGGATTTCCTTTCTGATGTCTGAATATTTACCAAGGCCAGGCCACACTGGTGCCCATGCCGCGCGCCAGCGCGCGTTCGTAGATCAGGCGCGCCACGGTGAGGTCCTGCAGCGCGATGCCGGTCATGTCGAAGATGGTAATGTCTTCCGGCTTGCGGTGCGCCTGCAGCTGGCCGGACAGCAGCTCGCCCAGCTGGTGGCACGGCAGCTCGGGGGCCCACTGCATTTCGCCGATCTGGCGCGCCTGGACATGGTCATCCACGAACAGGCGCGCTTGCTGCAGCAGGCCTTCGGGCAGCTCGCGCTTGCCCAGCGTGTCGGCGCCGACGCAGTTGAAGTGGGTGCCGGGGCGTACCGCGTCCAGGTTGAACAGCGGGCCGCGCCCGGTGGTGGCGGTGATGACGATGTCGGCCAGCGCCACCGAGGCGTTGCGGTCGGCCGCCGGGGCAACCGTGCAGCGCTCGCAGAACTGGCGCTCGAAGGCCAGGTCCGCCTCGCCGCTGGAACTGACGTAGTCCACCTGGTGCAGCGACGGGATCAGCTCCAGTGCGTAGCGCAGCTGGATGCGGGCCTGCACGCCGGTGCCGAACACGCACACGCGGTTGCTGTCGGCGCGCGCCAGCTGCAGCAGCCCCAGGCCGCCGGCCGCGCCGGTGCGCATGGTGGTGACGCCGTTGCCGTCGATGATGCATTGCGGCCGCCCGGTGGCCGGGTCCAGCAGCACGATGGTGGCCTGGTGCGGCTCGCCGCCCTTCTCGCGGTTGCCGGGCCAGAAGCCGGCCGACTTGAAGCCGAGCAGGTTCTGCGCCACCACCTGGCCGGACTTGATGCCCCATATGCCTTCCGGCAGGCGCTCGCGCACCAGCGGAAACACGCGGCCCTCCTCCTGCTGGTGCAGCACGAAGGCTTCGCGGGTGGCGTCCAGCACGTCGCGGAAGTTCATCAGGGACTCGCCCTGGACACTGTCGATCAGCAGCAGTCTCGCGTTATTTGGCATAGCTGTACACAGTCGCTCTTGAAATGCCCAGGTGCTGGGCGATGATTTCCATGGCGCGCCGCACGTCCAGGCAGCCCGCCTCCCGTAATTCAACGATCAGTGCGCGCCGCTCGCCGGCCTTGAGCGCGCGCGGCGTGCTGGAAAGGCGTGCCGCGTATTCGTCGATGCGGCGCCGGATGCCGTCGGCGCCCACCGGGTCCAGGGGGGCCAGCGATTCCTGCGTGCCGGCGCTGCTGGCCTCAACGCGGCTGAATTGCGCGAACATCGACTGCAGGCCGTGGAACATGGTCAGGTCCACGTTGATGCACAGCGCGGCGATGTATTGTCCGCTGGAGTCCTTGATGCCGATGGAGGTGCTCTTGGCCTGGCGCCCGTCGGCGAAGCGGTTGGCGTAGTTTGCCACGACGGCCGGATAGGCGGCGTCCGCGATGCGGGCCAGCCCAAGCTCGGTGGCCGGGCCGCCGATATCGCGGCTGGACAGGTTGTTGTGGATGGCGGCGATGGCGTGCGCCGGGTCCAGCAGGTCGTGCACCACCACCTCGCAGAACGGCGCCAGGGTCTGGCCCAGGCCTTCGGCCACGTTTTTGAGCTGGTCCAGCAGCAGCTGCTGTTCCGCCGTTTTTTCGCCGCTGCGGGAAGTCTTCTGTTTTCGCATTCAGACAGAATATCCAGAGTTGGATATTCTGTCAAATCCTAGCGGAACACGGGCGACACGCTGGCCAGGAACTGCGGCGCGCGCCGGTGGCGCGTGGCCTGCTCGTAGGCGTAGGCCATGCCGATCAGCGCCGCTTCCGAATAGCTGCCGCCCACGAAGGACAGGCCCACCGGCAGCCCGTGCACATAGCCGGCCGGCACGGTTACGTGCGGATAGCCCGCCACGGCGGCGGGCGAGGAGAAGCTGGCGTTGTAATGGTCGCCGTTGATGAAGTCCGTCAGCCACGCCGGGCCGTCGGTGGGCGCCACCAGCGCGTCCAGGCCGTGTTCGCGCATCACCTGGTCGATGCCTTCGGCGCGCGAATAGCGCTGGTTGTTGGCCAGCGCGTCCAGGTAAGCCTGCTCGTCCAGGCCGCCCTTGGCGGCGGCGCGCTCCAGGTACTCCTGGCCGAAGTACGGCATTTCCTTGTCGGCGTGCTTGCGGTTGAACGCCACCAGCTCGGCCATGTTGCGCACCGGCGCGTTGGGCGCGTAGTCCTTCAGGTAGGCCGCCAGGTCGGACTTGAATTCATACAGCAGCACTTCGGTCTCGGTGCCGTCGTACTTGTTCACGTTGGGCACTTCCACGTCCACCAGCTGCGCGCCCTGCCCTTGCAGCACTTGCAGCGCCTTGGCGATTTCCGCGTCCACGTCCGGGTTCTTGCCGAAGAAGTTGCGCGCCACGCCGAGGCGCTTGCCTTTCAGGCTGTCGCGGTCCAGCGCGGCCGCGTAGTCCTTGGCCTTGCCGCCGCTGCCGGCGGTGGCCGCGTCGGCCGGATCCACGCCGGCCATGGCGGCCAGCATCAGCGCAGCGTCGGCCACCGAGCGCGCCATGGGGCCGGCCGTGTCCTGCGAATGGGCGATGGGGATGATGCCGCTGCGGCTGACCAGGCCCAGCGTGGGCTTGATGCCGACCAGGCCGCAGATCGACGCCGGCGAGACGATGGAGCCGTCGGTCTCGGTGCCCACCGCCAGCGTGGCCAGGCCGGCCGCGATGGCGGCGCCGGAGCCGGAACTGGAGCCGCTGCAGTTGCGGTCGAGCGAATACGGGTTGCGCGTGAGGCCGCCGCGCGCGCTCCAGCCGCTGACGGAATGGGTGGAGCGCATATTGGCCCACTCGCTCAGATTGGTCTTGCCGATGATGACGGCGCCGGCCGCGCGCAGCTGGGCCGCCACGTGGGCGTCGCGCGCGGCGCGCACCCCGGCCAGGGCCAGCGAACCGGCCGTGGTGCTCATGCGGTCGGCCGTGGCGATATTGTCTTTCAGTAGCACGGGGATGCCGTGCAACGGACCGCGCACGCGGCGCAGCAGGCGTTCGCGGTCCATCTCGCGCGCGATCTTGAGCGCTTCGGGATTGATCTCGATGATGGCATTGATGCGCGGACCGGCCTTGTCGATGTTGCGGATGCGGGCCAGGTATTGCGAGGTGAGCGAATGCGAGGTGAGCTTGTTGGCGGCCATCAGCTCCTGCTGCAGCTGGACGCCGCCGTCGAGGATGCCGCCGGGACCGGGCGCTTGCGCTTGTACAGTACCGGCCACCGTTCCCGCCGCGCCAGCAGCCAGCCCCATCCGAACAAATCCCCTGCGATCCATGCCAGCTCCGTGAGTGGTTATACCAAAAGTATCAATACACGCAATCCACTAGCATACCAGCAGGAATGTTTCCGAGCCACTAATTTAATTATCTATTTGGAAGCAATGGGCAAACCATAAAAATCTTATTGGAAACATAAAAGTAGCCCAACGGAACCGTGCGTCATTGGCTGCTCAGCTCAGGCACAATTTGTCGGCCATACCCCTACAAACACTACTTATATCCTCTGACAAATCATGCTGCCAAATACAACAATCACCGCGCAAGCCGGCGTCAGCGCAGCCGATATCGGCGCCCGCCTTTCCGCAAACGGACGCTATGTAGCGTTTTCCGCAAACCAGCAACTGGTGCCGGCCGACACCGTCCCCACCGACGGCGACATCTACATCCGCGACTTGCAAACCGATACGCTGACGCTGGCGTCCACCGGCCCGAACGGCCCGCTGGCTTCCATCAAGACCGGCGCCACGCTGAACGGCGACGGCAGCCTGGTGGCGTTCCAGAGCACGCAGGACGGCCATGCCAGCATCCAGCTGAAGAACATGCTCACGGGCAGCCTTGGCAGCGTGTCGACCAACAGCGCCGGCGTGGAAGCCAATGGCCAGAGCTACAACGCGGTGCTGTCGGCCAACGGCCAGTACATCGGCTTCATCAGCAAGGCCACCAACCTGGTGGCCAGCGACACCAACGGCACCGACGACCTGTTCGTCAAAAACCTCGCCACCGGCGAAGTTGTGAACGCATCGACCACGCTGGCCGGCGCGCAGGCCAACGCGCCGACAGCCGACAGCGCCATCTCGGGCGATGGGCGGGTGGTCGCATTCACCACCTACGCCACCAATCTGGCGGCCGGCGACGACAATTTCGCCGACATCTATTCCAAGAACCTGGACAACGGCATCATCACGCGCGTGTCGGCCAATTCCGCCGGCGAGGCGGCCAACGGCAACAGCGACAACGCCTCCCTGTCGGCGGACGGCCGCTACATCGTATTTTCTAGCCAGGCCAGCAACCTGGTGGAAGGCGACACCAACGGCCACCGCGACGTGTTCCGCAAGGACATGCATAGCGGCGCGGTGCTGCGCGTGTCGATCAGCGCCGATGCCGTGGAAGGCAGGGGCGAGTCCAGCAACGCCACCATCAGCGCCGACGGCCGCTACGTCATGTTCGAGAGCACTTCGGACCTGACGCCGGGCGACGGCGACGGCAAGGCCGACATCTTCATCAAGGACATCAACACCGGCGCGCTAAGCCGCCTGTCGAGCGGCGGCGATGCCAACCACTTCAATTACGCGGGCGGCGCCGCGCTGTCGGCCGACGGCTTGTCGGCCGTGTTCGCCAGCTACCAGGGCGGCAACATCAACGATCTGCGGACCATCAGCGTCTCCAAGGTCGGGGCGGATTTCGGCACGCTGGTGGGCGCCACACTGAACGGCACGACAGGCAACGACCTGGTGCAGGGCGGCCAGGGCTTTGACGTGCTGGCCGGACTGGCAGGCAACGATGTGATTGACGGCGGCGGCGGACGCGACCTGGCGGTCTACGCCGGCACCCGCGCCAACTTCACCATCAACATCGGCACCAGCGGCACCGCCGTTATCGACAAGACCGGCGCCGAAGGCACGGACGCCGTCGGCAATGTGGAACGCCTGCAGTTCGCCGACGGCAATATCGCGCTGGACATCAACAGCCACGGCGGCCAGGTGTACCGCTTGTACCAGGCCGCGTTCGACCGTGCGCCGGACCTGCCGGGCCAGGGCTTCTGGATCTGGCACATGGATAACGGCAAGTCGCTGGCGACGGTGGCCGAACTGTTCCTGACCTCGGTCGAAGGCCAGGCGCTGTACGGCAGCGCGCCCAACAACACCGAGTTGCTGACGCGTTTCTATGCCAACGTGCTGGACCGCGCGCCGGATGCGCCGGGCATGGCGTTCTGGACCGACCTGATGGCGAAGGGCATGAGCGCCGGCCAGGTGCTGGCGGGCTTCAGCGAAAGTCCGGAAAACGTGGCCAATGTGGCAGCCACCATCGAGCACGGCATCTGGTACACGCCTTACGGCTGAACCGGACGAAAAAAAAGCCAGGTCCCGTGGAACCTGGCTTTTTCAGAGCGCTGCAACTGAACTTAGTTGCGCAATTAGTTGCGCAATTAGTTGCGAACGACGCGCTTGTATTCGTTGGTACGGGTGTCGATTTCGATCACGTCGTCCTGGGACACGAACAGCGGCACCATCACGATGTGGCGCTTGGATTCGATCGCGTTTTCGATCTTGGCTTCTTTCAGGACGTTGCCCGAAGTGTTGCCTTTCACTGCCGGCTCGGAGTAAGCAACCTGGCGGGCGATGGTGGTCGGCAGTTCTACCGAGATGGCTTTGCCGTCGTAGAACACTGCTTCGCATTCCATACCGTCTTTCAGGTAGTTCAGTGCGTCGCCCAGGTTTTCTTCTTCGATTTCGTACTGGTTGTACTCTTCGTCCATGAAGACGTACAGCGGGTCGGCGAAGTACGAGTAGGTCACTGGCTTCTTGTCCAGAACGACGACGTCGAACTTGTCGTCACCGCGGAACACGTTTTCCAGGGGTGCGTTCGTCAGAAGATTCTTCATCTTCCATTTGTAGGTGAAGCCCGTGCGGCTCGAACCATTGACATCAGAACGCAGAACGATGAAAGGCTTGGCGTCAACCATGATGATGTTGCCAACACGAATTTCTTTTGCGGGTTTCATAGCGAGTGTACGTATAAAGTGGGTTGCGTGAAAATCATCTGTCGCCTGCTGGCTTCTAACGCCGTAAGCTCTAGCTTGATCGAGTAAAAATACCGAGTAAAAATACTTGATAGAGTAACCGGGCAGTATACCTGATTTTTGTTGCGCCGCCTACTTGAGCGAAGCGGCGAAACGCAGCAGGTTTGTCGCCAAGTCGCCATGCGCGGCCATCTGCTGCTGCCAATCGGCGGCGCGGCTGGCGGCGGCCGGCATCACCGCCTGCAGCGCCGGCCACAAGGCCATCCAGTCGGCCGCCGCGTCCGGGCCGCTATCGGCGCCGGGCGGCAGCGCGCCGTTCCAGCGCAGCGAGAACGCGTCCAGCGCCCCCGTGGCTTGCCCTGCCGGATCGGCATAGCGCTGCAGGAAAGCGCCCAGTTTCTTGTGGTGCAGGTTCTCGTCCTGCGGGTAGATATGCCACACGAAAGGCTTGCCGGCCCATTGCGCGCGCACCACGGAATCTTCGCCGCGCACAAAGTTGAGGTCGCAGGCCCACAGCAGCTTGTCGTACTCCTGCTGCGGCACGAAAGGCAGCACGCGCACCGTCAGCGCGCCGCTGCTGCGGACCGCGCCGGCTTTCGGCGGCGCGCCGAGGAAGGCTTGCACCGCGCCGGCGGCCACGCCTTCCGGCACCAGGCACAGCACTGGTTCGCTGCCCTGCGCCCAGGCGCTGAACAGCTCCGCCACCGGCGCGTGCGGGTAGCAGAACAGCGACACCTTGAGCGAGGCCATGTCCGCCGGCGCGACGCCGAAGCGCGCCAGGAAATCGGCCACGCCGGCGGCATCGGACAGGAAAGCCTGGCGCTGCGCCTCCAGCGCGGACTCGCGCAGCAGGCCGCCGGTCCTGGCGGTGAAGCCGGGGAAGAAGAAATGTTTCGTCAGCGGCAAGCGCGGATGCGAGGACGGCAAGGTGTGGCAGCCTTCCACCCACTCTTCGGCAGTCAGGCCTTCCAGGTTCAGCCATACCGGGCGCGGCTGGCACTGCGCCATCGCGGCGATATAGCCGGGCGGAATGTCGCAGCCGAAAAATTCGATGACGATGCCGGCGATGTCGGCCGGCCCGAATTCGCCGTCCTGGCCGGCCCAGTGGCGCACCGCCACGCCCGCCACCTGCTGCAGCGGCGCGCCGGTGTCCACTTCGGGGCAGATGCGCTGGAACGTTTGCAGGTCGTCAACCCACAGCGTGACGGCGATGCCGTGTTCGTGCTGCAGCTGGCGCGCAAGGCGCCAGCAAATGCCGATGTCGCCGAAGTTATCGACGACTTTGCAGAACAGCGCCAGCGTGATGGATGGGTTTTTCTCGGTAGCCATGTCGGTAGCAAAAAAGCCGCACAAGGCGGCTTTTTTTATTTGGCGTCCCCACGGGGATTCGAACCCCGGTACTCACCGTGAAAGGGTGATGTCCTAGGCCTCTAGACGATGGGGACATGATCGGTACACTTTTAATTTTTTGACTTGGCGTCCCCACGGGGATTCGAACCCCGGTACTCACCGTGAAAGGGTGATGTCCTAGGCCTCTAGACGATGGGGACGTCGTAAAAGCGTGCGCGAATTGTAGCATGGTAAGAGCTTGAAAATCAAGGCAACGCCATGTGCAAGCTCATCCGAAATGCGTCATGCGCGTGAGGAAAGTATAGTCGCCCTCCACCATCATCAGCCACACCAGGACGATGAGCGCGGTGGGCGGTATCAGGATGGTGTAGATCAGCGCCAGCCGCTCCCACTTCAAGTGCATGAAATAGGCCACGATCAGGCCGGCCTTGGCCGCCATCAGTATCAGGATCAGCGTCCAGCGCAGATAGCCTTGCACGTGGAAAAAATCGATAGCGTAAGAGAAGGCGCTGAGCACGAACAGCAAGCCCCATATCTTGAAATAGATGCCGATCGGATGCTGCGTGTGTTCGGTCGCGGTGGACATGACCCCTCCCTACCACAGGTAAAACAGCGCAAAGATGAAGACCCACACCAGGTCCACGAAGTGCCAGTACAAGCCGGCGATTTCGACGATGTCGTATTTGCTGCCGTGCGCCTCGCCGCTGCTGCGCTCGTAGTGCCCGCGCTGCACGCGGCGCGCCACGATGAACAGGTAGATCACGCCGGCCGACACGTGCAGGCCGTGGAAGCCGGTGATCATGAAGAAGCAGGCGCCGAACTGCGCCGCCCCCATGGGGTTGGACCACGGGCGCACGCCTTCATGGATCAGCTTGGTCCACTCGAAGGCTTGCATGCAGACGAACATGGCGCCGAACACGGCCGTGATAAACATCAGCCGCGCGGCGATGGCGCGCTCGCCCCGGTAGGCGTAGTTGACGGCCATGGCCATGGTGCCGCTGCTGGTGATCAGCACGAAGGTCATGATGGCGATCAGTATCAGCGGCAGATTGGTGCCGGCGATGGTCAGCGCGAACACCTCGCTGGGGTTGGGCCAGGCGGCGGTGGCCGACAGGCGCACCGTCATGTAGCCGGTGAGGAAGCTGCCGAAGATGAAGGTGTCGCTGAGCAGGAAGATCCACATCATCAGCTTGCCCCACGGCACATGGTAGGCGACCTTGTCGCCGGAGAAGTCGCTGACCAGGCCCCGCAAGCCGTCACTCGGCGTATTCATGGTTCACCTCGCTTGCGGCGGCCGGATGCCGACGCTTTCACACACCACCTGCACCAGGTCCGGCGTGACCAGGAACAGCAGCGCGAACAATCCCAGCCACAGCAGCAGCAGGAAATGCCAGTAGCGCGCGCACAGCGCGGCGCTGGCGGCAAACGCGGCCAACGCCGCCTTGCCGCGCCGGGCGGCAACGCCGGCCAGCACGGCCGCCACCAGGCCGCCGCCCACGTGCAGGCCGTGCAGCCCTGTCAGCAGGTAGAAGAAGCTGCTGGCGGGATTGCCGTTGACGGTGAAGTTCATGGCCGTCATGGCTTGCCACGCCCACAGCTGCACCGCCAGGAAAGCCAGCGACAAGGCGCACGCCGTCAGCCCCGCGCGCCGGGCCGCATGCCCGCCCCGCAGCGCGCCGCGCCGCGCCAGCTCCCACGCTGCGCTGGCCAGCGCCAGCACCGCCGTGCTGAGCCACAGCTGCCACGGGATATAGCGCAGCGGCTGCCAGTCCGCCGTCGCCATCCGCATCACGTAGGCGACGCTGAACAGCATGAACAGCGACGACACCACCGCCATGAAGACCCACAGGCCGACCTTGCGCGGATCGGGCGCATCCAGTCCACCCCGCGCGTCCATCGCGCCAGCGCCGGCGGCTGCCAGCGGCGCCTGCATGCCGGGCGCGCCGCTCATACCGCACCTCCGGTGGCAACCGGCCGCGCGCCGGGCACGCCGCCGGGCGCCCCGGCCGGCGCGCCGGGGGGATCATCGTCGGGCCCCACGTTTTGCGGGATGTAGTCGCTGTCGCCGGTCTGCTGGCCGTAGTCGTAGGCGCCGCGATACACCACCGGCAACTGCGGCCCCCAGTTGCCGTGCGCCGGCGGGGTCTGCGGCGTGAACCATTCTAGGCTGGCCGCGCGCCACGGATTGCCGTCCGCCACCTTGCCCTTGAAGGTGCTGTAGGCCAGGTTGAAGATGAACAGCAGCTGCGCCACGCCCACCACCAGCGCGGCAATCGTGATGAACTCGTTCATCAGCTGCGCGGACGGCGGAATGAAAGCGTAGTTGTCGTAGGCGTGGTAGCGGCGCGGCATGCCCAGCACGCCGAGATAATGCATGGGGAAGAAAATCGCATACGCGCCCAGGAAGGTGATCCAGAAATGCAGCTTGCCCAGCGCGTCGTTGTACATGCGGCCGCTGATCTTGGGGAACCAGTGGTAAATCCCGCCGAACACCGCCAGCACAGGCGATACGCCCATCACCATGTGGAAGTGCGCCACCACGAAATAGGTGTTCGACAGCGGAATGTCGACGCTCACATTGCCCAGGAACAGCCCGGTCACGCCGCCCAGCACGAAGGTGCTGATGAAGCCCAGCGCGAACAGCATGGGCACGGTCATGTGTATGTCGCCGCGCCACAGCGTCAGGGTCCAGTTGTAGACCTTGATGGCGGTCGGCACCGCGATGATCAGGGTGGTGGTGGCGAAGAAGAAGCCGAACAGCGGATGCATGCCGCTCACATACATATGGTGCGCCCACACGACGAAGCTCAGGGCGCCGATGATGACGATGGCCCACACCATCATGCGGTAGCCGAAGATGCATTTGCGCGCGTGCACGCTGATCAGGTCGGAGATGATGCCGAAGGCGGGCAAGGCCACGATGTACACCTCGGGGTGGCCGAAGAACCAGAACAGGTGCTGGAACAGCAGGGGGCTGCCGCCCTGGTGGGTCAGGTGCTGCCCCATGGAGACGATGGCGGGCATGAAGAAGCTGCTGCCCAGCGTCTTATCGAACAGCATCATCACGCCGCTGACGAACAGCGCGGGGAAGGCCAGCAGCGCCAGGATGGTGGCCACGAAAATGCCCCACACGGTGAGCGGCATGCGCATCAGCGTCATGCCGCGCGTGCGCGCCTGCAGGATGGTGGTGACGTAGTTCAGGCCGCCCATGGTGGCGGCCGCGATGAACACCACCAGCGAGATCAGCATCACCACGATGCCCCACTCCACGCCCGGCGTGCCCTGCAGAATCGCCTGCGGCGGATACAGCGTCCAGCCGGCGCCGGTGGGCCCGCCGGGCACGAAGAAGCTGCCGACCAGGATCACCACGGACAGCAGGTAGAACCAGAAGCTGAGCATGTTCAGGAAAGGGAACACCATGTCGCGCGCGCCCACCATCAGCGGGATCAGGTAGTTGCCGAAGCCGCCCAGGAACAGCGCCGTCAGCAGGTACACCACCATGATCATGCCGTGCATGGTGATGAACTGGTAGTAGGTGGACGCGTCGATGAAGGAGAACTTGCCGGGATAGCCCAGCTGCAGCCGCATCAGGTCCGACAGCACCAGGCCGATCAGGCCCACCACGATGGCCGTCAGCGAGTACTGCACCGCGATCACCTTGTGGTCCTGGCTCCATACGTATTTGGTGACCCAGCTTTGGGGGCCATGGTCGTCATGATCGTCGTGTCCGCTGCCGTGTCCGCTGCCATAAGCCATCGCAACCTCCGCGTTACTTCACAGTCTTGATGTAGTCCACCATGGCCGACAGCTCCGCCTCGGTGTGCGGCTGCTGCGGCATGATAGGTGGGTAGCCGCGCACGATGCTCGCCTTGGGATCGGCGATGGACTGCTTCAGGAAGGCATCGTCCGCCACAGCGGTCTTGCCGCTGTCCAGTGTTTCCGTCTTGCCGTACAAACCTTTCCAGGTCGGGCCCACGCCGGGGCTGCCGTCCACGCTGTGGCAGGCCATGCAGCCGCGCGCCTGCGCCAGCAGCTTGCCCTGCGTGGCGGTGTCGCTGGCGGCCGCCGCCGCGCCCTCGCCCGCCCCCGCCGAACCTGCCGCCGTGCCTTCCGCGCCGGCCGCACCCACGCCGGCCGCAGCGGCGGCAACGCCGGTGCCGCCCGCCGCGCCGGCCCGCATCCTGGACGCGAACGTCGGCTGCGCCGCCAGCCATTTCGCATACGCCGCCTCATCCTCCACCACCACGTAGCCGCGCATATTGGCGTGCCCGATGCCGCACAGCTGGGCGCACATCACCTCGAAGCGGCCGGCGCGCGTGGGCGTGAACCAGAACGACGTCACCATGCCCGGCACCATGTTCATGCGGGTGCGGAACTGCGGCACATAGAAGTCATGCAGCACGTCCTGCGCGCGCAGCAGCACCTTGACCGGCTTGTCGAGCGGGATGTGGATTTCCTGCGTGTCGACCAGCACGTCGTCCTGGCCGTAAGGGTCCTTGGCGTTCACGCCGAAGGGATTTTCAGGGCTGATATGGGTGACGTCGGTCTGCCCCATGCGGCCGTCCTTGCCGGGCAGCCGGTAATGCCACTGCCACTGCTGCCCCATCACCTCGAACTGCATCGCATTGTCCGGCGGCGTGATCAGCTTGGCGTACACGTCCAGCCCCGGCGCCAGCATGATGACGATGCCCACCGTGGTCACGCCGATCAGCCACCACTCGAGCTTCTTGCTGCCGTGTTCGGCGGACGCGCGCACGCCGTCGCGGTGACGGAACTTGATCACCGCGTAGGCCACGAACAGATTGATGATGACGAAGATGGCGCCGGTAATGACCAGCGTCAGCATCAGGGCGTCGTCCATCGCCTGCCAGTTCGACGCCAGCGGAGTGAGCCACCAAGGGCTCCAAAAGTGGAACGCAAGCGTACCCACCACAATCAGGATCAAAGCCAGTGCCAACGCCATAAGCCGCCCCGTTTCTGTCAGATGTTTCGCTCTAAGCCATGTGCAACTGGTGCCCTACAACATGCTCAACGAACCACGCAACAACGGTGTAAATTAAGGCTTTTCCATCCTGCGGTAAATATAGGCGGCCGACATGCCGAACACCACATGGCCCACCGCGGTCGCCCAGCCGCGCATTTCAGCGAACCACGAGAACGCCCCGGACATGCCGTAGAAATTCAGCACGTACAGCACCAGCCCGAAGACCGCGCCCGCCAGCAGCACCATGCCGGTGCTCGAATCGAGCTGGAACGGTGCGATGATGGCCGCCAGCATGATGCCGAAGACGATGCCGAGGATATAGTGCACGGCCAGCGCCACCACCATCAGGCCGAGTACATAGCCGGTCGACTGCAGCGCCTCCCAGCCCAGCACCATGGCGGCAACCATGTGCGTTACCTGCCACGGGTCCGGCACGCCGGCCAGCGCGGCCCACAACACTTCCAATATCATGAGGATACCGCCGGCGCCAAAGCCGGCTACCGCTGCGGCTGCCCAGTCGGGCTGGCGCGCCACCCAGCGGTGCGAGTGCATATGGAGTTCCATGTCCGTCTCCCTTTTGATAGGCGGCTACGGTGGCCACCCTCGTCCAGTGTAGAACAGTTTCGCCAACATGCAATCTCGTTAAGCTTGTATGCCGGTACAGAACAATGGCGGAGCAAGGGCAAGAAAACCGGCGCGCCAAAGCAAAAAAAGCCGCCCATGGCAGCTTGATTGTCGACTAACTGGTGATGTGTGCCAGAACTGGCGTCCCCACGGGGATTCGAACCCCGGTACTCACCGTGAAAGGGTGATGTCCTAGGCCTCTAGACGATGGGGACCTGGAACTTCCGATGTGCCTCTGCGCTGTTGGTGGAGGTAAGCGGGATCGAACCGCTGACCTCTTGCATGCCATGCAAGCGCTCTCCCAGCTGAGCTATACCCCCCGGGCGCAGAAACAAGGTACTACTGTGCAGCAAACTACGTGGCGTCCCCACGGGGATTCGAACCCCGGTACTCACCGTGAAAGGGTGATGTCCTAGGCCTCTAGACGATGGGGACCTTGGACTTTCAGATATGTTCTGCGCTGTTGGTGGAGGTAAGCGGGATCGAACCGCTGACCTCTTGCATGCCATGCAAGCGCTCTCCCAGCTGAGCTATACCCCCCGGGCGCAGAAACATTTACTATTTTTGCCATTGCTGGCGTCCCCACGGGGATTCGAACCCCGGTACTCACCGTGAAAGGGTGATGTCCTAGGCCTCTAGACGATGGGGACCTCGGAACACAACATCTTCTATGCTTGGTGGAGGTAAGCGGGATCGAACCGCTGACCTCTTGCATGCCATGCAAGCGCTCTCCCAGCTGAGCTATACCCCCTCTGGCACAGAAAATTCACTGCCTACTGCTTACCAGCCCTGGCGAAGCTGGCGTCCCCACGGGGATTCGAACCCCGGTACTCACCGTGAAAGGGTGATGTCCTAGGCCTCTAGACGATGGGGACCTTGGAACTGCCGTACTGCTTTCTCTGCAAACTGGTGGAGGTAAGCGGGATCGAACCGCTGACCTCTTGCATGCCATGCAAGCGCTCTCCCAGCTGAGCTATACCCCCGTTTGCGCGAGAGACAAGAGTATAGCAGAGGCTCCGTATTATGCAAATACCCTTTTGCAACTTTGCCCCTGCTTCAAGAAAAAATCAGAGGAACTTTGCCAGGCGCGCCACAACCGTGTCGCGGCCGAAGATTTCCAGCACCGCGTCGATGGCCGGCGTTTGCAGTTGGCCGGTGACGAACAGGCGCAGCGGCATGGCGATCTGCGGCATCTTCAGGCCGTGCGCGGCCAGCACTTCCTTGATCATGGCGGCCAGCGCGGCCTTGTTCCACTCCACGGTTTTGCAGCGCTCGGCGAAGTCGGCCAGCGCCGGCTTCACGGCGTCGGTCACGTGCTGGGTCAGCAGCGCGGCGTCCGGCTGCGGCTCGCGGTAGAACAGCATGGCGGCGTCGGCCAGCTCGTTGACCGTATTGGTGCGCTCTTTCAGCAGACCCAGCACCACCGGCAGCGCCGGCGCGCCTTCCAGCACGGCGCCGTTGGCCAGCATGCGCGGCTTGGCCAGCTCGGCCAGGCGCGCATTGTCGGCCTGCTTAATATAGTGGTTGTTCAGCCAGTTCAGTTTTTCGATATTGAACTGCGCCGCCGAGTTGCTCAGGTGCGTGCCGTCGAACCACGCGCACAGCTGCTCCATCGAGAACACTTCCTCGTCGCCGTGGCTCCAGCCCAGGCGCGCCAGGTAGTTCAGGATGGCCTCCGGCAGATAGCCTTCCGCCGGGTATTGCATGACGTTGACGGCGTCCTTGCGCTTGGACATCTTGGCGCCGTCCGAGCCCAGTATCATCGGCAGGTGGCCGTACTGCGGCAGCGGCGCACCGATGGCGCGCAGGATATTGATCTGGCGCGGGGTGTTGTTGACGTGGTCGTCGCCGCGCAGCACATGGGTGATTTCCATGTCCAGGTCGTCGATGGCAACGCAGAAGTTATAAGTAGGCGTGCCGTCCGGGCGCGCGATCACCAGGTCGTCCAGCTCCTTATTGCCGATGGTGATGGCGCCTTTGACGAAATCGTTCCACGTCACTTCGCCGTCCAGCGGGTTCTTGAAGCGCACCACCGGCTTGCGGCCTTCCGGAATCGCAGGCAGGGTCTTGCCTTCTTCCGGACGCCAGGTGCCGTCGTAGCGCGGCTTTTCGCCGGCGGCGGTGGCCTTGTCGCGCATCGCCTGCACTTCTTCCGGCGACGAGTAGCAATGGTAGGCGGTGCCGGCGGCCAGCATCTGGCCCACCACTTCGCGATACCGGTCCATGCGCTGCATCTGGTAGAACGGGCCTTCGTCGTGGTTCAGGCCCAGCCATGCCATGCCTTCGATGATGGCCTGCACCGCTTCCGGGGTCGAGCGTTCCAGGTCGGTATCCTCGATGCGCAGCACGAAGGTGCCGCCGAAGTGGCGCGCGTAGGCCCAGGAATACAGCGCGGTGCGGGCGCCGCCGAGGTGCAGGTAGCCGGTCGGGCTGGGAGCGAAACGGGTGCGGACTGGCTTTGCTGGTGCGTTGGTCATCGAAGTAAAAAGCTGAGATATAAAGACCGCTATTTTACCGCGTCGCCGGCGGCAGCGGCCAACGCCCGCGCCGCAATCCGCCGACGGCCCCGAAACAGGCCGAGTTTTCACACGGTCGGTATCGTGCCGCCATCGATCACATATTCAGCGCCATGAATCGATCGGGCGCGGTCCGAGGCCAGGAAGGCCACCAGCTCGGCCACCTCTTCCGGCGTGCCGGGCCGGCCGATGGGAATACCGCCCAGCGACGCCATCAGCTGCCGGCGCGCCTGGTCTTCGGTGACGTTGCCGTGATCGGCTAGACGGAGTATCAGCGCGTGCGCCGCCGTGGTCTCGATGAATCCCGGCGCCACCGTATTGACCCGGATGCCGCGCGGGCCGAATTCCTTCGACAAGCCCTTGCTGTAATTGCTCAGCGCGGCCTTGGCGGCGGCATAGGCCAGCGTGGAATCGTGCAGCGGCAGGCTGCGCTGAATCGACGAAATGTGGATGATGACGCCGTACTGCTGCGCCACCATCGCCGGCAGCAGCGCGCGATCCAGCCGCACGGCCGCCAGCAAATTGGCGTTGAGAGCCTTGTCCCAGGCGTCGTCATCCAGCGCCAGCGCGCCCCCGCCCGGCGCGTCCGATCCGCCGACGTTGTTAATCAGGATGTCGACGCCGCCCAGTTGCTGCAGGGTCTCGGCGACAACCTGGTCGACACCCTCCCGCGTGCCGATGTCGGCGCGCACCAGGTGCACGCCGCCCGGCAACCCGGCGGCGGCCGAACGCGCTGCGGTGGCAATCTTGGCGCCGCGTTCATGCATCAGCTTCAGCGTGGCCGCGCCCATGCCCTTGGTGCCGCCGGTGATCAGCACACGTTTGCCTGCAAAGTCGGTATTCATGCCGTGATCTCCAGGGCAGCGATGCCGCTGCCGGCCAGCTCGAACGCGAACTTCAACGCCACCGGGCTGCCGGGGAAGTTGCCGCTGACCCGGCACGCAACGATCGATTTGCCGCCCTCCTTCTGCGCGGCCACCGGTTCGATGGTGGCGCCGTACTCCTTGCCGGCCGCCTCTGTCCACTTCCTGATGGCCGCGTGCCCCTGGTGCAGCTTGCCCTCGTCGCGCACGGCGCCGCCGGCGCTGAAGCAGCGCACCACGCCATCCGCATCGTGACGGTTGGCGGCGTTGATGTAGTCGTTGATGATTGCCGGAATTGAGAGTGCCATGATGCTTCCTTTCGGGTAAAGAAGAAGATGTGACCATGATAGGCGCCCCCATTGCGTTCCGATAGATCACTCTGGTATATTGGCCTTCAACTTCAGGTTCACAATCAACCATGACCAGCAATTCGCTCGACGGCATCCGGACCTTCCTGGCTGTGGCCGAACACAAAAGCTTCAGCGCTGCCGCGCTCCGGCTAAACGTCACCACCACGGCCGTCAGCAAGGCCATCAAGGTGATGGAACGGCAGCACGGCGTCATGCTTTTCCAGCGCAACACGCGCAAGGTGGCGCTGACCGAAGCCGGCGCGACCCTGTACGCCAGCCTGGTGGGCGCCACCAAGCAGATTGACGACGCCTTTGCCGCCCTGAGCCTGTTTCGACATAAACCCGCCGGCAATTTGCGCCTGACGGTGCCGAGGGCCCTCGGGGCGCTGGTGATGAAATCCGTCATCCCGCGCTTCCGCAACAACCACCCGGAGGTGACGATAGATTTGTCGCTTGATGATGCGGTGGTCGATCTCATCGCCCAAGGCTACGACGCCGGCATCCGCCTGGGACAATCGGTGGAGCGGGACATGGTGGCGGTGAAGCTCACCGGCGAGCTGCGCTGGTCGGTGGTGGGAGCACCCGAATATCTGGCACGCAAGGGCCGGCCGGCGATTCCTGAAGATTTGATTCATCACGAAACCTTGCGCTACCGCTTCCACACTTCCGGCGCCTTGCACCGCTGGTGTTTCCTCCGCGACGGCGAACACTATATGGTCGAAACCAAGACCTCGCTGGTCGTCAACGACACCACGCTGCTGGCCGACTTTGCGCGCTCGGGGCTGGGCATGGCGTATTTGCCGGACATGGAAATCGAATCCGACCTGGCCAGCGGCCGCCTGGTCCGCGTGCTGGAACAGTACGTCCCCGCCACCACCGGCCTGTTCCTCTATTTTCCAGTCCATAGCCAGAGCCAGCCGAAACTGCGCGCGTTCATCGACACGGCGCTGGCCTTGAACACCTGACAACCGCCTGGCAGCCGTCAGATTCCGTGGCTGGCCTTGATCATCCCGGCCGCCCGCTCGCCAATGACCACGCAGGGCGCCATGGTGTTGCCGGTGGTGATGCGCGGCATGATCGACGCGTCCGCAATGCGCAGCCTGTCGATCCCGTACACCTGCAAGCTGGCGTTCACCACCGACATCGCATCCCGCCCCATCTTGGCGGTGCACGACTGGTGCCAATAAGTCACGGCGCCGTTGCGGAGAAAGGCTTCCATGTCCCGCTGTCCCAGCTTGCCCGGCATGCATTCACGCTTGACCAGTGAATCGAACGCGCCGGCGTTGCCCAGCTCCCGGCACATCTCGACCGAGTTCAGGGCCGCCTTGAGATCGTCGGGATCGGCCAGCGTATTGGCGTGGATCAGCGGGGCGTCGGTCGCGTCGGGCCCGGACAGCAGCACTTCGCCCCGGCTCTTCGGGTGGGCCAGGCCGGCGAACATGGTCCAGCCGTGTTCCGGCACGCCGAGGCGCGCGTTTTCCTGGCTCGGCACGGGAAACTCAACCTGGCAGTGCAGCATATCGGGCGCATCCAGCGCCGCATCGCTCTTCCAGTACAGCGTCGCCTCGGAGCCGCCATTGCCCACTTCCTGCGGCTCCTTGTATTCCCAGATGCAGCCGAAGGACACATGGTCCTGGTGGTTCTGGCCGACGCCCGCCAGATGCTGGCGCACCTTGATTCCGTGCCGGCCGAGTTCCTGCTCCGGGCCGATGCCGGACTGCATCAGCAACTTGGGTGTATTGACTGCGCCCAGCGACAACACGACTTCGCGGGAAGCGCCGAACGTGCGCTTCTCGCCGCCAAGGATGACTTCCACGCCGGTCGCCCTGCGGTTGTCGAACGTCAGCCTGGACACCAGCGCATCGGTCAGCACGGTCAGGTTGGGCTGCGCCATGCGCGGATAGGTATAGGAACGGAACACCGAAAGACGCTTGCCGTCGCGGATGCGCAAGTCGTTGATGGCCGCGCCGCCGTCGGCTTCCATCATGGCGCCGTTCGGGCTGTCAAAAGTCGGCACGCCGAGCGAACGGGCGGCCTCCAGCATCAGGGTGGCGGTCGGCTTGGGGTCATGCGCAGGGGCCACGTAGACCGGCCCGCCCCGGCCGCGACGCTCGGGATCGGCCGGGCCGTGCCAGTCTTCGATGCGCTGGTAAATCTTCAGTACGGACGCGTAGTTCCATGCCTCGTCCCCTGCTTCTTGCGCAAAGTAATTCCAGTCGCTGCGATGGCCGCGCGCCCACAGCATCACATTGATGCTCGACCCGCCGCCCAGCACCCTCCCCATGTTCATGGGAATCGAGCGCCCGTTCAGGTGGCGGTTCGGCTGCGCGGCAAAAGCCCAGTCGCGCTCGGTGCCCAGATTGAGCGGCCACTGCGCCGGCGCGATGACGCTCTCGACCTCATCGCTGCCGCCGGCCTCCAGCAGCAGCACCTGAACCGCCGGATTCTCGGCCAGCCTGGCGGCCACCACCGAACCGGCGGAGCCGGCGCCGCAGACGATGAAGTCATAGCTGCTCTTGAGCGCGCCTCGCAGCTTCGCTTGGTTGGCGCGGACGGCGGCCGCGAATTCGTGATCGGGAAGTTGAATGTTTTGCATGTCGGTTATCCGGTGAATGAGGTCCATAGGCGTGCCGTTGGCGATATTGCCAATGACGCAATTTCCGCGCGGCGACGCTGCGAGAATTGCCGATTATATCGAATTTGCCGTTTTTAGTGATTTTATTTGCCTGCGCTGCACCTCGGCCGTTGCGCACTTCGCTTGCGCTATACTTCGCTCCATGAAAAGCTCGATCATTACCACCGCGCAGGCCGCGAAAATTCTGGGCGTGTCTCCGCGCACCGCCCAGCTATGGACGGAAAGTGGCGTGATCCCGACTTGGAAAACCCCCGGCGGGCACCGCCGCATGTTCGAGGCGGACGTGCAGGCCGTCCTGCAACGCGGCGGCGAAATTGTGATGCCCTCGCGCAGTGTGCTGGTGCTGGCGCCGCCACAGCGGCATGCCGATTGGTCGCGCGCGCTGGCCGCACTGGACGTCACCGAAGTGGGCTTTGTGGACGAGCCGATCGCCGCCGCCGTGGCGCTCGGCGCCAGGACGCCCGACATCTTCGTGGCCGAAGTGGACGGCCTGGACCGGCTGCCCGATCGCTTCCTGCAGAAGTTGCGCACGATCGCCGCCCTGAGCCGGATGCAGATCGTGATTGCGACCCGCTCGCCAGCGGATGCCGCGCCGCTGCTGGACCCGGCCTCGCCGTTCAAGATCATCCGGCTGGAGCAGGCGTCCGAGAATCTGGTGCAGGCGCTGACGCACCACACGCCGCTGAAACACCAGAGGCTGCAGCCATTGCCGCCGGAGCTCCTGAACGCGCCGTTTCCCGTCAGCGAGAATGAGCCGCAGCGCCTGATGGCGGTGCACCGCTCAGGCATCCTGGACAGCGCCAGTGAAGCGGCCCTCGACAACCTGACCAGGATTGCGGCACTCAGCTTATCGGCGCCGATCGCACTCATCACCGTGTTGAGCGAAGACCGCCAGTGGTTCAAGGCGAAGGTGGGCCTGGAGATGGTCGAAACGCCGCGCAGCTGGGCATTCTGCAACTACACGATGCTGCAATCGGGCGTGCAGCAATTTACCGACCTGCGCTCAGACGCCCGGTTTGCGGACAATCCAGCGGTCAGGGACGCGCCCTACTTCCGCTTTTACGCAGGTGCACCGGTGAACGATGAGCAAGGCCATACTTTGGGCTCGCTGTGCGTGATCGATACCGAGCCGCGTCAACTCAACGCGACGCAGACGGAAATCCTGAGCCGGCTGGCCAGCCTGGTCACGGCCGAAATCATACGCGGCGCGCGTTCAGCATCAACGCGCAAATAAGAAAGCGCCCGGCAGCGCAGTGCGGGCGCCGCCCGGGTGCAGGCAGGCAGTTGCTGCGTGGTGGGATCAAGCGCGTATTTGACCCGGCTAAGGTTATATACTCGAACCAGACCATTACAAAGGAGTCCGCCTTGCACCCACGCACCCGCCTGTACGCCGCCATCGGCCTGCTGTCCGCCCTCCCCGCAATGACCTCCATGACCGCCTTCGCTGCCGACGATCCCCTGCAGCAGCGCATCGCCAGAGTGGAACAGGGCTTGCTGCCCGCCGTCACGCTGGAAGGCGCGCCGCCGGCGCGGCGCAAGCTGGCCGACGAGATGGCGCGCCTCGGCGTGCCCGGCGTGAGCATCGCGGTGATCCACGGCGGCGAGGTGGATTGGGCCAAGGCCTACGGCACGGTGACGCCGGGCGGCGCCCCGGTGACCACCTCCACGCTGTTCCAGGCCGCCTCCATCAGCAAGCCGGTGGCCGCCATGGGCGCGCTCAGGCTGGTGGAGGAAGGCAAGCTGGAACTGGACCGCGACGTCAACAGCTACACCGCGCTGTGGAAGCTGCCCAAGGACGCCGACAACAGCCCCGTCACGCTGCGCCAGCTGCTGTCGCACACGGCCGGCACCACGGTGCACGGCTTCCCCGGCTACGCGGCCGGCGCGCCGGTGCCCACGCTGGCGCAGATCCTGAACGGCGCCAAGCCGGCCAACACCGGCGGCGTGCACGTGAACGCGCGCCCGGGCAGCCGCTGGCGCTACTCCGGCGGCGGCTACCAGGTGGCGCAGTACGTGATGACGGAGCGCAGCAAGACGCCGTTCGCGGAACTGATGCAGGAGAAGGTGCTCAAGCCGCTGGCCATGGCCGACAGCACCTTCGCCCAGCCGCTGCCGCAGTCCTTGCTGGCGCGCGCCGCCCTGCCGCACGACCGCGGCGGCAAGCCGATCCCGGGCGGCCCGCACACTTATCCCGAGCAGGCCGCCGCCGGCCTGTGGAGCACCCCGTCGGATCTGGCCAGATTCGCCATCGAAACGCGGCGCTCGGCCGCCGGCCAGTCCAACGCCGTGCTGTCGCAGGCCATGACCTATCTGATGCTGACGCCGGTGATGCAGAACTATGGACTGGGCCTGGGCATCGACGGCGACGGGCAGGCGCAGAGCTTCGGCCACGGCGGCTCCAACGCCGGCTACCGCGCGCGCATGAGCGCCTACACGGAGCGCGGCGACGGCATCGTGGTGATGACCAACGGCGACGGCGGGGATGAACTGGCGGGGGAACTGGTGCGCGCGGTGGCGGCCGAATACGGCTGGCCCACCATGGGCGCGAAGGTGCGCCGCAACGTGGCGCTGACGGCGGATGCGCTGGCTACGGTGCCGGGCAAGTACGTGATTGCAGGCGCGGGAGATTTCACGATACGCCGCGCGGGCGACGGGCTGGTGGTCGAACTGCGCAACGGCGCCAGCGAAACGCTGCTGGCGGCGCCGAGCGGAAGCTATTTCGTGCTGTCCAGCGAAGCGGAGCTGCAGTTCACCGGCAAGGATGCGGGCCGCTTCACGCACGGCACGACCGAGATGCCGTTTACCCGCGCCAAGGAGTAAGCGCCGGTTCGGCGGGTTACTTGACCGTCACGTTGATGGTCTTGCTGGCGCCCGGGCCGTAGGACTGGTGGGCGCCGTTGGCGAACTGCATGGTCAGCTTGTATTTACCCGGCGGCAGCGTCACCTCGGTTTCGGTCTGGCCTTTGCCGAAATGCAGATGGGTGTCATCGAAGGGAATCGACTCGCCGGCCTTGATGCTGCTGCCGTTGATGATCAGGTGATGGTGGCCGGTGTTGGCCGCCATCTCGCCGGCCGGCTTGACTTCCATGCCGCTGACGGCGAACTTCACTTTGAACGGGCTGCTGACCACCGCGCCGTCCGCCGGCTCGGCGAAGGACACCGCCTGCGCCGCCGCGCCGAAACTGATGCCGCCCAGTGCCAGCGCCACCAGGGCGCGCTTCAGGAATTTCTGCATAAATTTCTCCTAATCGTTGGATGACTTCTTGCCGAGTACCGGCCCTGCGTATTTCATCACCAGGCCCTTGGGTCCGACCGCCCAGCCCACGGCGGGCGAGGCAAAGCCGACGGTATTGATCGGCGTGCGGTCCAGGATGGACCAGCTCTTGCCGCCGTCGTTACTGTAGCCGGAACCGGCCAGCCCTGCCGCCACGAAGGCGTCCGCAGTGCCGCGCACCGGCACCACCACCGACATATAACCGGTCGGCAGGATGGGCGCGGCGGTCCAGGTGGCGCCGCCGTCCTCGGTGCGGGCGCCGTTCACGGTCGCCATCGAGGTTTCCTTGTAGTCGCCGCCGGCCGCCAGGCCCACTTTGGCGTCGCGGAAGCCGACCGAGAAAATGCCGCGCGCAGGCGCCCCGGCCGACATCGGCACCGTTGTGGCGCGCCAGCTGCGGCCCCGGTCCGAGGAATGGAAGACGCGGGCGTTTTCCGCGCCGCCGGTGGAGAACCAGGCATCGGCGCCGCCGGCCACCGTCAAACAGGTGCCGCTGGCGGCGAACGCGCCCTCATTGGGCAGGGACGCCAGTCCTTTCGGGTCGGCCGCCGGCTGCCAGGTGGCGCCGCCGTCGGCCGTCAGCAGCACCTGGAAGGCGCCCTTGACCGGGTCGCCGAACAGGATGCCGTGCTTCGCGTCCCAGAAGGCGATCGCGTCCCAGAACCCTTCGGCGTCGGGGTTGGTCATCTGGAGCTTCCAGCTCGCGCCGCCGTCCGTGGTGCGGTAGATGCGCGAGGCCGCGCCGGGACCGGCGCTCATGACGATGGCGGTGTCCGCGTCCACCGCGTGGATGTCGCGGAAGTCCAGCTTGTCGGCGTCCGGCACCTGCATCGCCGTCCACTTCACGCCGTCCACCGTGCGCAGCACCGTGCCCTTCGCGCCGCTCGCCCAGGCCACCGTCTCGCTCACCACGGACAGGCCGCGCAGCTCGGCGGAAGTGCCGCTGGCCAGCGGCTGCCAGCCGGCCGCCTGCACCAGCGCCTGCCCCACGGCAGAGGGCGGCGGTGGCGGCAAACCAAGCGGCGTGCCCGGCGCGGTCTGCGCCAGGGCGGAACCGGCCGAAACCGCCAGCAGCAGCGCCGCGGCGGCAAGCCGGCCGCGCCGCGCAGCAGTCACGACACCCACCGCCGCACGCTTAGTCATTCTTGATAACGATGCTGGGGAACTTGCTGGTCATATCCTTCGCCTTTTCCGCCACTTTCACCGCGATTTTGCGGGCGATTTCCTTGTAGATGACGGCCACCGGACCATCCGGCTCGGCCACCACGGTGGGCTTGCCGGAATCGGTCTGCTCGCGGATGGCCATGGTCAGCGGCAGCGAGCCGAGGTACTCGGCGCCGAAGTCCGCGCACATCTTGGCGCCGCCGCCGTGGCCGAAGATATGCTCTTCGTGGCCGCAGTTCGAGCAGATGTGCGTGCTCATGTTCTCCACCACGCCCAGGATCGGGATGCCGACCTTCTCGAACATCTTCAAGCCCTTGCGCGCGTCCAGCAGCGCGATGTCCTGCGGGGTGGTGACGATGACGGCGCCGGTGACCGGCACTTTCTGCGACAGGGTCAACTGGATATCGCCGGTGCCCGGCGGCATGTCCACCACCAGGTAGTCCAGGTCGCGCCAGTTGGTCTGCTCCAGCAGCTGCTGCAGCGCCTGCGTCACCATCGGGCCGCGCCACACCATCGGCTCGTCCGGATCGATCATGAAGCCGATCGACGACACCTGCACGCCGTGGTTTTCCAGCGGCTCCATGGTCTTGCCGTCCTTGCTCTCCGGGCGGCCGCTGATGCCCAGCATCATCGGCTGCGACGGGCCGTAGATGTCCGCGTCCAGCACGCCGACCGACGCGCCTTCGGCCGCCAGGGCCAGCGCCAGGTTGACCGCCGTGGTCGATTTGCCAACACCGCCCTTGCCCGAGGCCACGGCGATGATGTTCTTCACGTTCGGCATCAGCTTCAGGCCGCGCTGCACGGTGTGCGAAATAATCTTGCTGTATACATTAGCGGACACCTTGCCCACGCCCGGCAGCGCCGCCACGGCGCCCGTCACGCTGGCGCGGATGGCTTCCACCTGGCTCTTGGCCGGATAGCCCAGCTCGATGTCGAAGGAAACGTCGGCGCCCTCCACTTTCAGGTTGCGCACTTCCTTCGAGGTGCAGTAATCCTTGCCCGTGTTCGGGTCTGTAACTTTAGACAATGCTGCTTTGACGTCTTCTACCGTGATGCTCATCTGAATCTCCGTAAGTGATCCCGCAGTCTAGCGCAAAATAGACAGAAAAACAGCGTGCCGCCGCCGTCCCGGTGCGCATCGGCGGCCAGCGCTGGTAAAATGCTCTTTTTCCCACCAACAAAGTGCATCAATCATGACCCGCAAGCTGTTCGTCACTACTGCCCTGCCCTACGCAAACGCTGCCTTCCACATCGGCCATATGATGGAGTACATCCAGGCCGACATCTGGGTCCGTTTCCAGCGAATGCAGCGCGAAGGCGACGGTCTGCGCGAAGTGCACTTTGTCGGCGCCGACGACACCCACGGCACGCCGATCATGATCGCAGCCGAAAAGGAAGGCATCACGCCGCAGGAATTCGTGGCCAAGATCGCCGCCGGCCGCGCCCAGTACCTGGACGGTTTCCATATTGCCTTCGACAACTGGTATTCGACCGATTCGCCGGAAAACGTGGAGCTGTCGCAAGGCATCTACCGCAAGCTGCGCGAGACCGGCCTGATCGCCACCAAGATCGTGGACCGCTTCTTCGACCCGGTCAAGGGCATGTTCCTGGCCGACCGCAACATCAAGGGCGAATGCCCGAAATGCGGCGCCAAGGACCAGTACGGCGACAACTGCGAAGTGTGCGGCGCCGCCTACCAGCCGACCGAGCTGGTGAACCCGTTCTCCGTGTTCACCAACGCCACCCCCATCCTGAAGCCATCGGAGCAGTACTTCTTCAAACTGTCCGATCCGCGCTGCTTCGAGTTCCTGCGCGACTGGCTCAACACCCCCGGCCGCCTGCAGCCGGAAATGGTGAACAAAGTGAGCGAATGGCTGGGCGAAGCCGGCGAGAAGCTGGCCGATTGGGACATTTCGCGCGACGCGCCCTACTTCGGCATCCCGATCCCCGACGCGCCGGGCAAGTTCTTCTACGTGTGGCTGGACGCGCCGGTCGGCTACCTGGCCAGCCTGAAGAACTACTGCGAGAAGAAGGGCATCGACTTCAACGCCCTGCTGAACGACGCCGGCACCGAGCAGATCCACTTCATCGGCAAGGACATCGTCTCCTTCCACCTGCTGTTCTGGCCCGCCATGCTGAAGTTCGCCGACCACCCGGTGATCGACAAGCTGAAAGTGAACGTGCACGGCCACCTGACGGTGAACAACGAAAAGATGTCCAAGTCGCGCGGCACCGGCATTTCGCCGCTGCGCTACCTGAACCTGGGCATGAACCCGGAATGGCTGCGCTACTACATCGCCTTCAAGCTGAACTCCAAGGTGGAAGACCTGGACTTCACCGGCGACGACTTCGTGGCCCGCGTGAACTCCGACCTGATCGGCAAATACGTCAACATCGCCAGCCGCTGCGCCGGTTTCATCAACAAGAAGTTCGACGGCAAGCTGGCCGCCGGCCTGTCCGACAACGCCATGGGCTGGATCAAGCGCGCGCTGAGCGCCGCCGACGGCGCCGAGCGCCAGGCCAGCATCGCCGCCAACTTCGAGAACCGCGAATTCGGCAAGGCGCTGCGCGAAATCATGGAAATCGCCGACGTCACCAACCAGTACGTCGACGAAAACAAGCCATGGGCGCTGGCCAAGGACGAATCCAAGGTGGCCGAACTGCACGAAGTGTGCACCACCGCGCTGATCCTGTTCCGCCAGCTGACCATCCTGCTGTCGCCGGTGCTGCCGGGCGTGGCCGCCAACGTGGCCAAGTTCCTCAACGACGACAAGCTGGTCTGGGCCGACACCGAGCTGGCTTCCGGCGCCGCCTTCCAGCCGATGCTGGGCCGCACCATCGGCGCCTACAACCACCTGATGACGCGCGTGGACGCCAAGATGATCGAAGACCTGTTCGACGCGCAGAACCAGATCGCCGCCGCCGGCCCGGCCCCCGTGGCGGCCGCCAAGCCGGCCAAGGCGCCGAAAGCGCCGCCGCTGGAGCCGCTGGTGGCCAAGGAAGGCGTGGAAGCGCTGGCGCCGGAAATCTCGATCGACGACTTCATGAAGGTCGACCTGCGCATCGCGAAAATCGTCAATTGCGAGCACGTGGACGGTTCGGACAAGCTGCTGCGCCTGACGCTGGACGCCGGCGAAAGCCGCCACCGCAACGTGTTCTCCGGCATCAAGTCGATGTACCAGCCGGAAGACCTGATCGGCAAGCTGACGGTGCTGGTGGCCAACCTGGCGCCGCGCAAAATGAAATTCGGCATTTCGGAAGGCATGGTGATGGCGGCTTCGGCGGCCGATGAAAATACCAATCCGGGTATTTATATCCTGAACCCATGGCCGGGCGCCGAGCCAGGCATGCGCATCCGTTAATATGATGAACATCGTAGTTCGGGAAGCAACGGATGACGATGCCAAATTAATTGCCGAGCTCACGCGTGCAGCGTGGGCCGGCAAGGTCAACGTCACCTCCAGTGGCCACCGTGAAACCGCCGTTCTCGTCGCGCAGCATTTGCGCGACGGCGGCGGTTTTATTTTATTGGTGGACGATATTCCGGTGGGATCGGTGCGCTGGCTGCCGCTGGAGACCGAAAGCCATATCTGGGAAATCCTGCGCATGGGCGTATTGCCTGCATGGCGCGGCAAGAATATATCCCAGCACTTACTGGAAGCAGTTATTCACCACGGCCTGGAAACCGGCGTGGAAGAATTGCGCATGGCGGTGCGGGCCGACCAGCCTAAACTGATCGACTTTTATACCGCATATGAATTCGAATTGGCGGAGGAGCTGGAATATACCCACGCCAATCCGCTGGAGCCGGCGCCCTTCGTCATGCGAAGGGTATTAAAGTATTGACACCGTAGCACTGATCGCCACCCTGGGCTTCATCGGCTCAATTGGTTTATCCTGGCAGGCAGCCAGGATGACGGCCGCAGCCAGCATCAAGGTCAGGTTACGCATCACGTTCTCCCTCCCGTTTCGATTCCTTCAGCATAGCAGCTAGCGCCTAGCATGGGCGCACGCCGGCGTACGCTCACGTTACCTTCGCGCCAACTTTTGGCGCGAACGCGCTAGTTTCAGGTTCGCCGCGAGGAGACGACGATGCCGCCCACTATGAGCAGGAAGGCGGCGCCGTGGTACAGGTGCGGCGCCTCGCCCAGAAACGCGGACGACATCAGCGCCGCGAACAGCGGCGTAAGGTTGCTGAAAAACGCGGCCACGCTGGGACCGGCGCGCTGCACGCCGGCGCCCCAGCAGCGGAACGCGATCACCGCCGGCCCGATTGCCACATAAGCCAGCGCCGCCGCCAGGGTCCAGCTCCATTGAATATGGGCGTCGGTAACAGCCCATTCGCCGGCCGCGAATACGCCGGACCAGATAACCCCGAACCCCACCTGAGCCAATAAGAAACTGGCCCATTGCGAACGTATTGCCGCCGGTTCGACCGGCCGCGTCAGCAGCCAGCTGTAAATAGACCAGGCGATCGTGGCGAATATCATGAATATATCGCCCGCCACCAGGCGCAGTTCAAGCAGATGCTGCACATCGCCGCGCGCCAATACCAGCAATACGCCGGCAATCGATAATGCCGCCCCCATCATTTGCTGGCGCGTTATCTTGGCGCCAAAAAACAGCCAGCCGGTCAGCATCATCCATACCGGCATGCCGGCCGCCACCAGCGTGACATTAATCGGCGTGGAGCTTTGCAATGCCAGATATTGCAGCGCGTTATACAGACCAATACCCAGCAGGCCCAATAAGGCAAAGCGGCGCCAGTTCTGCCATAAACCGCTGTCGCGCCGGAATACCGGGCCGGCCAATGGCAGCAATATTAAAAAGGCGATGCCCCAGCGCAGGAAATTGAGCGTAATGGGCGGCACCATGTCGTGCACCAGGCGGCCGACAATCGCATTACCCGCCCACAACAGTGGCGCGAGCGTAAGGAGGAATATGGTGTAGGGTGTCATAGAGGGAGGATTCTAGGGAAGTGCTGATTTATTCGGGTTTTCGGCCGAAAGCAGCACGTAAACCATTGATCTGTAAGAGCTCTAAATTTCAGAAAACAAATAAATCAGCGGTTCCCTAGCAGGGGCGGCAAGAGAAGTTCCCGCCGGGGGCTGGGGCGCGGTAAAATAGGCGTTGCTTCTTTTACGAACTCTCACAATATGAAACTCTCCAAACAGCACAGCATGTACGAGTCGGACCACACCCTGTTCATCAAACAGCTGAAGGCCCAGAATCCGAAAATGGAACAAGGCCAGCGCGAAGGCCGCGCCCTGCTGTGGGACAAGGAATCGACTCCGCTGACCGAACAGGAACGGGTGCGCGCTTCGACCGTGAAGCAGCAGGCTTACGTCTACCAGAACAAACTGTAAGACCGGCCTGAACGCCACCTGAACGGCACAGCATGTCGCCGACGGATGCGGTGGAAATCGCCGCGCCAGTTGAAAACAGCGCCGAACCGGTAGCGGCGGACGGCGCCGCGCTGGCACGCCTGTACGGCGAGCCCATGCTGAAAATGCCGAACGACCTCTACATTCCGCCGGATGCGCTGGAAATCTTCCTGGAGGCGTTCGAAGGTCCGCTGGACTTGCTGCTGTACCTGATCCGCAAACAGAATTTCAACATCCTCGACATTCCGATGGCGCAGCTGACGCTGCAATATCTGAAGTATGTGGACCAGATCCGCCTGTCCAACCTGGAGCTGGCGGCGGAATACCTGCTGATGGCGGCCATGCTGATCGAGATCAAGTCGCGCATGCTGCTGCCGCAGCGGCAGTCCGAGATCGAGGTCGAGGCGGGCGACCCGCGCGCCGAGCTGGTGCGCCGCCTGCTGGAGTATGAACAGATCAAGCTGGCGGCCTACGACCTGAACGCCGTGCCGCAGGTGGGGCGCGACTTTGTGCGCACCCAGGTCTACATCGAGCAAAGCCTGGCGCCGGCCTGGCCGGACGTGTGCGCGGCCGACCTGCAAGAAGCCTGGCTGGGCCTGATGAAGCGGGCCAAGCTGGTGCAGCACCACAAGATCAGCCGCGAGGAGCTGTCCGTGCGCGAGCACATGACCAGCATCCTGCGGCGCCTGCAGTCGCAGCGCTTCGTCGAGTTCGCCGAGCTGTTCGACGTGGCCGGCGGGCCGCCGGTGGTGGTGGTCAATTTCGTCGCCCTGCTGGAGCTGGCGAAAGAGACGCTGATAGAAATTACCCAGGCCGAACCGTTCGCGCCTATCTATGTGCGGCTGGCGTATTCGCCGGCCTGAATAAGAAGATAAGAAGAGAACAAGACCATGAAAATCATTTCCTCCATCGAAGAACTGCGCGACCACCTGAGCGGCCAGCTGCGCACGGCATTCGTGCCGACCATGGGCAACCTGCACGAAGGCCACCTGTCGCTGATGCGCCTGGCGCGCAAGCACGGCGACCCGGTGGTGGCCTCCATCTTCGTCAACCGCCTGCAGTTCGGCCCCAACGAGGACTTCGAAAAGTACCCGCGCACCTTCCAGGCCGACGTGGAGAAACTGGAGAAGGAAGGCGTGTACGTGCTGTTCGCGCCGACCGAGAAGGATATGTACCCGGAGCCGCAGGAATACCGCGTGCAGCCGCCGGACGGCCTGGGCAACACGCTGGAGGGCGAATTCCGCCCCGGCTTCTTCACCGGCGTGAGCACGGTGGTGATGAAGCTGTTCTCCTGCGTGCGTCCGCGCGTGGCCGTGTTCGGCAAGAAGGATTACCAGCAGCTGATGATCATCCGTAACATGAGCCGCCAGTTCGCGCTGCCGACCGAGATCATCGCCGCCGAAACCTACCGCGCCGAAGACGGCCTGGCGCTGTCCTCGCGCAATATGTATTTGTCGCCGGAAGAGCGCGCCGAAGCGCCGGCGCTGTACCAGAGCCTGAACTTCGTGGCCAACGAAATGCGCGCCGGCCACCTGGACATCTTCCAGCTGGAGCACAAGGCCATGGAAGAGCTGGCCAAGCGCGGCTGGCAGCCGGACTATATTTCCATCCGCAAGCGCAACGACCTGCAGCCGCCGGCCGCCGGCGACCTGGCGCAGGGCACGCCGCTGGTGGTGCTGGCCGCCGCCAAGCTGGGCACCACGCGCCTGATCGACAACCTGGAAATCTGAGCCGGCGCAGCACTGCGGCAAAACAACGGTGGCGGTCCGCGGCGGCCGCCACCGTGCTAAGCTGTTCTTTCCGAGCTGCAGCTCCCATCGCGAGGCGCCCCATGCGGTTTGCACACCCTTCCCTGCTGTCGGCAGCCGTCCTGCTGCCCCTCGCCCTCCTGCCCCTTGGCGCCAGCGCCCAGCTCAGCACAGTCCACATCTACGGCATCGTCGACATGTATCTCGGCCGCTCCGCCACCAGCGGCGTACCGGTGCGCGGCAGCGTCATCAACAGCGGCGGCATGACCACCTCCTACTGGGGCGTGGGCGGCGTGGAGAACCTGGGCGGCGGCCAGTCGGCCACGTTCGCCATCGAAGGCTTCATGCGCGTCGACACCGGCGAACAGGGCCGCACGCCGGGCGAAGGCCAGTTCACGCGCGCCGCCTACGTGGGCCTGAACGGCAACTGGGGCGCCACCAAGATCGGGCGCGTGCCGAACCCGCTGTTCCAGGCCTCGGCGCAGCTCAACCCCTACGGCTTTTCCACCCGGTTGTCGCCGCTGATGACGCAGATGTGGATCGTGCCTTACGGCAGTTCCTCGGCCGGCGATTCGGGCTGGAGCAACGCCGTGCACTACACCTCGCCGGTGGTCAACGGCTTCAACGTCGTGGCGCAGTACGGGCTGGGCGAGCACGCGGCCAACAGCCCCGGCAACAACAAGGTGGCGGTGCTGAAGTACACGGGCGCGGCGCTGAGCGCGGCGGTGGCGGCGCAGGATATCGGCTACGGCATCGGCATCACCAACGCCGCGCCCAGCCAGCGCACCTATTTCGCCGGCGCCGCGTATGACTTCAAAGCGGTGAAAGCGTATGCCAGCTTTGCCCGCAATACGCAGGAAGGCAGCGGGCGCACCACCCGCACCACGCACCTGGGCCTGCAGGTGCCGCACGGCGCGGGCCGCTGGCTGCTGGCGTGGGCGCGCGCCAACGAGCGCGCATGGGTGAAGGCGCCGTTCCGGCGCGACACGGCGGCGGCCGGCTACGACTACAACCTGTCGCTGCGCACCGATGTGTATGCGTCCTATCTGTACGACAAGCTGAGCACGGCTGCCGACGGGAACACCTTCGCCCTGGGCATCCGGCACAGATTCTAGCTTGCTTCGCCCGAAATACTCTGGGTCCAGGCCAGCGCCGACAGGTGCGCCTTGTTGACCTCGGCCGGCGTCAGGCTGAGCGCGCCGGCCAGCGAGGACACCAGGTTGCTGTTCAGTTCGCACGCTTCGGCCAGCGCCAGGTACTGGCCGTACTTGCCCGAGCGCGACAGCAGCGCCGCCACCACGTCGTCCGACAGCTGGATGCTGGACAGCACCTCTTCCATCGGGATGCCCAGCAGCCGGTCCAGCAGCGAGAACATGCCGGCCACGAAGATATTCTCGGCGTCCGCCTTGCCCAGCGCCTTGGTGCCGAGCAGCTCGGCCAGGCGGCCGCGCACCACCGCAGTCTCCAGCAGCACCGGCGAGTAGCCGCTGGTGCTGGCGGTGGCCAGCAGCAGGGTCAGCCAGCGGTACAGCGGCTGGTAGCCCAGCAGGGTGATGGCCTGGCGCAGCGAGGCGATCTCGCGCCCGGCGCCGAAGCCGGCGGAATTGATGTAGCGCAGCAGCTTGTAGGACAGCGCGGCGTCGCGCTTGAGCACGTCCTCCAGCTGCTTGATGTCGGCGTTCGCGTTCACCATCTGCATCAGCTGCATGATGATGGTCTGCGCCGGATTCATGCCTTTGGCGTCGGTGCCGGGGCGCGGGGTCAGGTGCAGCTTGCCGACGAAGGCGTCCAGGCCGAGCGTGGCGCAGGCGTCGAAATCGGCCCAAGTGGTGACCGGGCGGCCCACCATGCGCAGGTTGGACGCCTTCAGCGCCGCGTAGGAGCGCGCCTGCGCGGCCACGTCGGCGCCGGTGAATTTCACTTCCACGTAGGAGGCGATGGTGCCGAGGCGGCTGCCCACGCGCGCCAGGTCGGCGTCGCGCAGCAGGATGCCGACGCCGCCGGCGCGCAGCGCCTGCACCGCCGCCAGCGTGTCCGGATTGGCCAGCGCCACCGCCTTCAGCGACAGCACCGTGTGCTCGGGCGGCAGGTTGTGCAGCGCGTCGGTCGACAGCATGCCGGGCACCGCTTCCAGGAACAGGGTTTTATCGCGCAGCAGCCAGCCGTGCTCTTCGCTGTGGACTTCGGCGGCCACGAAGGCCACCAGGTCTTCCAGCGCTGCCTGGGTCGGCAGGGCCACCTGGCCGGCGCCGCCCTGCCACGTCAGTTCGTACCCGACCACGCGCTGCCTGGGGTCCAGCAGCGGTTCACGAACAAGGTAGTTGGTCTGATGCATGTTGTGGTCGCATAAAGTCAAAAGGGCCGGCGCGTGCGCCGGCCCGTGCCCCTCGGGCCCGCCGTTGCGGTCAGGCGCCGAGTTTTTCGAAGATCTTGTTCAGCTTCTCGTCCAGCGTGGCGGCCGTGAACGGCTTGACCACGTAACCGTTGGCGCCGGCCTGGGCGGCGGCGATGATGTTTTCCTTCTTCGCTTCGGCCGTCACCATCAGCACCGGCAGCTTGGCCAGCGCGGGGTCGGCGCGAATATTTTGCAGCATGGTCAGGCCGTCCATGTTCGGCATGTTCCAGTCGGAGACCACGAAGTCGAACTGCTCCGCGCGCAGCTTGGCCAGTGCCATGACACCGTCTTCTGCCTCGTCCACATTGGCGTAACCCAGTTCCTTCAACAGATTCCGGACGATGCGGCGCATCGTCGAAAAATCGTCAACTACTAAAAATTTCATCTTTGGATCTGCCATGAATTACTCCGTTGATTCTCTTACGCGGTTGTTAATAGTGTCTATAAGCACGAGCTATTTGTAGCATAGCATTTTCGTTGCCCTAAGGCGAACAAAGTAGCAGTAATACGTCATCCCGCCGGGATGAAATGCGCTTACACGCGCAACGCGCGCATGCCGTGCGTTGCCAGATAGCCAAGCACCATGCCCGGCAGCGCCTGCAGCGCCCCCACCTCGTGCGTGGCGCCCACGGCGATCGCCTCGCGCGGCATGCCGAACACCACGCAACTGGCTTCGTCCTGCGCAAAATTATACGCCCCTGCGTTCTTCATCTCCAACATGCCGGCCGCGCCGTCCTTGCCCATGCCGGTCAGGATCACGCCGACCGCGTTCTTGCCCGCGAACTGGGCGGCGGAACGGAACAGCACGTCCACCGACGGGCGGTGGCGGTTGACCGGCTCGCCCTGGTCGATCCTGGTCATGTAGTTGGCGCCGGAACGCGCCAGGGTCAGGTGCGAGTGGCCGGGGGCGATGTAGGCGTGGCCCGGCAGCACGCGCTCGTTGCCGGCCGCTTCCACCACCGAGATCTTGCACAGCGAATCGAGGCGCTTGGCGAAGGAGCGCGTGAAGCCTTCCGGCATGTGCTGGGTGATCAGGATGCCGGGACAGTCGGACGGCATCTGCATCAGGAATTCGCGGATCGCCTCGGTGCCGCCGGTGGAGGCGCCGATGATGATCAGCTTTTCCGACGACATCAGCGGGTTGCGCAGCTGCGGCAGCGGCGCGTGGCCTTCCTGGCCGGCGGCGCCGGCCTGCGGCAGCGTGCGCGCCCGCACGCGGGCCTTGGAGGCGGCGCGGATCTTGTCCGCGATCAGGTCGGTGTATTCGCGCATGCCGCTCTGGATGGAGATCTTCGGTTTGGTGACGAAATCGACCGCGCCCAGTTCCAGCGCGCGCATGGTGATCTCGGAGCCGCGCTCGGTCAGCGAGGACACCATCACCACCGGCATCGGGCGCAGGCGCATCAGTTTTTCCAGGAAGTCGAGGCCGTCCATTTTCGGCATCTCCACGTCCAGGGTCAGCACGTCGGGGTTGGTCTGCTTGATCAGCTCGCGCGCCACCAGCGGATCGGGCGCCACGCCCACCACTTCCATGTCGGGCTGGTTGTTGATGATTTCCGTCATCACGCTGCGGATCAGCGCGGAGTCGTCTACGATCAGGACTTTGATCTTCATGATGGGTACAGTATTTTTATTAGTTGGAACGCTGCGTTAAAACAGCTCGATCTCGCCGGCCACGGGCTGCTTCTTGAGGCGGCTGGCGTATTCGATCTCGCGTTTCGCCAGGGTGTCGTTGTGCGACTGCATCAGCTTCTTGACCAGCACCTTGCCGGTGCGCGGGAAGAAGTACACCTTGCGCGGGTAGATGTCGTTCAGGTCCTCGGCCACGATGCGAATTTTCTCGTTGCGCAGGAAGGTCTGCACGAAGGCGGCGTTGCGTTCGCCCACGTTGATGGCGGTGAAGCCCTTGAGCACCGCGCCGCCGCCGAACACCTTCGCTTCCAGGTTGTCGCGCCGCGCGCCCGCCTTCAGCAGGTCGTTGATCAGGATCTCCATGGCGTAGGTGCCGTAGCGGGCCGAGGCCGAGATCGGGCTGTTCGGGTCGCTGCCGCCGTCCGGCAGCATGAAGTGGTTCATGCCGCCCAGGCCCGTCACGCGGTCGCGGATGCAGGCCGACACGCAAGAACCGAGCACCGTCACGATCAGCATGTCCTTGGCCGTGAAATAGTACTCGCCCGGCAGGATCTTGGCCGCGTCGCAGTCGAAGGTCCGGTCGTAATAGACGTTGGTGGCAAATTGTTCTAAATCCATGGCGCGCCCTTAGCGTTTTCTATCTTCTGTCCAGCTCGTACACGGTCTTGCCGCGCAGCTTCAGCGCATCGGACACGTACAGGAAATTCTCCGAGTGGCCGGCAAACAGCAGCGCGTCCGGTTTCATCAGCGGGACGAAGCGGGACAGTATTTTACGCTGAGTGGCCTTGTCGAAGTAAATCATGACGTTGCGGCAGAAGATCACGTCGAACGGGCCGCTCACCGGCCACTGGTCGGCCAGCAGGTTGAGCTGCTTGAAGGTGATCATGTTGCGCAGCTCGGGACGCACCCGCGCCATGCCTTCCTTGTCGCCCTTCCCTTTCAGGAAAAAGCGGCGCTGGCGCTCGGGCGACATCTTGTCCAGCCGGTCCATGGTGTAGACGCCGTTGGCGCCGGCAGCCAGCACGTTGGTGTCGATATCGGTGGCGATGATGGTGGCCGGCGGCGTCAGCGTGTTGAAGGCCTCGCACAAGGTCATGGCGATCGAGTACGGCTCCTCGCCGGTGGAGGCGGCCGAACACCAGATGGTCAGGTCGCGCTTGTTCTTCACGTGCTCGGCCAGCAGCGGGAAGTGGTGCGACTCGCGGAAGAACGAGGTCAGGTTGGTGGTCAGGGCGTTGGTGAAGGATTCCCACTCGTCGCCCAGGCGGCCCGCCTCCAGCTCGTCCAGGTATTTCATGAAGGACGAAATGCCAGTGGCGCGCAAACGCCGCGCCAGCCGGCTGTACACCATCTCCTGCTTGCTGTCGGCCAGCGAAATGCCGGCCCGCTTGTAGATCAGGCCCCGGACCCGCTCGAAGTCCCTGGAGTTGAAGTCAAACTCTTTGACGGTGTCTTTTGAATGCGGCATTTGTAAACCCTTAAATCGTGCTGCCTGGAACAATGCCTGCTACGGCTTCCTGCTTGGAACCGCCGGTTAAAACTCTTCCCAGTCGTCGCCCGGCGCCGCCGGCGCGAGCTTCTTGGGCGCCGCCTTCGGCGTGGTTGCCACGGCGGCGCGCGGGGCCGGCTTGGCCACCGGCGCCGGTTTCGGGGCCGCCGCGCGCGGCGCCGGCTGCGCCATCTTGTGCATCGCGTCGCTCGACAGCTTGAAGATGCTGACCGCGTGCGCCAGGTTCTGCGCCTGCTCCTGCATGCTCTCGGCCGCCGCCGCCGCCTCTTCCACCAGGGCCGCGTTCTGCTGCGTCATTTCGTCCATCTGCGTGATGGCCTGGTTCACTTCCTCGATGCCGTTGCTCTGTTCCTGCGTGGCGGCGGTGATTTCGCCCATGATATCAGCCACCTGCTTGATCGACGTGACGATCAGCTCCATGGTCTGGCCGGCTTCGTCCACCAGGCGGCTGCCCGCGTCCACCTTGTCCACCGAATCACCGATCAGTTCCTTGATCTCCTTGGCGGCGCCGGCCGAGCGCTGCGCCAGGTTGCGCACCTCGGAAGCGACCACCGCGAAGCCGCGGCCCTGCTCGCCCGCGCGCGCCGCCTCCACCGCCGCGTTCAGCGCCAGGATGTTGGTCTGGAACGCGATGCCGTCGATGACGCCGATAATATCGACGATCTTGCTGGACGAGGCCTTGATCGAACCCATGGTTTCCACCACTTGCGACACCACCGAACCGCCCTTCACCGCCACCGAGGAGGCCGACACGGCCAGCTGGTTGGCCTGGCGCGCGTTGTCCGCGTTCTGCTTCACGGTGGAGGTCAGTTCCTCCATCGAGCTGGCGGTTTCCTCCAGCGAGCTGGCCTGCGACTCGGTGCGCGAGGACAGGTCGGCGTTGCCGGAAGCGATTTCCTGCGAGGCCACGGTAATGGTCTCGGTGCTGGTGCGCACGTCGGCGACGGTGCGCACCAGGCTGTCGTTCATGTCCTTCAGCGCCTGCAGCAGTTCGCTGGTTTCGTCCTTGCCCTCGACCCGCACCTGCGAGGTCAGTTCGCCGCCGGCCACCTTCTGCGCCACCGCCACCGCGCCTTGCAGCGGGCGCACGATGGAGCTGGTGATGATGATGGCGCCCACCACGCCGATGGCCACGGCCACGCCGCCCATCGCGAACAGCATCATCATCAGCCGGGTGTCGGCCGAGACCGAACCTTCCAGCACGTTTGCGGCGGCTTTCTGCTGCATGTCCACCAGGCCGTTCAGGGCCGTCAGCGTCTGCTGGTTGAGCGGGTCGATGCGACTGGCGATCACTTTCGCCGCGCCTTCGCTGTTAAACGCCAGCACCTGGCCGATGGCTTCCTTGAAGGCCACGTCCACTTCCTTGTCCAGCGCGGCGATATCGCTCAGCGCCTTCTTTTCCGCGTCGTTCAGGCCCAGGCCTTGCAGCCTCTCGCGCGCCGCGTCGTAGCGCTTGCGCTGTTCCTTGACCTTGTTCTCTTCCTTCTGCATCAGGCTCACGTCCGACTGCAGGCCGATATTGCGCATGGCGATGCCGGTTTCCAGCATCGCGCTCTTCATGGCGGCGGCCTGCAGCATCTTGGCCGTGGTCAGTTCCAGGCCGGTGCGCAGCTCGCCCTTGTTGCGGTAGTTCAGCACATTCGTCAGCAACACCATCGCAACCAGGATCAGCAAAATGCTGCCAAAGCCCAAACGCAGGCGGGTACCAATTTTAAAGTCGCGCAAATTCATGTTCATCTCCCTGTTTTTTTATTGCGCGGCGGCCCTGCCTCTGCGGGCGGTCGCCGCCGCTACTGCGCGGTCTTACGCAGCCAGCTTGTCGATCAGGCCCATTTCGGGGCTGGACATCAGCTTGTCGATGTCCACCAGGATCAGCATGCGCTCATCGATGGTGCCCAGGCCGATCATGTACTCGGTGCTGAAGGCGGTGCCCATCTCCGGCGCCGGCTTGACCTGCTCCGGCATTAGCGTGGTCACGTCGGACACCGAATCGACCACCATGCCGACCACGCGGCCGTTGATGTTCAGGATGATGACGACGGTGAACTGGTCGTACACCGGCTCGCCCAGGTTGAACTTGATGCGCATGTCCACCACCGGGATGATGATGCCGCGCAGGTTGATCACGCCCTTGATGAACTCGGGCGCGTTGGCGATGCGGGTCACCGCTTCGTAGCCGCGGATTTCCTGCACCTTCAGGATGTCGATGCCGTACTCCTCTTTGCCGAGGGTGAAGGCGAGGAATTCTCGGCCGGCGATATCGTGGGCGCCGGCATTCTGCATTGCGTCTGACATGATGGATTCCTTCTAGCTAAGTTACTGACTGGTGCACTGACTCAAGGGTCTGGTTTCAGTGTATTGGTTTATTCAGGAAAAAATGGATTCGTCGGCCAGTTGGCGCGAAGAGCGTATCAACGCCGCCACATCCAGGATCAGCGACACGCCGCCGTCGCCCAGGATGGTGGCGCCGGAAATGCCCGCCACCTTGCGGTAGTTCGACTCCAGGTTTTTCACCACCACCTGCTGCTGCCCGACCAGGTCGTCGATGAACAGCGCCGCCTTGCGGCCTTCCGTTTCCAGGATCACCACCAGCCCTTCGGACGGGTCGGTGAAGCGCGGCGTGATGTCGAACATCTGGTACAGCGGGATCAGCGGCAGGTATTCGCCGCGCACCTTGATGACCTTGCCCTTGCCCGAAATCTCCTTCACGTCCTCCGGCACCGGCTGCATCGATTCGATGACGAAACCCAGCGGCAGGATGTAGATCTCCTCGCCCACCTTGATCGACATGCCGTCCAGGATGGCCAGCGTGAGCGGCAGCGAAATCGAGATCGTGGTGCCGAAGCCCTTGGCCGAGCGGATGTCCACCGTGCCGCCCATGGCGGTGATGTTGCGCTTGACCACGTCCATGCCCACGCCGCGCCCGGACACGTCGGTCACCTGCTCGGCGGTGGAAAAGCCCGGCGCGAAGATCAGTTGCCACACGTCGGCGTCGGCCATGTTGTCGCTCACCGGCAGGCCGGAGGACTTGGCCTTGGCCAGGATCTTCTCGCGGTTCAAGCCGCCGCCGTCGTCCGACACTTCGATGATGATGTTGCCGCCCTGGTGGCTGGCCGACAGGAACAAGCGCCCGGCGTCGGTCTTGCCGGCGGCGCGCCGCACGTCCGGCATTTCAATGCCGTGGTCGATCGAGTTGCGCACCAGGTGGGTCAGCGGATCGACGATGCGCTCGATCAGGCCCTTGTCCAGTTCCGTGGCCGCGCCGTTGGTGATGAAGTCGACCTTCTTGCCCAGCTTGGCGGCCAGGTCGCGCACCATGCGCGGGAAGCGCGAGAACACGAAGTCCATCGGCATCATGCGGATCGACATCACCGCTTCCTGCAGGTCGCGCGTGTTGCGGGTCAGCTGGCTCACGCTGTTGAGCAGGCGCTCGTGCACCATCGGGTCCAGCGTGTCCACGCGCTGCTCGATCATCGCCTGCGTGATGACCAGCTCGCCCACCAGGTTGATCAGCTGGTCGACCTTTTCGATCGACACGCGGATGGAAGACGATTCGGCGCCGGCCGCGGCGGCAGGCTTGTCGGCCTCCTTCTTCACCACGGCGGCCTTCTTCTCCTCCTCGGCCGGGGACGCGGCCGCCACCGGCTCGTCCTTGATGCCGGCCTTGGCGCGGATCGCCTCCACCGGCTCGAAGAAGCCGTAGCCGCGCGCCTCGTCGGCGCCGGCGGCCGCGTCGGCGCGGATCTGGTCGAGCGGCTGGAAGAAGCCGTAGCCGGCGCCCGCGGCGCCCGCCGCGGCCGGCCTGGCGGACGCCGACACCGGCTCGGGATCGAAGAAGCCGTAGCCCTGGTCCTGCTCGACCCGCTTGCGCTCGGCGCTTTCGACCGCCTGCTGCTCGGGCGTGAGCGCCGGCAGCTCGGACACCTGCATGTCGTCCGGGTTCAGGATGAAGGAGCAGATCGAAATGATGTCGTCCAGGCTCTCGTGCGTGGTCACCACCAGCGCGGTGCGGCCGCCGTCGAGCGGCGTGGTGCTCACGGCGCCCAGCAGGCCCACCTCGGCCGACAGCGCGGCGATTTCGCGCTGCTCCATCTGCGGCAGGTCGAGGCGGTAGCGCCGCCCGCCGCTGTGGTCCACGGTTTCCTCTTGCGCGGCGCTGAGGAAGGACGGCGCCACGTGCGATAGCGCGGCCACCACGTCCTGCGACAGCGACTGCAGCATCATGCGCACATTGGCCACCGCGTCCTGGTCGACGGCCGAACCGAGGCGGTGCCCGTCCAGCTGCATCTTCAGGATGTCCTTGGCGGCCAGGAAGGCGTCCACGTGCTCGGAGGTCAGCGCCATCTCGCCCTTGCGGATGCGGTCCAGCAGCGTTTCCAGGATGTGGGTCACTTCCGTCATGTCGTTCAGGCCGAACGTGCCGGCGCCGCCCTTGACGGAATGGGCGGTGCGGAAGATCGCGTTCAGATCCTCTTCGGTGGGCGCGGCCAGATCGACCGCCAGCAGCAGCCGTTCCATTTCAGCCAGCAGCTCCTCGGCCTCGTCGAAGAAGACCTGGTAGAACTGGCTAATGTCGATGGTCATGGCGAGACTCCATCAAGTGCTAAAAACATGGCAGCCCCTTAGCCAATGACCTTTTTGACAACCTCGATAAGCCGCTGCGGATCGAAAGGCTTGACCAGCCAGCCGTTGGCGCCGGCGGCGCGGCCCTTGGCCTTCATCTCGTCGGACGACTCGGTGGTCAGCATCAGGATCGGCACCTTCTGGTAGGTCGGCAGCTCGCGCAGCAGCTTGATCAGCTGCAGGCCGTCCATGCGCGGCATGTTCTGGTCGGTCAGCACCAGGTCCACGGTCTGCTGCTTGGCTTTTTCGAGGCCATCCTGGCCGTCGACCGCTTCCACCACCTGGTAGCCGGCAGCCTTCAGGCTGAAGGCGACCATCTGGCGCAAAGAGCTGGAATCGTCAACTGCAAGTATTGTTTTAGCCATTATGTTTTCTCGCTATGTTCAAGGTGTTACATTCGAATTGCATTCAGTGCGGCAGACCGGGCTCAGAACAGCTCGATGTCGCCGCTTTCCAGATGTTTTTGGCTTACCGCTTTGCGCAGCACGCTGCGCAGCTCCAGGCTCTGGATCGCCAGCGCCATGCTGACCTTCCCGAGCAGGTCCACTATCTCTTCGTTGCCGCTGTCGGGCACCATCTCGGCGCCGTGCGCGCCCAGCGTGCCGAGGAACTCGCGCAGGCCGGTCACGCGCTTGAGCGTGCGGTCGATCAGCTGGCTGGTCATGTCCTGGAACTGCATGCTGGTCACGGCCGCGTTGACATAGGCGCCCACCTGCTCGGACAGCGCCAACAGTTCCGCCTTCTGCTCGGGCGAGGGCGAGCCGCCGTCCAGCAGCAGGTTGATGGCCGCCTGCTGCGCCGTCACGGTTTCATGGATGGCCATGAAATTGCGCGACAGCTTGTCGATCGCCTCTTCCAGCAGCAGATTGGTCTGGATCAGGTCCGTCTCGACTTCCGTCAGGTGGCGCCGCCCGTGATCCGACACGCCCGACAGCAGGCGCTTCACATGGGAGCCCAGGATTTTTTTTCTCGTCATATCAGTCTCGTTCTCGATACCCGCCGTGCTACGGCGTTGCTACTTCTTGTTCGGTGCGGCCGGCTGCCCCGCCGCGGCCGCCGCCGCTGCTGCTGTATTGGTGGCGTCGGTGTCGGTGCCCACGTCCAGTTTGGCGCTGTCGCGCGACACCGCGTCCTCGGTTTTCTTGTTCATCACCACGATGCTGATGCGGCGGTTGATGGGGTTGAAGGGATCGAGCCGGTCCAGGTGCACCGCCGAGGCCAGTCCCACCACGCGCAGGATCTTGGTGTCGGACATGCCGCCGGCGATCAGCGCGCGGCGCGAGGCGTTGGCGCGGTCGGCCGACAGTTCCCAGTTGCTGTAGCCGGCGTCGGTGAAGTACGGCGTGGAATCGGTGTGGCCGGACAGGCCGATCTTGTTCGGCACGTCGTTCAGCACCACGCCGATCTCCTGCAGGATCTCGCGGGTGTAGGGCTGCAGCTGGGCGCTGGCCAGCGCGAACATGGGCCGGTTCTGCTCGTCGACGATCTGGATCCGCAAGCCTTCGCTGGTGAAGTCCAGCAGCAGCTGCTTCTTATACTTGGCCAGCAGCGGGTTGCTCTCGATCTTGGCCTCGATCTTTTCCTTCAGCTTTTGCAGGCGCTCGGTTTCCTGGCGCTCCAGCTCGGCCTTGGCGGCGGTCAGGTTGAAGGTCTTCTTGCTGACGGTTGGGTCGTCGGCCAGCTTGACCTGGCCTTCCTTGCGCGTCAGGTCCTTGCCGCCGCCGGGAATGACGGACGAGCTGTCGCCGCTGCCGGAACCGCCCTGCATGGCCACCTTGAGCGGCGTCTTGAAGTACTCCGAAATGCCGTTCAAGTCGCCCTTGGTGGTCGAGCCCAGCAGCCACATCAGCAGGAAGAAGGCCATCATGGCGGTCACGAAGTCGGCGTACGCGATTTTCCAGGCGCCGCCATGGTGGGCATGGCCGCCTTTCTTGATGCGCTTGACAACTATCGGCCGCAAGCCCTCGTCAGCCATGTCGATTCCTCAGTGTTTCCATAATTCAATAATGTTACGAATCATACGCCAAGCCGGGCTTATTTGGTTTTGGATTTTTTGATGTGGTCCTCTAACTCGGCGAACGTCGGACGCTCGGTCGAGTACAGCACCTTGCGGCCGAACTCGATGGCCAGCGCCGGCGCGTAGCCGTTCAGGCTGGCCAGCAGCGTCACTTTCACGCACTGGTACATCTTGGTCTCTTCTTCCAGCTTCTGCTCGTGCAGCCCGGCCAGCGGGCCGACAAAGCCGTACGCCAGCAAGATGCCGAGGAAGGTGCCGACCAGCGCCTTGGCGATCAGCAGGCCCAGCTCGGACGGCGGAATGCCGACCGATTCCATGGTGTGCACCACGCCCATCACGCAAGCCACGATGCCGAACGCCGGCATGCCGTCGCCCAGCTTGGCGATCGCGCCGGCCGGCACCATGCCCTCGTGGTGGTGGGTCTCGATCTCGTTGTCCATCAGGTTTTCGATCTGGAACGCATCCATATTCCCCGACACCATCAGCCGCAGATAGTCAGTCATGAATTCGACTATGTGGTGGTCCGCCAGCACGGAAGGGTATTTGCTGAACAGCGGGCTCTCGTTGGGCGAGTCGATGTCGCCCTCGATCGACATCAAGCCCTCCTTGCGCACCTTGGACAGGACGTCGAACATCAGCGACATCAGTTCCATGTACAGGTCTTTGGTGTGGCGCGAGCCGCGGAACAGGCCGGGGACGGCGGCCAGCGTGGCTTTGATGGCCTTGCTGTTATTACCGACAAAAAAAGCGCCGACTGCGGCGCCGCCGATCTGCAGCAATTCTATGGGCTGAAACAGTGAGGCCAAGTGCCCGCCGGCGGCGGCGAAGCCGCCGAACACGCAAGCGAGGACGACGAAATATCCAAGTATGACTAACAAGAGTGCCAGCTCCGAAGAATGATAGGGGAACGCTAAATTAACAGGTAGAACTACAATAGCGTGAGACAGGGGGGCCGGGCAAGCAAAAGACGCGTTAAAAGCGCCAGACGTAGAGCGCGGGGCCGTGCTCTGTGGTAACTATGGTCTTGACGGGCGGACAAGCGTCGATCTGGAATTCATAGCTGATCAGCAAGCTGCCGGGCCGCATCTCCACCTCGGCCTTGGCCCACAGTCCGCTCATGACGGCCGGCGACAGGTAGGCGAACACCATGTCGTAGTCGCCGAAATGGAGCTGCTCGTAGTCGCCGCGCACAAAGGTGGCGCGGCTGCCGCTGAGGGCGGCGCGCAGCCGCGAATACAGCCAGGGCAGCGGCGCCAGCTCGATGCCGGTCACCTGCGCGTCCGGCCGTGCGCGCGCCAGGTGCAGCGCCATGCCGCCCATGCCGCTGCCGATGTCGATCAGCCGCAGGCCGGGCGTGGCGGGCAGCTCGGCCTCCACCGCCGCCCACACGGCCGGATTGGACGGGTACAGCGGCACCTGGGTGCGGTAGGTGGACCAGAACAGGCCCATCAGCACCACGAACACTATTAAATAGAAAGCCGGCGGCAGCGCCAGCGTGCCGGCGGCCACCAGCGCCAGCGGGAACAGCAGCTGGATCAGGCGCCACCACGGCGCCAGGCCGTAGCGCACGGTGAGCAAGGCGGCCAGCGCGCCCTGCACCACCGCCACGTCCGGCAGGCCGGGCTTCAGGCCCAGCGTGGCCAGCAGGTAGATGACGATCAGCGTGAGCGGATAGGCGCCGGCCTGGATCAGCGCGGCGCGCAGGGCCGGGACGCGCGCGAGCCGGCGCAGGCTAAGGCTAAGGCTCATGCCCGTGCCCTGCCCCGGCCGGCGAGGAAGATGGCGATGGGGGAGCTCAAGCGGCGAGCGCGTCTTCTTTGGCTTTTTTGGTCTTGCCGGCGCGCGAAGGCATGTGGCACAGACCGCACACATAGCCGCCGTGCAGGTCCATGCTGTTGACCACGAACTTGCCCTGGCATTTGCCGCACGGGGCCAGCTTCAGCATGTCGCTGTTAAAGAAGCGCACCAGGGTCCAGGCGCGCGTCAGCGACAGCACGGCTTCCTGGCCGGGTTCCGGCGGCATTTGTTCGAGGTAGAGCTGGTATGCCTTCATCACGGCCTGGATGCCGGCGGCGCCGGCGTGCAGCACCAGGAAGCTGTGGATGTTGATGAACAGCGAGGAATGGATGTTGGGCTGCCAGGTCAGGAACCAGTCGGTGGAGAACGGCAGCATGCCCTTGGGCGGCGACACGCCGCGCAGCTCCTTGTACAGCTTGAGCAGGCGCTCGCGCGACAGCGACACTTCCGATTCCAGCAGTTGCAGGCGCGCGCCCAGGTTGATCAGCTCGATGGCCAGCTGGATTTCCTGCGCTTCGCTAACGACGCTCTTCTTGCTCATGTGTGCTCCTGGAACCTGGGTAGACGAATCGAATCTGAAGCGGGAATCTTAAGCGATTTCTTCGGCTGGCTGGCCGGCCATCAGGATGGCGGCGTGCGACTGGGCCAGCGAACGGTCTTTATTGTAGTTGGTCAGCATGCCGAGGATGGCGCCGTCGTCGAAGCGGAAGCGGGCCAGCATCATGTTGCCGCCTGCCAGTTTCAGGATCTGCGCGTTGCTCATGCCTTCGATCAGGTCGGCGATGTCGGCCGAGATGCCCAGGCGGAAGACGGCGGTCACTTTGTCGGCACGGATCATCTGCTGAGCCAGCATCAAATAGCTCAGGTTTGCATCGCGGATCTCAGCCATCATGTCGTTCGCAGTCATTTCCATCTCCTCGTCAGAACTCGTTAGTAACGCAATTGCGTTTCCGTTGAGATACATTCTGCTGGAGCGGACACAGCGCGAGAAGCGGACGACGGCTGTATTTTGGGTCAGGGAATGGCGGACGCGCCCTGTCAGCGTTTATCTGACAAACGCAGGGCGATCATAGGGCAACACCAGTACTGGTGCGGGTTTGCGGACTTCTTACTTCCAAGATACAACCTTGTTTTCAGGCAAAAAACAGAGGGGTATTCTGACTCTTTTTTGCTACATCTAAACCGGTAACGGCACGGTTTTGAGGAACTTTAGGGTCCATCGCAAATATTTTTGAATATTTTTGAAGTTTTTTCTTGCTACCCCAACAACTCCCGGGAGACGCTTTGCGGCGAATCTAGAACGGGTAACGGCGGCGTTTCCGGGAACTTTAGGGTTGCCGTGAACTTTTTTTGAATTTTTTTTCGAAAATGTTCAAATCAGCTCGCAGCCGCCCGCGGTTTGCTACACTTCGCCATCCCCACACTAGTTGAAGCCTAAAGCAATGACTGCACAGACCAACCGCAACGACTGCCTGGCCCGCGACGCGCAAGATCCGCTCGCCGCCCTGCGCGACCAGTTCGATCTGCCCACCGGCGTGATCTACCTGGATGGCAACTCCCTGGGCGCCCGCCCCAAAGCGGCGTTGGCCCGCGCCCAGGACGTCATCGCCCGCGAATGGGGCAAAGACCTGATCAAGAGCTGGAACACGGCCGGCTGGTTCGACCTGCCCAAGCGCCTGGGCAACCGCCTGGCGCCGCTGATCGGCGCCGCCGGCGGCGAAGTGGTGGTGACCGACACCACCTCGCTGAACCTGTTCAAGGCGCTGGCCGCCGCCGTGCACCTGCAGGCGCAGACGCCGGCGCGCGCCACCCGCCGCGTCATCGTCACCGAGCGCAGCAACTTCCCGACCGACATCTATATGGCGCAGGGCCTGTCGAGCTGGCTCGAGCGCGGCTACACCGTCAAGCTGGTCGACAGCGTGGACGAGATCCCGGCCGCCGTCGACAGCGACACCGCCGTGCTGATGCTCACCCACGTCAACTACCGCACCGGCTACCAGCACGACATGGCCGCCGTCACCGCCCTGGCCCAGGCGCGCGGCGCCGTGGTGGTGTGGGACCTGGCGCACTCGGCCGGCGCAGTGCCGGTGGACTTGAACGCCGCCAACGCCGATTTCGCGGTCGGCTGCACATATAAGTACCTGAACGGCGGACCCGGCGCCCCGGCCTTCATCTGGGTGCCGAAAAAGCACCAGGCCGCGTTCACGCAGCCGCTGTCCGGCTGGTGGGGCCACGCCGCCCCGTTCGCCATGGCGCCCGACTTCGAACCCACCGCCGGCATCGGCCGCGCGCTGTGCGGCACCCAGCCCATCGTGTCGCTGGCCATGGTGGAATGCGGGCTGGAGCTGTTCGAGCAGACCGGCATGGCCGCCATCCGCGCCAAGTCGCTGGCGCTGACCGACCTGTTCATCGAACTGGTGGAGGCGCGCTGCGGCGGCCACCCGCTGGGCCTGGTCACCCCGCGCGCGCACGCGCAGCGCGGCAGCCAGGTCAGCTTCACCCACCCGCACGGCTACGCCGTCATGAGCGCCCTGATCGCGCGCGGCGTGATCGGCGACTACCGCGAACCGGAAATCATGCGCTTCGGCTTCACGCCGCTATACACCAGCTACGCCGACGTGTGGGACGCGGTCGAGGTCCTGAAGCAGATCCTGGATAATGAAGACTACGACGTGGCCGCCGAGCGCGGCGCCGTGACCTGAGAAAGCAAGTAATGAGCGACAACAAAGATATCCCCAGCGGCTGCCCGATGCACGCGGCCGCCGCAGCCCCGGCCGGCGGCGCCGGCAAGGCAGGCGACACCCAGTGGCATGGCGCCCAGATGGACTTCAGCAAATCCATGAGCTACGGCGACTACCTGGGCCTGGACCGCATCCTGACCGCCCAGCACCCGCTCTCGCCCGAGCACAACGAAATGCTGTTCATCGTCCAGCACCAGACCAGCGAGCTGTGGATGAAGCTGATGCTGCACGAAATGCACGCCGTGTGCGCCAACCTGCAGGCAGGCGAACTGTCGCCGGCGTTCAAGATGCTGGCCCGCGTGGCCCGCATCATGGACCAGCTGGTGCACGCCTGGGATGTGCTGGCCACCATGACCCCGCCCGAATACACCGCCATCCGCCCCTACCTGGGCGCCTCGTCGGGCTTCCAGTCCTTCCAGTACCGCGAGATCGAGTTCATTCTTGGCAACAAGAACGCCGCCCTGCTCAACGTGCATACCACCACGCCGGAGAACCACGCCATCCTGGAGCAGGCGCTGCGCGCGCCGTCCGTGTACGACCATGCCATCCAGCTGCTGGCGCGCGCCGGGCTGCACATCGCCCCCGGGCGCCTGGCGCGCGACCCCAGCCTGCCGACCGAAGCCGACGAGTCGGTCAAGGAAGCCTGGCTGGCGGTCTACCGCGACCCGGCCAAACACTGGGCGCTGTACGAGCTGGCCGAGAAGCTGGTGGACCTGGAGACCGCGTTCCGCTTCTGGCGCTTCCGCCACGTCACCACGGTCGAGCGCATCATCGGCTTCAAGACCGGCACCGGCGGCACCGCCGGCGTCAGCTACCTGCGCAAGATGCTGGACGTGGTGCTGTTCCCGGAACTGTTCGCGCTGCGCACCGCGCTCTAGGACGCAACGGTAGAGTAATGATGCAGAGCATTGGAATATTGCAATCTTTGCATTATTTTGATTGCAGCCTATAGTGAAGAAGTTGGGTTCCCTGCCCCACTCTCGACGAAAGGTTGCGCCATGAAGACACCAATAAAGGCACCAATAAAGATCGGTTTGGCATTCTGCGCCCTGATGCTGGCGGCTGCGGCCGCCAGCGCCGCGCCAGTCGCATATATCGGCACGCTGAGCGGCGCGGCGGAGTCGCCGCCGGTTCCCTCGCCGGCCACCGGCTCCACCATCGTCGTGTTCGACATGGACGCCCACACGCTGGTCGTGAACATGACCTTCAGCGGCCTGCTCGGCACCACCACCGCCGCCCACATCCACTGCTGCACCGCCGTGCCGGGCACCGGCAATGCCGGCGTGGCCAGCGAAACGCCCACCTTCAGTGGCTTCCCGCTGGGCGTGAGCAGCGGCTCGTATTCGATGAGCTACGACACCACCCTGGCCTCCAGCTGGAGTCCGACCTTCCTGGCCAATAACGGCGGCACCACGGCCGGCGCCGAAGCGGCCCTGGGCGCCGGGCTGGCCAGCGGCTCGGCCTATCTCAACATCCACAGCAACCTGTACTCGGGGGGCGAGATCCGCGGCAACCTGGCGCCGATACCGGAGCCGGGCACATGGGCCATGCTGCTGCTGGGGATACCGGCGGTGCTGGGCCTGCGCCGCAGGCTGTCCTGAGCTGCCAATAAAAAAGCCGGCGCCCTGTGCGGGGCGCCGGCTTCAGCGGTTTTTCGACTTTGCGGGCGGTGCGGATTACTTGGCCGCGCCGCTCAGCAGCATTTCGTTCAGGCGTTTGACGAAGGTGGCCGGATCGGCCAGCGAACCGCCTTCGGCCAGCAGCGCCTGGTCGAACAGGATGTGCGCCCAGTCCGCGAACTGCGCGCTGTCCGCGTTTTCATACTTCAGGCGCGTCACCAGCGGGTGGTTCGGGTTGATCTCGAGGATGGGTTTCGATTCAGGCGCAGCCTGGCCCGCCGCTTTCAGCATGCGCAGCAGGTTGCCCGACAGCTCATGCTCGTCCGCCACCAGGCAGGCCGGCGAGTCGGTCAGGCGGAAGGTCACGCGCACTTCCTTGGCTTTGTCGGCCAGCGCGGTCTTCATCTTCTCGGTCAGCTCCTTGTACGAGGTCTCGGTTTCCTGGTGCTCCTTCTTCTCGGCTTCGTCTTCCAGCGAGCCCAGGTCCAGGCCGCCCTTGGCCACCGACACCAGTTCCTTGCCTTCGAACTCGGTCAGGAAGGACAGCATCCACTCGTCCACGCGGTCCGTCATCAGGATCACTTCCACGCCCTTCTTGCGGAAGATTTCCAGGTGCGGGCTGTTTTTCGCGGCCTTGTAGTTGTCGGCGGTGACGTAGTAGATCTTGTCCTGGCCTTCCTTCATGCGCGCCACGTAGTCGGCCAGCGACACGGTCTGCTCGTCGCTGTCGGCGTTGGTCGAGGCGAAGCGCAGCAGCTTGGCCAGGCGGTCCTTGTTGGTGGCGTCCTCGCCCACGCCTTCTTTCAGCACCTGGCCGAATTCGGTCCAGAAGGCGGCGTACTTGTCTTTCTTTTCCTGCTCGTCGGCGTTGGCCAGCTCTTCCAGCATGCCGATCACGCGCTTGGTGGAGCCGTCGCGTATCACTTTCACGTCGCGCGATTCCTGCAGGATTTCACGCGATACGTTCAGCGGCAGGTCGGCCGAGTCGATCACGCCTTTGACGAAGCGCAGGTAGGTCGGCATCAGCTGTTCGGCGTCGTCCATGATGAACACGCGCTTGACGTACAGCTTGATGCCGCCGCGCTTGTTGCGGTCCCACAGGTCGAATGGGGCCTTGGCCGGGATGTACAGCAGCTGCGTGTATTCGCTGCGGCCTTCCACCCGGTTGTGGGTGTAGGTCAGCGGCGCGGCGAAGTCGTGCGACACGTGCTTGTAGAACTCGTCGTACTGTTCCGGCGTGATGTCGGCGCGGTTGCGGGCCCACAGCGCGCTGGCCTGGTTCACGGTTTCCAGTTCGTCCTTGACGACGGTTTCCTTCTTCTCGTCGTCCCACTCTTCCTTGGCCATCACGATAGGCAGGGAGATGTGGTCGGAGTATTTGCGGATGATGGACTTGATCTTCCACGACGACAGCAGCTCGTCCTCGCCTTCGCGCAGGTGCAGGATGATGTCGGTGCCGCGCGACGGCTTGTCGATCTGCTCGACCGAGTAGTCGCCCTCGCCGGCCGATTCCCAGCGCACGCCTTCGGAAGCGTCCAGGCCCGCGCGGCGGGTTTCCACGGTGATCTTGTCGGCCACGATGAAGCCGGAGTAGAAGCCCACGCCGAACTGGCCGATCAGGGCCGCGTCGGCCTGCTGGTCGCCGGACAGTTTGCCGAAGAATTCCTTGGTGCCGGACTTGGCGATGGTGCCCAGGTGCGAAATGGCGTCCTCGCGGCTCATGCCGATGCCGTTGTCCGAAATGGTGATGGTGCGGGCCGCTTTGTCGAAGCTGACCTTGATTTTCAGTTCGTGATCGTTGCCGTACAGCGCGTCGTTGTTGATCGCCTCGAAGCGCAGCTTGTCGGACGCGTCGGACGCGTTCGAGATCAGTTCGCGCAGGAAGATTTCCTTGTTCGAGTACAGGGAATGAATCATCAACTGCAGCAGCTGCTTGACTTCAGCTTGAAAACCCAGTGTTTGCTTTTCGTGGTCAGCCATTTTTACCTCAATAGTCTACATGTTATGGGGGTGTTGCTTCACCCCCGCCAGATGAGGATGCAGGGACCTATTTCAAGGGCTTTCCAGCAACTTTTTACGCGGCCGGGGCTGGCGCCGGGGCACGGCGCGCAGGACGCCGCCGCCTGATTGCGGCGCCCAGCACCGCCAGGCCGCCCAGCAGCATGCCGTACGTTGCCGGTTCGGGCACCGGCGACAGCAGCGCGCCGACGCATTCGCCATAGCCGTTGCAGGCCTGCCCGACGATCTGCCCCAGGTCGTTGATGCCGACCGCGCTGGCGATATGCCATTCGCCGGGCGCGATCAGCGTGTCGAGGTCGGTCATCACGCCGTTCGCGTACAGGAAGCCGCCGCCCTTGCCGCGCCCCACCACCTGGCCCGCGTTGTTGATGTCGAAGGCTTCGCTGTCGGCGCCGCCGGGATTCAGGTCGATCATTGCACCGTCTGCATACAGGAAGGCATGCACGCCCTCGCCCGCCAGGCGGCTGACGCCCACCACCGCGCCGCTGTCGTTGATGCCGGTGGCCCAGCTCTCGGCGCCGCCCAGCGTGCCCAGGTCGACCATCCCGGCGCCGTCATGCAGGAAGGCGCGCCGGATGCCGTAGCCGGCGAGCTCGCGCGAATGCCCGGCCACGGCGCCGTCCGCGTTGATGGCGGCTGCATGGCTGTAGAGGTGGCCGCCCAGCGTGCCGAGGTCGGTCATGGCGCCGTCACGGTAGACGTAGGCGTGGCTGTCGAAGCTGCCCTGGCCGTACGGCCCGCCGCCGTCGGGGTGGTAAATGACGTCCGCCGAGCCCACCGCGTGGCCCTTCCCGTTCAGCGCCGCCACGCTGACCGAGCCCTGCGGCTGCATCGGCGGCAGCATGACGGCGGTGCCGGCGCCGTCCACCACGTAGCCGGCGGTGATGATGTCGCCGGCGGTGCCGCCGATGGCGCCGGCGTCGTTGATGCCGGAAGCGAACATCAGGGTGTCGAGCCAGGTGCGCTGGCCGTTGCGCTCGATGAAACCGGTGGACGCGTGCGTCTCTTCGCGCCATTCATTGCCGAGCACCACGCCCTGGTTGTTAATGCCCGTCAGCACAAGCCCGTTGGGGTAGCCGACCGGCGCGATGGTGCGCAGCGTGTAGAGCGGCGCGGCCTGCGCGAAGGCGCAGATGAGCGCCAGCAGGGCTGGCGCCACGATGGGGATGACTCGCATGATCCGTATCTCCAGGGTTGATGTAACCCATTTTAGTAAGGGATCGGCGAGTGTAGTTGATTTTTAATCTATATTTTTATTTTCATAAAACCGTGATGCAGCGCATACAGTGTGCGTAACAATTGGCGTAATCTGGCAGCGCGGCGCTACGTCTGCGCCACGTCTGCGCTACCCCTTCAGTTCCCGTTCCAGGAAGCGCCACACCGCCGGGTCCTGCATGGCGGCCAGGTTCAGGCGCATGCGGGTGGACGGCAGCTGGCTGGGCGAGAACAGGCTGCCCGGCGCCAGCAGCAGGTTTTCGGCCATGGCGTGGGCGGTCAGCACGTTGGTGTCGCGGCCCGCGTCGGCCCACACGAACATGCCGGCCGGCGCCGCCACGTCCACCGTCAGGCCCACCCGTTCCATCTGGCGCAAGGTGCGCCCGCGCAGCGCGTCCAGCCGCGCGCGGATGCGGTCCACGTGCTTGCGGTACAGCCCTTCGGACAGGATCTTGTACACCACCCGCTCGCCGATTTCGCCGGTGGTGAGGGTGGACAGCATCTTGCGGTCGGCCAGGCGCTGCGCCCATTCCGGCTTGGTGGCGATGAAGCCCACGCGCAGGTTGGCGGCCATGGTCTTGGAGAAGCCGCCCAGGTAGATCACGCGGTTCAGCTGGTCCAGCGCGGCCAGGCGGGTGGCCGGCTGCACCGCGCTGCCGGGGTGCAGGTCGCAATAGATGTCGTCCTCCACCACGGTGAAGCCGTGTTCCTCGGCCAGGCGCAGCACCTGGAAGGCCTTGGCGGCGGACAGCGAGGTGGAACTGGGGTTGTGCAGCACCGAGTTGATGACGTACAGGCGCGGCTTGTGCAGCGCCGCCAGCTGCGCCAGCTGGGCGATGTCCGGGCCGTCCGCCAGGCGCGGAATGCCCACCACCTTGGCGCCCAGCGCGGCGAAGGAGCCGAACATCAGGAACCAGGCCGGGTCGTCGACGAAGATGGTGTCGCCTGGCAGCGTGAACTCGCGCGCCACCAGGTCTAGCGCCTGCGTCACGCCCGCCGTGGTGACGATCTGCTCCGGCGGAGCGGAAATTTCCAGCTCGCCCAGCTTGTGCTGGAGCTGCTGGCGCAGCGGCAGAAAGCCTTGCGGCACGCCGTAGTTGACCAGTTGCGCCGGGTTCTGGCGGCTGATGGCGCGCAGCGCGTTGGCGATGCTGGCGCCGTCCAGCCACTCGGACGGCAGCACGCCGGCGCCCGGCATTTGCTGGTGCGGCACCTGGCGGAACATATTGCGCACCAGCCAGACCACGTCCAGCTGGCCGCCGTCGCCGCCGGCCGGGGAGGACAAGGTGGCCAGCACGCCGCCCGCCGGCGAGGAGCGTTCGCCCGCGTTCATCGGCGAGCGCTCGCGCACGAAGAAGCCCGCGCCCCGGCGCGACTCCAGGTAGCCGCGCGCCACCAGCTTGTCGTAGCCGGCCACCACGGTGAACGGCGACACCCCGTGCGCGGTGGCGAACTGGCGGATGGACGGCATGCGCGCGCCGCTGCGCAGCAGCTTGTCGTCGATGCGCGCCGCCACCGAGCGCACGATCTGGTCGATCAGCGATTCGCCCGATTCGCGCGACAGCAGCGCCATCCGCGGAACCAGTGGAATCGGCCTGGCGCGCACCGGCCGCGCCGCCTCCTGTGCAATCGGGTGTTCAGGTGCACCCTGCAGCTTTGTATTGGTCATTTCGCCATCACAGTATGTGAAATTATGTAGAAAAGTGTACCGGCACTGTACTGGTGTTCTCACATAGGATACATCATCAACCTTTGAAAGCGAACCATGTACCTGCCTACCCTCGCCCAGCTCGACGCCGCCGCAGCCACCGTTTACGGCGCCATGCCCGCCACGCCGCAATTTTCCTGGCCTTTGCTGAACGCGGCACTGGGTGCGCAAGCCTGGGTGAAGCACGAGAACCATACGCCCATCGGCGCGTTCAAGGTGCGCGGCGGGCTGGTGTACATGAAGGCGCTGGCGGAGCGCGAGCCCGGCCTGGCCGGCATCATTTCGGCCACGCGCGGCAACCACGGCCAGTCGCTGGCGTTCGCGGCGAGGCGGCACGGGCTGGGCGCCACCATCGTGGTCCCGCGCGGCAACAGCGTAGAGAAGAACGCCGCCATGCGGGCGCTGGGCGCCGAGCTGATCGAGCACGGCGACGACTTCCAGGCCGCGCGCGAACACGCGCAGATGCTGGCGGCGCGCGACGGCCTGCACATGGTGCCCTCCTTCCACCCGGACCTGGTGGCCGGCGTGGCCAGCGGCTGGCTGGAACTGCTGCGCGCGCAGCCGGACCTGGAAACGGTGTTCGTGCCGATCGGCCAGGGTTCGGGCATCTGCGCGGCGATCGCGGCGCGCCAGGCGCTGGGGCTGCAACGCAGCCTGCGCATCATCGGCGTGGTGTCCAAACACGCGCCGGCCTACCAGCTGTCGTTCCGCGCGCGCGCCAGCGTGGAAGCGGACGTGAGCACCGTGATTGCCGACGGCATGGCCTGCCGCGTGCCGGACGCGCAGTCGCTGGAGATGATCTTCGAATTCGTGGACGACGTGGTGAGCGTGACCGACGACGACGTGGCCCACGCCATGCGCCTGTACTACCGCACCACGCACAACCTGGCTGAAGGTGCGGGCGCGGCGGCGCTGGCCGCTGCCATGAAGCTAAAGGACGAGCAGCGCGTGCGCGGCCGCAAGATCGGCCTGCCGCTGACCGGCGCCAACGTGGACGCCGAGCTGTTCCGCCGCGTGCTGCTGGGGGATTGAGATGGCCAATCCGGATCCCGTCATCGCCGCCCTGCCGCCCGCCAGCCTGCCCGGCGGCCTGTCCGCCGAAACCAGGGGCATGCTGCTCGGCCTGGCCGGCGTGGCCATCTTCAGCCTGACGCTGCCCTTCACCCGCATGGCGGTGGCGGCCTTCGAGCCGTCCTTCGTGGCGCTGGGGCGCGCGCTGGTGGCGGCGCTGCTGGCCGGCCTGTGGCTGCTGTGGAGACGCGCCCCGCTGCCGCCGCGCGCCGCGCTGCCGCAGCTGGCCATGGTGTCGCTCGGCTGCGTGATCGGCTTCCCCTGGCTGACCTCGATCGCCATGCGCACGCTGCCGGCCTCGCACGGCGCGGTGCTGGTGGGCGTGCTGCCGCTGGCCACCGCCATGTTCTCGGCCCTGCGCGGCTATGAAAAGCCGTCGCTCGGCTTCTGGCTGATGGCGCTGCTCGGCTCCTCGCTGGTGGCCGGCTTCGCCCTGTTCCAGAGCGGCGGCAGCCTGCACCTGGCCGACCTGGCCGTGTTCGGCGCGGTGCTGCTGGCGGCCATGGGCTACGCCGAAGGCGGCCAGCTGTCCAAGAGCCTGGGCGGGCAGCAGGTGATCAGCTGGGCGCTGGTGGTCTCGGCGCCGCTGGTGCTGCCGGTGGTGCTGTGGCAGTCGTGGGGTGAATGGGACGCCATGCTGCACGCCGGCGCCCGCGCCTGGGGCGGTTTCGCCTACGTGTCGGTGTTCTCCATGTTTATCGGATTCTTCTTCTGGTACCGCGGCATGGCGCTGGGCGGGGTGGCACGCGTGGGCCAGGTGCAGCTGGTGCAGCCCTTCCTGTCCATCGTCGGCGCGGCGCTGGTTTTGGGGGAAAGTATTGAATTCAGCAATATTCTGTTCGCTTTGGCCGTTATTTCCGTAGTTGCTATGGGCCGCAAAATGCAGATCCGCAGCTAGAAAGACGTACAATATCGGTCTCGCGGCCTGATAAAAACAACCCGCAGCCACTTTCGCAACTTTTCTGGAATACCAAAATGTCCGTCTACGAAAAACTCAAATCGCTCGATATCACCCTGGCTCCACCGGCAGCTCCTGTCGCGGCCTACGTCATGTACGTGCAAACCGGCAACTTGGTATTCATCTCCGGCCACATCGCCAAAAAAGCCGACGGCAACCCGTGGGTAGGCCAGCTGGGCAAGAACATTACCACCGAGGAAGGCCAGCAGGCGGCACGCGCCATCGCCATCGACCTGATCGGCACGCTGCAGGCGGCCTGCGGCGGCGACCTGACCCGCGTCAAGCGCATCGTCAAGCTGATGAGCCTGGTGAACTCCACCCCCGACTACACCGAACAGCACCTGGTCACCAACGGCGCCTCCGAGCTGCTGGGCGAAGTGTTCGGCGACGCCGGCAAGCATGCGCGCTCCGCTTTCGGCGTGGCGCAGATTCCGCGCGGCTCGTGCGTTGAAATTGAACTGATCGCCGAGATCGCCTAATTTACAAGATACAGGCGGCGCCCACCCGGCGCCGCTCTTTCACGGCCGCCACAAGCGCGCTTGTTCATCGGCTGGACGCTGTCCGCCGACTTCCTCTGAGAGCAACCGTATGAAAATCGAAAACCCCCATCCATTCCAGTGGCAGTTCTCCGAACGCGCCAGCCAGATGCAAAGCTCCTTCATCCGCGAGATCCTGAAGGTAACCCAGCAGCCGGAGATCATCTCCTTCGCCGGCGGCCTGCCTTCGCCCGCCACCTTCCCGGTGGAACGCATGCAGGCGGCCTTCGACAAGGTGCTGCGCGAACAAGGTAAAGTGGCCCTGCAGTACGGCCCGACCGATGGCTACCTGCCGCTGCGCCAGTGGATTGCCGATTCGCTGTCCAAGAACGGCGCCAAGATCGTGCCGGAGCAAGTGCTGATGACCTCCGGCTCCCAGCAAGCGCTGGACCTGCTGGGCAAAGTGCTGGTGGACGAAGGCAGCAAAGTGCTGGTGGAAACGCCGTCCTACCTGGGCGCGCTGCAGGCGTTCTCGGTGTACCGCCCGAATTTCGTGTCGGTGGACACCGACGAGCACGGCCTGGTGCCGTCGTCGCTGAACAACGTGGCCGCCGGCGCGCGCCTGCTGTACGCGCTGCCGAACTTCCAGAACCCGACCGGCCGCAGCCTGTCCGTCGAGCGCCGCCTGGAACTGGTGGAAACCTGCGCCCGCCTCGGCGTGCCGCTGGTGGAAGACGACCCGTATGGCGCCCTGAGCTACAAGGGCGAGCCGGCGCCGAAGATGGTGGCCATGAACCCGGACGGCGTGATCTACATGGGTTCGTTCTCCAAGGTGCTGACCCCCGGCATCCGCCTGGGCTACGTGGTGGCCCCGCTGGCGCTGGTGCGCCGCCTGGAACTGGCCAAGCAGGCCGCCGACCTGCACACCTCGCAGCTGACGCAGATGGTGGTGCACGAAGTGATCAAGGACGGCTTCCTGGACCAGCACATCCCCACCATCCGCACCCTGTACGGCGACCAGTGCCAGTGCATGCTGGACGCCATGGCCGAACACTTCCCGGCCAGCGCCACCTGGACCAAGCCGGAAGGCGGCATGTTCATCTGGGTGAACCTGCCCAAGCACATCAATGCGATGGAGCTGCTGGACGAAGCCATCAAGCAAAAAGTCGCCTTCGTGCCGGGTTCGCCGTTCTACGCCAACGAACCGGAGACCAACACGCTGCGCCTGTCCTTCGTGACCGTGCCGCCGGAACGCATCCGCGCCGGCGTGGCCATCCTGGGCAAGCTGATCGCTGAGCGCCTGTAAGCTGCTGCCGCCCTACCCGTAGTACCGCGTGGGCGCGTCCGCCGCCCACGCTTCCCTCCCTTCCCGCACAATCATGTTGCCGAACAACAACATGGACTGCCTCGCGCATCGCCGAAGTTACCAGAAGTTACGGTGTTTCATGGCAGCAATAGCAACATTACGGAAAATAACGGACGTTCGTCCCTTTTTTCGCTCGCGACCACTCTTATTTTTTTACAATTTGAATTGGCAAAGCGGTATGATTTAGACAGATAGTTACCCTCTACCCAGGCGACGAGTAATGACCACAGGCGGTTCCAGCTATTCCCCGCGACGCGATGCAGCGATCCTGATAGTCGACGACGCACCGGCCAATCTGAGCGTACTGCGCAAGATGATGGTCGAGCAGGGCTACCAGACGTTCGTCGCCACCTCGGGCGAGCGCGCGGTGCAGATCGCCAAGCGCGTGCACCCGGACCTGATCCTGCTGGACGTGGTGATGCCCGGCATAGACGGGCTGGAAACCTGCCGCCAGCTGAAGGCCAACCCGCTCACGGCGCGCATCCCCATCATCTTCATGAGCGCCAAGAACGAGGCGGAAGACGTGGTGGCCGGCTTCGACACGGGCGGCGTGGACTACATCGGCAAGCCGCTGCGCCTGGCCGAAGTGTGCGCCCGCGTGCGCACCCAGCTGAAAATCCGCATGAACACGGAAACCCAGCAGGAGCAGGCCGAGCGGCTGCGCACCATCGTCAACTCCATGGCCGAAGGCCTGCTCATCATCGAGCCGGACGGCCGCATCCAGTTCACCAACCCGGCCTGCGACAAGTACCTGGGCTACGTGCCGGGCGAACTGGCCAGCAAGACCGTGTTCGACCTGCTCAATCCCATGGTGGCGCAGGAATACCTGGACTACTTCGCGCGCTACGCCGCCAACCCGGAAACCGCGCACAGCCACGGCACGCGGGAAGTGATCATCCGGCACAAGTTCGGCACCTCGGTCTGCATGGATTTGACGCTGACGCCGATGTTCATGCGCCAACCGCTGTTCATCGGCCTGCTGCACGACATCACGCACCACAAGATGTCCGAGGACGCGCTGCAGCGCGCCGCCATGGTGGACCCGCTGACCAAGATCGCCAACCGGCGCCACTTCGATACCTTCCTGGAAAAGGAATGGCAGCGCGCCATGCGCAGCGGCTCGCCGCTGTCGCTGGTGGTGCTGGACGTGGACCACTTCAAGCTCTACAACGACAGCCTGGGCCACGCGGCCGGCGACGTCTGCTTGCAGCAGGTGGCGCAAGCCATCAACGCGCACGCCCTGCGCGCCACCGACCTGGCGGCGCGCTACGGCGGGGAGGAATTCGTGCTGCTGTTCGCCGAGACCGACGCCGACTCCGCGCTGGCGCTGGCCGAATCGATCCGCTGCCACGTGGAAGCACTGCAGCTGCCGCACCCGCGTTCGATCACCTCGCCGTGGATCACGCTGAGCGTGGGCGTGGCCACCATCCACCCGCACCAGATGGAAAACACCGAAGCCCTGTTCGTCGCCGCCGACCGCGCCATGTACGCCGCCAAGGAAGGCGGCCGCAACCAGGTCCAGTCCAGCGTCACCAGCCCCTCCGCCAGCGACGTCCTCAAGAACCTCGCCGCCAGCTAACCGCGGGCATACCCTGCCTCGCGTTGGCTACGTATAGCCAGAACGTAGACAGTGTCTATTGCATCGAGGTATTGGTATAACGCCACGTAGCCATGGCTTTTGCGCCCAATGACCAGTTCTCGTTTTTCTTGGGGCGCGGACCTGCCTATCAGAGGACTGTGCTCCAGCACATCAATCGCCTGCAGAATCTCCATGGCACGGGCAGCGGCATTGCCGGCTTCGTACTGCACAAGGTGAGTCAGAATGCGGTCGAAGTCCTCTGCGATCTCGGCGGCCAGCTCGACGCGCGCCATATTCAGCCACGCTTCTTCGCTACCGGCCGGGGCGCCGGCTTGCCCTCTATGCGCGCTTCAAGATACTGGCGCATGTCGGCCCATGGAATAGTCTTGCCGGACGCGATGATTTTCGCAAAACGCGCGTCGGCCTCTGCATCGAAACTCGCCTTTTGCTCTTCCTGATCGGTCTTTTCCGCGATGGCTTCGAGGATAAAGCCGTGAGCCGTCTTGCCGGTTCGCTCTGCAGCGCTGGCAACGCGCGCTTTCAGTTCGTCTGGCAAGCGAATTGTTGTCGTTGACATGATTACCTCCGCTATCCAGAAATGTAGCACACCTGCGCTACGCGGCGCGCGGGATCGCTGCCGGCTCTTCGGCAGTGAAGCGCCGCATGGTGAACGCGAACAGCAGGCCGCCGGCGTACATCAGCACGCCGTACACGGCGCCCGGGATGGCCATGGCGTCCTGCTTGAGCATGGTGCTGGCGATGACCAGCGCCAGCGTGGCGTTCTGCACCGCCGTCTCGATGCCGAGCGTGACCGACTGCCGGCGCGACAGGCGCGCCAGCCAGGCGGCGCCGAAGCCGCAGCCCAGCATCAGCAGGTTCAGGCACACCGCGAACGGCGCCAGCGTGGCGAAGTTGTCGCGCAGGAGCACCCAGTTCTTGGCCACCGCCGCCAGCACGATGATCACGAACAGCAGCGTCGCCGCCTTGGCCGCTTTCGGCTCGAAGCCGATAGCCCAGGCGGTGTGCTTGTGGCGCACGAACATGCCGATCGATACCGGCAGGCCGAGCATGAGGAAGATCTGCCCCATCATCTGCCCCACCGGCGCCGATACGGCCTGCCCGCTGCCGGTGAAATGGTCCAGCGCGAAGCTGACCACCAGCGGCAAGGTGAAGATGGTGAGCACGCTGGCCACGGCCGTGAAGCTGAGCGCCAGCGCCACGTCGCCGCGCGCGATGTAGGTCAGCAGGTTGGAGGTGCTGCCGGTCGGGCAGGCGGCCAGGATCATGAAGCCGATGGCGAACGCGCCGGTCAGCCCGGCCAGCTTGATCATGCCGAAGCACACCAGCGGCAGCAGCACGAAGTGGCACAGCACGCCCACCAGCAGCGCGCGCGGCTGCTTGACGATGCGCGAGAAATCGCCCGGCGTGAGCCCGAGTCCGAGCGAGAACATGATGAACGCCAGCGACGCCGGCAGCAGTAGTGTGGATACGATATCGCCTTGCATGGCCTGGTCTCCTGCGGCCGCCTGACGCGGCGCGCTGTAATTATTATGGGACGCTCAGCGTATCAGGTGCGGTAGCCCGCGTCGAGTTTGTCGAGCTTGCGTATCAGCGCCGGCCAGGCGAACGCGCCGCCGAGGCCGCTGGTCTGCACGCGCATGGCTTCGGCCACGCCTTGCGCGATCTGCGGATGGACCTGGACCAGTTCGCCGCCCGCCTGCGCGGCCAGCTGGATCTGGCAAGCGGACTCGAAGATGTACATGGCCAGGAACGTGTCGGCGATGGTGCTGCCGCAGGTGAGCAGGCCGTGGTTGCGCAGCATGAGGAAGTTGGCACGGCCCAGGTCGTCCTGCAGGCGCGGCTTTTCCTCGTCGCGGAAGGCCACGCCTTCGTAGTCGTGATAGGCCAGCGACGCCAGCACAAAGGTCGATTGCTGCGAGATCGGCAGCACGCCGCACTTCTGCGCGCTGACGGCCACGCCGGCGCGGGTATGGGTGTGGATCACGCACTGCGCGTCCTCGCGCGCGGCGTGCACCGCGCTGTGGATGACGAAGCCGGCCGGGTTCACCGGGAAGGGGGAGTCGATCAGCTTGTTGCAGTCCTGGTCCACCTTCACCAGCGAGGAAGCGGTGATCTCGTCGAACATCAGGCCGTAGGGATTGATGAGGAAGTGGTGCTCGGGGCCGGGGATGCGGGCGCTGATGTGGGTGAAGATCAGGTCGCTCCAGCCATGCATGGCGACCAGCCGGTAGCAGGCGGCGAGGTCGACGCGCAGCTGCCATTCTTCCGGGCTGACGAGGTGCTGTACGGATGGGATGTTCATGCGGTGTCTCCTGTGTTGTTTGCGCTAGTATCGCGATGCACTGGACTGGAGACTGTCAATTTCTTTACAATCGGCGCATGCCTTCCGCCATCCTCGACGCCAACCCCTGGTTCGCCACCCTCCCCGCCGAGCTGCGCGGGGCCATGCTGCACAGCGCCGAACCGGTGCGGCTGCGGCGCAGCGAGATGCTGTTCCGCCAGGGCGATCCGCCCGGCGGCCTGTACGCGGTGCTGCGCGGCTCGCTGAAAGTGTCCACCTTGCGCGAGGACGGGCGCGAAGCCATCCTCGGCGTGATCGAACCGGGCACGTGGTTCGGCGAGATATCGCTGATCGACAGTTTGCCGCGCACCCACGACGCCACCTCGATCGGCGCGTCCGAGCTGCTAGTGCTGCCGCACGAGGCCTTCCAGGCGCTGATGGAGCGGCCGGTGTTCGCGCGGGCGGTGGCGTCCCTGCTGGCCACGCGGCTGCGCATGATGTACAGCATGATGGAGGACGTGACCTTGCGCAGCACCCGCGCGCGCGTGGTGCGCCGCCTGCTGCTGCTGGCGCGCGGCGACGCGGCCATGGCCAACTCGGTGCGCCCGCGCGTTCCCGTGTCGCAGGAGGCGCTGGCGATGATGCTGGGCATTTCGCGCCAGACCTTGTCGAAAGAGCTGAAGCTGCTGGAGGAACTGGGGGCGATCCACATCGGCTACCGCAGCATCGAACTGCTGTCCGAAGAGCGCCTGCGCAGCGCCGGCTAAGCGGGCCCGACTTTGTTAACAGATTCTGTGGATAAGCATGTTAAGAAGCCCGGCCACCGTGCATCAAGTAGCTGTTTTTAAAGGAAAAACTTGTCCTGCTTAAAATTCGCGCAATGTTGAGTTATACACAGGCATGGCGCAAATTTAACGGCTGGGGTCGCTTTCATTTGTTAACAGAAACTGTGGACAAGCTTGTTAACAAGCCTTCCCGGCGAGGGCTAAGCCCATGTTTTCAAACGGAAAAGTTATCCTGCTCATTTTTCTCGCAGCGCCGGGTTATACACAGGCGCTCCCGGTCAGCCCCGATAGCCCCGCAGCTGCGCCAGTGCCGCCATGTATTTCCGCATCCGGGCCACATCCGTATCGCCTAATTCGGTGAGGCGCGAGCTGTCCATATTGTCGATCAAATCGAGTTCTTTTACGCGCCGTGCGAGCGGATTGGACATTGCCCGGGAGATGAATGCGAAATAATCCTCGCCTTTTTGCTTGGTCAGGCAAGACAACGCCCCGACTACCTCGTCCGCGAAGCCCAAGCTCCGCAAGGTGGCCGGCGTGACGTCGGAGTCTTCAATCACGTCGTGCAGCACCGCGACAATCTGCAACGCCTCGGTTTCGCACTGCATCATCAATCGCAGCGGGTGCAGAATATACGGTTTGCCCGCTTTGTCGAATTGCCCTTGGTGGGCGTCGACGGCCAGCTTGATCGCTGTCTCAAGTGTGCTCAATGTTAACTCCGTGGCTATACATCGTTCTGCGATTCAGTTCGACATGGGAAATAGTCGGCGCGAACCGTACTCTCAGGCATAACATCAGCATAGCGCTCGTTTTCCTCCCAGTAGCTGCCGCAAACCGCACAGCGGTAGAGGCGTGTCTGCAGGTGCGGATTCAACGCCAATGCCTGTGGCCTCCGCCCGGATTCCCACAACTTCCGACATGCCGGACACCCCTTCTGCTGCCAATCCAACGTCATCGTATTAGCCAACATTACCGTCCCCTGAACATGATGGGTGCTCTTCAACCAAACGCAGAAGCGGCGCAAGCGACTCTTTAGACGGCGCGCACGCACCTGACGAGGCAAAACTGTCGGGTTCGATCAATAGTCTTTGATCAACTGGAGGCGCGCGCCATTCTTGGTGTTGCTGCGAAACAGGCTTGCAATACTCTTATGGCAGACCACGAAGGCGTCCTGAGTTCCACCCATTTGGAAGAACAGACGGTGCGCCAGTGGCACACTGTCCAGCAATTCCCTGTTTAGGCTGTAGGTGTACATGCTATGCATCTTGAAGCCGCCCAATTCCAGCGCCTCTTCCTCATGTTCAGATCGTTCTCTGTCCCAGCAATCAAACCGCTCGGAAAACGCCAGGAACCAATAGTCCTCGTGCCACTTATCGTCATCGCCGATAAAAATTGCGGGGTGGATATGAAGCGAAGGTACCTCAAGCTGAATCAGTTGATCTCGGATATGCGTGCGTACCAAAAGGAAACTGCCGTTAAATAAGATATCCGGCAACTCCTTGATCGGCTTGATGCCCATGCGTTTGTCGTAGTCTTTTGCTCCGTTGAAGAACATCAGGGGCGCTGAGCCCACAGGCTGAGGCTGATAAGTGTAGCCACGCTCCACAGTGTCTTCGGTGGCCGTCACGGAAGGCAGCCTGTCATCGTCCTCTTTTCGGATGAAAAAATAATCTTCGTCGTAATTCTGCATAGCTATCTTCCAGGCTTAAGTTTATAAGGTTGTTCCGTCCGGAATTTGATGTTTTCTTTTCTTTGCGCAGCACCCTGACGGTTGCCATGGTGCTGCCTCTCGACGGCGCAGTGCTGCAGGCCCTTGTGCGATTGCACCGAGTCCACACCTCCGCATCCGATGGGATTTCTTGGTGAAAAATGGCGGGCAATGTTAGTCAGAGGCGCTTCGGTAGGTTTACGCTGGATCATGTTAGTGAGATCCTTGCTCAAGCTATCTAGCTTCTCTTGGATTTCCTGAATGCGTGCATCGTCTCGCCCTGAACAAGCCTTATCCATGGGCAATTGTAACGCCACGATTTTTCTGCTAACGATATCGTGATAGCTTTTGGGCTCGCTATCATCATCGTAATCATCCTGATCTACCTTAGCAGTGTGATTGCCACGATGCGGCTGCACGCCCAAGTAACAAGCCCCCTGTAAGGTGCAGGGAATGAACACCAGGTTGGGTAATAGATTGATATCGTAACCGAATTTTTCGATCTTCTTGCCCAGCCCAGAGCGCTTCATTCCCTCACCCGAAATCACATGGTGAGCCTGCATTAAGACGCCGTTATTGCGCGGATGAGTATCATCCCCTTCAATCGCGTCTTTGATCCGCTTCAGGTACTTGCTGTCCTTGGCTGATTTTCCGAGTGTGATGGTCATTGCTATGGTGAGAGAGTTAATCGTATTCGACGTTGCCTGGCCTGCGGCGCGGAGTAGTATGCTCGGCGCTACCACATAACCTGCATTTCTTGTTTCGCTTGATCGCCGTTTTTCTAGCTTGTAACGTGGACTTGGTACTTCCTTTCACCACCAGGTTTTTGCTGCGCGCCTGCACCAGTTTCGCACCTAGATTGTGCAAATCATCTACCGCTTGGGACAAATCGCTGAGAGTGCGAACGAACGCGTCGATTGCCGCTTTGGCACGCCTAAGGCGCCGATTGGCCGTGGCCACCTTGACTCCTGCTGCGGCAAACCTCGCAATCAGCATCGAGATCCTCGCCGCCGCAGCCGCTCCAGCGCTCAGCAACGCGGTCACGATAAGTAGAACCACTTCGATCATCAGGTAAGCACTGCCTTTGCCCGCCACATAGGCATAAAAATTGGGCGGAATGGCTTCAAGCATCAGGCCGACATAGGACAAATAGCTCAGCGCGCTGTCGTGGTCGGCAATGATCTCCAAAACCACAGCAAAATTCGGATCGTTACGGATTGCCTTCGCAAGCGCCGGATCGATGTCGGCCAATACTGTGTCTACGAATGCCTGAATTGGACGAGGTTCGCCATTGGCGATCAATATTGGCAGATTGAGAATTGCTTCACGGTGTTGATAAATTTTTTGCGCCTTCGCCGCACTTTCCAGCACCGACTTGGCCGTCGTTTCAATAGACTGTCGGGCGCCCCCTAGCCGCGCGATTTGTTCCCTTGTCAGATCGCCTGCTTTTTGCTCAATCGCCCTCTGCCACCAAGCCCAGTTGTACAGCGTATCGTCAGGATGTTCAATATGTTTGCTCAGCTCTTCGTGCAACGCGGTATAGCGCTGTTTGCCATAGCCGGCAAGGCGATCGTATGCAGTACCAGCCGCATCTCTAATCTTGCCGCCCAAGTCGATCCACAGTTTAGCCTCAAACAATTCTGCCTGATCGCTGAGCCAGTCGGCACCACCAGCGCTCCAACCTTCTCGTGCGCTGATAACGAAGGCCAATGCAGGATTCTCGTCCCACTGGCTTTGAAACTCGCTCATCTGGTCGCTCAAGTTCAAGTAGGCCGCGTGAAGCCGAAGTACTATGCTCTCGCGCTCCTCAGCAATCTCCTTTTCCGTAATGGTGGAGTCGGTTGTGACCAACACGCCACCGTCGTTGGGCACCGCTAGCCGTTTAACTTCAGATGAAGGACTACTCATGCTTTTGCTCGCCGTGTTGCGGAATTGATCTGTACTCCTGCCGCAATATCGCTGCCATCGACCTTAAATTTAAGTTTTGCTAACGGCCACGGTGTATTCCAGGCGTCATCGTACTGGGCCTGAATCTCGACCCAAGTGTTCTCAGCCTTGGGAAGGACAGGTAACAGGTATGCTGCACGCGCGGGGCCACTAAAGCTCTTCTTCCCCGCATGGATAACGATCTTGCCCGGCCCCTGAACGGTGATATTTCCGCCATCGATGGTGATGCTGGCACCGCCGGCGGTGGACAGCGTGATGCGCTTCGCCGCCGCCCAATCCACATGCGCGCCGACACTGGTGAGCTGGATGTCGTCGCGCGCCTGCACCTTCAGGATGTCTGCCTGCGCCTGCACGTCGATCGCATCCTTCGCGGCGGTCAGCTGCATGCCGATGCCGCCCTCTCCCGCCGCCACCGCGCCGCCCAGCACGCCGATGGCTTGCTGGCTATGCACGCGCAGTTGGCCGCCGGTGGTGAACTGCGTGTCGGCGCCGCTCATCACGGTGGCGGTCTCGCCGTTGGCCCATTGCAGATCCTGGCCCGCCGTCACGCCCAGCCCGGCTTTGGCGGAGATGGCGATCACGGCGTCCGTGCTGTGGGGCAGTTTGCTGTCGGCGGGGGCGATGGACTTGTCGGCGGCGTCGGCCTTGGCGGCGTCGAGCGCGTCGTTTGCCACCATGCCGGAGACGGCGGTGAGCATGGCGGGCAGCGGCGCGGCCTTGTCGTCCAGCGTGCTGGATGCGGCCTTGGCGGGGCCGATGTGGCTGGCCAGCGCCACGGTCTCGTGCTTCTTGGCCGCGTCGCTGAAGGTCTCGCCCAGCTTGGCCGCCTGCTTCATCAGCGCGATACCGGCGGCGTTGTCGCCCACCGGTTCGCGCGCGCCGGCCGCGTGGGACAGGCCGTAGCTGCTCACCAGCAGACCGGCGCCGGCGCGCACGGCGCCATAGGCATCGGTGCGCAACTCGGCGCCCTGGCCGCGCAGGCTGCCACGGTAGTTGTCCGCGTTGTGCACCAAGTGGCCAAGCGTCAGCTCGGTGGCGGCGTGGCTGCTTTTGAGCTGGATGCGGCCTTGCGCGTCGGTGTCGTCGAACAGCAGCTGGTTGTAGCCGCTGCCGCCGAACTCCTTGCTGCGCACGCCCCATTGCGCGGCGTTGCTGCGGTGGCCGGCACTGTCGGCCGAGGCGCCGTGCCACAGCGGACTGTGGCCGCCGGCGAGGTTGCCCTGGCCGGATACAGCATGGTCATGGGCCTTGCCGAAGGGTTGCGCGGCACTGCACTGCTCCGGCTGGCCGCCCGGCGTGCGCGCCACGCCGCCTTCGCCCTGGCCGTTGTACAGCGCGCCGACGATGATGGGGCGGTCGATGTCGTTTTCCAAAAACTGCACCAGCACTTCCTGGCCGATGCGCGGCAAGAACTGGCTGCCCATGCCGCCGCCGGCCGAGCGCTGCGCCACACGCACCCAGCAGGTGGCGTCGCCGCTGTCCTGCCAGTGGAAGCGGATACGCACGCGCCCAAGGCGGTCGCAGTGGATTTCGTCCACGCCGTTCGGGCTGTCACTGCCGTCGGGGCCGACCACGATGGCGCTTTGCGCGCCGCCGGCGGTGGGACGCGGGTGGCTGCGGCCGCCGCTGCCCTGCAGCAGCGGACGCCATGGCAGCTCGTTGGCGATGGCGTCAAAGCTGTTGGCGTAGCCGCTGCTGATCGCTTGCGCGATGGTCTGCTCGTAGTCGCCGGCGGAATCCGGCGGCACCGCTTCAAGCAGCAGTTCGGGGACGGGGCCGAACAGTTCGGCCAGCGCCTGCACGGCGGGCAGCGGCAGGTTGTTCACGCCGACGCTGCGCACTCGCAGCATGGTGTAGACGGGTTCCGCATCGCCAGTTTGAAGCGGGCCTTGCGTCACGGTGACGCAGCTGCCCGCGCGCAGCGTGCGCACGGTGGAGCGGCCGCGCCAGAGATGGCTGCGCGCCTCGCGGGCCTGCATCTGCAAGTCGGCGTAGCGCTGCGCCTGGGCGCCGCTGGCGTAGTGGTACTGGCCGGGCGCGTCGTAGTTTTCCAGCGCCAGCAACCCCGCCGTTTTCATGCGCGACATGGCGCTGGCGCCGACGGCGCGCTTGGCCTTGTAGTCGTAGCTGAGCAAGGTGGTGATGGAGACGCAGGCCGCGCGGCTGGCCTGCAGCGCCTGGATCGTGTCCTGCTGTTCGCCCACGCGGGCGCCGTGGAAGCGGATGCCGCCGGAGGCCTCGCTGCTGGCGTCTTCCGGCACGGCGCAGCGCTGGCTGCTGTCGGCAAACAGCACCATCTGCGCGCCTTCGTCGTCCTGTTCGAAGCGCCACGCCAGGCCTTCTTCAGCCAGCAGGCGTTCGATGAAGGCCAGGTCGCTTTCGCGGTACTGGCAGCAGTAGCTGCGCGGGACGGCGTCGGCCATGAATGGCGCGGCCTCGTCGCTCCAGCGCCAGCGCGCCAGCGGCTGGTAGGCGCAGAACACTTCGTCGACAATCTCCAGCACGCTCCTGTCCTGCCACACGCGGCTGTTGCGCACCTGGCCCAGGCGCCACACCCAGTGCGTGAGCCGCAGCCGGTAGCGGGCAAAGCCGCCGTTGCTGCCCAGCGCGGCCATTTGCGTCACGTCGCCGCTGAAGCGGGTGCGGGTGCCGTCGGCCAGGCTCAGTTCCAGGGTCGCGGACCGGCCCAGCAGGGCTGCGGCCTGAAGGTGGGCGTCGGTGGACAGCACGATCACGTCGCGCGGGCCGGTGCCTTGCAGTTCGTCGTCGGCGGTAAAGGCCTCGACCAGCAGCTCCGGTCCATCCTCCAGCATCAGGGCGTAAAGACGGCTTTCACTTGAATATTGCGCCAGCGCGGCGGAAATTTGCGCAATTGCAGCTTGCATGTTTCATTGAGAGATATTGAATATTTGGCAATTTACTATATTCAACAGTTTCTTGCCGCACATTTGACGCGTGCGCGCGCTACAGTGCTTCAGGGTAGCCCGTGATGTCGGCGATCTCTTGGTACATCGGCTGCAGGCGCTTGTACATTTTCAGGTAGACGCGCTGGTACAACTGCTCGTAGGTCTTGCGGTTGGCCTCGATCGGATGGAACACGCGGCCCGGGCGCGTCATGGCCTTGATGGCGGCGGCGAAGTCGGCGTGCAGGCCCAGGCCGGCGGCGGCGCAGATGGCGGCGCCCAGGCCGGAGGTTTCGTACAGGTGGGCGCGCGCGGCGGGCAGGCCGAAGATATCGGCAGAGAGCTGCATGGCCGCGTCGCTTTGCGAGCCGCCGCCTGCGATGCGCAGTTCCGTCACCGGCACGCCGCTGCGCTTCTGGATGCGCTCCGTGCCTTCGCGCAGCGCGTAGGCCAGCCCTTCCAGGATGGCCCGGTACATATGGGCGCGCGTGTGGACGTCGCCGAAGCCTATCATGGCGCCCTTCGCTTCCGGCCCGGGCACCTTGATGCCGGGGCTCCAGTATGGCTGCAGCATCAGGCCCATGGAGCCGGGCGGCACGGCGTTCACCAGCTTGTCGAACAGCGCTTCGGGCGGCGTGCCCTTCTCCGTGGCGGTGGCTTGTTCCAGGTGGCCGAACTGCTCCTTGAACCAGTTCACCATCCAGTAGCCACGGAAGATCTGCACTTCGGTGCTGTAAGCGCCCGGCACCGCCGCCGGGTACGGCGGGATGAAGGGCGTCACTTCGATGTACCTGGTGTTGGTGGTATTGATGGTGGCGGTGGTGCCGAAACTGAGGCAGCCGATGTGCGGCTCCAGGCAGCCGGCGCCGATCACTTCGCAGGCCTTGTCGGCGGCTGCGGCCACCAGCGGCGTGCCTTCCGGGATGCCGGTCGCCAGCGCGGCTTCGGCCGTGATGGCGCCGATCACGGTGCCGGGCTGCACCAGCTCGGGCAACATGCCGCGCCGCACCGCCAGCGCCTGCCATTTCCAGTCGCGCGCGCCAGCCCACTTGTGGCCCTTGTAGTCGAACGGCAGGTAGGCCACCTGCGAGCCGGTGGAGTCCACGTAGCGGCTGCACAGGCGGAAGTTCAGGTAGCCGGACAGCAGCAGCACTTTGCTGGTCTGCGCCCAGATGTCCGGCTGATGGGCGGCGATCCAGTTCACTTCCGCTTCGCGCCGGAAGTAGTTGATGGTGCCTTCCACGCGCGCCAGCTTGAAGGCCGCTTTCCACAGCGGGCCTATCGGCGGCACGGTGCCGGTGCGGCGCTGGTCCAGCCAGGTGATGGCGGGCCGCAGCGGCTTGCCGTCCTTGTCCACGTTGATGACGGTGCCGCGCTGCGTGGTGACGGCCACGCCTTTCACTAGCGCGCGGTCGATGCCGGCGTCTTGCCACAGGCGCTGGCAGGCGATGCAGACGGCGTTCCAGTACCCGTCCGCCTTGTGTTCGGCCCAGCCGGGGTGATCCGAGTAGTAAGGCTGGAGATGGACTTGCGCCTTGGCGGCGAGGTTGCCGTCAAGGTCGAACAGCAAGGCGCGCACGCTTTGGGTACCGTTGTCGATAGAAAGGATGTAGGGTCCGGACATGTTTATGCGGGCAAGCTGTAGTGAGTTTTCCATAATGCCAGATAGGAGGCTTGCTCGGCGTCCCAGCGGGCGTCGCTCCAGGCCAGTTCCGGCTGGCAGATGGCGCGCACGCGCGGCAGTATCTCGGCGCCGCCGCCCCGCAATTGCAGGCCGATGCGCAGCCGGCGCAGCAGCAGGTCTTCCAGGTGCTGCACGGCTTCGTGGCGCGCGGCCCAGCGCAGTTGTGCCCAGATGCTGGCGGTGCCGGGGATGAGGGCGAGTTCGTCCGGCTGCGCGCATGCCAGCAGCGCCTCGGTTTGCGCACCGTAGCGGCCTTGCAGGCGCCGGGCCTGGCCTGCGGGCAGGCTGCGGCTCCGCCCCTGGCTGAGCGCGGGCGGCGGCGCGAAGATGGGCTGCGGCGAGAAGTCCGCTTGCCAGCCGGGCAGCATGGACGCGGCTTGCCGCAAGGCGTCCAGCGCGATCACGCGGAAGGTGGTCAGCTTGCCGCCGGTGACGGTCAGCAGGCCGTCCTCCAGCCACAAGGCGTGCTCGCGGGTTTCTTTCGACGGGTCGGCCTGGCCGCTGTCGATCACCGGGCGCACGCCGGCGTAGGTGGCGAGGATGTCGGCCTCCTGCAGATCCAGCCGTGGGAACTGGCTGCGCAAGGCGGCCATCAGGTAGTCGACCTCGCTGCGGGTGATGGCCGCTTCGAAGCGCATGTCTTCGCGGTGGTCGACGTCGGTGGTGCCGACCAGCGTGACGCCCTCCCACGGAAAGGCGAATACGGGGCGGCCATCGGCCGGGTGCATCAGGCTCACGGCCTGTGCCAGCGGCAAACGCCATGCGGGGAGGACGAGGTGACTGCCGCGCAGCGGCCGCAGGCGCGGGGCTGTCCCGCCTTGCGCTCGCAGTGCGTCGGCCCAGGCGCCGGTGGCGCTGATGACGACGCGCGCCCGCACCGCGTGCTCCGCGCCGCCGATCTCGTCGCGCAGCCGGGCGCCGCACACTTTACCGTCGCTGTGCAACAAGCCCTGAACGGACAGGTAGTTGAACGCGACGCCATCGAGCGCCTGCGCTTCCTGCAGCACGCGCATGACCAGGCGGGCGTCATCGGTCTTGGCGTCGGTGTAGCACATGCCGCCTTGCAGGCCTTCGCTGCCGATGTTGGGCGCCAGCGCCAGGAATTCGTCGCGCGGGTAGTAGTGCCGCGCGCGCTGGCCTGCCATGTGGTCGTAGATGGCCAGGCCGGCAAGGAAGGTGCGGCGGCCGGGCTTGCGGCCCTGGTAGTCGCCGAAGGCGAAGCTTTGCGGCTCCACCAGCCCGGCCGCTTCGCGCAGCAGGCTTTCCCGCTCGTGCACCGATTCGCGCGTCAACGCGAATTTTCCTTCCTTCAGATAGCGCAAGCCCCCGTGCACCAGCTTGGACGAGCGGCTGGAGGTGCCCCAGGCGAAGTCGCGCTGCTCCACCAGCAGCGCCTTCAAACCGCGCCGCGATGCTTCCAGCAGGATGCCCGCGCCGGTGATGCCGCCGCCGATAATCAGCAAGTCCCAGTCGCGCGCCGGCAGTTCCGCCAGCGCGGCGCGGCCGCCCGGCCGCCAGTGCGCGGCGGCGGTCATGCCTCCGCCTTCGGCAGCAGCTTGCCGGGGTTCATGATGCCTTGCGGGTCGAAGTGGCGGAAGATGGCCTCCATGGCCGCGATGCCCGCCGCGCCCTTCTCCGCCGCGAGGTACGGCGCATGATCGCTGCCCACGCCGTGCTGGTGGCTGATGGTGCCGCCACCATCGACAATGGCCTTGCTGACGGCCTGCTTGAGCGAACGCCAGCGCTCCAGGTCCTCGTCGTAGTCGCCCGCCAGCCGGTACACAAAGGTGCTGTACACGCTGGCGCCCTGCGCGTACAGATGCGACAAGTGCGTGTACGCGTGCACCTGCTCGCCGTGCGCGGCAAGCGCCCCGGCGGCGGCGGCTTCCACCGCGCGCATGGTGGGCTCCACCAGCGGCCAGTCCACCGCCGTTTCCACCGTGTCGATCACATAGCCGTGCTCCCACGCCGCGTTGCGCAAGTAGACGTTGCGGAAGCGGTTCTGCTTCCACTTGTCGCCCATCTTGCGGCCCACGTGCACCCCGCCGTGCCGGCGCGCCATGCGCAGCGCGGCGCGGATGGCGGCGCGCGCCTGCCGCTTCGTGCCGCTGGCGCCTATCATCAGCATGCACTTGCCCTCCTTGCAGCCGCGCAGCGCCAGCCAGCCCTCCAGCAACCCGATCAGCTTCTTGTGGCCGGCCAGCGCCAGCATGGTGGTGGTTTCCAGCGCGTTCGACAGCCGCAGCATGGACAGGCCCAGCTTGGCCTGCGCCAGCTCGCGCACCGCCGTCTCCGCGTGCGCCCAGTCGGCGAAGAACACCGCGTGGAAGGCTTCGTACTCGGGCAGCGGCGTCACGCGCACCACCGCTTCGGTCAGGATGCCGATGCGCCCTTCCGACCCCAGCACGATTTCGCGCAGGTCGGTGCCGGCGGCCGACGCCGGGAAGGTGGGAATGTCCAGCCGCCCCAGCGGCGTTTCCACCGAGCCGCCGGCGAACATCTGCTCGATGCGCCCGTAGCGCAGCGATTGCTGGCCGGACGAGCGCGTGACGACCCAGCCGCCCAGCGTGGAATACTCGAACGACTGCGGGAAGTGGCCCAGCGTGTAGCCGTGCGCCCGCAGCTGCGCTTCCAGGTCCGGGCCATACACGCCCGCCCCGAACGTGGCCAGTTGCGATGCCCGGTCCAGGTGCGCCATGCTGCATAACCGGGTGAGGTTCACGGCCAAGGTGGGCTGGCCGCCCTCGCCTGCCGTCAAGTGCCCGGCCACGCTGGTGCCGCCGCCGTGCGGCACCACGGCCACGTTGTAGCGCTGCGCGTACTGCAGCAGTTCGCGCACCTGCTCCTGGCTTTCCGGATAAGCCACGCCGTCCGGCGCCGTGCCGATGCGGCCGTAGCGCAGCTTGAGCCAGTCCGGCAGGCTCTGGCCCAGCGCGTTGCGCAGCCGGGCCGGCGCGCTGGTTTCAATCAGCTTGTGGTAAGGCAGGCGCGAAGGGGCCAGCGCGGCGCAGGCTTGCTCGAAGGTGGCGTCCTGCCGGCCCTTGCCGGCGCCGATGCGCTGCGCCAGGAAGGCCAGCGCGTCCGCCTCCAGCGCGAAGTTGACCGCATCGTCGCCCCAGCCGTTCCAACGTCTCATGGTTTCTTTTCTCCGCTTGCTATACTGGCGCACCTGGCCAAATGATGCCTGGAGAATAAGACTAAACCAGCCCCCGGTATTGCGCTTTCATGACAAACGCCTTGTTCGATTATGCCAACGACGGCCGCGTGGCCGGTTCCTACCTGCAACCCCTGCTGGAGGCGGCGGCCGCGCGCGGCGTGGCGCCGCAGGCGCTGGAACGGGCCGCCGGCCTGGCGCCGGGCGCGCTGGAGCCGCTGCCTGAGTCCCTGCCGGCCGCAACCTACGTGCGCCTGCTGGACCTGGCCGCCGCGCTGGCGGACGATCCGCATTTCGGCCTGCACGTGGGCGAGCGGGTGAAGCTGGGCACGTACAGCGTGTACGGCCTGATCCTGTTGAGCTGCCGCGACTTCGGCCACGCTTTCGAGCAGACCATCCGCTACGAACAGCTGGCGCACGACCTGGGGCGTTCCAGCCTGCAGGTCGGGAACGGGCTGGCGCGCTATACCTGGCATAGCCATTTTCCCGGCGCCACGCGGCACCTGGCGGACAGCGTGTTCGCCGGCATCCGCGTGTTCGGCAACTGGCTTGCGGGCGCGCCGCTGCCGCCGGCCAGGCTGGAACTGATGCACGGCGGCGAGCCTGCGCTGCACGCCGAATATCTGCGCGTATTCGGCGAAGCGCCGCAGTTCGGCGCCGCCGCCAACCGCGCCACCTTCGATGCGCGGCTGCTGGCGTGGCCGGTGCCGAATGCGGACGTGAGCATGTACCCGGTGCTGCAGCAGCACGCGGAGCAGTTGCTCAAACAGCGCGCGCAGGCGGACGCGGGCATCGCCGCGCAGGTGCGGGCGGCCATCGTGCGCGGCCTGTCTCAGGGGCAGGCGCGGCTGGCGCCGATTGCGGAGGAACTGGAGTTGTCGCCGCGCACCTTGCAGCGCAAGCTGAGCGAGGCGGGGGTGAATTTTCAGCAGGTGCTGGACCAGACCCGCTTCGCGCTGGCCAAGGATTATTTGCGCCAGCCGGGATTGGGACTGGTGGATATCGCGTTCCTGCTCGGCTACCAGGAGCAGAGCGCTTTCAATCACGCGTTCCGCGAGTGGGCGGGGGTGAATCCGGGGGCATGGCGGCTTGCCGTGCGCTGATCACGTTTCCTCGCCGCGCACGCGCACGAACGGTCCCAGGCATGCCTTCATGCTGGCCTCGAGGCACATCAGGAACATATTGCCGGACTGGTGGAACAGGATGAAGCTGGCCACCGTGCGCCCCACTTCCGTCACCTGGCCCGAGCAATCGAGCTTGCCGTTGTCTTTGACGATCTTGTCGGAAGTCTTGTAGAAGCCGTTCTTGTCCGGCTGGTCGTCGATGACGAACTCGGTCTCGGCCACTTCGGCCGCGCTGGTGATCAGCGCGGTGCCGTCGGCGCGCATGCGGTAGATTTCCTGGCACGAGCCGTCCGGGAGCACGAAGCGCCAGACGCCGACGATGGGATGGTCGGCCCGCACCGGGGCGGCGGCCGCGGCCGCGCTGCACAGGGCGCAGGCGGCAAACATCAGGTGTACAGCCCGGCTCAGGATACACATGGCGAACTCCACATGGCGAACCGCCGCATTCGGCGTTGGATGCGCCCAGTATATCCCGGCCCGGCGAACCGCGTTTTACTTCTCCGCCACCGCCTTCATGCTGGCCAGGCCTTTCTCGAAGTCCGGGCCCACCATCTTGTCCATGCTGACGAACACGCCCATCAGCTTGGTGATGAAGGCGCTCGGGCCGGACATGGTCCAGGTCACGGTGGTGCTGTCGCCCTGCGGCGCCAGCGTGAACACGGTGGTGTTGTGCGACTCGAACGGCTTCAGGAAGTCGAGCTTGATGTCGATCTTGCTGGGCGCGGCGGCGCCGGTGATCTCCATGCGGCCCGCGCCGACCTGGTCATTGCCTTCCCAGCCGTAGACGGCGCCCACGCCGCTGGGCGCGCCGCTGAAGGTGCGCACCATTTTCGGGTCCAGGTGCTCCCATGGCGACCAGGTGCTCCAGTTGTGGAAGTCGCTGATCAATGGGTAGATCTTGTCCGGCGCGGCCTTGATGGTGGTGCTGCGCGTGACGGTGAAGTTGTCGGGCTGAGCCAGCGCCAGGCCAAGGATAATGACGATGATGGCGGTGATGCCGATGGCGATTTTTTTGAGCATGGGGTCTCCTGCTTTGATGGTTTTTATTGGTCCGGCTGTTGCCGAAGACGCAAGCCTAGCATGATTTTTTAGCTACGTTGCCAAAAATCATGCTCGCTCATCCTCAGCCGCCGCGTGCGCGCAACAGCAGCGGCAAGGCGCTCGGCGTCATCGTGAAAGTGAAGCATTCTTCCACCGGCGGCACAGCCGGGCGGAGCGTGAATTCAAAGTTGTGCAGGATCATCGACATGGCCATCTTGATCTCGGCCACGGCCAGGTAGCGCCCCGGGCAGAAGCGCGGGCCGCCGCCGAAGGGCAACAGCTTGCGCGCCGGGTCGGAGGCGGATTCCCCGCCGCCCTCGCCGCCGGCCAGCCAGCGCTCGGGCAGGAAGGCCTCCGGCTGCGCAAAGCCGCCTGCGCGCTCGGCAGCCTGGCGCAGCATCAGGAAGATCACCGTGCCGGCCGGCACCTGCACGCCCGCCACCTGCGTCGCCACGTTGGCCTCGGCCGCCATGAACGGCGCCACCGGCTTCAGGCGCATGGCTTCGCGCGTGGCCGCGTCCAGGTAGTCCATTTGTTCCAGCAGCTGCGGGTCGCGCGCCACGGCGCTTTGCCCCAGCAGGCGGTCCGCCTCTTCGGCCGCGCGCGCCACGGCGGCGGGCGACTGCGGCAGCAGGTTGAGCAGCCAGGCCACGGTATTGGAAGTGGTGTCCTCGCCCGCGAACACCATGGTGATGGCGTTGCCGATCACGACGCTGTCGCTGAAGCCGGAATCGGCCTCGTCGCGCGCGGCCACCAGCGCTTCGAGCATGTTGGCTGGCTTGCTGCGCAAGGACGGGTCGGCCGCCATGCGCGCGCGGGCCTGGGCGATGAAGCCTTCAATGGCGGCGTGGATGCGGGCGGCGGCGGCATCGGCCTCGCGGTCCACCGGCAGCTTGAACACCTTCCAGTATTCAACCGCCGTGGTGAGGCGGCGCGCCACGCGCTTGAAGCAGAATTCGATGTCGCGCTGCAGCGGATTATCCTCGTGCTCCAGCGTGTTGATGTCCTGCCCCATGGCCAGGCCGATGGTCACGTCCAAGGTGTAGGCCTTCAGGTCGCGCAGCACGTCGACCTCGCGCCCGGCGGCCAGCGCGGCCTTCCAGCGCAGGCACAGGCGCCCGGTCATCATGGCCAGCGTGGGAAAGAAGCGGTGCACCACTTCCGGCGTCAGCGCGCGCATGGCCAGCTTGCGCTGGCGGCGCCATTCCTCGCCTTCGGCCGTGAACAGGCCGCGCGTGCCGGCCTGCTCCAGCATGCGCGCGGTGCGCGTGGAGCGGCGGAAAGTGTCCGGACGGTCGCGCAGGATGCCGGCGATGGTGTCGCGGTCCGCCACCACCACGAAGCTGCGTTTGACCATGGTGAAACGGTAGACGGGGCCGAACTCGCGCGCCCAGTCTTCCATGTTGCGGTGGAAGCGGCCCGGCTGGATCTGGCGCAGATTGCCCAGCAGCGGCACGCCCTTCGGTCCGGGCAGGTCGGCAATGCGGCGCGGCGCACCGCCGCGCCCAGCCGGGTCCAGCGCCATGCAGCTCTTGTCGGGCATGTCTCGTCCTTGGGTGGCGAATAATCTGTTATATTTTACGCCACGTTTACGGAAAAGGAATGCCGATGTTGTCGCATGTGTTTGTGGGAGTGACGCAGTTCGAGCGCGCGCATGCGTTCTATGCCGCACTGATGGGCGAGCTGGGACTGGTGCAGAAATTCCGGGATGACAGCCGGCCCTGGGCGGGCTGGATGGCGGCCGATGCGCCGCGCCCGCTGTTCGTGATCGGCAAGCCCTACGAGGGCGAGGCCAGTTGCGGCAACGGCCAGATGGTGGCGCTGCTGGCGCCGTCGCGCGCGGCGGTGGACCGCGCGCACGCCAGCGCGCTGGCGCATGGCGGCAGCTGCGCCGGACAGCCCGGCTTGCGGCCGGAATACCATCCGCACTACTACGGCGCCTACCTGCGCGACCCGGACGGCAACAAACTGGGCGTCTGCTGCCACCGCGAGGAGTAAATCAGGCCAGCGCTTCCTTGGCCGCTTCTTCCGGCGTCAGGCCGTCATAGAACTGGTCGGTGAACCATTCGATCTGTTCCTCGATGTGCTCCTGGGCCTGCTCCACCGTGGCGCCGCCCTGCACCAGGAAACCCTCCACTTCGATGCACCAGTGGATCAGCGCCAGGGTTTCTTCGTCCAGCTCTTCTTTTTTCTTTGCCATGCTTGCTACACCTTCACTGTTTCATTGATCGTCCAGCCTACAGTGTACAGTGTAGCAGCACGGGCCTGCCTTACTTCGCTTCCTTAACTTCCCTGGCTTCCTTCGGCTCGGGATACAGCACCAGCTGCAGATAGTTCTCCATATTGAAGTAGCGCCTGGCCGCAGCCTGCAGGTCGGCCGGTTTGACGCTGGCCACGCGCTGCTCGTACTTCAGGAAGGCGCTGGCCGGATCGGTGCCGTTCAGCGCCGCGCCCTGCAGGCGGCTGAGCCAGTAGCCGTTCTCGCGCAGCGCCTTGCGGTGGCTGGTGTTCCAGTTCTGCTTCACCTTCTCCAGGTCCGCCGCGTCCGGCCCTTCTTCCTGCATCTTGCGGATCAGCTCCATGGTGGCGGCGATCACCTTGTCCACATTCTCCGGCGCGCAGGGCAGCGCCGTCTGGATCTGGTAGGCGCCGTAGGGACGCTTGCTCAGGCCGCCGTTGATCTGGCCGCCGTAGATCACCGCCATCTTCTCGCGCAGGGTTTCGATCAGCTTGATGTTGAGCACTTCCAGCATCGCCTGCATGTGCATCTGCGCTTCTTCCGAGTATTTCGCCTCGCCGGTGAACACCAGCGCCACGCGGCTCTTCGGCTCCGAGCCCTTGAACACCTCCTTCTTCACCACGCCCTTCACCGGGCGAATGCCCTGGTCCCTGTAGGCGGCCGGGATGGCCGGCGTGGGCAGGCTGGCCAGGTAGGTGGCGATCAGCGGTTTGATCCTGGCCACCTCGAAGCTGCCCACCAGGTAAAAGGTGAAGCCGCTGGCGCTGGAGAAGCGCTCCTTGTAGATCTCCATCACGCGGTCCAGCTGGACCTGGTCGAAGTCCTCCACGCGCGGCGCGCGCGGCACCAGCGGGTGGTTGTTGTATAGCGTGGCCGTGAGCGTGTCGCCGAACACCGCCTCCGGCATCAGCAGCGCGCTGCGCGCCATTTCGCGCTGCTTGCCGATGAAGGAGGCGTACAGCGCCTCGTCCTTGCGCGGCTGGGTGAATTCCAGGTGCGCCAGCTGCAGCATGGTTTCCACGTCGTTGCTGCCGGAGCTGCCGCGCAGGCCTTCGGACAGCGCGCTGATCGACGCGCCCGACGAGGCGGTTTTCCCGGCCAGGATCTTCTGCAGGTCGGTCGGCGAATAATTGAGCAAGCCCATCTGGCCCACGATGGTGCTGGCATAGCGGGCGTTGAACATGTCCTTGGCGTCATACAGCGACTGCCCGCCGAAGCGGTGCGCGCTCATCAGCACCTGGTCGTTCTTGAAGTCGGTCGGCTTCAGCACGACTTTCACGCCGTTGCTCAGCGTGAGTTCGGTCAGGCCCAGCGCCTTGTCGGTGGTCTCCTTGACGATGCTGCCGGCCTTGGGCGGCTTGTCCATCAGGCTGGTGGCGTACACCTTCTCGGCCTGCGCCTTCACCGCCACCATCTCGGCCGCGTTCACGGCGGCCAGCAGCTCCGTGCCTTTCGGCACCGGCTGTTCGGCCTTGTCGTTGCCCATGTAGACCACCAGCTTGTGCTGGTCGGCCGGCAGCAGCTTGCGCGCCGCCGCGTTCACTTCCTCCAGCGTGACGCCCGGCACCAGCTCATTGGTGTAGGCGTACTCGTTGGCGATGCCGGGCATCGATTCGTTGACCAGGAAGTTGCGCAGGAACTCGGCCGCGAACGCCGCCGACTCCGACTTGTCGCGCTCGTTGTACACCCGCTCGACTTGGCGCAGCATGCCCTTCTTGATGCGCTCCAGCTCCGACGCGGTAAAGCCGAACTGGCGCGCCCGTTCGCTCTCCTGCACCAGTGCGCTGATGGCGGGCTGCGGGCCGCCCTTGCCCAGCACGGCCAGCGCGCTGAAGGACTTGTAGCCGTGCGCCACCTTGCCGATGGTGCCGCCGCCCTGGATGAAGGGCGGCTCGGCCTGCTGCGTCAGCTCGTTCATGCGCTGGCCCAGCATGGCCATCACCATGCCCTCCACCAGCTTCTGGCGGTAGCCGGCGAAATCGGTCTCTTCCTTGTAGGGCTCGATGGCGTAGCGGATGTACAGCATGTTGGCCGGCGACTCCTTGTCCAGGAACACCACCGACTCGGAATAAGTGCGCGAAGGAATCGGCGCGTAGGTGCGCGGGCGCGGCTGCTCGGGATTTTTCAGGCCGCCGAAATGGCTGTGCACCAGCTTTTCCGCTTCCACAGGATCGATATCGCCCACCACGATCACCGCCATCAGGTCCGGCCGGTACCAGTCCTTGTAGAAGCGCTTGATGGCTTCGGGCTTGAAGTTCTTCAGCGTCTCTTCCTGGCCGATGGGCAGGCGGTCGGCATAGCGCGAGCCGTTGAACAGCTTGGGCATCAGCACCTTGTTCATGCGGTCGCCGAAGCCTTTACCGATGCGCATCTCCTCCAGCACGATACCGCGCTCGCTGTCGATGTCGGCGTCGTTCAGCGACAGGCCGCCGGCCCAGTCCTGCAGCACCTTGAAGCCGGTCTCGATGTTTTCCTTCTTCGCGGTGGGGATGGGCAGCATGTAGACGGTTTCGTCGAAGCTGGTGTAGGCGTTCAGGTCGGCGCCGAATTTTACGCCGATGGACTGCAGGTAGGAGACCAGCTCGTGGCGCTTGAAATTGGTGGAACCGTTGAAGGCCATGTGCTCGGTGAAGTGCGCCAGGCCGCGCTGGTCATCGTCCTCCAGGATGGAGCCCGCCTTCACCGCCAGGCGCAGTTCCAGCTTCTGTTCCGGCTTGGCGTTCTTCTTGATGTAGTAGGTCAGGCCGTTGGCCAGCTTGCCCACCTTCACGTCCGGCGCCATCGGCAAGGGCGCGCTCAGGTTGATGTCGGCATGCGCCAGCAACGTGCAGCTGAGCAGCACGGCGACGGTCGCGGTACGCAGTTTCAAAAGTTTCATGCTTATCAGGATGCTATTGAATGAATTACCACAATACACGAAGTTCGGCGATTTCCGCTACAATCGCCGGGCTTCATTTTAGAAGCAAAAATCAGTCAACAACCAATACGTCTTCGGGGCGGGGTGAAATTCCCCACCGGCGGTAAAACCGGCAACGGTCAAGCCCGCGAGCGCTTGCTTACGCAAGGTCAGCAGATCTGGTGCAATTCCAGGGCCGACGGTCATAGTCCGGATGAAAGAAGATGTGCGCTGCAACGCGGCTTCCCTATCGAGCGATCGAGACGGGCAGCCGCGCGTCGTCGCTTGCCCTGATGCGTTTTTCGCCAACTTATGCGAGGAGCGTTTCACATGTTAGTCAATCCAGAAGTAAGCCGGTACACCCTCTCGAGTCCCGACCTTGAAGGCCGCATCCAGTCCGCGCTGGGGGCCATGCGCGCCGGCGTGCCGGTCATCCTGCTCGACGATTTCGACCGCGAAAACGAAGCCGACCTGATCGTGGCCGCCGATAAGCTCACCGTCGAAACCATGGCGCTGATGATACGGGAATGCAGCGGCATCGTTTGCCTGTGCCTGACGGCAGACAAGGTGCGCGAGCTGGAATTGCCGCCGATGGCTGCGGACAACGGCAGCCGCTACGGCACGCCGTTCACGGTGTCGATCGAAGCGCGCCACGGCGTGACCACCGGCGTCTCCGCCGCCGACCGCGTCACCACCATCCGCGCCGCCACGGCGGCCGGCGCCAGGCCTGAAGACGTGGTGCGGCCCGGCCACGTGTTCCCGCTGCGCGCCACGCCGGGCGGCGTGCTCGCGCGCAAAGGCCACACCGAAGGCTCGGTGGACCTGGCCACCATGGCGGGCATGAACCCGTCGGCCGTGCTGTGCGAGCTGATGAACCCGGACGGGACCATGATGCGCGGCGCAGACATCGAACGCTTCGCCGAACTGCACGGCATGCCCATCCTGACCATCGCCGAGATGGTCGAGTGGCGCGGCCGGTCCGCGTAAGCTAACGCGGCAAGTGCACGTGGCGGTGCACCAGCGTGCCCGCCAGCGCAAACGCCACCGCCGCCACGCCGAACGCCATCGGCAGGCGCGCGCTCCACTCGGGCAGCGCGTGGATCACGGTGCCCATCAGCGCCACGCCCACCAGCGCGCCGATCTGCCGGTTGGCGTTCAACGCGGCGGCGGCGCTGTTCGAATACGCCTTGCCGGCCACCTGCATCACGGTGGCCGTCATGGCCGGTATCGCGATGCCGACCGCCACGTTCATCAGCACGATCACTGTGAGCATCAGCGCCAGCGGCATGGATGGCATGCGCCACGCCAGCGCCAGCAGCACCGCCGCCATGGCGGCGCCCACGGCCAGCCCACCCAGCAGCGGCAGGCGCAGGCCAGTCCGCGCGGAGATGCGGCCGGACGAGAAATTCCCTATCGTGAAGGCGGCCATCATCGGCAGCAGCGTGTAGCCGGTGTGCAGCGCGTCCGCGCCGCGCGCCTGGATGTAGAGGCTGAGCAGGAACAGTTGGCCGAATACCGCCAGGTTGATCAGGAAGCCGGTCGCGTTGGCGGCCGCGAAGCTGCCGTTGCCGAGCAAGGCGCGCGGCAGGATCGGATGGGCGATGCGCCGCTCGCGCCGCACCAGCACCGCCGCCAGCGCCACGGTGGCCGCCATGCCCGCCAGCAGCGGCGCCGAGGTCCAGCCCAGCACCGGCCCTTCGATCAGCACGAAACTGAGCCCGGCCAGCGCCAGCACGCCCAGGCCATGGCTGACCAGGGACAGCGGCCGTGGCTGCGGCTGCACCGCCGGGATCAGCCGGTACGCCAGCGCCATGCCGAGCAGCCCAAGCGGCACGTTCACCCAGAACACGCTGCGCCAGCCGAATTCGTGCACCAGAATGCCGCCCACCAGCGGCCCGACGGCCGACGAGGCGCCCACCATCGCGGACCAGGTGCCGACCATGCGCGCGCGCACCTTGTCGTCCTCGAAGGTATGCGTGAGCAGGCTGAGGGAATTGGGCAGGAACAGCGCGGCGCCCGCGCCCTGCAGCAGGCGCGCGGCCGTCAGCGCTCCGCCGCCCGGCGCAACGGCGCACAGGATGGAGCCGAACAGGAACACGCCCAGGCCCGCGATATAGGCGCTGCGCGCGCCCATGCGGTCGCCCAGCGCGCCGCCGGCCAGCAGCAGGGCCGCGAAGGTCAGGGTGTAGCCGTCCACCACCCACACCAGGCCGGACACCGGCACCGACAGGTCGCGCGCGATGTCCGACAGCGCGGTGTTGACGGCGGTGAGGTCCACCATCGCCATCACGAAGCCGATGGCCAGCGTGAGCAAGGTCAGGTTGCCCGCCTGCGGGGCGCTTTGTACCGCCGCGCCGTCAGCGGTAGCGGCAGCGGCAGCGCATGAATCATTTGCCATAAGAAGCTCCTTTACACATCCTCGGCATCGTAGGCCGCTTGCGGAATGCAGTAAACACGCATAACATCAGCGCTCCGATGCAAAAATGCATTTCACGGAATCACCATGGACTGGGACAACGCCCGCATCTTCCTCGCCATCCACCGCGCCGGCACGCTGCGCGGCGCGGCGGCGCAACTCGAGATCGACCAGGCCACGGTCGGCCGGCGCCTGGCCGCCATGGAAAAATCGCTCAACGCCAAGCTGTTCCTGCGCACGCCCGGCGGCTACGTCGCCACGCCCGCAGGCGACCTGGCCGCCAGCGCCGCCGAGCAGATGGAAACCGCCGCCGACCGCCTGCAGCGCGAAATGCAGGGCATCGACCACCGCCTGTCCGGCACCATCCGCGTGGCCACTTCCGACACCATGGCCGCCCATTTCGTGGTCGATGCCATGCAGCGCCTGCACGTGCGGCACCCGGACATCCGTATCGTGCTCAGCGCCGCCACCCAGCTCTCCAGCCTCACCCGGCGCGAAGCCGACCTGGCCATCCGCACGGTGCGGCCGGACAGTCCGGACCTGATCTCGCGCCACCTCACGCGCCGTACGCTGGGCCTGTACGCGTCCAAGGCCTACCTCAAGAAGCACGGCATGCCCACGCCGGGCAACGCGCTGGCCGGGCACGACATCGTCATCTACCAGCACAGCGTGGCGCCGCGCCATGCGGAAAAGCTGTGCGGCGAGCCGGTGGCCAACGCGCGCGTGGCCATGGAAGTGAACACCGGCCTGATACTGCATGAAGCCGTGAAGGCCGGCCTGGGCATCGGCGAGCTGGCCACCCACATTGCCGCCACCACGCCGGAACTGGTGCGCATCTGGCCCGAGCGCGAGCAAAGCTACGAGGTCTACCTGGTAATGCACAGCGACCTGAACCGCAGCGCCCGCGTGCGCGCGGCGGCGGACGCCATCATTGAATCGTTCCCGTGAATCGTTCCCATCCCGCCAGCGCAGAATGCTAAGATGCCAATATGAGTACACAGGCATCGTTTTTTTCCCCGCTGCGCGACATGCAGCGCTGGGCCATGGACTGGATCGCCAGCTGGTGGCAGCTGCTGCAATTCAGCGTGCTGGTCGCCACGCTGGCCCTCGCGCCGTCCAGCTACAACGCGCGCCACCGCCCGGCCCTGGCGCGCCAGCTGGTGCTGGGCAGCGCGCCGCACCTGCCGTGGTTCACGGTGGTGTCCGCGCTGATCAGCATCGTCATCATCCGCATCGTGGTGGTCACCTCGCAAAGCTACGGGCTGTCGCGCTACGCACTGGAGATGGTGGTGAGGGTACTGGTGCTGGAACTGATCCCGCTCATCACCGCGCTGTTCGTGGCCCTGCGCAGCACCCTGCCGGCCGGCGTGGAATTCGCGCAGGTGCGCGCCGCCTCCAAGGGCAAGAACGCGGTCACCGGCATGATAGGGCTGCGCGACGAATTCTTCCCGCGCGCCGTGGCCGGCATGTTCTCGGTGTGGCTGCTGGGCGCGGTGAGCTGCGTGCTCACGCTGATCCTGGCCTACCTCACCATCTACGGCTTTACGCCCTACGCGCTGCAAGGCTACACGCGCGTGGTGGGCCAGATCTTCACGCCGCCGGTGACGCTGATCCTGGTATTGAAAATCTTCTTCTTCAGCCTGGCCGTGGGCCTGATCCCGCTGGCCTCGTCCTACCACGCCGGCTCGTGGCGGCTGCGCCATGTGCACGGCCTGTCCGACATGGTGCGCATGTTCTCCGTGCTGCTGCTGATCGAAGCCGCCTCCCTGGTGGGCAACTACTACTGAACCCGGAATTGACATGAATGAACCGACACCGGCTCCCGAAGCCTCCCCCGTCCGCAACGCCGAACTCAAAGCCGCCCTGCTGCTGGTGCTGATGTTCGTGCTGGTGGCGGGCACCGCCATCTACCTGCTGTATGCGCGCGGCGCGTTCGAGGCCACGCAAAGGCTGGTGCTGACGGCCGACGACTCGGAAGGCGTGAGCGTGGGCATGGACGTGACCTTCGCCGGCTTCCCCATCGGCCGCGTGCAGCGCATCGAACTGGGCAAGGACGCCAAGGCGCGCGTGCTGATTGACGTGCCGACCAAGGACGCGCACTGGCTGCGCACCAGCAGCATCTTCACGCTGGAACGCGGCCTGGTGGGCGGCGCCAAGCTGCGCGCCTTCAGCGGCATCCCGACCGACCCGCCGCTGCCGGACGGCGCGGTGCGCGACATGCTGGTGGGCGACGTGGCGGCCGAAATCCCGCGCCTGCTGAACGCGGCCAAGGAGCTGCTGCAGAACGTGACCAACCTCACCGCCGCCGATTCGGCGCTGGGCGCCAGCCTGGAGAACGTGCGCGGCGTGACCGAGCGCCTGAACGGGCCGGGCGGCGCCATGGGCTTTATCGCGGGCGAGGACAAGAAGGCGCAGGAACTGCTGCGCAACGCCAACTCGCTGATCGTCAAGGCCGACAAACTGGTGGGCAACGCGGACAGCCGCGTGTTCGGCAAGGATGGCGTGATGACCGATACGCAGGCGGCCGTGGTGCAGATGAACGGCCTGCTGGCGGACGCGCGCACCAGCCTGAAGAAGCTGGACGCGGTGCTGGCCGAGGCGCAGGCCGTGGGCGCCAATGCGCGCGTGGCCACGCAGGACCTGGGCGCCCTGCGCGGCGACGTGGACGCCAACCTGCGCAAGATCGAGCAGCTGATCAATGAGATCAACCGCAAATGGCCGTTCAAGCGCGAAACGGAGATCAAGCTACCATGAAGAAGATGATGACCCAGGTTGCCGGTGCCGCGCTGGTTACCACGCTGGTGCTGTCCGGCTGCGGCAGCAGCCCGCCCGTGCCGGACTGGAAAATGAACGCGCACAGCTCGCTGGAGCGCGCCGAGTCCGCTTACCTGAGCGGCAAGGACAGCGTGGCGGAAAGCGAATTTGCGCGGGCGCGCAGCCAGGTCGGCAGCACCGGCAGTATCGAGCTGGCCATCCGCGTCGAACTGGCGCGCTGCGCGACGCGGGTAGCGTCGCTGGTGCTGGAGGAATGCCCCGGCTTCCACAAGTACGCGCATGACGCGTCGGGCGCGGATATCGAATACGCGGCGTATCTGACCGGGACCTTGCCGCCGTCCGAAGCGGGACGCCTGCCGGAGCAGCACCGCGCCGTGGCGGGCGCCGCCAATGACGTGGCGGCCGGCGCGGCGGTGGTGGCGATCAAGGATCCGCTGTCGCGGCTGGTGGCGGCAGGCGCCGTGTTCCGCGCCAACCGCGCCACGCCGCAGGTGATCGCAGCGGCGGTCGATACCGCGTCGGAGCAAGGATGGCGGCGGCCGCTGCTGGCCTGGCTCAACGTGCAGGCCCTGCGCGCCGAGAAAGCCGGCGACGCCGCCGAAGCAGCACGCCTGCGCAGGCGAATCGCGCTCGCCTCGGAATAGCCCCCCGGCCGCCGCGTGCCGCCTGCGGTTATTCCGAAGCCGCCGCTGCCGCCGCTTCGCGCAGCTTGTCCTTCTTGCTCTTGCGCTTGCCCTTGACGCCGCCGTTGACGGTATCCGTGGCCGGATGCGCCACCGGCTCCGTCTCGGTCGGTTCAAACCCTTCCACCTGCTCGCGCGGCACCCGGATGCCCAGCCGCTTCTCGATCAGGCGGAAATGCGCCTCCGTATCCGCGCTCACAAAACTGACCGCAATCCCGCTGGCGCCGGCGCGGCCCGTGCGGCCGATGCGGTGCGTGTACTCCGCCGGCGCGCGCGGCAAATCGAAATTCACCACCACCGGCAACTGCGCGATATCGATCCCGCGCGCGGCCACGTCGGTCGCCACCAGCACCTGCAGGCGCGAATTCTTGAAGTCCGCCAGCACCTCCGTGCGCGCGCCCTGGCTGAAATCGCCGTGGAACGCTTCCGCGCGGATGCCGTTGCGGCGCAGCTTCTCCGCCACGTGCTCGGACGCATACTTGGTCGCCACGAACACCAGCACCCTGCTCCACTTGTTCTCCTTGATCAGGTGCTTCAGCAGCACCTGGCGGCGCACCGCGTCCACCGCGATGGCGCGCTGCGCGATGTCCGGCTCGTGCTCCGGCGCCGACGCCGCCTGCACCCGCACAGGATTGCGCAGCAGGTGGTGCGCCAGCGTCTGCACCGCGCTCGGGAAGGTGGCCGAGAAGAACAGGTTCTGCCGGCGCGCCGGCAGCAGCGCCAGGATGCGCCCGATCTCATCGGTAAAGCCCATGTCCAGCAAGCGGTCCGCCTCGTCCAGCACCAGGGTGGCGGTGGACGAAATATCGAGCGCATTGTGGTCGATCAGGTCCAGCAGGCGGCCCGGCGTGGCCACTACGATGTCCGCCCCGCCGCGCAGCGCCATCATCTGCGGATTGATCGACACCCCGCCGAACACGATGGACACTTTCACCGGCACCGGCAGATGCTGCACCAGCCCGCGGATCGCCTCGCCCACCTGCGCCGCCAGTTCGCGCGTCGGCACCAGCACCAGGCCGTGCAGGCCCTGGCCCGCCGCGCGCGCGCCGCGCTTGGCCAGCAGCGCGTTCAGCATCGGCAGCGCAAAAGCGGCGGTCTTGCCGGAACCGGTCTGCGCGGCGCCCAGCACATCGTCCCCGCGCAAGGCGGCGGGAATGGCGGCGGACTGGATGGCAGTCGGTTCGGTGTAGCCGATTTCAGTGACGGCGTTGATCAGCGAAGGCGCGAGGCCCAGCGAGGAAAAGGACATGGATGCCTTGTTATGTATAGCGTGGAGAACCCGCTAGTATACGCCACCGCGCCATGCAGCATGTGAATTGCATGTTGCTGCCGGCTTGTATTCGTGGGAATATTACCAAGTTAAAAACATTTAAAGCACCTCCGATGATCAACTGGGACGCCCATATTTGCCTGCCGCAGCACCCGCAGGCCGACTTCACGCCGGTGGCGCAGCTGCGCGCCGCAGGCGTCAACTACGTGTCGCTGAACGTGGGCGCCGACATGAACCCGGTCTCGCAGGTGATGTCCGTGATCGCCGGCTACCGCGCCACCATCGCGGCCGAATCGGACCGCTACGTGCTGGTATCGACCGTGGACGACATCATCCAGGCCGCCGCCGACGGCAAGATGGCCATCACCTTCGACCTGGAAGGCTCGATGCCGCTGATGGACCAGCCGGACATGGTGGCGCTGTACGCACAGCTGGGCGTGCGCCAGATCCACTTCGCCTACAACCGCAACAACAGCGTGGCCGGCGGCTGCCATGACACGTCCTGCGGCCTCACGCCGCTGGGCCACCGCATGGTGCAGGCGGTGAACGACGCGGGCGTGCTGATGGACTGCGCCCACACCAGCGTGCGCAGCACGCTCGACATCATGGCCGCGTCCTCCAAGCCGGTGATCTTCAGCCACGCCAACGCCTACGCGCTGGTGCAGCACGGCCGCAACGTGACCGACGAGCAGATCCTGGCCTGCGCCGGCACCGGCGGCGTGGTGTGCGTGTCCGGCCTGTCCTGGTTCCTCGGCAGCGAGAACCCGGGCGCGGCCGACGTGGCGCGCCACGTGGCCTACATCGCCGAGCTGGCGGGCGTGGCGCACGTGGGCATCGGCACCGACATCTGCTTCCGGCAGAAGGGCCTGGACGACACGCCGCCCGGCGAATTCGACCCAAGCCACTGGTGGCCCGCCTCCGCCGGCTACCGCGCCGATTTGCCGCCCACCTTCACGCCGCCCGCCATGTGGCGCGCCATTGCACCGGAATTGCGCAAGCTGGGCATGTCGGTGAGCGAAATCGAAATGGTCATGGGCCGCAACATGATGCGCGTGGCGCAGCAGGTGTGGTGCCCCAAGGACGACCAGGCCGAATGACGCGCCCGCGCGGTTGCACGCTCACGGCGCTGGCCGGGTTCGCACTTGCACCGGCGCTCTTGCTCGGCTATGCGCTGCCCTCGCGTGCCGCACAGGCCAAGCCTGCACCGGCCTCCGTGCCGGCAGGCGGCGAAACGCGCGCGCCTGGCGCTGCCCCCGCCGGGCTGAACGCCATGACCGGCGGCGCGGTAGTGCGCCAGCCCGGCGAGCCGCAACTGGTATTCATCAGCGCCGGGGAAGGCATGCAGATCTTCGCCATGCTCCACAACAGCAAACTGCTGGAAGTACCCGATGGTGGCGCAGACGAGCCGCTGCCCGCCGGGCTGGAAGCCATGGCCTTTCAGCCCGGACGCATCCTGCATTTGCATGCTGGCGGCGCCTCGCAGAAAATCCAGGTGGTGGGCAAGGTGGAAACCTATTGCGAGGCGCATACCGCGACGGTCCGGGCATTCGGCGGCGAGGAGACCCAGGGCGTCGCCACCAACTACCCCTTGCGCCCTAGCCCGGCGCATGAGGCGCCCGCCGCTGCCGCCTACGGCACGATGAACACCATTGTCGCCAACATCCTGCGGCGCAATGGCGTCCACCCGAGCTACCGCGAGCGCATGCTGCTGCGTCCATCCAAAGACTCAAACGCATTGGAAAAATTTGCCGCGGTGCCGTTACGCGGCAGCACCAGCCCTCTGCTGATTGCCAGTGTGTCGGTGGAAGACAATGACACCGGGCCAAGCTATTCGCTGACGGTCATCGCGGAAGCCGACAAGGCCGGCAAGTACCGGCTTGTGTATGAGGACTTCAATATCGGCAGCGGCGGCGGCGAAGCCAGCACCTATGCGGACGCCTTCCACTACAACGTCGATCTGGATGGCGATGGCACCGATGAACTGATCCTGTCGTTCAGCGGCTACGAATGGGGAAACTATTACATCATGCAGAAGGTAGCTGGCAAATGGACCAAGACGGTGCAGGGGGCATCCTTCGGATGCTGAGCCGGTTGCAGGTAATGGGCATGTGCGGCGCGCTGGCCCTGCATGGCGCGCTGCACGCGGCGCCGCTGAAGCGACCACGCCCGCCAGACGAAAACGGCGCCATCTTTGCGAAGCAAGGCTCGACGCTGATGCCGCTGGCGCGGCTGGCAAACGGCCTCATCGTCGAATTCAATGCGCCCGGCAACGTCGAGGAGCAGCAAAGCCATCTGAATCAGCACTACTTCAACGACAGCCAGACCCTCTATGTGCTGGCCGGCGAAAAGACCACCACCGGCAGCATGCGCGCGGCGGGAGAGTTCGACCGCGACGATACCTTGGCACACTGCCCGGTAACGCGGGGCGCGGCGAACTACGAGGGCGACCTCCCATTCGGCACCCTGGCCACCAATTACTTCGCCCTGAGCACCGACCCGGCCGCGCCGCGCCAAGCCGACTATGCGGTTCTGGCGGAGCTGGCGGCTCGGGTGCTGCGCGCAGCAGGCATCTCCGCAACGGAGATCGAGCGCGCACTGGCGCAGATGCGCAGCGAGAACGAGAGCCTGCAAACTGCTGTCGCCCTGCCCCTGCGCGGCAGCAGCAAGCCGCTTCTGCTGGCCAACCTGGGCGGCGATGACGGCCCCAAACATACTTACACGCTCACGTTGATCGCGGAGCCGGATCAAAGCGGCAAGTACGGCATGGTCTTCCACCGCCTGAACCAGCTGGCGCGCGCCAGGAAAGTGTTGTTCGCCAGCGCCTTCCTGGGCAGTGCCGATCTGGATGGTGACGGGCAGGACGAAATCGCCATCACCGACTATACCGGAGACAGTTCCAGCTTCCGGCTCTTCCAGCGCACGTCAGGCACGTGGAAGCTGGTGGCCACGGCACCCGGGCCGCACTGTATGTTCATCCGCCGCGATTGATACCATCGCGGCTCACTGCCCACTCAAAGCCCGCATCTCCGCAAACAGGTTGGACTTGCCTTCGAAACCGATGCCCGGCAGGTCCGGCATGGTGATGTAACCGTTGTCCACGCGCACGCCGTCCGGGAAACCGCCGAAGGGCTGGAACAGGTCCGGGTAGGACTCGTTGCCGCCCAGGCCCAGGCCCGCCGCGATATTCAGCGACATCTGGTGCCCGCCGTGCGGGATGCAGCGGCTGCGCGACCAGCCGTGTTCATGCAGCATGTCCAGCGTGCGCAGATATTCCACCAGGCCGTAGCTCAGCGCGCAGTCGAACTGCAGCCAGTCACGGTCCGGGCGCATGCCGCCGTAGCGGATCAGGTTGCGCGCATCCTGCATGGAGAACAGGTTCTCGCCGGTGGCCATCGGCTTGTCGTAATAGCTGCGCAGCGTGGCCTGCAGCTCGAAGTCCAGCGGGTCGCCCGCCTCCTCGTACCAGAACAGGTCGTACTGCCTGAGCGCCTTGGCGTAGGCGATGGCGGTGTCCAGGTCGAAGCGGCCGTTGGCGTCCACCGCCAGCTTCTGGCCGTCGCCCAGCACGCTGAGGATGGAATCGATGCGGCGCAGGTCTTCGTCCAGCGAGGCGCCGCCGATCTTTTTCTTCACCACCGTGTAGCCGCGGTCGATATAGCTGCGCATTTCGTCCTTCAGCGCGTCGTGGCTCTGGCCGGGGTAGTAGTAGCCGCCGGCCGCGTACACGAACACCTTCTTGTCCGGCGTGCCGTTGCCGTAGCGCTCGGCCAGCAGCTGGTACAGCGGCTTGCCGGCGATCTTGGCCACCGCGTCCCACACCGCCATGTCGATGGTGCCGATGGCCACCGAGCGTTCGCCGTGGCCGCCGGGCTTTTCGTTGGTGTACATGCAGTTCCAGATCCTGTGCGGATCGAGGTTGGCGCCGTCGTCGCTCACCAGCGTGGCGGGATCGGCTTCCAGGATGCGCGGGATGAAGCGCTCGCGCATCAGCATGCCCTGGCCGTAGCGGCCGTTGGAGTTGAAGCCATAGCCGATCACCGGCTTGCCGTCGCGGATCACGTCCGTCACCACGGCCACCAGGCTCAGGGTCATCTTGCTGAAGTCGATGTAGGCGTTGCGGATCGGGGAACTGATGGGCAGGGTCTTTTCGAGGATGCTGACGATTTTCATGCTGGGTCTCCTTGGTTGGAATGAGGCCAGCATAGCCTTAAACAGCAGCGCTATAATTCATCGATATTTACTTTATTATTTACTTCAAGTGAAGAATGATACTTCGGAGCTGGGTTTCTTCGTGCTGCTGGCCAAGCTGGGCAGCCTGTCCGCCACGGCGCGCGAACTCGCCATCACGCCGCCCGCCGCCACCAAGCGCCTGATGATGATGGAGCAGCGCCTCGGCGTGCGGCTGGTGAACCGCACCACGCGCCGCATCAGCCTCACCAGCGAGGGCGAGACTTACCTGGCGCAGGCCGCGCAGATCCTGGCCGACATCCGCGCCATGGAGGAATCCGTGTCAAGCAGCCGCGCGGCGCCAAAAGGCCTGCTGCGGGTGAACGCCACGCTGGGCTTCGGCCGCACCGGCATTGCGCCGCTGGTGTCCGCGTTCGCGCAGCAATACCCGGAAGTGGACGTGCAGCTGCAGTTGACGGACCGCGCCATCAACCTGGTGGAGGAAGCCTACGACCTGGGCATCCGCTTCGGCGAACTGCCGGATACGCGGCTCAGCGCGCGCAGGATCATGTCCAACCGGCGCTTCCTGTGCGCCTCGCCGGCCTACCTGAAGCGCGCCGGCACGCCCGTGACACCGGAAGACCTGGCGCGGCACCGCTGCATCCTGCACCGCCAGAACGACGACGCCTACGCCACCTGGCGCCTGAGCAAAGGGCGCAAATCGGAATCGGTGAAAGTGCGCGGCAGCCTGTCCAGCAACGACGGCGACGTGGTGCTGGGCTGGGCGCTGGACGGCCACGGCATCCTGCTGCGCTCCGAGTGGGACCTGGCCAGATACCTGGACAGCGGCCGCCTGCAGGTGGTGCTGCCCGACTACACCCTGCCTTCGGCCGACCTGTACGCCTACTACCCCAGCCGCCAGCACCAGCCGGCCAAGCTGCGCGCCTTTATCGACTTCCTGGCCAATTCTTTTCTTGTCGAAGATGCAATTATGCCCCATACTTGAACGCTGGAAATCCCCCCACAACCCAGCCGCACCGCCAGCCCGGAGTCGTCATGAGTACCTTTCTGTTCAGCGCCGCAAAACACGCCATGTCCGCCAGCAACGCTGCCGAGAAAGTCGGCAGACTCGAGTTTGTATTGACCCGCTACTACACGGGTTGGCAGCCTTATGACGGCAAAAGCGCGATCAACAGCGTGCCGATGGCGCTGAGCTACGTGGTGTCCAAGAAGTCCACCAAGACCAAGCGCAAGGCCGGCCAGGCCGCCGCCACCATGGCCTTCGGCACGGCCGGCGCCATTATCGGCGGCGCAGCCGGCACCGTGGCCCTGCCCGGCGCAGGCACCGCCCTGGGCGCGGTAACCGTGGGCACCATCGTGGGCAGCGCCCCCACCATCGGAACCCAGCTGTTCAGGAAGAGCAAATTCCTGTACAAGACCCTGCGCGGCACCCAGGGCGTGCACCGCAAGGAAGCCGCAACGGCGCTGTATCACGGCTGCAAGCTCACGGACAAGTCCAGGGACGCCATTGCAGCCGCCGCCGGCGTATCGGCCATCCTGAATGACGACAAGCTGGAAATCGAACTGCTCATGCTGGAGAAGAACTCCGCCAGCGCCATCGAAACCCTCGCCAAACGCTTGAAGTCCTGGTAATTACATGCCCGTGTCGCCATACGGCCCGGCGATGACGACCACGTAGCCATCCGGATCGCGCAGCCAGATTTCGCGGTGGGATGCGTTGGTGTTTTCGCGCGGGCCGTCCAGCACCACGGCCGAGATGGAGGCCGCGCGCTCCACCGCCTCGTCGAAATCTTCCGTGTGGAACCACAGCAGCGCACCGTTGCCGTAGGGCCGCTTTTCCGGATCGCCCATGTGGGCATGGCCGTGGCCGTCCCAACGGTGCAGCTGCAATATCATGTGCTCGCCGAACATCAGCTGTTCGTACTCCTTGCCGCCGTGGCCGCTGCGGGCCCCGAGCACCACCTGATACCAGCGGCTGCTGGCTTCAACATCGCTCACTGCGATAAGGGGTTGCGCTTGCATGGCTTGCCTCCTTTCAGGGATGGGTAGATGATACTCGCATCATGGTGACCGCGACGTTCCGTTTCTACGAAGAGCTCAACGACTTCCTGCCGCCCGCGCGGCGCCGGCGCGAGTTCGACGCGCCCTGCGCGCGCGCCGCCACCGCCAAGCACATGATCGAGGCGCTGGGCGTGCCGCACACCGAAGTGGAACTGGTGCTGGTGAACGGCGAGTCCTGCGGCTTCGAGCGCCTGCTGGCGGACGGCGACCGGGTGGCCGTCTATCCCAAGTTCGAAGCCTTCGACGTCAGCTCCCTGCTGCGGGTGCGCGAACAGCCGCTGCGCGTACTCGGCCAGGGCCTGCGCTTCATCGCCGACGCCCACCTGGGGGGCCTGGCGCGCCTGCTGCGCATGGCCGGCTTCGACACGCTGTACGACAACGCCATCGGCGACCGCGAGATCGAAGTCATCTCCGCCGAACAGCAGCGCATCGTGCTCACGCGCGACCGCGACCTGCTGAAACGGCGCGGCGTTACCCACGGCTGCTACGTGCGCGCGCTCAAGCCCGAGCTGCAGCTGCGCGAGATCGCGGACCGGCTGGACCTGGCCGGCAGCATGCGCCCTTTCACGCTTTGCCTGCAATGCAATGCGCCGCTGCGTGCCGTGGCCAAGGAGGACGTGCAGCACAAGCTGCCGCCCGCCGTGCGCGCCAGGCATGAACTGTTCGTCACCTGCGACCTGTGCGACGGTGTGTTCTGGCAAGGCTCGCACTGGCAGCGCATGCGCGCCGTGCTAGCCGGCGTAGGCGCGCTGTAACTCGACGATATCGAGCTTTTTCATGTCCATCAGCGCCGACATCACGCGCTGGGTCTTGGACGAGCTGTGATCATTGAGCATTTCCATCAGCACACGCGGCACCACCTGCCAGGACACGCCGAACTTGTCCTTCAGCCAGCCGCACTGCTGCGCGGCCGGGTCGCCGCCCTCGCCCAGGTGCAGCCAGTAGCGGTCCACTTCCTGCTGGCTCTCGCACATCACCTGGAACGATACCGCTTCGGTGAACTTGAACATCGGCCCGCCGTTCATGGCGGTAAATGTCGTACCGTTCAGTTCAAACTCCACCGTCAGCACGGAACCGGGCTCGCGGCCGTGGATCTCTTTGCCGGCTTCCGTGTAGTGCGTAATTTGCTTGATTTTCGCGTTGTCGAAGATGCCTGCGTAGAAATTGACGGCTTCTTCCGCCTGGGAGTCGAACCACAGGCAGGGAACGATTTGCTGGATGCTGGCCATAACATGCCTCCTCGTGTGACAAGGTTGTCCATATTACACCGGCGGGCAGAGGGCGGCGCACGGGCAGGCACTGGACGATGCACCAGGCCGCCTCCTGCAGCAGGAACAGCCAGATCAGCGCGGAGGAAGGCGGCGGCGCTGGTTCATTGGCAGGCTTTCATCTGCAGCCGCTCGGGCGACTCGACCGGGATGCGCACGCCATCCACTTCCAGGTCCGGCAAGGCCTTGGCCACGGTTTTCACCTGGCCCGCCCTGAGCTTGTCCAGCAGGCCCGGGCAACCGGACAGGGTATACGGAAGGCGGCCGGCAACCGTCCACTTCCCGTCCCGCAGCGCCAGCAGGGACGAACCAATGTGCGGCGCATCGCCAATCACCAGCACGTCGGGCCGACCGTCGCCGGTCAGGTCCATCACGAAGGCGTCGCAATGCACGCCCTGCTGATAGAGGCAGAGCGGAACCTCGGCGCCGTTGCCGCGCTGCCCGGTCCAGGCAGCCGAAGGGAAGCTCTCCGGCAGGCTGGCGCCCTTGGGCCAGACCCTGAGATTGGCGCCGATGTCCGCGCTGCTCAGCGCCACATTGTCGCCCCGCTGGCCGCGATATTCCTTGCGCAGCGCGGCGGCCGCGCCGGCGCGCCTGGCCGCCGCGTCTGGCCCGGTGGCCGCCTTCAGGCGCTCCAGCGCGGCGCGGCCGTAGCGGGCGCCTTCGAATTTCAGGTATTCGTAGTCGAACTTGTCGGCCTTGACCTCGCCGCGCTCCAGCCGCGCCATCTGGCTGTCGACGGAAATGCGGGCCGGGTCGGCAATGGGCGTGAATAGCGCCAGCAGCACCGCCAGCACCAGCCAGGCTGCGCCCACGTTGGTCATGGACAGGGTGCGCAGCCACGAGCCGCGCTGCACGGCGGCGTAGGCGTAGCCCAGCGCGTAGCACATGGCCACCAGCAGGCAGGCGGCGGCGATCAGGCGGTCCGAACTCCAGCCATAATCATCCACCCGCAGGCTGAGCGCATAGATCGCGATGACCGCCAGCGGCGACAGCATCAGCGCGCCGATGCGCGCGCTCCAGCGTACCGCAGGCGCCACCGTGCCTGCCACTTCGCCGTTCTGGTAGGCCGCGTTGATGAGCACCACCAGCGTGGCGGCGGCGCCCAGCAGCACGCTGGTGGCGTGGCCGGTCTTCCACAGCGTTTCCAGCCCGGTGAACGGCAGGCTGCCGAGGAAGCCGGCCAGCAGCAGCACCGTGACCGGCAGCAGCCATGACATCAGCACCAGCAGCAGCGTGCGGATGCCGCGCACGATGGCGGGCCGCACATCCGTAATGTGCATGGCGCAGGCAAACGCGAAACACAGCACCGGCGCATTGAACCAGGCCTTGCGCAGCAACTCCTTCAGGAAATCCAGCTTCACCAGCATGAACAGGCCGCTGCCCAGGCTCAGCATGGCCCACAGCGCGGCCACGAACAGCGCCGAGAACGCGGCCTGGATGAACAGCTTCCACGCGGTTTCGAAATACGTGGCGTAACCGGCCAGGCGGCGGCCTTCCTGCACGCCCGCCATCACCAGCGAGTGCGCGATGAAGAAGAAGGCGGCGCTGAACACCGACACCAGCGCGGACGGATAGCGTGGCTCCTTGCCCGCTGCGGCCAGGCGGGCAAGGCCGCCGCCGCGCCAGGCGTCGTGCAGCGCCAGCGCCATGATGACGGCGGCGGCAACCGCCATCCACAGCACCAGTTTGCGTCCACCGATGTGGCCAAGGCTGGAAATCAACAGCACCGGCAGCAGAACGGAGGCCATCAGCAGCGGCACGAACAGCATAGGCTCGGTGGCCGGCCAGGCGTTGCCGCTGGCGGCGCGGTGCAGCAGGTAAAGCAGGCCGCCCTGCAGCAGGCCCACGGCCAGGCGCAGATAACCGTTGCTGCGGGTGGTGGTGGCTTCGAGTACGGTCTGGGTGGAATCGGCCTGCATGCGGTCCTTCACTGGTTGGCGCTCATTAGTAAGTTGGCATTATTGCATACACTACAGGATTTGCAATACCCGCCATCTCCGCTGCGGCGCACAACCAGTCCGCGCTGGCGCTATAATGGCTGGTTCCGATTTCCGCTCTTTGGTCCGCCTGTGAATCCACATCTCGATAAGCTGCAACCGTACCCGTTCGAAAAGCTGCGCCAGTTGTTCGCCAAGGTGACGCCGAACGCCGACTATTCCGCCATCAGCCTGGGCATGGGCGAGCCGAAGCATCCAACGCCACCCTTCATCCAGCAGGCGCTGATCGACAACATCAACGGCCTGGCCAGCTACCCGACCACCATCGGCTCGGAAGCTCTGCGCGGCGCCATCTGCGGCTGGCTGGAACGCCGCTACGGCATCCCGGCGCTGAACCCGGCCACCCAGGTGCTGCCGGTGAACGGCTCGCGCGAGGCGCTGTTCGCGCTGGCGCAGACCGTGGTGGATCCGGCCGCCAAGGCGCTGGTGGTGTCGCCCAACCCGTTCTACCAGATCTATGAAGGCGCGGCCTACCTGGCCGGCGCCGAGCCGTACTTCGTGAACTCCGACCCGGCCCGCAACTTCGGCTGCGACTACGACAGCATCCCCGCCTCGGTGTGGGAGCGCGTGCAGCTGCTGTTCCTGTGCTCCCCCGGCAATCCGACCGGCTCCGTGCTGTCGCTGACGGACTGGGAAAACCTGTTCGCGCTGTCCGAGCGCTACAACTTCGTGATCGCCGACGACGAGTGCTACTCCGAGATCTTCCACGGCGACGAAGCGCCGCTGGGCGCGCTGCAGGCGGCCCATATACTGGGCCTGTCCACCGTGGAGCGCCCGTACGCGCGCCTGGTGGTGTTCTCCAGCCTCTCCAAGCGCTCCAACGTGCCGGGCATGCGCTCGGGCTTCGTGGCCGGCGACGCCGAAGTGCTGAAAAAATTCCTGTTGTACCGCACCTATCACGGCGGGGCCATGAGCCCTTCCGTGCAGGCTGCGTCGGTGGCGGCCTGGAACGACGAAACCCACGTCGAAGCCAACCGCGCCCAGTACCGCGCCAAGTTCGCCGCCATCACCCCGCTGCTGCAGCAAGTGATGGACGTGGCGCTGCCGGACGCCGGCTTCTACCTGTGGGCCGACGTCAGCCGCACCGGCCTGTCGGACACCGAGTTCGCCCAGCGCCTGTACGCCGAATATAATGTAACCGTACTGCCCGGCAGCTACCTGGCGCGCGACGCGCACGGCATCAACCCGGGCCGCAACCGCATCCGCATGGCGCTGGTGGCCGAGGCCGAGGAAGGCCTGGAAGCGGCGCACCGCATCGTCCAATTCTGCAAAAACCTGTCTAAATAAAAGAGAAGCATCATGACCCAACAACTGCAAAACATCATCGAACAAGCCTGGGACAACCGCGCCGAGATCAACCCAGCCAACGGCAGCGCCGAGCTGCGCGACGCGGTATCGCACGTGCTGGCCGGCCTGGACAACGGCTCCCTGCGCGTGGCGCAGAAGGACACCGGCACCTGGGTGGTGAACCAGTGGATCAAGAAAGCCGTGCTGCTGTCGTTCCGCCTGGAGAACAACGTGGTGCTGCCGTCCGACGGCACCATGCAGTTCTACGACAAAGTGCCGACCAAGTTCGCCAACTACACCGAAGCCGACTTCCAGGCCGGCGGCTTCCGCGTGGTGCCGCCTGCCGTTGCGCGCCGCGGCTCCTTCATCGCCAAGAACGTGGTGCTGATGCCTTCGTACGTTAACATCGGCGCCTACGTCGATGAAGGCGCCATGGTCGACACCTGGGCCACCGTCGGTTCCTGCGCGCAGATCGGCAAGAATGTGCACCTGTCGGGCGGCGTTGGCATCGGCGGCGTGCTGGAGCCAATGCAGGCCAATCCGACCATCATCGAAGACAACTGCTTCATCGGCGCGCGTTCGGAGATCGTGGAAGGCGTGATCGTGGAAGAGAACTCGGTGATCTCGATGGGCGTGTACATCGGCCAGTCGACCAAGATCTACGACCGCGCCACCGGCGAAGTCACCTACGGCCGCATTCCATCGGGTTCGGTGGTGGTATCGGGCTCGCTGCCGTCGGACGATGGCAAGTACAGCCTGTACTGCGCGGTGATCGTCAAGCGCGTAGACGCGCAGACCCGCTCCAAGACCGGCATCAACGAACTGCTGCGCGGTATCTAAGACGGTTTTCCATCCCGGGGATCTTGAGGAGAGCACGATGGCAATGGACCGCCTGTTCCAGCTGATGAAGGAAAAGAACGCGTCGGACATGTTCTTCGCGGTCAATTCGCCGGTTCACATCAAGATCAACGGGAACCTGATCCCGATCAACCAGCAGAAGCTGGAGCCGGAAAACATCCACGCGCTGCTGGCCGAAATCTGCTCGCCCGAGCAGATGGCGGAACTGGAGCGCGAGAATGAGCTGAACATGGGCGTGTCGGTGCCCAACCTGGGACGCTTCCGCCTGTCGGCCTTCCGCCAGCGCGGCAGCATCTCGGCCGTGTTCCGCTTCGTGCCGGCCAACATCCCGGTGCTGGCCGAGCTGGCGCTGCCGCCTATCCTGGCGGAGCTGATCATGGAAAAGCGCGGCTTGCTGCTGCTGGTGGGCGCCACCGGTTCCGGCAAGTCCACCACCATCGCCTCGATGCTGGACCACCGCAACGAACTGCGCTCGGGCCACATCCTCACGCTCGAAGACCCCATCGAGTATCTGTTCAAGAACAAGAAATCCATCGTCAACCAGCGCGAGATCGGCAGCGACGCCAAGGACTTCTACACCGCGCTGCGCAACTCCATGCGCCAGGCGCCGGACTGCATCCTGATCGGCGAGATCCGCGACCGCGAGACCATGGCTGCCGCGCTGGCCTACGCGCAGTCGGGCCACCTGGTGCTGGCCACGCTGCACGCCAACAACAGCTACAACGCGCTGAACCGCATCATCAGCTTCTACCCGATCGAAAACCGGGCGGCGCTGCTGCAGGATTTGTCGTCCACGGTGAAGGCCATCGTCTCGCAGCGCCTGATCCGCTCGATCAACGGCGGCACGCGCACGGCTGCGGTGGAAGTGATGCTCAACACCCGCCACATCTCGGACCTGATCGAAAAGGGCGAAATCAGCCAGATCAAGGAGGCGCTGGAAAAGAGCCTGTCGGCCGGCTCGCAGTCGTTCGAGATGGCCCTGTTCCAGCTGGTGCAGCAAGGCCTGATCAGCCAGGAAGAAGCGCTCGCCAACGCCGACTCGGCCACCAACCTGCTCTGGCTGCTGAACAACGGCCCGGACAGCAAGCACGAGGAGCCGGAGCAGAAGGCGCCCGTGGCTGAAACCTCCTTCACCGAGTTTACGCTCAACACCTGACTCATAAAGCGAACCCGGAGCATTTTCGGCAAACTCCGGGTCCTGTCCGTACAATTGCGAGATTTTACGTTAGCGCTATCCAGCCCCGGACTCATGAATAACTCAGCAGCACACCGCCTCTCCACCCGCCTCGGATTTTTAACTGCCGGCATCACCATGGCCGCCTGGGCGCCGCTGGTGCCGTATGCGAAAGAGCGCCTGAACCTGGAAGCGTCGCAGCTGGGCATGCTGCTGCTGTGCCTGGGCATCGGCTCGCTGCTGGCCATGCCCATCACCGGCGCGCTGACCACGCGCTTCGGCTGCCGCCCGGTGGTGCTGGTGTCCGGCGCGCTGGTGTGCGCGGTGCTGCCCTTTCTCGCCGTGGCGCCCTCGCCGCTGCTGCTGGGCGTGACGCTGTTCCTGTTCGGCGCCACCATCGGCACGCTGGACGTGGCCATCAATGTGCAAGCGGTGCAAGTGGAAAAGGAAAGCGGCGGCGCGCTCATGTCGGGCTTTCACGGCATGTTCAGCGTGGGCGGCATCGCCGGCGCGGGCGGCATGGCGCTGCTGCTGTGGGCCGGAATGGACACGCTGATGGCCTCCGTGCTGGTGGCCGCCGTGGCGGCGGCGGTGCTGGCGGCAGCCGCGCCCAATCTGCTGCCGGCAGCGCCTGCCGCGCAGGCGGACGCCAAGGAAGACACGCGCCTGTTCGTGGTGCCGCGCGGCGCGGTGGCCGTCATCGGCCTGCTGTGCTTTGCCTGTTTCATGGCCGAAGGCGCGGTGCTGGACTGGAGCGCGCTGCTGCTGACCACCGCCACCGGCATCAGCGCCGACTAGGGCGGCCTTGGTTACGCCGCCTTCGCGGTCGCGATGACGCTGGGCCGCTTTACCGGCGATAAGATCGTGGCCCGCTTCGGCAGCCGGCGCGTGCTGCTGACGGGCGGCCTATGCGCCGCCGCCGGCTTCTTCACCGCCGTCATTGCGCCCACGCCCGCCGTGGCGCTGCTGGGTTTCGTGCTGATCGGCCTGGGCGCATCCAACATCGTGCCCATCCTGTTTACGGCGGCGGGCCGCCAGCACGACATGCCCGCCGGACTGGCCGTGGGCGCCATCACCACCATCGGCTACGCCGGCATCCTGGCCGGGCCGGCGCTGATCGGCTTCATCGCCCACGCCTCCAGCCTGCAGATGGCCTTCGCTGGCCTGGGCTGCGCCATGCTGCTGGTGGCCGCCAGTTCGCGCTCGCGCATCGCGGCGGCCTAAGCCGGCTATAACAATCCCGCCGCCTCGCGCATATCGGGCAAGATGCCCGTGGCAAGCTCATCCAGCGGACTTACATCATCATGCATGTCGGCAATCGCCGCCCTTGCCGCCGCGACTGCCTGCTTCATAGTTATCTGCGGCATACCTGTTCTCCATAATAATGTCTGCTTTATCAAGAAACTGTTTTGCGTACTGCCTGGCAAAGGGAGCGGAAGCGGAGCTTTCCAGTCACGTTATAATGCTGCACTTCGGCCGCCGCCCGGCGCGGCCACGCTCCTGAACTTACGCATCCATGATTACTCTCTACGGCATCCCCAACTGCGACACGGTGAAGAAGGCCCGCGTCTGGCTGGCTGACCAGCAGCACGAATTCACCTTCCACGATTTCAAAAAGCAGGGCCTGGACGCGCAGACCGTCGGCGGCTGGCTGCAGACGCTGGGCTGGGAAGTCCTGGTCAACAAGAAGGGCACCACCTGGCGCGGCCTGCCGGACGAGCGCAAGGCCGCCGTCACCGACGCCGCCAGCGCCACCGCGCTGATGCTGGAGTTCCCGTCCGTGATCAAGCGCCCCGTGCTGCAAGGCGCGGGCGAGGCTTGCCACGTCGGCTTCTCGCCGGACGCCTACCGCCAGATCTTCGCCAAATGAGCGGCTCCCACCCCGCCTCCCGCACCCTCGCGCTGACCGAGAAACTGCTTGGCCGCGCTTCCGTCACGCCGGAAGACAAAGGCTGCCAGGAGCAGCTGATCGCGCTGCTGGAGCCGCTCGGCTTCCAGTGCGAGACCATCGTCTCCGGCGAGGTCACCAATCTGTGGGCGCGGCGCGGCACGGCCAGCCCGGTGCTGGTGTTCGCCGGCCACACCGACGTGGTGCCCACCGGCCCGGTCGAGCAGTGGAGCTCGGAACCGTTCTACCCCACCCACCGCGACGGCAAGCTGTATGGCCGCGGCGCGGCCGACATGAAAACCTCCATCGCCGCCTTCGTGGTGGCCTGCGAGGAGTTCGTGGCCGCCAACGCGGACCATAAGGGTTCGATCGCCTTCCTCATCACCAGCGACGAGGAAGGCCCGGCCACCGACGGCACCGTGGTGGTGGTGGAAAAACTGAAGGCGCGCGGCGAGACCATCGATTACTGCATCGTCGGCGAACCGACTTCGGACAAGACGCTGGGCGACATGATCAAGAACGGCCGCCGGGGTTCGCTGTCCGGCCACCTGGTGATCAAGGGCATCCAGGGCCACATCGCCTATCCGCAGCTGGCGCGCAATCCCATCCACCAGTCGGCGCAGGCGTTGGCCGACCTGGTGGCGGAAGTCTGGGACCAGGGCAACGAGTACTACCTGCCCACCTCCTGGCAGATGTCCAACATCAAGGCCGGCACCGGCGCCAACAACGTGATTCCGGGCGCGCTGGAGATCGACTTCAACTTCCGCTTCTCCACCGCCAGCACGCACGAGGAGCTGCGCGCGCGCGTGCACGCCATCCTCGACAGGCACGGCCTGGAATACGATCTGAAATGGACCCTGAGCGGCCTGCCCTTCCTGACCCCGCGCGGCACGCTGAGCACCGCCATGGCCGACGCGATCCGCGCCGAAACCGGCATAGAGACCGAGCTATCGACCACCGGCGGCACCTCGGACGGCCGCTTTATCGCGCAGATCTGCCCCCAGGTGATAGAATTCGGCCCTCCCAACGCCAGCATCCACAAGATCGACGAGCACATCGAGCTGCGTTTCATCGATCCGCTGAAGAACATCTACCGCCGTACCCTTGAGAACCTGCTGCGCTGAGCGCGGCCGCTCCATTTGCGAGAATAATAATGACCACCTCCCTCTTCACCACCCCGCGCGACCTGCTGCGCTACGCCGTCACCCGCTTCAACACCGCCAAGCTGTTCTTCGGCCATGGCAGCGTGGAGGCGCTGGACGAAGCGGCCTACCTGATCCTGCACACGCTCAAGCTCCCGCTGGACAAGCTGGACCCGTTCCTGGACGCGCGCCTGCTGCCGCAGGAGATCGACGCCGTACTGGCGGTGATCGAGCGCCGCGCCACAGACCGCGTGCCGGCTGCCTACATCACGCGCGAAGCGTGGCTGGGCCCTTACAGCTTCTACGTGGACGAACGCGCGCTGGTGCCGCGTTCCTTCATCGCCGAACTGATCCCGGACTACTTCTCGCCGTGGATGGTCGATCCTGAAGCCACCACCAACGTGCTGGAACTGTGCACGGGTTCGGGCTGCCTGGCCATCATGCTGGCCGAAGCCTTCCCGAACGCGCAGGTCGACGCGGTGGACATTTCGAAGGACGCGCTGGACGTGGCCCGCATCAACGTGGACACCTACAAGCTGCAGGACCGCCTGACGCTGATCGAGTCCGACCTGTACGCCAATGTGCCGAACAAGAAGTACGACCTGATCATCACCAACCCGCCGTACGTGAACTCCGGTTCGATGGCCAAGCTGCCGCCGGAATACCTGGCCGAGCCGCAGATCGCCCTGGAAGGCGGCGCGGACGGCATGGACCTGGTGCGCAAGATCGTGGCCGGCGCCGGCGAGCGCCTGACCGACGAGGGCTTGCTGATCGTTGAAATCGGCAACGAGCGCGCATTCGCCGAGAAGGCCTTCGGCCACCTGGGCCTGACCTGGCTGACCACCAGCGCCGGCGACGACATGGTATTCCTGCTGACCGCCGACCAGCTCAAACTGTAAAGAACAAGCTATGATCCGCTTTATCCAAGTAAGCCTGATGCGCGGCGTGAAGCCGCTGCTGGAGCAGGTTGATGTCACCCTCAATCCCGGCGACAAGATCGGCCTGATCGGCGCCAACGGCGCCGGCAAATCCAGCCTGTTCGCGATGATGCGCGGCGAGCTGCACCCGGACCAGGGCGAAATCGACTTCCCGGCCAAATGGCGCGTGGCTTACGTTGCGCAGGAAACCCCGCCGCTGGAACGCTGCGCCCTCGATTACGCCATCGACGGCGACGTCAACCTGCGCAAGCTGGAAGCGGAACTGGCGCGCCTGGAATCGGAACCGGCCACCAGCGAAAACGGCATCGCCATCGGCGAAGTCTATAGCGCGCTGGCCGACGCCGACGCCTACACCGTGCAGTCGCGCGGCGAACAGCTGCTGCTGGGCCTGGGCTTCACGCTGGACCAGATGCAGCTGCCGGTGGCCAGTTTCTCGGGCGGCTGGCGCATGCGCCTGAACCTGGCGCAGGCGCTGATGTGCCCTTCCGACCTCTTGCTGCTCGATGAACCGACCAACCACCTGGACCTGGACGCCATCATCTGGCTGGAAGACTGGCTGAAGCGCTACGCCGGCACCCTGATCATCATCTCCCACGACCGCGACTTCCTGGATGAAGTGGTGAACGTGGTGGTGCACATCGACGAGCGCAAGCTGAAGCGCTACTCGGGCAACTACTCGTCCTTCGAACGCCAGCGGGCGGCGCAGATGATCCTGGCCGCAGGCGCGCTGGAAAAGCAGCAGCGCAAGCGCGCCCACCTGGAATCGTTCGTGAACCGCTTCAAGGCGCAGGCCTCCAAGGCGCGCCAGGCGCAGAGCCGCATGAAGGCGCTGGCCAAGATGGAAGAACTGGCGCCGCTGCGCGCCGCCGCCGAATTCTCCTTCGAATTCCGCGAGCCGCTCAGCGCTCCGAACCCGCTGCTGGTGATGGAAGACGTGGACGCTGGCTACAAGATCGAGAACGAAGCCACCGGCGACATCACCACCAAGAGCATCGTCCACGGCATCAACTTCTCGCTGCAGATCGGCCAGCGCATCGGCCTGCTGGGCGTGAACGGCGCCGGTAAATCCACGCTGATCAAGACCATCGCCGGCGAGCTGTCGCCGCTGACCGGCGACGCCACCATGGGCAAGGGCCTGAACATCGGCTACTTCGCCCAGCACCAGGTGGAGATGCTGCGCCACGACGAATCGCCGCTGTGGCACCTGGCGAAAATCGCGCCCACCGTGCGCGAGCAGGAGCTGCGCAACTTCCTGGGCGGCTTCAATTTCCCGGGCACCATGGTCACCAGCTCGATCGCGCCGTTCTCCGGCGGCGAGAAGGCGCGCCTGGCGCTGGCCCTGATCGTGTGGCAGCGCCCCAACCTGCTGCTGCTCGATGAACCGACCAACCACCTGGACCTGGAAACGCGCGAAGCGCTGACCGAGGCGCTGGCGCAGTTCGAGGGCACGCTGGTGGTGGTGTCGCACGATCGCCACCTGCTGCGCGCCACCACCGACCAGTTCATCATCGTCGCCGACGGCAAGCTGCAGCCGTTCGACGGCGACCTGGACGACTACAAGGACTGGCTGTTCCAGACCAAGCTGGGCAAGGGCACCGACGTCCTGCCGGCCGCGGGCAAGGGCAACAAGACCGACTTCCCGGTGGCCTCGCCGGTGGCGCCGCCATCGGCGCCGGTGGTCAACAGCAAGGACCAGAAGCGCCAGGATGCCGAACAGCGCCAGAAGCTGTCCGCGCTGCGCAAGCCGATCGAGAACAAGATCAAGCGCCTGGAGGAAAGCATCGCCAAGCGCAACAGCCAGAAGGCCGAAGTGGACGCGGCGCTGGGCGACAGCGCCATCTACGACGCCGCCAACAAGGCCAAGCTGAAAACCCTGCTGACCGACCAGGCCTTCTACACCAAGGATCTCGCGCAACTCGAAGGCGAATGGCTCGAGCTGCAGGAGCAGCTGGAGGCCCTGGCGGCGTAAAGCTCGCAACTCAGGGCCGGCGGGTTAGCGTGCAACGCGCAACCCGCCAAAGTTCGTCCGCCGTATCGACATCAGCTTGTCGATATCGACCACGATCAGCCGCCTGCCGGCCTGCGTGGTGCCCACGCCGAGCAGGTAATCCACATTGGCCAGCCCCGGCATGGGCTGGATGCTGTTCTCCGCCAGGGTGACGATATCGGTTACCCCGTCCGTCACCATCCCCATCACGCAATCCGTCAGTTTGAGGATGATCACGTCCGTGCGCGGGTCGTGCACCGGCGGGCGCGGGCCGAACGCGATGCGCATGTCCACGATGGGCATGATCACGCCGCGCGACACCGCCACGCCGCTGATAACCTCACCGTCCGCCGAAAAGCGCTCCAACGCCGTCAGCGGGCGCAGCTCCTGCACGTTGCGGTAGTCCAGCGCATATTCCAGCCCGCCCAAGCGAAAGCTCAGGTACTGGCGCAGCCCGGCATCGGCAGCGCCCTGCAAGGTTGACGATTGCATGATGATCCTTTCACTGTAGGATGACGCGTTCACCATCCTACCCGGCGCCGCTAGCGCAAGTGTTGATTGGAGTCAACGTTACCGGCGCAACATCGGGGCAACATCGGCGCGTGGCAAACGAAAGCCAACCCGCTACAATGGGACGCGCTCCTCCCACCCGAATTGAAGGCAACCTATGTACCAGTGGCTCAAGCGTTTGATCGGCGGCGCCGGACCGCGCAGCACGCCCCAGCCCGCGCGCGCCCAGCCGCCGGCCGCGCCGGAGCTGCCGCCGGAGCCCGCGCCGGCCGTCGCCCCTGCCGCTGCACCTGCCGCTGCACCTGCCGCCGCGCCGCAGGCCGCTCCCGCAGCCGCCCCCACGCCTGCCGCGCCCACCTTCGAACAGAAAGACCTGCTCAACATCCGCTACAACCGCTGGCTGTTCGGCGCCGCGCCCGGAGACACGCTGGAAACCAGCGACGCCGAAAAGCGCATCCTGCAAACGCTGTCCGGCATCGCCAGCTCGCCCGCGTCCGGCGCGGACCTGATGCGGCGCATGCCCGGCCTGATCCCGCAACTGCTGCAAAGCCTTCGCAGCGAGCACTTCGCCGGCGCCGACATCGCCCGCAAGATCTCCAGCGACGTGGTGCTGGTGGCGGCCGTCATCCGCCTGGCCAACGGCGCCATGCTGCCCGGCGCGCAAGCCATCACCAGCGTGGAGCACGCCGTCATCGTGATCGGCCAGGAAGGCCTGCGCCAGCTCATCACGACGGTGGCCTTCAAGCCCATCATCGACCTCAATTCCGGCCACTACACCAAGCTGCTGGCGCCGCGCATCTGGGAGCAGTCCGAACGCTGCGCCGGCGCCAACCGCGCACTGGCGGGGCCGCTCGGCGTGGAGCCGTTCGACGCCTTCCTGGCCGGCCTGGTGCAGAATGCCGGCCTGCTGGTGTCGCTGCGCATGATGGACCAGGAGGCCAACGGCGCCAAAGACCTGGGCAGTCCCATGTTCTGCGCCCAGCTGCTGCGCAGCGCGCGCCAGGTGTCGGCGGCCATCGCGCAGGACTGGAATTTCGCGCCCGCCGTCACGCAAGCGGTGCGCGAACTGGACGCGCTGCAGAAAGGCGCGCAGCTGTCGGCCATGGGGCGCCTGCTGTCGCTGGGCGACTATCAAAGCAAGACGGCCATCCTGGCCGAACAGGAACAACAAGCGAACCAAGAGAACCAAGAGAACACCCAATGACGCAACAAGATCCATCCCTGCCGCTGGCCGGCATCCGCGTGCTCGACCTCACCCGCCTGCTGCCCGGCCCCGCCGCCACCATGCAACTGGCCGGCCTGGGCGCCGAAATCATCAAGATCGAAGACCCCGGTCCTGGCGACTACGCGCGCGTGATGGGCCCGGTGCGCAAGGAAGTGTCGCAATTCTTCGTGGCCGTCAATCGCGGCAAGCGCTTCGTGCGCCTGGACCTGAAGGACGCCGCCCAGCGCGAACAGCTGCTCGCCATGGTGGAGCAGGCGGACGTGCTGGTGGAAAGCTTCCGCCCCGGCGTGATGGACAAGCTGGGCCTGGGCTGGGAAGTGCTGCGCGCGCGCAATCCCAAGCTGGTGATGTGCGCCATCTCCGGCTACGGCCAGGACGGCCCCTACGCCCTGCTGGCCGGGCACGACATCAACTACATCGGCTACGCCGGCATGCTGGACCAGAACGCCGGCCCGGACGGCCGCCCTGCCCTGCCCAACCTGCAGGTGGGCGACCTGCTGGGCGGCGCGCAGGCCGCGCTGCAAGGCATCCTGGCGGCGCTGGTGGCAGTGAAAATGGGCGGCGCGGGCCGCTTCGTGGACGTGTCGATGACGGACGCGGTATTCGCCAACAACATCATGCCGCTGGTGGCCGTCAACAACGGCGGCGACGCCGCGCCGGGGCGCGACCTGCTGACCGGCGGCGTGCCTTGCTACAACGTGTACCGCACCAGCGACGGCCGCTACATGGCGGTGGGCGCGCTGGAGCTGAAATTCTGGCAGGGCTGCTGCGACGTGCTGCAGCGCCCGGACCTGAAAGCGCGCCACTGGCAGCTGGGCCAGCAAGTGGCCGGCGAGGACGCGCTGGCGGTGCAGGCCGAACTGGACGCCATCTTCGCGCAGCGCACGCTGGCCGAATGGACCGAGGCCTTTGCCGGCAGCGACTGCTGCGTCTCGCCCATCCTGCGCACCAGCGAGGCGCTGGCGCATCCGCTGTTCCAGGCGCGCGGCATGGCTGCGCGCGCAGTGCACGAGAGCGAGGGCGAGTACTGGGCGGCGGCCGGCCCGCTCAAGTTCCAGGCATGAACATCAATCCCGACGAGGTGGAGTTCAGCGCCATCCGCGCGCAGGGGCCGGGCGGGCAGAACGTGAACAAGGTGTCGAACGCGGTGCATGCGCGCTTCGACATCGCGGCGTCCTCGCTGCCGGACGCCATCAAGGAACGCCTGCTCGCGCTGCGCGACACGCGCATCACCAAGGACGGCGTGGTGGTGCTCAAGGCGCAGCAGGCTCGCAGCCTGGAAGCCAACAAGGAAGAGGCGCTGCGGCGCCTGCAGGAGCTGGTCGACAGCGTGGCGGTGCCGGCCAAGCCGCGCCGCGCCACGCGCCCCACGCGCAGCTCACAGCGCAAGCGGCTGGATGGCAAGACCAAGGATGCAGCCGTCAAGAAGCTGCGGGGGAAGGTGGAGATGTAAAGTCCGCCGGCGGCAAGGACGGCGAGTTGGCGGCCCAGTCCACCGAGCCGCTGCTGCCGGCGAAAATGGCGGCAATGCCGGAGGTGCTGCCGCGCAGCCTGGCCTTGATCTCTTTCGGCGCGCGGTCGTACGGCGCGCCCAGGTCCGGGTTGAATTTCATCTCGCGCACGATGGTGTCGCCGGTCACGATCTGCACGGTGCAGCGGCCGTGGCCGATCACGGTTTCCTTCTGTTTGCGCACCAGCGCGGCCTGCTCCAGCGCCACCGCTTCCTGCGCCTTGGCCTCTTTCACCGTGAGCGACAGCTTGCCCACCGAGCGCAGCGCCGGCCCTACCGAGACGGCCATCTTCTGGAACAGCGCCAGCTGCTCCGGCGTGAGCATCACTTCCTGCTTGCGCACGCTGGTCGCCAGCGTCAGGTAGTTGCGCAGCTCCGGCTCGCTGGTGATGGCGTCCAGCTCGGCCTTGAACTTCTGCGCCTGCGCGCCGAAGCGCCCGGCGCGCTCGGTGTGCTCGGCAATCGCCTGGTCGTATTTGGCGGTGTCCGGCACCAGCGGGAACAGCAGCATCTCGGTTTGCCGGCGCGGCCCGGCGCGGCCCACTTCGATGCGGCGCGCCGCGATGGCGCACCCTTCGGCGCTCTTGATCAGCACCTCGTCGGCGATGATCTCGCAGTTGCTGGCCTCGCCGATCACCACCCGCGTGCCGGAAATGACGCAGCTCTCGGCCCGCCCCAGCACCACTTCGCCCAGCTTGGTCTGGATCACCGCGCCCGAGGCCACGCCCTTGACCGCCACGTTGCCGCCCGCGTTGACGGCGCTGCCGCCCACCAGGTTACGCTGCAGCGCGATATTGCCGCCGCGCGAAACGATGTTGCCGAACACGTCGCCGTGGATGGTGATGTTGCCGCCTTCGACCATGCGCTGCTCCTGCACCTCGCCGAATTCCTCGTACTCGCCGGTCAGCTGCAAATTGCCGGTGGTGCGCACGCTCACGCCCTCGCGGCTGATGATCTTGGGGCCGATCGAAATCTTCTTGCTGCCGTCGACGCTGATGAAGCCCTCCACCGCCGACACCAGGTATTCCACGCCGCCCGCCTGCTCCAGCATGGTGCCCTCGCCGGCCACGCTGCCCAGCTCGATGTCGCGCGGCTCGGGCGGCTCCAGCGGTATGCCGGACAGCTCGTAGCCGCGCAGCCCGGGCGAGCGCGGCACCTTCCTGAGCAGCTTGACGTGCGGCTGCACCTGCGGGAAGCGGTTCTGGAAGGTGTGCAGGTCGAAGCGGCCGTTGGCCATCTCGCGCGGGGCGTTGCTGCGGTGGATGCTCTGCGACACCTCGACGATGGCCGCGTCGCGCCCCGGCGTGGCGTTCAGCTTGCGCGCCGCGATCAGGCGCACCACGCGGCCGGCGGCGATGGTGGCCTTGACGGCCGGCGCGTCGATGCCGAAGCGGATGCCCTTGACCCACATGTCGGCCACGAACTCGTCGAAGTTCAGCCGCGCCGGCTCGGGCGGCATGTCGGCCACGTTGAGGAACACCGGCTCGAAGTAATACTCCGCCTCGCCGTTGACGATGCGCACCGATTTATACAGTTCCCGCCGCTGCGCATGGAACGGTTCCACGCTGCCGGCAAAGCGTATCAGCGGCTGGTCCTTGAGGTTTTGCGGCAGCTCGGCCCCCACGCCGTACAGCACGCGGATGAAGACCGCGTAGTCCAGTCCCGCGAAATAGGCCCCGGCCAGGAAGAAGTGGTTCACGCCGGCCAGGCAGGCGGCCGCCGTGGCGTCGCCTTTGAAGTAGACGCCGTCGGCGCGGTTGACGATGGACGACGGCAGCTCGCCTTCCGCTGGCGAAGCTGCGGCCTGGACGTCGTTCTGCACCACGCCTCCTTATTCCGGCTCGACGCTATAGGTCCAGTCCAGCGACCCGAGGGAGTCGGAGAACAGGCTTTCGTAGCCCACGTGCGGCCCGCGCAGGAAGGTTTTGCCGTCCTTGGGCGCCATCAGGTTGGCCGCCGGCGCGCCGTGCTTCAGCGGCATGCTGCGCACCAGCGTTTCGCCGGCTACCATGCCGATCTTACACCCGGCCAGGCCGTTCGAGGCCAGCTTCTGCTTGCGCAGCTCGTCGATCTGGGCGCGCCGCACCAATTGCTGCGACTCGGCCGCCTTCATCTTTTGCAGCAGGTGGCCCACGGTCTTGAGCTGCGGCTCGACGGTGGCGGCCATTTTCTTCAGCTGCGGCGCCTGTTCCGGCGTCAGGGTCAGCTCGCCCTTGCGCATCTGCGCGGTCAGCGTCATGTAGCCGCGCACCTGCGGAATGGCGGTGATCTGCTCGGCCTCCAGGCGGAACTGCTGGCGCAGCTGTTCCAGCGCATCGATCTTGGCCGCCAGCTCGGCGATTTCGCCATTGATCGGGCCCATGTCCGGTACCTGCACCAGCACCAGCATTTCGCTCTGCTTGCGCGGACCGGCGCTTTCAATCTCGATGCGGCGCGCCGCCACGGCGCAGCCCTCGGCTATTCCGATCTTCACCTCGTCGGCCAGGATCTCGCAGTTCGACGCTTCCGCAATGCTGACCTTGGTGCCGACGATGACGCAGCTCTCGGCGCGCCCGGCAATCCGGATCTCGCCGTCGCGCGTGTGCAGGGTGGAGCCGGAAGCGACGCCCTTGACCTTGATGTCGCCCTTGAGGTTGTAGGCGCTGCCGCCCACCAGGTTGGCGCCCAGGATGATGGTGCCGCCGGTGGAGTTGATGTTGCCGAACACGTTGCCGCGGATGGTGATGTCGCTGCCGTCCACCGCGCGCATTTCCTGCACGTCGCCGAACTCCTCGAAGGCGCCGGCCAGCGCCAGGTTGCCGGTGGTGCGGCCGCTCACGCCTTCGCGGCTGACGATCTTGTCGCGCACGGAGATCCGGCCACTTTTGGTATCAACGTCCAGGAAGCCATCCTGCGCGGCGACCAGGAATTCGCCGTCCGGCGTGTTCTCGATGACGGTGCCGTCGCCCACCCAGCGGCGGAAGTCCAGGTCGGCCGGCGGCTGCGGCAGCAGCACCGTGCCGGCCATTTCCAGGCCCTGCGAGCCGGCCTGGCCCGGCACCTTCTTCAGCAGGCGCATGCCCTGCCGGATCTGCGGGAAGCGGTTCTGGAAACTGTTCAGGTCCACCCGGCCATCGGCCTTTTCGCGCGGCGCGTCGCTGCGGTGCAGGTCCTGCGACACTTCCACCACGTGCGCGTCGATGCTCTTGCCCGGCTCCAGGCGGCGCGCCACGGTGCTGCGGTCGCCGCGCGCCGAGGCGATGCCGGCCTTTACGTTGTTAGCGTCGATGCCGAAGCGGATGCCCTTGGTCCACAGGTCGGCCACGAACTCGTCGAAATCCAGCTTCACGGGGCGCTCGGGGATCACGGTGCCGTCCGGCAACTCCATGGCGTCCAGGAACAGCGGCTCGAACACGTACTCGGCCAGTTCCTTGTCCATTTTCACTGCGCGGTACAGCGCGCGGCGCTGCGGGTCGAACATGCGGACCACGTCGGCGATGCGTATCAGCGCCTGGCCGGGCGGGCCCGGCGGCAGCGGCGGGCCGATGTTGAACAGGGCTTTGGTGAACACAGCGTAATCGAGCCCGGCCAGGAAGGCGCCGGCCGAGAAGATCTGGTTAATGGCCGCCACGAACACCGGCCCCTGCAGGGAGGCGTCCAGATACACCCCGTCCGGGCGCTGGATGACGCCATGGGGCAACGCTGTCGCGGCAGCTTCTGCTACTTTGTCCACCAAAATATCCTCCCGACATACGGCAAACGCCGGCCGCGGTGCTGTACACGGCGGCCGGCATTCTCACAAGTAACCAATGTTACACGCAAGTCAAGAATGAAAGGGAATTTTCGGTATGTTGATGATGCTTCCATACTACGCCGCTGCGCCATGTGGCGCAGCGTTTGATTAAGATCAACGGCGCGGCGGCAAAGCGTAGACTTCCGCGCCCGCTTCATTGATCTGGCGGCGCAGGTCGCGGCGCTCGTCGGCCGTCATGCGGACCCGGCGCGACGCCTCGGCGTTGTTGGTGCTATCCTGAAGCATGCGCTGGCGCTCTTCGGCGCGGGCCGCCATCTCGCGCTGGGCGCGTTCGCGGTCCTCGTTGCGGGAACGGTCGCTGCGTTCTTCCTTGCGCTGCTGCGGATTATCCGGACCGGAGGCCAAGGCCGGCAGGGCCGAACCCAGCAGGGTACAGACGGCCAGCGCTCCCACGGAAGCGCGGACCAGCCTGGACGCCTGGAGCGCCGCGTTCGGTTTGTCGGGATGCTTGTTCATCGTATTCCTCTGTAGCTTTACTGCCATGCGACCAGTGTATGGACATTTCCCCCCGGGGGTAAGACCAATTGGGTAAAGTTTGTAACAGTTTGTAATGGGTTGGCAATGACATTTGCCTATGGCGAATATGACGTTACCATAGCAACATAATTAAGACAATTCTGACTGCATGATCCCTATGACTTCGACAGATTCCAGCAACAGCCCCAGCACCGCCAACAGCGGCGGCCATCAAGCCAAGATCATGGTGGTGGACGACGACGTCCGCCTGCGCGACCTGCTGCGCCGCTACCTCACTGAACAGGGCTTCAACGTCTTCACGGCGGAAAACGCCACCGCCATGAACAAGCTGTGGCTGCGCGAGCGCTACGACCTGCTGGTGCTGGACCTGATGCTGCCGGGCGAGGACGGCCTGTCGATCTGCCGCCGCCTGCGCGGCGCCGGCGACCAGACCCCGATCATCATGCTGACCGCCAAGGGCGAGGACGTGGACCGCATCGTCGGCCTGGAAATGGGCGCGGACGACTACCTGCCCAAGCCGTTCAACCCGCGCGAGCTGGTGGCCCGCATCGGCGCCGTGCTGCGCCGCAAGCAGCCGGACGAGATCCCGGGCGCGCCGTCGGAAACCCCGCAGACCTTCGAGTTCGGCCAGTTCGTGCTGGACCTGGGCACCCGCACCCTGAAGAAGAACGGCGAGACCGTGCCGCTGACCACCGGCGAATTCTCAGTGCTGAAGGTGTTTGCGCGCCACGCGCGCCAGCCGCTGTCGCGCGAGAAGCTGATGGAACTGGCGCGCGGCCGCGAATATGAAGTGTTCGACCGCAGCCTGGACGTGCAGATTTCGCGCCTGCGCAAGCTGATCGAGCCGGACCCTTCCAGCCCGCTGTACATCCAGACCGTGTGGGGCCTGGGCTATGTCTTCATTCCGGAGGGTCAGCCGCGCTAGCTCGCGAGGTAGCGCCGTATGAAACTGTCCCGCTATATTCAACTGAGTTCGCTGAAGAGCGGTCTGTTCTGGCGCACCTTCCTGCTGATGGGTGTGCTCACCACGCTCAGCATGTCGGCCTGGGTCGGCCTGCTGAGCATGCTGCAGCGCGAGCCGCAGGTGCAGCAGATCTCGGCCCAGGTGATCTCGGTGGTCACCATCACCCATGCAGCCCTCACCCACTCGGCGCCCGAACTGCGGCGCGAACTGCTGTTCGAACTGGTGTCGAACGAGGGCATCCGCGTATTCACGCTGGAGGACGACGACGAGGTCGAGCCGCCGCCCGCCAACTCCCTGATGCCCGATATCGAAGCGCTGGTGAAAGCCAAGCTGGGCGCCGACACGCGCTTTTCGCGCAGCGTGAACGGCATGCCCGGCTTCTGGGTCAGCTTCAATATCGGCGAGGACCGCTACTGGCTGATGCTGGAGCGCGAGCGCATCCACGGCATGACCGGGGTGCAGTGGCTGGGCTGGGCCAGCGTGGTGTCGGTCGCCTCGCTGCTGGGCGCGGCGCTGATTTCGGGCCTGATCAACCGCCCGCTGGCGCGCCTGACCGCCGCCACGCGCCAGCTGGCCGAAGGCCGCCGCCCGGACAAGCTGCCCGAAATCGGGCCGGCCGAGGTGATCCAGGCCAACCGCAGCTTCAACCAGATGGTGGAGGACTTGCAGCAGGTGGAGTCCGACCGCGCCGTGATCCTGGCCGGCATTTCGCACGACCTGCGCACGCCGCTGGCGCGCATGCAGCTGGAAGTGGAAATGGCCAACCTGTCGAACGAGGCACGCGAAGGGATCCAGTCCGACATCGGCCAGATGGACGCCATTATCGGCCAGTTCCTCGACTACGCCAAGCCGACCGAGGCTTCCACCTTCACCACGGTGGACATGACGGCGCTGCTGACGGAAACCGCGCACGAGGCGGAACGGATGCCGGACGTGCGTATCACCACCGACATCGCCGACAGCGCCACGGTGCTGGGCAACCCGACCGACTTGAAGCGGGTGCTGAACAACCTGATCGAAAACGCGCGCCGCTACGGCAAGACCCCGGACGCCGACTACACCGAAATCGACATCAAGTGCAGCGTGAAGGGCATGCACACCTTCAAGCGCGTGACGATCGAGGTGCAGGACCACGGCGTGGGCGTGCCGGAAGACCAGATCCAGGCGCTGCTGAAGCCCTTCACGCGACTGGACAGCGCGCGCGGCCAGGCCAACGGCGCCGGCCTCGGCCTGGCCATCGTCGACCGCGTGCTGCTGCGCCACGGCGCCGAGCTGCAGGTGCGCAACCGCGAAGGCGGCGGCCTGCTGTTCCAGATCACCATGAAGGTCATGGCGTAATCATTGCATGAGCATGGCATAACCATCGCATACCGATTGCGCGGCAACGCGTTGTCGCTATAATTCGGCATGCACGAAAATACCCTCCCCCGCCCAAGCCAGCCCGCCGCGTCCCTGTCCACCCTGTCGGGCCGCGTGCTCGGCCTGGCCAACCTGGGCCTGGCGGTGGTCGATTCGAAACACCGCATCGTCCTGTGGAACCAGTGGATGGCCAGCCATTCCGGCCTGTCGGCCAGCCGGGTGCAAGGCAGCGACCTGTTCGAGCTGTTCGAGGAATTGCGCGGCCAGCGCATCGAGCAGGCGGTGCACAGCGCGCTGCGCAACGGCACGGCGGCCAGCCTGCCGCATGGGCTGAACCGCGCGCCCTTCCCGCTCTACCCGGCCGGCACCTGGGGCGGCGAGCGCATGGAGCAGGCGGTGTCGGTGACGCCGTTCAGCGAGGGCAAGGAAAAATACTGCCTGATTGAAGTGAGCAACGTCAGCAGCACCATGGGCCGCGAACGCCAGCTGCGCGTGCAGGCCGAGGCGCTGCGCGCGCAATCGTATGTGGACGGCCTGACCGGCATCGCCAACCGCCGCCACTTCGACGTGGCGCTCAGCCGCGAACTGAAACGCGCCAGCCGCAACGACAGCCCGCTGTCGTTGCTGCTGATGGATATCGACTCCTTCAAAGCCTATAACGACCACTTCGGCCACCAGCAGGGCGACGCGTGCCTGACGCTGGTGGCCGAAGCCTTCGCCGCCACCCTGCAGCGCCCGGCCGACCTGGCGGCGCGCTACGGCGGCGAGGAGTTCGCAGCCGTGCTGCCGGACACCGATTCGGCGCAGGCGCAGATCGTGGCCGAGGCCATCCGCGCGCGCGTGGCCGCGCTGGACGTGCCGCACGCGCCGGCCGCCGTGCATCCGAACGTCACGCTCAGCATCGGCGTGGCCACCTTCAGCAAAACGGACTTGAACGACGCCGCCGCCATGCTGGGCGCAGCCGACCGCGCGCTCTACGTGGCCAAAAAGGCCGGCCGCAACTGCGTCATCGTCGGCGGGCCGGCAGATCAGGCGCCGTCTTCAGCGGCATAAGCTCACTCCCTTCAAAGCAGGCGTTCCGACGTCACCACGTGCACGCCGGGCGCAGCGCCGATGGCGCATTCAAGCAAAACGCCGGCGATCCGCGCAGCCGGATTGACGCGCCAGCGCGGCGGCAGCAAAGGCGCCAGCAAGGTCAAGCCGCGTATGGTCAGCGATTCAGCCAGGCGGCGCTCCTGGCGCGGCCCGCCGATCAGCCCCGGGCGCACGTGCGTCAGCGACGCGAAGCCCACGCCGGCGAGATCGCGCTCCAGCTCTCCCTTGACGCGGTTGTAGAAAAACCGAGAAGACGCATCGGCGCCGATGGCCGAGTTCAGCACGTAAGCCGCCGCGCCGCCTTGCCGCGCGCGGCGCGCCACTTCCATCGGATAATCATAATCCACCCGCCGGAACGCCTGCTGGCTGCCGGCCTTCGCCATCGTCGTCCCCAGCGTGCAGATGACTGCATCGGCTTGCCACCAGGGCGCATCGTCCGGTAGCCGGTCGAAATCGACAACCGGCGCCAGCAGCTTGGGATGCGGCGGCAAAGCGCGGCGCGAAGGCGCGACCACGCGCTCAACCCGCGCGTCGGCCAGCGCCAGCTGCAAGACATGCTGCCCAACCAACCCCGCCGCCCCCGCCAGTATCAACTTCATCGCGCCTCCTGCAGTTCTATTCTCGCCGGTGAGCACCTGAAGGTGAACTTCACGCAGAAATACTGGCTCAACGCCGCAAGCTCACTTGTCTGGATACGTGGCGCTCCAGACCACGCTGAAGATCTTCCACTTACCGTCACGCTTCACCATGTTCCACGACTCGACGCCGTAATTCTGCACTTTTTTATCGCGCAGGAACTCATAGTCGAAGATCACCCAGGCCACATGCCCGTCCTGCGTGATCTTCACGTTATAGAACTTCTCCTCCAGCGCCGCCTTGGAATTGGCGATGCCGCGTGCGAAGGAGCGATAGCCCGCGCTGTCCATGCCATCGTCGTTCACGTCCGTCGTCTCGCGGCTTTTCTTGACGAACTCCTCGCTGGCGGGCGACGTGAACAGGATGTGAGGATTGAGCACCAGCGCAGACAGGCGCTTGGCATCCTTGGCGATGATGGCCGCCTGGAATTCCTCGGTGACTTTGGTGATGGCCTTGATATCGTCAGGGTTGCTGGCGGGGGCAGGTGGCTGCGCGTACAAAGCAGCGCTCGCCAACAGTGCCGAGGCGGCAAACGCCGCCTTGCTGAAGGAGGAAGAAGTCATGTCATGTTAAGGAATTTGCAATCCCCCATCATATCACCGGGAATGCCGGCGCGCTGCGCCATCCGGTTGCGGTACCGGCGCGTGCGGAACAGATTGCCGATCTGCGTTAAGCCGAGGCCCACTTCCCTTCGTACACCGGATGGCCCTCGTCGATATGCATGGTGACGCGGATGGGCAGCTTGCCGGAAAGCGGGGCAAAGTGGGCGTCCACCTGCGCCAGCAGCACCTTGCCGACGTGTTCCACCAGCGCCGCGCTGCGGCCGGACGTGATGCGCAGGTTCAGGTAGACGAAGATCTTGTCCGGCGCGCCGTCCGCCACCGCGTGGTGCGGCGCCGGGTAGGCCAGCACGCGCGTGCCGTTCAGCGGAAAGATGGCGTGGCCGCTACCGTCCTCCAGTTGCACCAGGGTGCGCGCCAGCCGCGCGCACAGGGCTTGCATGTCGCTGTGCGCGTCGAGGTTGCCGCAGTAGTCTATGGTCAGATGGGGCATAAGGTATTTTACCTGGCTTTACTTACCGAGGAAAACGTTTAATCCCACCATCGGGAAAAACGTCAATTCCGGTTCATGGTGGAAGCCCGCAATATCAGCTGGGGCTCGATCTTGGTGAAGCGGTCGGTCGGCATGCCGTCGATGGTGGCGAGCAGCTTCTCCATCGCCGCCACACCCATGCGCTCGCTCTGCAGGTCCACCGTGGTGAGCGCGGGCGAGGTGTAGTTGCCGTACTGGATATTGTCGAAACCGGCCACCGAAATGTCCGCCGGCAGGCGGAAGCCCAGCGTCTGCGCGGCCTTCATGAAGCCCAGTGCCATCAGGTCGTTGTAGCAGACCAGCGCATCCGGATGCTCGGCGCCCAGCATGATGGACGAACACATCCGCTCCCCTTCCAGCGCGGACGGCGAGCTGGTGTCGTACACCGCCAGTTCCAGGCCGTGCGCGGCCAGGCATTCCTGCATGCCGCCCATGCGCTCCTCGTCGCGGCGCGACTTGGAAAAGCCCAGGTAGGCGATGCGGCGGTGGCCTTGCGTGACCAGGTGGCGCGCCAGCATATAGGCGCCGCGATGATCGTCGCTGGCCACGGTGGGCAGCTCCAGCTGGCTCAAACGGCCGAAGAACACCAGCGGACGGTCCATCTCCACCAGCCAGCCGATGTCCTTCTCCTGCATGCGCGAAAACACGATCATGCCGTCCACGCGGCGGCTCAGCGCCTCCAGCATGGGGCGCTCGCGCTCGGGGCTTTCTTCGGTGTCCACCAGCAGCACCGTGTAGCCGTGCGCCTGCGCCACGCGGTTGGCGCCCTTCACGATGCTGGTGAAATGGGGATTGGTGATATCCAGCACGGACAGGCCCACCGTCTTGGTGCGGCCGGTGATCATGGACTGCGCCAGCGGATTTGAACGGTATCCCAGTTCCGCGATCACGCGCTTGATGGTGTCCTCCACCGCCGGCGAAAAACGCTGTGCGCCGTTGACGTACTTGGACACCGTTGCGGTGGACACGCCTGCGGCAGCGGCGACATCGCGGATGGTCGGAACACTTTTCTTCATGTGGCGGTCGATCGCTCAACGGTGCTGTACAGGGATGCCGATCTTACCACGCTCCCCATGCAATTGACGTGGCATGCAAATCAGTTATACTGAAGTTAAACGTTTAACTAGAAATTCTTTTTCCATGTTTTTTACTTAACGGGCGACCATGAACCAGACATCCAGCACCAAACCATTCAAACGCCTGCTGCTGACCGGCGCGGGCGGCGGCCTCGGCACCATCCTGCGCGAGCGCATCAAGCCCTGGGCCGACGTGGTCCGCCTGAGCGACATCGGCGACCTGGGCGAGGCGCGCGAAGGCGAAGAGATCTTCCAGTGCGACCTGGCCGACCGCGCCGCCGTGCTGCACATGATGGAGGGGGTGGACGCGGTGCTGCACTTCGGCGGCATCTCCGTGGAAGACAAGTTCGTGCCCATCATGAACGCCAACATCCTCGGCCTGCACCACCTGTACGAGGCGGTACACAAGTGCGGCGTGCAGCGCGTGATCTATGCCAGCTCGAGCCACGTGGTGGGCTTCTACCCCACCACCGAGCGGGTGGACGCCGCCATGCCGCTGCGCGCGGACGGCTTCTACGGCCTGAGCAAATGCTACGGCGAGGCGCTGTCGCGCTACTATTACGACCGCTTCGGCACCGAGACCGTGTGCCTGCGCATCGGCTCCTCCTTCCCCGAACCGCGCAACCCGCGCATGATGGTGACCTACCTGGGCTACGACGACCTGGTGGAACTGATCCGCTGCGCGCTGTTCACGCCGCGCGTCGGCCACACCATCACTTTCGGCGCCTCGGACAATGACACCCGCTGGTGGGACAACCGCCACGCGGAGCACCTCGGCTATCGCCCCAAGCAAAGCTCGCGCGCGTTCGCGCACAACTTCCCCGACAGCGGCAAGCGCCCCGACGCCGGCGACATGACGGCCATCTACCAGGGCGGCCCCTTCGTCACCAACGGACCGCAATTCGATTGATGAAATAGAAAAAAGCAGCGCCGCCCTTGCAAGGCGGCGCTGCTTTTTATTTGGCTGGTCAGAACTTGACGTCGAGACGCACGGAGACGAAGCGGAACGCATCGCGCGCCGGCACCCAGGTCGCCACGCCGCTGTTGGCCACGGTGGACACCGGCGCCGAGGTGGCGCCGCGGAAGGTCGGCGCGCCGGCGAAGCCGGTGGTGGCGTAGTGCTTGTCGAAGACGTTGTTGACCAGGAAGCTGAGCTTGTAGCGGTTCTGCTTGTCGCGCACGCCAAAGCCCAGGTCGGTGATGCTGAACTTCGGCACATAGAAGCCAGGGTCCTGGGTAATGATCGTCATCATGTCGCTCTGGTACTTGTAGTTCCCGGTGAAGAAGGCATCGAACGAGCGCGAAGGCAGGCGCCAGTCATACTGGCCGCTCAGCGCGATCTTGACCTTGGGCGCGGACTGCATGCGCGCGCCTGCCAGGTTCTGCACGCCCACCGTGGAACCCGGCGTGATCGGGAAGCAGTTGGCGTTGCGGCCGATGATGGAACCGTTGGCGGCGTACTTGGCACCCGGCGAGGCGGCCACGTTCAGGCCATCGTTGTAGCACGGGCCGCCGGCCCAGTCGCGCACGGTGGCGTCGGTGTAGGCCACCGCCGCGTTCACCGTCAGGTCGCGCGTCAGCAGCGCGTTGACGTCCAGCTCAACGCCCTTGGTGGCCACTTCCGGCACGCTGCTGATCTGCGTGAGGATCACCGGGCTGCCCGGCAGCGTGTAGGTCGACGAGGACTGGTAGTTGAAGAAGCGGGTCTGGAACGCGGTGGCGTTGACGGTCATGCGGTTCTGGAACAGGTTGGCCTTCACGCCCACTTCCATGGTGCGCGACGTTTCCGAGCGCACCGGGTCGGCGCTGGTCGCGTTGATGGTGCTGAGCAGGCCGTAGGCCAGGCCCTTGTAGCCGGTGGCGGCGGTGGCGTAGGCCATCCAGTCGTTGTTGATCTGCTTGGACAGGCTCAGCTTGCCGGTCAGCTTGTTCTCCTTGTTGCCCAGGCTCTCGAAGTAGTCGACGCCGCGCGCGCCGGGCACGAAGTCTTCGCGGCTGACGGTGGTGTTGTAGTTGCGGCCGAAATGGTAGCCCGAGGTTTCCGTGTTGTAGCGCGCCCCGGCCAGCAAGGTGTAGCTCGGCAGGAAGTCCCACGAGGCCTGGCCGAACACCGCCTTGTTGATGTTGTAGACGTCGGTCTCGTACACCACCGGGCTGGTGATGGAAGAGCCGCTGCAGGTGGCCACGCGGCAGTCGCCGCGCTTGAAGAAGCGCTCGGTCTCGTTCTTGGCATACCACAGGCCGGCCACATAGCGCAGCGGCCCCGCGTCCGGCGAGACGTAGCGCAATTCCTGGGTGCGGGACTTGATGTCGTAGATGCCGCCCTGGTCGTTGCCGACCGAGTAGCGGGTTTGGCCGGGCAGCGCCACGGTGGGCACGTCGACCAGATCCTGGTCGCGGAAATCGTCCGACTTGTAGTGCGAGAACGAGGTGATGGACATCAGCGAGGCGCCGTTCGGCAGCTCGTAGGCGATGCGCAGGCCGACACTGCGGTCGGTGGAGTTCATGCCGGTGGGGCCGTCGCGCCGCACGTCGACGTTGTAGGGGCCGGGCGTGATGCCGGCCAGCGCCACCGCAGCGGGAATGGCGTTCAGCGTGCCGCTGTTGGCCGGCGTGGCCGCGCCGGCCGGTATCAGGTACAGCGGATTGACCGGATTGGCGCCGGCCAGGCCCACGTTGACCGGGCCGCCGGGCGAATTGACCACCAGCGCGCGCAACGCGTTGGCGCCCTTGGTGTTTTCCTGGGCATTGAAGTTAGGCGACAGCGTGATGTCGAGATTGGGCATCGGGTGCCAGGCGAACTTCGCCATCAGCGTCTTGCCGCCGGCGCCATTGAGTTTGCCGCCGGTGGTCAGGTTGTTCAGGTTGCCTTCGTAGCGGGTGCGGCTGGCGGCAATGCGCATGCCCAGCGTCTCGCTGATTTCGCCGCCGTAGGAGACCGCGTAGCGCCACTCGTCGTCGTCGGTCAGGTAGACGCTGGCCTTGCCCGACATGGGGCCGGAAATCGGCTTGGTGACGATGTTGACCGCGCCGGCCACGGCGGACTTGCCGAACAGCGTGCTTTGCGGCCCTTTCAGCACCTCGATGCGCTGCACGTCCGACAGGTCCTTGAAGGCCTGGAACTGCTGGGCGATGGGAATGTCGTCGACGATGACGGCGACGTCGGCCTCGATGCCGATGGTGACCGTGGCGGTGCCGATGCCGCGCATATTGATGGTGTTGTTGGCGCTGGTGGAGCCGGCCGTGACGGTCAGCGCCGGGGTGTTGGCCACCAGGTCCTCGATCTCGCGGATGTTGCTGCGCTCAATGACGGCTTCATTCACCACCGAGATCGCGCTTGGCACGCTCTCCAGCTTTTCCACGCGCTTGTTGGCGGTCACCACCACGCGCTCCAGTCCCTCGGCGGGTGCGGCGGCCTGCGGGGCTTGCTGCGCCTGCGCAGGCAGGCCAGCCAGCATGGCCAGCGCCACGGCGGCCGCGATTGGCGTCAGGCGAATGTCGGTGCCGTGCCCCGGCTTGTCGTGCTGTTTCATCTAGATCTCCTTTATAGTTTTTTGGGTACTACGGTATTGCGGCATTGCGATTCAGCGATACTTCATCACCCACTTGACGACCAGCGGGCGGTTGAATTGGAAGGCGGGCGAGGCGCAGCTGACCACGCTGCGCATCGGCCCATTGGGCGATTTATAAGCATGGTTGCCATCGGCCGGAGCGACCCGGCATCCGGCCAGGCCGCTGACCTCGAAGCCGGTCACGCTGCCCTCGCTGAAAACCACGCGCGTGCCCTTGATGCTGGCGGCGCCGGAGAAGGACGCGAAATCCAGCGTCAGTGCGCGCACCGGCACCGTGCCGCGCGGAGTATAGGTATCGGTGCGGGTGATGACGCCGGGCGCAAAGGTGTACTCGGTGCGCAGCGCAATGCGGTTGTCCTTGGCCGGCGCGTTCTTGCCCAGCTTGTCCAGTTCATCCTGCCGGTAGCTGACGCGCCAGGTCTTGCCGCGCTGCGTGCCGCCGATATCCTTGAGGTAGGCCGCACCGATCAGTTCCGAGCCATCCTCCAGCGTGAATTTGGGCAGCAGCTGCGGATGCTCCGGGCCGCTGTCGGCCACGCCGGCCACGAGGTTGTCGGCAAACGGCAGCGGGTAGTACGGGCTGTTGTCGTGCTGGCCGGCGCCGCCGTTGACCATCAGCAGGCTGAAGACATGGCCTTTGTCGCGGTACACGGCCAGCGCGCGGTCGTACTCGCCGGTGGCGAATTTGGTCAGGCTGAACTTCGGCTGCGTGCGGTCCAGCCAGGCCGCCAGGCCGGGGCTGACCGGCGCGTCCTTGAAGCCGGCCTGGTTCCAGAATTTATTGGTGAATATCAGCTGGTGCAGCAGCGAGAAGTTCTCGCCCAGGATGCGGTGCTTGCCGCGATAGGTGTCGGTGCGGCGGCCCTTGCCCCACATGTCGACCGACTTCATTTGCGAGTCGTACCAGAAGCTGGTGTAGCGCGCCGCCACGCGCGAAGAGTAGGCATAGGCGTAGTTTTTTTCTTCCGGCGTGAGCACGTCCAGGTAGGCCGCCACCGACAGGATCTCCAGCATCGCGGTCTCGCCGTACGGCCCCAGGCTGCGGCCGAAGCTGAAACCGGTGCCGTCTGCCTTCATCAGGTTGAGCGTCAGCGTGGCGGCCTTGCGCAGCTTCTCCTTCAGCGCCGGCGTGACTTCCAGCCCGGTTTCCAGGTAACGCTCGCAGATTTCGGCGATCAGCAGGATGCTGTAGCGGTCGAAGCGCCCTTCCCCGCTGGTCTCGTCGGAAAAGCCGTAAGCGCCGGAATAGGCGTCGTAGTGCTGCATCATTTTCTCGAGCAGCACCTTGCCGGCGCTGTCGTCTTCCCAGCCGAGCAGCATGCGCAGGCGGGCCACGCTGAAGGCCACGCCGAAGTAGTTGGTCGGCAGGTTGATCAGCTCATAGTCCGGCTGCGAAACGAAGGTGCGCCAGTCGAGCTGGCGGCGCAGCTTCTCCAGTGTTTCCGGGCTCACGGCGCTTTCCAGCAGGCCGGCTTTCTTCAGGCTGACCAGCGCGGACAGGTAGTAGTAGATGCCCCACGTGTGGTTGTCCATGCCCACCGTCAGGTCGGCTATGTCGCGGTACTCGCGCAGGCGGGCCGCCAGGGCGGGATCGTCCTTGCCTTTGTTGAGCAGGACGTAGGACAGGCCGATGGCGATTTTCCCCGGCAGGAATTTGTCCTTGCTGGCGAAAGGCTTCTGGCCGTCGATCACGGTGTTTTCTTTTTCCGCCGCCAGCTTTGCGAAGAAGTAGTCGAGCTGCGGATACAGTTCCTGCTGGACGATGGCGTTCATCGGGGTTTCGGGCGCGCTGGCCGCCGGGGCGGCGGCGCACAGGGCGGGCACGGCGAGCAGCAGGCCGGCCAGCAGGTGTTTATGCAGTGTCATGCGGTCTCTTTTGTTTTAGTTGGAAAACGTTTAACTGGATAATATTGGAATTTTGTTTTGAGGTAAATGCTTGCGGTGTTCTTTTTTCGAGCGGTGTTGCAAAAGCATCTCCAGCCTTTTCACCTTTGGCGCTTGGGGGCCAGGTGTGCCATGATTCCGATCATGCGCTGCCCAGCTTTAATCAACAAGGAAATCGTTTAACCTGAATGAAGGAAAACCCTGTCAGCCAAGGCCGCTAGCATTCCAGTGCGCGCGTTTCCATTCGCAAGGAACATGCTAATCTTCCCGCCATGGAGATGAACCGAACGAATTGGAAGCTGGCCGTGGGCTTTTCGGTGGCCGTGGCGGCCGGTGTGCTGGCGGCATGGAGCTTGGGCGAATGGCGCGCCGCTACCGGCATGCCGGAGCCAGGCCCGGCGCAGGCTACGCTCCCGGAGCCATCTTCCACGCAATCAGCCGGCAGCTGGTTCAGCGCAGTCGGCGGCCCGCCCACCGCTGCCGCAGACAGCTCCAACGACCCGGTGCCGCTGGCCCGCCAGGTGGATGCGCTGATCGCCACACGCCAGCCGGAAGATGCTTACAAGGCCTACCTGCAGATCAGCGAATGCATCACATTCCAGCGGCTCGGCACCATTCCGCTCTACCACTTCCCCGAGCAGCGCGACATGTCCGATGCGGAAATCACGGCACAGACCAAGCTCTGCGCCAGCCTGACCGAACGGCTGAGACGGTCGCGCTTTGACTACCTGGCCACCGCAGCGAAGGCCGGCGTGGTGGGCGCCAGTACCGCGTTCCTGATGGCCGGGCCGTTCGGCGACCACAGCGCAACCGTTACCCGGCCAGACGACCCGCTGGTGCTGCAGTGGAAACAGCAGGCGCTGGCGCAGTTGACCAGCGAGGCACTGCAAGGCGACCTGGTCAGCCTGAACACGCTGTGGAGCGCCCACATGGCCGGGACGACCGCCGTTCCCAAGGACACGCAACTGGCGTACATCTATCAAACCGCGATGGAATCCATTTACCGGCTGCAGAATCCGGGGGCCGGCAACGGCGGGCCGTATCAGGCCAACCTGTTCTCATTCCTGAAAGATGGCCTGACGCCGGAGCAGATCGCCAAGGGCGACACGGAAGCGGCCCGCATTGTCGAGAACTTCCGCGCGCGCAGCAACGCTGCCCGATAAACGCAGCGACGGGCGCGCTCACTTGCCCCGCAAGCCAAAGCGGAAACTCGTCATGGAACGGAAGGTCTGGCCGGGGCGCAGCACGGTGCTGGGGAAATGCGGCTTGTTCGGCGCGTCCGGCAGGCCCTGCGTTTCGAGCGCGAAGCCGTCATAACGCGCATAGGCGTAACCTTCGCTGCCTGCTTCCTTGCCGTCGAAGCCATTGCCGCTGTTGAACAGCACCGACGGCTCGGTACTGCGGACCTCCATGCGGCGGCCGCTTTCCAGCTCGTCCACCACCGCCACCAGCCCGTACCGGCCGAGGGGCTTGGAGAACAGCAAAGCATGATCGTAGCCCGGCGGCGTGCCCAGCAGCGCCGACGCAGGCGCGCCTTCCTGCGGCTGCGGCTTTGGCCCGCCTGCCGTCAGCCACTGCATCACCCCGGCCGGCCGCCGGAAGTCCAGCGGCGTGCCCGCCACGCTGGCCAGTTCGCCCGTCGGTACCTTCTTCTCGTCCGTCACCGCGTAGCGTTCGGCGGCGATGCGGAAGCGGTGCGTGGCCATGCCGGCACTGCCCGCGCCGGCCAGGTTGAAGTAGCCATGATTGGTGAGGTTGAGCACCGTGGGCGCGTCCGTGGTGGCCGCGTATTCGATGCGGAACTCGTCGCTGCGCCGCATCAGCCGGTACGTCACGCTGAGCTCCACGCGGCCGGGAAAACCCTGGTCGCCGTCCTCGCTCACCAGGCGGTAGATGGAGCCGATCGACGCCGCATCGGCAAAGTCCTGCCGCCGCCACACGCGCTTCTCGTAGCCATCCGGCTCGCCATGGATGGCCACGCCACGAGCGTTGGCGGGCAGCTGCACGGTGCGGCCGTCCAGCGTGTAGCGCGCGTCGCCGATGCGGCCCGCGTAGCGGCCGATCACCGAGGCGTAACGCCGCTTGGTGCGCGCATAGGCATCGAGATCGGGAAGGCTGAGGATGACGTTGCGGCGCCGGCCGTGCCGGTCAGCCGCTTCGGCCGACACCAGCGTGGCGCCGTAGTCGATATAGGACAGGCGCATGCCCCTGTCGTTTTCCAGCGTCACGCGCTGCACCGTCTGCCCGGCGGGCGTAACGCCGAACGGCTGCACCGAGATGCCGGTGCAGCCGCCCTGCCCCGCCGCCGCCAGCGATGCCGCCAGCAGCAGGGGCCGAACCAGGATGGGCATCACAGGTCCGTGATTTCCTTGTGCTTCGGCACCAGGGCCTTCATCACGCCCCACGCCGCCAGGTAGGCCAGTGCGCAGAAGGTGAACATGATCATGTAGCCGGTCTGGATCTGGCCCAGCGCGCCGTAGTAGTCGAACAGCCAGCCGCCCGCCTTGGACACGGCCACGCCGCCCAGGCCGCCGGCCATGCCGCCGATGCCCACCACCGACGCCACCGACTTCTGCGGGAACATGTCGGATACGGTGGTGAAGATGTTGGCCGACCATGCCTGGTGCGCCGAGGCGCCCACGCCGATCAGCAGCACCGGCACCCAGAAGCTGATGTAGCCCAGCGGCTGCGCCAGCAGCACCACCAGCGGGAACAGCGCGATCACCAGCATGGCTTTCATGCGGCCGTCGTAAGCGTGCATGCCCTTGTTCATGAAGTAGGCCGGGAACCAGCCGCCGCCGATACTGCCCACCATGGTCATGCTGTACAGCACAGCCAGCGGCACAATGATGGCTTCCTTGCCCATGCCATACTGCACCGACAGGTATTTAGGCAACCAGAACAGGAAGAACCACCACACGCCGTCGGTCATGAATTTGCCGAAGGCGAAGGCCCAGGTCTGGCGATAGCTCAGCAGCTTGAACCACGAGGTCTTCTCGCCGGACGGGGCGGCTGGCGCGGTGGCCACGGCGTCGCTGCGGATGTAGGCCAGTTCGCCGGCCGACAGGCGGCTCTGGCGGTCCGGCGTGTCATACAGCATCTGCCACGCCAGCATCCACACGAAGCCCACCGCGCCGATGACGATGAAGGCCATCTGCCAGCCCCAGTTGATGGCGATCCAAGGCACCGTCAGCGGGGCGAGGATGGCGCCCACGTTGGCGCCCGAGTTGAAGATGCCGGTGGCAAAGGAGCGTTCCTTGCGCGGGAAGTATTCCGCCGTGGCCTTGATGGCGGCCGGGAAGTTGCCCGCCTCGCCCACCGCCAGCACCGCGCGCGACAGCATGAAGCCGGCGATCGAGACCGGGATGGCAGCCATGCCGACCGCACCCATCACCTTGGCGATGCCCTCGCCCATCGGCACCGAGTAGGCGTGCATGATGGCGCCTATCGACCAGATGACGATGGCAAGGATGTAGGCCTGCTTGGTGCCGATGCGGTCCACCACGCGGCCCGCGAACAGCATGGAAATGGCGTAGACGAACTGGAATACCGCGGTAATGTTGGCGTAGTCGCTATTGGACCAGCCGAACTCCTTGGACAGGTCCGGTGCCAGCAGACTGAGCACCTGGCGGTCCAGATAGTTGACGGTGGTGGCGAAAAACAGCAACGCGCAGATGGTCCACCGGTATTTGCCAATAACTTGCTGGCTGACAGGCTCACTCAGGTTCATAGGAATCACTTATTTTGGTTGTACGTTCCAGCCCCTATCTCCACGGGACCTCTAAGTTGTATGTCATCGTACAACCTTGAGATGCAGCAGGCAAGCAAAAAATTAGGCAAAAATATATTTGTGTAGCGTGTCGATCTGGCGTTTCGCCGTCCGTCGTGTGAGTATGAGCGCCGCAGTTGCGTTCAGACCTGATCAACCCGCCTATTAACATAGTAAGGAGATAGCCATGACCCAAGTTGCTCCCATCCCAGAAGGTTTCCAGACCGTAACGCCCCATCTCGTTTGCGAAGGCGCCGCCGAAGCCATCGAGTTCTACAAAAAAGCGTTCAATGCGGTGGAAATGTTCCGCATGCCCGGCCCCGGCGGCAAAGTGATGCACGCCCAGGTCAAGATCGGCACGTCCAACGTGATGCTGGTGGACGACTTCCCCGAATGGGGCAGCATCGGCCCGAAAGCGCTGAAGGGCTCCCCGGTCGTGCTGCATATGTACGTGGAAGACGTGGACAAGGCCTACGAGCAGGCCGTGGCCGCCGGCGGCACCGCCAAGATGCCGCCCGCCGACATGTTCTGGGGCGACCGCTACGGCATCGTGGTGGACCCGTTCGGCCACAGCTGGTCCATCGCCACCCACAAGCGCGACATGACGCCCGAACAGATGGAGGCTGAAATGAAACAGTCCATGTCCGAAAACTGCCCCGGCCAACCAGCCTGAAAGGAAAAGCCATGCGATTCATGCTGATAGTAAAAGCGAGCCCGGAATCCGAAGCGGGCAAGATGCCCAGCGAAGAACTGCTGACCGCGATGGGCAAGTTCAACGAAGAGCTGGTGAACGCCGGCGTGCTGCTGGCGGGCGAAGGCCTGCACCCGAGTTCGCGCGGCGTGCGCGTGCACTTCTCGGGCAAGAACCGCACCGTCATCGACGGCCCGTTCGCCGAAACCAAGGAGCTGATTGCCGGATTCTGGCTGGTTCAGGTAAAGTCTCTGGAAGAAGCGATTGAATGGGTGAAGCGCTGCCCGAATCCGATGGAAAGCGAGTCGGACATCGAGATCCGCCAGGTGTTCGAAATGGACGATTTCGGCGCCGAATTCACGCCCGAACTGCGCGAGCAGGAACAGCGCGTCATGGCGAAGGCGGCGGAGCTTCAGAAACAGCACTGACTTTATCGAGGAGCAGGCAATGCAGTTCATGATCTTACGCAGGGGCGACAAGGTATCGGAAACGGCGGGCTTCCCGTCGGCGGAGCTGGTGCGCGCCATGCCGTCGGCAAAGTGGCTGCAGCCCAGCTCCAACGGCCTGCGCATGACGCGCAGCGCCGGCCAGTGGCATGTCAGCGATGAAGGCCCGTTCGACCCGCGCGAGCTGGTGGCCGGCTACACCTTCATCGAGGCCGCCAGCCGCGAGGAAGCGGCGCAGTGGGCCAGCCAGTGGCCAGTGGCCGACGCCGAGGGCCAGGCCGAGCTGGAAGTGCGGCAGGCCGGCTGCCCCGGCGGCTGCGTCGGCTTCGACATGGACAACCTGCCCGAAGGCGCGCCGGCCGACCTCAAGCCCGCCCAACTCCAGCCCGGCATGAAACCGTATGCCGTGCTGCTGCGCTCGGACGCCGGCAGCGAAGCGGACCTGGAGCCGCCCGCCTCCGTCATCGACACCATGAACCGCGCCAACCAGGCCGGCATCCGCGCCGGCATTGCGCTGGCCGGTGAAGGCCTGCGCGCCTCCGCCAAGGGCGCGCGCGTGAAGTTCAGCGGCGGCAAGGCCGCCATCATCGACGGGCCGTACACCGAAGTGAAAGAACTGATCGCCGGCTACTGGCTGGTGCAGGCCGAGTCCATCGAAGGCGTGATGGACTGGGTGAAGAACTACCCTTACCCGCAGCCGCTGGACGTGGACGTGGTGGTGGAACTGCGCGCCGTGGCCCTGTGAACCAGCAAGGCATCCACCGCGCCATCGAAGCGGTCTGGCGCATCGAATCGGCCAAGATCATCGCCGTGCTGGCGCGCATGCTGCGCGACGTGGGCCAGGCCGAAGAGATCGCGCAGGACGCGCTGGTGAGCGCGCTGGAACGCTGGCCCGACAGCGGCACGCCCGACAACCCCGCCGCCTGGCTCATGACGGTAGCGAAAAACCGCGCGCTCGACCACCTGCGCCACCGCAAGCTGGAGCAGGACAAGGAGGCCGAACTCACCTACGAAATCGAAGGCCTGCTGCAGGACGCCGCGCCCGACCTGGAACGCGCGCTGGACGACAACATCGGCGACGACCTGCTGCGGTTGGTGTTCGTGGCCTGCCACCCGGTGCTGTCCACCGAAGCGCGCGTGGCGCTCACGCTGCGCCTGCTGGGCGGCCTCACCACCGACGAAATCGCGCGCGCCTTCTTCGTGCCCGAAGCCACGGTGGCGCAGCGGATCGTGCGCGCCAAGCGCACGCTGGCCGAAGCCAAGGTGCCGTTCGAAGTGCCGCGCGGGCACGAGCTGGTGGAACGGCTGGCGTCCGTGCTGCAAGTGGTCTACCTGATCTACAACGAAGGCTACTCCGCCAGCGCCGGCGCGGACTGGATGCGTCCCGCGCTGTGCGAAGAAGCGCTGCGGCTGGGCCGCGTGCTGGCCGAGCTGGCGCCGCAGGAGCCCGAAGTGCACGGGCTGGTGGCGCTGATGGAAATCCAGTCCTCGCGCGCCCGCGCCCGCACCGACGCGCGCGGCGCCCCGGTGCTGCTGCTCGAGCAGGACCGCTCGCGCTGGGACCAGCTGCTGATACGGCGCGGCCTGGCCGCGCTGGCGCGCGCCGAGCAGATCGGGCGCGGCCTGGGGCCATACGCGCTGCAAGCCGCCATCGCCGCCTGCCACGCCCGCGCCCGCCGCGCCGAAGACACGGACTGGAGCCGCATCGCCGCCTTGTACGACGGACTGTCGCAACTGGCGCCCTCGCCCGTGGTGGAACTGAACCGCGCGGTGGCGCTGTCGATGGCCTTCGGCCCCGAGACCGGGCTGGAAGTGGCCGACGCGCTGCTGGACGAACCGGCGCTGAAAAACTACCACCTGCTGCCCAGCGTGCGCGGCGACTTCCTGTTCAAGCTGGGCCGCAAGACGGAGGCCCGCGCCGAATTCGAACGCGCCGCCTCGCTCACGCAGAACGAGCGCGAGCGCGACCTGCTTCTTACACGCGCCGCAGCTTGCGCGCCGGAGTTACCATCCGCTTTGTAAGGAGGCGCGATGAAAAAACCTGACGAACTCAATCCGTCGCGGGGTGCCTACGGCAAGATTGACGATACCTTGATCCCGCATGAGATCATCGAACGAATCGTTCTCGATGGGGTCTCCCCTGCCCGCGCGTGGCGCGAATATTTCAGTCTTACGCAAGCCCAAGTCGCAGACAGACTCGGCATCTCCCGGCAGATCTATGCCGAGCAGGAGCTACAAAGCGAACTGTCGGAGTCCGAGCGTACCGCGATTGGGAACGCCCTTGGCATCAATCCTGAGCTGCTGGATTGAGTGCAGAACTCAGTCTTCATCAAAGACGTCGCATGCAACGACAGGCCGCTCCCGCCCCATCTCGGACGCTCGCGCTTATTATCAAATTTTCCCAAAAACGGTCCGTCGGCATCCTAACCACTCGTAACGATCTTCATGTCATTTGTTTACTGGCTCGAAACAACAGTCAGTTTATTTTTCTAGCGCTGGGCTTTTCGCTGAATATCCTCCATACGCGACACAATTAAATCCTCCCGCTTTTCCGCGGCCTTCAAAGTTGAAAGCAGAGAATCTAGCTGATTCTGCTGTACCGGCGTCGATAACCTGAGCTGGTTCTCCTGTACCGTCAAACTCCTTCCTTCCCGTTCGGACCAATTGATAATGGCATCGTAGGCATCGGCGAGTTGCAGCTGAGCTCGATCCATTTCCTCCGCCGAGTTGACCGATTCCTCGTGATGGGCATTTACACCAGCGCGGGCACTGTCCCGTATATCTTCGTTAGGAATACCCGCAATAATTTGTTGGAGCTTGTTTGACGCATCTTTTCGTCTATCGGCCCGCTCCGCAATTAGCGCACGGAACTCTTTCAGTGTCTCTTTGCCGGATGCTCGTCCGTGGAGGGTAACTAGATTACTCGGCAGAAGAACGTTTCCCATCGAGAGGCTGCGGAAGCGCTGCTTCCACTCTGCTTCGTCGGCAGCAATGCCTCGCTGAAGTTCAGCCATTTGTCCGGCAAAGTTCTTTAAACTTTCCTGCTCGTCGGGTGCCCGACCGCAGGCCGCAATCATCAACATGAACCCGAAGAGAAAAGTTAAATTCTTCATGTATTTCACAAAACTCATTGATCAATCTTAATAATAAGCCCGACGGCCGTTTCTGGTCGGTAGCGTCAAATTGTTAGGGAGGCGCTGATCAATTGAACTTTTCGGCAGAACTGGACGTGTTCAGCGTTCCAGTTGTGGTCTCGAAAACTCAAAGAAGGGCATAAAAAGCGGCAAATTCGCCCCCGAGTCTGCTTATTGCTACGTTCGAGACGGAGTATGGGCGTTGGGTAATTTAAAGCGCCGGCCAGCGAGTACCAGATTGGCAAATGCGAACAGCGAGAACAGTTGGGCGGTGTTCTTTGCCAAGCCCCGATAGCGCGTTTTACGATGGCGGAAGAGGTTCTTCAGCACATGAAACGGATGCTCGACTTTCGCCCGCACGCTGGCCTTGAGCACTTCCAGCTTTTCGCGCAGGCGTCCCAGCTTATTGTTCGGAAGAGCCTTGCGCGCCGCGCGCTTCATGACCACATGCCAGGTCACCGATTTATCCTGATTCTCGTCGCGCTTTTCGACGCGCTGGTAGCCCGCGTCGCCCAGTGCGGCGATCTCGTCGCCGTGCAGCAGCGCGTGCGCTTGCGTGACGTCGGCCACGTTGCCGGCCATGCCGATGACGGTGTGCACCAGCCCCGACGTGGCGTCCACGCCGATATGCGCTTTCATCCCGAAGTGCCAGTCGTTGCCTTTCTTGGACTGGTGCATTTCGGGATCGCGCTGCTTGTCCTGGTTCTTGGTCGACGGCGGCGCGGCGATCAAGGTGGCATCGACAATGGTCCCTTCGCGCATCATCAAACCCTTCTCGGCCAGATGGCCGTTGATGGTGTCGAAGATCTGGCGCGTCAGGCCGTTGGCTTCCAGCAGATGACGGAACTTCAGCAACGTCGTCGCGTCCGGCGCCGACTCGCGGTTCAGATCGATGCCCACGAAACCACGGATTGCCTGGCTGTCGTAGATCGCGTCCTCGATGCCTTCGTCGGACAACCCGAAGCATTGCTGCGCCACGTACATGCGCAGCATGCGCGCCAGGCCAATCGGCGGGCGGCCAGCGCCTGCGGCCTTGGGGTAAAACGGTTCAATCAGCTTGTGCAACTTACCCCATGGGGTCACCGAATCGATCTCAGCGAGGAAACGGTCGCGCCGTGTGAGCTTCTTCTTGGCGGCGTACTCAAGGTCAGAAAAGCTTCGTTGCATGGTCGGCTGTGCAGTAGTGATCGGTACTGTATTGTCTCAGGTTCGGATCGAGGTCGGCGACGACGATGACTAATAAATCAGCACCTCCCTAAGGACATGGTGATACCACGCATGAAGTTACCTTTTGAGGTATCAGAAAATTTTAAATTTCGAGGTCCGGTTCTGGCCGGATACTGTCGCAAACAAATTTCTGAAAAAATTGCTGTGGCTTTCCCTCTAAGACATAGGTATCGAAGACATTAGCACCTACTTCGTGCTCTACGTGCATTCGACTACACACTGGGCAGACGTAGACATTTTTCTTGCCAATATCGATAGCCTGAAAAAACTCATCATCACTGAATTGCTTTCCCTGATGCAAAGAATCAGCAATCGATAAAATATTTTCCTCAAAAATCAATACCCGTTCTGCCGAAGTGGTTTGGGAAAGATTTATGACGGTACCGCATCGGCATTTAAATTATGGCATCTAATTCAATTGGTAACGAATGTCTGATATTGGCCGGCAGGTGCCGACATTACAGTCAAGGCTGAAACGCTTGTACTTCGGGTTGCCGCCGCCGCACGATTGCCCGAGCCTTGTGGCGCAGCTTTTGAGGGAACTTTGCCGTTCTCGCGATTACCTCAAGGAATTCAGCCATTTCAGCATCCAAGGCCGCCCCTTGCTCAATCCAGTCAACAGCCAAGCCTTGCCAATAACCGGCTGGGGTGTCAGAGGGCCAGCTCAGTCCGGCAAGAATAACATCACTCGCAGTGGCATCATCCGCGCAGCATTCTGCAAACGGGGTTTGAAGTCGCACGACAAGAGCACGCTGGTCCATATAAATTCCCATATCGTCAGTTGCAATCAACGTCCGCATTTGGCCGGGTACAGCCTAAGAAAAATTTCGGTGGTTGACAACACTTGGCGTGTCTTCGCAATTCTTCAACAAGGCGAAACGTCCATTGACCTTTCCCACCAACGAGATGGGAACGGAGCTTGCGCCGCCATCTAGGGAAATGCGAACTTCCATTTCTTGATTTTCGAAGGTCTGCAATTCCTGTATCAACTGCGCTACCGTCTTTCCCCGACTGGGCCATGCATTAGACATCAGCCATCATCCTGTTCTATTTAATAAAAGTATTGCACGTCTGCTCTTGGCTGTCAGCAGCCTACGGACGCCACAACTCAAACTGCCCATTGCTATTTACGGATGTAAGCACAAACTGCTGTCGCCAATCCACCAATATTAATCCATATCGCTGATTTAGCGTTAAGAACGAATTTGAGAGCAACATATCATCAGCGCCCTGCAATGAAACTCCAAGCACCGTGATGTGCCCATCTGCCTGCAGACCATAGAGATACGCATTTTTACCCAGCTCCAAGCTATATCCATGCCGTACCTGCCCGAGAGGCTGGGAAGATGTGGTTAGGATGGGCGCTGGAAGGATTTGGGCGTTCAATTCACGGCCTAAATCAGCCGGTGACAAGCCTAGCGGGGTGCGGCTAAGCTCGCGTTTGTAAATCTGTTTCCATCCGTACTGAATTCGATTTTCTGCTTCGAAGGACTTGAGTTCTTTCAGAAGTTGTTGAACCTCGGAAAGGCGAGTCCTTGGGAAAAACTCCAATTGAGCCCACTCATCTTCATGAAACTGAGGTGCGCCCTTGAAGCTGCTTGCGGTCGGCATATCAAACTCGACCGAATCCAAAGAAATGGTAGGCATAGAAAATTGAATCGATTCAACGGGCATACTTACCACCTTAGGTGGTTCTGCTTCCACATTTGTCGACGTAACACCAAGAGCACCAAGGACTGCTGTAAGTATCTTTTTCATCTATTTCGATTTTTGTGATTTCTTCTCAAGTGTTATGGCGGCAACGGCCGCTGTTGGCCGTTTGCTGCCGACATCTTGACTGCCGACGTCCCCTAGAACAGCCATACGATCGCCGAAGGTTTATGGGTTATTTGTACGCCTAGCGCGATATGCCAACGCAGCGTCCATGAAGACTATCCCAGCCATTCCTGCCGCTACGCCGAACTGGCGGCCTAAGCAAAGGCTTGCGCTACTTAGGCCAAAACAAACCGCCGCGAATGCAAAACCCTTCGATTGCATCATCTATTGTTTCTATTTCGCAAAGTAACGACGGGCAAACAATCAGTCATCGAGTGAACAGACCACGTCAATGAAAGCGCATTGCTAATTTTGTCACGTTTCCAATGGGAAAGGCAAGCATCAGAGGTACCGATCTGCGCGGATAGCTTGGTGGACCATTTCCCGCCCCTATCGAATACGAGAAAGCTCATGCCAACGGTACAATGTCCGTCCGCACCGCGCCGGTGATGATGGATTGACCACCTTTGCCATGCCAGCTACTGCTACTCGCCCCGACGCCCCCTTCTTCATCGCTCTCAATGCCGGCTCCGGCCATGACGAGACCGAAGAGCGGCGCACGACCATCGAATCGGTGCTGCGCGATTCCGGCCGGCAGTTTCAGCTGACGATCATCGATCAGCCGGACACCATTGACCAGATTGCCGCCCAGCTTGCCCAGCAGGCTTCCGCCGCCGGCGGCGTACTGGTGGCGGCGGGCGGCGACGGCACCATCAATGCAGTAGCGCGCCAAGCCATCGCGCACGGCTGCGCGTTCGGTGTTCTGCCGCAGGGCACTTTCAACTACTTTGGCCGCACCCACGGCATCCCCGAAAACCTGAGCGAGGCGGTGCACGCGCTGCTTGCTGCGCGCTTGCATCCGGTGCAGGTTGGGATAGTGAACGACCGCGTATTCCTGGTCAACGCCAGTATCGGCTTGTATCCGAAGCTGCTGGAAGAGCGCGAAATCGACAAGAAGCAATTCGGCCGGAGTAGGCTGGTGGCGGTGCTGTCCGCCATCAAAACCATCCTGACCCCGCATCGCCGCCTGCGCCTAGTCCTGCAAATCGACGGCAAGCTGCAGCGCCTGCGCACCGCGACATTCTTCGTTGGTAACAATCGCCTTCAGATGGAACAAGTCGGCATTGACCCGTTGAGCGCGGCGGTGGAAGACGGCAGGCTGGCGGCGGTGGCGCCGCGCACCAAAGGCAAACTGGGCATGTTGTGGCTGATGCTGCAAGGAGCGCTGGGACGGTTGGGAAGCATGGATCAAGCCGACCAATTGGCAACCTACAGCTTCACCCAGATGCAGGTGAAGGTACGCACCTTGTCGCGGCGCCGAAAGGTGAAGGTGGCCACCGATGGCGAGGTGACCTATATGGCCAATCCGCTGGAATTCCGCGTGATGGATGAGCAATTGCTGCTCTTGAAGCCCGATCCGGCGCAAGCGCAAGCTGGCAACGCGCCGGATGACCATACGCCCGCATTTGCGTCGGGCCTGGTCAATATCCGTTAGCGGGCGCGCCGCAAGCTCAGGGGGACCGGCTGCGCGGGTAGCGCGGCAGGCCGTCGCCCAAGTGCAGCCAGCCGAGCTGGCCTTCCACTTGCGTATGGTCTTGCGGCGGCAGCGCTTCGGGGTCGTCCAGGCTGCAGGTGGTGACGTCGATGAAGCCGGGGCCGTCGGCGGATTCGTAGCTCAGGTGGGCGCCGCACTGGGCGCAGAAGCAGCGCGTGACGCCGGGGCTGGAAGCGAAGCGCTGCGGCGAGCCTTGCGTGTAGCGGAAGCTCGCCAGCGGCACCGTGAACCAGGCCACGCACGGCGCGCCGGCGATGCTGCGGCAGCTTTCGCAATGGCACAGCGTGGTGCTGGAAGCGGGGCCGGTTGCTTCGTAGCGCACCGCGCCGCAGTAGCAGCCGCCGGTCCAGGCAGTTTGCGTTTCCATGTGGTCCTCCCGATGGCGTTTCCCACATTGTAGCGGCACACAAAAAGCGTCGGCGCAGGCTCCAACGCATTTTCCGGCGCTGAGCGATAATGACGGGCTCAAGCCAGCCACATTATCCAGGAGCCTGCTTTGCTTAATTTCGATTTCTACAATCCCACTCAAATCCTGTTCGGCCAGGGCCAGATCGCGGCCATCACGCCGCTGGTGCCGGCCGGCGCGCGCGTGCTGATGCTGTACGGCGGCGGCAGCATCAAGCGCAACGGCGTTTATGACGAAGTGAAGGCTGCCCTGAGCGGCCACACGGTGATCGAGTTCGCCGGCATCGAGCCGAACCCGCACTACGAAACGCTGATGAAGGCGGTGGAAATCGTGAAGGCGGAGAAGATCGACTTCCTGCTGGCGGTGGGCGGCGGCTCCGTGATCGACGGCACCAAGTTCGTGGCGGCGGCAGCGCTGTTCGGCGACGAAGACCCGTGGCTGATCCTGAAGAAAGGCGGCGCCAACATCACCGCCGCCCTGCCCTTCGGCAGTGTGCTGACCCTGCCGGCCACGGGCTCCGAGATGAACGCGGCCAGCGTCGTGACGCGCGCGGCCACGCAGGAGAAGCGCGCCTTCCATAGCCGCCACGTGTTCCCGAAATTCTCCGTGCTGGACCCGAGCAAGACCTTCACGCTGCCGCTGCGCCAGGTGGGCAACGGCGTGGTGGATGCCTTCGTGCACGTGATGGAGCAGTACATGACCTACCCGGCCAACGCGCCGGTGCAGGACCGCTGGGCTGAAGGCCTGCTGCTCACGCTGATCGAGGAAGGCCCGAAAACGCTGAGCGAGCCGGAGAACGTGGACGTGCGCGCCAACGTGATGTGGAGCGCCACCATGGCGCTGAACGGGGTAATCGGCGTGGGCGTGCCGCAGGACTGGGCTACCCACCTGATCGGCCACGAGCTGACCGCGCTGTACTCCCTGGACCATGCGCAGACGCTGGCCATCGTGTTGCCGGGCATCCTCACGGTGCGCAAGGAGGCCAAGCGCGCCAAGCTGCTGCAGTACGCGGCGCGGGTTTGGGGCATTACCGAAGGCGATGAGGACAGCCGCATCGCCGCCGCCATCGAGCGCACGCGCGGCTTCTTCGAGCAGATGGGCGTGCAGACGCGCCTGTCCGGGTACGGCCTGGACGCGTCGGCCATCGACGCCGTGGTGGCCGCGCTGGAAGCGCACAAGATGGTGAAACTGGGCGAGCACCGCGACGTGGACGCGGCGGCAGCCCGCGCGGCGCTGGAGCTCAGCCTGTAAAACATGCTACACTTGTAATTCGCTAGGGGTCCTGGGAACGCGTTTTCCGGGTGAGAGATACCCTTCGTACCTGATCTGGATAATGCCAGCGAAGGAAAGCGCAAAGTTGTTTCCCCTCCTTTGTTCCCTTCCGTTGGCTCCCTTTGTTTACGAGAGCCCGATATGTCCGCACGTAATTTCGCAATTAGCACGATCGCCCTGGCGGTCTCCCAAGCCTTTTCCGTTTCCGCGTTTGCGGAAGACGCGCCTGCCGCAGCCCCTGCGCCTGCCGGCCAGGCCATGGCCGACGTGGTCGTCATCACCGGCAAGACCAGCGCCAACCGCGCCTCCGTGGCCGGCTTCACCGACACGCCGCTGCTGGAAACGCCGGCCTCCGTCACGGTGCTGAACCGCGAGAAGATGCAGGAGCTGAACATCCGCTCCACCACCGACGCGGCCAAGTTCGACGCCAGCATCGGCGACGCCTACAACGCCGTCGGTTACGCCGAGCAGTTCTCCATCCGCGGCTTCAAGCTCGATAACAGCAGCAGCTACCGCAAGGACGGCATGATCATCCCTGCCGACACCCAGATCCCGCTGGAAAACAAGGAAGCCATCGAAGTGCTGAAAGGCTTGGCGGGCCTGCAGGCCGGCCTGGCCACGCCGGGCGGCATCGTCAACTACGTGACCAAGCGTCCGACCGACAAGCCGCTGCGCTCCGTCATCGTGGAAGCGAGCGAGCGCGGCACGGTGCTGGGCGCCGTGGACGTGGGCGGCCGCTTCGAGGACCGCCGTTTCGGCTACCGCGTGAATGTGGCCAGCGAGCGCCTGCGCTCCTACGTCAAGGGCGCGGACGGCCGCCGCAACTTCATCTCGGGCGCGTTCGACTGGCAGATTTCGCCGCAGGCACTGCTGCAGCTGGACGCGGATTTCCAGAAAAAGGCGCAGGTGTCCGTGCCCGGCTTCCAGCTGATTAACAACCAGACGCTGCCCAACATCCCGGCAGACACCATGCTGAACGACCAGCCGTGGAGCTACCCGGTGGAGACCGAGAGCAGCAACATCGGCGCGCGCTTCACCTACCAGTTCAACCCGGACTGGAACGCCACCGTTACCGCCAACAGCCACTCCTTCAAGCGCGACGACTACACCGCCTTCCCTTACGGCTGCGGCGCGGAGAACCTGTATCCGGGCTTCTGCGGCAACGGCGACTACGACGTCTACGACTACATCAGCCTGGGCGAGCGCAAGAAGCCGCAAGCCGTGCAGGCCATGGTGCAGGGTAAATTCGCCACCGGCGCCTTCAGCCACGCCGTCACGGCCGGCTACTCCTTCTACAAGAACAGCGAGAAGTGGGGCCAGGACCTGTACGAATGGGCCGGCACCAGCAATATCTATCACCCAGTGGTGGTCCAGCCCACAGGCTTGACCAGCGGCCCCGTTTCCGAGCGCCGCAGCGACCGCGAACGCGCGGTGTTCTTCCAGGACGTGGTGAGCCTGACCGACCAGCTGAAGCTGCACGCCGGCGCGCGCCATACCAAGGTTGAGCGCAACCAGGTGGCCGCCGTGAACCGCACCGATGAAAGCTTCTGGCTGCCGAACCTGTCGCTGGTGTTTTCGCCGCGCGCCAACGTGTCGGCCTACGCCAGTTGGGCCGAAGGCCTGGAACGCGGCGGCATCGCGCCGCGCCTGACCAATAACAAGGGCGAAGCGCTGGCGCCGTCGCTGTCCAAGCAGATCGAGCTGGGCGTGAAGGCGGACCTGTACAAGGACCTGAGCCTGGCCATGGCCGTGTTCCAGATCCGCAAAGGCCTGGAATACACCGACACCGCCAACACCTATGTGCGCAACGGCCGCGCGCAGCATCACGGCCTGGAACTGTCGGCGCAGGGCCACGTCACGCCGGACCTGATGCTGGCCTTCAGCGCCATGGCGCTGGACACCGAGCAAAGCGGCACCGGCCTGGCCAGCATGGACGGCAAGCGCGTGACCAATGTGCCGAAGTTCAAGTCGACGCTGTACGCGGAATACGCGGTGCCGCAAGTGGCGGGCCTGAAGATCAACGCCAACTGGCAGCACGCGGGCAAGAAAGCCTTCGATCCGGAGAACACCTTCTTCGTGCCGAGCTATAGCACGCTGAACCTGGGCGCTTCCTACGCCACGAAGATCGGCGTCACCGCCGCCACCTTCCGCGCGCAGGTCTACAACGCCACCGACAAGTTCTACTGGCGCGACGTGACGCCGGACCTGGGCGGCTACCTGTTCCCGGGCGCCGGGCGCACCGTCAAGCTGTCCGCGCAGCTGGACTTCTGATCCGGCTTCCGGCTTAGAAGATGTACTGCACCCGCAGGGCGAAGCTTTTCGCCGTGCGGGCTGAATTCCGCCCCACCAGCAAGGCCGCGTCGTACTTGAGCTCCTGGCCGGCGCCCATCTCCAAGGTGCCGAACAGCGCCGGCCCAAGCCGGTGCGAACGCCGCTTCTCCGGCAGCCAGTCGTTCCACTTCCCCACTTCGCCAAAGCCCTGGATGCCGGGCTGCAGCCAGCTTTTCCAGCGCTGCTTCACCTGCCACTGGTAGGCCAGCTGCGTCTGTTCCGGCTGGCCGGTGCGGTAGTCGCGCTGCAGGAAGACGTTGAAATTGAACTGCGTGCGCCAGACCTCGGTCTGCAGCGCCGGGCCGATCTCCACGCTGTAGCTGTGCGGACTGCTGTCGCTGCGGGCCACGGTGGTGTGCAGCGCCAGGTCGAAGGGATACTGGCCTTGCGTAAGCATGTAGTCGTTCTGCCACTCCACCGATGCCAGCCTGTCGCTGCGCCCGTGCCTGCGTATCCAGACGGCGGACAACTCGGTGTACCAGCGCGACGTGACGCCGTAGCCGAAGCCCAGCTCGGGGGAGGAAGTGCTGGAATAGCGCTTGTAGTCGGCGTTCCAGTATTTGAAGTCGATCGACTTCTGGCCTTCCATGTCGTAGATTGAAACCAGGTAGTAGCCGGTGGCGGCGCCGGCCGGCTGCAGCGGTGCTGCGCCGAGCGAGGCGGCGAACAGAAAACCGGAGATGGCGCGTGCGCTTTTCATCCTGCTAATGTAGCAGGCCTTCCAAGCACTTGCTCGACTTTCATCAAGCGTTGTTCAGGCGGGCCGCTCACCAGCGTGTACACAATGCCGCGCGCGGCCAGTTCGTCCAGCAGCAGCGCGCTGACAGGGCCGCTGGCGTCCTCCGGCTCGCGCATCAGGCCATCGGGCACCCAGGGCAGGTCCGGCGCGCACAGCAGGGTGATGTCGTAGCGGTGCGAGGCGGCCAGCGCGGCCAGTTCGGCGTCGATGCCGCCGAAGTAGTGGCGGCTGTAGACCGCCGTCATCAGCGGCGTGGTGTCGCAGAACAGGAAACGGCGCGCCTGCGGCAGGGCCGCTTCCTCGCGCTCCACCTGGGTGCGGGCGATGTGGATCTGGTCGGACGACACCGGCAGGCGCGCCTCGGTGTCGACGAATTCGCGCAAATACTCCGGCACCCAGATGGTGCGGTAGTGCTGCGCCAGGCGCGCCGCCAGCGTGGTTTTGCCGGACGACGCTGAGCCGACGATGGCGACGCGAAGCACGGGCGTCATGGCGCTACCATCAAAAAAGTCACCGTCATTTCAGCACCATCGCTTCGGCCGCCGGACCGCCCTCGCCCATGGACTTTTTCCAGGCCAGCAGGCCGATGGCGGCCATCACCACGAACATGCCGTACAGGAGCGCGGTCAGCATCAGCCCCTTGTGGATGTAGAGCCCCACGTATATCACGTCGACGATGATCCACACATGCCAGTTCTCGAGCTTTTTGCGCGACAGCAGGACCTGGCCCACCAGGCTGCCGGCGGTGAGGAAGGCATCGGTCTTCGGCACGTCGGTGTCGGTGAAACTGTGCAGGAACCAGGCCAGCACCGCGAAGCCCACGGCCCAGCCGGCGGCGGCCACCCACAGCCCGCGCTGCGTGGTGCGGGTGACGGGCAGGCGCTCGTGCGTGGCGTCGCCGTGCAGCCACTGGTACCAGCCCCAGAACGATACGCTGATGAACACCAGTTGCAGCGCCATGTCGCCATACAGGCGGGCGCCGTAGAACACCACGCCGTAGGTGGCCGAGGACAGGATGGCGAACAGCCAGGCCCAGTGGTTCTGGCGGATGTTGAGCAGCACCGTCATGACGGAAAGCACAAAGGAAACCAGTTCTATGGGTGTGGTGCTCAGCCCGAACAGGGCAAATGATTCATTCATGGCGGGCGATCGAAGGTGAACCGTCGATTATGAAGCAAAAAGGGGCCGGGCTCAATATCGAGCCCGGCCCCTTCTTCATGAAAGCTACCCTGTCTATTTTTTAGGGTACTTGATGGTCATTTCCTGCAGCAGGTTGTCGGCGTGGTCCACTTCCTTCATCACCCACAGCATGTAGCGGATGTCGAGGTGGATGGCGCGGGTGATGGCGGTGTCAAAGTACCAGTCCTTGGTGATCGATTCATAGGTCGAATCGAAGTTCAGGCCAATCAGCTCGCCACGCTTGTTCATCACTGCCGAACCGGAGTTGCCGCCGGTGGTATCGGCGCTGCTCAGGAAGTTCACCGGCACGGTGCCCAGCACCGGGTCCTTGAACTGGCCGTAGCGCTTGGCTTTCACCGCGTCGATCAGGTTGTCCGGCGCGATGAACGGGTCTTTGCCGGTGTGCTTCTCGACGATGCCTTCCACGGTGGTGAACGGGCCCTTGGTCAAGCCGTCCTTCGGCGAATAGGCCGACACGGTGCCGTAGGTCACGCGCAGCGTGGAGTTGGCGTCCGGATACACCGGCTTGCCCTGCGATTTCTTCCACGCGATGACGGCGGCCATGTATTGCGGCACCACGCGTTCCAGGTTGCCGTCCACTTCCATGCGGCGCTCTTCCAGCGACAGGCCCACGGCGTGCAGCTTGACGGCCAGCTTGAGGAAGGCGTCGTCCGAGGCGGCGATGGCGGCGGCGTCCTTGTCCATCAGCGCCAGGCGCTCGGCGGTGGCGCCCAGTTTGGTCTGCGCGTACAGCGCCGGCACGTCGGCCACGGCCGGCAGCAGCGCGTCCAGCCCCTGCGGATGAGACTTGGCGGCCAGCTTGGCGTAGCGCGCCAGGCCGTCGGCGTAGCGGGCCTGGTCCACCTTCTGCGTGAACGACTGTTCCAGGCGGGTCAGGCGGGCCTTGATCGGGCTGATGTCGCGCTGCTGGTAGCCGGCTTTGCGCTCGGCGTCCGGCTTCTGCTTTTCCAGCGCCAGGCGGTACAGGGTGCGCGCGCTTTTCAGCAGGTCGCTATTGGTGGCCACGCCCCAGGCGAATTCCTCGTCGGACAGCGCCATGTCGGCGGCGATCGCGGCGTCCAGCTCGGCCAGCATGCTGGCCGATACGCCGGGCTGCTTGGCGTACCAGGCGCGGAACTCGGCGTCCTGCGCGTCCTTGACGGCGGCCAGGTCCTTGCGCGCGAAGCCGTCCATCAGGCCCAGCGTCTTCTTCATGCGGTTGTTGATGCTCTTGACAACGCTGGCGTAGCGCACTTCGCCGGCCGCGTCGCCCTTGGTGGCGGCGGCGATGGTGTCCAGGTCGGACTGGTATTCGGCCGCCTGCAGCGGGTAGGCCGAATCGCGCGCGTTGCGGATCTCCACCGGCAGCTTGTAGCGGCTGGTGCGGCCGGGGTAGCCGGCCAGCAGGATAGGGTCGCCGTTCTTCAGGCCTTCGGCGGAGACCACCAGGTAGTCCTTGGATTTATACGGCACGTTGTCCGGCGACGGGTCGGCCGGGCGGCCGTCCTTGCCCACGTAGGCGCGCAGGAAGGAGTAGTCGCCGGTGTGGCGCGGCCATTCGTAGTTGTCGATGTCGCCGCCGTAGTTGCCGATCTTGTCGGACGGCGCGTACACCAGGCGCACGTCGCGGATCTGCATCTGGCGGATGCGGTAGTACTCGGCGCCGCGGTGGAAGCTCGGCACCGAGCAACGGTACATCTTGTCGGTTTCGCATTCGGCGATCAGGGCCTTGATGCGCTTTTGCGCTTCCTCGTGGCGGGCCTTGCCGCCCAGCTTGTCCAGGCCTTGCAGCACGCGGGCGCTGACGTTTTCCACCTTGTCGGTCACGTAGACCTGCAGGTTCGGGCCGCCCGGCAGCTCGGCGCTGCGGGTCTTGGCCAGGAAGCCGTTGGCGATGTAGTTGTGCTCCGGCGTGGAGTTGCGCTGGATGGCGCCGTAGGCGCAGTGGTGGTTGGTGACCACCAGGCCGTCCGGCGAGACGAAGGAGGCGGAGCAGCCGTCGGTCGAGACGATGGCGCTCATCGGGTGCTTGGACAGGTCGGCCAGTTTTTCAGCCGGGATGGCGATGCCGATGCGTTTCAGCTCGGCCTTTAGCTGCGGCAGCTGGTGCGGCTGCCACTGGCCTTCGTCGGCGTGGGCAGGGCTGAAGGCGGCCAGCAAGGCGGCCGGCAGTGCTGAAAAAGCTAGCGATTTGAACAAGATGGTCCCCTAATGTGAAAAGCTGCGGCAGTATAGACCTTGCGCCTGCCGCTGAAAATGCTTTTTAGCTATTGCTAGCCCGGCAAGCGCATGCAGACCCGGCAGCCCTGGGCCGCGCCGTAATCCACCTCCAGAACGCCGCCGTGGGCGCGCAGGCGCTCGCCGATGGCCAGCATCGCCAGCGCCTGGCGCTGGCGGCGCCCGGCAAGGACAACCCCGCCGCCGGCTTCGCTGTCTCCGGCGCTGTCGCCGGCGCCGTCATCGGTCACCAGCAGGATCGCGCCGGAGCGCCCGAGGCGCCGCAGGCTGACCGCCACTGCGCTGGCGCCGCCGTCACGCTGCAGCGATGCCAGCAAGGCCTGCAACTGGCGGAACAGCATCAGGGCGGCGCCGCCCTCCAGGCACTCGAACACTTGCTCGTCCGGTACGTCCAGTGTGCAAACCAGGCCGCTGCGCTTGCGGAACTCGGCCAGCAGCCAGTCCACCGCCGCCTGCAGGCCCAGGTCCAGCACGGTCGGCCGCAGCTGGTTCAGGATGGTGCGCACGCTGCGCAGCGTGGCGTCCACATTCGCCAGCGCGGCGCTGGCGCGCCGGTGCAGCGGCCCTTCGTGCAGCCGGGTGCGCTGGTCCAGCAGCGCAGCCTCGATACGCAGCGCCAGCAGGTTCTGCCCCACGTCGTCGTGCATGGCGTGCGCCATGTCCAGCCGCGCCGCTTCCAGCGCATTCGCTTCGTGGTCGGCCAGCAGGCGCAGTTGCGTGTTGTCCCGCGTCAGCGCGGCGGTGCGTTCGGCCACTTGCGCGGCCACCTGCGATGCCATGGCCAGGGCGCCCTGCTGCGCCATTTGCGCCTCCAGTCGCGCGCTAAGCCGGTCGGCCGCCAGCAGCGCATGGTCGTAGACGGCCTGCTCCCGCCGGCCGGCTGCGTCCCTGTCCGGCTGCGCCGACGGCGCCGCGGCCAGCGGCGAGATAACCAGGCAGCACAGGCCGGAGGCCGCATCCAGGCGGGCGTCGATGCGCACCGCACAGGCATCGGGGATGCCGGAAAACAGCTGCGTTTCCATGCCGGCCCGGCCATCGCCGCTGCGCAAGATGGCCGCGAAGGCGCGCCAGCGCTGCTGCTGCTCCGGCGCCAGGTAACGCTCGAAAGGCTGGCCCTTGAGCGCGGCGGCGCTTTGCGCCAGCAGCGCGGCGCCGGCCTTATTGGCGCAGACCACGATCCCGGCCTGGTCCAGCGCGTAGGTGCAGGCCGGCGACAGCTCGAACAGTTGCTGGTACAGCGCCTGGCCGGCTTGCGCCCGGTCGCTGCTTTCCTGCAGCGCCGCCAGCGCCTCTTGCTGCAGTTCCAGCTCTATCTTGCTGAGCTGGAGCGCCTGCCATTGGCGCAGCTGGTCGCTGCCCGGGTGCTTGCCTCGGCTCACAATGGGCCTCCTCCTCCACCTTCCGCCAGGCTCAGCGCGCGCAACTGCGATTCCAGCTGCTTGGCGCCGGTGATGTTGATAAAGGTGAGCACCAGGCCGTCGATCACATTGTCAACCGTGCGGTAAGGCATGATGCGCACCGTGAACCAGCGCCCGTTGCGGGTGGGGATCTGCTTTTCGCTGAACACCAGCGTGCGCAGCACTTGCTCGGCGTCCTGCTCCAGCTCCGGGTAAATCAGGTCGCTGGAGATGTCGCTCAGCGGGCGCTGCACGTCGCCGGCGATCAGCTTGTAGACCTGCGTGGCCTGCGTGGTGAAGCGGCGGATGTGCAGCAGGTTGTCGAGGAAGATGGTGGCGATGTCGGTGCTGTTGAGCAGATTCTTCATGTCGCTGTTCACCAGCGAGAGGTCGTCTACCTTCGATTGCAGTTCGGCGTTGACGGTGTACAGCTCCTCGTTCAGCGACTGCATCTCCTCCTTCGACGTGGTCAGCTCCTCGTTGGCGGACTGCAGCTCCTCGTTGGTCGATTGCAGCTCTTCGTTGGCCGAGCGCAGCTCTTCGCGCGAGGTTTGCATTTCGTCGCGCACGGCCTGGATTTCCAGGCGCGCCTGGGCCAGCTGCTGTTCCAGTTCGGTCACGCGCGGGCTGGCCGAACGCGCGCGGCGCCCGGCCGGACGCGGCGCGCTGAAGAAGGTCACCAGCACCATGCCTTCCAGCGCATCGCCGTCGTGCAGCGCTTCGGCGCTCAAGTCCACCGCCAGTTCCTGGCCGCTGGCGTTCTTCATCACCAGGCCGCGCAGCACTTGCGGCCCTTCGCTGGCCAGCGCGCGCTGCAGCAGGTCGTCCAGCTGGTAGCGCAGGGCGTCGCGCGCCATGGCGTGGATGTTCCAGTTGGCCTTGCCCGCCGCCGGCTCCAGATAGGTGCCGGTGCGGCCGTGGATGTAGAGGATGTCGCCGTCGCGGTTGAGCAGGACGGCCGCCGGCGTGTGCTTTTTCAGCAGCAGCTGCTCGACCTGCGATTGGAGATTGCCGTTCATGGATACTGACCTGGCTTCGTTGGGTATGCGGGCGGCTGCCGCCACCTTGGTTGGAAAATAGTGTACCAGCCTCTGGGTGCCGGCATTGAGCCGCTGGTAAATGCGGCTCATGCCCGGCAGCGGCGCAAACAGCTCTGTGAACTGGCCCGGGGTGTCGGCGCTGCCCAGCAGCAGCAGGCCGTCCGGCTTGAGCGCGTAATGGAACAGCGGGATCAGGCGCTGCTGCAGCTTGGGGCTGAAATAGATCAGCAGGTTGCGGCAACTCAGCACGTCGAGCTTGGTGAACGGCGGATCGGAAATGATGTTCTGCTGCGCGAAAATGATCATATTGCGCAGTTCCTTGCGCACCCGGTAGCCGCGTTCGTCGGGCACGAAAAAGCGCTGCAGGCGCTCGGGCGACACGTCGGCTTCGATGCTGTGCGTAAACAGGCCATCGCGGGCGCGGTCGATGGCGTCCGGATCGAGATCGGTGGCGAAGATCTGCAAGCTGTATTTGGCTTTTGGGCTCACATGCTCGACCGCCTCGCTGAACACCATGGCCAGCGAATAGGCTTCCTCGCCGGTGGAGCAGGCCGGCACCCAGGCCTTGAAGGCGCCGCCGTCCGGGTGTGCTTCGAGCAGCTGCGGCAAGGCCACCGCCTTGAGCTGCTCCCACACTTTCTGGTCGCGGAAGAAATTGGTCACGCCGATCAGCATTTCCTTGAACAGCAGCTGCACCTCGCCCGGATTGTCCTGCAGCAGGCCGACATAGGCCTCCAGCGTGGCGCACTGGTGCAGCGCCATGCGGCGCTCGATGCGGCGCATCACGGTGTTCATCTTGTAGCCGGCGAAGTCGTTGCCGGTGCGGGTCAGCAGGAATTGCAGCAGTTCGCTCAGCGCGTTGCGGCGCGGCGCGCCGGGCAACGCGCTGAGCGGCTGCTGGTGGGCCAGGCGGCCGGCGATCAGGGCCGGCATCTCGCCGGCGCGGGCGACGATGTCGGCGCTGCCGGAATCGATGGCGCTTTGCGGCATGGCGGTGAAGCGCGCCGACACGGGCTGCTGGGCCAGCGTCAGGCCGCCGCGCTCCTGGATGGCGCGCAGGCCGGCGCTGCCGTCGCTGCCCATGCCCGACAGCACCACGCCGGCCGCCAGCGGGCCGCATTCGGCAGCCAGGTCGTTCAGGAAATGGTCGATCGAGAGGGACTGGGCGCGCTGGCGGCGCATCAGGCGCAGGGCGCCGCGCGCGTAGCCCAGGTCGCGGTTGGGCGGAATCACGTAGACGTTGCCCGCTTCGACCACCATGCCGTCGGCCGCTTCCTGCACCGGCATCGCCGTGACGCGCTGCAGCAATTCGGGCAGCATGCCGACGTGCTGCGGGTCCAGGTGCTGCACCACGACGTAAGCCAGGGGGCTGTTCGGCGGCACCGCCGCCAGCAGCTCGCAGATCGGTTCCAGCCCGCCGGCCGACGCGCCTATGCCTACCACGGGAATGGCTGGCCTGGATGCCGACAACGGCTCGGCGGGATCGCTTTGATTCATTGGTGCTGGGCTTTGAAAAGGCGCTAATCCGGATTGTCGATTATACAAAACGCCCTGCCTGAAAGCCAGCGCCCGCTATCGGGCGCGCGCCCTTTCGCGACAGCTAGCGGTCCGCATGCCAGCCGCCGCCCAGCGACTGGATCAGGGCCACGGCCGTGGTCTGGCGGTCGGCCTGGGCCTGCAGCAGGGCGCGGCGGGCGTTCAGGGCCGTCACCTGGGCCTGCACCACGTCGGTGTAGGCGACCTGGCCGGCGCGGTAGCGGTTCAGCATCTGCTGCTCCACCTGGTCGGCGGCGGCGGCGGCCGTGCGGCGGTGCGCCTGCTGCTGCTCCAGGGCGCGGCTGGCGGCCAGCTGGTCTTCCACGTCGGCGAAGGCGGCCAGCACGGTCTGGCGGTAGCGGGCGATGGCCGCGTCGCGCGAAGCCTCGGCGCCGGCCACGCGGGCCTTGGTGGCGCCGGCATCGAAGATGGTCTGCGCGGCCGACAGGCCGAGCGACCACAGGCTGTTCGAGGCATTGAACAGGCCGGAGGCGGCGCTGGCGCCGAAGCCGTAGGAGGCGCTCAGGTTCAGGTTGGGGAAGTAGGCGGCGCGAGCGATGCCGATCTGTTCGTTGGCGGCGGCCACGCGGCGCTCGGCGGCGGCGATGTCGGGCCGGCGCTGCAGCAGCGCGGACGGCACCACGGCCGGCACGGCGGGCACCACCGCCCCGCCCCACGCTGCCGGCTCGGCGCCGGCCGGCGAGGCGTAGATCAGCGGCGGCGCCATGACGATGCGCCCCGAGCCGTCGAGCTGCGGGGGCGCGGCGCCGGGCTGGGTTACAGCAGTGCTGCTGGCGGAGGCGATCGATGGCAGCGCGAGGCTGGCGGCTTGGGGCAGCGGGGCCAGCGTGAACTCGGCCGGGGCCTTGCCCAGCAGGACGGCGATGGCGTGTTCGAGCTGGGCGCGCTGGCGCGTGATGCTGATCAGGTCTATGCGCGCGTTGGCCAGCTGGGTTTCAGCCTGCAGCACGTCCGACTTGGCGGCGATGGCGGCGCTGAAGCGGTTCTGCGTGATCTGCAGCACCCGCTCGTAGCCTTGCACGGTGGCGTCCAGCAGCGCTTTTTGCGCGTCGGCCTGGCGCAGCGCAAAGTAGTTGGCCGCCAGTTCGCCCTGCGCGGACAGGCGCGCGGCGGCCAGGTCGGCGGCGCTGGCGGCGGCGCTGGCGCTGGCGGCCGTACTGGCGGCGCCGAGGCGGCCCCAGATGTCCGGCTCCCAGCTGCCGCCCAGGTTCACCCGGTAGGCGCTGGAGGTGCGCGTGGCGCCGCCTCCGCCGCTGCGGTTGGCGCTGCCGGTCAGATCCACCGCCGGGAACAACTGGGCGCGCTGCTCGGCCACCAGCGCGCGCGCCTGTGCATAGGACGCGGCAGCGGCGGCCACGTTCTGGTTGGACACCTCGATGGAGGCGGCCAGATCGTTCAGCACCGGGTCGCCGAACAGCGTCCACCACGGGCCGCGCTCCAGCATGTCGGCCGGCGCGGCGGGCGCCCAGCCTTCGGCCTCCTTGAAGGCAGCCGCTTGCGGCGTGGAAGGGACTTCGTACTTCGGCCCGACCGCGCAACCAGCCAGGGAAAATACCGCCAGCAGGGCCAACGAAACGGGAGTAAGGGGGTGCTTGTTCATGGCGTGCTCGGTTCGGCAGTTGCCTGCCTGCTCAATTGGATTTCGGACTCGCTGCGGCTGCGCAGCCTGTCCATCAGGATGTAGACCACCGGCGTGGTCAGCAAGGTCAATAGCTGGCTGGCGATCAGGCCGCCGATGATGGCGATGCCCAGCGGCTGGCGCAGCTCGGAGCCTTCGCCGAAGCCTATCGCCAGCGGCAAGGCGCCCAGCGCGGCGGCCAGGGTGGTCATCAGGATGGGCCGGAAGCGCAGCAGGCACGCTTCGCGCACCGCCTCGACCGCCGTCAGCCCGCGCGCGCGCTCGGCCTCCAGCGCAAAGTCGATAATCAGGATGGCGTTCTTCTTGACGATGCCGATCAGCAGGAACACGCCGATCAGCGCAATGATGGAAAACTCCATCTTGAACATCAGCAGCGCCAGCACCGCTCCCACGCCCGCCGACGGCAAGGTGGACAGCACCGTCACCGGATGCACCAGGCTCTCGTACAGGATGCCCAGCACGATGTAGATCACCACGATGGCCGCAAGGATCAGCAAGGGCTGCTGCTTGTTGCTGTCGTCGGCCGCCTTGGCCGTGCCCTGGAAGCTGCCGCGCACATTGTTGGGCATGCCGATGTCGGCCTCGGCCTGCTTGACGGCGGCCTGGCCGTCGCTCAGGCTGAACCCTTCGGCCAGGTTGAACGACACCGTGGTGGCCAGTTCCCCGTCCTGGTGGTTGACCGAGGTGGGCGTGGAGCTTTCCGCAAAGCTGGCGATGGCCGGCAGCGGCACCATGGCCGCCGGCGACACGCTCAGCGCCGAGCCGGTGGACGCGTCGCGCGCGGCGGCCACGTTGTTGGAACCGCCGCCCGCGCCCCTGGCGGACACGTACACGTCCTTCAGCGCCTCCGGGCTCTTGGCGTACTCGGGCGCCACCTCCATCACCACCTTGTACTGGTTCAGCTCATCGTAGATGGTGGCCACCTGGCGCTGGCCAAAGGCGTTGTACAGCGCATTGTCGACGTCGCGCACGCCGATGCCCATGCGCGTGATGGTGTCCTTGTCGATGGTGACGAAGGTCTCCACGCCATTCTCGGCCTGGTCGGTATCCACGTCGATCAGCTCCGGCTGCTGCTTCATCGAGTCGGCCAGCTTGCTGGCCCAGGCCTTCAGGTCGGCCCGGTTGTCGCTCTTCAGCGTGTACTGGTAAGTGGAGTTGGCCGAGCGCCCGCCCATGCGCAAGTCCTGCACCGTGTTCAGGAACAGCGACACGCCCGTGACCTGCGCCAGCTGCGGGCGCAGGCGCGCGATCACGGCCTGGCCGGAATCGGTGCGCTCGGAGGCGGGCTTGAGGTTGATGAACATGAAGCCGCCGCCGGCGCGCGAGCCGCCGGTAAAGCCCACTACGGTGGCCACCGCCGGGTCGCGTTTGATGATGTTGACCAGCTGGCGCAGCTTGCCCTGCATGGCCTGGAAGGAGATGCTCTGGTCGGCGCGCATGCCGCCGTTGATCTGGCCCGTGTCCTGCTGCGGGAAGAAGCCTTTCGGCGCGGCCGCGAACAGGTAGACGTTCAGGCCGATCACGAACACCAGGATCGCCATCACCAGCCACAGGCTGTGCAGCGCCCAGTCCAGCGAATGCGCATACACCCGCAGCACGGCCTGGAAGCCGCGCTCGAACAGGCGCGCCACCCTGCCCTCCGGCTTGCCGTCGTGGCCGGGCTTCAGCAGCCAGGCGCACATCATGGGCGTGGTGGTGAGCGAGATCACCAGCGAAATCATGACCGCCACCGACAGCGTGACGGCGAACTCGCGGAACAGCCGTCCCACCTGGCCGCCCATGAACAGCAGCGGAATGAACACGGCCACCAGCGACAGCGAAATCGACAGCACCGTGAAGCCCACTTCGCGCGCGCCCAGCAGCGCCGCCTTGAAGCGGTCCATGCCGGCCTCGATGTGGCGCGCGGTGTTTTCCAGCACCACGATGGCGTCGTCCACCACGAAGCCGGTGGCCACGGTGAGCGCCATCAGGCTCAGGTTGTTCAGGCTGAAGCCCAGCAGATACATGACGCCGAAGGTGCCCAGCAGCGACACCACGGTGGCCACCGCCGGGATGATGGTGGCGCGCGCGCTGCGCAGGAAGGCGCTCACCACCAGCACCACCAGGACGATGGAGATGACCAGCGTCAGTTCGATTTCATGCAGCGAGGAGCGGATCGAGTTGGTGCTGTCGGACGCCACTTCCAGCTTCACGTCCGGCGGCAGCTGCGCCTGCAGCTGCGGGATCAGCGCGCGCACGCCGTCCACGGTTTCGATCACGTTGGCGCCCGGCTGGCGCGTGATCAGCACGATCACGGCCGGCTCCCCGTTGAACAGGCCGAGCGTGTTCTTGTTCTCCGCACCGTCCTCCACGGTGGCGATGTCGCGCAGGCGGATGGCGGCGCCGTCGCGCCAGGCCACCACCAGGTCGCGGTAATCCACGGCGCTGGGGCGGGCCTGGGGATTGCCAGCTCCGGCGGCGGCGCCCGGCACCACGCCGCTCACGCGCGCCGGGGCGGAGTAGATCTGCAGGCGGCGCTCGTCGCCTTCCAGCGCGCCCTTGGGGCGGTTGGCGTTGGAGGCCTGGATGGCGGCGCGCACGTCCTCCATCGACACGCCGTAGCGGTTCACCGCGTACGGCAGCAGCTCCACGCGCACGGCCGGCAGCGAGCCGCCGCCGATTTCCACGTCGCCCACGCCCTTCGCCTGCGCCAGCTTCTGCTGCACGATGTTGGACACGGCCTCGTAGATCTGGCCCGGCTTGCGGGTGGGCGAGGTCAGCGCCAGGATGATGACCGGCGCGTCGGACGGGTTGGCCTTGCGGTAGGTGGGATTGTTCTTCAGGGTTGCCGGCAGGTCGGCGCGCGAGGCGTTGATGGCGGCCTGCACTTCGCGCGCGGCCGCGTCGATCTTGCGGTTCAGGTCGAACTGCAGGCTGATGCGGGTGGAGCCGCTGCCGGAGGAGGACGTCATTTCGTTCACGCCGGCGATCACGCCCAGCCGCCGCTCGAGCGGCGTGGCCACGCTGGAAGCCATGGTGTCCGGGCTGGCGCCGGGCAGGTTGGCGCTGACCGAGATCGACGGGTAGTCGACCTGCGGCAGCGGCGATACCGGCAGCACGAAGAAGGCGCCGATGCCCGCCAGCGCCAGGCCGATGGTCAGCAGCACCGTGGCGATGGGGCGCCGGACGAAGGGTTCGGACAGGTTCACAGGCCCGCTCCCGGCTGCGCCCGGCCATCCGCGCGCACGCCCTCGCCCTTACCTTTCCTGCCGCGCCAGCGCTGCGCCAGGCGGTCGAAGCCAAGGTAGATCACCGGCGTGGTGTACAGCGTCAGCACCTGGCTGACGATCAGGCCGCCGAAGATGGACAGGCCCAGCGGGCGGCGCAGCTCGGCGCCTTCGCCGAAGCCCAGCATCAGCGGCACGGCGGCGAACAGCGCGGCCAGGGTGGTCATCAGGATGGGGCGGAAGCGCAGCAGCGCGGCCTGGTGGATGGCTTCCTGCGGCGATTTGCCCTCGTCCCTTTCGGCCTCGATGGCGAAGTCGATCATCATGATGGCGTTCTTCTTGACGATGCCGATCAGCAGGATGATGCCGATGATGCCGATCACGCCCAGGTCCTGGCCGCTCACCATCAGCGCCAGCAAGGCGCCCACGCCGGCCGACGGCAGGGTGGACAGGATGGTCAGCGGGTGGATGTAGCTCTCGTACAGCACGCCCAGCACGATGTAGACGCAGATCACCGCCGCCAGGATCAGCCACAGCTGGTTCGACAGCGAGGCCTGGTAGGCGCCCGCCGCGCCCAGGAAGGTCATGGTGACCGACGGCGGCAGCTTGATTTCCCCGGCCGCCGCGCGCACCGCTTCCACCGAGCGGCCCAGCGACACGCCGGGCGCGGTGTCGAAGCCCAAGGTGGTGGCCGGGTACTGCGCCACGTGCGTGATCTGCAGCGGCGCCGGCCTCTCGGTGATGGTGGCCACCGCCGACAGCGGCGTGGGCTTGCCGGAGCCGGTTTTCAGGTGCAGGTTGCCGAGCGACTCGAGGGTGGTCAGGGTGCCCGGCTGCGCCTCCAGGATCACGCGATACTGGTTGGTTTCGGTGAAGATGGTGGACACGATGCGCTGGCCGAAGGCGCTGTAGAGCGCGTCGTCGATGGCGGCGGCGGTGATGGACAGGCGCGAGGCGCTGTCGCGGTCGATGGTCACCTGGGCGGCCACGCCGGTGGCGCCGGCGTCCGACACCACGTTGCGCAGCTGCTCGTGCTTCTGCATCTGCGCGGCCAGCTTGCCGGCCCATTCGGTGACGGTGGCCGTGTCGGCGCCTTCCAGCGACACGCGGTATTGCGTCGGGCCGGATTCGGCGTCGATGGTCAGGTCCTGGGTCGGCTGCAAATAGATGGTGACGCCGGCCACGGCGGCCACGCGCTTGCGCAGGCGCTCCATGATCTCGTCCTGGTGGCCGCGCTTGTCCTTCAGGTTGATCAGCATGCGGCCGGTGTGCAGCATGGTGTTGTTGGCCGCGTCCACGCCCACCACGGAACTGAGCGTGGCCACATCCGGGTCTTCCATGATGGCGCGGGCCGCGGCCTGCTGCAGCTCGGCCATGCGGCTGTAGGACACGGCTTGCGCGGTTTCGATGCGCGCCTGCAGCTGGCCGGTGTCCTGGGTCGGGAACAGGCCCTTGGGGATGAAGATGTAGAGCACCACCGTCAGCAGCAGGGTGCCCAGCGCCACCAGCAGGGTCAGCCCCTGGCGCCGCAGCACCCATTGCAGCGAAGTGTCGTAGCGCGCGATCACCTTGTCGAAGAAGCGCTGCACGCGGCCGCCGAAGGAGTTCGGCGCGTCGTCCTTGTGGCTGGTGAGCCAGCGCGCCGACATCATCGGCACCAGGGTCAGCGACACCACGCCGGAAATCAGGATGGTGATGGCCAGCGTGACGGCGAATTCGCGGAACAGCCGGCCCACCACGTCGCCCATGAACAGCAGCGGGATCAGCACCGCGATCAGCGACACCGTCAGCGAGATGATGGTGAAGCCGATCTGGGTGGCGCCCTTGATGGCGGCGGCCATCGGCGTCTCCCCTTCCTCGATGTAGCGCGCGATGTTCTCGATCATGACGATGGCGTCGTCCACCACGAAGCCGGTGGCGATGGTGAGCGACATCAGGCTCAGGTTGTTCAGGCTGTAGCCCAGCAAATACATCAGTCCGAAGGTGCCGATCAGCGAGATCGGCACGGCCAGGCTGGCGATCACGGTGGCGCGCACGCTGTGCAGGAAGAAGAAGATCACCAGCACCACCAGCAGCACCGCCAGCACCAGCTCGAATTCCACGTGCTTGACGGAGGCGCGGATGCCGGTGGTGCGGTCGCTCAGCACCTCCACTTTCAGCGCGCCGGGCAGGCCGGCCTGCAGCTCGGGCAGGCGCTCCTTGATGGCGTCCACGGTGGCGATGACGTTGGCGCCGGGCTGGCGCTGCACGTTGAGGATGATGGCCGGGGTCAGCGTTCCGCCGTGGCCGGACCAGGCGCCCAGCTTGACGTTTTCGGCGCTGTCGACCACGCGCGCCACTTCGGACAGGCGCACCGGCGCCTCGTTGCGGTAGGCCACGATCAGGTTCTTGTAGTCATCGGCCGTCACCAGCTGGTCGTTGGCGTTGATGGTGAACGAGCGCGTGGGGCCGTCGAAGCTGCCCTTGGCGCTGTTGGCGTTGGAGGCCGTGATGGCGGTGCGCAGCGTGTCCAGCCCGAGGCCGTAGGACGCCAGCGCCTGGGTGTCGGCCTGGATGCGCACGGCCGGGCGCTGGCCGCCGCTCAGCGTGACCAGGCCGACGCCGGAGACCTGGCTGATCTTCAGCGCCAGGCGGGTGTTGACGATGTTCTGCACTTCCGTCAGCGGCATGGTGTCGGAGGTGATCGCCAGCGTCAGCACGGGGGCGTCGGCCGGGTTCACCTTGGCGTACACCGGCGGCGCCGGCAGATCGGTGGGCAGCAGCGAGCCGCCCGCGTTGATGGCTGCCTGCACTTCCTGCTCGGCCACGTCCAGCGTCTGGCCCAGGCCGAACTGCAGCGTGATGATGGACACGCCGGCGGCGCTGGTGGAGCTCATGCGCTGCAGGCCGGACATCTGGCCGAACTGGCGCTCCAGCGGCGCGGTGACGGTCTGGCCCATCACTTCCGGGCTGGCGCCGGGGTACAGCGTCTGCACCTGGATGGTGGGGAAATCGACTTGCGGCAGCGCCGACAGCGGCAAGAACTTGAAGCCGACCAGGCCCGCCAGCACGATGGCCAGCATCAGCAGCGAGGTCGCCACCGGGCGCTGGATGAAGGGGCGGGACGGGCTCATGGCGTTGGCTTCGGCGTTGCGGACGGCGCCGCCGGAGCCGGTGCCGGTGCGCCGCCGGGGGCGGACCAGTCGCGGCGGCGGTGTTCGCCGTGCGGCGCGCCGGCGCCCGCAGGCGTGCCTGCCGCCGGCGCTGGCGCCCCCTCGGCGCCGGCCGGTGCAGCCGCGGCGCCGCCCTGCCCTTCGCGCTTGCCGCGCCGGCCGCCGCCTGCGCCCGCGCCCGGCCTGTCGCCCGGCAGCGTCACCCTGGCGCCGTCCTTCAGGCGGTCCGCGCCTTCGGTGATGACCTGCTCGCCCGCCTTCAGGCCGCTGCGGATCTCCACCTTGTCCACCGTGGCCTGGCCGCGCGTGACGGCGCGCGTGCTGACCGTCTTGTCGCTGTTCAGCACATAGACGAAATCGCCCTTGCTGCCGTGGCGCAGCGCCGTCACCGGCACCATCACGGCGTCCTTGATGGTGCGCAGTTCCAAGCGCACGTTGACGAACTGGCTGGGGAACAGCGTGTTCTTGGCGTTGGCGAAGCGCGCCTTGGCCTTGATGGTGCCGGTCTGCGTGTCGACCTGGTTGTCCAGCGCGTAGAAACGGCCGTCGTCCAGCGTCACGGCGCGGGTGCGGTCCAGCGCCAGCGCCGGCAGCGGCGCGCCTGAGTTCACGCCCTCCATCACCATCGGCCCCTGGTCCTGCGGCACCGAGAATTCCACGTCGATCGGCGACAGCTGGGTGATGACGGCGATGCCGGCCGCGTCGCCGGAACTGACCAGGTTGCCGATATCGACCACCCGCAGGCCGACCCGCCCGCTGATCGGCGCCACCACCTTGGTGTAGCCCAGGTTCAGGCGCGCCACGCCCTCGTTGGCACGGTCGGTCATGACGGTGCCTTCCAGCTGCTTGACCTGCGCGGCCTGGGTGTCGACGTCCTGGCGCGCGATGGAGTCCTGCGCCAGCAGCGTGCGGTAGCGCTCCAGCGTCAGCCTGGCGTTTTCCAGCTGGGCCTCGTCGCGCTGGCGCTGGCCGCTGGCCTGCATCAGCGCCAGTTCGAACTGGCGCGGGTCGATCTGCGCCAGCACCTGGCCGGCCTTGACCATCTGGCCTTCCTTGAACAGCACCTTCTGCAGGATGCCCGACACTTGCGGGCGGACCGTGGTGGTGGCCGCCGCCGTGACAGTGCCCAGCGCGTCCAGCACCACCGGGATGTCGGCCTTGTCGGCCGTGGCCACGCCCACCGTGGTGGCCGCGCCGCCGCGCCGTCCGCCCCCGCCCCCTCCGGGGCCGCCCGGTCCGCCGGGGCCGCCGGGGCCTGCTCCCGGGCCGCCCGCTTGCGTGCCCTGGCCGGCAGCCGGGTGGGTCAAATGCCAGGCCAGGCCACCCAGGCCGGCCATGGCGGCCACCGCCAGCACGCCGCCGATGATTTGCGCGCGCCGGCTGCGCTTGGGGGTGGCGGGAATGGTCTTCGATGGTGGTGTGGGCGATGTCATCGCTATTGTCCTTGTTCTTTGGCGGGGCGCGCCCAGTACGCGCCGGGAGTTGAATCGACTCTAGCACAATGAAATTTCGGCTACGTGTCGGTTTGAAACAATTCCGGCCCCCGCCGCAGGTAGTTTCCATCATGCAAGCCAGAGTGCCCGCAACTGCGGGGCGGCGGCCTGTTACACGGGGTAGCGGCCCGATACAAAGCTGCTACAAAATTGTGGTGACCGGCGGCCGCCATGCTCCGTAAAATGGGGCATGAGCGAACATATCCTGATTATCGAAGACGATCCGCGCCTGAGCGAGATGCTGTCCGAATACCTGACCACGGCCAAATTCGAGGTCACCGCCCACACCCGCGCCAAGCCGGCGCTGGCCTGGCTGGCCGCCAACCGGGCCGACGCCGTGATCCTGGACCTGATGCTGCCGGACATGGACGGCCTGGAAGTGTGCCGCCAGCTGCGCGCCTCCTCCAACATCCCGGTGGTGATGCTGACCGCGCGCGGCGACGCCATCGACCGCATCATCGGCCTGGAGCTGGGCGCGGACGATTACCTGCCCAAGCCTTTCGAGCCGCGCGAACTGCTGGCGCGCCTGCGCGCGGTGCTGCGCAGGGGCGGCGAGGCGCAGCGCGCGGCCAACGAAGTGCTGCGCTTCGGGCGGCTGGAAATCGAACCGGGCGCCTACGGCGCGCGGCTGGACGGCAAGGCCTGCGAGCTGACCGCCTGCCAGTTCGACGTGCTGCTGATGCTGGCCCGGAACGCCGGCCGGGTGCTGTCGCGCGAGGCGCTGATGGAAGCCACCAGCAGCGGCCAGGCCGAGGCGTTCGACCGCTCGATCGACGTGCACATGTCGCGCATCCGCGCCGCCGTGGAGGACGATCCCAAGCATCCGCGCCGCATCATCACGGTGCGCGGGGCGGGCTATCTGTTCGCCAAGGACCAGGACTGATGCCGCGTTTGTACTTCCGCTTCTACGCCGCGCTGCTGGCCAGCCTGGCGCTGCTGACCCTGGCCGTGGTGCTGCTGTGGCAATGGGCCGGGGCGCCGATGGAACTGTCCGACCGCACGCTGGGCACGCTGCTGCGGAATGCCTTGCCCGCCGCCGAAGCGCCGCCCGAGCAGCAGCAGGCGGCGCTGGAGCGCATGACGCGCGGCCTGCGCACCGATATCACCCTGTTCAGCAAGGACTGGCAGCGCCTGGCCTACGTGGGCGAGCCGCTGGAGCGCCCGGACCGGCGCATGCTGCGCCAGCAGCGCATGGAACACATCGAGCGCATGGAGCGCAAGGAGCGCATGGAGCGCGGCCAGCACGGGCAGCACGGGCAGCACGGGCAGCATGGTGAGCATGGCGGCGCGGCGCAGGAGGCCGATGCGGCGCCGCGCGCCGGGCCGCTGGACCAGGCCCGCCGCTGGGCGCGCGGCGACGAGGACATCGACCGTCCGCTGCGCCAGCGCCGCTTCCAGATGCACCTGGACGACGGCCGCCACATCGTCTCCACCACGCCGCTGCGGCAAGCGCCGTCGCGCGTGCGGCTGCAGACCATCCTGATCGGCCTTGCCATCATCATCGCCATCGCCGCCTACCCGGTGGTGCGGCGCGTGACGCGGCGCCTGGAGCAGCTGCAGAAAGGCGTGGAGTCGCTGGGCGCGGGCAATCTGTCGGCGCGGGTGGAGGTCAAGGGCAGCGACGAGGTGGCCGCGCTGGCGGCCAGTTTCAACCGCTCGGCGGACCAGATCGAGGCGCTGGTGGGCGCGCACAAGACCATGCTGGCCAACGCCTCGCACGAACTGCGCACGCCGCTGGCGCGCATCCGCCTGGCGCTGGAGCTGAGCAAGGACAGCGTGGAGCCCAAGCGCCGCGCGGGGCTGGAGCAGGACATCGCGGAACTGGACCAGCTGATCGACGAGATCCTGCTGGCCAGCCGGCTGGATGCGGTGGGCGAGCGCACCGAGAACGAGGCGCTGGACCTGCTGCCGCTGGCGGCCGAGGAGTGTTCGCGCTACGACGAGGCGGACCTGGACGGCGAATCGCTGACCGTGCGCGGCGACGCGCGCCTGCTGCGGCGCATGCTGCGCAACCTGCTGGAGAACGCGCGCCGCCACGGCGTGCCGCCCACCACGGTCAAGCTGCGCCGCAGCGGCGCGGGCGAGACGGCCTGCGCCGAGATCGTGGTGCAGGACGCCGGTCCGGGCATTCCGAGGGGGGAATTCGACAAGGTGTTCGAGCCCTTCTACCGCAGCAGCAATGCGCGTGACAGCGTGGGTTCGGGGCTCGGTTTGGCGCTGGTGCGGCAGATTGCGCGCCGCCACGGCGGCGAGGCGCGCTGCGGCGACCTGCATACGGGGCGCAGCGTTTTCGTCGTGACGCTGCCACTGGCGCGGGACTAGCTGGGCGCCAAATTCACCGAAAGTCAGCGCCGGTCAACCCTGCGCCCGCGCCAGCCAAGCAGCCCGAGTCCTGCCAGCAGCATGCCGTAGGCAGCAGGTTCCGGCACCGGCGACAGCAGTGCCGCGTAGCAGTTGTGTGGGAATGTGTGTACCGCGCGCCCGCTACACGGCGTATGCTGGGGAGCCGGTTGGCGCGGGGTTGGCGCGGGGTTGGCGCGATTGGGCGCGATCGGGCGCGCCTTCGCTGGCGATGCGGGCGTTAGCGCCAGCCGCGCCGCTGCGCGGCTTGCTCGGCCTGCGCGTCGAGCGCGCTGCCGGCGATGCGGGCGTCGATGGCATCCAGCACGGCGGACGGCATGGCGCTGCCGGCCTGGCGGTAATCCCCGCCCTGGCTCTTTTCGGCTTCGGCCAACACGGCCAGCTTCCATTGTTCGCCGCTGCGGCAGGCCAGCCCGGCGGACGCGCCGGCGATGAAGCTGCGGCACAGCGCGCCGTCGGTCGCGGCGAAGCTGACACCGATACGGATTGCGCCGGCCTCCGATGCGCCGGCAAGCTGGTTCGACAGGGCGTGCGCCAAGCGGCCTTGCGCGATGAGCGCGCCGCCTGGCCCCTGCGCTACGGCCAGCTCGCCGCCGGCGTTGCCGCTGCCGCCGCCCAGCACCAGGCTGCCCACCAGCACGCCGACCGACAGGGAGGCCGCTATCGCACCCCATTCCTGCCACGCCCAGCGGCGCCGGGTTTCGCTGCGGGCCGCGCGCGCCGCGCCCAGGTCGCTCACCTTGTCCGGCATGGCGGCGGCCAGCAGCGCCGGCGGCACCGGCTCGTCGGCGATCGGCGCGAACGCGGCGAACACGTCCGAGCGCAGGGCCCGGTGTTGCGCCACGCGCGCGGCCAGCGCCGGATCGCTGCGCATGGCGCGCTCGACCTCGGTGCGCGCCGGCTCGTCCAGCTCGCCGTCCGCATAGGCCATCAGGGTCTCGTCGCTAAAGCTCATCTTGCAGTCCTCGCAGTATCGGATAACAGTTCTTGCAGCGCCGCGCGGGCGCGCGCCAGGCGGCTGGTCAGGGTGCCCATCGGGATGTCCAGCACCTCGGCGGCCTCCTTGTACGGCAGGCCGTCGACCAGCACCAGCGCCACCACGATGCGGTGCTCGTCGGACAGCAGGCTGACCGCCTTCTGGATCGCCATGCGCTGCTGCTGCGCCGCCGCGCCCTCGTCGCCCACATGCTCGCCCGCCTCCTCCGGCGCGAACAGCCGGTCGCGCCGCATGCGCGAGCGCACCTCGTCTATCCAGGCGTTCTTCATGATCCTGAAGATCCAGCTGTCGAGCCGTGTGCCGGCCTCCCACTGGGCGCTGCGGTTCAGCGCGCGCTCGACGGCGATCTGCACGAGGTCGTCCGCATCCTCCCTGTGGTAGGTGATGGTGCGGGCAAAACGCCGCAGGCGCGGCAGCAAGGCGGCAATGTCGGTGTTTATCGATGGCATGGATAACAGGTAAACGATGCGGCGATGGATTTTAATCCCTGCCCCGTTCGTTTAACCAAAAGAAAGTGCGATTTCTTATACTATCATCCGACTATCATGCGTATCCAAACCCTGCTTACCGCGCTGGCCTGCACGCTGTGCACCGCCGGCGCCGCCCATGCCCAGTTGCGCTTGCCGCAATTGCAACTTCCACAATTGCCGCAGTTGCAAGATCCGCTCGGCGCGGCCCAGTTGCGCGAGTCCGGCCGGAGCCTGCTGGACCGCACCGTCCCCGCAGACCTGCGCGCCCTGCGCCTGGAGCGCGTCGCCGGCCTGTTGCAGCGGCACCGCGCCGTACTGGAGGCGGACCCGCGCGGGGAACCGGTCGTACGGGGCGAGATCCTGGCCTGGTCGCCCAGCGCGCAAGGACTGGCGGCAGCGCAGGCGGCCGGGCTGGCCGTCCACAGCGAGCAAGTGCTGGATGGCGGCGAGCGCATGGTCGTGCTGCGCGTTCCCGATGGCGCGAGCACGGCCGCCGCGCTGGAACAGCTGCGCGCGCTCGATCCGGAGGGCGCCTACGATTTCAACCATGTGTATACCGGCAGCGGCAGCGGCAGCGGCACGGCAGCGGACGCGGACGCGGCGCAGGCTGACGGTCAAGGCGGTCAAGGCGGGCAAGCGCGCAGCCAGCCGGCGGCGGCAGGTGCGGGTTCCAGGGTGGGCCTGGTGGATGGCGGCGTCGAGCGCGGCCATGATGTGTTCCGCGACGCGTCGATTGTCCGCTGGGGCTGCGACGGCGCGGCCCATCCAAGCGCGCACGGCACGGCGGTGGCGGCGCTGATGGTGGGACAGTCGGCCCGCTTCAAGGGCGTGGCGCCGCACGCGGCCCTGTATGCGGCCGATATCTACTGCGACAGCGCCACCGGCGGCTCGGCCGCGCGCGTGGCCGCCGCGCTGGGCTGGATGGCGCGCGAACAGGTGGCGGTGGTGAACCTGAGCCTGGTCGGCCCGCCCAACCAGATATTGGAGCGCGTGGTGGCCGGCATGGTCAGGCGCGGACATCTGCTGGTGGCGGCGGTGGGCAACGACGGCCCCGCCGCGCCGCCGCTGTATCCGGCCAGCTATCCCGGCGTGGTGGGCGTGAGCGGCGTGGACAAGCGCGGCCGCCCGCTGCCCGAGGCCGCGCGCGGGCCGCAGGTCATGTTCGCGGCGCCGGGCAGCCAGATGGTGAGCGCGGCCATGGGCCGTCCGCCTTACCGCGTGGTGCGCGGCACTTCGTTCGCTGCGCCCATCGTGGCCGCGCTGCTGGCGGACGCCCTGCCCCGGCCCGCGCCCGCAGCCGCCCGCGAGGCGCTGGCGGCGCTGGCCAAACAGGCGGCCGGCGTGGCGGCGGGCACGCAGAGCAACGAGACCGGCCACGGCGTGCTGGGCGCGGCATTTCGTACCGATCCGTCGGCATTCCAATAAATTTTGAAAAATATTTTCGCAGCGATGGATTAAACGGCTGGACAGGGACGTTTTCCTTTCAACGGCGGCAGACAGTCTGCGGCCAACGACAAGGAGAACATCATGAAAAACCAGACCATCGCTAAACAACTGATTATCGCGCTGTCCATCGGCGTGGCTTGCTCGGCGCAGGCGCAATTGCTGGGCCGTGGCGGCCCCGTGGGCGGCATGATAGGCGGCGCGGGCAGTTTCGGCGGGCAGGTGACGGGCATGGGCGGCATGGGCGGCATGGGTGCGGCCGGCAGCCGCGCCAGCATGCTCGATGCGCCCCGCTCCGTCACCGGCGCTATCGATGCCGGCCGCGCGGACGGTGCGGCAAGCGGCAGCGCGGCCGGCAGCGGTTCGGGCAGCCTTGCCGGCAAGCTGACGGGCGCGCAGCCGGCGGCGGCCACCGACAGTGCGGCGGCGGGCCAGAAGCCGGGCTTCTTCAGCAGCTTGTTCGGGTCGAAGTCCGCCACGGCGGATGGGCAGGCGGCGGGCAGCGCAAACGGCTCCGGTTCGCTGGCCAGCAACCTGGCCCCGGCCACGGCGGCCACGGCCACCCAGCCGGCACAAGGCGGCACGCCAGCAGGCGCAAGCAATTCGGCTCCGGCTGCGGCGAATGCCGGTCCGCTGCACGCCTTGGGTGCCGGCGGCGTGGTTGACGGCGGCGGCCGCGCAAACGGCAGCGCAAACGGGGGCGCAAGCGGCAACGGACATGGCAGCGTCGGCGTCTCGGCCGGTGCGGACGGCAGCGGCAGCCGTCAACTTGCTGGCAATGCGGCACAGGCGGCACGCGGCACGGCGGCGCCCGTGCGCGACGGTGTGAAGGCGCAGGCCGACAACACCCGCTCCTACGCGCAGTCCAGCGCCGCGACGGCTTCCGGCGCGGCGAAGGGCAGCAAGCAGGCTGCGATGAGCGGCGCGCGGGGCGCAGCAGAAGGCGCCAGCGCCCAACCGTCCGTCAGCCTGGGCGGCACGGCGAGCGGCAGCGGTTCGGCCAACGGCAGCGGCTCGGCGCGCGGCGACAGCGCCGCGAACGGCGGTGCTACTTCGATGTGAAAATCTCTAGAACGGTTCCCAGTCTGGATACACCCGCAGCGCGCGGCGGTCGATGTAGGGCCATTCGTCCGCCGCCGGCGGGGGCGGTCTTTGAGACTTGAATATCGGCGGCGGCTCTGGCTCCGGCAGCGCGGGCGGGCAGTATGCGCGGGGTGCCAAGGGCGCCGGCGGGCGCTCTTTGGCGGCACGCTCCAGGGCGCGGCGCAGCGCGAAGGCGCTCTGGGCTCGGATTTCGCCGGGGAAGCGCACGGCAATGTCGGTCCATGCGTTGCGGACGTAGCCGGAGGCTTCCTTCACAAACCGGTTCGGCGAGGTGGGTTCGCCTTGATACAACAGCCTGTCGCCCACCACGTAGGCGTAGGCATAATCGCCTTGGCAGAAAGCAGCGAGGCGAGTGCCCTCGGGCAAGAACAGTGTCTTCCACTGGTAGCCCTTGGGCGTTCGATCGCCGCTGCCTTCGTCTTGCCGCATGCGGTCCTGCCAGTCCTGGATCGCTTCATCGACAGCCGCAGCCGCATCCAGTTTGCTGCCGGTGTTGCGCAGAAAATCCAGCAGGCGATGCAGGGTGTCTGTTGGTAGTTGGAGTGCCGTGCAGGACAACATGCTGAAATCCCTCCTGAAAAGTACTGAAACCTACTGAAAGATACTGAAACGCCATCAGTAGTTAGACCTCAACAGCGACCTATAGTTCAGTACCGCTGCAGTGGGATTTCAGTAGATTGCAGTACCTTTCAGGAGATTTCAGTACCGGTTTCAGTACGCTGTCCTACAGGGGGTACGAACGAATACATGCTCACCACATCGCCGTCCTCATCGACCCGCGAGCCGTCGAGGCGGAAGCCGAGCTTGCGGACCACCGCGATGGAGGCGGCGTTGTCGGGAAGGATTTCGGCGAACACCTCGCGCACGCCGTTGGCGAACGCCAGCTCGATCAAGGCCTGCACGGCAGCGGCGGCGGCGCCCTGCCGGCGGTGCGCGGGAGCGATGCCATAGGCGATTTCAACGCGCCCCTCTGCAGGCTCGCCCTTGAAACCGCAGCCGCCAACGATTTCCTCGTCGTCGCGCACGATCAAAAAAGTCGCGCACCAGAACTCGGACGCCCCCTGCCCAATGCGGTCCAGCGCGCGCTGCGCCACGAACGCGGGCGGCAAGGCGCCCGGCTGCGCGCGCCCTTCCATGCCCGCCGGGATGCGCGAAGCAGCCAAATCGGCCAGCTCGCCCAGTGCCAGTGGCCGCAGCGACAAGCGCGCCGCAGCCGCAGCCGCAGCAGGCACAGCAGGCACAGACACAGAATGCACCGGCTGCGCGAACTGCGCGCCCATCAAGGCGATTCGCACAAGCAGTGCGTGACCGCCGTGAACGGCTTGCGCTTATCGGCCACCTCGGACAGCCAGTTCAATTCCTGCACCGCCTCCGCAGCGGCGCCCAGCGGCATGCCGGTCGGCGCCAGCGTCGCCTTCACGTACGGCGCGAAAGCCTGTGCCGCAGCCTGCGCAGCCGAACCGCCGAAGAACTCGACGATCTTGTCGAACTTGGACACCTCGCGCTCGATGTACGCCACGCGGTAATCGCTGCCCAGCTTGGCGCGGTCGGCGGCCGCCTTCAGCGCGTCGCCGTACGTGCCCACGCGGTCCACCAGGCCGCGCTCCTTGGCCTGCACGCCGGTCCACACGCGGCCCTGCGCCACCTCGTTGATCTTCTCCGGCGTGGTCTTGCGCGCCGCAGCCGCCTTGGTGGTGAACTCCGAGTAAATGTGGTTGATGCTGCCCTGGATGATCTGCCCGAAACGCGGATCCAGCGGACGCAACGGGTTGGCCGCGTCGGCCAGCCAGGTGGTGGTCACGCCGGCCGTGTGGATGCCCAGCTTGTCGATCACCTTGTCGGCGCGCGGCACCAGCGCGAACACGCCGATCGAGCCGGTGATGGTGTTCGGCTCGGCGATCACCTCGTCGGACGCCATCGAAATCCAGTAGCCGCCGGAAGCGGCCAGGTCGCCCATGGACACCACCACCGGCTTGCCGGCCGCGCGCGTCAGTTCCAGCTCGCGGCGGATCAGCTCCGAGCCGAAGGCGCTGCCGCCCGGCGAATTCACGCGCAGCACGATGGCCTTGATGCTGTCGTCCTCGCGCGCCATGCGGATCAGGTTGGACGTCGACAGGCCGCCGATGGAACCGGCCGGCGCCACGCCGTCGCTGATGTCGCCCACCGCCATCACCACGCCCACCGCGTCGCCCATCACCTTCGAATGCACGCGCGACAGATAGTCCTCATAGCTCACCTGGCGGAAGGACTTGCCGTGCGCGTCCTTCTCGCCGCGCTCCATCATCATCTTGCGGATCTCGTCGCGCGTCTTCAGGCCGTCCACCAGCTTGGCGTCCAGGGTCACCTTGGCCAGGTTGCCGTTGGCCGCCTCCACCAGCGCCGGCAGCTCGTTGATGTTCTTCATGATGTGGCCCTGCGGCAGCTTGCGCGCCTTTTCCACGTCATCCGTGTAGCTGGTCCACAGCGCGTTGTTCAGGTAAGCCTCGGCCTCGGTGGCCGCCGGCGACGGGCCGTTGGCGATAAAGGGCTCGGCAAAGCTCTTGTAGGTGCCCACTTTGAGCAGGTTGACCGTCACGCCGATCTTGTCGAGCGCGTCGCGGTAGTAGTTGCGGTGGCGGCCGAAGCCTTCCAGCAGCACCGCGCCCATCGGGTGCAGGTACACTTCATTGGCGTGCGAGGCCACCAGGTACTGGCGCTGGCTGTAGCTGGAACCCCAGGCCACCACCTTCTTGCCGCTGGCCTTGAAGCGCTCGACGGCGCCGGCCACTTCGCGCAGGCTGGCCTGGCCGCCGCCTTCCAGCTCGTCCAGCAGCAGCACGGCGCCGGCGATCTGCGGGTCCCTGGCGGCCGTGTCGAGCACGTTGCGCACGTCGCGCAGCTGCACGGTGCGGCGCACTTCGCCGCCCATCAGGTTGGCTTTCACGGCGTCGCGCACGCCGGTGCTGCCCTGCTCCACCAGCTCGCCCTTCAGGTCCAGCACCAGCATGGTCTTGGCGCCCAGCGGCTTCGGGCCGCCGCTGAAGATGGCCACGGCCAGCACGATCAGCACGATCAGGAACAGCACATTCAGGATGGCGCGGCGGCCGAAGTCCAGCGCGCGCCAGGCATAGGCGAAACCGCTGCCAATGCGGGAAACAATAGATCGTGACATGGATGCTCCTTGAATAATTTAAATCTGACAACACTGTAAGCGAAATCGGCCCTTTTTGCCCATGAAAATGCTTAGGGGACGCTTACGGCACGCTCACCGCGCGCCACGCGCGCCGGTGACGAAATCAGCCACAGCCCGCCCATGACCAGCAGGCCGTTAACGATCAGCAGCTCCAAGCCCAGCTTGTACGTGCCGAACAGCAAGGCTTGATTGCGGTCTATGAGCCAGCACAGCAGCGGCCCGGCCAGCACCGCCAGCGGCACCCAGCGGTCCTGCACGGCGCGCCGGGTCAGGATGCCGAAGGCGAACAGGCCCAGCAGCGGGCCGTAGGTGTAGCCGGCCAGCTTCAGGATCACGCCTATCATGCTGGCGCTGTCGATCCACTTGAACACCATCACCAGCACCAGGAACAGCGCGCAGAAAGCCAGGTGCACCCGGTGCCGCAGGCCGGTGCGGGCGCGCTCGTCCAGGCCGGCGCGCCGCTGCAGGCCCAGGATGTCGATGCAGAACGAGGACGTCAGCGCCGTGATGGCGCCGTCCGCGCTGGGAAACAGCGCCGACACCAGCGCGATGAAGAAGATCAGCTGGATCGCGGCCGGCATATGGCCCATCACCACCGCCGGGAACAGCTTGTCGCCCTCGGCGGCCACGCCGGCGATGGGCGCGTACAGGTGCAGCAGGCCGCCCAGGAACAGGAACAGCGACAGCACGCCCACCAGGATCAGGGTCAGCGCCACCATGTTCTTCTGCGAATTGCCCACTGTGCTCACCGAGATATTTTTCTGCATCATCTCCTGGTCCATGCCCGTCATCGCGATCGTGATGAACATGCCGGCCAGCACCTGCTTCCAGAAGTAAGTGGGGCTGTCCACGTCCGTCGTCAAGACCCGCGCCAGGCCGCTGGCCTCCATGCGCGCCAGGCTGTCGAGCAGGCCCAGGTCCATCTGGTGCAGCAGCCAGCCCACGCAGACCACCAGGCCCAGCAGCATGCCGCTGGTCTGCAGGGTGTCGGTCCAGACGATGGTCTTGACGCCGCCCTCGTAGGTGTAGAGCAAGATCATCAGCAGGATCACCAGGTTGGTGGCCCAGAACGGCACGCCCAGGCTGTCGAGGATGGTGGCCTGCAGGATATTGACCACCAGGTACAGGCGCGCCGTGGCGCCCAGCGTGCGCGACAGGATGAAGAAGGCCGCCCCGCTCTGGTAGGCGCGCCGTCCCAGGCGCACGTCCAGGTAGTGGTAGATCGAGGTCAGCCCGAGCCGGTAATACAGCGGCAAGAGCACGTAGGCCACCGCGATGTAGCCCAGCGTGTAGCCCAGCACGATCTGCAGGTAGCCGAAGCCGTCGCGCCCCACCGCGCCCGGCACGCTGATGAAGGTGACCCCGCTCAGGGTGGTGCCCACCATGCCGAAGGCCACCAGCATCCAGTTGCTGTTCTTGTTGCCGATGAAGAAACTGTCGTTGTTGGCGTTGCGCGACGTGAGCCAGGCCACGCCCAGCAGCAAGGCAAAATACGCGAGGACGACGCTAAACAGGGCAACGGGCGACATGGGCATTCCGATTCAGAAATATTTCGCCAGCAATATACACCCGATCCGGCGCGCGCTGGTCTAGAATCCCTTTGCCCCTCCATCACCCAGAGTTATCGCATGTACTCAGCAGAAACGATCGCCTACGCCCGCGCCCAGGAAGCCCTGGTGCGGCCCCTGGAATACCGCGTGCACCAGCAGCACGACAGCCGCAGCGACGGCCGCGAGGACGCCATGCGCGACTACGCGCGGGTGCTGTACGCGGCCTCGTTCCGCCGCCTGCAGGGCAAGATGCAGCTGCTGGGGGTGGACGCCAACCAGTCCAACCGCAACCGCCTCACGCACAGCCTGGAGGTGGCGCAGATCGCGCGCTCGATCGCCGCCGACATGGGGCTGGAGCGCAGCGTGGTGTCGGAAACCTGTGCGCTGGCGCACGACATCGGCAACCCGCCGTTCGGCCACTACGGCGAGAAAATCCTGAACAGCCTGTGCGCCGAGCACGGCGGCTTCGAAGGCAACGCGCAGGCCTTCCGCATCCTGCGCACGCTGGAAAAGCGCCACTACGGCTACGCCGGCCTGAACCTGACGGTGCGCACGCTGTTCGGCATCACCAAGTACTTCCACACCCGCACCGAGAACGCCCGCAAGTTCCTGTACGACGAGGACCACGCCTTCCTCACCGGGGAGCTGGCCAGGCACGGCATCACGGCGCGCAAGAGCATCGACGCGCAGATCATGGATTTGTCCGACGAGATCGCCTACGCGGCGCACGACGTGGAGGATGCGCTCAGCTTCGGCATCATCACCGTGGGCGAGATCGCGCACGAGTTCAAGATCAGCGCCGACTACGGCCCCGCCTACCCGCTGTTTTCCGCCATCGCCGAGCGGGCCCACAACGAGGCGCTCAAATGCGAGCAGCAGGCCTCGTCCGAGGAATATTCCATCGTGCTGCGCAAGGAGCTGACCTCGGAAATCGTGCACACGCTGTGCCGCGACCTGGCCGTGGTGGACGGCCAGCTGGGCTACCGCTCGGCCGAACTGCTGGCCAAGGGCCTGAAGAGCCTGCTGTGGAAAGCCATCCTGCGCAAGAAGGACGTGCAGCTGTACGAAAAGCGCGGCGAGAAGATCATCCGCGGCCTGTTCGAGGTGCTGACGGACAAGCAGTACAACAAGGACAACATCCTGCTGCCGCCCGAGCTGCGCTGCCTGAAGGACAGCCGCGAACGCCTGGTGATCGACTACATCGCCGGCATGATGGACTCGTACGCGGCGCAGGAATACGAACGCTACTTCGGCCCCGGCAGCCTGGACGCCATCTACCGGCGCGCCTGACCCGGGGCCCGGCCTAGTGCGCCGCCACCCGCGCCGCGCGCGGCGCGGCAGGGTCCGCGGCACGCGGGTTCAGGCGGTCCAGGCGGCCGCTCAGCGCCGTCAGGCCCAGCGCGCCCAGCACCACCAGCGCGCCGATCCAGCCCGTGTGCACCAGGCCCAGGTGCTCGACGATCAGGCCGCCGCCCCAGGCGCCGCCGGCGATGCCCAGGTTGAAGGCCGCGATGTTCAGGCCGGAGGCCACATCCACCGCGCGCGGCGTGTAGTGTTCCGCCTGCTGCACCACGTACACCTGCAAGCCGGCCACGTTGCCGAACGCCACCGCGCCCCACAGCAGCACGGTCGCCACCACCAGCCACGGGTGCGAGGCGGTGAAGCTCAGCGCCAGCAGCACGGCCGCCAGGCCGGCGAAAATGATCTTCAGCGCGCTGACCGGGCCGCGCTGGTCGGCCAGCTTGCCGCCCCAGATATTGCCCACCGCCACAGACACGCCGTACACCAGCATCACCAGGCCCACCGCGTTCTCGCTGAAGCCGGCCAGGCCCTGCAGGATCGGCGCCAGGTAGGTGAAGGCGATGAAGGAGCCGCCGTAGCCCACCGCCGTCATGGCGTACACCAGCAGCAGGCGCGGCTGGCCCAGCACTTTCACCTGCTGCAGCAGCGAAGCCGGCGCGCTGTGCTTGATCGACTTGGGCACGTACAGCATGCTGCCGATGAAGGCGATAATGCCCAGCGCCGACACGGCCAGGAAGGTGGCGCGCCAGCCGAAGTGCTGGCCGATGAAGGTGCCCAGCGGCACGCCGGTCACCAGCGCCACCGTCAGGCCGGTGAACATGATGGCGATCGCCGAGGCCGCCTTGTCCTTGGGCACCAGCGAGGTGGCGATGGTCGAGCCGATCGAGAAGAACACGCCGTGCGCCAGGCCGGTCAGCACGCGCGCCACCACCAGCGAGGCGTAGCCGGGCGCCATCCAGGCCATCAGGTTACCGGCCGTAAACAGCACCATCAGCGACAACAGCAGGGTCTTGCGCGGCAGCTTGCCGGTCAGCGCGGTCAGCACCGGCGCGCCCACCGCCACGCCCAGCGCGTACAGGCTCACCAGCAGCCCGGCCGACGGCAGATTCACGCCCAGGTCGGCGGCGATGGTCGGCAACAGCCCGACAATGACAAACTCGGTGGTCCCGATGGCAAACGCGCTGATGGTCAGCGCCAGCAAGGCAATAGGCATAACATACTCCTGTAAAGTTGATGTCACGCAGTATCGGGCCATTTTTTATTTCAAAAAAGATGCCTCGCAGCAGAAGATAATTGATCCGGGAGCAAATATAAGCCATGAGCAAGCTGATCGCGTCCATGTTGCTGAGCCTGGCGTGCCTGGGACCGGCGGCGGGGCAGCTCGTCATCGCCTCCAGCGAATATCCGCCCTACGTCAGCAGCAAGGCCGAAGACAGTTTCCTGACCGAGCTGTTCGACGAAATCGGCAAGGAAATGGGCGTCGGCTTCGTGTTCAAGCTGATGCCCTGGAAACGCTGCACGGCGGCGCTCGACACGGCCGAAGCCTGGGGCGCCGTGCCCTACATCCGCACGCCGGAACGCGAGCAGCTGTACCTGTTCTCGGACAGCCTGTATTCGCGCAAGACGAAATTCTTCTATTACAGCCGCAACGGCGACAAGCTCGACGTCCCCTTCGACGGCCTGGCCGACCTGCGCAAATACCGCATCGGCGGCGTGGCCGGCTACTGGTATGTCAAATTGTTCAGCGATGCCGGCATCACGCTCGATCTGGCCATCAACGAGGAGCGCAATTTCGAGAAGCTGCAAGTGGGACGCTTCGAGCTCGCCATCGCCGACGAAAACGTCGGCCTGCATCTGATCAACCACCGCTTCGCCGCCGACGCCGGGCACTTTTTCAGCGTGGACAAGGCGTTCGACAGCAACGCCAACTACCTGATGGTGTCGCGCCGCCATCACGACGCGGAGCACTGGCTGCGGCAGTTCAACAAGGCCCTGCACACCGTCAAGAAAAACGGCGCGTTCCGCCGGATCGCGGCCAGCCACGGCTTGCCGCTGACCCATTAGCCGACGCGGCGCTTGCGCATCGCGCGCGATTTCCACACAATGCCAGTCCGCCCAAGCCAAACACCCACCCGCCATGAATCCCGAAGCCCTGGCCCAGTTGCTGATCTATGAAATGCCCTATGGAAAATACAAGGGCCGCGTGCTGGCCGACCTGCCCGGCCACTACCTGGGCTGGTTCGCCCGCGAAGGCTTCCCCGGCGGCCATCTGGGCGCCCTGCTGGCCCTGATGTACGAACTCGACCACAACAACCTGCGCAGCCTGCTCGACCCTTTGCGTCCCGCTCCGCTGCGCCCCAACCTGAGAACGCCCCGATGAGCCGCAGCAGCCACGTCCAATTGATGTCCGCGTATAACAGCTGGATGAACCAGAAGCTGTACCAGGCCGCCGCCGCGCTGCCTGCCGATGAGCTGGCGCGCGACCGGGGCGCGTTCTTCGGCTCGCTGCTCGGCACGCTGAACCACCTGCTGGTGGCCGACACGGTGTGGCTCAAGCGCTTCGCCGCCGCGCCGGACGCATCGCCGGCCGCGTTCGCGGCGCTGGCGCCGGTGCGGGCGCTGGCCATGCCGGCCAGCCTGGACGCGCCGCTGTTCGACGCGCTGGCGCCGATGGCCGCCCACCGCGCCTGGCTGGACGGCGTGATCGCCGCCTGGGCCGTGGCGCTCACGGAAGCCGAACTGGACGGCGTGCTGCGCTACGCGCGCATGAACGGCGACACCCACGCCAAGCCGCTGTTCGACGTGCTGGTGCACTTCTTCAACCACCAGACCCACCACCGCGGCCAGGCCACCACGCTGCTGTCGCAAGCCGGCGTGGACGTGGGCGTGACCGACCTGCTGGCGCTGATTCCCGACCTCGCGCCCTAGGGCGCAGCAGCGGCAGCGGCAGGCACAGGCGCAGCAGCCGGCGCAACCCTGTTCAGCACCGCATAGGCCGCGCCCACCCGCTCGCTGCCCGGCAAGCCACGGTTGGACAGCATGACAATGCCCACCTTGCGCGCCGGATTGAACAGCGCATAGGCCGCGAAGCCGCCGGTGGAGCCGGTCTTGTGCAGCCAGGCGTCGGCCTGCGGCGCCAGCGGCGGCGCAATGGCGGCGACCGGGTTCGCTTCCCACACCATCTTCTCCGCCGTGCTGGTCAGCAGCTGCTCCAGCCCCGCCTGGCCCGGATACTGCTCCCAGATCAGGTCCTGCGTCATGGCGCCCACCTGGAAGTAGCCGGCATGCGTCTCCACGACGGCGCGCGCCAGCTTGGCCTCCAGCGGCGCCAGGCCCATATTGGCGTCCACAAAGCGGATCATGTCGCGCGTATTGCTTTTCACGCCGTAGGCCTCGTCGGCCAGCACGCCGGGATTGACGCGCACCGGCGCGCCCTTGCTGTTGTAGCCCTGCGCATACTGCGCCATCTGCCCGGCCGGCACCTTGATGTAGCTGTGCTCCATGCCCAGCGCCGGGAACAGCGTCCGCTCCACCGCGTCCACATACGGCACGCCCAGGCTGCCGGCGGCGGCGATGGACAGCAAGCCGATGCCCAGGTTGGAGTAAGTGCGGTGCGTGCCGGCCGCATGGCCCGGCTGCCAGTTCTTGTAATAGTCCATCAGCTGCTCATAGGTCTTGACCTGCTCCGGCACCTGCATCGGAAAATCGCCCACCGTGTGCGTACCCAGGTGGATCAGGTTGACGCGGTCGAACACGCTGCCGCGCAGGTAGGGCACGTGGCGGCTGACCGGATCCGTCAAGGCCAGCTTGCCCTGCGCCTGCGCGTAGGCCGCCAGGGTCACCGTGAAAGGCTTGCTCAGCGAACCGAGCTCGAACAGCGTGGCGCTGCTGACCGCCTGCCCGGTTTCCTTCGACGCCACGCCGTAGTTGTAGAAGTAATGCTTGCCGTTCACGCTCAGCGCCACCGCCATGCCGGGAATCGCATGCTTTTCCAGCAGCGGCTTAACCGCCTGGTCCACCTCGATGGCGTTGACCAGTGCGGGAAATTCCGCGATCAAGCCGTCCCGCGCCAGCACGCCGCCGGACACTTCCTGCGGATCGCCCTTGTCCTTCTGGATCAGGCGCGCGAACACATACTTGCGCTCGCCCTTCGCGGCCCAGCCCACATACCAGCCGTAGCCCGAGCCGCTGCCGGTCTTGCCGTTGATGCGCCAGCCTTCCGGCGCCTGGCCGAACGCCGTGAGGCGCGCCGTCATCTCGTAGGCATGATCGCTCACGCCCAGCCCGCGGTTCACCACCTTGCCCAGGAAGGACAGCTGGCCCAGCGGTGAAATGCGCAGCGAGGACCCCAGCCAGGACGCGGTCAGCCCGTCGTTCCTGGCGTCGCCCGCCACGTCCGCGTTGCCGTACTCGAAGCGCTTGGTGTAGGCGGCGAAGCGCGTCTTGCCCAGCGACAGCGTGAGCTGCTGCGAGTACCACACCACCGATTCGCTCATCCACTTGGCCGGATCGGCCGCGCTGCGCCAGCTGGGGCGCCAGTCCACATAGCCCTGGCGGAACGGCAGTTCCGGCGCGTGCTCGTCCTTCAGGAAGCCGGCGTCGTAGCCCATCAGGCTGAGCGGGATCTTGAAGGTGGACGCGGGCGTCACTTCGCGCTGGCAGTCGCCGCGCTGCATCAGGATCTTGCCGCTGGCGGCGTCGGCCAGCGCGGTACAGATTTCGGCGCCGTGGGCGGCGGGAGCGGCGGCCAGCGCAGCCAGGGCGATCATGCGGAACGTCATACTTCTCCTCTCAACGTCGCGGAATGCGACAAACATGGCCATCATGCGACATTGGTCACACATGTGTCAAACATTTTATTTTTGGTGACATTGGTCGCAAACCGCTGCACAATAGCGCCATGGCCACTCCCTCCATCTCCGAACTTTCCGTGCTCAAGGCGCTGTGGAAACAGCAGCCGCTGAGCGCGCGCGAAATCCATGACCAGGTCGAACCCGAACTGGGCTGGTCCTATTCCTCCACCCGCAAGACGCTGGAACGCATGCTCGACAAGGGTTCCGTGCGCCAGCACACGCGGCACGGCGTGCAGGTGTACGAGGCGGCGCTGGAAAAGGTCGGCACCCTGGCCGCCTTCGCGCACGACTTCGGCAAGCGGGTGATGGAGATGGACACGCCCTTGCCGGTCAATATGTTCACCGGCAGCAAGCTGGTCGACGAGGCCGAGCTGGCGCAGCTGGAGCAGCTGCTGAACGACTGGCCGGACCAGCAGGACGGCGCATGAACGGGTTCGCTCAAGCGCTCGCTCCGCTGTTCGCCCAGCTGGCCGGGCAACTGGCCGAGCAGCTGCCGCTGCGCTTCCTGCTGGCCAGCGCGGGCTGCCTGGCGGCCGGCCTCGCGGTCTGGGCGCTGACCGCGTTGTGCCGCCGCCTGCCCGGGGTCGCCCTGCACCGCTCCACCTGGCTGCTGGGCCAGGCCACCGTGCTGGCGGCCTTCCTGGTGATCCTGCTGCCCCACAGCGAGCGCCTGCGCCTGGTGTCGCCCATCGAGCTGCCCGACGCCGCGCAAGTCCGCCCCGCCGCGCCGCACGCCAGCGCGGCCAGGACCGGCGCCGCATCCGCAGCCGCCGCGCCGCACGCCCAGCCGGCCTCGTGGCTGACGCGCGCCGCGCAAGCGTGGCTGCTGGCCTATCTGCTCGGCCTGGGCTATACCGTGTTCCAGCTGCTGCAGGCGCGCCGCATGCTGAATGGCCTGGCCGCCAGCGGCAGCAGCCTGCCCCAGCCCATGCCACTGGCCGCGCCCGCCATCATCGAAGTGGACGCGCCGATCTCCCCCATGCTGTTCGGCCTGCTCAAGCCGCGCCTGCTGCTGCCGCGCCACCTGCGCAGCTTCGACGCGGCGCAGCGGCAACTGATCGTCGAGCATGAACTGACGCACTGGCGCCGCCGCGACCTGCAATGGATGAGCGTCGGCCTCGTGCTGCAGACGCTGCTCTGGTTCAATCCCTTCATGCGCCTGCTGCGCAGCAGCCTGTCCTGGGCCCAGGAGCTGGGCTGCGACCGCGACGTGCTGCGCGGCCGTCCGCCGGCGCAGCGCAAGGCCTACGCGGCCGCGCTGGTGGCGCAATTGCGCCTGCAGCACGGCACGCCCAACACCGCGCTCGCCTTCGGCGGCGTGTGCGCCAGCACGCTGGCCTCGCGCATCGCGCTGATCCGCGAACCGGCGCGCGCGCAAGGCCGCCGGGCGCGCGCGGCGCGCTGGATCGCGCTGGCCGGCCTGGCCTGCGTGTTCGCCGCCAGCCTCGCCCTCCAGCCGGCGCTGGCCTGGCGCATCGCCCCCGCCGCCTCGCAGGCGCCGTTCGTCTGCACCGTGCTGGCCGACGCGGCCACCGGCCGGGAACTGGCGCGCGAAGGCCATTGCGACGAGCGCGTCACGCCCGCTTCCACGTTCAATATCCCGGTCGCCCTGATGGGCTACGACAGCGGCATCCTGCAAGGCGAACACGCGCCCGTGCTGCCCTTCAAGCCCGGCTACCCGGCCTACATCCCGTCCTGGCGCGCGGACACCGATCCCAGCAGCTGGCTGCAGAACTCGGTGCTCTGGTACGCCCAACAGGTCACCTCCGGGCTGGGCGCCGCGCGCTTCCAGGACTATGTGCAGCGCTTCGGCTACGGCAACCAGGATCTGGCCGGCGACCCCGGCAAGGACAACGGCCTGGCGCAAGCCTGGGTCAGCTCCAGCCTGCGCATCTCGCCGCTGGAGCAGGTGGCTTTCCTGCGCAAGGTGGCCAATCGCGAACTGCCGCTGTCGGCGCACGCCTATGCCATGACCGCGCGCATCATGCCGCAGCGCACGCTGGCCAATGGCTGGCAAGTGGTGGGGAAAACCGGCACCGCCCCGGCGCTGCTGCCGGACGGCAGCGAGGACGGCACGCGCCAGTATGGCTGGTATGTGGGCTGGGCCACCGACGGCCAGCGCACGGTGGTGTTCGCCCGCCTGGCGCTGGACGCCAGGCAGGAAGCCGACATGGGCGGCCCGCGCTCCCGCGAAGCGCTGCTGCGCGAGCTGCCGGCGCGGCTGGCGGCGCTTTAGCGCCCCTCAGGCAGGCGGCAGCGCGCGCACCGCCAGTTCCCTGTAGCCCGAGGCCGGATCGGCCTCGCGGCTGAAGGCGTGGCCGGGCAGCAGCGCCAGCAGCAGTTCGGCCGTGGTGCGCACCAGGCAGCCGGCCGCCACGTGGCCGCCGTACACGCGGCCCTGCGCGTCCGACACCGACATGTGCAGATGCGCGCCGTCCGGCGCCACCGAACCGGCCAGGGTCAGGATCTCCAGGTCGCCGCGCAGCTCGGTGGCCGACGGCATGCCGGCATAGCGCAGCTGCGCCACGCTCAGGCTGCCGATGCCCTGCAGCACAAAGGCCGCAGCCGTGCCCACGTCCGCGCCCCCGATCTCAGCCACGGCGGCCTCGATGGCGGCGCGCAGATCCGCCCCCGGCCCCAGCCGCAGCGGATGCGCCAGCAGGCTCATGCCGGCAGCTTGGGCGCCACCAGCGCGGTGAACTCGCCGCTGTCGACCAGCTTCTTCAAATCCTCGAAACCGCCCACCAGCGTGCCGTTGATGAACACCATCGGCAGCGTCGGCCAGCCGCTCCACATTTTCAGCGCGGTGCGGCGGCGCCACTGGCTCAGGTAGCTGCCGTACTCGAGATAAACGTAGGGCGCGCCCTGCGCGTCCAGCAGCGCGCGCGCCTTGCGCGGAAAGGGATTCATCGCCATGCCGACCACCACCACCTTGTTGGCGGCGACGGCGGCCTGCACCGCCTGCAGAATATCGGCGTGGTTGCCCGCGACCTTGCTGCGGATGGCGGGATGGATGCGGGATTCTTCTAATACGGGACGGCTCATGGCGCTTCCATTGTCGTTGCGGATGACGCGATATTACAGCAGCGACAGCGTTTCCGGATCGGGCTCGCCGCCGAAAAAGCGCTTCAGGCAGGCCGGGAACACGCTCTCGGCCGGCGCGGCCTCGGCAAACAGCGTCACGCAGGAGCGGAATTTGACGTCGTCCGGCGAACCGAAGATGTCGTGCGCGGACACGCCCTGCCCCGCCGCCAGCACCAGCGCGCAGCACTCGCGCAGCCGCCCGCCCAATAGCGGGTGGTCCAGATAGGCCCGCGTTTCGGCCAGCCCCGACAGCGCGTAGCGGTGCGCCATCTCGCTGCGCCCCAGCCCGGCCAGCTGGGGAAAGATGAACCACATCCAGTGGCTGCGTTTCTGCCCCGCGTGCAGCTCGGCCAGCACCGTCTCGTACACCGGCTCCTGCGCCGTCACAAAGCGTTCAAGATCCCACATGCCGCCCTCCCTGCAAAGCGATGTGGGAAAAGTATAGCCCTGTCAGTGCGCGGCTGCCGCACCGCTCCCGGCCACCTTGGGCGCGCCGGCATGGCGCCGCGCCAGCCACGCCAGCGGCGCCAGCGCCGCCAGCGAAATGGCCACCCCGGCCCACGGCGTGGCGCCCATCAGGCTGCGCGCCACCATCAGCCCGCCCAGCGAGGAACCGAGCGAGATGCCGAAGTTGAAGGCCGAGATGTTCAGGCCGGAAGCGAAGTCCACCGCCTGCGGCGTGTGGTGCTCCGCCGTGGCCAGCATGCCCGCCTGCAAGCCGGGCGACAGGCCGAAGGAGAACATGCCCCACAAGAACAGCAGCGGCACCAGCGCCCACGGCGTGTGCAGCGACAGCGCCAGCCCGGCATGCGTGAGCGCCAGCAGCACCAGCAGCATGCGCAGCGAACGCTGCCAGCCCATGTGGCTGCTCAGGTAGCCGCCCGCCATATTGCCGGCGAAGGTGGCCGCGCCGAACACGATCAGCAGCGCGCTGGCGGTGGCGGCCGAAAAGCCGGCGATATCGGTGAGGATCGGGGTGACGTAGGTGAAGGCGGCGAAGATGCTGCCGAAGCCCAGCGTGGTCACCGCCATCATGGTGAGGATATGGCGGTCCGCCAGCGCGGCCAGCTGCGTGGACGCCTTGCCGCTGTTGGCCTGCGCCAGGCCGGACGGCAGCCAGCGCAGCATGGCCAGCAAGCCCGCCAGCGCCATGCCCGCCACCGCGAAGAACGGCAGGCGCCAGCCCATCAGATTGCCCAGGAAGCTGCCCAGCGGCACGCCCAGCACCATGGCCAGGGTCAGCCCGCCGAACATCACCGAGATCGCCCTGCCCGCCTGCCCCTTGGGCGCCAGCGCCGCCGCCACCGTGGCGCCGATGCCGAAGAAGGCGCCGTGCGCCACCGCCGTGATGATGCGCCCGGCCAGCAGCACGCCGTAGCTGGTGGAAAACGCCGCCAGCAGGTTACCCAGCAGGAACACCGCCATCAGGCCGGCCAGCACCGCCTTGCGCGGGTAACGCGACAGGCCCAGCACCGCCAGCGGCGTGCCCAGGGCCAGCGCCAGCGCGTACAGGCTGACCAGCGCGCCGGCCGAATCGAGCGGCACCTTCAGGTCCGCCGAAATGGCGGGCAGCACGCCCACCACGATGAACTCCGTCACGCCGATGGCGAACGCGCCCACCGAGAGGGACAGCACGCCGGGATGCATTTTTTCCATGGAATACTCCATCAGTGAATTATTTCCCCTCATTGTAGAACCCGGCTCACTGATGATATAGACTCCTGGAAAGCCAAACACTGATGAAATGGATTCACTTATGGCCCGGCAGGACATCAACCGCGCGGCGGAAATGGCGGTCTTCGTGGACGTGGTGGACGCCGGCGGCTTCACGGCCGCCGCGCAGCGCCTGAAGATGACGCCGTCCGCCGTGAGCAAGCTCATCTCGCGGCTGGAGGCGCGCCTCGGCACGCGCCTGCTGCACCGCTCCACGCGCCAGCTGCAGACCACGCCGGAGGGCGCGGCCTTCTACAGCCAGTGCGCGCGCATCCTGGAAGATATGGACAGCGCCGAACGCGAAGCCTCCTCCACCGGCGCGCCGCGCGGCCGGCTGCGCATCAACTGCTTCGTGCCCTTCGCCATGCTGTATCTGCTGCCCATCCTGCCCGAGTTCCTCGAGCGCTACCCGGACATCACGGTGGACGTGGCCGGCACCGACACCGTGGTGGACCTGCTGGAAGACCGCACCGACATCGCGATACGCGCCGGCAAGCTGAAGGAATCGAACCTGGTGGCGCGCAAGCTGGGCGAAGGGCGCATGGTGGTGCTGGCCTCGCCCGCCTACCTGGACAAGCACGGCACGCCGGCCACGCCGGACGACCTGGCGCGCCACAACCTGCTGGGCTTTAACTTCCGGCGCCAGGTGCCGCTGTGGCCCTTCCTGGACGGCAAGGGCGGCATGCTGCAGCTGCGCCCGGAAGGCAATGTGCTGCTGGGCGACGGCGAAAGCATGCGCCACATGGCGCTGGCCGGGGTCGGCCTGGTGCGGCTGTCGCGCATGCACACCAAGCACGACATCGCGGCCGGGCGGCTGGTGCCGGTGCTGGAGGAATACAACCCGGCCGACCTGGAAGCGGTGCACGCGGTCTTCCTCGGCCCCGGCAAGCAGCTGCCGCCGCGCGTGCGGGTGATGCTCGATTTCCTGATCGAAAAGATCAGGCTGGACTGACATTCCGGCTCCGCCGCGCCCGGCGCGCGCCGCCCGCCACCACGGCCAGCCCCGCCAGCAGCATGCCGTAGGTGGCCGGCTCCGGCACCGGCGACAGCAGCGCGGCAAAGCACTGCCCTGCCGCGTTGCAGGCGCGTCCGGCGATCTGGCCACTGTCGTTGATGTCCGCCACTTCGGTGATGCGCCACCCGCCCCCGCCGGCCAGCAATTCCTGCAAGTCATACTGCACGCCGTCCTGGTACAGATAGGAATGCTGGTAATCGAGCCCGGTGCCGCCGGTGACGAAGCTGCCGATCACGTCGCCATGATTGTTGATCGCCTTGGCCGCATTCTCTGCCGCGAGGCTGCCGATGGCCGTCATCAAGCCATCGCGCCAGACGAAGGAATGGCCGCCCGAACTGCCCACCACCACGCCGTCGTCGTTCAAATCGCTGGCATAGCTGTGGTTGCTCCCCGCCAGCGTGCCCAGATCCACCACCTGGCCGTTGTCGTACAGCACCGCACGGTTGGAGGCGCCGTCGTCGAAGACGGCGCTGCCCGCCACCTGTCCCGGTTCGTTGATGGCCGCCACATGCCAAAACGGCAGCAAGGTGGTGCTGTCCCCGGACGCCAGGTAGGAACCGCTGCCGGCATTGGTTTCCTGCCGGGCCAGCACCGTGCCCGCACTGTTCACGCCGAGCGGCGTGGTAAAGGTGTACCACTGGCCCGTCGAATAATCCGGCGTCAGCGGGGCGGGCACGCCGCGCATCACGCCCTGGTGATAGATCTCGCCGAAAAACATCATCTGCTGGTAGCCGCCCTCTTCATACACCGGGCTGGGCCCGACGATATGGCCGGCGTTGCTGATCGCTAATGCCCGCTCCATCTGCTCCGGCAGCATGGTGACCTGGCCGGCGCTCCAGGCGTAGGCGCCCCAGCCTCCCCGGTCCGCATCATAGCGGGCGCCCACCGCCACGCCGGCATTGTTGACGGCATTCACAACGGCATTGCCGGCCGACGGATCGATCACCGTCACGCCGTAGCGGGGCGCGGTGGCGAAGGCGCTGCCGGCGGCAGACAGGAACAGCACCGGCAGCAACGCCGGCAGCAGGCGATTGATTCTCAGCATGGCAAGTCTCCAGTGTAGGGCGCGGGACAGTCATGCTAGCGCGCGCGCCGCTGCGCACGGCAGCGGCACAGCTATATTTTATTTGGTGAGAATCTGTGAACCGTGCGTGCGCCGCGCGGCGTATGCTGAGGAGCGGTTCAGCGCACCCGGGTCAGCGCGCGCCAAAGGCCAGCCGCTTGCCTTCGCGCAGCATGCGCTCGAAATCGTCGGCCGGCACCGGCTGGCTGAACAGGTAGCCTTGCAGCTGGTCGCAGCCCAGCTCGCGCAGGAAGCTCATCTGTTCGGCAGTCTCCACGCCCTCGGCCACGATCTCCTGGCGCAGCTGCTGCGCCATGGTGACGATGGCGCGCGCGATGGCGCAATCGTTCTCCTCGTACGGCAGGCCGACCACGAAGGAGCGGTCGATCTTCAAGGTGCTGATGGGGAATTTCTTCAGATAGGCCAGGCTGGAATAGCCGGTGCCGAAGTCGTCCAGCGCCAGCGCCAGGCCCATCGCCACCAGCTCGTTCATGATGGCCACCACGTTGTCGGCGCCGCGCACCAGCAGGCTTTCGGTGATCTCCAGCATGATCTGCTCGGGATGCACCTGGTAGCGCCGCAGCACGTCGGCCATGCGCGCCGGCAGCCCGCGGTCGAACTGGCGCGCCGACAGGTTGACCGCGATGGGCGGCATGATCAGGTTGGCGTCCTTCCACGCGCGCACCTGGCGGCACGCTTCCTCCAGCACCCAGTTGCCCAGTTCCTGTATCAGCCCGGTTTCCTCGGCCACCGGGATGAACACGCCCGGCGACACCAGGCCGCGCAGCGGATGGCGCCAGCGCAGCAGCGCCTCGGCGCCGACGATGCGGCCGCTGCGCAAGCTCACCTTGGGCTGGTAGTACAGCTGCAGCTCGTCGTGCAGCAGCGCCTGGCGCAGCTCGCTTTCGATGCGCAAGTGCTCCTTGGCGCGCTGGTTCATTTCCTCGCTGTAGAACAGGAAGGCCGATTCGGCCTGCGCCGCCTTGGAGGTGGCCACGTCGGCATGGCGTATCAACACGCCCGTTTCCAGGCCGTCCTCCGGGTACACGGCGATGCCGATGCTGGCGCCCACCTGCAGGCTGTGCGCGGCCAGCTGGATCGGCGCGGCCAGCGCGGCGGCCAGCTTCTGCGCCACGATGGCGGCGTGCTCGCGTTTTTCAATGTGCAGCAGCGCAATGCCGAAGCGGTTGCCGTCCAGCCGCGCCAGGATGTCGGGATCGCGCAGCACGGAGCGGAACAGCTTGCCGATCGCGCTCAGCAGCTCGTTGCCGACGTCGTGGCCCAGCGTGTCGCTGATGGCGCCCAGGCGGCCGATTTCCACCACCAGCAGGGCGCCGTGCTCGTTGCTGCGGCGCGCCTCGGTCAGCGCCTGCGTCATCAGCTGGGTCAGCAGGCCCTGGTTGGGCAGGCCGGTCAGGGTGTCGTAATTGGCCATGCGCTGCATGCGCGCCTCGGCGTCCTTGTGCACGCTGATGTCGGAGAACAGCGAGAAGGTGTGGCTGATCCTGCCCTCGCTGTCGCGCACCGCGCTGATGGTGACCGACTGTGGGAACAGCTCGCCGTTCTTGCGCCGGCCCACGATCTCGCCGCGCCAGGGGCCGTTGCCGGCCATGGCCGCGCGCACCTTGGCGCGGAATTCGGCGTCGTGCACGCCGGAGCGCAGCAGGTCGGGCGTCTTGCCCAGCGATTCGCCCGGCGTGTAGCCGGTGATGCGGGTGAAGGCGCTGTTGATGGAAACGATGCGCTCCTTGGCGTCGGTGATCAGCACGCCCTGCTCGCTGTCCTCGATGATACGGGCGTGCAGGCTGATCTTGTCGAAGTCCGACAGCGGCTCGCACACGTGCGCCATGCGCACCTGCATGCCCTGCGCCTCGCCCATGTCGTCCTGCAGCAGCGACAGCGCCAGCTGCACCCAGATCACCTCGCCGGACTTGCGGCGCCGGCGCACTTCGGCCGTGCCGCCGTCCTGCTCGTAGAGCAGCTCGGCCAGCGCGCCGTCGTCGTCCTCGGTGTACAGGAACAGGATGTTCTGGCCCAGCGCCTCCTGCTCCGGGTAGCCGAACAGGCGCTCGGCCCCCCGGTTCCAGGCAGTGATGTAGCCGGCCAGGTCCAGTTCGAGCATCGCTTCCACCTCGGCTTCAGCCCCGGCCACAGCGCTGGCTTCGGCCTCGGCGGCAGAGGCCGCAGCGCCGTCATCGGCGCGGGCCAGCTCGGCGGCGCGGGCCTCGGCCACGGCCGCCAGCGCAGCATCGAGTTCGGCGAGCGTTGCCGCCAGGGCTGCGCCCTGTTGCGCCCGGGCCGCCTGGTTCAAGGCCAGGCAACGCGCGATCGCCGCGTCAAGCATGGCCGCTGCCCGCCTTGTCGGTGGCCACGCTCAGCATCCACAAATGCGCATCGGCCACCACGCGGTTGAATTCGGCGCCGTCCAGCTGCAGCGCCTCCAGCCGGCCCGCCACGGCGGCGAAGTCGCCCCGCTCGGCCGCCTCCACCAGGGCCAGCAGCTCGCCCAGCTCGCCCTGCTTGCCGAGCAGCGCCTGCTGCGCCGCCTCGCCGATGGTCAGCGGCGCCAGCACCTCGGCCAGCGGCATGCCGAACAGCACGCCCAGCAGCGAAAACATGCCCACCATGAAGGCCTGCTCCTGCTGCGGCTTGCCCAGGCCGGCGCTGCGCGCCAGCAGCTCCAGCGCGTGCGCCCGCACCGCCACCTTGGCCAGCAGCATGGGCGAGCGCAGGTCGCCTTCGCGCGCCGAGAACAGCATCAGGTTCAGCCAGCGGCGCAGCTGTTGCCGCCCCAGGATCAGGATCGCTTGCGCAAAGCTGCTGACCCGGCGGCTGCTGCCCATGCCCAGCGAGTTCACCAGCTTGAGCAAATGGTAGGACAGGGTCGGATCGCGCCGCAGCAGCGCTTCGATTTCGTGGGTGTCGCCGTCGTTGCTGACCAGCTGCACCAGCTGCAGCGCCAGCGCGCGCGAGGCGGCCTGCGCGCCCACCGCCTTGGGCGGCGGCGCCAGCGGCCAGTCGCCCTCGATCAGCACCATGCCGGCCGGCAGCGCGGCCTTGTCGAACAGCGTGTCGGCGCGCAACAGCTGGCTGGGCAGCGCCAGCCAGCCGGCCTCCAGCCAGGCTTGCGCGTCATCCAGCCCGGCGCGGATGAAACAGGGGAACTGGCCGGCCAGCGCGCGCAGCTGCTCGTCGGGCAGCGCGGCGGCGGCGCCGTCCAGCACCAGTCCCGCCGGCTTGCCGTTGCGGTCGGCCAGCAGTTGCAGAAATACGGGTGGTGCGTCGGTCAAAACGGTCATGGCGGGATTCCGGATAAAACGCTTGGCTGGGCCTTCAATGATTTCATTATGTTACTCCGAAAGTATTGGCTCAGGTCAACAAAGCTGCCGCTAGCGTAGCGCACTTCACCGGCCGCTTCCGCGCGCCGCTCAGCTCGACAAAAACCCGCACAAATGCTCGAACATGCCCGGCTGGCGCATGCGCTTGACCCACCAGCTCAGCGCCGCGCCCTCCTCGCCGGTGCGCCAGGCCAGGTAGAAGGTCTCGTCCGGCTTGGGCTCCTCCACCTCCTTCTCCACCAGCTTGCCTTCGGCAATGGCCTTGCGCGCGCAAGGCTCGGGCAGGAAGCCGAAGCCCAGCCCGGCAACCTGGTACTGGAACTTGGCGTGCATGGTGGGCACGGTCAGCGTGTCCTGGCCCAGCAGCAGGCCCACCGTGCGCGGCACCATCTGGCGCGCCGAATCGGCCATGACGATGGCGCGGTGGTGCTGCAATTCGTTGCGGCCCAGCTTGCCCGTGACCTGTGCCAGCGGGTGGCTGGGCGCCACCGCGAACACGAACTTGATGCTGCCCATGGGTTGCGACACGTAACCGCCGCCGGCCGGGCCGTCGCCCGGCGCGCCCACCAGCACGTCCACCCGCCGGTCCAGCAGCGCCTCCCAGGTGCCCGACAGCGCTTCCTGCACGATGCGCAGCCGGGTTTGCTGGGCCACCTCGTAGAAGGCGCGCACGTCAGGGTCCAGCGCCACCGCCGAGAACATGGAATCGATGCCCAGCGCCAGTTCGGTTTCCCAGCCGGACGCCACCCGCCGCACGCGGTGCTCCAGGTCCAGCGCCGCCTTCAGCAGGTAGCGGCCCTCCTTCAGCAGCTCGCGCCCGGCGCGGGTCAGCTCCACGCGCGGGCCGTTGCGCTCGAACACCTGCACGCCGAGATCGTCCTCCAGCTTGCCGACGGTATAGGAAATGGTGGACGGCACGCGGTGCAATTCCTTGCCGGCGGCGGAGAAGGAACCGCGCCGGTCGATGGCGTCCACGATTTGCAAGGCTTCCAGGCTCAGTCTAAGCATTCGATTTTTTCGATCATAGGTCCATAAATTTTCCGTTTTTTGAAACGGAAGCGCAGGCCTATACTTTGACCTATCGATGCAGCGAATTCAAGGCGCAAGTCAGGAAGCCTTCGAATTTATTGCACATAACCTGAAAAAAGAAACGGAGTTCACCATGTTGCAAGTACGTAAAAGCGAAGAACGCGGTCTGGCTAACCATGGTTGGCTGAATTCGCGCCACACCTTCTCCTTCGGCCACTACCATGACCCGAAACACACCGGCTTCGGCCCGCTGCTGGTCATCAACGAAGACAAGGTGACTCCGGCGCAAGGTTTCGGCACCCACGGCCACCGCGACATGGAAATCATTTCCTACGTGCTGGAAGGCGAACTGGCGCACAAGGACAGCATGGGCAACGGGTCGGTGCTGAAATACGGCGACGTGCAGCGCATGAGCGCCGGCACCGGGGTGCGGCATAGCGAGTTCAACCATTCCGAAACGAATGGCGTGCACTTCCTGCAGATCTGGATCCAGCCCAATGTGACCGGGATTGCGCCCAGCTACGAGGAAAAGCACTTCGCGCCGGAAAGCAAAGCGGGCCAGCTGCGCCTGGTCGCCTCCAGCGACGGCCGCGACGGCTCGGTGCTGATCCACCAGGACGCGGCCATCTACGCCACCATCCTGAACGGCGCGGACGCTGTGGAGCACACGCTGGCCCAGGGCCGCACGGCCTACGTCCACGTGATCCGCGGCAACGTGTCGGTGAACGGGGTGGAACTGAAAGGCGGCGACGCGCTGAAAGTGACCGAGGAGCAACTGGTCACCCTGGCGCGCGCCGAGGCGGCCGAAGTGCTGGTGTTCGATTTGCCCTATTGAAATAGGAATAGCAGCGCCTAACATAGCTATAGCGTAATTTTTGCTATGATGGCAGGGCACGCACGATCCGCAAAACGGCTCGGCGTGCCTTTTTTACTTATCAGCACCAGAATATCAAGCAACTGAGAGCACATCCATGCAGTCCGCCGCCGAAGTACCAGTGAAAGAAGAACTCGATTACGTGACCTCCTGCGCGCTGCCGACGCCGTGGGCGCAGTTCACGCTGCACGCGTTTGTCGAGCACGCCACGGGCAAGGAGCACCTGGCCATGGTGCTGGGCGACATCGGCGACGGCGCGCCGGTGCTGGCGCGCGTGCATTCGGAATGCCTGACCGGCGACGTGCTGTTCTCGCAGCGCTGCGACTGCGGCGCCCAGCTCGAAGGCGCGCTGAAGAAAGTGGCGGCCGAAGGACGCGGCGTGGTGCTGTACCTGCGCCAGGAAGGCCGTGGCATCGGCCTGATCAACAAGATGCGCGCCTACCGCCTGCAGGAAGCCGGCGCCGACACGGTGCAGGCGAACGAACAGCTCGGCTTCAAGGCCGACCAGCGCAACTACGCGCTGGTGGAACCCATGCTCAAGCAGTTCGGCGTGCAAAGCCTGCGCCTGATGACCAACAATCCGCGCAAGATCGCCGCCATGGAAGCGCTCGGCATCCCGGTGGCCGAACGCGTGCCGCTGCTGGTCAACCGCAACAAATTCAATCAGAATTACCTGAACACGAAGGCCGCCAAGCTGGGCCACATGATGACCCCGCCGCCAGCGGCTGCCGAGGACGGCGAACTGTAAGCGCCTGATCTTCCCGTCCCCAAGTCCAAGGATTGCATGAAACTTACCCGTCTTGCCACCGTATTGACCATGACTTGGGGCTGCGCCCAGGCGCTGGCGGCCCCCCAGGCCGCAGCCTCGCCGCCGGCGCCCGCGCAAGGCCCCGTGCAGGCGCCGGCGCAGTCCCCCTCTTTCACGCCCCGCCCCATTCCCGGAACGCCCGCCGCGCCAGCTCCGCAGCAGCAGCCCGGCCAGGCTGCCCCCGAAGCAGGCGCGCCGCTGCCGCCGCCGTCCAGCGCGGCGCAGAAACTCTATTCCAGCGCCAAGGCCGACCTGCTGCAAGTGCGTTCACTGCTGAAAAGCGGCCGCACCCAGTCCTCGGTCGGCTCCGGCTTCCTGGTCGGCAACAGCAACCTGGTGGTCACCAATTACCACGTGGTGTCGCAGTTCGCGCTCGACCCGGACAACTACACCGGCGAATGGGTGGACACCGGCGGCCAGCGCGGCAACGTGGAACTGCTGGCGGTGGACGTGCTGCACGACCTGGCCGTGGTGCGCGTGAACCGCAACGGGACCGGCGTGTTCAAGATGCCCGAGCAGCTGGCGCGCCTGAGCCAGGGCCAGTACCTGTACTCGCTGGGCAATCCGCTCGACCTCGGCTTCGCCATTTCGGAAGGTTCCTACAACGGCGTCATCACCCGCAGCTTCTACGACCAGCTGATGTTCACCGGCCCCATCAACTCGGGCATGAGCGGCGGCCCCAGCGTGACGGTGGACGGCGACATCGCCGGCGTGAACGTGTCCAAGCGCCTGGACGGCGAACTGGTGAGCTTCCTGGTGCCGGCCCGCTTCGCGCAGGATCTGCTGAAAAAGGTCCCGCAGGACAAGGCGCCGCCCCGCAACTTCACCTCGGTGGTGGTCGAACAGCTGCTGCAGCACCAGAAAGCCATGGTGGACCAGCTGCTGGCCACGCCCATGACGCTGAAAGCCATGGGCCCCTACATGGTGCCGGTGCGCGAGTCCGAGCAGATGCGCTGCTGGGGCCGCTCCAACGTCAAGGCCAACAAGCCCTACACGGTGGACATCACCAACTGCTCGATGGAGTCGGCCATTTTCGTGTCCGGCAACCTGCAGACCGGCGCCATCGGCATCCGCCACCAGTTCATGCGCAGCACCGGCCTGGACGCGGTGCGTTTCGCCCAGCTGTCGAGCGCTTCGTTCCAGAATGAAGGCTTCGGCAGCCACAAGGACCCGCACATGACCGGCCCGCAATGCACGGAAATGTTCGTCAAGAACAAGAACCTGCCGCTGCGCGCCGTGCTGTGCGTGCGCGCCTACCGCAAGTTCGCCGGCCTGTACGACTTCGCCCTGCTCACCGCCAGCACCGACGAAGGCTTGATGAATTTGCAAAGCCGCATGGACGCGCGCGGCGTGTCCTACGACAATGGCATGCGCGCCACCCAGGCTTTCCTTGAGGCGCTGGCGCGCGGGGCGGTCAAATGACGCCGCCGTATTTCATTGAAGTGCTGGCCGCCAACGGCGACGTGCTGCAGCGGCAGCGCATCGAGCACCTGCCGATCCACATCGGCCGTGGCTACGGCAACGATTTCATCCTGGACGACGCCCACACGGCAGAGCGCCACGCAGTGGTGGAGGCGGATGACAACGGCCACCTGGTGCTGCACGACCTGGGCACCCAGAACGGCGTGGTCCACCTTGGCAAGCGCCAGCTCAGCGTGCCGCTCAGCGGCACCACCGTGGTGCGCCTGGGCCATACCCGGCTGCGCGTGCGCGACGCCGAGTTCCCGGTGCCGCCGGAAATCGCCGACACCACCATGCATGCCTGGGAAGGCGGCGCCCCGGCGCTGGCCGGCGTGGCGCTGATCGCGCTGTTCATCGGCGCCGAGGCGGCGCTGGCGGATTCGGACACGCAATCGTTCCAGACCATCCGCTATTTGCTGCTGATCGCATCCGGCATCGGCGGCGGGCTGGTGTGGAGCGGGCTGTGGGCGCTGGCCAACCGCCTGTTCGGCGGCCACGCCCGCCTGGGGCGCCACCTGTTCATCCTGGGCGCAGGCCTGGTGACGGCGGGCGCCTGGCGCGTGGTGAGCAATGTGCTGGCCTACGCCTGGTCGCTGGAGTTCCTCACCCGCTACGGCAATCTTGTCACCTTGGCCATTGTGTGCGGCGTGATTTTCTTCCACATGCGCACCATCAAGCCGCGCCATCCCAAGCCGCTGATGAAGGGCTGCATGGTGCTGATGGCGCTGGGGTCGGGTTTGATACTGGCGAGCAACCTGCAGAACTCGGGCAGGCTGGCCGACGAGCTGTACATGTCGGTGCTGCTGCCGCCGGTGGTGCGCCAGAGCCCGGACCATCCGGTCAGCGACTTCATGGCCGAGGCGGCCAAGCTGAAAGCCCAGGCCGACACCGCCCGCTCGCGCTCGGTCAAAGCCGAGCTGGACGAGGACGATTAAACACGGGGCCGGCCGCTGGCTGCATTCAAGCCCAGGCCGGCCCTTTCAATTCCACGGTATTGCCTTCCGGGTCGTTGATATAAATCGACGGCCCTTCCCCCTCGGCGCCATAGCGCGATTCAGCCGGTCCGGCGTCCACGCCGGCCGCCTTTAAATCAGCCAGAATAGCGGCCTCGTCAAAATCTTCCACGCGGAAGCAGAAATGGTCCACATTGCGCCCCTCTTTTCCCGGCGCGGCGCCGCCCATTTTTCCTAATTTACCGTCCACCGGAACCAGATCGACCAGAGAACTGCCTGCGCGTAGCTGGATTAATCCGATGGCTTCCTGCCGCTTCTCGATAGTACAGCCCAGCACGCCGGTATAGAACTGGACCATTTTATCCAGGTCCACCACGCGCAGCACAATATGGTCGATTTCACGCAATTTAATCATGACGCCTCCTTCTGTTTTTTAGATGCGGCCGCGAATGAATTTCGCAAGAAAAGTTTTGCATTCTTTCGGTGACAGGACGGTAACAGGGTCTCCATGGTAGACATAAAGAAAAGGCGTACCGCCCAGCCGGTCGGTTAATTTGGCGGATACCAGGAACTGGGTTCCCAGCGGATAAATATCCGTATCGCTCATCGCGCGGGCGCAATGCACCAGCAGGGAATGCGAATAGGCCTGGCCCGGCACCGGGCATATCTTCACCTGCCCGTCCCTCCAACAAGATTCCACCGCCACATCCCGATAAGCATAAATATCGCGCGCCATCGCTCTTCCTCAAAATAGTCCAGCCATATTATGCCTCCAAACTCACGCCACCGCCCTGCCGCACACGGTTCTCATGCCCAGTTTCAGCGCGTTCAAGCCAATAGTTGGCATAACCAACCCATGCAAATGACCGAACTCAAGGCGCGGGCGCCGGACTCACATCAAACTTGTACGAGGTCGGGGAGCGGCTACAATGACCGATACCGCTAACTTATACGGAAGCCGGTCATGAACAAAAAGACTTCGCAACCCGAATCGCTTACGGACTGGGCGAGGATTGATAGTATGCGGGATGAAGACATTATTCCGGATGACGAATATCCAGAGGCGGATCCCGCGCACGTGACTAATATTAACGTCTGGTAGAACGGGAAGCTTGTGCGCGAGATTAAACAAGAAGATCAGGAACGAATCAGCAGCGCGACTGCGTCGGCATTAATACCTTCTTCGCGGCCGAGGTAACCCATTTTTTCGTTGGTCTTGGCTTTGATATTCACCTGACCAACCGACACCCCCAAATCTTCCGCAATATTTGCCACCATCGCAGGAATATGGGGCGCCATTTTCGGGCGCTGGGCGATGATCGTGGCGTCGATATTGCCAATGTCGTAGCCGGTGGCCTTGACCCGTTTGGCCGCTTCGCGCAGCAAGGCGCGGGAATCGGCGCCTTTGAATTCAGGATCGGTGTCGGGGAAATGCTTGCCGATATCGCCCAGCGCGGCGGCGCCCAATATGGCGTCGGTAATGGCGTGCAGTAAAGCGTCGGCGTCGGAATGGCCGAGCAGGCCGAGATGATGGGGAATATCCACGCCGCCCAATATCAGTTTGCGGCCTTCCACCAGGCGGTGGCAGTCATAACCCTGGCCAATGCGGAATGGGAGTTGTACGGTCATTTGCTTTCCTTTTTATTTGTCTGGCTGCGCCAGATACATTTCGGCGATGCGGATATCGCTGGGCAGCGTTACTTTCAGATTCCTTGGATGGCCTTCCACCAATTGCGGCGACAGCCCTAAAAGCTCGACGGCGCTGGCGTCGTCGGTGATGGCGTTGGGGTCGGCGGCGCTGGCCAGGGCGCGCAGCAGCAGTTCATAGCTGAACATTTGCGGGGTCTGCGCCAGCCACATGCCGTCGCGCGGGATGGTGGCGGTGGCGCCGGATTTGGTGGTCTTGACGGTGTCGACCACCGGCAAGGCCAGCAGGCCGCCGGCCGGGTTGGCGCCGGCTTGCGTGATCAGTTTGGCAATCAATGCCGGCGTCAGGCCGGGCCGGGCGGCGTCGTGCACCAGCACCAGGTCGGCGTCGCCGATGCGCTCGCGGACGGCGCGCAGGCCGTTCAGGATGCTCTCCATGCGCGTGGCGCCGCCGCAGCGCAACACCGTCACGCCACCTCCGGCAGTGGCAGCGGCAGCTCCCTCGAGCCCGCCCGCGTCCGGCAGCACCTCGCCCACGTAGCCGTCGGCCTCGCTCACCACCACGAAGGTGTGCGCGATCAGCGGGCTGGCCAGGAAGGCGTCCACGGTGTGGCGCAGCATGGGCTTGCCGTTGATGGGCAAATATTGCTTGGGGCTGGCCGCCGCCATGCGGGAACCGACGCCCGCCGCCGGGATCAGCGCGAAATTTCTTGGTGTAGTTGTCATTCTTTTCTCGTTAGCGGCGGCCCCGGCTCTTGTTCAGCACAGCCTGGATCTCGCCATTGCACGCCTTGCTCAGGCGCATGTACTCGGCGGGCGCGTCGATCAGCGCCTGCACCGCCTCCACTTTGGCCATCTCGGCCTTGATATAGGGCAGCCAGCCGGTGTCGATTTCGCGCGCCAGCGCCACCCGCGCGGTGCCGCCCGGCGCATACAGCGGCTTGCCGCCGTAGCGGTTGGCCAGCGCGGCGCGCACGATGCGCTCCACCTTCGGCAGGTGGTCCATGTACGCTTTCATGTGGCGGAACTCGTGCTCCAGGATCTCCCGGTAGCCGCACGTGCCCGGCGGGAACTCGCTGCTGACGTAGATCAGCACCGGCGCATAGCTCAGCTTGACCGTCACCTGCGGCGACACGCACTCGTAGCCCGTGACGGGATCGGTCAGCATGGCGCCGTCCGACGAGATCGCCACCCGCGATTCGGTCTTGGTCAGGCCCAGCACATAGGTATTGGCCCGCGCCGCCCCCTTCATGGTGGTCAGGGTGCGGTAGGACAAATGGTTGTCCACGCTGTAGCCGTTCTGCTGCGCGGTCAGCACCGAGACCGACTTGTTGATGCTGTCCTCGCAGCGGATCTGGAACGGCGTGCGGCCGGCGCCGGCGGCGGATGCCGTTCCGGCCGCCGCCACCAGCAAACACAGCACAATCCAGCGCCGTACGAGGCTAATCCCGTCGATGCTCATCGCGCTCAGCCCGGTTGCCAGGCTCCGGCCAATATTTTCTCCGCCCAGAACGCGCCGATGATGGTCTTCACGTCGGTGATCTCGCCGCTGCGCACCCACTCCAGCATCTGTTCGGCGGTGGCGGTGAAGGTTTCCACGAATTCGCCCTCGTCCAGCTTGGGCGGGCCGGCCGTCAGCCCGCGCGCCAGGAAGATGTCCAGGTGCTCGTCCGAATAGGCGATGGCGTTGTGGATGGTGCAGACAAATTGCCAGTCGCTGGCGGTGTAGCCGGTTTCTTCTTCCAGCTCGCGCTTGGCGCCGTCCAGCGCGGACTCGCCCGCATCCTTTTTGCCGGCCGGAAGTTCGATGAAGACGCGGTCCAGCGGATAGCGGTACTGGCGCTCGAGCAGCACACGGCCGTCGTCGAGCAGCGGGATGATGACCACCGCGCCGGGGTGCTTGATGTATTCGCGGCCGGTGGGCTTGCCGTCCGGCAGCGCAACACGGTCTTTGTGGACTTTCAGGAAGTGGCCGTCATAGACCATGCCGCCGTCGATCTTGGTTTCTTTCAGGTGCGCATCCATGCGCCCTCCTCTTGCTGAGACAGAAACCGCAGTGTATCAGTGACGGGGCTTGTACAGGTAGCGCAGCACGAAGCCGGGGAAGGCCAGCACGATGAAGAGGCAGGCGGAGATGGCGTAGAACTCCCACGATTGCGGGAACACGGTGCCGATGCGGCCTTCCAGCAGGACGGCCACGCCGCCCACCAGGAAGTACAGCACCGCCAGCTCCACCAGGCGCACCAGGAAAGTCTTGTGCACGGTGGCGCCGGCGCGCCGGGTGGCCGAAGGCGCGCCGGAAGTGAGCGCGGCCTTGACCGGGATGACGGCAAATACCTTGTCGTTGAAGAACGGCAGGTTGGCGCCCGCAATGGCGAGCATGATGACCAGCCAGCTGGAGGCGCCAATATCCATCAGATGGCCAGGGTCTTGGTCATGGCCTTCAGGCAGGCGTCCAGCAGCGGGCCCGGAATCATGCCCATTGCCACCACGGCCAGCGCGTTCAGGCCCAGCACCACGCTGGTGTCCGCGTTCACGGCCAGCGGAGCGGTGTCGGTCGGCTCATCGAACCACATGACCTTGACCACGCGCAGGTAGTAGAACGCGCCGATCAGCGAGAACATCACGGCCAGCACGGTCAGCCACAGCGCGCCGGTGTGCAGCACGGCTTGCAGCACCGAGAACTTGGCGGCGAAACCCACCAGCGGCGGAACGCCGGCCAGCGAGAACATCAGGATCGACATGATCATGGCGTACCAAGGGGAACGCTTGCTCAGGCCCTTGAAGTCGTTCAGCTCGTCGGCTTCGAAGCCTACGCGCGACAGCACCATGATCAGGCCGAAGCTGCCCAGCGTGGTCAGCACGTAGACGATGGAGTAGTACATCGCGGCGCTGTAGGCGGCGGCGGTGTTGCTCTTGTCCACGCCCACCACGCCGGCCAGCAGGCCCAGCAGCACGAAGCCCATTTGCGCGATGGTCGAGTACGCCAGCATACGCTTCAGGTTGGTCTGCGCGATGGCGGTCAGGTTGCCGATGGCCAGCGACAGCACGGCCAGGATCATCAGCATCTGCTGCCAGTCGTTGGCCATCGGCAGCAGGCCTTCCACCAGCAGGCGCATGCAGATGGCGAAGGTTGCCAGCTTCGGCGCGGCGCCCAGCAGCAGGGTCACCGGCGTCGGCGAGCCCTGGTACACGTCCGGTACCCACATGTGGAACGGCACGGCGCCCAGTTTGAAGGCCAGGCCGGCAACCACGAACACCAGGCCGAACACCAGGATGGCAGGCTTGACGGTGCCGCTGGCGGCCTTGGTGGCCACTTCGGTCAGTTCCAGCGAGCCGGTGGCGCCGTACAGCATGGAGATGCCATACAACAGGAAGCCGGATGCCAGCGCGCCCAGGATGAAGTACTTCATCGCCGCTTCGGTCGACTGCGCGTGATCGCGGCGCAGCGCCACCAGCGCGTACAGCGACAGCGACATCAGTTCCAGGCCCAGGTAGATCGACAGGAAGTTGTTACCCGAGATCATGACCATCTGGCCCAGCAGCGCGAACAGCGTCAGCACGTAGAATTCGCCGCCCAGTTCGCCGCCCAGCATGCCGCGCTGGTGCGCGTACTGGCGCGAGTAGATCAGCGTCAGCGCCACCGCCACGTAGGAGGCGATCTTCAGCAGGTTCGCCATCGGATCCGAGATGAACATGTCGTTGAACGCGTACACCGTGGTGCCGGCGTTGAAGTCGGCGAACGAGAACATCGCGCAGCCGGCCAGGGTCAGCAGGGACAGCACGTAGGTAATGACGCGCTTGCTCTCGCCGAGGAACATGTCGATCAGCAGGATGGCCGAGGCGGCCACCAGCAGGAAGATCTCGGCGTACAGCGGCGTCAATGTGGCCACGTGGGTGGCCACGTCGGTGGCCTGATTAATTGGATTCATGTAGAGCTTTCCCGTTATTTCTTATGGCAGCTTGGTCTGCGCGACGTGCTTGAGCAGGTCGGCAACCGAGGTTTGCATCGTGTCGGTGAACGGCGCTGGATACAGGCCCATCCACAGTACCGCGATTGCCAGGATGCCCAGCATCAGGAACTCGCGGCCGTTGATGTCGGTCAGTTCGGCCACGTGGTGGTTCGTCACTTTGCCGAAGATCACGCGCTTGGCCATCCACAGCGAGTACGCCGCGCCCCAGATCAGGGCCGAAGCGGCCACGATGCCGGTCACGAAGTTGAACTGCACCGCGCCCAGGATCACCATGAACTCGCCGACGAAACCGGAGGTCGCAGGCAGGCCGCAGTTGGCCATCGAGAACAGGATGAAGAAGGCCGAGAACTTGGGCATCTTGTTCACCACGCCGCCGTAGTCGGCGATGTTGCGCGAGTGGGCGCGGTCATACAGCACGCCGATGCACAGGAACATGGCGCCGGAGATGAAGCCGTGCGAAATCATCTGCACGATACCGCCCTGCACCGACATGTCGTTGAACATGAAGAAGCCCAGCGTGACGAAACCCATGTGGGCGATCGACGAGTAAGCGACCAGCTTTTTCATGTCCTTCTGCACCAGGGCCACCAGGCCGATGTACAGCACGGCGATCAGCGACAGGCCGATCACGAACCAGGCCAGTTCACGCGAGGCGTCCGGCACGATAGGCAGCGAGAAACGCAGGAAACCGTAGGCGCCCAGTTTCAGCATGATGGCGGCCAGCACGGCGGAACCGCCGGTCGGCGCTTCCACGTGGACGTCCGGAAGCCAGGTGTGGACCGGGAACATCGGCACCTTCACGGCGAAAGCCATGAAGAAGGCGAAGAAGATCAGGATCTGCTCTTTCATCGTCAGCTTGGCCACGTGCCAGTCGAGGATGTTGAAGCTGCCGGTCTTGTTGTACAGGTAGATGATGGCCACCAGCGTCAGCAGCGAGCCGAAGAAGGTGTACAGGAAGAACTTGAACGACGCGTAAATACGGTTCGCGCCGCCCCACACGCCGATGATGATGTACATCGGGATCAGCGTGGCTTCGAAGAAGAAGTAGAACAGCAGGCCGTCGGTGGCGGTGAAGACACCGATCATCAGGCCGGACAGGATCAGGAAGGCGCCCATGTATTGCGCCACGCGTTCCTGGATCACTTCCCAGGCCGAGATCACCACGATGATGGTGATGAACGCGGTCAGCGGCACGAACCACAGCGACAGGCCGTCCACGCCCAGGGCGTAGAAGATGTTGAAGCGTTCGATCCACGGCGATTTCTCGACGAACTGCATGCCGTGCGCCAGGTTGTCGAACTTGGAGATCAGCGGCAGCGTCGGCAGCAGCGAGACGATGGAGCCGATCAGGGCCAGGACACGCACCATACCGGCGCGCGAATCGCGCCCGGTTGCCAGCACGATCAGGCCTGCCAGTATCGGCAGCCAGATCGAGAGGCTCAAGTAAGGAAGATTATTCATTGTTGACTGTATCTTTTTTCTAGTTGCGTGTCAGCTGTTAAGCGTGCCAAAACGGCAGGAAGTAGACCAGGAAACCGACAATGCCCAGGATCATCACGAACGCATAGTGGTAGATGTAGCCGGTCTGCGCCAGGCGGGTCAGCGAGGAGAACCACGCCACCACTTTGGCGCTGCCGTTCACCACCAGGCCGTCGATCAGGGTACGGTCGCCCACTTGCCACAGGCCGTTGCCCAGCACGCGCGCGCCGCCGGCGAACACTGCCTGGTTGAACTTGTCCATGTAGTACTTGTTGTCCAGCAGGGTGTGGATCGCCTTGAACTTGGCGAAGAACCAGGCCGGTACACGCGGATTGATCATGTAGCAGTAGTACGAGCTTGCCACGCCGGCGACAGCCAGCCACAGCGGAGCGGTGGTCAGCGAGTGCACAGCCATGGCCCATGCGCCGTGGAACTCTTCGCCCAGGATCTCCATGGCCTTGTGGTTCTCGCCGATGGTGATCACGCCTTTGAAGAAGTCGCCATGCAGCATCGGTGCGATGGTGAAGTAGCCGATCAGGACCGACGGGATGGCCAGCATCACCAGCGGGAACCAGACCACGAATGGCGACTCGTGCGGTTTCTCGCCCGGGGCCAGGCCGTGGTGGCCGTGATCGTCTTCCTCTTCTTCATGGTGCGCGTCGGAATCATGCGCCGGAGCGGCATGCTTGGCGTGCGCATCGTGGTGGTGGTCGTGCGCATCGTGCGCATGGGCCTTGCCGAAACGCTCTTCGCCGTGGAACACCAGGAAGTACATGCGGAACGAGTAGAACGCGGTCACGAACACGCCGGCCAGCACGGCGAAGTTGGCGAAGCCGGCGCCCCAGATATGGGTCTCGTGCACGGCTTCGATGATCGAATCCTTCGAATAGAAGCCGGAGAACAGCGGCGTGCCGATCAGCGCAAGGGAACCCAGCAGCGAGGTGATCCAGGTGATTGGCATGTATTTGCGCAGGCCGCCCATGTTGCGGATGTCCTGGTCGTGGTGCATGCCGATGATGACGGAACCGGCGCCCAGGAACAGCAGTGCCTTGAAGAACGCGTGCGTCATCAGGTGGAACACGGCCACCGAGTAGGCCGAAGCGCCCAGCGCCACGGTCATGTAGCCCAGCTGCGACAGCGTGGAGTACGCCACCACGCGCTTGATGTCGTTCTGGATGATGCCCAGGAAGCCCATGAACAGCGCGGTGATCGAGCCGATCACCAGCACGAAGGACAGCGCGGTGTCGGACAGCTCGAACAGCGGCGACATGCGGGTCACCATGAAGATGCCTGCGGTCACCATGGTGGCGGCGTGGATCAGCGCGGAGATCGGGGTTGGACCTTCCATCGAGTCCGGCAGCCACACGTGCAGCGGGAACTGGGCCGATTTACCCATGGCGCCGATGAACAGGCAGATACAGGCCACGGTCAGCAGCATCCAGTCGGTGCCCGGCAGCGTCATGGCGGCCAGCGCGTCCTTCTTGGCGAACACTTCCTGGTAGTCCATCGAGCCGCCGTAAGCCAGCAGCAGGCCGATGCCCAGGATGAAGCCGAAGTCGCCCACGCGGTTGACCAGGAAGGCCTTCATGTTGGCGAAGATCGCGGTCGGACGGGTGTACCAGAAACCGATCAGCAGGTAGGAAACCAGGCCCACCGCTTCCCAGCCGAAGAACAGCTGCAGGAAGTTGTTGGACATGACCAGCATCAGCATCGAGAACGTGAACAGCGAGATGTAGGAGAAGAAGCGGTTGTAGCCTTCGTCGTCCTTCATGTAGCCGATGGTGTAGATGTGAACCATCAGCGACACGAAGGTCACCACGTTCATCATCATGGCCGTCAGGGTGTCGATCTGGAAGCCCACGGCCAGCTTCACGCCGGCCACGGTCATCCAGCGGTACACGTCGGCGTTGTACACCGGCGCGCCGTCCAGCAGCGCGAGCAGCGTCTGGAACGAGATAATGAAAGCAATCAGCACGCCCAGGATGGTCGCGGCGGTTGCCACTTTCCGGCCAACGACGTTGCCGAAGAACTTAGTGCCGAGCAAACCGGCGATAGCTGAGCCCGCCAGCGGAGCCAGCGGTACAGCCAAAAGGAGGTTAGGGTTAAGCCCCGTCATGATGAACCTTAATGTTTATTATTCGAGGTGATTAACTCAGCCTTTGAGGCTGTCCAGGTCTTCCACGTTGATGGTGTCCAGGTTACGGAACATCACCACCAGGATCGCCAGGCCGATTGCCGATTCGGCAGCCGCCACGGTCAAAATGAAGAAGACGAAGATCTGACCGGCCGCGTCGCCCAGGTAGTGCGAGAAGGCGATGAAGTTCATGTTCACGGCCAGCAGCATCAGTTCGATGGCCATCAGCAGGACGATGATGTTCTTGCGGTTCAGGAAAATACCAACGATCGAGATCGCGAACAGGATCGCGCCCAGGACCAGGTAGTGAGCCAGGGATAAAGTCATTTAGCCTCCTTCGGTGCTTCATTCGTTGCAGCTGCTGCGGGTGCTTCCGGCGCGTTGCGGGTCGACACCGCGTCCATCTTCACGATGCGCAGGCGGTCGTTGCGCTTGACGCGCACGGCGTCGGCAGGATCGAAGTACTTGATGTCCTTGCGCTTGCGCAGGGTCAGCGCCACGGCGGCGATGATGGCCACCAGCAGCACGGCTGCGGCGATCTCGAAGGCGTAGATGTACTCGGTGTAGATCAGCATGCCCAGCGCCTTGGTCGAGCCGATGCTGCCGGCCGCTTCCGGCGCGGCTGCGCCGTTGATGCCGAACGAACGCCAGATCACCGACGCCATTTCCAGCACGATGATGCCGCCGATCACGCCGGCGATGGGCAGGTAGCCCCAGAAGCCTTCGCGCAGCTTGGCCACGTGGATGTCCAGCATCATCACCACGAACAGGAACAGCACCATCACGGCGCCGACATACACCAGCACCAGTACGATGGAGAGGAATTCAGCTTTCAGCAGCATCCAGATGCCTGCGGCCTGGAAGAAGGCCAGCACCAGGAACAGCGCGGCCTGAACCGGGTTCGGGGCCGTGATTACGCGGATCGACGCCAGCACCAGGATGGCGGAGAACACGTAGAATAAAACGGTTGTAAAGTCCATTTGTAGTCCAGATCAGTATCGGCGGCGATCAGCGGTACGCTGCATCCGCTTCGCGGTTGGCGGCGATGTCGGCTTCGTAGCGGTCGCCCACTGCCAGCAGCATCTCTTTGGTGTAGTACAGATCGCCGCGCTTCTCGCCGTGGTATTCCAGCACGTGGGTTTCCACGATCGAGTCCACCGGGCAGGATTCTTCGCAGAAGCCGCAGAAGATGCACTTGGTCAGATCGATGTCGTAGCGCGTGGTGCGGCGCGAGCCGTCGTCGCGCTGTTCCGATTCGATCGTGATGGCCATTGCCGGGCACACCGCTTCGCACAGTTTGCAGGCGATGCAGCGCTCTTCCCCGTTCGGGTAGCGGCGCAGCGCGTGCAGGCCGCGGAAGCGCGGCGACATCGGCGTCTTCTCTTCCGGGTACTGCACCGTGATCTTGCGCGCGAACATGTACTTGCCCGTCAGGGCCATGCCTTTGATCAGTTCCGACAGCATCAGGCTGCCGAAGAAGTCTTTAACTTTTTCCATGTTGCTTCCTTACTTCCAAATATTCCACGGCGAGTTGATCACGCCGGCCACCAGCACCAGCCAGACCAGGGTCAGGGGGATGAAGATTTTCCAGCCCAGGCGCATGATCTGGTCGTAACGGTAGCGTGGGAAGGTACCGCGCACCCAGATGAAGATCGACACGATGGCGAAGGTCTTCGCGAACAGCCAGAAGAAGCCGCCGAAACCGCCGCCGAATTCCAGGAACGAGAACGGTGCAGCCCAGCCGCCCAGGAACATGATCGATGCCAGCACGCCGACCAGGATCATGTTGGCGTATTCGGCCAGCATGAACATGGCGTACGACATGCCCGAGTATTCCACCATGTGGCCGGCCACGATTTCCGACTCGCCTTCCACCACGTCGAACGGGTGGCGGTTGGTCTCGGCCAGGCCGGAGGTCAGGTAGATCACGAACAGCGGCAGCAGCGGCAGCCAGTTCCACGACAGGAAGTTCATGCCGGCGTCGACCATCTGGCCCTTGGCCTGCATGCCGACGATGTCGATGAAGTTCAGCGAACCGGACACCATCAGGATCACCACCAGCACGAAGCCCATCGGGATTTCGTAGGAGATCATCTGCGCCGAGGCGCGCATCGCGCCCAGGAAGGAGAACTTCGAGTTCGATGCCCAACCGGCGATGATCACGCCGTACACTTCCATCGAGGTGATCGCCATCAGCAGCAGCAGGCCGGCGTTGACGTTGGCCAGCACGGCTTCCGGACCGAACGGCACCACAGACCAGGCGGCCAGCGCCGGCATGATGGTCATCACGGGACCGATCACGAACAGGCCCTTGGCGGCCTTGGTCGGGATCACGATCTCTTTGAGCAGCAGTTTCAGCGCGTCGGCGATCGGCTGCAGCAGGCCGCCCGGACCGACGCGGTTAGGGCCGATACGGATCTGGATCCAGCCGATCAGCTTGCGCTCCCACAGGGTGGCGTAAGCGACCAGGCCCATCAGCGGCAGCAGCACGCACAGCAGCTTGATCATGGTCCAGACGAAGAACCACACTTGCGGGCCCAGCAGGTCGGAGCCGGTGGTGGTGATGGTGTTGACGAATTCCAGCGCCATTACTTGGCCTCCCCTGCTTTGGCTACGGTGATGGCACCGAACATGGCGCCCAGCTTGGCGGTCGATTCGTGTGCGGCAGGCACGCGGACCACGTTGGCCGGCAGGCCAGCGTCGATCACGGCTTCCAGCACGGCCGAGCCGCTACCCTGGGTCACGCTTACTTTGTCGCCGGCCTTGATGCCCAGCGCGGCGGCGGTGGCCACCGAGATGCGCGCCACGGGGGCGGCGCCGTCGATGGTGGCCAGCAGCGGACCGGAGCGGCGCGCGATGGCGTCGGCGAAGTGGATCGGCACGTCGGCCAGGCGCTCCAGCGAACCGGCAGTGCCGAAGGTTGCCGACGACACGGCTTTCTTCGACAGGTTGTTCAGCTTGGCCGACAGGTCGGTCACGCCTTTGCCGAACAGCTCGTCGCGGATGGCTTCCGAGGTGTCGTAGTCGAAACCGGACAGGCCCAGCACGTTGCCCAGCACGCGCAGCACTTTCCAGGCCGGACGCGCTTCAGCCAGCGGCTTGACGGTGCCGTTGAAGCTCTGTGCGCGGCCTTCGGCGTTGACGAAGGTGCCCGAGGTTTCGCTGAACGGCGCGATCGGCAGCAGCACGTCGGCGTAGTCCATGCCGTGCTTGAAGGCGGACATGACGACCACCATCTCGGCTTGCTTCAGCGCGGCGGCGGCGGCTTGCGGATTGGCCGCATCCAGTTCCGGTTCCGCGTTCAGCAGCAGGTAGGCTTTCTTCGGCGCGCTGAATGCCGGCGCGGCGTTCTTCGCGGTGGCGTTCACCAGGTAGCCGCCGACGGTGTTGGCGGCGTCCACCAGGTAGCCCAGCTTGGCGCCGGTCTGTTCGGCGATCCACTGCGCGGCGGCGTGCAGCGCGGACGCTTGCGGATGCGCGGCGGCGGCGTTGCCCAGGAACACGGCCTTGCGTTCACCGGACAGCAGCGAAGCGGCGATCGCCTTGGCGGCGTCGGATGCTTCGATGCCCTCGAAACCTGCAGGCGCAGCCGCTTCTTTCGCGGCGGCCACGGCCACCACCACTTGCGACAGCGCGGCCAGCCAGTCGGACGGCGCGGCGGTGATCTGGTTGGCGACGGTGATCAGGCTGTCGTCGGCGGTGCCGTTCAGTACCGACAGCTTGGCGCCCGACTTGACGGCGGCGCGGATGCGGGTCGCCAGCAGCGGGTGGTCCTTGCGCAGGAAGGAACCGATGACGAACACGCGCTGCAGGCCGGTCACGTCGGCAACCGGCATGCCCAGCCATGGCGATACTTCGCCGTCCAGCGCGAAATCGCTCTGGCGCAGGCGGAAGTCGACGTGCTCGGAACCGAGCGAGCGGGTCAGCTTTTGCAGCAGGTGCAGTTCTTCGGTGGTCGAATGCGGGGTCGCGTAGGAAGCGATGGCGTCGGCGCCGTGTTCATGCTTGATGTTCTTTAGGCCGTGCGCCACGTATTCCAGCGCGGTCTGCCAGTCCACCTCTTTCCACTCGCCGCCCTGCTTCAGCATCGGCTGGGTCAGGCGCTCGGCGCTGTCCAGCGCCTCGTAGGAGAAGCGGTCCTTGTCGGAGATCCAGCACTCGTTGACCGAGTCGTTTTCCAGCGGCAGCACGCGCATCACTTTGCCGCCCTTGACCTGGACGATCAGGTTGGCGCCCAGCGAGTCGTGCGGGGAAACGGATTTGCGGCGCGACAGTTCCCAGGTGCGGGCGCTGTAGCGGAACGGCTTGGAGGTCAGCGCGCCCACCGGGCACAGGTCGATCATATTGCCCGACATTTCGGAGCTCACCGCTTCGCCCACGAAGCTGGTGATTTCCGAGTGTTCGCCGCGGCCGATCATGCCCAGCTCCATCACGCCGGCCACTTCCTGGCCGAAACGCACGCAGCGGGTGCACTGGATGCAGCGCGCCATTTCCTGCATGGACACCAGCGGACCGGCCTGCTTCGGCACGACCACGCGCTTGTCTTCCTGGTAGCGCGATTCGCCCTTGCCGTAGCCCACCGCCAAGTCCTGCAGCTGGCATTCGCCGCCCTGATCGCAGATCGGGCAGTCCAGCGGGTGGTTAATCAGCAGGAACTCCATCACCGACTTCTGCGCCTGCACCGCCTTTTCGCTGTGCGAGCGCACGATCATGCCGGCGGACACGGGCGTGGCGCAAGCGGGCAAAGGCTTGGGCGCCTTTTCCACTTCGACCAGGCACATGCGGCAGTTCGCTGCGATCGACAATTTCTTGTGATAGCAGAAGTGCGGGATGTAGGTTCCCAATTTGTTGGCAGCGTCCATCACCATGCTACCAGCAGGGACTTCGACTTTCTTGCCGTCTATTTCGATTTCAACCATGGTGATCGTTACGCAGCTTAGAGGTAAGCGGGCACCAAGCAATGCTTGTGCTCGACGTGATATTCAAATTCTTCGCGGAATTGCTTGACGAAGGCGCGTACCGGCATCGCGGCGGCATCGCCCAGGGCGCAAATGGTGCGGCCCTGGATGTTGTCGGCGACCGAATTCAGCAGGTCCAGATCTTCCGGACGGCCCTGGCCGTGCTCGATGCGGTGGACCACGCGGTACATCCAGCCCGTGCCTTCGCGGCACGGGGTGCACTGGCCGCACGATTCTTCGAAGTAGAAGTAGGACAGGCGTTCCAGCGCCTTGACCATGCAGCGCGTCTCGTCCATGACGATGATGGCGCCCGAGCCCAGCATGGAGCCGGCCTTGGCGATCGAGTCATAGTCCAGATCGGTTTGCATCATGATCTCGCCGCGCACCACCGGCGCCGACGAGCCGCCGGGAATGACAGCCTTGATCTTCTTGCCGCCGCGCATGCCGCCGGCCAGTTCCAGGAACTCGGCGAACGAGGTGCCCAGCGGGACTTCGTAGTTGCCCGGACGCTCGATGTCGCCCGAGATCGAGAAGATCTTGGTGCCGCCGTTGTTCGGCTTGCCCAGCGCCAGGTAGTTCTCCGCGCCGATGTTCAGGATGAACGGGACGGCGGCGAAGGTTTCCGTGTTGTTGATGGTGGTCGGCTTGCCGTACAGGCCGAACGACGCAGGGAAAGGCGGCTTGAAGCGCGGCTGGCCTTTTTTGCCTTCCAGCGATTCCAGCAGCGCGGTTTCCTCGCCGCAGATGTAGGCGCCGTAGCCGTGGTGCGCGTGCAGCTGGAAGCTGAACTCGCTGCCCATGATCTTGTCGCCCAGGAAGCCGGCGGCGCGCGCCTCTTCCAGCGCTTCTTCAAAGCGCAGGTATTCCTGGAAGATCTCGCCGTGGATGTAGTTGTAGCCCACGGTGATGCCCATCGCGTAGGCGCCGATGGCCATGCCTTCGATCAGCGCGTGCGGATTGTAGCGGATGATGTCGCGGTCCTTGAACGTGCCCGGCTCGCCCTCATCTGTATTGCAGACGAGGTACTTCTGCCCGGGGAACTGGCGCGGCATGAAGCTCCACTTCAGGCCGGTCGGGAAACCGGCGCCGCCGCGGCCGCGCAGGCCGGAGGTTTTCAGATCGGCGATGATGGTTTCCGGGGCGATCTTCTCTTCCAGGATGCGGCGCAGCGCCGAGTAGCCGCCACGCTTGACGTAGTCGGCCAGGTGCCAGTTGTCGCCGTTCAGATCCTTCAGGATCAGCGGCTTGATGTGACGGTCGTGCAGACTGGTCATTTGTTGGATTCCTTCAGTTCAACCACGAGCGCGTCGATCTTGTCGTTCGACATGAACGAGCACATGCGGTGGTTGTTTACCAGCAGCACCGGCGCGTCGCCGCAGGCGCCCATGCACTCGCCTTCCATCAGCGTGAATTCGCCGTCTTCGGTGGTGTCGCGGTAATCGATGCCCAGCTTCTGCTTCAGGTGGTGCGCGGCGCGCTCGCCGCCCGACAGGGCGCACGGCAGGTTGGTGCACACGGTGATCTTGTGCTTGCCCACCGGCTTGGTGTTGTACATATTGTAGAAAGTGGCCACTTCCTGCACGGCGATGGCCGGCATGCGGATGTAGTCGGCCAGTTCCTGCATCACTTGGGTCGACACCCAGCCCAGTTCAACCTGGGCGTGGGCCAGCGCGGCCATCACGGCGGACTGGCGCTGGTCGTCCGGATACTTGGCCAGTTCGCGGTCGATCTTTTTGTAGCACTGCTCTGATAACAACATTCTTTTCGCCTCTCGAACTTAGCGGTCAATACTGCCGAACACGATGTCCTGCGTACCAATGATGGTCACGGCATCGGCAATCATGTGGCCGCGCGCCATTTCGTCCAGCGACTGCAGGTGGGCGTAGTCTGGCGCGCGCAGCTTCATGCGGTATGGTTTATTGGCGCCGTCCGATAGCAGGTAGATGCCGAACTCGCCTTTCGGGTGCTCCACCGCGGCGTATGCTTCGCCCGGCGGCACATGGAAGCCTTCGGTAAACAGCTTGAAGTGGTGGATCAGCGATTCCATGTTGGTTTTCATGTCCACGCGCGACGGCGGCGCCACCTTGCGGTTGCTGGACATGACCGGACCCGGATTGTTGCGCAGCCATTCCACGCACTGCTTGATGATGCGGTTGGCCTGGCGCATTTCTTCGATGCGCACCAGGTAGCGGTCGTAGCAGTCGCCGTTGGTGCCGACCGGGATGTCGAAGTCCATCAGGTCGTACACTTCGTACGGCTGGTGCTTGCGCAGATCCCACTCGATGCCCGAACCGCGCAGCATGGCGCCGGTGAAGCCCATGGCCAGCGCGTCTTCCGGCGTGACCACGCCGATGCCGACGGTACGCTGTTTCCAGATACGGTTGTCGGTCAGCAGCGTTTCGTATTCGTCGACATAGGTCGGGAAGCGGTTGCTGAAGTCTTCGATGAAGTCGAGCAGCGAGCCCTGGCGGTTGTCGTTCAGCTCCTTGATGGTCTTGGCCGACTTGATCGGCGAGGCCTTGTGCTGCGGCATGGAATCCGGCAGGTCGCGGTACACGCCGCCCGGACGGTAGTAAGCCGCGTGCATGCGCGCGCCCGACACCGCTTCGTAGCAGTCGAACAGGTCTTCGCGGTCGCGGAAGGCGTACAGGAACGGCCCCATGGCGCCCACGTCGAGCGCGTGCGCGCCCAGCCACATCAGGTGGTTCAGCAGGCGGGTCATCTCGTCGAACATGACGCGGATGTACTGTGCGCGCAGCGGCACTTCAATGCCCAGCAGCTTCTCGATCGCCATCACGTAGGCGTGCTCGTTGCACATCATCGACACGTAGTCGAGGCGGTCCATGTAGGGCACGGACTGCAGGTAGGTCTTCTGCTCGGCCAGCTTCTCGGTGCCGCGGTGCAGCAGGCCGATGTGCGGGTCGGCGCGCTGGATCACTTCGCCGTCCAGCTCCAGCACCAGGCGCAGCACGCCGTGCGCTGCCGGGTGCTGCGGACCAAAGTTCAGGGTGTAGTTCTTAATCTCAGCCATTATTTCATCCCGTAGTTTTCTTCGCGGATCACGCGCGGCACGTTTTCGCGCGGCTCGATCGTCACAGGCTGGTAGATCACGCGCTTCTGTGCTTCGTCGTAGCGCATTTCCACATAGCCGGAGACCGGGAAATCCTTGCGGAACGGATGGCCCACGAAACCGTAGTCGGTCAGGATGCGGCGCAGGTCGTTGTGGCCTTCGAACAGGATGCCCAGCAGGTCGAACGCTTCGCGCTCGTACCAGTTGACGGCACGCCAGATCGGCATCACGGACGCCACCACCGGCATGTCGTCGTCGGGCGCGAACACGCGCACGCGCACGCGCCAGTTGTGCTTGACCGACAGCAGGTGCGACACGACCGCGAAACGCAAGCCGTCCCACGTGCCTTCGCCGTAGGTCGAATAGTCGACGCCGCACAGGTCGATCATCTGCTCGAAATGCAGCGTGGCGTCGTCGCGCAGGGTCTGCATGACGGCGTAATAATCGGCCGCTTTCACGGTCAGGGTGATTTCACCCAGCGCTACTACCGTAGTAACGCGATCGCCCAAAGCCGTAGCCAGGGCGTTTTGCAAGACTTCCAATTGTGTACTCATAGTTCTGAAGCGCCCCGTTTAGCGTGCGATCGTGTTGGTACGCTTGATCTTGTTCTGCAACTGCAGGATGCCGTACAGCAGCGCTTCGGCCGTGGGCGGACAGCCCGGCACGTACACGTCCACCGGTACGATGCGGTCGCAACCGCGCACCACGGAGTAGGAATAGTGATAGTAGCCGCCGCCGTTGGCGCAGGAGCCCATCGAGATGACCCAGCGCGGCTCGGACATCTGGTCGTAGACCTTGCGCAGTGCCGGCGCCATCTTGTTGCACAGCGTGCCGGCCACAATCATCACGTCGGACTGGCGTGGCGAGGGACGGAACACGATGCCGAAGCGGTCCAGATCGTAGCGGGCTGCGCCCACGTGCATCATTTCAACCGCGCAGCATGCCAGGCCGAACGTCATCGGGAACATCGACCCGGTGCGCGCCCAGTTGATCAGCTTGTCGGCTGTGGTGGTGATGAAACCTTCGTTTAATACGCCTTCAATAGCCATGGCTTATTCCCAATCAAGGGCACCTTTCTTCCAGATATACCAAAAACCGACCACGAATTCGGCGATGAACACCATCATCGTAACGAAACCTTGCCAGCCCAGTTCGCGCATCGACACGCCCCATGGGAAGAAGAATGCCGTTTCCAGATCGAACAAAATAAACAGAATTGCGACGAGGTAGTATCGTACGTCGAATTTCATGCGCGCGTCTTCGAAGGCTTCGAAACCGCACTCGTAAGGGGACAATTTGGCCGCGTCAGGCTTGTGTGGACCGAGCAGACGGCCGAGCACCTGGGGAACTACGCCGACACCGACGCCGACGAGCAGGAATAAGAGAACGGGGAAGTAATTTTCGAGGTTCATTGATGAGCTTAATGTTGAACGATCGGTTAGGAAGGCGCCGCGCTACCCTGCGGTGCATTTAACGCTCGACCCCAATCAACATTGAGACCAGGATCAAACGACACATCCTCGTAAAAAAACCAGCTTAGGCCCGGACGGCGGGATTTCCCCTGCCCAGACGCACCTGCTGGCTTTCTGTATTTCTTTGGTGCCGACGACGAGACTCGAACTCGTACAGCTTTCGCCACTACCCCCTCAAGATAGCGTGTCTACCAATTTCACCACGTCGGCGTTAAGCCCGTTATTCTACAGTGATTTCACTGCTTTGTTAATGCGTATTGCGGCAAAACAAGAAGAAAACGGTAAAGCTTGACTGAATTCCTAGAGTATCGAGGGCATCCTCGATTCCGGGAATATCAGGTATTACTTTTGCGGCGCCGGCGCAGGGGCTGGTGCAGGTACTGGTGCCGGCGCAGCAGGAGCAGCGGCAGGCACGCCTGCGGCGGCGGCGGCTTCAGCTGCGGTCGGGGCTGCCGGCGCGGCCGGCGCGGCGGCCGGGATCGCGGCCGTGCCCTTGGTTGGCGCAGGAGCGGTGATCTTGTCCATCACGCCGCCGCCGGTGCTCACGCCGCGGTTGCTGGCGATCGATGCCAGCGCCAGCGTGGCGCCGAAGAAGATGGCGGCGGCCACGGCGGTCGACTTCGACATGAAGTTGGACGAGCCGCTGGCGCCGAACAGGCTGCCCGAAGCGCCCGAGCCGAAGGCGGCGCCCATGTCGGCGCCCTTGCCGTGCTGCAGCAGCACCAGGGCGATAATGGCCAGGGCCGACAGCACCTGGACGACGACGATGAGGTTGTGCAAAGTGTTCATGCTATTCCATTTCCAGTTGAAGGTGTATCAGTTAACTCGTAGCTTATTCTTATTACCCGGCCGCGTGCACGATGGCGAGGAAATCCGCCGCCTTCAGCGCCGCGCCGCCAATCAGGCCGCCGTCGATATCCGGCTGGGCCAGCAATTCTTTCGCATTCTCCGGCTTCATGCTGCCGCCGTACAGGATCTGCATGCCGGCCGCTGCCGCCGCGTCGCGCGTGGCGACTTGCTGGCGCAACTGCGCGTGCACTTCCTGCGCCATGGCCGGCGTGGCGGTCTTGCCGGTGCCGATGGCCCACACCGGCTCGTAAGCCAGCACGATCTTGCCCAGCGCCGCCGTGTCCAGCACGTCCAGCACTGCCTGCAGCTGCGCGCACACCACCACGGCGGTGCGCCCCGCCTCGCGTTCGGCCAGCGTTTCGCCCACGCACACCACCGGCACCAGGCCGGCCGACAGCGCGGCCAGCGCCTTCTGCGCCACCAGCTCATTGCTCTCATGGTGGTAAGCGCGGCGCTCCGAATGGCCCACGATCACGTAGCGGCACGCGAAATCGGCCAGCATGGAGGCCGCCACTTCGCCGGTGTAGGCGCCTGCGGCATAGGCCGACACGTCCTGCGCACCCCATGCGACCGGCGAGCCCGTCAGCGCGGCCTGGCATTGTGCCAGGTAAGGCGCGGGCGCGCAGACGGCGCAATCAGCCTGCCTGGCCGCGGAGTCAGCCGCAACGCCAGCCGTAATGCCGGACAACAGCGCAGCATTGCTGTCGCGGCTGCCGTTCATTTTCCAATTTCCGATGACGAGTTTGCGTCGCATAGTAGCCTAAAGTTCAATAACCCGCTATTTTAACGCGAGCCGCAAACCGGGGTCAAACCGGTGCTGCCACAGTGTGGCGGCAATGTTGGCAATCTGATTACGCTTTGGCCGCGCTTACGCGACTTGCAGCATGATTTTGCCCACATGGGTGCTGCTTTCCATCAGCGCGTGCGCGGCGGCGGCCTGCTCCAGCGGGAAAACCTGGTGGATCACCGGCTTGATGGCGCCCGATTCCAGCAGCGGCCAGACGCGCGCGCGCAGCTGCGCCGCGATGCGGGCCTTGAAAGCCACCGGGCGCGGGCGCAGGGTGGAACCGGTGACGGTGAGGCGGCGCCGCAGCACCTGGCCCAGGTCCAGCGTGGCCTTGGCGCCGCCCAGCAGCGCGATCACGGCGATGCGGCCGTCGTCGGCCAGGCAGTTGATCTCGCGCGGCAGGTAGTCGCCGCCCACCATGTCCAGGATCACGTCCACGCCCTTGCCGTCCGTCAGCTGCTTGACCACGGCGGCAAAGTCCTCGCTCTTGTAGTTGATGCCGCGCGCGGCGCCCAGCTGCTCGCAGATGCGCGCCTTCTCGTCGCTGCCGGCGGTGGCGAACACGCGGTGGCCCATGGCGGCCGCCAGCTGGATGGCCGTCACGCCGATGCCGGAGGTGCCGCCCTGCACCAGCAGGGTTTCACCCTGCATCAGGTGGGCGCGGTCGAACACATTGCTCCACACGGTGAAGAAGGTTTCCGGCAGCGAGGCCGCTTCCAGCATCGACCAGCCTTTCGGCACGGGCAGGCACTGCTCCGCCGGGGCGGTGCAGTATTCCGCGTAGCCGCCGCCCTGCGCCAGCGCGCATACCAGGTCGCCCTTGCTGAAGCGGCTGCCGGCCAGGTCGCCGCCGACGATTTCGCCGGCCACTTCCAGGCCCGGCAAGTCGGACGCGCCCGGCGGCGGCGCGTAGCTGCCCAGGCGCTGGAACACGTCCGGCCGGTTGATGCCGGCCGCGTGCACCTTGATCAGCACCTCGCCCGCCTTGAATTCGGGGACCGGACGCTCGCACAGGCGCAGCACGTCCGCCGGGCCGGGCTGGGAAATTTCTATCGCACGCATGGCTGCCCTCTCGTAGTGAAAGGGCGATTGTACGATAGCCCGGCCGTCTTAGCCGCCGCCGGTGCGCGACTGCCTGGGCAGCGGCGTGCCCACCTTCCACGCGGCCGACAGCGCCTGGCCTTCCTCGATCTGCTCCGGCGTCATCTTCTTGACCACGGCGGCGCGCTGCTCGGCGGCGTTGGCCGAGCCGTTGGCGGCGGCCAGGTTCCACAGCATATAGGCCAGCACGTTATCCTGCGGCATGCCGCCGATGTGGTAACGGTACATCAGGCCCAGCGTCTGCTGCGCGTCCGGATGGCCCTGCTCGGCCGCCTTGCGGAACCAGACCACGGCCTGCTTGTGGTCCTGGATCACCGCGTTGCCGGTGTAATACATGGCGCCTACCACGTACTGCGCGTCGGCCTTGCCCTTGACGGCCGCCTTGCGGTGCCAGTTCAGCGCCTGCTTGTAGTCCTGCGGCACGCCGCGGCCCATGTAGTACATCAAGCCGAGCAAATGCTCGGCGTCCTTGTTGCCGGCGCGCGCCAAGGGCTCGATTTCCTTGTACGCCAGGCTGTAGTTGCGGTTGTTGTAGGCCGTGGCCCCTTCCGCGAAGCCGGCCCACGCGGCGCTGTGCACGCCCAGCGCGAATCCGATCGCGATCACTGCTTGTAATAGTTTTTTCATGTTGCTCAAGAAATGGGTACTTGTGTCTCTTATTACCGCGCTCCCGCGCGGCACCATTTATTCGCGTGTCGCCTGAAGGTCACTTCCAGCTGACCTTGCCGAGCCCGTCCACGCTCACGTTGCGGTTGGCCGGCTTGCCAAAGACTGTGACCGACCCCAACCCGCTAAGGTTCAAGGTGGCGTTGTCGCGTGCGGTGACGGTGGCGTTGCCCAGGCCGCTCAATTCGAGGCTGACGCTGTCGGCCTGGAACTGCTGCGCGTTCAGGCCGCCCAGGCCGCCCAGCGTGGCCTTCAGCATCTTGCTGCGCCCGCCGAGGGTGACGTAGCCGGCGCCCTGCAGGTCCAGCTCCACGCTGTCGTTCTCGCTGGCCCACACGTGCATGCTGCCCACGCCCCCCAGGCTGACGCGCATGGTGCGGTAGTCACACACCACCTTCATGCTGCCGGCGCCCTCCAGCGTCAGCTCGATGTCGTCGCCGCTGAAACCGGTCACCTCGGTGGTGCCCACGCCGTCCGACACCACCTGGCGCAGGTTGGGCAGCACCAGTTCGGCGCGCAGGGTTGAGCGCTTCAGCTTGAAGCCGTGCACGTCCGAATCGAGGTGCAGCGTGTCGCCCGACTGGGCGGTGGTGATTTTCCCGATATAGCGCTTGTCGGCGGTGACGGTCAGCGAAGGCGTGTCGCCTCGCCGCAACTTCAGGTCGATCACCCCATCCAGCTTGACCCGCACCACGCGCGCATCGATGGCGCGGGTTTCGGTCACGATCTCGTCGGCGGCGCGGGCGGCCGGCAGGATCAGGCCGAGGGCGGCCAGCAGCAGGCCGAAGTGGTAGAGAATGCGGGCGGAAATGGTCATGTCTGGAATCCTCGGGGCGGCGGCCATATGCCGACTGGCCGCACATTATCGGTATTCCAGCACTATACCCAAGCCCTTCCCGCCCGGGAGGGAATTGCGACGAACTGCAAAAAACGCGGGGCAGATTACATTTTGGCGGCGGATTCGGCCTGCTGCGGGGCGGCCTGGGCGGCGCTGCCGCAGGCGTGGCAGAAGCGGCTGAAGGCGTTTTTGCGGGTCCGGCAGCTGGCGCAGCGGTCGTACAGGCCGATGCCGCAGTGCGGGCAGAAGTCGATCGCCGGGTCTTTCAGGTCCACCTTGCGCTCGCAGCCGGGACACACGCTTTTCGCCAACCGCGCCAGCGCCACGTCGTATTGCAGCGTTTCGCGGCGCTGCCGGTCGGGCATGGCTTCGGCCGCCTTCTGCCGCTCCAGGTAGCGCTGCAGCGAGACGATGGCCTGGCGCCCGATCAGCACCGTCAGCGCAATGCCGACCAGGTAGCGCACATAGCCGCCGTAGCTCGGCAGGTAGGGCACCAGTTCGACGAAGAAGGCGAAGCCGGCGAAGATGATGAAGCCCCACACGAAGGGCCAGTACTTGCCCTTGCGCTGCGTCTTGAACAGCCAGCCCGCCAGCACCAGCAGCGGCAGCGTGAGCAGCAGGCGGTAGCCGAACACGCGCAGCTCCCTGGCCTGCAGCGCGTCGCCGTACGGGCCGCGCGCGGCCTGCTCCAGTTCGTTCCACTGCTCCTGCGCCCTGTCCCTGGCCTGGCTGGCGTCCAGGTAGGCTTGCTCCTGCGCTTCCACCAGCGCCAGCGCCTGGCGCTCGGCGGCGGCCAGCGCGTCCAGCTCGCGGGTGCGCTTCAGCACTTCCGGGTCCTGCTCGGAGCGCGCCGTGACGCTGCGGGTGGCCAGCCAGTTGTCGAAGGTCTCGCGGGTGGAACGGCTGTTGGCCACCGCCACCTGGTGCTTCTGGCGCGCCTGCTGCAAAGCCGCGTTGGCGTCCGCCTGGCGGCGCTGCTGCTGAGCCAGCGCGTGCTTGAGCTGCGCGGCGCGCGGCTGCTGCATGAACTGCTCTACGGTCAGCGTGTCCTCCACGCCGCCCAGGTTGCCGACCACCTTGCCGCCCAGGCCGATCAGGAACCACGCGAACGCCAGCGCCACCAGCCACAGGCCGCGCTGGAACCATTTTTCGGACAACCGCAGTGATTTGCTCATGTCAGCCTTCTTCGACCTTCTTTTTAAAGGGGAACGAACGCGCCTCCCGGCAGCACGATGGTGGCGCGGAAGCCGCCGCCGGGCGCGTTGGCCAGCAGCAGTTCGCCGCCGTGTGCCTGCACGATACCACGGGCGATGCCCAGCCCCAGGCCCATGCCGCTGTTGTTCTGGTTGCGGCCGTGCTCCAGCCGCACGTAGGGCTCGAACAGGCCGGGCAGCGCCTCCTCCGGCACGCCGGGGCCATGGTCGCGCACTTCGATTTCGATATTGCCGGCGTGCTCGCGCACCGCCATCTCCACTTGCCTCCCGTAGTGCAGCGCGTTGTTCAGCAGGTTGCCGATGGCGCGCTTGAGCGCCAGCGGCTTGGCCGCCACGCTCAGGCCCGAGGCGCTGAAGGACACCGCGTGCCCGGCCAGCTGCGCGTCGCGCACCATGCGGCCCAGCAGCGCGTCCAGCCGCACCTCGGTGGGGTTCTCGTGGATGTCGCTGTCCTTCACGGTTTGCAGCGCGCCCTTGACCATCATGTCCAGCTCGTCGAGGTCGTCGTGGAATTCGCTTTGCATGGCCTCGTCGTCCAGCAGTTCGGTGCGCAGCTTGAGGCGCATGATGGGCGTGCGCAGGTCGTGCGAGATGGAGACGAACAGCCGTTCGCGGTCCTCGATGTAGCGCTGGATGCGCTGGCGCATGGCTTCGAAGGCGCGCGCCGTGTTGACGAACTCGCGGCTGCCGGTTTCCGGCAGCGCGGGCGCGTTGCCGCCTTGGCCGAAGGCGGTGGCCGCCTCCGACAGCGCCGCCAGCGGCCGCGTGATCCAGCGCACCACCATGATGGACAGCAGCAGCACCGCCGCCAGCGACAGCGCCTGCAGCAGCAGCCGGTCGCGCGTGAGCGGGTTGCCGGTTTCGAGGAAGTACGGGTTGGGCATCAGCGTGGCCAGGTAGAGCCAGTGGCCGGGGTCCATCTCGACCTGGATCAACAGCACCGGCGCCGGCTTGGTCAGCATGATGTGCTGCACCCAGGTGTCCGGCAGGTCTGCGATGGTGGCGCCGTCGTCGCCCACCGGCAGCTTGTCCGGCCAGGCGAAGGCCAGCCGCACCTGCGAGATGTTCGGCAGGTCTTCCTTCAGCGTGGCGCGCACCTGTTTGAGCGCGGCGTCCGCCAGTTCCTGGCCGGCGATGGCGCGCACCTGCACCGGCGCCTGGTTGATGTTGACCAGGAAGCGCGTGCCGCCCATTTCGCGGAACTGCTGGATGATGAGCGGCCGGTAGTTGGGCGGCAGGCTGAGGAAAAAGCGCACCGCGCTGGCCGCGCTGTGCGCCAGGTGCTGCGAGGCGGTGCTGGTTTCGCTGAGCGCCTCGGCGCGGCGCTGCGCGGCCCAGATGATGTTGCCCACCAGCTGGGTCAGCAGCACGCCGATCATCATCACCAGCGTCAGGCGGCCCAACAGTGACTGCGGCAAAAGCCGATCCAGCCAGCGCGTGCCCCGCCCGGCAGGCGCGGGGCCGGGCCCGGTGCCGCCGCTATGCATTGGACGCGGTGACGTCGGCCGAGAACACGTAGCCGGCGCCGCGCACGGTCTTGATCAGCAGCGGATTGCGGCCGCCGTCGTTCAGGCGCAGGCGCAAGCGGCTGATCTGCACGTCCAGGAAGCGGTCCAGCGGGCCGGAGTCGCGTCCGCGCGTGCCTTCGCACAGCGCGCTGCGGTCCAGGATGTCGCCCGCGTGTTCGACGAAGTATTTCAGCAGCTGGAAGTCGAGCCCCGTCAACGGCACGATTTCGCCGGCCGCGTCGGTGACGGTGCGCGCCACCGTGTCCAGCGTGAAGCCGACAAAGCGGTAGTAGCGCGGCGCCGACTCGTTGCCCATGCCGGTGCGGCGGTGGATGGCCTTGATGCGCGCCAGCAGCTCGCGCGGGCTGTAGGGCTTGGACACGTAATCGTCCGCGCCCAGCTCCAGGCCCACCACGCGGTCGGTCTCGTCCGAGCTGGCGGTGAGCATGATGATGGGCACATTGGAACGGCTGCGCACCGCCTTGCACAGCGCGAAGCCGTCCGTGTCCGGCAGCATCACGTCCAGGATCACCAGCGACAGCTCGTCGGCGTAGCGGTTGAACTCGGCCAGGAAAGTCTGGCCGTCGTGGGCCAGGCCGACGTCGTACTGGTTTTTCTCCAGGTAGGTCTTCAGCAGGGTACGGGTTTTTTGGTCGTCGTCGACGATCAGGATCTTGCGCATGATGATACTTATCTCGTCTTGGCTATCGTGTCTTGGTAAAGGTGCGGGCGATGGTGCCCAGCCTGCGCTGGGTGTCGGCCACACTCGCATTATCGTCCAGGAAGTAGCGGTGCACCTCCGCCACGATGGCGTCGCGCACGATCTCCTCGGTGGCCATGCGGTGCACCAGGCTGGGCACCAGCGCTTCCGGCCCGCTGGTGAACAGCTTCCACGAGGCGCGCGCGCAGCTGTCCATCTTGGACAGCACCGGATTGCGCAGCACCGGGATGGAGCCCTTGATCTGGTTGTAGTCGTTCTGCAGCGCGGGCGACATGATCAGCGCGGCCAGTTTCTCCTGCGCCGGGCGGTGCGATTCGCGCGTGGCCAGCATGCCCAGCGTGTCGATGTTGTACAGGTGATAGCTGGCCGTGCCCGGGGCAGCGGCGCAGCCGAAGCCCTCCTCCACCGTCAGCCCGCGCGACACCAGCTCGCCCTTGGCCCAGTCGCCCATCACCATGAAGGCGGCGCGGCCGTCGGCCAGCTCGCGCACCCCCTCGTCCCAGCTGCGCTCGGCGATCGGGCTGCCCATCCATTTCTTCAGGCCGCGCAGGCGCTGCAGGGAGGTGGCCAGGCGCGCATCGGTGTAGGCGGCGGCGCTGCGGCGCTGGAACAGGTCGCGGTGGAACTCGGCGCCCTCGGACAGCACCAGCGCCTCGAACAAGGTGGTCACCTGCCACGGCTCGCTGCTCTGCGCCAGCGGCACCACGCCGGCCTGGTGCAGCCTGGCGGCGGCGTGCTCGAACTGGGTCCAGGTTTCCGGCACCGCCAGGTTGAGGCGGGCCAGCAGCTTGCGGTTGTAGAACAGCGTGTTCATGCGGTGGATGCCGACCGGCGCCGCGTACACATGGCCGTCCGACTTGATGGCCTCGGCCACGGTGGGCAGCAGCTGCTTGTCCCATTTGCCGGCGGCGGCCACCGCGTCCAGGTCCAGCAGCAGGTCGAGCCGGGCCCAGTCGCGGATGACGATGCCGTTCACCTGGGCCACTTCCGGCGCGTCCTTGGCCAGCATGCGGCTGCGCAGCACGATGCCGGCGCCGGCGCCCGAGCCGCTGGGCACCATGCTGTCGCGCCAGCCGATATCGGCCTCGGACTCCAGGCGCGCCGCGATCAGGTCGACCGCCTTGCGCTCGCTGGCCGACTTCCACCAGTGCAGCACCTGCAGGGATTCCGCGCGGGCGGCGCAGGACGCGGCCATCCCCGCCAGGCTCAATAGCAGGCACACGGCAAGGCGCAGCTTGTGGGGAAAGGTCTCCGTCATGTTTTTTGAAGCCATTCTGGGGATGGCATTTCGTGTGGACAGACTATAACCCAAAGCATTCTTGAAACGATGGTAAGGATGCACAGCATTTTGCAAGAAAGCGTATGGATTTATTGCAAAGTGTTGCAGCCGCTGCAGCGCAACATGCTGGGGCTTTGTAAAGTTTTGTTAGCGCAGGCTTGCCGCCAATGAGCCAATTTTTCATATAAATCAACCACTTAAGTAGCATCCCGCGCCTTCGCCAGCGCTTGCTGGAATCACATTCCGGCCGATGCTACTGTCCGTTCCGGTAGCAAAAACACATAACAAATTTATACCGGAGACCAACCTTATGATGAACCGATTCATCCGCCGTTCCCTGCCCGCCGCCATTGCGCTGGCCCTGTCCTGCGGCGCCGCCGTCGCCGGCGACCACGAAACCGAAGGCTTCCACGGCTATCTGCGCGCCGGCGGCGGCACCAGCAACCACGGCGGCACGCAAACGTGCTACGGCCTGGGCGGCATCACCATGGCCTACCGCCTCGGCAACGAGTGCGACAGCTTCACGGAACTGGGCTACACCAAGGAACTGGCCAAGGCCGCCAACGGCGCCACCTTCGTCGGCACCTTCTGGGCCGACGCCTACAAGAACAGCTCCGACTTCGGCGACGCCAAGCTGGGCGTGTCCAAGGCCTACATCGAAGCGAAGAACCTGCCGTTCATGAACGGCGGCATCGTCTGGGTCGGCAAGCGCCACTACTACCGTCCCGACATCCACATGCTGGATATGCAGTACATCAACATGAACGGCACCGGCGGCGGCATCGACGGTTATCCGCTGGGCGCCGGCAAGATCAGCTACGCGGTCTTCAAGGACGACGACTTCAACAAGACCGATCCGGTCACCGGCAAGGTGGTGGATTCGCCGTCCGCCCTGCGCCAGAACCTGGTGTATGAAGGCCTGCCGGTCAACCCCAACGGCACGCTGGATTTCGCGGCCTCCTTCATCTCGGCCCAGGGCCAGGACAAGACCACCCACGACGGCTGGCAGATGTCGGTGTTCCACCGCCAGGCCAAGGTCTTCGGCGGCGGCAACACCTTCGGCGTGCAGTACGGCGTCGGCCCCGGCACCGGCATCAACGGCCCGTGCTGCGCGCGCATCGGCCCGTCGGGCAGCACCCTGCTCGGCTCCGACTACACCCGCCTGCGCGTCTTCAACGACGTGGTGATCCAGCCGACGCGCGACTTCAGCATGGAATTCGTGGCCCTGTACCAGCGCGACAAGAACGGCAAGGACGGCGCCACTACCTGGACCACCGTCGGCACGCGCCCGGTGTACGCGTTCGCCGAAAACTTCAAGCTGCAGGCCGAACTGGGCGTGTCGCAGCTGAAGTCCGACAAGGAACCCGGCACCCAGCGCCTGACCAAGCTGACCATCGCGCCGACCATCAGCCTGGCGCGCGACTACTGGGCGCGTCCCGAACTGCGCCTGTTCGTCAGCTACGGCAAATGGAGCGACGCTGCCAGCAAAGCGGTGAACGCCTTCAACAATTCCGGCGCGGTGTACGGCAGCGACACCAGCGGTGTTTCCTACGGCATCCACATGGAAGCCTGGTGGTAAGCGCGGCGCCAAACACTTTTCTCAAAAATCAGGAGACACGAACATGAAACTGAAACCCCTGGCGCTGAGCGCCGTCGCATTCGCCGCAGCCATCGCATCGGCGGCCCACGCTGCCCCGCAGGTTGAAGTGCTGCACTACTGGACCTCCGGCGGCGAAGCCAAGTCCGCCGCCGAACTGAAGAAGATCATGGAATCGAAAGGCGTGGCCTGGAAGGACTTCGCCGTGGCCGGCGGCGGCGGCGAAAACGCCATGACCGCGCTGAAGGCGCGCGTGATCGCCGGCAGCGCGCCCACCGCCGCCCAGATCAAGGGACCGTCGATCCAGGAATGGGGCCAGGAAGGCACGCTTGCCAACATCGACGCGGCGGCAACCGAAGGAAAGTGGGAAACCCTGCTGCCGCCGGTGGTCACCAATGTGATGAAGTACAAGGGCCACTTCGTGGCGGTGCCGGTGAACGTGCACCGCGTGAACTGGCTGTACGTGAACCCGGCGGTGCTGGCCAAGGCCGGCGCCAAGGCGCCCACCAGCTTCGCCGAGTTCTTCGACGCGGCCGACAAGATCAAGAAGGCCGGCCTGGTGGCCGTGGCCCACGGCGGCCAGCCGTGGCAGGACGCCACCGTGTTCGAGTCCGTGGTGCTGGGCGTGGGCGGCGCGGAGTTCTACAAGAAGGCACTGGTGCAGCTGGACCAGGCCAGCCTGACCAGCCCCACCATGATCAAGGCCTTTGAAACGCTGGCCCGCATCAAGACCTATATCGACAAGGACGCGGCCGGCCGCGACTGGAACCTGGCCACCGCCATGGTCATCAACGGCAAGGCCGGCATGCAGTTCATGGGCGACTGGGCCAAGGGCGAGTTCACTGCCGCCGGCAAGGTGCCGGGCAAGGACTTCCTGTGCCTGGCCGCGCCGGGCACCGACAAATCCTTCACCTTCAATATCGACTCGCTGGCCATGTTCAAGGTGAAAAGCGCGGACGACCAGAAGGCCCAGCTGACCCTGGCCAACGCCGTGATGAGCCCCGAGTTCCAGGAAGTGTTCAACCTGAACAAGGGCTCGATCCCGGTGCGGGCGGGCGTCTCGCGCACCAAGTTCGACAGCTGCGCCACCAAGTCGATGGATGACCTGGCCGCCACCAGCAAGAGCAATGCGCTGGTGCCGTCGCTGGCGCACGGCATGGCCGTCGACAGCGCCAAGGCCGGCGCCATCCAGGACGTGATCGCCAAGTTCATGAACTCGACCATGACGCCGCAAGCCGCCGCGCAAGCGCTGGCCAAGGCAGCCAAGACCATGTAAGCAGCAGCACCAGGGGTGGACGCGGCCGCACCGCGCCTGCCCCCCAGTTCCGGAGAACCCGCATCATGTCAGCAAAACCTCTATCCGCCGTGCCCTCGCCGCCGCCCGCGCCGCGTGCGCCCGCCAAGCCGGCCGCAGCCAACGACAGCAACGCAAAACCTCCCCGCGCCGCCAGCCGCTTCGGCGCCCTGGCCGACGCCTGGCTGCCGCGCCTGGTGCTGTCGCCCACCATCATCGCCTCTCTCGTCTTCGTATACGGCTTCATCGGCCTCACCGCCTGGCTGTCGCTGACCGAATCGCGCATGATGCCCAATTTCGAATACGCCGGCTTCGGCCAGTACGAGCGCCTGTTCGAGATCGAGCGCTGGTGGGTCTCGGCCAGCAACCTCGGCATCTTCGGCGGGCTGTTCATCCTGTTCTGCCTCGCCATCGGCCTTTCCATGGCCATCCTGCTGGACCAGCGCATCCGCCACGAAGGCGCGCTGCGCGCCATCTACCTGTACCCGATGGCGCTGTCCTTCATCGTCACCGGCGCGGCCTGGAAGTGGATACTGAACCCCGGCCTCGGCCTGGAAAAAATGCTGCACGACTGGGGCTACACCAGCTTCACCTTCGACTGGCTGGTCAACTCCGACATGGCGATCTACACCGTCGTCATCGCCGGCGTGTGGCAGTCGTCCGGCTTCGTCATGGCGCTGTTCCTGGCCGGCCTGCGCAGCGTGGACGACAGCATCATCAAGGCCGCCCAAGTGGACGGCGCCAGCCTGCCGACGATCTACCGCCGCATCGTGATCCCCTCGCTGCGCCCGGTGTTCTTCAGCGTGCTGCTGGTGCTGGCCCACATCGCCATCAAGAGCTTCGACCTGGTGATGGCATTGACCGCCGGCGGCCCCGGCACCTCGTCCGACGTGCCGGCCATCTTCATGTACCAGTTCTCGTTCACGCGCGGCCAGCTGGGCCTGGGCGCCGCCTCGGCCATGATGATGCTGGCCACCGTGCTGGCGGTGCTGGTGCCGCTGATGTACCTGGAAACGAAAGGAGCGCGCCATGGCCGCTGATCTGAACCACGACGGCGGCCGCATCACGGCCGGCCGCCTGATGCTTTACACTTTACTGGTGCTGGTGGCCTTGTACTACCTGGCGCCGCTGTACGTGATGCTGACCACTTCCGTGAAAACACTGGACCAGATCCGCGACGGCAACCTGCTCGACTTCCCGCTGGCGCCCACCACCGCCGCCTGGAGCAAGGCCTGGTCGCAAGCCTGCACCGGCGTGCGCTGCGAAGGCCTGGCGCCCTACTTCTGGAACTCGATGCAGATGGCGATACCGGCCGTGCTGATCTCCAGCCTGATCGGATCGCTGAACGGCTACGTGCTGGCGCACTGGCGCTTCCCCGGCCACAACTTCGTGTTCACCGCGCTGATGGTGGGCTGCTTCATCCCCTTCCAGGTGGTGATCCTGCCGATGGCGCGCCTGCTCGGCATGGCCGAACTGGCCAACACCACCAGCGGCTTGATCGTGGTGCACATCATCTACGGCATCGCTTTCACCACGCTGTTCTTCCGCAACTACTACGTGACCGTGCCGGAAGAACTGGTGAACGCCGCGCGCATCGACGGCGCCGGCTTCTTCACGATCTACCGCCGCATCATCTTCCCGCTGTCGCTGCCCATCTTCATGGTGTGCTTCATCTGGCAGTTCACGCAGATCTGGAACGACTTCCTGTTCGGCGTGGTGTTCGGCGGCTCCGACGCGCAGCCGGTGACGGTGGCGCTGAACAACCTGGTCAACACCTCCACCGGCGTGACCGAATACAACGTGAACATGGCGGCGGCCATCATTGCCGCGCTGCCGACACTGCTGATCTACCTGGTCGCAGGCAAATACTTCGTGCGCGGCCTGACCGCCGGCGCCGTCAAAGGTTAAGGAGACTCTCATGGCAAGCTTATCTATCCGCAATGTGCGCAAGGTGTATCCGAACGGCGCCGAAATCCTCAAGGGCATCGACCTCGATATCGAGGACGGCCAGTTCCTGATCCTGGTGGGCGGCTCCGGCTGCGGCAAGTCCACCCTGCTGAACATGATCGCCGGGCTGGAAACCATTTCGCAGGGCGAGATCCGCATCGGCGAGCGCGTGGTCAACAAGGTGCCGCCCAAGGAGCGCGACATTGCGATGGTGTTCCAGTCCTACGCGCTGTATCCCACCATGACGGTGCGCGAGAACATCTCCTTCGGCCTGGGCATCCGCAAGGTGCCCAAGGCCGAGCAGGACGTGATCGTCAAGCGCGTGGCCGAAACGCTGCAGATGACGCACCTGCTGGACCGCAAGCCGGCCATGCTGTCCGGCGGCCAGCGCCAGCGCGTGGCCATGGGCCGCGCCATCGCGCGCGACCCGTCGCTGTTCCTGTTCGACGAGCCGCTGTCCAACCTGGACGCCAAGCTGCGCGTGGAAATGCGCGCCGAGATCAAGCTGCTGCACCAGCGCCTGGGCGCCACCATCGTCTACGTGACGCACGACCAGATCGAAGCGATGACGCTGGGCGACCGCATTGCCGTCATGCGCGACGGCGTGGTGCAGCAGTTCGGCAGCCCGCAGGAAATCTACGACCAGCCGGACAACCTGTACGTGGCCGGCTTCATCGGCTCGCCGTCGATGAATTTCCTGCGCGGCAAGCTGGTGCAGCATGGCGCCGGCGCTGCATTCGCGCTGGAGCACAACGGCGCCACCACCCTGCTGCCGCTGCCCGCCAACCATGCCGCCGCCGATCATTTCGGCGCCTGGCTGGGCCGCGAGCTGATACTGGGCATCCGCCCCGAGCACGTGACCGACGCGCTCAGCGCGCGCCGCGCCGAAACGCCGGAAGGCTACCACCCGATGGAAGTGGCCTGCACCATCGAGATGACCGAGCCCACCGGCCCGGACACGCTGGCCTTCGCCTGGTTCAACGGCGTGCGCGCCACCTGCCGCACCCATCCGCGCGCCGGCGCCGAGCCGGGCGCGCGCATCCCGCTGGCGTTCGACCTGTCCAAAGCCATCCTGTTCGACCCGGCCTCCGAAGAGCGCCTGGGGAAATAGTCCCGGCTTTACCGCTGCTCCCTCTTTTGACCGGCATTCGCCGGTCTTTTTTTTTGGAGGAAGCCAGCGTTTTCAAAGTTGAACGAAGTGTTGCCCGGCGTGAATTAGCAATCAGAAAATGAGTGCACACTCACCCGCAGCACGATTGAATTTGCTGTTGACCTGAGTGCCTTGCATCGGAATACTGACGAGCCCGATTACTCCAAGGCATTGTGACATGGCAACCGTTTCCGAAGTCCGCAGCACCACCCTCTCCGGCCTGAACCACATCGACGCACTCCTGAACAACTTGCCGAACTGGAACTACCAGACTTCCGGCGGCAACAACCTCTACTACAGTTTCTCCACCACCGCGGGCCTCGAAAGCGGCAACAGCGCCATCCTGAACGCGCCGCAGGCCTTCAGCGCCGCCCAGCAGACGGCGACGCGCGGCGCGCTGAACTACATCTCGCAGCTGACCGGCATCAAGTTCACGGAAACCGCCGACGGCAACGCGGCCCAGGTGCACTTCGCCAACGCCAACATCAGCGGCTCCAGCACCACCGGCCTGGACAGCTCGCGCTACAGCTACTCGTACGACGGCAACAACGTTGTCACCAGGTTCACGGCCGCCACCTGGGTCTACCTGGACAACGCGGAATGGGCCGGCATGAACGCCAACCTGACGGCCGGTACGCAGGGCTATGAAACGCTGCTGCACGAACTGGGCCACGCCATGGGCTTGAAGCACTCGTTCGAAGGCACCATCCGGCTGCCCGCCGCCACCGACAACACGGCCTACACGCTGATGTCCTACACCCACAGCGGCGGCGTGCATTCCACCTTCAGCGAATACGATGTGGCCGCGCTCAAATGGCTGTACGGCGGCGACGGCCTGGGCGGCGCGCTGGGCGTCAACTCCACCGGCGGCGGGCGCTACTTCACCGGCACCAGCCTGGCCGACACGCTGACCGGCACCGCCGCCAACGACATGCTGGAAGGCGGCGCCGGCAACGACAACCTGAACGGCGGCGCGGGCATCGACACCGCCTTCTACAACGGCCTGCGCAGCGCGTACACCGTCAAGCAAGTGAGCGCGTCCGCGTGGAGCGTGGCGGGCGCGCAGGGCAGCGATATGCTGAGCAACATCGAGCAGCTGCGCTTCAGCGACGGCACTATCGCCATCGCCCCGTCCGGCCCCGTGACGCCGCCGGCGGACACCACCGCACCGAGCCAGCCGACGCTGGTGTTTACCAAGGACGGCTGGGCCGCCGCCAGCGGCAACCATCCGACCTTCAGTGGTGTGGCCGAGGCGGGCGCCAAGGTGGAAATTTTCAACGGCACGACTAGCATGGGCGTGGGCACGGCGGCGGCCAACGGCGCCTGGAGCATCACGCCGGTAGCGGTGGGCAACGGCAGCTACCACGTCACTGCCAGGGCGACCGATGCGGCGGGCAATGTGTCGGCGGCCTCGGCGGCGAAGGACTTCACGGTGCTGAGCGCGCGCAACGTGACCGGCACGGCGGGCAACGACAGCCTGGCCGCGCTCATCGCCAACAACTACATCGACGGCGGCGCCGGCACCGATACCGTGGTCTACAGCGGCGTGCGCGCCAACTACACGGTGGGCAAGACGGCCTACGGCTACAAGGTGACCGACGTGGCCGGCACGGGCGGCGGCAGCGACCTGCTGGTGCGCAGCGAGTTCGTCAAGTTCGCGGACCTGACCATCGCGCTCGACAACAGCGGCATCATCGTGCAGTCCGCCAGCGCCAGCGCGCAGTTCAGCTCGGCCGCGCCTGACTTGGTTCCGGCGCTGGCGCCCGAGCACGAGATCCAGCTCATCGGCCGCCATACGCACGCGGACGAGCACGCGCACTTCGCTTAAGCGGCTGCGGCTTACGCCCCGAACGGCAGCGGCGCGTTGGCGGCCACCAGCTGTTCGGCGCGCAGCGCGTGCCAGAACTCGGCGGGGATCTTCTCCGCCATGGCCGCCGCGTCTTCCGCGATGCGCTCCGGACGGCTGGCGCCCGGGATCACCGCCGCCACCGCCGGATTGGCCAGCGCGAACTGCAGCGCCGCCGCCTTGATGCTCACGCCAAAGCGCTGCGCCAGCGCTTTCAGGCGCGCCACCTTGGCCAGGATTTCGGGCGACGCCTGCTGGTATTCGAAAGTCTGGCCGCCGGCCAGCACGCCCGAGCTGTACGGGCCGCCCACCACGATCTCGGCGCCGTGCTCCAGCGACATCGGCATCACGCGCTGCAGGGCGCTGGCGTGGTCCAGCAAGGTGTAGCGGCCCGCCAGCAGGAAGCCGTCCGGCTGCGGTTCGTCCAGCGCCAGCGTCAGCTCGATCGGCTCGACGCGGTTCACGCCCAGGCCCCAGCCCTTGATGACGCCTTCGGCCTTCAGCCGCGACAGCGCGCGGAAGGCGCCGGTGCGGGCGCTTTCGAAATGCATCAGCCACTCGTCGCCGAAGAAATCCTGCGCCACGTCGTGCACCCAGACGATGTCGAGGCGGTCCGTCTTCAGGCGCTTCAGGCTGCCCTCGATGGAGCGCAGCGTGGCGTCGGCCGAGTAATCGTTGACGATCTTGTTGCGGTTGCCGTGCTCGAACAGGCCGCCCTTCTCGCCGAAACTGCGCTGGGACGGGTCTTCCAGCTCATCCAGGATCACGCGGCCCACCTTGGTGCTCAGCACATAGTCATTGCGCGGACGCTTGCTCAGCGCCTCGCCCAGGCGGATCTCCGCCAGGCCCGCGCCGTACAGCGGCGCCGCGTCGAAGAAGCGCACGCCGTGCTCCCAGGCCGCGTCCACCGTGGCCAGCGCTTCGGCCTCGGGAATGTTGCGGAACATATTGCCCAGCGGGGCGGTGCCGAAACCCAGTTGGCCTGGCAGCTTATCTTTGAGACTCATTGCATTTCCTTTCGAGAAGTTGATGATGAAATCTTAGCTTGCCAACTTAATGCGGTCCAAGACATAATTTGCACAACTTAAGTCTCTACAGGTCTAACATGCTGGATCTACGCCAACTCAGCTATTTCGTCGCCGTGGCCGAAGAAGAGCATGTGGGGCGCGCCGCCGAGCGGCTGCACATTTCGCAATCCCCGCTCAGCAGGCAGATCGCCCAGCTGGAAGAGCGGCTGGGCTTGATGTTATTCGAACGCAGCCAGCAGCGCATCCGCCTTACGGCCGATGGCAAGACCTTTCTGGCCGAAACGCGCGCCTTCCTCACGCATGGGCAGCGGCTGGAATCGCTGGGCCGCCGGCTGGGCCGGGGCGACGAAGGCGGGCTGTGCATAGGCTATGTGGAAAACGCCATGCATTCCGGCGTGCTGCCGGCCGCACTGCGCGGCATCCGCACCACGCGGCCGGCGGTGCATGTGGCGCTGTACAGCCAGCAGTCGTCCGACCAGCTGGAAGGCCTGCGCCAGCGCAGCCTGGACGTGGCGCTGGTGTGCGCGCCGCCGGCGGCGGACGATCCGGACCTGGCGTGCGTGCAAGTGCTGAGCGACCCCATGCTGCTGGCCCTGCCGGCCGGTCATCCGCTGGCGCAGCCGCAGTGGCTGGAGCGGCCGCTGGCGGCCACCGACCTGCGCAGCCAGGAATGGATCGCCATCCAGCACAAGGACGGCGCGCTGGAGCACGACCAGCTGACCATCACCTGCGCCAAGGCCGGCTTCACGCCGGACGTGCGCATGCTGGCGCCCGAGCCCGCTACGGCGCTGGGCCTGGTGGCGGCGGGCCTGGGCATCGCCATGATCCAGCAAAGCCTGCGCCACCAGGCGCCGCCCGGCGTGGTGCTGCGCGAGGTGCCGTGGTTCGAGTACCGCACGCCGCTATGGGTGGCCTGGCACCGCGTGACGCTGCGGCCGCTGGTGGATATCTTCCGGCAGATACTGGTGGCCTAGCCCCCTTGCCGGCTATGGGAAGAAGTCCTGCGACTGCACCAGTTCCGCCGGCCAGGGCCACTTGGCGGGCAGCGCATCGTAGCAGCGCCACTTGTTCGGCCGCCCAGGCCGTAATATCGTCGTCATAAGCCGTAGCGTCCATGGCGCCCTCCCGTAACGCTGAGACAGCAGCGGGGGAAAAAGTTCCCTGCGGATGGGGCTGGATGACGGTAAGATGCGCGGGTCCCTACAACAACATTTCTACTTGCCATGAACAAGTTCCTACGAGTACGCCTGGCCGGGCTGCTGTGCCTGTCCGCGCTGGCGCCGTTCGCCGCCCATGCCGCCATCCAGGCCGGCGAAAAACTGTACCAGGCGCATTGCGCGTCCTGCCACGGCGTGAAGCTGGAAGGCGCCACCGGCCCCAGCCTGATCGACCAGGTCTGGCTGCACGGCGCCCCCACCAAGGCCAACCTCATCACCGTGATCAGCAAGGGCGTGGCCGACAAGGGCATGCCGCCCTGGTCGCCCACGCTGAACGCGGCGCAGATTGCGCAACTGGCGGACTACGTGGCGCAAGGCGCCCGCACCGGCGGCAAAACGGCCGCAGGCGCCGGCACGGCCGCACCGGCTGCGGCCGCCGCAGCAGCCACGGCCTCCGCAGCCAAGGCCGCCCCCGCCGACAAGACCGCCACCATCCTGAGCGGCTTGAAGCTGCCGAAAGGCTTCCGCATCGCCGTCTACGCCGACAAGGCGGAAACCGCGCGCTCGATGGCCGTGTCCGACAGCGGCATCGTCTACGTGGGCTCGCGCAAGGCCGGCAAGGTGTACGCGCTGGTGGATGCCGACAAAGACGGCGTGGCCGAAAAAGTGGTCACCATTGCCGAAGGCCTGCAGAACCCGATCGGCGTCACGCTGCTGAACGGCGCGCTGTACGTGGCCGAAATCTCGCGCATCATCCGCTTCGACAATATCGACGCCAGCTACGCCGCCAAACCGGCTTATAAAGTGGTGAAAGCCGACCTGCCGAAAGAAACCTGGCACGGCGAGAAGTTCATCAAGACCGGCCCGGACGGCAAGATCTACGTGCCGATCGGCGCCCCCTGCAACACCTGCAACAAGGAAGAGCAGCCGTATTCCAAGATCTGGCGCATGAACGCGGACGGCAGCAACTTCGAGGAATATGCGCGCGGCATCCGCAACACCGTCGGCTTCACCTGGCATCCGCAAACCAAGGAGATGTGGTTCACCGATAACGGCCCGGACATGATGGGCGACAACACGCCGTCGTGCGAGCTGAACGTGGCGCCCAAGGCCGGCCTGCACTTCGGCTTCCCTTACTGCCACGGCGGCGTGCTGCCCGATCCGGAGTTCGGCAAGACGCAAGCCTGCGAGCAGTTCGTGGCGCCGGTCGCCAAGCTGGGGCCGCACGTGGCGCCGCTGGGCCTGGGCTTCTACACCGGCACCCAGTTCCCGCAGCAGTACCGCAACAACCTGTTTATCGCCGAACACGGTTCCTGGAACCGCGACAACAAGATCGGCTACAAGGTCAGCCTGGTGACGCTGTACAACAGCAAAGTGGTGAGCACCACCACCTTCATCGACGGTTTCCTGCGCGACGGCGACGAAGTGGTGGGCCGCCCGGTCGATATCGCCGTGCTGGCCGACGGCTCCATGCTGGTGTCCGACGACCATGGCGGCCGCATCTACCGCGTCACCTACGCCGGTAAATAACTACGGCGCCGCGGCTAACGCTGCGTGCGCAGATACGCCACCAGGTTGGCGATCTGCTGCTCGTCCCCGATACCCCAGAATCGCATCTGGTTATCGGGGACCACCCGGCTGGGCGACTTCAGGAACGCCGCCAGCTTCTGCTCGGTCCACACGATGCCGGACTGCTTCATGGCCGGCGAATATCTGTAATCCGCCGTCGCCCCTGCCTTGCGTCCCACGATCCCGTTCAGCTGCGGCCCGAAGGCCCCGCGCGCGGCAGGCCCCACCTGGTGGCAGGTCGCGCAGCGCTTGAACGCCCGCTGCCCCGCCGCCGCGTCGCCCTGCATCACATCCCCCTGCGCCGCCGCCATGGCGGGCAGCATCAGCAATAAAAACACTCGCAGCATCACGGCTCTTCCGCATCCATTGATGCCAGCAGTCTAGCACCCCGTCCAAAGTTTCATACGCAGGCCGTGCCGGCCGTCCAAACTCCGAGACGAGAAGATTGCATGGCAGAATCATTGCGCTGCCCACCACCTTACAAATCAAACACTTACCGGCAATTCTCTTCATGAAAACGGCAGGCACACGGCTTGCTAAAGAGGCAGGACTCCGCCTTCCGCGCGGGGACCTGACTACAAACGGAGACCGGTATGCAAAAGAAGCGCCCCCTCACCCTCTACATCCTGATCGCGATGCTGCTCGGCATCGCCGTCGGCTATGCCTGTCACACGGTGTTTCCCGACAAGAAACTCACCGCCGACATTTCCGCCCACATCTCGCTGGTGACCGACATCTTCCTGCGCCTGATCAAGATGATCATCGCGCTGCTGGTGTTCTCCACCCTCACCGTCGGCATCGCCAACCTGAGCGACGGCAAGGCCGCCGGCCGCATCGGCGCCAAGGCCTTCGCCTGGTTCATCGTCGCCTCGCTGTGCTCGCTCGCGCTGGGCATGGTGCTGTCGAACCTGATGCAGCTGGGCACCAACCTCGGCCTGCCGCTGCCCGCCATCGACGCCAGCACCGGCCTGAAGACCTCGGCCTTCACGCTGAAGGACTTCATCAGCCACGTGGTGCCCAAGTCGCCGATCGAGGCCATGGCCAACAACGAGATCCTGCAAGTGCTGGTGTTCTCCATCTTCTTCGGCTCCGCGCTGGGCGCGCTGGGCGCGCTGGGCGACGCCGGCAAGCGCCTGCTGGCCGTGATCGACGAGCTGGCGCAAGTGATGCTGCGCATTACCGGCGCCATCATGAACCTGGCCCCGCTGGCCGTGTTCGCCGCCATGGCGTCGGTGGTCACCACCAACGGCCTGGGCATCCTGGCCACCTTCGCCAAGTTCATGGGCGGCTTCTACCTGGGTCTGTTCTGCCTGTGGGTGCTGCTGATCGGCGCCGGCTTCGCCGTGCTGGGTCCGCGCGTGTTCCGCCTGGTCGGCCTGATCCGCGAACCTTTCCTGCTGGCCTTCTCCACCGCCAGTTCCGAAGCGGCCTATCCGAAACTGCTGGTGGCGCTGGACAAGTTCGGCGTGCAGCGCCGCATCTCCAGCTTCGTGCTGCCGATGGGCTATTCCTTCAACCTGGACGGCTCGATGATGTACTGCACCTTCGCCGTGCTGTTCATTGCGCAAGCCTACGGCATCGACCTGTCGGTCGGCACCCAGATCACCATGCTGCTGTTGTTGATGCTGACCTCCAAGGGCATGGCCGGCGTGCCGCGCGCGTCGCTGGTGGTGATCGCCGCCACCTTGACCCAGTTCAACATTCCCGAAGCGGGCCTGCTGCTGCTGATGGGCGTGGACCAGTTCCTCGACATGGGCCGCTCGGCCACCAACGCCGTCGGCAACGCCGTCGCCACCGCCGTGGTGGCGAAGTGGGAAGGCGCGCTGGGCGAAGAAGAAACCGATAAAGCCGACGAGCACGCCTACGTGCGCGCCGCATAACCATAACCATAGCAATCACGGAGACCTTATGAAATACAGCCTGACCACTTCCCTGCTGGCCCTGGCCTGCTGCACCGCGCAAGCGCAATCCGCCATCAAGGTGTACGGCGTGGCCGACGCCGGCCTGGTGATCGAACGCGGCGGCGACGGCGCCACCACCAAGGTCGGCAGCGGCCTGGCCTCCGGCTCGCGCCTGGGCTTCAAAGGCACGGAAGACCTGGGCAACGGCCTGTCCGCCGGCTTCGTGCTGGAGAGCGGCATCAACATCGACAGCGGCACCTCCGGCCAGGGCGGCCTGACCTTCGGCCGCCAGTCCTATGTATCGTTGAGCAGCAGCACGCTCGGCACTGTCAGCGCCGGCCGCCAGTACTCGCCCTACTACAAGGTGCTGCGCGACGTGGCCGACCCGTTCGGCGACGGCCTGGCCGGCCAGGCCGCCAACCTGATGGTGCCCAACGCGCGCATGGACAATGCGGTGGTGTACGCCACGCCGACCCTGGCCGGCTGGTCCGCCAACGTCGCCTACGGCGCGGGCGAAGTGGCCGGCAACAGCACCCGCAAGCGCGCGCTGAGCGGCGCGGTCAGCTACAGCGCCGGTCCGGTGGCCGTGTCGCTGGCGCACCACCGCCGCGAAGACGCCCTGGCCAGCACGCACGCGCGCAACAGCATGCTGGCCGCGCGCTACACGCTGGGCGCCTACCAGCTGCACGCCGCCTACGCCGCCAACCGCGGCATGGGCACGGTGGGCGGCAGCATCCTGGGCACGGTGGTGACCGGCAGCAGCGGCGGCAGCGGCCTGGCCACGCTGGCCGGTTCGGGCGCGGTGGCAGCCGGCCCGGTCGGCGCGCCCGGCGTGGCCAGCCGCGATCTGCTGCTGGGCCTGTGCGCCACCTTCGGCCCGCACAGCTTCGCCGGCTCGGTGGTGCAGCACGCGGACCGCAGCGCCGCCGACAAGGACGCGCGCCAGTACGGCGTAGCCTATCTGTACGCGCTGTCCAAGCGCACCGACGTGTACACCGCCTACGCCCGCATCCGCAACACCAACGGCGCCACCTTCACGGTGGGCAACGCCAGCGACGACGGCAAAGGCCACAGCGCCATCAATATCGGCCTGCGCCATCTGCTGTAAGGCCCGGGCAAAAGCTGCGCGCGCCGGTCCGGGCGCGCAGGTTTGTTATAGTTGCGCCTGATGCCAGCCCTGTCCGACACCACCGTTACCGCCCAGGCGCACATGCGCCGGCCCCATCACGTCCGCACCGTGTGGGGGCTGGTGCTGCTGGCCGGCCTGGCCCTGCCCTATCTTGCCTACTGGTGGGTGAACCTGGTGACCACGGAGCGCCTGCGCGCTGCGGGCGCGCAGCGGCTGGAGGTGTACGCCACCAGCCTGGAAAACCTGCTCGACAAATACGACCTGGTGCCGCGCATGCTGGAGCTGGAGAAGGACGTGGTCGCCCTGCTGGAAAAACCGGGCGACGAAGACTTGCGCAACAGCGTCAACGAATACCTGGAAGGCCTGAACCGCAAGGCCGGCTCCAGCAACATCTACATCGTCAACCTGCAGGGCCGCACGCAGGCGGCCAGCAATTGGCGCAGCAAGGACAGCTTCGTCGGCGACGACGTCAACTTCCGCCCCTACATCCGCAATGCGCTGCGCGGCCACCCGGGCGGCTTCTACGGCGTGGGCACCACCAGCCTGGAGCCGGGCTACTTCTACGCGCACGGCATCTACAAGGACGGCCGCATGCTGGGCGTGGCCGCCATCAAGGTCAGCATCGAGAGCCAGCAGCTGAGCTGGGCCCAGGGCGCCGACAAGGTGGCGCTGGTGGACCCGAACGGCGTGCTCTTCCTCAGCTCGGCCTCGGCCTGGAAATTCAAGACGCTGCGGCCGCTGCCGGCCAGCGTGCGCGCCGAGCTGGAGCAGACGCGCCAGTACCATGAGCAGGCGCTGCCCGTGCTCACGCTGGCGCACGACGAGCCGCTGCGCAACGGCACCCGCCTGCTGGCCATCCGCGACAGCAACAACGGCCTGGCTGCCGCGCCGCCGCGCATGCTGGCGCAAACCCGCTCGCTGGCGCCGCGCGACTGGACCTTCATCTACCTGTCCGACCTGAGCGCGGCGCGCAGCAACGCCCGCGTGGCCTTCCTGTTCGCGCTGCTGGCCTACGGCTTCCTGGTGCTGCTGTTCCTGTACTGGCGCCAGCGGGTGCAGTCCAAGGAGGACATGCAGCACGCGTACGGCAACCTGGAACGCATGGTGGACGAGCGCACCGCCAGCCTGGCGCGCATGACGCAGGACCTGAGCAAGGAAGTGGAGGTGCGGCGCCAGGCGGAACAGCAGCTGCACATCACGCAGAACGAGCTGTTCCAGGCCGGCAAGATGGCGGTGCTGGGCCAGATGTCGGCCAGCATCACGCACGAGCTGAACCAGCCGCTGACGGCGCTGCGCACCATGTCCGACAACGCCGTGCTGCTGTTCGAGCGCGGCCGCATGGACGACGTGCGCAACAACCTGAAAACCATTTCCCAGGTGGTCGCGCGCATGGGCACCATCACCGGCAAGCTGAAGAGCTTCGCCCGCAAGTCCAACGCCGAGCTGGCGGCGGTGTCCATCCACACCTCGATTTCCAACGCGCTGGTGCTGGTGGAGCGCCGCCTGCAGCTGGACAAGGTGAGCTTCCAGCTGCACATCGACCAGGCCGACATCTACGCGCTGTGCGACAGCAACCGCCTGGAACAGGTGCTGCTGAACCTGATGACCAATGCGCTCGACTCGATGGCCGGCTGCCCGGTGCGCCTGCTGCGGCTGGACGTGAACAGCACGCCGGAGCGCGTGTTCATCCGCGTGTCGGACAGCGGCCCCGGCCTGAGCGAGGAGGCGCGCACGCGGCTGTTCGAGCCGTTCTACACCTCCAAGCCGCAAGGCGAAGGGCTGGGCCTGGGCCTGGCCATTTCAGAACAAATCATCCGCGATTTCGGCGGCAGCTTGCACGCGGAACAGGCCAGTGCCGGCGCCTGCTTCGTCATCGAACTCAAAGCGGCACAGGAGACGTGATGGACGACATGATGAACTCGATCCAGGTGATCCTGGTCGAAGACGACCCCACCGTGCGCGCCGGCAGCGCGCAGGCGCTGGACCTGGCCGGCTTTATCGTGCACAGCCACGAAAGCGCCGAGCCGGTGGCCAAGCTGCTGCAGCCGCACAGCGCGGCGGTGCTGGTGAGCGACGTGCGCCTGCCCGGCATGAGCGGGCTGGAGCTGCTGGCGGCGGCGCGCGCCATCGACGCCGATCTGCCGGTGATCCTGGTCACCGGCCACGGCGACATCGCGATGGCGGTGCAAGCCATGCACGACGGCGCCTACGACTTCATCGAAAAGCCCTACTCGTCCGAGCAGCTGGCCGAGGTGGTACGGCGCGCGGCCGACAAGCGCCGCCTGCAGCTGGAAGTGCGCGCGCTGCGCCAGCGCCTGGAGCACAGCGCCGGCATCGACGCCTACCTGCTGGGCAACGCGCCCGCCATGCAGGCCCTGCGGCGGGTGATACTGGACGTGGCCAGCCAGCCGGCGGACGTGCTGATCTACGGCGAAACCGGCACCGGCAAGGAGCTGGTGGCGCGCTGCCTGCACCAGTTCAGCGAGCGCGGCAAGCACCACTACGTGCCGGTCAATTGCGGCGCGATACCGGAAACCATCTTCGAGAGCGAGCTGTTCGGCCACGAGCAAGGCGCGTTCACCGGCGCGGCCAAGCGCCAGATCGGCAAGATCGAGCACGCCGCGCAGGGCACGCTATTCCTGGACGAAATAGAGAGCCTGCCGCTGGCCATGCAGGTGAAGCTGCTGCGCGTGCTGCAGGAACGCTACATCCAGCGCCTGGGCTCGAACACGCCGGTGCCGCTGGACGTGCGCGTGATCGCCGCGTCGAAGGAAGACTTGAAGGACTACTCGGACCAGGGCAAGTTCCGCAGCGACCTGTACTACCGGCTGAACCTGATCGTGCTGCACATTCCGCCGCTGCGCGAGCGCCGCGAGGATATCCCGCTGCTGTTCGAACACTTCATGCTGGATGCGGCGGCGCGCTACAAGCGCCCCTGCCCGGTGGTGCCGGCGGCCCAGATGCAGCAGCTGATGGCGCAGGACTGGCCCGGCAATGTGCGCGAGCTGCGCAACGCGGCGGACCGCTTCGTGCTGGGCCTGTCGGCCTGCGCCGAGGCCGCGCCGCCGGCGCCGCTGGCGGACCAGGTGAGCGCGTTCGAGCGCATGCTGATCGAGCAGGCGCTGCGCGCCGCCGGCGGCAACGTGGCCGAAGCCTGCGCCGCGCTGGGCTTGCCGAAGCAGACCCTGTACCACAAGCTGCAGAAATACGGCCTGGCGGCAGAGGATTTCAGGTGACAAGGCCTGGTTCGCGGAGATAAGCCCGCGCAACCCGCGCAACATTAGATGCATATCAAGGTGTCGGAATTCCTGGCAGTTATATTTTTCCTAACGGAAATGGCCAGGATAGGCATATGTTCAGCTTCGAACGCTCCGGCCTGAGCCGGAAACTCACCTTGATCAGCGCCTTGTCGACCGGCGGCGCGCTCTTGCTGGCGTTCGCTGTGTTTGCCACCACGCACGTGATGAGCCAGCTGGAGCATGAACGGCGCCAGCTGTTCGCCTTGGCCGGCGGCCTGGCCGCCAGCAGCGAGATCGCGCTGCTCTATGTTGATCCATCGCAAGGAGACCAGGTGCTGGCCCTGGCCGGCTTCGAGGGCCGCGACGATATCCGCCAGGTGGCGTTGTTCGACCGCGACGGCAAGCTGCTGTCGCGCATCAGCCCGCGCCAGGACCAGCTCCCGCCGCCCAAGGACCTGGCGCCGCGCGCGCTGGCCGAGCTGGGCAAGGCGGGCGCGTACGAACTGAGCGGCCCGCCGTGGGCTCCCGGCCTGCGCCAGTTCCGCGGCGTGCATTTCCAGCACGACCAGGTGGGCGCGGTGATGGTGGAAGCGGCCCTGCCGCGCATGTGGCTGGACGTGCTGCAAAACCTGCTGGGGGGCGCGGCGGCGGCGCTGCTGTCGTTCTTCACGGCGCTGCTGCTGGCGCGCCGCTTCCGCGACAACATCGCCGAGCCGATCGGCAGCCTGATCGCGGCCGCGCGCCAGACCGCCGACGGCCAGCCGGGCGCGCCGGTGCTGCACGCGCGCAGCGACGAGCTGGGCGCGCTGATCGACAGCTTCAACGACATGCTGGTGCAGATCGCCAGCCGCGACGCCAAGCTGGCACAGTACCGCGACCAGCTCGAGCGCCAGGTGGGCGTGCGCACCGAGCAGCTGGAAAAGGCCAAGAACGCGGCCGAGGCCGCCAGCCAGGCAAAGAGCAATTTCCTGGCCACCATGAGCCACGAGATCCGCACGCCGATGAACGGCGTGCTGGGCATGACCGAACTGCTGCTGGCCTCGCCGCTCAGCCCGCAGCAGCGCCACTACACCAGCATGGTCAAGCGCTCGGGCGAGCATTTGCTGTTCATCATCAACGACATCCTGGACTTCTCGAAGATCGAGGCCGGCAAGCTGACGGTGGAATACATCCACTTCAATTTCCGCGAGCTGCTGGACGATATCGACAACGTGTTCTCGCCGCAGGCGCAGGCCAAGCGCGTGCTGCTGGAGTTCGCCATCGCCAACGACATCCCGGTGGCCATCTGCGGCGATCCGAACCGGCTGCGCCAGGTGCTGTTCAACCTGCTGGGCAACGCCATCAAGTTCACCGAGACCGGCAAGATCACCGTCAAGGTGCATGTGACGAGCGAGGACGCGCAGTCGGTCGGCCTGCGCTTCGAGGTGCACGACACCGGCATCGGCGTCTCGCGCGAGGCGCGGGCCCGCATTTTCGACTCCTTCTCGCAGGCCGACGGCTCCACCACCCGCAAGCACGGCGGCACCGGCCTGGGCCTGGCGATCTCGAAACAACTGGTGGAGCTGATGGGCGGCACGATCGGCGTCGACCATGCTTTAACGCAAGGTTCGATCTTTTGGTTCGCTGTACAGTTCGACAAGCGCCGCGAAGCCGATGACGCGTCGTTCGACCAGGACATGACTTTGGGAATGCGGGCCTTGATCGTGGACCAACACAGCGACAGCCGGGTGCTGCTGGAGCGCCAGCTGGCGCGCTGGCAACTGCACAGCGACAGCGCCGCCAGCGCGGAGGCGGCGCTGCGCATGCTGCACGAGGCGGCGGCGCGCGGCCATCCTTACGACGTGGCGCTGCTGGACATGGAACAGCGCCTGGGCAGCGGCCTGATGCTGGCGGCCGAGATCAAGGCCGACGCGGCCATCCCGGCCGTGCGCGTGCTGCTGCTGAGCGACGAGCGCAACGCGGCCGACACGCGCCAGCGGCGCGAAGCGGGCGTGGCCTTCCAGCTGATCAAGCCGCCCCGCGCCTGCGACCTGTACGACTGCATCGTGACGCCGGTGCGTGGCGGCGACAGCGCCCGCCAGCCGCCGCGCGCGGCCCCGCCCCAGCCGGGCGCACTGCCGCCGCCGGCGCCGGCCGCGCCGCGCACGCCGGCCGGCGGCGACAAGCCGCGCGCGCGGCAGCGCAACAAGGTGCTGCTGGCCGAGGACAACCCGGTCAACGTGGAAGTGGCGTCGGCCATGCTGCAAGGGTTGGGGCTGGACGTCAGCCTGGCCTCCAACGGCGCCGAAGCGCTGGACGCGGTGCGCGAAAACCAGTTCGACCTGGTGCTGATGGATTGCCAGATGCCGGTGATGGACGGCATGGCGGCCACCGCCGAAATCCGCCGCCACGAGCAGCAGCGCGGCGCCTCGCAGCACCTGCCGGTGGTGGCCATCACCGCCAACGCCATGCCGGGCGACCGCGAAACCTGCCTGGCGGCCGGCATGGACGACTACCTGAGCAAGCCCTTCACGCAGCAAGGCCTGGGCGACACGCTGGCGCACTGGATCGCGCTGCCGCTGGCCGCCACCCTGGCGCGCGACGCCGCCGGCTATCCCGACGACGACGACCTCGGCACCCTCGTGCTGGCCGACGAGCCCGCCGCGCCGGCCCCGGCGGCCATCAACGCCCAGGCGCTGGACAATATCCGCGCGCTGCGGCCCGGCCAGGGCGGCGCGCTGCTCAAGCGCGTGCTGCAAGCCTTCCTGGCCGACACCCCGCGCCACCTGGCGGCGCTGCGCGCGGCGCTGATACCAAACGTGGCCGGGGGCGGCGGCCGCGGCGGGGCGGAAATCGTGCGGCGCACCGCCCACAGCCTGAAATCGAGCAGCGCCAACGTCGGGGCCGACGTGCTGGCCGCGCTGTGCAAGGAACTTGAACACCAGGCCAGCGCCGGCCTTCCAGATGGCGCCCTCCCCCTGCTCTCCGGCATCGAGCGGGAATTCGACGCAGTGCGGCAATCGCTCGGCGCCATCCTAGAGAAGGAACCATGACATGGCAGCGCACCCCTCCCTCAAACGCGGCACCGTGCTGGTCGCCGACGACGATCCCGTGATGCGGTTGCTGATGCTGGAAATGCTGGCCCAGGTGGGCCTGGACGCGGTGGAAGCGGAAGACGGCCCGGCCGCCATTGCCAGCTTCCAGCGCCAGCCGCCCGACCTGGTGCTGCTGGACGTGGACATGCCCAACATGGACGGCTTCGCGGTCTGCCGCGCCATCCGCGCGCTGCAGGCGCTGGAAGCGCTGGAGGCGGCGGCCACCGTGCCCATCATCATGGTCACCGGCGGCGACGACCTGGAAGCCGTGACCCAGGCCTACGAGGTGGGCGCCACCGATTTCGTGTCCAAGCCCATCAACTGGCCCATCCTCGGCCACCGCGTGCTGTACGTGCTGCGCGCCAGCGACGCCATCGCCCGCCTGCGCGTGGCCGACGCCCACAACCGCGCCGTGCTGGCCGCCATCCCGGACACCTTCTTCCGCCTGGACCGCGACGGCGTCTACCTCGACTACGAACAGGGCCACGAGGCCGGCAGCGCCTTTCCGCTGGAACAGTGCGTGGGGCGCCACGTCGGCGACGTGCTGCCGCCGCATATCGCCGGCCACCTGCTGGAGCAGACCCGGGCCGTGCTGGCCTCACAGCAGATCCGCTCCTTCGACTATGAGTTGCAGCTGGGCCAGCAGCTGCGCCATTTCGAGGCGCGCCTGGTCAGCACCGGCGCCGGCGACGTGCTGGGCCTGGTGCGCGACATCAGCGAACGCAAGCGCGCCGAGGAGCAGATCCGCCGCCTGGCCTATTGCGACAGCCTGACCGGCATTCCCAACCGGCAAGCCTTCCTGGAACTGCTGGAACGCGAGCTGGCCCACTCGCGCCAGGCCGGCAAGAAGTTCGCCGTGCTGTTCATGGACCTGGATTCCTTCAAGCGCATCAACGACACGCTGGGCCACAACGTGGGCGACCTGCTGCTGCAAACGGTGTCCGAGCGGCTGCGCGAAACCATCCGCCCGAGCGACGTGGTCAGCCACATGGCGAGCGGCAACCACCTGGCGCGCCTGGGCGGCGACGAATTCACCATCCTGATCCCCGACCTGGACCGGGTGGAAGACGCGCTGGCCGTGGCGCAGCGCGTGAAGGACGCCATGCGGCGCCCCTTCCAGCTGGACGGCAACGAAATCTTCGTCACCGCCAGCATCGGCATTTCGCTCTACCCGGAAGACGGCGAGGACAGCGAATCGCTGCTCAAGTACGCCGACACGGCCATGTACCACGCCAAGAACTGCGGCAAGAATAACGCCAAACTTTACAGTTCCTCGCTGACCATGCAGATCATGAGCCACGTGAAGCTGGAAGTGGGCTTGCGCAAGGCGCTGCAGAACAACGAGCTGTACCTGCTGTACCAGCCGCAGATCGACGTGCCCAGTTCGCAGATCGTGGGCGTCGAGGCGCTGGTGCGCTGGCGCCATCCCGAGCACGGCGTGATCCCGCCCAACGACTTCATCCCGCTGGCCGAGGAAACCGGGCTGATCGTGCCGATCGGCGAATGGGTGCTGCGCACCGCCTGCACCCAGGCCAAGGCCTGGCAGCAGACCTGCCGGCGCGCCATCCGCATGGCGGTGAACCTGTCGGCGCGCCAGTTCAAGGACGAGAACCTGACCCAGATCGTGCTCTCGGCGCTGGGCGACACCGGCCTGGAGCCGCGCCTGCTGGAGCTGGAGCTGACCGAGGGCACGCTGATGGACGACGCGCGCGCCACCATGGTGATGCTGGAGCAGCTGCGCGGCATTGGCGTGCTGCTGTCGATCGACGACTTCGGCACCGGCTACTCGTCGATGAGCTATCTGAAGCGCTTCGACGTGCGCGCGCTGAAGATCGACAAGAGCTTCATCATCGGCCTGCCGCAGGATTCGGAAAACGCCGCCATCACGCGCGCCATCATCGCCATGGCGCACGGCCTGAAGATGATCGTGGTGGCCGAGGGCGTGGAGACCGACGAGCAATTGACGCTGCTGGAACAGTACGGCTGCGACCTGGCGCAAGGCTATTTCCTGGGCCGCCCCTCGCCGCAGGAATCCATTACCCAGATGCTCAAGGTGCAGCGCGCCCCGACGTCGCCCACCCATAGCGCGCCGTAAAGCGTCGCCTTTTTTAACACTGGCGCCGGGTTTGAAAGCGGGGGCCGCCGCAAGTGCTTGATTCTGATGGGACCGGGCCCGGCTGGCACTGAATATGCTGCTGGTACAGCATACTCAGGAGGGCATCATGGCAATCTGGCCAAGCGCAATGCAGGTAGTGCTGGGGCTGCCTGTTATCGAAAGCGTCAGCGGCAAGCTGATCGTAACCCCTGAAATCATCAACGCGGGCGGCTCGGCCATCCGCCGTTTGATGTGCCACGACGTCACACTGGGCTGCTCCCGCCGGCTGGGACCGCCGCACGGCTACCCGGTGGTGCTGGGCGACGTCGAGCGCAGCGGCACGGCGCGCATGACGGCGGTGTTTTCCGGCATCGGCATGCTGGCCGGCGCGCAATACCTGCTGACGGTGCGCGGCAGCTACATCGTCGACGATATCAGTTTTCCGCTGGCGCTGACGCGCTATGTGCAGGTGCCGGCGCCGGCCGGCGTCGATGTGCCGCGCCAGCCGCACCAGCTGCGCGCGCGCGTGGCCAGCGCGGTGTGCACCGACTTCTGGAACTACGAACTGGTCAATGAGGAAGAAGCCGGCAGCGGGCTCGACATCGTCGGCTTCGCGCTCAGCCTGGCCGCGCCCATCACCGTGACCGGCATCCCGCTTGGCTGGACCATGGAAACCGATTCGGTGAGCTTCGTGCGCTGGTCGGTGCTGCCGCAGGAACGGGGCTTGCCCGGCCGCATCGGCCCCGGCCGCTCGCAGAGCGGCTTCCAGCTGATGAGCCCGCATACCCGCTCGGAGGCCACGCTCAGCACGCTGCACGCATGGGACCACGTGGCCGACCGGCCCGGCCCGGCGGCGCTGGACTACGCCGTGGTGCCGTACCGGTACGGCATGTGAAGAATGTCCACGCCGCTTAGAGCACGCCGTCGCCGCGCAGCGCGGCGATGTCGGCTTCGCTGTAGCCCAGCGCGCCCAGCACTTCGTCGTTGTGCTGGCCCAGCGAAGGGCCGAGCCAGTTGGTGTGGCCCGGCGTTTCGGACAGTTTGGGCGAGATCGCCGGCAGCTTGACCGGCGTGCCGTCGGCGAAATGGTGTTGCTCGAACATGTTGCGGGCAAGGAACTGCGGGTCGCTCATCATGTCGCGCACCGAGTAGATTTTCCCGGCCGGCACGTCGGCCGCCTTCAGCACGGCCAGCGCCTCATCGATGGTCAGCGTGTCGCACCATGCCTGGATCGCGCCGTCGATCTCCGCCGTGCGCTGCACGCGGCCGTCGTTGCGCTCCAGTTGCGGATCGCCCGCCATGTCGATGCGGCCCATGGCCAGCATCAGGCGCTTGAAGATGGCGTCGCCGTTGCCGGCGATGACGATGTTCTCGCCATCCCTGGTGGTATAGGTGTTGGACGGCACGATGCCCGGCAGCGAACCGCCGGTGCGCTCGCGCACCACGCCGGCATGGTCGTATTCCGGCACCAGCGACTCCATCAGGTTGAACACCGACTCGTACAGCGCCACGTCCACCATCTGGCCCTGGCCCGCGTCGCGTCCGCCGGTGGCGTCGCGGTGGCGCAGCGCCATCATGGCGCCGATCACGCCGTGCAGCGCGGCCACCGAGTCGCCGATCGACACGCCAACGCGCACCGGCGGCCGGTCCGCGTGGCCGGACACGTAGCGCAGCCCGCCCATCGATTCGCCGATGGCGCCGAAGCCGGGCAAATCCTTCATCGGCCCGGTCTGGCCGAAGCCGGACAGGCGCACCATGATGACGGACGGCTTGACAGCCTTGAGCTGCTCGTAGCCCAGCTCCCACTTCTCCAGCACGCCGGGGCGGTAGTTCTCGATGATGATGTCCGCTTCCAGCGCCAGCTGTTTCGCAATGGCGCGGCCGCGCGGGTCCTTCATGTTGAGGGTGATGCTTTTCTTGTTGCGCGACTGCACCGACCACCACAGCGAGGTACCGTCCTTCAGCACCCGCCATTTGCGGATCGGATCGCCGTCGCCGGGCGCTTCCACCTTGATCACCTCGGCGCCGAACTCGCCCAGCATGCGCGCGCAGAAAGGCCCGGCGATCAGCGTGCCGAGTTCGAGAACTTTGATGCCCTTTAAAGGGCCGTGCGTCGGTTTGTTGTCCACTAGGTCGCGCGCCTGTCGAGCATGGCGCGCGCGATGGTGCCCGCGTCCACATATTCAAGCTCGCCGCCGACCGGCACGCCGCGCGCCAGCCGGCTCACCTTCAGTCCGCGCGCCTTCAGCATCTCGCTGATGTAGTGCGCGGTGGCTTCGCCTTCGTTGGTGAAATTGGTGGCCAGCACCACCTCGCCGACCACGCCGTCATTGGCGCGCTCGACCAGCTTTTCCAGATGAATATCCTTGGGACCGATGCCGTCCAGCGGCGACAGCCGGCCCATCAGCACGAAGTACAGGCCCTTGTAGGTCAGGGTCTGCTCTATCATCATCTGGTCGGCGGGCGTCTCCACCACGCACAGCATGCGCCGGTCGCGCTGCTCGTCGCTGCAGGTGCCGCAGATCTCGTCTTCGGTGAAGGTGTTGCACAGCGCGCAGTGGTGCACCGCCTCCACCGCCTGGAACAGCGCGCGCGACAACATGGACGCGCCTTCGCGGTCGTGCTGCAGCAAGTGGTAGGCCATGCGCTGCGCCGACTTCGGCCCTACGCCCGGCAGGCGGCGCAAGGCCTCCGTGAGGAATTCCAGCGATGTCGCCATAAATCAGCCTTGCTTGAAGGCGCTCAGGATATCGGCCGTCATGGTGGGCACGAATTCGGTGATGGTGTAGCTGGCGGCGCCGGCCTCGTTGAAGGGATCGAGTTCGATCACCGCTTCGATGTCGGCGCGGCTGTCCGCCGTGGCGATGATGATGCCGCCGGTGCGCGGCACCATGCGGCCCGACATGAGGAACATGCCGTTGTCATACTGCTCGCGCAGGTACTCGCGGTGCGCGGCCAGGAGCGCGTCGATTTCCTCGGCCGGCTTCAAATACGTGAGCGAGATGATGAACATGACTGAATGAGCCTGGCTCAGAAAGGCATCTTGAAGCCGGCCGGCAGGTTCATGCCGGAGGTCAGGCCCGCCATTTTCTCGGCGGAAGTCGCTTCGGCCTTGCGCACAGCGTCGTTGAAGGCGGCGGCCACCAGGTCTTCCAGCATGTCCTTGTCGTCGGCCAGCAAAGACGGGTCGATCGACACGCGCTTGACGTCGTTCTTGCAGGTCATCACGACCTTGACCAGGCCGGCGCCGGACTGGCCTTCGACTTCGATCAAACCCAGTGCGTCCTGGGCTTTTTTCATGTTGTCCTGCATTGCTTGCGCCTGCTTCATCAGGCCAGCCAGTTGGTTTTTCATCATGATGATGTTCTCCGTGTCAGATTCAATAAGTATAAATTAATGCGCGGGCGGGGCCGGCGGCGGCACGATGGAACCCGGCACCACGAAGGCGCCGAACTCGCGGATCATGCTCTGGATAAACGGGTCGTTGGCCACGGTCTCCTCGGCGGCGCGCTGCACCGCTTCGCGGTGCGCCTGGGCTTCGGCGCTGGCGGTGTACCAGGTCGGGCCGAGTTCGGTCTCCACGCGTACCGGGCGGCCGAAGCGTTCCGTCAGCGCCGCAGCCAGTTTCTCTACATTGGGCGGGGTGCGCCAGGTTTCAATCGGCACGCGCACGTGAAATACCGCGCTGTGCGCGCCGTCCGGCACGCAGGCGATCAGTTCGGCCTGGGTGGCAAGCTGCTGGGCCACGCCGCGCAGCGGCAGCCGGGCCGACAGCGCGGGCCAGTTGCCGTCCCAGTCCAGCTCGGGAACCGGCGTGATGACGTAGGCGTGCGGCGCCTTGGCCGGGGCCGGAGCGGCACGCGGCGCGAAGGTCGGCTGCTGCTGGGCTTGCTGGCCGTTGTCGGGCTGGCCATTGTTTTGCTGCGCGTAATTCTGCTGGCCATACGCCTGCGGCGCCGAGTCGGCCTGGCCGGCCGCGGGCATCGCGCTGTCATCTGAGAATTCGGTGACCCAGGGCGGCAAGTCGTCGTCAGCCGCAGCGGGGGCCGGGCGTGGCGCCGGCTGACGCTGCGGCGCATTGTGCTGCATCGGCTGTGGCACTTGCTGCTGTGCTGCCTGCTGCTGCACTGCCTGCTGCGTAGGCGCGTCCATCACGGCGGCACCCATTGCCGGGCGGCCATCATCCCACGGCGCGCCTGGTTGTGAACGTTGCGCGGGTGCCGCAGGCGCGTCATCCCATGGTGCGGACGCTGGCGCGCGCGAGGCCGGCATGGCGGGCGCATCGTCCCATGGCGCGGTCTTCTGCGGAGCGGAATTCTGAGGTGCCGGGGCGGGCGCGGCTTGCGCTGGTGCTGGTGCTGCAGGCGCATCCTCCCAAGGCGCCGGCTGGCGCGCCGGCGCGGCGCTTTGAGCTGGCGCAGGAGCGGGCGGCACGGCTTCTGGCGCGGCGGCGGCAGGAGTTGGCGGCGTCAGGGCCGGACGGCTGCTCACCGGCTTCTGGCCGGACGCGGCGCGGGCTGCTTCGAGCGCAGCCTGGATCGCGGCACGCGCAGGGCTGAGCGGAGCACTGGACGCCGGTGGCTGGGCAGCGGCCGGGGCCGGGGCCGGGGAAAATGCTGGTGCTGGTGCTGGTGCTGGTGCTGGTGCTGGTGCTGGTGCTGGTGCCGGTGCTGCTGCCGGCGCTTGACTAGCGGCCGCTGGCGCCGGAGCTTGCACTTGTGCGGGCATTGCTGGCGCCGGCATTGCTGCCGGTGCCGCAGGACGCTGAACTGGAGCGGCTGCATCGGCGCGGGCCATGGCGGCGGCGCCGGCTACCACCGACGGCGGCGGCACGGACAAATGGCTGGCAGCCGACACCGAAGCAGCGCGCGCCTGCGCCCCACCCTGCGGCGCGCCACCCACAGGCAACCCCGCCGCAGCGGCTGCGGCGCGGGCCGCGCCCGGACCGCGCGCTACCGCTGGCGCGGCCGACGGTACCCCTTCGGCGCCACCGACGCCGGGGCGAAAGGCCAGCATGCGCAACAGGGTCATCGAGAACCCCGCATATTCATCCGGCGCCAGGCCCAGTTCATTGCGGCCATGCACGGCAATCTGGTAATACAGCTGCACTTCTTCCGCGTCGAACGCGGCCGCCAGGCGCACGATGTCCGCATACTCGGGCAAGTCCGACGGCACCGCCGACGGCACTGTCTGCGCCAGCGCGATGCGGTGCAGCAAGGTGCCCAGGTCCTGCAAGGCGCCGTTGTACGACAGGCTGCGCGTGGCCATCTCATCGGCCACGGCCAGCAGATCGGCGCCGTCCTGCGCAGCGAGCGCGTCCAGCAGGCGGATCAGGTAAGACTGATCCAGCGCGCCCAGCATCCCCTGCACCGCATCCAGCGTAACCTCACCGGCGGCGTAAGCGATGGCCTGGTCGGTCAGCGATAGCGCGTCGCGCATGGACCCGTGCGCGCCCTGGGCGAGCAAACGCAGCGCCGGCTGTTCAAAGGTGATGCCCTCCTGGCCCAGAATATTGTCCAGGTGGCTGATGATGTGTCCAGGCGGCATCTGCTTCAGGTTGAACTGAAGGCAGCGCGACAGCACGGTCACGGGAATTTTTTGCGGATCGGTGGTCGCCAGGATGAACTTCACGTGCTCCGGCGGTTCCTCCAGCGTCTTCAGCATCGAGTTGAAGGCGTGGTTGGTCAGCATGTGCACCTCGTCGATCATATAGACCTTGAAGCGCGCATTCGACGGCGCGTACACCGCCTGCTCCAGCAGTTGCGCCATTTCATCGACGCCGCGGTTGGACGCAGCGTCCATCTCTATATAGTCTACGAAGCGGCCGCCGTCGATGGCGGTACAGGCTTCGCACACGCCACACGGGGTGGCGGTGATGCCGCCGCTGCCGTCCGGGCCGACGCAATTGAGCGATTTGGCCAGGATGCGCGACAGCGTGGTCTTGCCGACGCCCCGCGTGCCGGTAAATAAATAAGCGTGGTGCAGGCGGCCGCTGTGCAGCGCGTGCGTGAGCGCGCGCACGACGTGCTCTTGGCCGACGAGCGTTTCAAAGTTCCGGGGACGGTATTTGCGGGCGAGGACTTGATAGGACATGGCAGGGATTTTACCGTAGATAGCCAGTGCTGCGGTCAACATTAGACGATGCACATCACTTCGCTTACACTCTTGCTTTCCTTTTAACAACTGAAAAAATGAAAAAACTCGCTTTCGCCCTGCTGTGCATCCTGCCCCTGCTGGCCCACGCCGAAGAGCGCGAATGGGCGCCGTACAGGAAAATCGTCGATGCGGCCAAGATGGACAAATTCTACAGCCTGCCCGCCGCCGAGCGCGACAAGCTGAAGGTCTATACCCGCTTCGTGCCGCAGAACAAGGCCATCGCGCCCGGCAGCCTGAAGCTGACGGTGGTGCACGCCGAGGGCAAGTCGCCGCTGGTGCTGGACGAGCAAGGCCGCACGGTACTGGTGCCCAACGAGAAATGGCTGGCCGAGGACGCCAAGATCTGGACCAACCAGCCCAAAGGCGAAAAAGCCGGTATTGGCTTCGACATCGCGGCGGTGGTGCCGGAGGCGCCGCAATGGCGCTACGCCACGGTGATGGGCAGCGTGCCGCAGGCCAACGCCGCCATCGACAAGGTGGCCGGCTCGCTGAGCCTGTTCGCGCCGACGATGAAAGTGGTGATCTTCAAGTTCCGCAAGCCGGCCCAGCTTTCGGTGCAGGCCAAGGACGGTGAGAAACGCTACGTCACCGATGCCAAGCATCAGATCAAGCTCAAGCTGGACAAAAGCCTGCTGGCGGAAAACCCGATGGTGACGGTGAGCGAGCAGCCCTACGAGGCGGAAGTGGACGGCGAGTAATCCGATGGACGAAAAAAAAGCTGCATAAGCAGCTTTTTAATCTAAAGAGGCGAGCCTGATCTGCGGCACTTGCGGTGAATAGCTGTGGCTGCTTCGTTCCCGACCTGACCAGGTTGGCCATGCCGCAATGCGCAGGGGCCCGCCGGGCGCAATTATAGCACTAGTTGCCGCCCTGTGCGACTACCGTCCCGGCTGCGGTCCCAACTACAGTCCCAGCTCCTGCCAGATCTGGTCCACGCGGCTTTTCACTTCGGGCGCCATGACGATGGTGGTGCCCCACTCGCGCGTAGTTTCGCCCGGCCACTTGTTGGTGGCGTCGATGCCCATCTTGCTGCCCAGGCCGCTCACCGGGGAGGCGAAATCCAGGTAGTCGATCGGCGTGTGGTCCACCAGCGTGGTGTCGCGGGTGGGGTCGACGCGGGTGGTGATGGCCCAGATCACCTCGTTCCAGTCGCGGATATTGACGTCCTCGTCCACCACCACGATGAACTTGGTATACATGAACTGGCGCAGGAAACTCCACACGCCGAACATCACGCGCTTGGCGTGGCCGGCGTACTGCTTGCGGATCTGCACCACCGCCATGCGGTAGCTGCAGCCTTCGGCCGGCAGGTGGAAGTCGGTGATCTCGCTGAACTGCTTTTGCAGCAAGGGCACGAACACTTCATTCAGCGCCAGGCCCAGCATGGCCGGCTCGTCCGGCGGCTTGCCCGTATAAGTGGAGTGGTAGATGGGGTCGCGCCGCATGGTGATGCGGTCGATGGTGAACACGGGGAAGGAATCCTGCTCATTATAGTAACCGGTGTGGTCGCCATACGGCCCCTCCAGCGCGTGCTCGTAGCCGCTCGGATGGTTCGCATCCGGGTAGATATGCCCTTCCAGCACGATCTCGGCCGAAGCCGGCACGCGCAGTTCGCTGCCGATGGCCTTGACCAGCTCGGTGCGGCTGCCGCGCAGCAGGCCGGCGAACTGGTATTCGGACAAGGTGTCCGGCACCGGCGTCACCGCGCCCAGGATGGTGGCCGGGTCGGCGCCCAGCGCCACCGCGATCGGGTACGGCTGGCCCTTGCTCTGGATGGCGTGCTCGCGGAAGTCCAGCGCGCCGCCCCGGTGCGCCAGCCAGCGCATGATGACCTTGTTCCGGCCCAGCACCTGCTGGCGGTAGATGCCCAGGTTCTGGCGCTTCTTGTTCGGCCCCTTGGTGATCACCAGGCCCCAGGTGATCAGCGGCGCCACGTCGCCCGGCCAGCAGTGCTGGATCGGCAGGCGCGACAGGTCGACGTCGTTGCCTTCCCAGACGATGTCCTGGCACGGCGCGCCCTTCATCTCCTTCGGCGACATGTCCCACACGGCTTTCACCAGCGAGCCCATGTCCATCAGGTCCTTGAAGCCCTTGGGCGGCTCCGGCTCTTTCAGGCGCGCCAGCACATGGCCGATCTTGCGCAGTTCGCTGGTGTCGTGGGCGCCCATGCCGAGCGCCACGCGGCGCTGCGTGCCGAACAGATTGCCCAGCACGGGCATGCTGTGGCCGGTGGGATTCTGGAACAGCAGGGCCGGTCCGCCGGCCCGCAAAACGCGGTCGCAGACCTCGGTCATCTCCAAATGGGGGGAAACTGCTGCCAAAACAGGCTTAAGCTCGCCCATTTTTTGCAGCTGAGCAATAAAATCACGCAAATCGGAATATTTCATACTTTTTTACTTTTTTTTCGCTTCGGACGGGCTGGACGAGGTTTTTCGGTCAAGTGGTTGATTTTATTGGTTTTTGCTGGTTTGCAAGGCAAAAAGCTAGATTCATAAGTTATAAAGAACGGTCGTGTTAGTATTGACGTGATATAAAACGGCTTCTACAATTTGCCTACTTGAAGAGGACATGGTCACTTAGCCAACTTTATCACCGCTAAAGACTGTCGCTCATTCATTCACGGAGTCGGGGCTCCACATGACATTTTAAGGAGTGTTTTCAAAAGGCGTCTGCCTTACCCCCGAAAAAAGTTGTATTGCGACTGTTTACATATACGCCTCCAGCATACGCTCCAGGTAGTAACAGCTCAGGCAAGCAATGATGGCGTTCGGCGCGCGCCCACGGCGGCTTCGAACGAATGATATTTCTGATGCACGGCATTGGCACATCGATACGACCGCGTATGCATTCATTGCACGCGGCAGGGATGCGCTCGTTACGGACATTTCAGGGGAGTTCTGAATGACTAATCGTTTCACCTCGGTAGCAACCGCTACCCGTCAGCTGGCGCGTGCCGCAGCTGACCTGGCCGGTTCGCGCGTCACCGCGCGCAGCGTGCTGACCACCGCGCAACACACTTTGACCGTTTTCGGCGTCAGCGCCCTGGTCATGATCGCCGTACTGTTTGCCCGCCCCGACCTGGCGCAGGCCCTGAGCAAAAGCCTGCTGCCGGAACCCGCCGCCGTCGCCACCGTCACGGCGCCGCCGCTGCACGAACTGATGGAAGCCCCTGCCGGCGGCATCGCCACCGCAGCCGCGTCCGACGCCCCGCTGACGGCCGAGGAAAAAGCCATCATGGGCACCCGCAAGCAGCAGGAATGGGTCACCTCCTGGCTGTCCAAGCGCTACCGCGTGGCCGGCGACGCCACCAATATGCTGGTGTCCACCGCCTATCTGACGGCGCGGGAAATCAAGCTGGACCCGCTGCTGATCCTTGCCGTGATGGCGATCGAATCGGGCCTGAACCCGTTCGCCGAGAGCCCGATGGGAGCGCAGGGCCTGATGCAGGTGATGTCCAAGATCCACCATGAGAAGTTCCAGGACATGGGCGGCGTGCAGGCGGCGCTGAACCCGGTGGCCAACATCCGCGTCGGTTCGCTGATCCTGAAAGATTACGTGACCCGTGGCGGTTCCGTGGAAGCCGGCCTGAAAACCTACGTGGGCGCCGCCGCCTTCGAGACCGACGACGGCTACGGCTCGCGCGTGCTGGCCGAATACAAGCGCCTGAAGCAGGTTTCCGCAGGCAAGAAGGTACCCACCTCCACGCCGGTGATGGCGGCCGCCCCAGCGCCCGCCAAGCAGGTTGAAACGGCCGTGGCCGCCAACACCGCACCGGTTACCGCCGCAGCCAAGCTGCCCGATGCCCAACTGGCCGGCCTGTAAGCTTCCCTCTCCTTTCCTTCGGACGTAAAAAAAGCCGCTTCAAGCGGCTTTTTTTACGTCCACAAGCATCAGCGCTTCTTGTCGTTCTCGACTTCTTCCGGGCGGATCTTGCCGGCCAGCTTGTCCAGCACGCCGTTCACGTACTTATGGCCGTCGATGCCGCCGAAGGACTTGGTCAGCTCGACCGCTTCGTTGATGACGACGCGGTACGGGATTTCCAGGTTGTTCTTCAGTTCGTACGCGCCGATCAGCAGCACGGCGTGTTCCACCGGCGACAGTTCGGCCACGCCACGGTCCACCAGCGGCGCGAAGGTGGCGCGCAGTGCTTCGGACTCCTTGATGGCGCCGTACAGCAGGTTGGTGAAGTGCTCGGCGTCGGCCTTGTCGAAGCCGTGCGCGGCGCGGATGTGGTTGACGACGGTTTTCGCGTCTTCATTGTTGAGCAGCCACTGGTACAGGCCCTGCAGCGCGAACTCGCGCGCGCGGTGACGCGGCGTGCGGTTCTTGCTCGGGTTGGCGTGCGTAGAGTTGTCGGTCATGATTTCCTGCCTATTCTTGTTTGATGCTGCTTAAGTACTGATTATTCTTCGTCGTCGCTGCCGTCTTGCTGCAGTTCTTCCAGCGCGATCGACAGGTTGGCCATTTCCACGGCCACGCGGGCGGCGTCCGCGCCTTTGACGGCCATGCGCACTTCGGCTTGCTCGTCGTTCTCGGTGGTCAGCACGGCGTTGGCGATCGGGATGCCGAAGTCCAGGCCGATGCGGGTAATGCCGGCGCCCGATTCATTCGACACCAGTTCGAAGTGGTAGGTTTCGCCGCGGATGATGGCGCCCAGCGCGATCAGCGCGTCGAACTGCTGCGATTCGGCCAGCTTTTGCAGCACGAACGGGATCTCCAGCGCGCCGGGAACGGTCACGTGCAGCACGTCTTCATCGGCCACGCCGAGGTGCTTCAGTTCGGCCAGGCAGGCCGACAGCAGGCCGTGGCACACGTCTTCGTTGAAACGCGCTTGGACGATACCGACGCGCAGACCTTCGCCGGACAGATTGGTTTCGTAGCTTCCTACGGTCATGGTGCGCCTCTTTTCTGTATATATATGAATGTGGGTTGAACGGGATTACGCGGCCGGCTTGGCAACGTAGCCCGTGACTTCGAGGTCGAAACCTGCCATGGAAGGCATTTTACGCGGGCTGGCCAACAGCTTCATCTGGCGCACGCCAACCGCGCGCAGGATTTGCGCGCCGATGCCGTAGTCGCGCAAGCCCATGCTGGCGGCGCGGCCCTGCGGTTTGGCGTCCTTGCCCAGCGCGTCGAACTGGCTGAACAGCTGTTCGGCTGTCTCTTCGCAGTTCAGCAGCACGATCACGCCCTGCTCGGCCGCTTTCACCGCCTGCATCGAGGACGAGATGTTCCACGAGTGGGTGGTCGCTTCCGATTCCAGCAAGTCCAGGATGGACACCGGCTGGTGCACGCGCACCAGCGATTCCTTGCCGGCCGCCATGTCGCCATGCACCAGCGCCAGGTGGGCCGAGCCGGTCGGCGTGTCGCGGAAGGCAATCATGCGGAAGTCGCCGTAGGCGGTCTTCAGCGGACGCTCGGCCACGCGCTGCACGATGCATTCGTTCTGGCTGCGGTAGTGGATCAGGTCGGCGATCGTGCCGATCTTCAGGCCGTGCTCCTGGGCGAATTCCAGCAGGTCCGGCAGGCGCGCCATGGTGCCGTCGTCCTTGACGATCTCGCAGATCACCGAAGCCGGGGTCAGGCCCGCCATGGCGGTCAGGTCGCAGCCCGCCTCTGTATGGCCGGCGCGCATCAGCACGCCGCCCTTTTGCGCCTTCAGCGGGAAGATGTGGCCCGGCTGCACGATATCCATCGGCACCGCGTTCTTGGCCACGGCCACCTGGATGGTCTTGGCGCGGTCGGCCGCCGAAATGCCGGTGGTGACGCCTTCGGCCGCTTCGATCGACACCGTGAAGTTGGTGCCGAAGGAGGTGCCGTTGCGGGCCGTCATCATGGACAGGTCGAGCTGCTTGCAGCGTTCTTCGGTCAGGGTCAGGCAAACCAGGCCGCGCGCATGCTTGATCATGAAATTGATCGCTTCCGGCGTGACGAAGTCCGCCGCGAGCACCAGGTCGCCCTCGTTTTCCCGGTCTTCCTCGTCGACCAGGATCACCATGCGGCCAGCGCGCAACTCGGCGACGATTTCTTCGGTGCTGGAGATAGACATTTCAAATCCTTCGGTTCAGGTTTCTTTAACCCTCTATTTTAAAGGATTTGGAGAAACTAATCTGGAACTCCGCCTCGATTCCCTCCGTAAGCCCTGAATTTATACCGATGGTAGCGCTACACAGGACCCCGCTTTTCGGGTAAGGTAATGTGACCATCACTCATCGAATCGCTACCGTGACTGCACAAACAACCGACCTCGCGCCCCGCCTGACCTGGCAGCTGGGCGCCGAACTGGGCGAAGGCCCGCTGTGGCTGCCCGAGCAGCAGCGCCTGTATTTCGTCAACCTGAAGGGCAGCACGCTGCACGCGCTGGACGCCGACGGCACCCGGCATGCCTGGACCCTGCCGACCTTCATTTGCTGGATCGTGCCGCGCCGCGACGGCGACGGCTTCATGGCCGGCCTGCGCGACGGCGTGGTACGCCTGTGGCTGGAGCCCGAGCTGCGCTTTGAATACGTGGCGCGCCCCGCCGAAGGCAAGGCCGGCGTGCGCCTGAACGACGCCAAGGCCGACCCGCAAGGCCGCCTGTGGTTCGGCAGCATGAACTCGGCCGACGTGCACAGCCCGGACGGCCAGCTGTTCCGCCTGGCGCCAGGCGGCGAGCTGACGGTGGCGCAGGACGGCGTCCACATCTGCAACGGCCCGGCCTTCAGCCTGGACGGCAGCGTGATGTACCACAGCGACAGCCTGCTGAACCGCACCTACGCCTACGACGTGGCGGCGGACGGCAGCCTGGGCCCGGCCCGCCTGTGGCGCCAGTTCGGCCAGGGCGAGGGTTCGCCGGACGGCATGACCGTGGACACCGAAGGCTGCGTGTGGATCGCCCAATGGGGCGGCGGCCGCGTGTGCCGCTACAGCGCGGACGGCGAACTGCTGGCCACCATCGCGATGCCGGTGTCGCAGCCGGCGTCCTGCGTGTTCGGCGGCCCGGACCTGAAGACGCTGTACATCACCACCGCTTGGGAAGGCATGGGCGACGCCCGGCGCGCCGCAGAACCGCTGGCCGGCTCGCTGTTCAGCGTGCAGCTGGAAGTGGGCGGCGTGCCGCCTGCCCGCTACGGCAAATGACATCCGCATCGGTATGCCCCGGGCGGCCCCGCCGTCCGGGGCATCTCCCCATTGATTCACCTTGAGCAACTATCGGATGACTGCCCGGCTCTCCCTTAAGTGAGCGGCGCGCATTCTCTGTTCGGCATAGGATGGTGACTCCCGTAACCCACAATGAGGAGGCACTATGAAGACTCACGGATCGGCCGTCTGGTCGGGCGGCATCAAGGACGGCAAGGGCGCCATCAGCACCCAAAGCGGCGCCATGAAAGACTACCCTTACGGCTTCGCCAGCCGCTTCGAGGGCAAGCCGGGCACCAACCCGGAGGAACTGATCGGCGCCGCGCACGCGGGCTGCTTCACGATGGCGCTGTCGCTGATCCTGGGCGAAGCCGGGCTGACGGCGGAAAAAATGGAGACCAAGGCCGAAGTCACGCTCGACAAGGTGGCCGACGGCTTCTCCATCACCGCCGTGCACCTGACCTTGCAGGCCAAGATCCCGGGCGCGGACAAAGCCACCTTTGACGAACTGACCGCCAAGGCCAAGGCCGGCTGCCCGGTATCGAAACTGCTGAACGCCAACATCACGCTGGACGCGACCTTGCTCTGACTTACTTATTCACTTACTTACCGGCCGACAGCATGCGTTCGACGTAGCGGGCGATCAGGTCGATCTCAAGATTGACCTTGCCGCCCACAGTCAGGTGCTTAAGCGTGGTGACGGAAATGGTGTGCGGGATCAGGTTGATGGAGAACTGGCACACCATGTCGTCGCCGCTGCCGATGTCGTTCACGCGGTTGACGGTCAGCGACACGCCGTTGACCACCACCGAACCCTTGAACGCCAGGAATTTGGCCAAGTCGCGCGGGGCTTCGATCACCAGCTCCCACGATTCGCCAACCGGCTCGAACTTGCGCACCACGCCCAGGCCGTCCACGTGGCCGGACACCAGGTGGCCGCCCAGGCGCTCGGCCAGGGTCAGCGCTTTTTCCAGGTTGACTTCGGAGGTGCCGTCCAGCCCCACGGTGCAATTCAGGCTTTCGCGCGAAACATCGACCTTGAACGTGCGGTCGGTCTTTTCAATGACGGTCATGCAGGCGCCGTTCAGGGCGATCGAGTCGCCCAGGGCGACGTCGGCCAGCGGCAGGCCGCCGGCGTCGATTTCCAGGCGCACGCCTGCGTCATGGCCGCCCTCCAGCGGCTGGACCGAAGTGATTTTGCCGACTGCGGCAACAATTCCAGTAAACATGGTGCTATCTCATTGTGAAGTGAATCTGGCAAGGATACGCAAATCTGCGCCGATCTGCTGAACCTCGTGGAATTTCAGGCTCTTGCGCCCGCTCAGCTCCGTCAGCGCGGGCAAGGCGAACATGCCCTGGGCGTCGCCCAGCAGCATGGGCGCCAGGTATACCAGCAGCTCGTCCACGCAGCCTTCGCGTATCAGGGAGCCGTTCAACTTGCCGCCCGCTTCCACGTGCAGCTCGTTGATCTGGCGGCGTCCCAGCTCGCGCATCAGCTCCGCCAGGTCCACCTTGCCGTGCGGGTTGGGCAGCGTGATGATCTCGGCGCCCACGGCGCGCAGGGCGGCTTCCTTCCCGGTGTCGCTGACGGCGGCAACCACCCAGGTGCCGCCGCCTTCCAGCACGCGCGCGGACGGACTGATGTCCAGGCGGCTGTCCACCACGATACGGCGCGGCTGGCGCGGCGTGTCCACCGAGCGCACATTCAGTTGCGGATCGTCCGCCTTGACGGTGCCGATGCCGGTCAGGATGGCGCAGGCGCGGGCGCGCCAGGCGTGGCCGTCAGCGCGCGCCTCGGGTCCTGTGATCCACTGGCTTTGGCCATTGTGCAGCGCCGTCATGCCATCCAGGCTGGCGGCGGTCTTCATGCGCACCCAAGGCAGGCCGCGCGTCATGCGCGAGAAGAAGCCGATGTTCAGCTCATACGCCTGGTGCGCCAGCAAGCCGCTGGAGACTTCGATGCCGGCCGCCGCCAGCTTGGCCAGGCCCTGCCCGGCCACCAGCGGGTTCGGGTCCTCCATTGCCGCCACCACGCGGCCCAAGCCCGCGCGCACCAGCGCGTCCGAGCAGGGCGGCGTGCGGCCGTGGTGATTGCACGGCTCCAGCGTGACGTAGGCGGTGGCGCCGCGCACGTCGTGGCCGCGCGCCTGCGCGTCCTTCATGGCCTGGATTTCAGCGTGGTCCTGCCCGGCGGGCTGGGTGACGCCGGCGCCGATCACGCGGCCGTCGCGCACAATGACGCAGCCGATGCGCGGGTTGGGCGAGGTGGTGTACAGCCCCTTGGCGGCCCATTCCAGGGCCAGCTTCATGCCTTCGGTGTCGTTGTTGATGTCCACGTCGTTGGTTCGCTCAGTTTGCCAGCTTAGTCAGCGCTGGTGCAGATGTCCGGTTGCGCGACGGGATCGCACACCCTTACCCGGCCCAGCATGTTGATCTTGATGAGGCGTTTGTGCTCGCCGGCTTCCAGCGTCAGCGTGCCCCAGCGCGCCGCCTGGCTGTTGCCGGCCTGGCAGCTGCGCCCAGCGCCATTATATGCAAGATACTGGGCGCCCGTGCCGGAGGTGAAGCGCGAAGCGAGGCGCACGCCTCCCTCCAATGGCTGCTGGACGGCGATGCGCTCCTCGCCGGGGTCCGGGCGGCGGTTGGCGTTAAGGTCGGCGAAGATGGTCCAGCCGTGCTGCCATGCCGCACCGGCGGGGTCGGCAGGCGCCATCAGCACCACGCTGCCGCGCGCGATGGCGAGGGAGCGGGTCAGGTCGATGGCGCCCAGCAGGTCGTTCAGGGCGGCCCGCAATTGCTGCTTTTGCAGCACGGCTTGCAGGCTGGGGACGGCGGCGCCTGCCAGGATGCCGGCTACCGCCAGGGCCACCAGCATTTCTACCAGCGTATGCGCGGCCAAGGTTCGGGGGCGCGGCGGTCTCAGTGCCAGCAGCGCGCGCCCTGGCCCGTCGCCAGGCGCTGGCCGGCGCTGGTCAGGATCAGTTTTCCGCATTCGTCGTCCTTGTAGCGCGCGTCCACCCGGCTGGTGCCCGGCGTGGCAATCAGCTGCACGCAGTTTTCGATGGTCTCATCGCTGCAGGCTTTTGCCTCGATCTCGTAAGCGCTGCCGGCCGCGCTGGTCCCGGACCACCATTTGAACTGCCGCCCGGCCGGTTCGGTGGAGCCGGATGAGAATGCGATGTAGCGGTTGTGGGCGCTGAAGTGGCGCTCCTGTTGCTGCATCAGCACTTGCAAGGCCGCCTGCCCTTCCACGCGCTTGCTGCGCATGACGAACTGGCTGTAGGACGGATAGGAGAACGCCGCCAGCACCATGGCGATCACCAGCACGATAAGCACTTCCAGAATAGTCCAGCCCCGGCTGCGGCGCGTACTCATGGCCTGCTCTCCCGCGCCCGTGCGGCCCGATGCAGCTCGCGCCAGTTCGCCACTTCGCGCCAACCGACGCGGCCGGCGGTGACCACGGCCCGCGTGCGCGCGGACGATGGCGCGCCCTCCACCCGGGCGCCCAGGTTGACGGCCGTGATGCGCTTTTGGGCAACCGGACGCCCGCCGGCCTGGCGCGCGGGCGGCGCTGCATCCGACACGATCACGGCCGGCGGGCCAGGCAGATAGTCGGCAACCAGGCTGCCGCTGGCCTCGCCGGACATGGGCAAGCCGTCGCTGCCCGGCGCCAGCCCGGTCAGGATATCCATCGCGTAGCTGCGGCTGGCGATGGCTGCGCAGGCGCTGGCGCCGGGGATGACCGTGTTGAAGAAGACCTGCCCTTGCGACGCCACGGCGCGGCTGACGCTGCGCTCCCCGCCGGCGGTGCCGCCGAAATCGACATACCAGCCTTGCTTGCCGGCTGCGCCGCCGTAGGTGAAGGCGCGGCCGCGCAGTTCGAGCACGGCGGCGCCGGGCAGGCCTTGCAGCGTGCGTTCGGCGAGATCCGCCCTGCCCAACGGCCAGCCGGCGCCCCGGCCGTCGTCCAGCACCGCGTAAAACGATTGCTGGGCGTAGTAGGCGGGGTCTCGGTCGCTCGCGCCGAACAGCTGGCCCGTCCCGAACATGATCAGGTAACCGCCGCCGGGCGCATGGACGGCGCGTGGCTGCCCGGTGATCGGCTGCAGCACGCGCTGGGCGTCGCGCGCCACGAAGACCGGCCCTTCGGCCGCGCCGCGCCACGGCGCACCGCCGCTGAAATCGAAGCGCCACAGCTTGCCCTGCAGATCGCCGGCGTAGGCAAAACGCAAGGCGCCGCCGCTGTCCAGCACCAGTGCCGGCGCGCCCAGCACGTTGACGCGGCCCGGTGCTCCGACCGGCGTTTGCAAGCGATAGTAATTGCGGTTCAAGCGCCAGGATTCCCCTGCAGGCTTGTCGAGCGCCAGCAGGAACAAGGCGCTCGCATTGCCCGTATCGGCGTTGCCGTCGGCGGCGTGGTTGTTGATGCCGCTGCTCACCACGGCGAAATAGCGGTAGTCGTCCGCGCCGCTGCGCAGTCGCAGCCGGGCGATCTGCGGCAGCGAAGCGACGTTGCCCATCGCAGCGTCATCCCGGTCGGTGAACTCCCACAGCGCGCCGCCGCCCAGCGGGAAGCTGGACGGGTCTGTGACGTCCAGCGCGAATACGCCCTGCGCGCCGGCGCCCATGGCCGACACCAGCACGGTCCTCCATGCGCCGGCCAACTGTGCATCGGCCACGCTGGCCGGGCCGTCGACATAGGCGGCATGCCCGTAGCCGCGGTCCGGCAACCGGTTCAGCCGGGGAAACAAGGCGTCCGGTACATAGGCGAACAACTCGGCCCCGCTGGCCGCGTCGAACGCGTGCAGCATGCCGTCATTGGCGCCGAGGTAAACCGCCGGACGGCGCACCCTGTGGCTGTCGTAGTGGGCACGGTAGCTGTCGCTGCCGCTTCCGCTGGCTCCGCCGGCGGATGGCGGACCGGCGTAGACCGGGGTGCTGTTCACGGCGTCGCCGAGGATGCTGGTACGGCGGCGGAACAGGCCATCCTCCTGACTGCGGTCGCCGCGCAGCCAGGCCAGGCGTTGCTCGCCCCTGCCGTCGGACACGGGACGCGCCGGAGGCGGCGCCCGGTTCAGCGCGGCGCGCTGGGCTGCGGACAACTGGTCCCATGCCAGCGGCACCGTTACGCGGACGCCCTGCTCCAGTTTGGACGTGTAGATGCGGCGCGAACCGGCGGCGTCGGGCAAGGCATCCAGCAAAGCGGCGGCATCCCACTGCGGGGGCGTGATCTGCGGCGCGCCGGATGCATCCAGGCTGAGCGCAGACCGGGTGAACCGGCCGCTCCAGCCGGCCGGCCGCGCGCTGGCCTGGAACACGGCCATGCCGGAAGGGGTGGATGCCACGACGGCTGCGGCGCGGAAACTGTCCGGGCGAGGCACACAATCCGCGCCCAGCGGCTCGGTGGCCAGTTCCACCAGCGGCGGTGCTGCCGCAGCGGCGGCAGCGGCTGCGGCTGCGGCGATTGCCAAGACCGCGCAGTGCCAGCCCAGCCGCTTCGGCATGCGCGCCGCCCTCATGGCGCCCCTCCCCCATCGGCCTGCCGGAAACTGCCTTGCAGCACGACTTCGGTCGATTCCCGGGCGCCGAATCCGATGGCGGTAACGCGGTAAAAGTAATGCAGGCTGGCGGCGTCTTCGCCGGGCGGATGGTAAGGCACGCGCTCGATGATGTAGCGTGGCCGCCGGAATGGCAGAAAGCCCTGGCCAGTCTCCATCGCGGCTCCGGTGAAGCGCCCGAACGGCACCGAGCGCGAGGCGGCGCCGTCGTCGCCGATGTCCACGGTTTCCCATACGGGCGCCTCGCCGCCCGCGTGGGCGCACAGGCCAAGCGAGGGATTGTCGGCGCCCATGCCGCAGCCCGCGACAAAGCCCAGGCCATTGCCGGCGGCCAGCAGCGCGGTGCGGGCCGGCGCGCTGGCGGCGCTGCCATTGATCTCTTTTCCCGCATCGGCCAGCGCATCCTCCGCCGCCTGCAAGGCCACGTACCGGTCCCGCTCCGCGCGCGCCGCTTTCTCGCCCAGCATGGCCATGCGCGCAGCCGATGCGCCAAGCAGCAGCACGGCAATCAGCATCAGCAGCGTCACCAGCAAGGCGATGCCCTGCTCGGCGAGCATGGCATCGCCGCTCATTTGCCGGAAGACTGCCATCACGTACCTCCTGGATTGCGCAGCGCGATGAATGTTTCGAATGCGCGCCGCACGCGCTGCCGCTGGCCTTCGGGCAGCAAGCTCTCGTCAATGCGCACGCCCCGGTCGCTGCCGGCTGCGCTATTGGCATAGGCGCTCCCCAGCAGCTCGTATTGCGCAGGTTCCGCGCCGGGACGCGAGTAGGCTTCGCCATGGAGCAGCAATCCCACTTTGATGCTGGCGACGCGCTTCCACCAGGTCTTGCGGTTCAGGTCCTGCGCCCTGGCTGCGGCGGTGGCGCCCTCCAGCACCAGTTCGCCATCCAGCGCGCGGACGGCATCGGCGTTGAGATAGCGGTTGGGGATGCCGTCGGCGGGCGTGTCCGTGTCCAAGCCATACAGGACTTGAAAGGAATCGACACCGCGCACGATGGCGTCCGCGCCCCAGCTGTGGGCGCTCTTGTATTTGCAGCGCAGCTCGGCCACGCCGTCTCCGCCCATGGCGACGTAGAAAATGCTCCAGCCGCGCTGCACCTCAGTGCCGGCGGCGGCGATGCCGAAGCCGGCGCAGTTCAGCATGGAGCCGTCGGCGTCGGGGATGCCGGAGCCGGCGTAACGCAGGGCCAGCACGTCGCTGCCGTTGACGGAGTGCCCGAGCGGTTCGTCGATTCCGTTGGCCGTGCGCGTAATGCTGGCCGCGTCCAGCCCGCTGATGTTGGCGCTGGTTTCGGGCAATGTGGCGGGCGGCACGCCGGCGGCGTCCCAGTTCACGAATGCGGCTTGCCGTACTGCCTGGCCAACGATGGCCAGCGCGTAGCGGCCGCTGTCGTTCAGGCGGGCGCTTTCCGTGTGGTGGACATAGTTGGCGCTGGCGTTGACCACCAGCGCGCTGGCCACCAGCGTGACCAGCATGCCCACCAGCAGCGCCACGAACATCTCGACCAGCCCCAGTCCCCGCATGGCGTGTCCGCAGCGGCCTGGTTTCATCCGCCCGCCATGCCGGCATCCAACGGCAGCGCCGCTCGTGGCAGGCTTTCCGCCACTGCCCGCAACGGCACTCGCGCCGCAGCTCATGGCACAACTCCCGCCATCGCCAACGCGACGCCGGGCGCATAGCCGCCCTCGGCGTCCGTGGCGGGCGTGCCATCGGGATTCTTGCCGCGCCAGCCTATCTTGATGACAACCGCCGCACCCGGGCCGCCCGCGCAGGACCAGCGCAGCTGGCCGCTGGCCCACATTCCGGCGTCACGGCAAATGCGCGCCCGCCCGGCCGGCAGTTGCGCGGCCACTTGCCGCTTCAGGTCGTAGATATCGGCGTCGGCCATGGCTGCACTGTCGCACGCGGCGGCCCAGCATTGGCGGCCCGGTGCGGCCGGGACGGGCTCAGTGTGCGCGTCATAGTCCAGCGCCAGGTAGGCCGTCCCGATCTGGCCGGGGTTGGCCCGAATACGGTCGGCCATGGCCGACGCCATCTGCGCGGCGTTGCTCAGCAATTGCGATTCATAGCGCACGCGCATTGCCACCAGTTGCATGGCGCTGGCGCCCAGCACGCCGATGGCCAGCACGACCACCGCCACCAGCACTTCGATCAGCGCAAATCCGCGCACCCGCCGCTGCGACGCCATTCGCCACCTCCGCACAAGCCGACTGAGGGACAACCTGAATGCAAGTTAGCAGCGCACGCGGCGGCCGGTTTGACGTGCATCAAAGCCGAGGTAACTCTGCCTTGAAAAATTGCCGTCTGTTGCCGCTCGTCATTGCAGTCCAGAGTGAAACGTGCAAGGCGGAATTTCCGACTGTCCCTTGCGCCAGATCGAAGCGGCCCGGGCCAGGGCTACTAAACTGGAGCGATGCCAGCCAACTTTCCGCCTCCGCCGAACGAGAGTTACGACGCTCCCTGGAAAAGCGCCCTGGTCCAGTTTTTTTCCGATTTCATTGCCTTTTACTTTCCCGATATGCATGGCGCCATCGACTGGCGCCGGGCGCCTGAATTTCTCGATACTGAACTTCAGCAACTGGCGCTGGACGGCGCGCTCGGCAAAAGGCTGGCGGACCAGTTGGTCCGGGTGTACACACTGGATGGCCAGGAACGGTGGGTATTGCTGCACATCGAAGTGCAAGCCGACTGCGATCGAGAACTGCCCGAACGCATCTTCGTTTACCAGTACCGCATCTATGATCACTATCGCCGCGAAGTGGCCAGCCTGGTGGTGCTGGCGGACACGGTGCAGCGGTGGCGCCCTGAGTCATTCGGCTATGAGCTGTTCGGGTGCGAATTGCTGCTACGGTTTCGTACCGCCAAGCTGCAAGACTACGCGGACTGCATCGATGGGCTGCTGATGGATGACAATCCCTTTGCCTTGCTGACCGCAGCGCACTTGCTCACCCAGCAGACCCACCTCCAACCCGCACTTCGCCTGGCCGCAAAATGGAAGCTGACACGGTTGCTCCTGGCGCGTGACTGGGAGCGGCAACGTATCGTAAACTTATTTCATGTCATAGACTGGATCATGCGCCTGCCAACGGTGCTGGAGAACCAGTTTTGGCAGGACACCGTTGAACTTCAGGGGAGGCCAACCATGGAAAACTATATTCCACGCGGCGCCAGAATCGAAATGCAGCGCGAGCTTGCCCAGGCAAAGGAAAAAGCGATGCGGGACGGACGGCAGGAAGGGCTGCAGCAGGGCATGCAACAGGGCCTGCAGGAAGGGCTGCTGCAGGGTATGCAACAGGGCATGCAACAGGGCGTGCAACAGGGCGTGCAGCAAGGCCAGGCAACACTGCTCGCCCTGCAGCTAACCCAGCGTTTCGGGCCGCTGCCGGACGACATCGCAGCAATGGTCGCCAATGCCGGCCCGGCGCAGTTGCAGGATTGGGCCAAGGCCGTCATCGACGTCCGCAGGCTGGACCAGATTTTCCCGCGCCACTAAGCCGGCGCTAGGACTTCGGCGACTGCCCCACTTCTTCGATGGCGTCCTGGAACTCGGCCAGGTCCTCGAAGTTCTTGTAGACCGACGCGAAGCGGATGTAGGCCACCTTGTCCAGCCGCTTCAGCTCCTGCATCACCAGCTCGCCGATGTAGTGCGAATCGACTTCGCGCTTGCCGCTGGTGAGCAGCTTCTCTTCAATCGCCTGCACCGCAAGGTCCACCGAGGCAGCCGCGACGGGGCGCTTGCGCAAGGCCAGCGTCAAGGAGCCGCGCAACTTGGCCGCAGCGTACTCCGTGCGGCTGCCGTTCTTTTTGACCACGAAGGGCATCACAAGTTCGATCCGCTCGTAGGTCGTGAAGCGCTTGTCGCACTTGCCGCAGCGGCGGCGGCGGCGGATTGCGTCCCCCTCCTCCGACACGCGGGTGTCGAGGACGTGGATTTCTTCATGCTGACAGAACGGACATTTCATCTGGCGCGGCGCTTTCGAATGTTAAAAGAGCGCCGGACCGACACGGTCACGGCGCCCCTGATGTTACCAAGACAATGTTTAAGCGTAAACCGGATGCGCGTCAGCCAGCACCTTCACCGCCGCTTTTACGCGCTCGATGGTGGCCGCGTCGTGCGGATTGTCCAGCACGTCGGCGATCAGGTTGCCCACTTGCTCGGCTTCGGCTTCCTTGAAACCGCGGGTGGTCATGGCCGGCGAACCCAGGCGGATGCCCGAGGTCACGAACGGTTTTTGCGGGTCGTTCGGGATGCCGTTCTTGTTGCAGGTGATGTGCGCCTGGCCCAGGATGGCCTCGGCTTCCTTGCCGGTCAGGTTCTTGGCGCGCAGGTCCACCAGGAACACGTGCGACTCGGTGCCGCCCGACACGATGCGCAGGCCGCGCTTGATCAGCGTCTTGGCCAGCACGTCGGCGTTCTTCACCACTTGCTGCTGGTATTCCTTGAACGCCGGCTGCAGCGCTTCCTGGAAGGCCACGGCCTTGCCGGCGATGACGTGCATCAGCGGGCCGCCCTGGATGCCTGGGAAGATGGCCGAGTTGATGATCTTCTCGTGCTCGGCCTTCATCAGGATGATGCCGCCGCGCGGGCCGCGCAGCGATTTGTGCGTGGTCGAGGTGACGAAGTCGGCGTGCGGCACCGGGTTAGGGTACAGGCCGGCGGCGATCAGGCCGGCGTAGTGGGCCATGTCCACCATGAAGTAGGCGCCCACGGATTTCGCCACGGCGGCAAAGCGCTCGAAGTCGATCTTCTTGGAGAACGCCGATGCGCCGGCGATGATCAGCTTCGGCTTGTGTTCCTTGGCCAGCGCTTCCATCGCGTCGTAGTCGATGTCTTCTTCAGCGGTCAGGCCGTAGGACACCACGTTGAACCACTTGCCGGACATGTTCAGCGCCATGCCGTGGGTCAGGTGGCCGCCTTCGGCCAGCGACATGCCCATGATGGTGTCGCCCGGTTTCAGCACGGCGAAGAACACGCCCTGGTTGGCTTGCGAGCCCGAGTTCGGCTGCACGTTGGCCGCTTCCGCGCCGAACAGCTGCTTCACGCGGTCGATCGCCAGTTGCTCCACCACGTCCACGTATTCGCAGCCGCCGTAGTAGCGCTTGCCCGGGTAGCCTTCGGCGTACTTGTTGGTCAGCTGGGAGCCCTGGGCTTCCATGACCGCCGGCGAAGTGTAGTTCTCCGAAGCGATCAGCTCGATATGGTCGTGCTGGCGGGTGTTTTCCTTCTGGATCGCGGCGAACAGGTCTGGATCGACGGAGGACAGGGTGTGATCTTTTGCAAACATGAAAAAACTCCAAGTGAGAGAGTAAATCTGGCAGGTGGATCGAATGAGGAACGCCAATAAGCGAGGAGCAGCCTCTTCGTGCTTTCCATCGGTGGCTGCCCAGGCGAACGGCTGTTGAATTGAAATCTCACGTTCCCCGGTGGATGCCCACCTTTCGCCGACAGATCGCGCAAGCGCAGACCCGGCTTTTCGCCAGTCACGTGAGACGTAATGGAAGCCAGATTGTACTATCAACTCAGGCAATTACGCTACACTTGCCCTAATTTCCACTATGCCATCTTGCAAGGAACCAATATGATCGTTTTCATCACCGGCGCCAGCGCCGGCTTCGGCGCCGCCATGGCCCGCGTATTCACCGCCAACGGCCACAAAGCCGTCATCGCCGCGCGCCGCACCGAGCGCCTGCAGGCGCTGGCCGCCGAACTGGGCGACAAGGTCCTGCCGCTGCAACTGGATGTGACCGACAAGGCCGCCATCCGCGCCGCGCTCGACAGCCTGCCGCCCGAATGGCGCGAGATCGACGTGCTGGTCAACAATGCCGGCCTGGCGCTGGGCGTCAAGCCCGCCCACGAAGCGTCGCTGGACGACTGGGAAACCATGATCGACACCAACTGCAAGGGCCTGGTGACCATGACCCATGCCATCCTGCCGGCCATGGTGGCGCGCGGCAGCGGCACCATCATCAACATCGGCTCCACGGCCGGCGCCTATCCTTACCCGGGCGGCAACGTGTACGGCGCCACCAAGGCCTTCGTGGAACAGTTCACGCTGAACCTGCGCGCCGACCTGGTGGGCACCGGCGTGCGCGCCACCAACCTGGCGCCCGGCCTGTGCGGCGGCACCGAATTCTCCAACGTGCGCCTGAAGGGCGACGACGCTGCCGCCGCCAAAGTCTACGAAGGCACGGTGCCGCTGTCGCCGCAGGACATCGCCAACACCGCCTACTGGATCGCCACCCTGCCGCCGCACATGAACGTGAACCAGATCGAACTGATGCCGACTTGTCAGGGTTTCTCCCCTTTCACCATCAAACGCGGCTAAAATTGGCGTTTTCGCCGGAAAAACGTAAGCGAGTGTTACAAGATGCTCAAACTGGCCGGCGAAATCGCGTAGAATATTGCCCAATCTCATTAGTAGTCAGAACAACATGCCTTCAGCCTTTACCTGGAATGTCCGTGTCTATTACGAAGACACCGATGCCGGTGGCATTGTCTATTACGCAAATTATCTCAAATTTTTCGAACGCGCGCGGACCGAATGGCTGCGCGCGATCGGCGTTGACCAGCACGCCCTGCTGCAGGAGCACGACGCCATGTTCGTCGTGAAGAACGTCGCTGCCGAGTATCACGCGCCAGCCAAGCTGGACGATGTATTAAAATTAACCTTAAGTATCGAAAAGCTGGGCCGCGCCTCGCTGCAGTTCGTGCAGCAGGCCTGGAACGGCGATCAATTGCTCAACACGGCGCGCGTAAAAGTTGGTTGCGTCGATTCCGCGCTGCGTCCGCGCGCGGTTCCCGATGTGGTAGCGGCACGCATGCGCGGCGCCGAGTCATCCCCAAACTCAGACTGAAACAATGAACGTCACCCAAGACCTCTCCTTCATCGCCCTCATCTCCAACGCGCACCTGATCGTTCAGCTGATCATGGCGCTGCTGCTCGGTATTTCGCTCACCAGCTGGACTTATATTTTCCGCAAGATGTTCGCCGTGCGCGCCGCGCGCCGCCAGACCATCGACTTTGAAAAAACCTTCTGGGCCGGCGGCAACCTGCACGCGCTGCACCAGAGCGCCGGCAGCAACCGCGACCAGAGCGGCGCGCTGGCGCGCATCTTCGAAGCGGGCATGGGCGAATTCATCAAGGGCAAGGCCGCGCACGCCGGCAGCCGCGAAATGGACTCCGGCGCCGTGCTGGACGGCGCGCGCCGCGCCATGCGCGCCGCCTTCCAGCGCGAAATGGACGCGCTCGAGTCGCACCTGGCCTTCCTGGCCTCGGTCGGCTCGGTGTCGCCGTACATCGGCCTGCTGGGCACCGTGTGGGGCATCATGAACGCCTTCCGCGGCCTGGCCAACGTGCAGCAAGCCACCCTGGCCGCCGTCGCGCCCGGCATTGCCGAAGCGCTGATCGCCACCGCCATCGGCCTGTTCGCCGCGATCCCCGCCGTGGTCGCCTACAACCGCTTCTCGCACGATATCGACCGCCTGGCTATCCGTTTCGAGAGCTTTGTGGAAGAATTCTCCAACATCCTGCAGCGCCAATCGCGCTAAGCGGGGAGGACAACCATGGCATCTTCCTTCTCCAGCGGCATGCGCGGCAGCCGTGGCAGCCGCAAGCTGAAGTCCGAAATCAACGTCGTGCCCTACATCGACGTGATGCTGGTGCTGCTCATTATTTTCATGGTGATGCCGTCGTCCAACAACCCGTCGCAGGTGGACCTGCCGCAAGCCGAGCGCTCCACCCGCCCGCCGGACGATTACATCCAGATCATCATCAAACCCAACGGCGCGCTGTCGATCGGCGTGCAGGGCAAGAACGCGGACGCGCCGGAAACCGAGCCGAACCGCGACGCGCTGGTGCGCAAGCTGCGCAAGCTGCATGAAGCACACCCCGAGTATCCGGTAATGATCTCCGGCGACAAGGAAAGCAAGTACGACGATGTGATCCAGCTGATCTCCGAATCGAAGAAAATGGGCATCAACCGGGTTGGCCTGGCCACGAAGTAAGCATGACGATGAAACACGCAACCGCAGGCGGCCCGTACCGGGTGCCGAAACGCGACGACCGCTGGAGCTCGATCGGCCTGGCTGCGGCCATGCACGCGGGCCTGCTGTTCTTCCTGTGGGTGGGCGTGGCGTGGCAGAACACCGAGCCGGTGGCGGTGGAAGCGGAAGTGTGGGACATGACCACCCAGACCGCCGCCCCGCCCGCGCCGACGCCGCCGGAAGTGAAGCCGGAGCCCGAACCGGAGCCCGAACCGATACCGGCGCCGCCCCCCAAAGTGGTAGCGCCACCAGTGGAGGCGCCGCCGCCGGCCGTGGATCCGGACATCGCGCTGCAAAAGCGCAAGGCCAAGGAAAAGGCCGAGAAGGAACGCGTCGAGGAAGAGAAGCAGAAGAAGATTGAAGAGCAGAAGAAGCTCGACGAGAAGAAAAAACTCGACGAGAAGAAGAAGCTCGAAGAGAAGAAGCAGGCCGAGGAAGAGAAGGCCAAGGAAGACAAGGCCAAGGAAGAGAAAAAAGCCGCTGAAAAAGCGGCCAAGGCCAAAGCGGAAGCAGAGCAGAAGAAGCTGGATAAACAGCGCGAAGCGACTCTGGCGCGCATCATGGGCACCGCTGGCGCAGGCACCACCGGCACGGCCGCGAAAGCGACCGCGCCGCGCCTGGACAGCGGTTACGTGGCCGCCATTACCGCCAAGATCAAGAGCAACATCGCGTATGGCGGCAGCGACGTCGCCGGCAACCCGCGCGCCGAGTTCAAGATCGAGCAACTGCCAACTGGGGAAATTATTTCGGTCCGGAAGATCAAGAGTAGCGGTATTCCCGCCTACGACCTGGCGGTGGAAGCAGCCATCGCCAAGTCGTCGCCTTTGCCGAAGAAGAAAGACGGCTCGGTGGAACGCGAGATTACCGCGGGATTCAACATGAAAGATTTGCCTTGAGAACCAATATGAAAAAACTGACTAGCGTGACCAATGCACTTGTCGCCGCCAGCCTGCTGGCCAGCCTGAACGCCTACGCGCAGCTGAAGGTGGAAATTTCCGGCGTCGGCAGCAACCAGATCCCGGTGGCCGTGGCCACCTTCGCCGACGAAAACCTGGCCCCGAGCCAGGCCTCGGCCATCATCAAGGCCGACCTGGAACGCAGCGGCATGTTCAAGATCATCGACGCCGGCACGGTCAGCAACGTCAACGACGTCGACTACAACCAGTGGAAATCGCGCGGCGCCAACGCCATCGTGGTCGGCACCGTGAGCAAGCTGGCCAACGGCGCCTTCGACGTGCGCTACAAGCTGTTCGACACCATCAAGGCCACCAAGCTGTCGCAGCTGGACCAGTCCGCGCACCCCAACGAAACCCGCCTGGCGGCCCACAAGATCGCCGACGACGTGTTTGAAAAGCTGACCGGCGTGCGCGGCGCCTTCGCCACGCGCGTGGCCTACGTGGCCCAACAGGGCCGCCAGTACCGCCTGGTGGTCGCCGACTCGGACGGCGAGAACGAACAGCCGGCGCTGATCTCGAACGAGCCCATCATTTCGCCATCCTGGTCGCCGGACGGCAACAAGGTGGCCTATGTGTCGTTTGAGCAGAAGAAGCCGGTGGTCTACGTGCAGAACCTGGTCACGCGCGCGCGCACCGTCATCGCCAACGAAAAAGGCAGCAACTCGGCGCCGTCCTGGTCGCCGGACGGCAGCAAGGTGGCCGTGGCCCTGTCCAAGTCGGGCAACACCCAGGTGTACATCGCCAACGCCGACGGCAGCGGCATCCGCCGCATCTCGAACAGCTCCGGCATCGACACCGAGCCGCAGTTCTCGGCCGACGGCCAGTACATCTACTTCACCAGCGACCGCAGCGGCGGCCCGCAGATCTACCGCATGAGCGCCAGCGGCGGCGACGCCAAGCGCGTCACGTTCAGCGGCAGCTACAACATCAGCCCGCGTATTTCCTCGGACGGAAACACGCTGGCTTACATCTCCCGGCGCGACGGCGGCAACTTCCAGCTTTATGTGATGGATCTCGCCTCCGGCCAGGAACAACGCCTGTCCGACACCACCAGCGACGAGTCGCCCAGCTTCGCTCCGAACGGCAAGTACTTGCTGTACGCGACCGTATCGGGCGGCCGCAAATCGCTGGCTGTGGTGTCGGTCGACGGCCGCGTAAAGCAACGCTTGACGATTCAAGCGGGTAATATCAAGGAGCCCACCTGGGGTCCTTTCATGAAGTAAAAGCAGTCCTTTCATCAACGACCAGGAGAACTAAAAATGCGTAACGTTAAAAGCGTAGCCTTCATCCTCAGCACCGCAGCGCTGCTGTCGGCTTGCTCGACCCCAGTAAAAGTGGCAGAACCAGCACCAGTGGTGGAAAAGCCAGTGGCAGCCCAGCCTACCCCTGAGCCAACCCGCCCAGTGGCACCGGTAAGCACCGCTTCGATCGATCCACTGGACGATCCTAAAGGCGTGCTGGCCCAGCGCTCCGTGTACTTCGACTTCGACAGCTACGTCGTGCGCGAAGACGGCAAGCCAGTGGTGCAGAACCACTCCGGCTACCTGACCAAGAACGCCAAGCGTTCGATCCTGATCCAAGGTAACACCGACGAACGCGGCGGCGCAGAATACAACCTGGCCCTGGGCCAGAAGCGCGCTGAAGCCGTCCGTAAAGCCATGACCGCCCTGGGCGTGCCAGAGAGCCAGATCGAAGCCGTATCGCTGGGCAAGGAAAAGCCTAAAGCCGAAGGCCACAACGAAGAAGCATGGGCGCAAAACCGCCGTGCCGACATCGTCTACAAGTAATTCCGTAGTCGCAGTATGGCAACACACGGGGCGGCGCGCAGTTTATACTGCGCCCTGCCCCGTTTCTCTTTTGAAAGCGCACTGCACATGATGACACTGACCAAATCCGGCCTGCGTTCCGCTGCCGCCGCCCTGCTGGCCGCCAGCGCCTTCCTGCCGCTGCACGCCGGCGCCGCCCTGTTCGACGACGACGAAGCCCGCAAAGCCATCCTCGACCTGCGCGCCAAAGTGGAAGCCATGCGCGCCGAGCTGAACGGCCGCGTCGACAGCAAGGCCGACAAGTCCATCGCGCTGGACATGAACAACCAGCACGAGCAGACCATGAGCGAAATCGCCAAGCTGCGCGGCTCGCTGGAAGTGCTGGCCAACGAACTGGCCAACACGCAAAAACGCCAAAAAGATTTCTACGTCGACCTCGACGCCCGCCTGCGCAAGCTCGAGCCGCGCCAGGTCACCATCGACGGCAAGACCGCCGCCGTGGACCCGGCCGAGCAGAAGGCCTACGACGCGGCCATGCTGCTGTTTAAGTCCGGCGACTTCAAGACTGCAGCCGTTGCCTTCGCCGAGTTCGTGCGCCAGTACCCGGAATCGGGCTACGCCGCCAACGCCCAGTACTACCTGGGCACCACCCACTATGCGCAGAAAGACTGCAAAGCGGCCATCCTGGCGGAGCAAGTGGTAGTGAAAGCCTACCCGGACAGCCCGCGCGCGCCGGAAGCCATGCTGCTGATCGCCGGCTGCCAGACCGAGCTGAAAGCGGTAGCCAATGCCAAGAAGACGCTCACCGAGCTGATCAGCAAATACCCGGACAGCGAATCGGCCGCCACCGCGCGCGAGCGCCTGAAGGGCAAGTAAGCGCTTTGCGGCAAGTCTGATGCTCATGAGCATTTGACAGGACGGCGGGACACCCCTATAATCTTGCTTCTTTCGGGGGTCGTTAGCTCAGCTGGTAGAGCAGCGGACTTTTAATCCGTTGGTCGCAGGTTCGAATCCCGCACGGCCTACCACTCGAAAGAAGCCAAGGTTTCATACCTTTGGGTCGTTAGCTCAGCTGGTAGAGCAGCGGACTTTTAATCCGTTGGTCGCAGGTTCGAATCCCGCACGGCCTACCAAGAATAATCAAGGAAGCCCACGAATTTACGTTCGTGGGCTTTTTTGTTTGGTCCCGTCAAACATCTTGCGCTGCTTCAAATGCCCTCTGCCTGCAATGCAGTACCCTCGTCAGACACCTTTGACAGGAGCCCAGCATGCAGCCGTCCGACGAAGAAGCATTCGAGAACGCGATAGAATCACTGGAGGCAACCGCAGCCAGCGCAGGGATGCACCTGGAAATTGATTCCACCGCCCGCCGAATTTACGCGCGCGAGATAAAGTTGATGTCGGACGACCTTCGCCGCGATGTTGCCAAAGGAAAGTTGACGTGGCCACAGGCGGCGGAGCAGGCCCAAGCCACGCGGAACGCCGTCATGCAGCTCACCAGATCGCGCACCACTCCTGTCGCCCGCGCGTTCGCAGAGCACAAGACATAGCGGCTGGCGCTCTCGCGGGGTTGGCGTGCGGCCCGGGCGCGCCGGTATGTGTGACAATTGGCGCGTTTGCCGGGGTGCACTAGCGGCCTTCGGCGCTGGTTTTATATGGTAGAGCAAGCTCGTGAGATTACTCTCGACCGCTGAATTCACGTCACGGCTGGCGTCGCCCTACACGGATAAGGAGTTGGCGACTTCCGAACTGCTGCTCGACGGTAAGCCGACCGGGATGATCGTGGACGGTGCGGTGCTGGAAGCGGCGGTGGAATGGCAAGGCTGCCGCATCGCGTTCTTCACCGACGACATCCCCTTCGAAGACATGCTGCGCATTTATATGTTCGACGCCGATCTGACATTGATCGATGCGGCCGTACTCGGTGGAATGTATTCCACCGGCACCTTTGCTGAACTGAACCTGCAGCCGCCGAATACGCTGACGTTTCGCTTCATCGGCGGCATCACCTGGCGCATGGTGCTGCTCGGCGAGCGGGAATTTGCCCTCCCCTTCCTTTCCGATCCACGCGGCGTAAGCCGAAAGTTCAAACTTTTCAGGCGCTTCCGGATCGAAGGCAAGCTACAGCCCGAGAGAGGCTAGCCCTGGCTCAGCACTTGATGGTCTTGCGCTTCTTGCCCATAGTGCCGCGCTGCCGGACTTTGTCGATGTACTCCGGCGCCGACGGCACCTTACACGCGGTATCGCCCATCTCAACGGTGACGGTGCCGAGTGCTTTCCCCACTTCCTCGGCCAGCGTGCTCAGCGGCGCCACATAGCTGCCCACTGCGATCACAAAGCCATTCATCACATACCGCACCCGGTTCGGCTGCTGGTGTATCGTCTCTTGCACGCGCATCAGCAATTGCCTGAGCTCTTCCAGATCCAGCTTGCTGTCGTCGGTGATGGCCACCAGTCCGCTCAGGGTGGCCCAGCCGGCCGTGGCGATTTTTTCCGCCTTGGATTCTATCCACGCCAACGCCAGTTCGTGCCCGTGCAAGCTTTCGCTGGCCACCCACGCCACCGTGTATTCGCTGGTGGCCAGGCAGCTGGAGGTGTCGGCCCAGTGCTGCAGGTCGGCGCGAGTCATGGCGCGGTCGTCTGCTACCAGGCCGGCCAGGTAGCGGGCGTCGTAGATGCCGCTGTCATAGAGGTCCAGCGCCAGCTGGTAGTCCTTCTTGATCTTTTTCTGAAAGACCTTCAAGTCCTCAATCTTCACCCCCAGCAGCGGCTCCGGCACGCCGTGCTTGAGCAGTACGTTCTTGTAGGAATCGCGGCCCAGCGGCTTGAGCTGTTCGATGATCTCTTCGGCGGTCATGCTGTTCTCCCGGTTCGCGCGGCATTTTTTTGCACAATTTATCACGAACGGAAACACAGTCCCCTGCGACTAGCCATTCCGGCGCCGAGCCGCGAGTTTTAACGACAGTGCCGAAACCAGGAAGTAGAACGCGCCGAATCCTGCATAGCCGGTGACGGTGGCGATGGACGGCACGGTGGGAGTCTGCGCCTGGAAAATGAAGAAGGCACCGGCAAGCGCCGACTGCGCACCGCTGAGCACCATCGCCCATTGCGCGCCGGACAATTTCCAGCGCCGCAGCGCCGTGCCCAGCTGCAGCAGCCCCGACAGGATGGCCCACACACCGAACACCCCAAGCACGTGATTCATGTCCGGCAGCGCAATCCAAACCGCAGCGGCCACCACCAGGCTGACGGCGACGTTGGCCAGTTGGGTCCGGTTGCGGGCGAGACCGCCGCTGCGCGTGCCGTCAACCAGGTTGGCCAGCGCGTCCCAAAGGGGATAGACAACCAGCAGGAAGGCGGCGATGCCGGCCGAATGCGCCGCCAGGCCGACGGCGGCGAGTACCCAGGCGAACGCAACCACTGCCCGGGTGAAGTAATACGTCATTAGCCAGCTTTCGTTGCCTGCTTGACCCTGCACTGCATGCGAGTTTTCCATCGGGTGTTCCTTTAAAATAATACCTTCCTACCAGTTGGTAGGTTTGGTTGTTAAAAAAAAGCGCCTATCGGACAATCAACCCTTTGCCGAGATGCGCTCCAGTTGCGTATCCATGATGGCGCCGAAGATGCCTGCATCCCCGTAAGCGCGTGCCGACAGCATCGCGCCATGCACCGTCGCCATAAACGCTTCCGCCTCGACGCGCGGCGCCTGGCGCAGCGAGATGGCGCCCTGCTGCACGCCGCGTTCAAACAGGGCCGTCAGCCATCCCGACAGGAAACGAAAATACGCGCGGATTTCCAGCGCCACTTCGTCCGGCAGCACGGGCAGTTCGCTGGCCAGCAAGGCGCAGATACAGAAAGGCGCGCTGGCATCGCCGATGCAGGTTTTCCAGTACTGTATGTACGCGCGCAGCTGTTCCAGCGGATGCGGTATGCCGTGCTCCAAGTGCTGGACACCCTCTTCCGTCTCCTCGCGATAGCGGCTAAGGAGCGTCTTCACCAGATCGACTTTGCTCGGGAAGTGGTGATGGATGCTCGCCTTGCGTATGCCTACCACGTCAGCGATGTCAGCGTAGCTGAAGCCCTTATAGCCGCGAGCGACAATCAGCTTGCGCGTGCAGGCCAGAATATCGTCTGATGTGGTGGAGAGTTTGTTCATGAGCGACAGCCTACCTTCTAGTAGGTTTGGAGTCAAGTCATTTGCCCGGTGCCTATCTATTTTGCAAGTTAGTTTCCACTGGGCTAATATCTTGTGCGCGCCAGCCAAGCAAGCGGCGCCTTCGGTAGATTGACACTCGGGATCCATTTTGCACACACCACTACAGAAAATCCTCTACGGCCCGCCGGGATCGGGAAAAAGCACGAAAGTCCGCCGCATCGCAAACGAACGCGGCATCAGTGCATCGAACATAGTTGAAACCACTTTCCACCCTGATTACACGTACGGCGATTTCGTGGCCAAAATCATGCCCACGACGCTGCTGCGCAAGGACGCGGAAGGACGAAGCAGCTCGGTCATCCGGTATCAGATCCATGTCGGCCCCTTCATCAAGGCCTTGGCCTTGGCGCTGCGCAGCCCGGAAGAAGTACTGCTGGTGATCGACGAGATCAACCGTGGCAACGGTTCCGCCATCTTCGGCGACATTTTCCAGCTGCTCGACCGCGCCGACACGGGACGTTCCGTCTATGGCATCACGCTGAGCGATCTGGTGTTCAGTGCGCTCATGAAGGAATTCGGCTGGACTGAGTGCGAAGACGGCGCCTGGCTGAATGAGGCGATGGTGCCGATCCGTCTACCGGACCGGGCAGCCATGGATGACAAGCTGGCCGCGCTGCTCGACTTTCTCGGCGCCAGCGGCCCCGGCACGGGCAAGCTGCAGATTCCCGCGAACCTGTCCATCCTGGCCACCATGAACACCAGCGACGAGTCGGTCTACATGATGGATACCGCGTTCAAGCGGCGCTGGGCTTTCGAGTTTATCCCTTGGGACTATGCCAGCGACAGTCCCGAAAACGGCATCCAGTGCAAAGCCGAGGTCAAGCTCTCGGATTCGACTACGCTGTGCGGCTGGCACGAGTTCCTGGGCAAGCTGAATTCCTTCATTACCCGGTATGCCCCTGGCACTCGCCTGGAGGACAAGCTCGTCGGCCTTTGGTTTATCAAGGCTGGTCCGACACGACTACACGATGCCATGAACGCACTCAAAAAGAGTGCGGAGGCCTTTTCCTACGATGCGCCACAACCATTTCTCGATGAAATTGCGCGCCAGAAGCAAAACATGCTGGCTTCATCCGATGTGACGAGATTCGCCGAACTGGAAAATACGCTTCAACAATTCGTGAAGCTGTGCACGCCCTTCGAGTCTTGGGAGAGGGCCTATGCCTCCAGCATAAAATGGAACGCACTGCATGCAGAACTCTTCAACGGCAATCCGCCGGGCCTGCCTGATGAAAAACTATGGGAACTGAACAATTGCGTCATTGGCACGGAACGCTGGCAATTTCCCGAGCCGCCCTACCCACGTGACAGGCAAAGCTTCAAAGCCAATCGCGGCGCCTTTTTCTCGGCAATCATTGACATCTACTTGAACAGGGCGGCGCTCGTCATTCCCGATGATGCCCTGCAATACAAGCTGCTCCATTTTATTTGGGACAATATCTTCTATCGCGAGAAGACCAAGCTTGCCACATATATCGGCCTGGAAAGCGAGCAGCTTCGCACCTTCGATCAGTTTTTGCGCAAGAGGGACGACTTCCTTCAAGCCATCCTGAAAGAAGCTTGAGCGGAACGGCAAACAACCATGAGCTGGGAAAACCTGGAAATCCGCCGCGACAGTCCGGCAGCAATCGGCGTGGAACACCACAAGGATGGTTCCGCCATTCTCCATGTCCCGATTGCGTATGTACCCGACCTGAACAGTGCGGAAACGCGGCGCGAGGTATTTGTCGAAATTTTCCAAGTGCTGAAGCGCTTTAGCGGGCAGTTTTCATCGGCAAAGCTGTTGGCGGGTGGAGAAAGCCTCACCAGCATACGGAAGAAAAACGGGCAATCCCGAGTGCTAAGCGACCAGCCGGCGGACCCGGCCGGCTATTACCTGCTGGACTTGCTCAGCCAATTACTCGGCGAAATAGCCGATCCCAGCGTGCTGACGGTCGCCAGCCGGCAGCAGATGCGGCACGGCTATCTGGACACCAGGCAGATCAGCAGATACTTGCACCTGGCGCTGTTCCAGGACGATGGCAGCGCCGTATTCGAGGGCATGCCGGCGCGACAGTCCATCGTGCGGGAGGAAAGCTCGGACCTTATCGGCCTGGCCGCATGGCTGTGCCGCGACTTGCTGAAGTATTTTTACGCGCACGACCTGGCCGAAGAGTTCGAAGTAGACGCCGCCGCCGAACTAGACATCGTCGCGGATGCATTCGCAGCCAAGCATCTGCACCACGAGATGGCCTGCGTCATGACCGATGCCGAATCAGCGAAGCAATTGCGCGAAGCGCTGCACACAGTGGAGACCCGGACCCCGTTCAAGGCGCCCAAGTTCGAAGACATTTTCGACACCGTCGACAAATTGCTGAGCTCAGCGATCAGCAAAAATGGCCAGTTCTTTGGCGTGGAAAAGTTCTACAACGTTTGGGAAAGCCTGGGCCTGCAGTCTGCCCTGGCCATGTTCCCTGCCGAGCAAGTCTTTAGCTGCGACACGCAGTTCCTCCTGGCACGCTCAGCCCAACGCCCCGATAAGAACCGGTGGCAAAAAAACGCCGCTGCGGCATTCGACAAGAACGCCATCGCGCGCCGCCCGGACCTGGTGCTTGCCCCGCTCGACGCCAATGGCCTTTGGTCAGTGATCGACTTCAAATACTATCAAGCGGAAACGATGCGCGATTTCCCGATTGCCTGTGGGCGCGGCAAACACGCAATCGAGGAAAGGCTTGCGGAAAAACTCCAGGACGACCTTATCTCAGGCGAGATTTATCGCATGCTGCTGGCGAACCATTTGAATGAAAATGGTGCAGCCCTCTCCCACGAAGACATCTGTCTCGAGTTCTGGATCCCCGGGCTGGAAAACAGCGGCCCCCACCCTATCCACCTTGAATCTGAATCAGGCCGCTTTTCGCACCTGTATTACCGGACCGTATGTATCCGCGACGCCGCCCGTCAGTATATTTCGTCCTGACCGCGCAGCCCTATGCTAGAGTTGTCAATTCCACAGCAAAAGTAAAAACCATGCAGACTTTACTCGGCCGGATGAAATACCTACGCAATGCCGAAGCATTCTGCAGCTTGGCCTTACCCGCAATACTCTGCTACGACTGGCGCAAGTCGGGCGATCCGATCACCTGGGAGATGCGGGCCGCCGCGCTTATGCTGATCAGCTACATCCTGCTGCAGGGCGTGCTGTACTGGCACCTGAAGCTGCAGTCGGTCGTGCAGCGCCAGCCGCTCCCGGCATATTTCCAGCCCTTGTACCGCTCTTTCAAACATTCCAACTGGCTGGTCATCGCTGCCGTGGCCGCGTTCATCTGGGCCATGAACGATGCCGGCGCGTGGACTGAAGACCTGACATGGTCGTGCGGCTTGCTGACGTTCGCAGTGCTGGAGCAAATCAACTATTACTACTACCAGCTGATGTACGACACGCGTGCCGCCTTCGCCTACTTGCGCCGCAACGGCCGCCTGCGCAAGGCAGCGCTCGGACTGGACCTGAAGCGCCAGAAAGCCGCGTAGCCTCCGCTTTATTTGGGCACGTACTGACAGAGTGACATAGCTCAATCTTCGTGACCGCTCCGAGCTTGCTCTTCGTTCGCCTGCCGTATAATCATCCAATCATGAACACCTCTACGCCGCCGTTTGGGTCCGAATTCGCCACGGTTGAAGAAGCCGAGGCCTATGATCGCTGGTTCCGGGCGAAGGTCCAAGCGTCGCTGGAGGACCAGCGTCCAAGTATCCCGCATGATCAAGTAATGGCCGAGCTAAGGAAAATCCTCGAAGAGAAGCTTCCGCCTCATGCTTCCGATCCGATGGCGCGCTGAGGTACAGGCCGCTCCTGTCTTCCGGCCACCACCAAATAATCATTTGGCCTGACCAAATATAAAACCGGACTAGCCAATCGCGATTTTCCTATGGCATACTCGAATTCCTATCCGGAGGAATCGCGCCATGCCACTTGCCTCACCCCGCCCGCCCCTGCAACGTTTGATTTCCTCCGCATTACCCGGTCTGCTGTTTGCGTATTCGGCCCATGCTGCTGCGCCGCTCGGGGTGGAAGTGTCGAACGCCATATTGCAACGCTACACGCCCACCATCGAGGCCATGGGGAATTATGGCTGGGACCATTCGAACAGTGTCGTCGTGCACGGCATGGAGAAAATTTACGGGCGCACAGGCGACAAGGCCTATCTGGAGAAGTAGGCGACGAGCCCGCCCTGGCGTAAAAAAAGCCTCAGTTCACGAACACCCACATGGAATCAAGCATGCGTCTAGCAGCCGTCCTCCTGGCCTTGTCGGCCCCCGTCACCTCGTTCGCCGCAGCGCAAGGCAACGCACCCTGCACCAAAGAGCTGGGCAATCCCTTCCTGCGCCACTGCCAGGACTGGGCCCGGGGCATCGAACAGCAGCGCAAGGCGGACCTGGGCAACGGCACCTACCTGAACCCCATCATGGCAGGCGACCATCCCGATCCCAGCGTGCTCAAGGACGGCGACGACTATTACATGACCTTTTCGTCGTTCGAAGCCTATCCCGGCCTCACCATCTGGCATTCGCGCGACTTGGTGAACTGGCAGCCGATCGGCAGCGCGCTGAAGAAGTACGTGGGCAGCGTATGGGCGCCCGAGCTCACCAAGCACAAGGGCCGCTACTACCTGTACATCCCGGCCAAGCTGCCCGGCAATAACAACATCTACGTGGTCCACGCCGACAATATACGCGGCCCCTGGTCCGAGCCGGTCGCGCTGAGCAATACGCGCATCGACCCCGGCCACATCGTCGGCGAGGATGGCAAGCGCTACCTGTTCCTGTCGCACGGCGACCGCGTGCAGCTGTCCGACGACGGGCTGAAAATCGTCGGCCCCATGCAGCACGTCTACGACGGCTGGAAATACCCGGAGCACTGGGACGTGGAAGGCTACGCGCAGGAAGGCCCGAAGATGACGCGCCACGGCGACTACTACTACATGACGCTGGCCCTGGGCGGCACCGCCGGTCCGCCCACCGGCCACATGGTGGTGTCGGCGCGCTCGAAATCGATCCACGGCCCATGGGAGAACTCGCCCTACAACCCCATCATCCGCACCGAATCGGCGGCCGAAAAATGGTGGTCCAAGGGCCATGCCACGCTGGTCGAAGGGCCGGGTAAATCGGGCTGGTACATGATGTACCACGGTTACGAAAATGGCTTCCACGCCCTCGGCCGCCAAGCCCTGCTGGCGCCCATCGTGTGGACCGACGACGGCTGGTTCAAGGCCGCCGACCATGATGCCGGCAAGCCCATCCCCAAGCCGGCCGGCGGCAGCGCGGTGCCGCACGGCATGGCCCTGTCGGACGATTTCTCGACCAACAAATTCGGCCTGCAATGGAGCTTTTTCCGCGGCGGCATCGACGAGAACCAGCGCGTGCGCTACCGCGACGGCTTATTGGAACTGGAGGCCAAAGGCAGCTCGCCCGCCAACAGCTCGCCGCTGACTTTCCTTGCCGGCGACCAGGCCTACCAGTTCGAAGTGGACATCGATTTCGACGAAGGCGCGCAGGCGGGCGCCCTGCTGTTCTACAACGACAAGCTGTATGCCGGCGTGGGCGTGAACAAGAGCGGCTTCATGCTGCACCGCTATGGCATGGACCAGCCGCGCGGCGAGAAGCCGGCCGGCATGGCCAACAAGCTGCGCATGCGCGTCACCAACGACCGCCACATCATGACCATCCACACCAGCATCGACCAGGGCAAAACCTGGCACAAGTACGGGGTACAGATGGAAGTGTCCGGCTACAACCACAACGTCGCCTACGGCTTCATGAGCTTGCGTCCGGCCATCTATGCGTCCGGCAAAGGCAAAGTCCGTTTCAGCAACCTCGTCTACCGCGCCCTGCCGTGAGCCACTGGAGCACCATGCGATTCCCTCGTATCCGCATCCGCACCCGCATCTATGTCCTCCTTGCCCTCGCCTGCGCCTGCTTCCTGCGCGCTGTTCCGTCCGCCGCCGCGCCGGCCATGGACCGCGCCGCGATCGATGTGCGCGGCTGGGCCGCCGACACCAGGGGCGGCGCCGGCGGCGCCATCGTCCGCGTCACCAATCTCAATGCCGGCGGCGAAGGCTCGCTGGCTGCCGCGCTGGCCACCGACGGCGCCCGCATCATCGTGTTCGAAGTGGGCGGCGTGATCGACCTGCAAGGCGCCACGCTGCGCATCAACAAACCTTACGTAACAGTGGCCGGCCAGACCGCGCCCCATCCCGGCATCACGCTGATACGCGGCGGCCTGTCGGTATCCACCAACGACGTGATCGTGCAGCACATCGCCGTGCGCCCCGGCGAAAACGGCAAGCCGAAAAAGAGCGGCTGGGACGCCGACGGCCTGTCGGCCGGCGGCGCCAGCAACCTCATCGTCGACCATTGCAGCTTCAGCTGGGCCACCGACGAAAACCTGTCCGCCTCCGGTCCGCGCTTCAACGGCAATGGGCCGGACGACTGGCCGAACCACACCTCGCGCCGCGTCACCTACAGCCACAACATCATCGCCGAAGGCCTGCGCGATTCCACCCACGGCAAGGGCGAGCATTCGAAGGGCACGCTGATCCATGACAACGCCGAACAGATTCTCCTGTACGGCAACCTGTACACCTCCAACGTGGAACGCAATCCGCTGGTGAAGGGCGGCGCCAAGGTCGCCTTCGTCAACAACCTGATCCACAATCCCGGCAAGCGCGCGGTGCACTACAACCTGATCGCGCACGAGTGGGGCGAACGCGCACCGCGCACCGGCGCCGTCACCATCATCGGCAACGTGCTGCGCGGCGGACCGGACACCGGCGCCAAGGTGCCGCTGTTCAGCCTGGGCGGCGTGGGCGACGTCAGCCTGTTCATGCAGGACAATATCGCCGTCGATGCCAATGGCGAGCCGCTGCCCATGACGGGCCGCTACACCGCCGACACCGCCAGGATCGTGCCTGCGGAGTGGCCCTACCTGCCGGCCGGCCTGGCGCCGCTGCCGGCGAACGGGCTCGAAAGCGCGATCTACGCCAGCGCCGGCATGCGCCCGTGGCAGCGCGACGCGGTCGATTTCAAGATCCTGTCCGACGTGGCCGAAGGCCGGGGCCATATCGTCGACAGCGAAGCGCAGTCGTCCGGCTACCCCAACTACGCGCCCACGCGCAAAGCCTTTGCCGCCGGCGACTGGAACCTGGCCGACATGTCGCCCAAGGCCGGCTGGCAATCGCTGGTGGCCAAGCGGCCATAACTCAAGCTTGCACGGCGCCGATCGCCTTGAGCTGGCTATCCATGGCATCGACCTGCTTCGTCCGGGCCAGTGCAACCGCATCGGCGCCCGCCGCAAAGCGAAGTTGGCCGGTCGTGTCGTTCGCCGCCCGCCAGACTTCCTGCGCCACGTCCGCTTCGGTGGTGACGGCCGCCGGCTGGGTGAACGCGGCGAACACGCTCCCCGCATAGGGCGCGTAGGGTTCCGGGATCAGCCCCTCCAGCCGCGCGCCGGTGTTCGCACTAAACGCCGTGCCCGGGCCGTAGCCCGGCTGCACCAGCTTCACCAGCACGCCGAACTCCGCCAGTTCGAACGCCAGCGACGCGGTAAAGCCCTCCACCGCCGTCTTGCTGGCGGTGTACGCGGCCACCAGCGGCATCGGCGCCAGCACGGCGCTGGAAGTGACGTTCACCACCACGCCCGAACGGCGCGCCCGGAATTGCGGCAGCACGGCTTGCGTCATCGCCATGGTGCCGAAAGTGTTGGTGTCGAAGACCTCGCGCACGGTGGCCATCGGCGTGGCTTCGAAAGCGCCGAACAGGCCGATGCCGGCGTTGTTGACGAGCACGTCGATAGGGCCGCCCGCTTCGATCGCCGCCGCAATGCTTTCCGGCCGGGTGACATCCAGCGCCAGCACGCGCATGCGCTCGGAGCGCGGCAGCAAGTCTGCGCGCGGCACGCGCATGGTGGCGATCACGTTCCAGCCTTGCGCGTGGAAGTGGCGGGCGGTTTCCAGGCCATAGCCCGAGGAGCAGCCGGTAATCAGTACGGTTTTCATGGTGTTGTCCGTTGTGGTTGGGAGAGCCGCAACGATAGCGAAGCCGCGCCGGACGGACTACAATGAAGAGTCCATACTTCATTTGCCATCGTCCACCAATGAGCGATCCCCTGTCCCAGCTGATTTCCCTGTTCCAGCCGCGCGCGGTGCTCTCGAAAGGCATCAGCGGCGCCGGCGCGTGGGCGGTGCGCTATTCGGCATTCGGCCAGCCGGGCTTTTGCGCCGTGCTGGAGGGCAGCTGTTTGCTGGCCGTGGACGGGCAGGACGCCGTCACCTTGGAAGCGGGCGACTTCGTGCTGTTGCCGGAAACGCCGGGCTTCACCATGTCCAGCTTCGAGCCGGCGCTGCCCAGGCAGGTTGTGCCGGACGCCACGGACCCGGCGCAGGCCGAAGTGCGCCACGGCCAGCAGGACGGCCCACCCGACGTGCGCCTGCTCGGCGGCGCCTTCGCATTCGATTCGCCGGATGCGGCCATGCTGGTGTCCCTGCTGCCCTCCATGGTGCACGTGCGCGGCGTGGAGCGGCTGGCCGTGCTGGTGCGCCTGCTGCGCGAGGAATCGCTGGCGGACAGGCCGGGCCGCGAACTGGTACTCACACGGCTGGTTGAAGTGCTGCTGATCGAGGCGCTGCGGCTGGCGTCCAGCCACGATGCGCCGCCAGGGCTGCTGCGCGGCCTGGCCGACGAGCGGTTGGCAGTGGCCATGCGGCGCATGCACAGCGAGCCAGCGCGCGCGTGGACCGTGGCGCAACTGGCCAGCACGGCGGCGCTGTCGCGCTCGGCCTTCTTCGAACGCTTCTCGCAGGCGGTGGGGCTGCCGCCGATGGAATATCTGCAGGCCTGGCGCATGGCGCTGGCCAAGGATCTGCTGCGGCGCCAGGATCTGGGCCTGGCGCTGGTCGCGGAGCGCGTCGGCTACAGCTCGGCCAGCACTTTCAGCACTGCGTTCAGCCGCCATGTGGGCCTGCCGCCCAGCCGGTTCGCAAAGATGTACCGCTTTGTATCCCCGCGGCGCGCGGACACAAATCCTCCCGATAGCGCCGCAAGCAGGACAAACAGGCGATACATGGAACGCGTGTAATCGTCCTGTCCCCAACAGCGAAAGGAAGCATGATGTCTACCTTGATCAAACGGCTGGCCGTGGCTACCGCCACCTCAGCAGCATTCTGCGCCGCAGCGGGCGCGCAAACGCTGCCGGAAGCCGGCCGGCCCGCCGCCGTGATTCCGCTTGAATCGGAACCGGCGCCGAAGCTGATTGCCTACGCGCCGCTGCCGGACGCCCTGGCGCGCGGCGTGGTCATCATCCAGCACCGCACCGAGAACCTGCGCATCCTGCCGGTGTTCGGCAAAGAAGCCGTGGCCGTATCGCCCCACCTCGGCCACCTGCACGTGACGGTCGACGACTGGAAAGGCACCTGGGCCCACACCAGCGCCGATCCGCTGATCCTGGTCGGGCTGACTCCCGGCCCGCACAAGGTGCTGCTGGAGATTGCGGACCCCAGCCACAAGATCCTCGGCAGCCAGACGGTCACCTTCACCGTGCCGCCGAAAAAAGGGGCCGGCGAACACGCGCACTGAGCGTGCGAAATCAGCCCTACGCCAGGCCTTCGCGCTCCAGCGCCAGCTGCACCGACGGGCGCGCGCGCAGCCGCTCATACCACGCAGCCAGATTGGCCAGTCCGTCGAAATGGATGTCGGCTTTGTAGTAGGACGTGAGCCAGCAAGCCTGGCCCCAGCCAGTCAGCGCGAACAGATAGGCGTCCGCCACCGTGAATTGCTCCCCCATCAGGAAGTCACGGCCGGCCAGTTGCGTGTCGATCCAGGCGTAGCGCTGCTCCAGCTTGGGCTTGGCGCTTTCCACGTAGCGCCCGGCCTGGGTGGCATACAGCAGCGGAATGAATCCTTTATGAATTTCGGAGCACAGGAAGTTCAGCCACTCCTGCAGCCGGTAGCGCGCCGTGGTGCCGTACGCGGGCGCCAGCCCTGCTGCGGGCTTCAGGTCGGCCAGGTATTGCAGGATGACCGCGCCCTCGCGGAACACCTGGCCATCGCCCAGCTCCAGCGCCGGAACGTAGCCCAGCGGATTGACCTCGCGATAATCGCCGCCCTGCTCCGCGCGGTGCAAGCGGTGGTCGACTTTCACCAGCGCCAAATCCAGTCCCAGCTCATGGGCGACAATGTGCGGGGCCAGCGAGCAGCTGGCGGGGATGTAATACAGTTTCAAAGCGGATCTCCTGATTCATCGGTCAGCCGATTATAGAGATCCGGTATAAAAAAGTAAGAAGGCACCATCTTGTGGTGTAGGTACAAAAAGTATACCACCATGCTAACATGGCCCCATGAAGAAAAATGTGAGCGGATGTTCGGTGGAAGAGGCGATGCACCTGCTGGGCGGGCGCTGGCGGTTGTTGCTCGCGTCCTACCTGATCGATGGCCCCCGGCGGTTCAACGAACTGCGGCGCGATGTGCCGGGCATCTCGCAGCGCATGCTGACGCTGGACTTGCGCGCGCTGGAGGATGCCGGCCTGGTGAAACGCACCGTCTACCCCACCGTGCCGCCCAAGGTGGAGTACCAGCTGACCGAAGACGGCATGCGCCTGAAACCGGTCATCGCCGCGGTGAAGGAATTTGGCCTGTGGCTGAAGGCGCGCTGACTGTCTTAAGGTGACTACGTCACCACCAGCCCCATCTCCTGCAGCACGGCGGCCGCTTGCGCGTGCGAGATGACGGCGCCACGGAACATCCTGGCGTCGGTCAGCTTCAGGCCGCCGATCTCGGCGCTGCGCAGGTCGGCGTTGTCGAATTTGGCCAGCTTGAGGATGGCGTCGCGCAGGCTGCCGCCTTCGAAAACGGCGTCCCTAAAGTCGCAGCCGGACAAGTCGGCGTCCGAGAAGTCCAGGTTCTTCAGCTCCGCCTTGCGGAAGGAGAAGCCGCGCAGGTCGGCGCCCACCAGCAGGCAGTCCTCGAACGCGGCGCCAAGGTGGGTTACTTCTTCGAACGAGGCGCCCGTGAGCTTGCAGCCACGGTAGCTGGCCGAGGCCAGCTTGGCGCGGCGCCACTTGGTGTTGTTCAGATCGCAGCCCTGGAATTGCGCGTCCACCAAATCGGCCGCCTCGAAGTCGGCTTCGCCGGCGCGGCAGCGCAGCCATTTGGAGTGCGACAGCTTGCAGGCGTACAGCACCGCTTCGCCGAAGGCGCAGCGCTCGAAGGTGCAGGCTTGCAGGTCCAGCCGCGACAGGTCGGCGCCGCTGAAATCGCAGTTGGAGAAATGGCGGATCGATTGCGCCAGGTGCTGCTCAAGCTCCTCGCGGCTCAGGGTGGCGTCGGAAATCATCGTGGCTTCTGGATGGACATCGGATGGAAGCGCCGAGTATGCACGCCCCCATCCAAATTAACCAGTCTAGCCGGAACGCCGGATTTCTGAACAAATCGCGGCGCGCGGCTACCTTGGAAGCGCCTTAGAAGCGGTACTTCAGCGTCACCGTCGCGGTGCGCGGCGCGGCGTAGGTGATGGCGCCGTACGCGGCGAACATGCCGAAGTGCTGCTTGTCGAACGCGTTGCTGATGTTCAGCTGCGCCGACAGCTGCTTGCTGATGTCGTAGCGCGCCATCAGGTTCACCAGCGCGTGCGCTTCCTGCTCGATCAGGCCGTTGGTCGACGCCGGCGCGGCCGGGTCGGCCGTGTAGGTGCGGCCTTCCCAGTTGACGCCGCCGCCCACGGTCAGCTTGTTCCAGTCGTCCGGCAGGTGGTAGGTGGTGAACACGCGCAGCAGCTTGCGCGGGTAGACCGTGTTCACGTCCGCACCGGCGGCGTCCTCCGCCTTGAACTGGGTGTAGCCGGCGGTGGCGTTCCAGCCTTTGGCCAGTTCGCCGGACAGCTCGAACTCGAAGCCGGTGCTCTTGGCGCCCTTGGCGGTGCGGTAGTAGGTCTCCGGCGCCAGCGGGCCGCTGCCGTCGCGGTCCACCAGGCCGGCTTCCTGGCCCAGGTTGTCCTGCTTGATCTGGAACACGGCGGCGGATGCGTTCAGGCGGCCGTCGAGGAACTCGCCCTTCACGCCGGCTTCGGTGCTCTTGCCCAGCACGGGGTCCAGGATATTGCCGTTGATGTCCTTGAAGTTCTGCGGCTGGAAGATGTCGGTGTAGCTGGCGTAGGCCGAGTAATTCCTGCCGATGTCGTAGACGAAGCCGGCATACGGCGTCACTTCGCGGTCATGCTTGAGCGCGTATTCCGGCGTCCACTGGCCATGGCCGGTTTTGTCGTAGTTGGTCAGGCGGGCGCCGACGATCAGCTTGAGCGGGTCGGTGATCGAGAAACGGGCCACGCCGTACAAGGCTTCCTGCCTGGTCACGCTGCTTTCGTAGAAGCTTGGCGCGCCCCATTGCGGTTCCGGGAAGGCGGCGCCGTTCCAGTTGTTGAAGTTGCCCACGTCCGAGCTGGCGCTGCCGAAATCGGCGGCGCGGCTGTCGGAGCGGAACTTCTGCTTGGAGTTCATGTAGCCGAAGGCCGCTTCATGTTTGCGGCCGGCCAGCGCGAACGGGCCGCTGGCGTGCAGGCCGAAGTCGTCCTGCCTGGTGCTGGTGACATAGGAGCCTGCGAAAGAATACATGCCCAGGCCCGTCACGCGGTCCGGCACGCCGGACAGGTAGAGCAGATGCGAGTCGGCCTTGCGGTCGCCGTTGCTGAACGTGGCGCGCACTTTCCAGCCGTTGTCGAAACCGTGTTCCAGGTTGGCGAAGAAATTGTCGTAGGCGGTTTCCCAGCCGGTCCAGTCGGCGGCGGAAGTCTTCGAGCGGTCCCAGTTGGTCTTGCTGCCGTCGGTGTACCAGTACGGCAGGCCGCCCCACATCGGACCTTGCGGATCGGTTTCCTGGCGGCTGAAGCCTGCCGACAGCAGCGTCTTCGGTCCCAGGTCCGCTTCCATGGTGGCGTAGAAGGTCTTGTCCTTGCTCTTCATCAGGTCGACCCAGCTGTCGGCCTGCTTGTACTCGCCCACCACGCGCGCGCGCACCGTGCCTGCCGCGTTCACCGGGGCGGACAGGTCCACCATGGCGCGCCGCTCGTCCCAGCGGCCCACGCCCGCTTCGGCCGAGCCGGTGAAGTCCTTGGCGGTGGCGCGCTTGTGCACCAGGTTGATCGCTGCGGAAGGGTTGCCGGCGCCCGTCATCAGGCCGGTGGCGCCGCGCACCACTTCCACCCGGTCGTAGATCGCCAGGCTGCTCAGCACTTCGCCGGAGCTCCAGGCCTGTTCCCAGGTGGTGGGAATGCCGTCGATCTGCAGGTTGTTGATGTCGAAGCCGCGCGCGGTGAAGCCGGCGCGGTGGGTTTCGTACTGGTTCACCGACACGCCGGTGACGTTGTTGACCACGTCGGTCACCGACATCAGGCCCTGGTCCTCGATGCGCTGCTGCGTCACCACCGAGACCGACTGCGGCGTATCGCGCAGCGACATGCTGAGCGGCGTGGCGGTCTTGGCGCGGCCGGTGGTGTAGGAACCGGTGCCTTCCGTGGTGTCGCCGAATTTCTCGCCCACCACCTGCACCTGCGGCATCACCGCTGCGGCCTGGTCGGCGAACTGCGCCTGGGCGGCTGCGGCCAGCGGGAAGGCCAAACCCAGGCATGCCGCCAGGCGGGTCAACTTGTGGCGCCCTTGGGCGTGCGCGTGCTTTTCCATCGTTTATCCCGTTGCTTTTTATAAGAAACGAGAATGATAACGATTCGCATTCAAATACACAACCGAAAGCCGAAAATAGTGCGCGCCGAGCGGGCGCGCCTGCGGTCAGCGCTTTTTCAGGATGGAGCCCAGCACGCCACGGATGATTTCGCGGCCGACCTGGGAGCCGATGCTGCGCGCGGCCGATTTCACCATGGCTTGCACCGCCGTGTCGCGCTTGCCGGCACCGCTACCGCTGCCGCCGAAAAGGCCGCCGAGCACGTCGCCGAAGATGGAGCCTTCCCCGGCCGGGGCCTCGGCTTGCTGCGGCGCCGGGGCGTCGCGCCGGGCCGGGGCGGGCGCGCCCTGGTCCGCCTCGCGCGCGCTGCCGGCCAGGCGGCTGTTCAGCTTCTCGTAGGCCGATTCGCGGTCCACCGTCTTTTCGTAGACGCCGGCCACCACCGAACCGTCCATGGCGGCCTTGCGCTCGCCGGCGTCGATCGGGCCGAGCTGGCTGGCCGGCGGCAGGATGAAGGCGCGCTGCACCACTTGCGGCGTGCCCTTCTCGTCCAGGAAGGACACCAGCGCTTCGCCCACGCCCAGCTCGGTGATCACCTGCGCCACGTCCAGCGCCGGGTTGGGGCGGAAGGTCTCGGCGGCGGACTTCACCGCCTTCTGGTCGCGCGGAGTGTAGGCGCGCAGCGCGTGCTGCACGCGGTTGCCGAGCTGGCCCAGCACCGTGTCCGGGATGTCGAGCGGATTCTGCGTGATGAAGAACACGCCCACGCCCTTGGAGCGGATCAGCCGCACCACCTGCTCGATCTTCTGCAGCAGCGCCTTGGGCGCCTCGGCGAACAGCAGGTGCGCCTCGTCGAAGAAGAACACCAGCTTGGGCTGGTCCAAGTCGCCCACTTCGGGCAGGTTTTCAAACAGCTCGGACAGCATCCACAGCAGGAACACCGCGTACAGGCGCGGCGCGTTCATCAGCTTGTCGGCGCACAGGATGTTCACCACGCCCTTGCCGCGCGCGTCGGTCTGCAGCAGGTCGTCGATATTGAGCATGGGCTCGCCGAAGAACTGGTCGCCGCCCTGCTCCTCGATGGCGATCAGGCCACGCTGGATGGCGCCGATGCTGGCCGCGCTGATGTTGCCGTAGCTGGTCTTGTAGTCGGCCGCGTTGTCGCCCACGTGCTGCAGCATGGCGCGCAGGTCCTTGGTGTCGAGCAGCAGCAGGCCGTTGTCGTCGGCGATGCGGAACACCAGCTGCAGCACGCCTTCCTGCGTGTCGTTCAGGTTCAGCATGCGCGCCAGCAGCAGCGGCCCCAGGTCGGACACGGTGGCGCGCACCGGGTGGCCCTGCTGGCCGAACACGTCCCAGAACGTCACCGGGCAACCGGCCCATTGCGGCGGCTCCACCTTCAAGGCCTCCAGCCGCTTGCCCATCTTCTCGCTCAGCGCGCCGGCCTTGGCAATGCCGGACAAATCGCCCTTCACGTCGGCCATGAACACCGGCACGCCGATGTCCGACAGCGACTGCGCAATCCTTTGCAGCGTGACCGTCTTGCCGGTGCCGGTGGCGCCGGTGATGCAACCGTGGCGGTTCACCAGGCTGGACAGCATCGCCAGCTCCAGCTGGTCATTCTTCGCAAGCAAAAGGGAGGTCGGCATGATGGTTCTCTCGGCGAATGTTGGTGGAAACAATCATACATCAGCAAGGCTAGCAGCACACCCGGTTGCGGCCCTCGCGCTTGGCGCGGTACAGGGCCTCGTCGGCCTGCTGGATCAGCAGGCCGATGGAGCCGCCATCGGACGGCTGGCACGCCGCCACGCCCAGGCTGAGCGTGACCACCGGCCCCGTCTCCGAAGCGGGATGGGGAATCGCCAGCGCTTCGCAAGCGCTGCGCAGCTCGCCGGCAATCTGCAGCGCGGCGTCGTGCCCGGTGTCGGCGATCAGGAATACGAACTCTTCGCCGCCGTAGCGCGCCGCCAGGTCGCCGGCGCGCCGCGCGTGGCTGAGGAACACGCCGGCCACGGCGGCCAGGCAGCGGTCGCCCTCCTGGTGGCCCAGCGTGTCGTTGTAGGCCTTGAAGCCGTCGATGTCGGCGAGCACCAGCGCCAGCGGCGTGCGCGCGCGGCCGGCGCGCTTCCACTCCTCGCGCAGCACCTCGTCGAAGCGGCGCCGGTTCGCCAGCCCGGTCAGCGCGTCGACGAAGGACAGCCGCGACAAGTGCTCGTTGGCCTGTTTCAGCGCCTCGGTCTTCTGCGCCACCAGGCGCTCCATTTCCACGTGCCGGGCACGCAAATGGCGCACCCGCAGGCGGAACAGCCCGTAGATGCCGGCCGCCATGCCGGTCAGCATCATCCCGGCGAACCAGTAGGTTTCGTAGAAAAACGGCTGCACCGTGATGGCCAGCGCCGGGCCGGCCTCGCTCCAGCGCTTGCCGTCTATGGTGGCCGCCACGCGGAAGCGGTAGCTGCCGTGCGCCAGCGCCGGGAACGACACTTCGCGGTTCGGCCCGGCGTCGATCCAGCCCCGCGCCAGCCCTTCCATCTGGTAGCGGAAGCGCTGCCGTTCAGCGTTCAGCAGCGTGTTGGCGCTGTACTGGATGGCCAGGGTGACCGGGCCCGGCGGCAACGCCAGCGGCGCGGCGCCGGCTGCCGTATCGGGGAGCGCAGCGGGGAGCGGGCGCACCACGCCGTTCACCGTCAAGCGCTCCAGGCGCACGGCGGGCGGCAGGTTGGTGTCCGGCAGGCTGCGCGGATCGACCAGCACCAGCCCCTTGGCCGACGGCAGCAGCAGGTTGCCGGCGCCGTCCATCGCGCCGGTGGGCTGCAGCCCGCCGGCAAAGGTGGTGCTGCGCATCGATTCGCCCGGGCCGTAGCCGCTGGAGGCTACCCTGGCCAGGCGCCCTTCCGCAAACGCGTCCAGCTCGCTGCGCGCCACGCGGTAGAAGCCGCGGTTGCCGGTCACCCACAGGTAGCCGCTGCGGTCTTCCTGGATGCTCAGGCAGGTGCCGTCCCACAGCCCGTCGGCGGGCCGGATGCTGCCCAGGCTGTTGCCGCGCAGGCGGTTCAGGCCGTCGCCATTGCTGCCTATCCACAAGGTGCCGGCGGCGTCCTCGTACAGCGACATGATCCAGTTCGACAGCAGGCCGTCCGCCGCGGTCATGGCCTTGAAGGCGCCGTCGCGGTAGCGCGCCAGGCCTTCGCCGGTGGTGCCGAACCACAGCGTGCCGCTCTTGTCCTGCAGGATGGAGGACACGCCGCCGGACGGCGCACCGGGCGCGCGCACCGGCACGAACGCCTTGCCCTCCAGCCGCGCCACGCCGGACTGGGTGCCGGCCCAGATGGTCCCCTGCCGGTCCTGGTACAGCACCCGCACTTCCGAACTGGGCAAGCCCTGCTCGGTGCCGTACACGCCGACCTTGCCCTGCTGCAGGCGCGCGGCGCCGCCGGTGTAGCTGCCTATCCACAGCGCCCCGTCGCGGTCTTCCATCAGGCTGGAAATTTCCTCGCTGGGCAGGCCGTCCTTCTTGCCCAGCACGGTAATCGCGCCGGCCTCGATGCGGTTCAGGCCGCCGCCCGCGGTGGCCACCCAGGTCACGCCGTTGCGCGCGTGCAGCACGGAGCGCACATTGTCGTGCGACAGTCCCTCCGGCACGCCCAGCACGCCGAAGGCGCGGTCGCGCAGCCGCACCAGCCCGCTTACCCAGGTGCCGAGCCAGACGCTGCCCTCGTGATCGGTATGGATCGACCAGATATGGTCGCCTGCCAGTCCGCCGCCGGTGCCGATGGCGCTGAAGCGCCCGCCCGCCATGCGCACCACGCCGTTGCCCCAGGTGCCTACCCACAGCGTGCCGTGGCGGTCGCGCGTGAGCGCGGTCAGCTGGTCGGTCGGCAGGCCGTCTGCCACGGTGTAGACCTTGATCCGGCTGCCGTTCACATGGGCCAGGCCGCCGCCCGCCGTCCCCGCCCACACGCCGCCGTCCGGATCGGCCAGCACCGAGCGCACCTGCAGGTGCGGGAAACCGTTGTCCGGGTTCAGCACCCGGAAGCGGCCCTGGTCGAACGCGATCAGGCCGCCGCCCGAACTGGCGATCCACAGCACGCCGTCGCGGTCGAACGCCAGCGCGCGCAGGCGGTCGGTGGGCAGGCCGTCGGCCTGGCGGAAATGTTTGGTGGCGCCCTTGTGCCAGCGCAGCAGGCCGTTGTTGGTGGCGGCCCACACGGCGCCGTCCGGCGCCTGTGCAAAGCCCCACACGCGCTGGTCGCCCAGCGGGCCGGCCGCATACACGGCGCGGAACTTGCCGTCGCGGTAAATGGCCGCGCCCTTGTTGTGGCCTATCCACAGATTCCGCTGGGCGTCCTGCATCAGCCCCAGCACCGGCTGGGACGCAATATCGGCGAATTCGGAAGCGTCGAAGGTGGTGAAGCGGTGGCCGTCGAAGCGGGCCAGCCCGCCCAGCGTGCCCACCCACAGGTAGCCGTCGCTGGTGTGCAGCAGCGCCGTGACCGCGTTCTGCGGCAAGCCCTGTTCGATCTGCCAGCCATCCAGCCGGTACTGGCTCAGCGGTTTTTCCTGCGCGGCAGGCAGCAGGGTCGGCGCCGCAGGCTGCCCGCGCGCGGGAAGATGCAGCCATGCCAGCAGCGCAAATAAGGCCAGTAAGTAACGCAAACCCACTCCTTTGTAGATTGGGCAACATCATACCGTACCGTGGCTTCACAGACAAAAGCCATTCCTGGGCACATTTGCCGGGCAGCTGCAGGTAGAATGAAAAGTGGATAGGCTACCAAGGAACGGAGATGCATTGGGTTACCCGCCGCCGGCTAGTGCTGGCAACGACGCTGACCATCATGCTGGCCATGGCGCCGCCATGCGCGCGCGCGGCGGGATCGGACGCGGCCGCCCCGCTGCAAATCGTCACCGGCGACCTGCCGCCCTATGCCATCGAAGGCCAGCCGCAGCGTCCGGGCCTGCACGTGGAGGTGGTTGAACAGGTATTGCGGCGCGCCGGCACCCCGGTCAAGGTGGGCTTTTATCCCTGGGCGCGCGCCATCGCGCTCACCAAGCATACGCCGCACACCGCGATCCTGCCGCTCACCCGCACGCCCGAGCGCGAGGCGCATTTCACCTGGCTGATGAAACTCGACACCCAGCACTTCGTCTTCATCAACCGCCATGGCGAGACGCCGGTCACGTCCCTGGAGCAGGCCCGCAAGCTGCGCATCGTGGTGCTGCGCGGCTCGCCCAACCTGGCGCAGCTGCTGAACCGCCAGTTTTCCGAAGCGCAGATCGCGCAGGCCACCAAGGTGGAAGACATGCTGCGCATGCTCGAGCGCGGCGTGGTCGATGCGCTCTACGGCGGCAACGTCATCAACATGGAAAAGATCCGCACCAGCGGCCGCAATCCGGCCGCCTTCCAGGTCGGCATGCTGGTGGAGTCGGCCGACATGTGGCTGGCCGGCGGCCTGGGCTTCGGCGACAGCGAACCGGCCGCGTGGCGCCAGGCCTACGACGCCATGGCCAAGGACGGCTCGCTGGCCCGCCTCTACCGCAGCTACGGCCTGCCGCCGCTCCAGCCCGGCCCCTGAAACTCAGGAAGCCCGCTTCCAGCCCGACTTCTCAATAACCCACTTGCTTCAGGTATTCCGCGCGCGCGGCCAGCGCGGTGTCGGCAAAGTCGGCGAACACGCCGTCCACGCCGAGCGCGTAGAACTGCTTGAACTCGGCCTTGGGGTCGCCCTTGTAATCGGCGGCCAGGCGGCGCTGCTCGTTGCGGAAGGTGTAGGGGTGGACGAACAGCCCGGCCTTGTGCGCGTCCGCCACCAGCGTGCTGGCCGGCTGCGAGGTGGTGTCGGCTTCGTTCACCTTGCCGTCGCCGTTCACGTCCACCACTTTGCCATCCGCGCCCACGGTGCCTTTCACGCTGACGATGTAGCGCTTCCAGGGGCCGATGCCGTCGGCATAGGTCTTGATCTCGGCCAGGCCGGCCGGCGTCACCATGGCGCTGAACAGGCGCTTGTCGCCCGCCTGCGCCCAGTCGTACGGGCGGTCATAGGGAGCGGCGAAGGTCAGCGCGCCGGTTTTCAGGTCCACGTCGTCGGCGTCGATCAGCTGCACCATCTTCACGGTGGAGCCCTTGCCGCGCATGTATTTCAGGCTGCCCGGCTCAAAGCTCTGCAGGAACACCGGCGCAGCGCGGTCGTTCCAGCCGGCGGCGGTCAACAGCGCCAGCAGCTTGTCTTCCAGCGGTACGCCCTGCTGGCGGTGGAAGGTGGGATTCTTGGTTTCCGCGTACAGCGCGATGTTGCGGCCGCTCTTTTTGATCATGTCGACCACTTCCTGGATGGTCGCGATCTTGAACTTGCCGTTGAATTCCTGCGGCCGTTCGGCGTCGGTCGAGATGCCGCCCAGGGTCTTGATCTCGGCCAGCGTGAAGTCGCTGGCGAACCAGCCCTCTTGCAATTCGCCATCCACGCTCAGCTTGCGCTTGCGCGAGGCGAATTCGGGATGCTGCGCCACGTCGGTGCTGAAGGCCAGGTTGGGGTCGTGGCGCGCAATCAGCACGCCGTCCTTGGTGGAAATCACGTCCGGCTCGATGGCGTCCGCGCCCTGCTCGATGGCCCGGGCGTACGCCTCCACGGTTTCCTCGGGCAGCGTGCCGCCCGCGCCGCGATGCGCCACCACCAGCGCCGGCTTGCCGTCCAGCGTGGGCAAGGAAACCCAGTCGCCGCTACCGCAAGCGCTCAGCGCGCCGGCGGCGCAAACAGCCATCAAGCCCTGTACATACTTCATATTCCGCCCCTTGAGAAATTAACAATGGGCGGATTCTAGGGACGTAAAATGACAGGCGCATGAATCGCGCGCAATCGTGCGCAACGTTGTTCCCAACGTCGTGCGCACGCTTGCTGACTTGACTTGCTGGCTAACTGACTAGCTGCAGACTAGCGTACCGTTGCCGACACCACCTGGGCCTGGCTCATGGTGCCGTCGGCCATGCGTTGGGCCGGCACTTTCATCAGCACTTCGCCGCCGGCGTCGCCGTTGGGCTGCAGGTTCAGCGAAATCTTCAGCGAGCGGTCGTTCGCCACGAAGGTGCTGGGCGAAGCGGCGATCAGCTTGCGCGGGCCTTGCTCATCGATTTCGGCATACAGCGCCGGACCAGAGCCATACTGGCGCATGTGCAGTATCTGGCCGTTGGACAGCGTGTAACTGCCGCGGAACGCGCTGGTCTGGTCACGGTCCATATGCAGCGGCATTTTCGGCAGTTCGATCTTGAGCGCGCGGCCCGGCACCGGCACCGACTCATCGGCTTGCGTGGTTTGCGCAACGGCGGCCAGCGAAGCGGCGCCCAGCATCACTGCCAGAATAATTTTTTTCATGATTAGCCCCATCCATAGTATTTGTTCGATTCGGAAAAACTGCCAGGGCCAGCCATCAGTTGTTTGTGTGGCCGGTTGATGGCACTTTAGGCAATTGGCGCGGACGGCACAACGCGGATTGGGATGGACGGCGCATTCGCGGGGATGAACTGCACGAATCCGGGCCTGGTTTGCGGCGCAGGCCGCTGCGCGAACAATCACGAAGATGATCCGCCCCGCCGGCACAGCCGCACCGGCTACCGCTATCATCTCCGCCGTATCCACTACTGGGGACACGATGAACAGCTTTGCCCGCCGCGCGCTGGCCGCCGCCATGCTGGCGCAGGCCGCCGCCACGGCCACCGCCGCCGGCGCTGCGCCTTCCGCCACCGCCGGGCTGCGGCCCAACCTGGAAGGACGCATGCAGCAAGCCTTGCGCTACCGGCCCGACGGGCAGGACTTCGTCATCGACAACGGCGCCGAGTTCTTCAACCGTCCGCTCTATGGCGGCAACACCGCCTTCCGCGCCGACGGCGGCGACAAGCCCGAGTTCCTGCTCTACCTGCCCGGCCGGGGCGGCAATCTGCGCCTGGCCGTGCGCACCCCGGCCGGCGCGCTATGGCTGCACCAGGCGGCCCGGATCACCACGCGCTACCGGCCCGGCGAATTGCGCTATGAAATCCGCGATCCGGCCCTCGGTTCCGGCGCGGTGCTCAGCGTGGCGGTGCTGGCGTACGCGCGCACCGAGGGGCTGATCGTGCGGACCGAGGCGCTGGGGCTGGCGCCGGGCGCGGAGCTGGTATGGGCATACGGCGGCGTGAACGGCACGCGCGGCGCGCGCGATGGCGACATCGGCACCGAAAAGGTGCCCATCAGCGAATACTTCCAGTTTCAGCCCGCCTACGCCGGCGGCAACCGGATCTCGCTCGGCGCGGAAGGCTTTACGCTGAGCAGCCGCGTGGCCGACATCGCCTGCGTGGCGCCGGAAGGGAGCACGCTGCGCATTGCCGACGGCGCGCAGTGGAATGCGCTGTCCGCGCTGCTCGAAGCGCCCGCAGCGGAGGCGGCAGGGACGTCCGCCCCCATCGTGGTGGGCCGGGTGGCGCTGCCGAACGGCGCGCCGCTGCTGCTGTCGCTGCAGCGCCTGCCGGGCGGCGCCCCGGCGCTGGATCTCGACCAGTACAAGGCCGTCACGGCCGGCAAGCCCGCCGCGCGCGCCCGGAAGGCCGTCCCGCTCGCCCCCTTGTATACGCGGGAGCAGTTACCCACACTGTTCGCGGAAACCCAGCAGCACTTCGACGCGCTGCGCCGCACCGTCAGCATCGACACGCCCGACCCCTACCTGAACGCCGCCATGGGCGCGCTCGGGGTGGCCGCCGACGCCCTGTGGGACGAGGGCGACCAGGCCATCATGCACGGCGCCATCGCCTGGCGCACCAAGCTGCTGGGCTGGCGCGGCCCGTATGCGCTGGACGCGCTGGGCTGGCACGGCCGCGCGCGCCTTAACCTGGACGCATGGACGCCGCGCCAGAACACCCAGCCCATCCCCGATGCGTTGCCGGCTGCCGACACCGTCTCCAACCTGGCGCGCAACGAAGCCGGCCTGCATTCCAATGGCGACCTCTCCAACTCGCACTACGACATGAACATGGTCTTCATGGACGCGCTGTTCCGGCATCTGCTGTGGACCGGCGACCTGGAATACGCCCGCAGCGCGTGGCCGGTGATCGAGCGCCACCTGGCGTGGGAGCGGCGCTTGTTCCGGCGCGAGTTCGGCCCCGGCAAGCTGCCGCTATACGAAGCCTACGCCAACATCTGGGCCAGCGACGACCTGTATTACAACGGCGGCGGCGCCAGCCACGCGTCGGCCTACAACGTCTACGCCAACCGCAGCGCGGCGCGCATCGCCCGCCTGCTTGGCAAGGACCCGCAGCCCTACCAGCGCGAAGCGGACCTGATCGCGCAAGCCATGCGCACCTATCTGTGGATGCCCGAAGCGGGCGCGTTCGCCGAGTACAAAGACCTGCTGGGCGGGCAGCTGCTGCACCCCAGCTATGGCCTGTGGACCTTTTATCACACCATCGACTCGGGCGTGCCCACGCCGCAGGAAGCGTCGCGCATGGCGGCCGCGCTCAAGCGGCACCTGAAGCCGATTCCCGTCAGCGGGCCCGGCGTGCCGTCCGACGCGGCCTACTACGTGCTGCCGACCACCAACTGGATGCCCTACTCCTGGTCCATCAACAACGTGGTGATGGGCGAGAACCTGCACACGGCGCTGGCGCTGTGGCAGGCGGGCCGCGCCGAGGACGCTTTCCTGCTGGCCAAGAGCGCGCTGCTGGCCAGCATGTACATGGGCATCTCGCCCGGCAACGTGGGCAGCATGAACTACCTGGACGCCTACCGCCGAGAATCCCAGCGCGACTTTGCCGACGGCGCGGGCGTGATGTCGCGCGCCATCGTGGAAGGGCTGTTCGGCATTGCGCCGGACGCGCTGGCCGGCACGCTGACCGTGCGGCCCGGCTTCCCGGCGGCATGGGACCGCGCGCGCCTGGCGCACCCGGACCTTGGCGTGGACTTCGCGCGCAACGGCAGGACGGAGCGCTGGACGCTCACCCAGCCTAAGGACGCAGCGCCGGCGCGGCAGCGCTTCCAGCACCTCACGCTGCGCATCCCGGCTCCTTACCAGCGCGTGCAGCGCATCACCGTCAACGGCGCGCCCGCCAAATGGCAAGCCGACCGCGCCGCCATCGGCCCGCCCGCGCTGCTGATCCAGACGCCCATGGCTCGCGAGACGGCCATCGTCATCGAGTGGGCCGGCCAGCCCGTGGCGGTGGCGGCGCCTCCGCAAGGCCGCGCGCCGGCGACGGCAGCACCGCCGCCGGCAACCGACTGGAGCGCCGACAAGAGCGGCGCAACGCTGGAGGCCATCCCGCTTGAGCCCTACTTCAACGACCGGGTGAGTGAAATCTTCAAGCCCGGCAAATACCAGTCGCCGCGCTCGCCCCATGTTTCGCTGTCGCTGCCCGCGCAAGGCATCGGCGCGTGGGCCGGGCACGTCAACGCGACGGCGGAAATCGACGACAGCGGCCTGCGCGCAGCGGCGGCGGCCAACGGCGGCAAGGTGCGCATGCCCAACGGCGTCGGCTTCGCCACGCCGTCAGAACCGCAGGCACGCAACATCGCCTTCACCTCGCAATGGGACAACTACCCCAGGTCAATCGACATTCCGCTCGCGGGCAACGCCCGCCAGGCCTGGCTGCTGATGGCCGGCTCCACCAACTTCATGCAGAGCCGCATCGACAACGGCGAAGTGGTGGTGCGCTACGCGGACGGCGGCACGGCGCGCCTGGCGCTGCACAACCCGGTCAACTGGTGGCCTATCGAGCAGGACTACTTCATCGACGATTACCAGTTCAACCGCCCGCAGCCCGTGCCGCCGCGCGTGGACCTGAAGACCGGCGCAGTGCGGCTGCAGAGCAGCGGCAAAGCGGTGCCGGGCGGCGCCGCTACCGCGCTGGCCATCGGCCTCGACCCGAAGCGGCCCTTGCTCAGCCTGACCCTGCGCACGCTCAGCAACGACAGCGTGATCGGCCTGATGAGCGTGACGCTGGAGCGGCCCTGAGCGCAGGGGCCGGCGCAATCAGCGGGAGCGGCGCCATCAGCGGAAGCGCTTCGGATTGCGCTTGCGGTTGACGGCGTTCTGCTCCTGCAATATCGAGTCCACGCGCTCGGACGCGTGGCGCGACAGTTCCTGCGCCAGCTCGATATCGGGGAAGAACTCGGGCCGCCGGTAGCCCAGCCAGGCGTAGGCGGAATACAGGCGGCAGGTGTCCTCCACCTCCTGCAGCGACAGATAGGACAGCGCGTAGTCGTCCGTCTTCAGGCGCGTGGCCTTGCCGCGCGAGAGTGACATGGCCCAGTGCTCCCAGGCGCGCTGCAAGGACACCACCTTGCTCGATACCGGCACCAGCGACAGCGTGAACTTGTCCGCCACCGACAGCGGCAGGCTGTCCAGCCACTCCGCGCGGCTGGTCTGGTCTTCCGTGATGCGCGGATAGAAGAAGCCGTCCGGCACGTCGATGTTGTGCACGAAGCGCTTGAGCAGCTTGGACAGCGAAGTCTCGCTGGTGACCGAGGCGATGCGGTGCAGATGCTCCAGCGTGGGCGCCACCGAGAAGCCGCTGGTGTTCAGCGGCGCCAGCTTTTCCTTCAGCAGCGCGCGCATCACCTGGTGCGTATCGTCGTCGAAGCCCGCCACCAGGCCTTCCTCGTGGATGCCGTAGCGCCCCGCCCGGCCCGCGATCTGGCGCGCCAGCGCGGCCGAGATTTCCTCTTCCTCGTAGCCGTTGTACTTCACACTGGTGGTCATCACGATGCGCGAGATCGGCATGTTCAAGCCCATCGCAATCGCATCCGTGCCCACCACCACGTCGGCCTGCCCTTCGCGGAAACGCTGCGCCTGTGCGCGCCGCACTTCCGGCGACAGGTTGCCGTACACTGTGGCCACCGACAGCCCGGCCTCGGTCACCATGTCGCGCCACATCAGCACTTCGCGGCGCGAGAAGGCGATCACCGCGTCGCCCCTGCGCAGGTTGCGCACTTTGCGCACCGAGGTGTGCTCCATCGTCAGCGGCGCCTTGCGCTTCAACACATGCACCTCCAGCGGACATTCCAGCCGCTCGGCCAGCGCCTCGATGGCGCGCCGCGCTTCGGGCGCACCCACCAGGTACACCGTGCGCGCCGGCGCGCCGCACACGGCGGCGGTCCAGGCGGCGCCACGGTCGCGGTCCGCCAGCATCTGGATCTCGTCGATCACCGCCACGTCCACCGGCGTGCGCGTGTCCAGCATCTCCACCGTGCTGGCCACGTGCGTGGCGCCTTCGGCCAGGCGGCGCTCCTCGCCCGTCACCAGGCTCACCGCCAGCGGCTTGCCATGCTGCTTGAACGCCTGCAGGCGCTCGTAGTTCTCCAGCGCCAGCAGGCGCAGCGGCGCCAGGTAGATGCCGCTCGGCGCCTTCGCCAGCGCTTCGATGGCGCGGTGCGTCTTGCCGGAATTGGTCGGTCCCAGCAGCGCGATGAAACGGCGCGGCAGGCGGCTGGCCACCTCGAACGAATCCGGGTACTCGGCCAGGTTGATGCTTTGCTTGGTGCGCTCTGCGTAGCGCTCCTCCGTCTGGCGCTCGATGGCGTGGTCCAGGCGCTGGCGGATACGGTCGAACACGTCGCCCGCCAGCGAAGAGGTCTGCATGTCGGCCAGCGTGTGCAGAAAGCTCATCGCGTCCAGGTCGTAATCCTCTGCGGCGGCCGCCATCTCGTGCACAAAGCCGGTCACGTGATCGTGCAGTTCCCGGATCGCCTTGTCGCTGCTGCGCTCGCGCAGCAGCGCGCTGCGCGCCTCGGGGTCCATCTTGCGCCACTTGGACGGCTTGGCCAGCACGCCCTGCGCGGGCACCAGCTGGTACGGCACGGTCAGGCCCTCGGCCTGCACCTCGCCGGCGATGCGCAGGAAGACGCGCCCCTCCATCTTCACCAGGCTCACGCCTTTGGCGGGCAGGCCGAGTTGCTGGCACAGGAGATCGTCGTCGCCAAGGTCTTGTTCTTCGGTGATGCTGGTCATAAATTTCGCTGCGTCTGGCCGCTAGGTTAAGTTGAAGGCGAGTATAGCAAGGCTGTACAATCGCGCCATGCCGCAGACCATCACCACCGCCGTCCACCACGAGTTGATCATCAAGAAAAGCCGCTTCATCGCCTGCGTGCAGCCGATGGCGGACCGCGCCTCCGCGCAGAAGGCGGTGGCGGCATTATGGGCCGAGCACCCGGGCGCGGCGCACGTTTGCTGGTCGCTGCTGGCGGGCGGCCAGTCGGCCGCCGTCGACGACGGCGAACCGAGCGGCACCGCCGGCCGGCCCATGCTGGACGTGCTGCGCCACCAGGACCTGGAAGGCGTGCTGGCTACGGTGGTGCGCTACTTCGGCGGCGTGAAGCTGGGCGCGGGCGGCCTGGTGCGCGCCTATACCGACAGCGTGGCGCAGGCGCTGCTGGGCGCCGAGAAAGTGGCCATCGTCAAACTGCGCGCGCTGCGCTGCGAAGTGCCGTACGCGCTGGAAGGCTTGATGCGGCGCGAGATCGAACTGGCCGAAGCGCGCCTGGACCAAGTGCAGCACGCCGACCTGGTGCGCTTCGACTTCAGCCTGCAGGACAGCGCCGCCGTGGCGCTGATGGCGCGCCTGAGCGAAACCGGCGGCGGCCGCATCGCCTGGCTGGACGTGCCGGACGAAATCGGGGAATAAAAATCCGGGCTTGCCGAAACGCGCCAGCCGCCCTATAATGCTGCCTCTTTCGGGTCGTTAGCTCAGCTGGTAGAGCAGCGGACTTTTAATCCGTTGGTCGCAGGTTCGAATCCCGCACGGCCTACCACGAATTCAGCAAGTCAGAAAAAAGGTTGCATGCTTCGGCACGCAACCTTTTTTTTCGCCTGGATTAGTTGCCGGCGACGATGCTGGCCAGGGCGGCATTGGCAGTGGCCTGATAGGTGGCCACATTGGTGCTTGCGTTCACGCCGGACAGCATGGTGCGCGCCTTTGCCGCCGCAGCGCTGCCGCTATACGCCGCGATCTCGGCGCCGGTGTCCACCGCCGTGGTGAAGTACAGCGCCACGACGCTCTTGCGGCGCAACGCTTCTTTGTCCGCCCCCACCGTCTCGAACAGCGTGCGCGCGATGGACAGTGACGCGAAGCCGCGCGTGATGGCGCCGCTGTTGAGCTTGTCGACCCAGTAGGTCTGCTCGCTGGCCGTCGGCGCCCGGTTCGCGACATTGGCGAACACGCCGGTCACCAGCGCCTGCGCGGTGGGATACAGCGCCAGCGATTCCCCGCTGCTGCCGAGCGAATCGATCAGTCCCCGAATGCCGGTGAAGTTCTGCGTGTAGCTGAATTCCAGCCCGGCCAGATAGGTGAGCGCGCCCAGAGACTGCAGCGCATTGGCGAAACTCGCCTGCCCCGCCGGGTCGGCAGGACGGCCGAGTTGTGCGAAGTACAGCTGTTGCACCACCGGCTGATAGACAAAATTGCAATATGCACCGACGGTATTGAACGCCGCAGTCACGTCGGCCACCGCGTAGCCCCGGTTGCTGGCCGCGTTCTGCACGCCGCACACACCGTCGTCGAACTTGCTGTTCGGCCCCCAGTACAGGCGGTTGGCATCCACCATCACCTCGAACGCCTTGCGCGTGTTCCAGCCCGGCGTGGTCGCCAGCTTCTGGAAGGCCTTGTTGTAAACGCCGCTGCTGTAGTGCGGATTCTGGCCGGCGAAATAGAATGCGTGCTCCAGCGAAATACCGTCCAGCGTGGGACTACCCATATTGCGCAGGTAGGGCAAGGTCTTGGTGATCTGCTGGCCGACCAGGAAATCATTGCTGCCGTTGAGGTAATACTCGGCCGCTTCGCCCGCCATATCCGAGAACGCTTCGTTCATGCCGCCGGACTGGGTGATGGTGTAGACCAGGCCTGAGTGCGCGGAGGTGAACCCGTGGCTGAATTCGTGCGCCACCACGTCCAGGGACACCAGCGGATAGAACGTGCTTGCGCCATCGCCGAAATTGGCGCTGGTGCCGGTCCACACCGCGTTCTCGTAGCTTTGCCCGGCATGGGCGCGGGCGATCATCGGCGTCGGCACCGGCGGGAAGCTGAAGTACGCCATATACATGCGGTATGTCGCGGTGGCATGCGCATGCACGTCATTCAGCGGCGCGTAGCCGCCATTTATATTTTTATAAATATTGTTGGGGCAGGTGAACTTATAAGGCGTGGTATTAACCGCATCCGCCGCCGCCCCCTCGAGATTCACGGTAATAACATTCAGGTTATTCATGGCGCAATCGGATGCCACGTCCAGCGCCGGCCTGTTGGTGCCATACAAATACTGGCCGGTTTTCAGATTGCCGCCCGGTCCGGTGGCCGACGCGGTCGTCAATCCATCCCACTGTTCCAGCACGGTGCCCAGATTGGCGTCGATAAAGAAATGCGGCCGGGTCAGCTTTTTGCCGTCCTGCGCCAGGAAAGAAACCAGGTAAACCAGCTTGGCCACCCCGTCGTCGCCGGTCTTGACGAACAGCTTGGCTTCGTCGCCCTTGGTATTAAATTGCTGAATACTGGATTTTGCCTGCTGCAAGGCGTCGTCGGCGGAGAAAGCCGGGCGCGCGCTGGGCAAATCCTCCGCGATCTTATGCAGCACCGAGCCCAGCACGGCCGGGCCATGCTTTCTTTCGGTGTTGCCGTGATCCACCACAAACGCGTCCCACACGGGCACGCCCTGGTAAAACTGCTGGTGGCGCGTCACCACCAGCCCGCTGGCATAGCGCTGGCTGCGCGCTGCTTTCAGCTCATCGGGAGCGAGCCCGGCGCGTTCGGCCAGCGTTTCCGCCGCAGCGGACTTGGACAGCTGGGTTTGCACCTCCACACGCTGTGCGGCCTGCGCAGCCTGGCTGCACAATATTAAAGCAGCCCATGCCACTTGTTTTACTATCGGATTAAAAGTATAAGCCACGCGACACCTTCCAGATCAGTTTATGGAGTATCGCAATATACCCGCATTAATAAAACTATTTGTTCCAGAGAAAATATCATCGGCTTTTAATTATGAAGCTTATTTACTTCATTTATTTTCCGTTAAAACACAGGCAACAAGCAGCGTTCCGGCAACCATCGTGAAGCGAGGGAAACTTGCACTGCAAGAGCCACCTCAAATTTCACCAAAACACGGCAACCACGCTTATCCGCCCGGAGCGCAAGCCTTTTGTGTTTCATGCCGGTATCCCAACAGTCTTGCATAGTATACAATTGCCTGATTTCAACGATCTTGCCAGCGCAAATAGCTGGCTGGCCCGCCACCATGACAGAACATCTGTTGCGCCCATCGCTGACGGCCAGCCGGCCGTCACCCGCGCTGTATTCGCCTCGATCCAGCTTTTTGCTCGGCTTCTTCCTGGGGCCGCTGCCGCTGATACTTTACAGCGCCCTCAATTCGATCCGCCTCAAGCGTATGGCCGACGCGGCAGCTTATGTCCTTGCGCTGGCCGCCGTGGCCGCGCTGTTCCATGCTGCCTTCATGCAGCCGCCCCCTGCTGCACTGTCGTGGATCAACGCGCAAATGGGCAATGGCTCATCGATACGCGGCGCTTCGCGCATCCTGGCCGTCGTGCTCTGGATCTGCTTCTATCTGATGCACCGCAAGGAACACCGCTCGGTTGAGCTGTTCAACGACAGGCCTTCTCCCTGGATCGCGGCCATCGCCTGCGCGGTCGCAGGCTACATCCTCAGCATTGGCATCGCTTACGCCGTCCACCCATGAACGACACGATCGCATTGTCGGCACACGACTACCACATCCGCATCGACGGCCTGATCGAGCGCCGCCGCTTTGAGCAAGCGAGCACACTGCTGGGCGAAGCGCTTGGCAGCTTCCCGGACGACGGCGAGCTGCTGCACGCGGCCGCCACGCTCGACTACCTTCGTGACGACTATGATGCAGCCCTGCACACGCTGCAGCAACTGCTAGTCCGTTCGCCCGAACACCTCAACGGCCGCTACCTGCTGGTTGGCGTGCATGAAGCGCGCGAGGATTTGCCCCAGGCCGAAGCTGTCCTGCTCGACCTGCTGCGGGACTATCCGGAATCGTCAACGATGTACTCGCGCTACGCGATGCTGATGTTCCGCACGCAGCAGATCGACAAAGCCAAGGCCCTGGCGCACGAAGCGTTGCGCCTTGATCCCGAAGATGAAGGCGCGCTGGCGGCGACCATGATCGGCGACCTGATCGACGGCCGCAAAGGCGATGAACGCGAGAGCCTTGCCGCGCTGATGTTAAAGCATCCTGAAAACATCACCACCGCACGGCTGGTGATCGTCCACCTGATCAATCGTGGCCGCTACTGGTCAGCAAAGCGGATCGCAGTCGAGCTCTTGAAGGCACGGCCAGATTCCCGCGAAGTACTGGCCCTGGTGGTTGAAATCGAAGCGCTCTGCCACTGGAGCGTGGTTCCCCTGTGGCCATTCAACCGCTGGGGCACGGCAGCGACCATCGCAATCTGGGGCGGCTGGATACTGCTGTACAACCTGCTCCGCGCCCACGCACCGCAGGTGGCTGGCCCCGCCGCCACGGCCATGCTCGCCTATTGCGCCTATTCCTGGATTTATCCGCCATTGCTCAGGCGTTGGCTCAAACGCCGCGCCGGCCTTTAATTGCCGCCACCATCGCCATGCCTATCTCCCGCGAAGAACTTGAACAGGCCCTGCTGGGCGATCCTTTTAATACTGCGCTCCGCCTCGACTACGCCGGCATGCTGCTGGCCGCATCGGAACCGGCGGCAGCGCTACAACAATTTGAACTGTCCACGCGCCAGCAAGGCAGCGCGACGGCCCTGGTCGGCATGGCGCGCGCCTTGCACGCACTGGGCAGGTCCGGCGAGGCCCTGAGCACCTATGCACGGGCGCGCCAGGAAGATGGCTTTGCCGCCGACCCGGCCCTCGAACAGCTATCGGCCGCCGCCCGCCCCGCCGGTACGCCGGCACTGTCTCTTGTTGCCGGCATGGACAAAGTGGTCGCGCTCAAATCCGAGCCCGAACACGCGGTGCGATTCAATGATATTGGCGGCATGGAAGCGCTGAAAAAGTCGCTGCGCATGCACATCATCGAGCCCTTCCTGCGTCCTTCGCTGTTCGCACGTTTCAAGAAGGATGCCGGCGGCGGCATCTTGCTGTATGGCCCTCCGGGCTGCGGCAAGACCATGATCGCGCGCGCCATCGCCAGCGAATGCAATGCGTGCTTCCTGTCAGTCGGCATCAGCGATGTGCTCAATATGTGGATGGGAGAAAGCGAACGCAATCTAGCCCAGCTGTTCGACAAAGCCCGCTCGCAAAAGCCTTGCGTATTGTTTTTCGATGAGCTCGACGCGCTGGCCTTTTCGCGCTCAAAAGCGCACAGCGAACATAGCCGCACCATCGTCAATGAATTCCTGGCGCAATTGGATGGCATCGAGCGCACCAATCGGGATGTGCTCTTCCTCGGCGCAACCAATATGCCCTGGGATGTGGACGCCGCGATGAAACGGCCCGGCCGCTTCTCGCGCCAGGTCTTTGTGCCGCCGCCGGACCTCGAAGCGCGCCGCCATATCATCGACATCAAACTGCGCGACGTGCCGGCCGAGGGCATCGATACGCAAGCACTGGCTGAAGCCACCGCACAGTTTTCAGGCGCCGACATCGACGGCCTGATCGACTTCGCCAAAGAGAGCGCGATCCACGCCATCATTGCAGGACATCCGGTACGTCCAATCAATGCGGCCGACTTCAACTACGCACTCGATGCATGCCAGCCCTCGACGCTGGAATGGCTCAAGACCGCGCGCAATCTGGTGCGCTACGCAGGCGGCGATCCCAGCTACAGGGATGTTGAGAAATACCTGAAGCAGGCCAAGCTACTCTGATTCCAGACTAGAGGCCTGCTAGCGCGAAATCGAATTGCTGCTCATGACATTCAGGCTGGCGTCGTAGCTGTAACCGGCGGCGCTGATGCCGTTGACGGTGAACTTGAAGGTGCCGGTTTTCTTGCTGGAGACCGAATTGACGGTCGCCACGCCGCCGGCGTCCGTCACCGCCGATGCCGCGCCGCTGACGATGCCGCTCCAGCTGCCGCTCACGGTGGCGTTCGGGATCACCTTGCCGCTGGCGTCCTTGACGGTGACCTTGGCCTGCGCATACGCCTGCTGGCGGTTCGGCGCCGCCAGCGCCATCGTAATGCCGCTGGCGTAAATCTTCGGCTGCACCGTGGTGGCGGTGACCACCACCGTGCTGCTGCCGCTGAAGCCGGCGCTATTGGTTACTTTCAGCGAAGCGGTATAGCTGCCGCCCACGTTGTACACGTGGCTGGCGGTCACCCCGCTGGCCAGCGGGGTGCCGTCGCCGAAGTTCCATTCGTAGCTGACGATGCCGGCGGCGTCGGTGGAGCCGGCGCCGGAGAAGGACACGTTCAGCGGCGCCGGGCCGGAAGTGGCGCTGGCGCCGATGACGGCCACCGGCGCGCCGCCCGACGCCAGCGGCGCCGACATGGCCACCACGTAGCGGCCCACGCTGCCGTAGGCGCTGTAGCCGGTGCCCAGCGGATCGCCCAGGCCCATGCCCTCCACGCTCACATAATAGGTGCCGGCGGCCGGCAGGTTGAAGGACACGGAGGCGGTCAGCGCGGCGGCCGGATTGGCCTCCGCCAGCAGGTTGCCTGCCGCGTCGCGCAGCTGTATCAGGATGTCCAGGTTGGGGCCGCGCTCGAACGGCTTGGCGTCGATGGTGACGATGCCGGCGCCGGCGTTAAAGCGGAACACGTCGACGTCGGCCGGGTTTTCCATCACGCCCAGGATGTCGTAGGTGTTCATGCCGCTGACGGCGGTGGGCGTCAAGGTGGCGGCGGTGGCGATGCCGTTGCCGAAATCGTCGGCGGCGAACATCACGCCGTTGTTCTGCATCACCAGGTAATCGTCCTCGCCGTTGTTGGCGTTCAGGTATTCGCCCTTGCTGAACTGGACCAGCTCCTTGTTGTAGCCCACGCCCATGATGGGCGCCCAGCCGGTGGCGCCGCTGCCGTGGCCCGAATAGTAGCCGACCGTGCTGGTGCCGTCGTGCGACAGGCCCAGGTTGTGGCCCACTTCGTGCGAGGTCGCTTCGGCGATGTTTTTCTCGCCGTTGCCCAGCTTGTCCTGGAAGATGAAGGCCGGCTTGTTGGCTTCGCTAGTGGCGTCGAACACGCCGACATAGGCAAAGCCGCCGCAGCCACAGTCGCCCTTGGTGGTGCCGGCCGTGAAGTTCCTGGTGATCAGCGCGCGGGTGCCGTAGGTGTCGTCCGCCAGGGAGGTGCGCGACATCTGGTCGGCCGGCGGCTCCTCGGTGGTGACGTCGACGTCGAAGGCCGCATAGTCCTCGGCCACGCGGCGCCAGATGTTCTGGATCATGGCCAGTTCGGTGCTGCTGAAGGTACCCGGCAGGCCGTCCAGGTCGAAGGCCGGGCTGATGATGGTGCTCAGGCCGTAGCTGGTGTTCCAGGCGGTGCCGGTGGTGGTGTGGCCGTTGAAGTCGAGGTAGATCTTGCGCTTGGAGCTTTTGCGGGAATGCAGCAGGAAAGTCTGGTCGGCCGGATAGATGGCGCCGCTCTGGGCCACGTCGGACGGCGAGGCTGTCAATCCCAGCTCGACGAAATACATGCGGCCGGTCTTGTCGAGCCAGGCCGAACGGTCGTTGCGGAACTGCGCGCGCAGCGCGTCGGCCGATTTGCCGTAGTGCGCGGCCACGGCCTGCAGGTTGCCGCCCAGCCGGCTGATCGCCTGCTCGCCGTTGCTGTGGGCCGGCAAGTTCAGTGGCGGAAGCGCCGGCTTGGCCGGTTGCGCCTGGTTGGAGCGCTTGGCGGCGGTTTGCGCCAGCGCGCTGTCCGGCAGCGCCATGGTTCCCAGCGTCAGTGCCGCCAGCGCAGCGGCGGCAATCTTCTTGGAAATTCGGTTCGGCATGCGGCTCTCCCTTGGCGGTCAATGTTACTGATGAAGGCTTACAGCCAGTAACATACCAAGAAAAAGTATCCGCACAGCAATAAAAATCAAGAAAAGACGAATTTTTCAGGTGAGTGTGCACTCATGCGAAATGCGTCAATATTGGGGAAAATGGTCACTCACTTGCCTCGGAAACATGCTTCTTGTTGCAGTGCTATCATGGAAAGCTCTAGCCGAATTCAGCGGGGATCTATGCACTACGTATTGTTTTACGACTACGCGGCCGACTATATGGAACGCCGCGCGCAGTTCCGCGACGCGCACCTGAAGCTGGCCTGGGATTCCCACGCGCGCGGCGAGTTTCAGCTGGGCGGCGTGCTGGCCGACCCGGTCGATGGCGCCATGCTGTGGTTCAAGGCGGATTCGCCCGCCGTGGTGGAGGCGTTCGTCGCGGCCGATCCCTACGTGGCCAACGGCCTGGTGACGCACTGGCGCATCCGCCCATGGATGACGGTGGCCGGCGCGCTGGCCGACACGCCGGTCTACCCGGCCTGATTGGCTGCTTACGGCCGCCTGAGGCTGCGGCGCCTCGCCAGCAGCAGCACCACGCCGCCCGCCAGCAACATGGCGTAGGCGGCCGGTTCCGGCACGGCGCTCAGGTAGAGCACCACCTGCGTGTTCTCGTCGAAGGACAGGCCCTGCCAATTCACATACGCGGCGTTGCCGCTGATGGAGACATTGGCCGGCGAGAAGCCCGCCATATTGGTCTGCCGCCCCAGCGCGGCGAAGGGCTGCCAGCTGTGGTCCAGATTGGTCAGCACGAAACCGTTGAAGGCGCCGTTCAGCCACACGGCGTCGGTATTGAAATTGCTGGCGATCACCTGGGTGCCCGTCACGGTCAGGTCGAACACCCCTGCCACGTTGCTGAACAGCGCGCCATTGCCATCGACCAGTTGGGCGGCAAAGCTGCGCGTGGGCGTGTCCAGGTCGGGATAGAAATACTGCAGCGACACGCGGTCGCCCAAGGTGCCGGCCAGCGCACCGGAAGCAGCGCCGGCACAGGCCAGCAGGAAACCGCACAGCACGCGTTTCAATGAAGTCCACATGGGCAACCTCCGTATGTAGGGATGAGCGCCATGTTATGCGGACTGAAGCGGAACCGGCGCCAGCTTGCCTGGGCCCCGGCTTGCCTATTAACCACGGCTCTGCTACCGTTGCGGCGCTGCACAAAATTGACCACACCATCCGGATTTTCCATGCCGTACATGACCGTACTGTCGGGCGAACAGATCGCTTCCGTCCTCAAAGCCTTGCCCGACCCGGCTTTTCTCCTGACCCGCAGCGGCCGCTACGCGGCCATTTTCGGCGGCGCGGACGTGCGCTATTACAACGAGATCGGCTTCCTGGCCGGAAAAACCATGACCGAATTGCTGGTGCCGGCCAAGGCCGAGTGGTTCCTGGCCGAGATCCACAAGGCGCTGGCCACGCGCAGCCTGCACGTGGTCGAGTACGGCCTGGACAGCGGCGACCTCCTGGGCATGGACGGCAAGGCGCAGCTCAAGGCCAGCTGGTTCGAAGGCCGGGTGCAGGCGCTGGACTTCCAGGTCGACGGCGAGGACGCGGTGCTGTGGGTGGCCAGCAATATCACGGCACGCCACCAGCTCGAGGCGCAGCTGCGGCTGCACAGCGAAAGCGACGAGCTGTCCGGCCTGTACAACCGGCGCAAGCTGATGGGGTCGCTGGCCGAACATTATCAGGTGTTCATGCGCTACGGCACGCCGACCGCGTTGCTGATCTTCGATATCGACCACTTTAAGAGCATCAACGACCAGTTCGGCCACCTGTTCGGCGACAAGGCCATTCGCGCCGCCGCCGATGTCTGCCGCGACGAATTGCGCAGCACCGACTTCCCGGCCCGCCTCGGCGGCGACGAGTTCGTGGTGCTGATGCCCCACACCACCCGCGAGCAGGCCGCCCCCATCGCCGAGCGCCTGCGCCTGCGCGTGGCCGAAGCCTTGCTGCGGCTGGGCGCCATCGGCGGCGGCGGCACCATCAGCGGCGGCCTGAGCGAATTTCTTGCCGGCGACGCCCACGCCGAAGACGCGCTCAAGCGTGCGGACGACGCACTGTACCGCGCCAAGCGCGCCGGCCGCAACCGGATAGTCAGCGTATAGTGACTCCATATTGACAAGACTGCAGGACAGGAGCGCGCCATGAAATGGGAAGGCAACCGCGAAAGCGACAACGTTGAAGACCACCGCGGATCGGGCGGTGGCGGCGGAGGCTTCGGCCTGGGCGGCCGTTCGATCGGCATCGGCACCGTGGTGCTGGCGCTGATCGGCTCCTACGTGTTCGGGGTCAATCCGCTCACCATGCTGAGTCTGCTCAGCGGCGGCGGCGCGCCGGTCCCGGTGCAGCAGCAAAGCCAGGAACCCACGGCGCCCCCGTCCGACCGGCAAGGCAAGTTCGTCTCGGTGGTGCTGGCCGACACCGAAGACGTGTGGACCGAACTGTTCCGCGCCAAGGGCGGCAGCTACGTCAAGCCCAAGCTCAGGCTGTTCACCGGCAGCACGCAAACCGCCTGCGGCACCGGGCAGTCCGCCGTCGGCCCCTTCTATTGCCCCGCCGACCAGAAAATCTATATCGACCTGAGCTTTTACCAGCTGATGCAGGAGCGCTTCAAGGTCAACGGCGAGTTTGCGCAAGCCTACGTCATCGCGCACGAGGTGGGCCACCACGTGCAGCACCTGAGCGGCATTTCGGACAAGGTGGACCAGCAGCGCCGCCGCGTCTCGGAACGCCAGGGCAATGCGCTGTCGGTGCGGCTGGAATTGCAGGCGGACTGTTTCGCAGGCGTGTGGGCCTACCACGCCAACCGGGCGCGCAGCATCCTGGAACAGGGCGACGTGGAAACGGCGCTCAACGCCGCCACCGCCATCGGCGACGACGCGCTGCAGCGCCAGTCCCAGGGCCACGTGGTGCCGGACTCGTTCACGCACGGCAGCTCGGAGCAGCGCGTGCGCTGGTTCAAGCGCGGCATCGAAAGCGGCGACACCGCGCGCTGCAACACCTTCGACGCGCAGCAGCTGTAATTACTCGGCTGTAGTTACTTAGTAGCAGCGCTCAGCCTAAGCTAGCGGAACGCCACCTGTAGCAGCCGTTCCTGGCCAGGCTCAGCCCCGGCCACGCTGCTGCCGGGCACCACCATCAGCAGTTCGCCGCCGACGTCGCCCCGCTGGTCAATGTCGATGCGCACCTGCAGCTTCTGGTCCAGCGCCACAAAGGTGTTGCGCGACACGGCCACGATCTGGTGCAGCCCCATCTCGCCCACCTGGGCATACATGCGAGTGCCCACACGCTTCAGCACCAGCACCTGCCCGTTCGACAGGTCATAGCCGCCCTTGAAGGCGCTGAATTCCGCCTCGTCCATGAAGTGGCGGCGCGTCGGCGCTTCTATCCTCAACTGAGGCGCCGGGATGGTTACCGTGCCCTCCTGCTGCGTGGTCTGAGCACTTGCCGGCAGCCACGCCGCGCCCATGGATGCCGCTCCCAATAATGCAGCCAGTATTAATTTTTTCATGATAATCACCATCCCTTTTTTGCTGGACTAAGAACCGGACTAAACCCCGCCTGCCCTTGTGCAGCAGGTCGGATTTTATTGTAGGCAGGCCCGCTGCGACTGGCGTCATCCAACTGGATGAGGCGGCAGCAAGGTGGCGGTGGAACCGTGGATCAAGGCGATCAATTCGCCTTGCCGGCGCGTCGAGGTCTTGCCGTATACGCGGTGTAAATGGGTCTTCACCGTGTTCACGGTGACGCCGGTGGCCGCCGCGATGTCTTCCAGCGAAGCGCCAGCCGCCAGCGCGCGGCTCACCGCGGCCTCCGCCGGCGTGAGCTCGAACAGCTGCTGCAGCACCTCGGCCGACGCGGTCACCGTTTCCGGGTCGCGCGCCATGACGATGGCGCAGGGCCGCCCTCCCATGCCGGCTGCCGCGCCCCCTGCGGCCAGCATGAACGGCGCGACCGACAGGGTCAGCGGCAGGTGGCCGCCGCGCGGCAGGCAGAGCGACTGCGGCGCCTGCGCCGGGCCGCTCAGGGCGCCCGGTTCCAGGCAGCGCACCGCGCGCCGCACCATGTGGGCCAGCGTGTGCGCGCCGCGCGAGGCGGTCTGCGACAGGCGCGCGCCGCGCAGCTGCAACGGCGATTCGGCGCCGAACACCCGGCCGGCCGCGCCGTTCGCGTACAGCACCGTCAGCTCCGCGTCGAGCAGCACCACCGCCGTGGCCAGCGCGTCCAGCGCGGCCACGCTGCAGTGCTCCGCCAGGTCGTTGTGGGCCAGGCGCCTGCGCATTTGCAGGGCGCGCTCCAGATGGGGAAGAAAGGTGCTCAGCCAGCCCTCGTCCGCGCCGGCCAGCACGCTGCCGCCGCCGGCCGGCTGCAGCAGCGCCGCCGCGTTGTTGGCGCCGAAAGCGACGGCAAGATCGGCACACACGCCAGGCCAATGGTCTTCATGCAGGACAGCATCGTACAGGCGTCCGATCAAATCGTATTGCAAAGCCAGCTCTTTTGCCTGCATAACGCCTCCTGCCGCCCTAAGCAACTATCAGCTTAGGATGCACTGCCAAGAATTGCCACGTAAACAGCCACATCCGGTATTTTTATCGATGATGTCCGACGTGCATCGCCACCGCAAAACGTATATGTCGCCGCTGGTGCATACTATTCATTTTCACCCGTTTCCCTGACCGCCGCCATGCCCAACGCCGCCGCCACCGACCCCGCCGCCGCCAACCCCGCCGCCGATTCCGCGCTCGCCTTTTCCAGGCTGCGTCCGCGCCTGTTCGCCATTGCCTACCGCATGCTGGGCGTGCGCGCCGACGCCGAGGACGTGGTGCAGGACGCGTGGCTGCGCTGGGACGGCAGCGAGCAGGCCGGCCTGCAGTCGACGGAAGCGTGGCTGGTGACCATCGTCACCCGCCTGTCGATCGACCGTCTGCGCGCGGCCAAGGCCGAGCGCGAATCCTATGCCGGCTGGTGGCTGCCGGAACCGCTGGTGGAGGTGGACGAACAGACGCCCGAGTCGCAGGCCGAAATGGCGGGCGAACTGGGCGTGGCCTTCCTGTGGGTGCTGGAACGCCTGTCGCCGGAAGAGCGCGCCGCCTTCCTGCTGCGCCAGGTGTTCGACTACGACTACAGCGAAGTGGCCGACCTGCTGGGCAAGAGCGAAGCGGCCTGCCGCCAGATGGTGCACCGCGCGCAGGAACGGGTGCAGCAGGACAGGAAGCGCTTCGGCGTGGACCGGGAGGCGCACCGCAGCCTGCTCAACAAATTCCTCGACGCCGCGCGCACCGGCCAGGCCGCCGCCATCCAGGCACTGCTGGCGGCCAACGTGGAACTGGTGAGCGACGGCGGCGGCAAAGTGCCGTCCTTCCCGCGCATCATCCACGGCATCGGCGCGGTGGCGCGGCTGTTCAGCCGCACGCTGGACAAGTATCCCGGCCAGGTGGAATACCGCATGGCCATGCTGAACGGCGAGCCGGGCCTGCTGCGCTATATCGGCGGCAAGCTGGAATCGGCGCAGGCCTTCCTCATCGTGGACGGCAGCATTGCCGGCATCTACGTGGTGCGCAATCCGGACAAGCTGACCGGCGTGCCGCAATCACTCTAGCGCTCTAGCCGGGACTCCTGGCCACCGACGACACGCAAAACCGCACCACGCTTACCGTGGCACTTCCGCACGCGGCCATACCACTTTAATTCCACTAAAAACTGGTACGCACAAAATAACAAAATGTCTCATTTGAGACATTTTGTTGCTGCTCTATGGCGAAACGCGTTTTCAGCGGGCCGCCGCAGCCCCTTGCTTGCTATTGCGGATTCACCACTGGTCTTAGATTGGCAGTAATTTTTAAAAACCACTTGACTACCACTTTCCATGCTCGCATTCTGGTTCCAGGCTAAGCAAAAAAAGCCGGAGACAAATCCAGAAATAAAACCTAGACCAAGGAGCATGTATGGGCAACGCGATGAAGGCAAACAGCCTCGTAATCGGGCTGTTGGGCAGTATGCTGGCCGCTTGCGGCGGCGACGGCAGCAACCAGGCAGCACAACCGCCGACCATGCGCCTGCTCGCAATGGCGGCGGCGGATACCGGCTGCCCCGCCTGGGATTCGGGCGCCATCTATACAGTGGGCATGTGCGTCACCTATAACGGCGCCACCTACAAGGCCAAGTGGTGGACCCAGAACAACGTGCCCGGCACCGAGCAATGGGGACCATGGGAACTGCAGACCACTACGCCGACGCCGACGCCCACCCCTACGCCTACTCCAACCCCTACTCCGACGCCCACGCCAACCCCTACACCCACCCCGACGCCCACCCCGACACCCACGCCAACGCCCACGCCGAACGGCCGTGAAATCGGCTCCTACTTCGCGCAGTGGGGCGTGTATGGACGCGGCTACGAAGTGGCCGACATCCACACCACCAAGACCCCGGTCAACGGCGTGCAGACCAGCATCGCCGACCAGCTCACCTTCATCAACTATGCCTTCGGCAACGTCTACCAGAAGAACGGCGGCTACGAATGCGACATGGTGACCCGGGCCGAAACCGGCAACGAAAACCCCACCTCGCCCGCAGCCGGCACCGGCGGCGACGCCTACGCCGACTACCAGCGCCAGCCGGCGCGCACCGTCAACGGCCAGTCCGTGCCGTGGGACGCCAAACTGTCCGGCAACTTCCTGCAACTGAAGCTGCTCAAGGCGCAGCACCCGAACCTGAAGGTGTTCATCTCGCTGGGCGGCTGGAGCTGGTCCAAGTTCTTCTCGGCCGCCGCCAAGACCGATGCGCTGCGCAAGCAGCTCGCCAAGTCCTGCGTGAAGATGTTCATCGCCGGCGACCTGCCGGTGCAGGACGGACGCGGCGGCCCCGGCTCCGCCAAGGGCGTGTTCGACGGCATCGACATCGACTGGGAATACCCGGGCGGCGGCGGCCAGCCCTACAACACGGTCGACACGGTGAACGACAAGCACAACTTCACCCTGCTGATGGCCGAGTTCCGCGCGCAGCTTGATGCGCAAGGCGCCATCGACGGCAAGCGCTACCCGCTCACCGCCGCAGTGGGCGCCGGCGCGGACAAGATCGCGCAGACCGAGCCCGCCCTGTACGGCCAGTACATGGACTGGATCAACCTGATGACCTACGACTTCCACGGCGCATGGGAAAGCACCACCAACTTCCATTCCGCGCTGTACCACGATCCCGCCGATCCATCGACCGGCAACGTCGCCAAGTACAACGCGCACGACGCCATCACGGCGCTGGTGGCGGCGGGCATGCCGAAGAATAAGATCCTGCTCGGCGTGCCCTTCTACGGGCGTGGCTGGAAAGGCGTCACGGCGGGGCCGAACGGCAATGGCCTGTACCAGTCCGCCACCGGCGGCGCGCCCGGCGCCTACGAAACCGGCATCGAGGACTACAAGGTGCTGATCGCGAAAGCCGGCCAGCGCTGGACGCACCCGGTCACCAAGCAGCTGTTCCTGTACACCACCAACGGCGAATGGTGGAGCTACGACGACCCGGCCGTCATCGGTACCAAGATGAAGTACGTGCGCGACGAAGGCCTGCGCGGCGCCTTCTCCTGGGAGCTGGACGGCGACGCCAGCGGCGCCCTGACCAGCGAAGTGTGGAAAGGACGGTAAGCCCATGAAAACGCGCGCAATGGCCCAGGCAGTTGTCCGGACAGCCGGCATCAGCGATGAATGGAAATGCTGGATCGCCGAGAACCTCATCCTTGGCAGCCACCCGGACACGCTGGCCGGCATCCTGGTCAAGTCCGGCGTCATTGCGCGCGACGCGCACGCGGAAATCCAGGCCGCGCTGCGCAGCCCTTACCTGCAAGGCGTACAGCGGCTGCACAACCGCCTCGCCAAGCGCGACTGGGTGCTGGGCATCCAGTCGCAGCTGAACCGCCTGGTCCCGGCGGAGGAAGCGGCGCAGGTCCCGCGCCGCGAGCGCCTGTCCACCGAGGACTTCCTGCACCAGCACTACCGCGTCAACCGGCCCGTCATCATCACCGGCATGCTGGACGACAGCGTGGCGCGCGCGGAATGGACCCTGGAGGCGCTGGGCGAGCGCTTCGCCGAACGCGTGGTGGAAGTGCAGTTCGGCCGCAACGCGGACCCGGACTATGAAATGAACAGCATCGCGCACAAGCGCCGCATGCCTTTCGGCGACTACGCGGCGCTGGTGCGCAGTAGCGGCGTGACCAACGACTTCTACATGACGGCCAACAACGACACGCAGAACCGCCAGGCGCTGCGCGAACTGTGGGCCGACGTCCCCGCCCTGCCCGACTACCTGACGGGCGAGCGCGCGGGATTTTTCTGGCTAGGTCCAGCGGGCACCATCACGCCCTTCCATCACGACCTGACCAACAACTTCATGGTGCAGATCTCGGGCCGCAAGCGCGTGCGCCTGATCGCGCCGTGCGATACGCCCCGGCTGTACAACCAGCGGCACTGCTTCACGCCGGTGGACGGCCGCGCCATCGACCTGCAGCGCTTCCCGGCCATGGCCGGCGTGCCGGTGCTGGACTGCGTGCTGGCGCCGGGCGAGATCCTGTTCCTGCCGGTGGGCTGGTGGCACTTCGTGGAGGCGCTGGACGTCTCCATCACGGTGTCCGCCACCAACTTCCGCTGGGATAACGACTTCTACAGCAACTACCCACAACATCACGATTTCTAAATCGGAGACACGATGAAAACCAATATGCTGATGCTCATGCTGCTGAGCGGCGCCCTTGCGGCCTGCGGCGGCGCGGGCGACACCGCCACCACCGCGCCCAAGGCGAAACTGCTGGCCGGCGGCGCCGTCGCCGCCGCGACGTGCGACGAATGGTCCGCCAGCGCCGTCTACACGGCCGGGGGCTGCGTCACCTACCAGGGCAAGACCTACACCGCCAAGTGGTGGACCCAGAACAACGTACCCGGCACCGAGCAGTGGGGACCGTGGGAGCTGCAGGCGACAACGCCCACGCCGACTCCGACGCCCACTCCGACTCCGACTCCGACTCCGACGCCGACACCCACGCCGACTCCGACGCCCGCGCCGGTCGCCTGCCGCCCCGACGGCCTGGCCTCGCCCGTCACCAACGTGCCCTATTGCAGCGTCTACGACGCCAACGGCCGCGAGAAGCTGGCAAATGGCCTGAACCGCCGCATCGTCGGCTACTTCACCAGCTGGCGCACGGGCGCGGGCGGCACGCCGTCCTACCTGGTCAACAACATCCCGTGGGACAAAATCACCCACGTCAACTACGCCTTCGCGGCGGTGGACAGCGCCAACAAGGTGCAGATCGGCAGCGGCCCCACCAACCCGGACACCGGCCTGACCTGGCCCGGCAACCCGGCAGCGGCCATGGACCCGTCCCTGCCCTACAAAGGCCACTTCAACCTGCTCGCGCAGTACAAGAAAAAGCACCCCGGCGTGAAGATCATGCTGTCCGTGGGCGGCTGGGCCGGCAGCGGCGGCTTCTACAGCGCCACCACCAACGCCGACGGCTCACTGAACAGCGCAGGCATCAACACCCTGGCCGACTCCATGGTCGCCTTCCTGCGCCAGTACACCTTCTTCGACGGCATCGACATCGACTACGAGCACCCCACCACCAACAACGAAGCCGGCAACCCGCTCGACTTCGGCGTGTCGAAACCGCGCCTGGCGGGCCTGATGAAGAGCTACAACGTGCTGCTCAAAACCGCGCGCGAAAAGCTCGACGCCGCCGCCGTGGCGGACCAGAAGTACTACATGCTCACCATCGCCGGTTCCGCCTCCGCCTGGATACTGCGCGGCGAGGAAAACCTGTCCGGCCTGAAGTACCTGGACTACGCCAGCCTCATGTCGTATGACCTGCACGGCGGCTGGAACCAGTACGTCGGCCCCAACGCCGCGCTGTTCGACGACGGCAACGACGCCGAACTCAAAGCCGGCAACGCCTACCAGTACGGCGGCATCGGCTACCTGAACGTCGACTGGGCCTACCGCTACTACCGCGGCGCGCTGCAGGCCGGCCGCATCAACATCGGCGTGCCCTACTACACGCGCGGCTGGAAGGACGTCGCCGGCGGCACCAACGGCCTGTGGGGCACCAGCCCGCTGGTCAGCAATACTGTCACCTGCGCGGGCGTGAAAACCTGCGGCACCGGCGCGGTCGGCATCGACAATGTGTGGCATGACCTGGACGCCAACGGCCAGCCCGTGCCCGGCGGCGGCAACCCGCTGTGGCACGCGCTCAACCTGCAGAACGCCATCGTGCCAGACTACCTGGACGCCTACGGCATCACCGAGAAAACGCTGACCGGCACCTACGTGCCGAACTACAGCGCCACCATGGCTGCGCCGTGGCTGTGGAACGCCACCCGCAAGGTCTTCCTCTCCACCGAGACCGCGCAATCGATGGCCGCCAAGACCCAGTACGTCATCGACAACAACATCGGCGGCATCATGATCTGGGAGCTGGCCGGCGACTACGCTTGGGACGCCGCCAAGCGCGGCGGCCAGGGCGAGTACTTCATGGGCTACACGCTCACCACCAATATCTACAACGCCTTCAAGGCCGCCGGGCCATACGGCGCGGTGCGCGCGGAATCGGCGATCCCCGCCGGCAGCGCCAAGGTTAGCATCGAACTGGGCGGCTGGAAGCTGGGCGACAGCAACTACCCGATCAACCCGGTGATGACGGTGACCAACAACACCGCCGCCACCATCCCGGGCGGCTCGGTGGTGGAGTTCGACTATCCGGTGTCGGCGCCGGCCAGCATGAGCGACCAGTCGGGCTATGGGCTGAGCGTGATCAAGGCGGGCTACACGGGGCCGAACAACATCGGCGGCTTCAAGGCCAACTTCAACCGCGCCAAGTTCACCATCCCGGCGTGGCAGTCGCTGGCGCCGGGCGCGTCCGTGTCGCTCACCTTGAACTACACACTGCCGATTTCCGGACCGTCCGCCTACACCATCACCGTCAACGGCGTGCGCTATGCGCTGGCTGACGAATACCCGGACCTGCCGGTCGTGCTCAAGTAAAGTCCCCGGGCGGTCCCCTCCAGGGCCGCCCTGCAAAAACCAGGAGACACCATGTCCCAGCTTCGCCTGCTTGCGCCCCTGCTCGCCGCCTTGCTCACAGCCTGCGGCGGCAGCGGCACCCCGTCACAAGCCAGCGCCGCCCCGCGCCTGCTGGCCGGCCCCGCCGCCACCTCCGCCACGGCAGCATCCTGCCCCGCCTGGTCCACCACCCAGGTCTACACCGCCGGCATGTGCGCCATCCACCTCGGCAAACAATACGAAGCCAAGTGGTGGACCCAAGGGAATACCCCCAGCGCCAGCGACGCCTACGGCCCCTGGAAGTACATCGCCGACGCCACCGACCCGCCGGCCAACCCGGACCCCGGCACGCCGCCCGGCGGCATCCCCACCAGGGCCCAGGCCGAAGCGCGCGAAGCCGAACTGACCAACAACGACTTCTTCCGCAAGGTGAATGCCAGCATCCGCACGCTGGACAACCCCGCCGTGGAAGCCGTAGCGCCCGGCGCCGCCGCCAATCCCGTGAACGTCAAGCGCGTCGAACGCCTGCTGTCGTCCGCCAAATGGGACTTCTACTTCGGCATGCGCGAGCCAAGCTACACCTACCGCCGCTTCCTGCAGGCCGTCGCCAAGTTCCCCGCCGTCTGCGACGACTACACAGACGGCCGCAACGCCGACAACCTCTGCCGCCGCACGCTGGCCACCATGTTCGCCCACTTCGCCCAGGAAACCGGCGACCACAACGCCAGCATCCCGCTGCCGCAATGGCGCCAGGGCCTGAAGTACCTGCGCGAGATGGGCTGCGAGGAAACCGGCGCCGGCTGCGGCTACAACACCGAATGCGCAGACCCGGTGTTCAACTCGGTCTGGACCTGCGGCAAAAACGCCGACGGCAGCTACAAGAAATACTTCGGACGCGGCGCCAAGCAGCTCTCCTACAACTACAACTACGGCCCCTTCTCGCAAGTGATGCACAACGGCGACCAGTCGGTGCTGCTGAAGGACCCGGACCTGGTGGCCTCCACCTGGCTCAACCTGGCCTCCGCCACCTTCTTCTTCGTCTACCCGCAGCCGCCCAAGCCGTCCATGCTGCACGTGATCGACGGCACCTGGGTGCCGAATGCGGCCGACGCGGCGGCCGGCGCCGGCAACAACTTCGCCACCACCATCATGATCATCAACGCCGAATGCGGCACCGGCACCGAAAAGCCGGCGGCGCAGAACCGCATCGACTACTACAAGCAGTTCGCGGCGGACCTGGGCTGGAACGTGGCGGGCGAACAGCTCTCCTGCGCCGCCATGCAGCGCTTCGGCCCATCCAGTTCGGCGGCCTACAACATCTACTGGGAGAAGAACTGGAACAGCGGCGGCGACTACCAGTGCCAGCTGGTCAGCTACCAGACCCCGTACAGCGCCCTCATCCCCGGCAACTACGCCAAGTGCGTGGAAAAGAACTGGAGCGTGGTGCTGAAATAGCAGGATAGTGACACTTGGTGAGCATCCAGCTTGGGGGAAGACGCTACTATCAGTCTTCCTCCACCTGGGATAGGCACATCATGGCCGACGACTGCGACAGCCCCCCTTCAACTGCTGGCAGCCTCGCCCCCGGCAGCGAAGCCAGCGGCGTATTCGGCAGCTACGACAGTGACGGGTTCGGGATATGGGCCAGCAGCTATACCATCCTGCTGGCTGAGACGCAGGACGACGCTGGCTCGTCGATGGCGACCGCCGCGAGCTTGGAAGTCGGAGAGATCCGTGGCGGCACGCTGGAAGTCGGGCGCGACCGGGACTGGTATGGCGTGCAGTTGCAAGCCGGCGTTACCTACTTCATCAAGGCACAGGGTAGCGAAGGCGAGCAAGGCGAAACCGCCTACAGCTCATACCATGGGCGGCTGCGCCTGTTCGATAGCGCTGGTGGGCAGTTGGAGTCGGCCATTGCCAATATCATGCCGAACAATAGTTATACGATGCCATTCACGCCCGCCACATCCGGCACCTATTACATTGAAATGGCGGACGAGGAAGGCAAGCAAGCCGGCCACTACAGTATCAGTGCCAGTGTCGGCGTTAAAGATGATCGCATCATCGCCCGCTACCTGCCTATAGGCACGGTGCAGGGCCAGCTCGAACACCCGGACGACAGCGACGGCTTCTTGTTGCGCCTGCAGAAAGGCGACACCTACTCGCTCGTGTTGGCGCCCGGCCCAAACGAGGACAACTCGTTGCTGAAGATGCTCTACACCGGCAACTCCTTTGCTGACGGCCATAGCATGTACAGCCGGCCTGACGGCACCATCCGCGTTATTGCGTCATCCCAAACAACGAAAGACCTGAGCATCAGTGTCTACACCAGCCCCCCGGAGGGTACGCCGGATTACACCATCAAGGTCGCCTACACACAGGCGGCAACGCAGATTTCCGGAACCAGTGGCAACGACATACTTGGCGCATCCGCCAACAACGCCCGCATCGAAGGCGGCGCGGGGCTCGACACGGCAAGCTATGCTGGCAGCCGCGCCTCATACTTCGTCACGTTCCAAAGCCTGAAAGGCATTGTCGAAAAAACAGGCAGCACCGATATGCCGGACATCCTGAGCAATGTGGAACGGCTGCTGTTCCAGGATGGCGCCGTGGCGCTCGATATCGACGGCCATGCCGGGCAAGCCTACCGGCTCTATCAGGCCGCGCTGAACCGCGCTCCCGACCTGGTGGGCCTGGGGTTCTGGATTTCGCACCTGGACAACGGCAGCGCCCTGGTCAGCATTGCGCAGGGCTTCCTCGACAGCCCCGAGGCGCAGCAGCTGTATGGCGCCGCGCAGAGCGATGCGGATTTCGTCACCAGCCTGTACAACAATGTGCTGCAGCGCGCACCGGAAGCCGCCGGCATGACGTTCTGGCTCAACCACCTTCAAAACGGCATGTCGCACGCCCAGATGCTCACCAGCTTCAGCGAAAGCGCTGAGAACCAGGCCAATGCACTGAAGCTGATCGGCAGCGGCATTGAATACACGCCGTACGGCTAGACGCGCCCATCGCGGCCCGCATCGCCATGGGCGCCCCCTCGTGCGAAACTTTTTTTGCGAAAGTGACAATGCGTGAATTTTGCGCGTCTATATTTATCCTATCCTAATAGCAATTCTGTTAAATCGTTTATCTTGCATGCCAAACTCCGTCGACCAGGCCGCAGCTGGCCTGCCTTCACGCTACCGCGTCATTGCGCGCGGCCCCAAGCCGGGACAAGACGCCACGCAAGTGGCCGCGCGGCTGGCCGCGCTGTTCCAGCGCAGCGTGCAGCAGATGCACTCCTTGCTGGCGGCGCCGTCCGCCGTCGTTAAAAAAGGCATCGACCTGGCCAGCGCCCAGCAATTCACCGAGGCGCTGGAGCAATGCGGCTGCGCCTGCCATATTGAAGCGGAGGCGCCGGACTTCAGCGCACTGCCGCTGAAGCGCTTCGCCAGCCCCGGCATCGGCATCGTGCTGAACGCGCCGCAGGCCTGGCGCGACAATGTGGACGGCCATGTCCACCAGCTGTTCGACCTGGCCAGCGGTAGCCAGCTGGCGGCCATCGGCGTGGCCAACACCAGCTTGACGGTGCATGACTGGAACGAGCTGCGCCTGCGCAAGGTGGCCGAGGAAATGCCTTGGCTGAAACAGGTGAAGCGGCCATACCGGCTGGAGGGCGAAAACTGGGGCATGCGGGTGCAAGGCGTGGCCACCGAATACCAGGGCGCCTTCCCGGGCCTGGACAAGGCCTGCAACGCCATCAGCCACTACATGGTGATCAGCCTGTGGACGCGGCACGCGCTGGTCTGCCTGACCATACACTCGCCGGCCGCCGCCTTCAAGGAAAACGAGACGCTGTACCGCTGGCTGCTGCAAACCCAGCTCAGCGTGCAGGAGCATCCGCCCGGCCCGGTACGCGATGAAGCCATGGCGCGCTGGCTCAAGTACAACAAGGTGGCGCTCTGACACCGGGGTGGGATTTGCCTTAAAATGGCCCGGCAACTGTTTATCCACCACAACAAGTTCAGGGCCGGCGAATGGCAAGCAACGCAACTATCAATCTCGCGATCAATCTGGCGATAGCACTGGCGCTGCTCGCCTTCATGTACCGCCAGCAAAGCAAGCATGCCAGTTTCACCGTGCGCGTGTTCACCGGCCTCGGCCTGGGCGTGCTGCTGGGCGCCGGCCTGCAAGCCGTCTACGGCGCCGCCAACCCCGAGCTGAAGACCACCACCGAGTACCTGGACATCGTCGGCACCGGCTACGTGAAGCTGCTGCAGATGATCATCATGCCGCTGATTATGGTCTCCATCGTCGCGGCCATCCTCAAGCTCAGGAACGCCTCCTCGCTGGGCAAGATCAGCGCGCTCACCATCGGCACCCTGATCGCCACCACCATCGTGGCGGCCGGCATCGGCATCCTGATGGCCAAGCTGTTCAACCTGAGCGCCGTGGGCCTGACCGCCAACGCGGCCGAAGCGGCGCGCGGCGCCTATCTGCAAGGCAAGCTGGGCGACGCCCAGGCGATTTCGCTGCCCAGCATGCTCATCAGTTTCATCCCCGCCAATCCCTTCCTCGACCTGACGGGCGCGCGCAAGACCTCCACCATCGCGGTGGTGATCTTCTCCATCTTCGTCGGCATCTCGGCCATCGGCATCCACGACAAGAAACCCGAGCTGTTCGCCTCCTTCGACCGCTTCATCCAGGTGGCGCACGCCATCGTGATGCGCATGGTCACGCTGGTGCTGCGCCTCACCCCGTACGGCGTGTTCGCGCTGATGGCCGGCCTGGTGGCCAGCTCCAGCTATGCCGACATCCTCAAGCTGATCGGCTTCGTGCTGGCCTCGTACAGCGCGCTGATACTGATGTTCTGCGTGCACCTGGCCATGGTGTCGGCGGCCGGCCTGAACCCGCTGCGCTACGTGCAGAAGATTTTCCCGGTGCTGGCCTTCGCCTTCACCTCGCGCACCAGCGCCGGTTCCATCCCGATGAGCGTGCAGACCCAGACGCGCCGCCTCGGCACGCCGGAAGGCGTTGCCAACTTCGCCGCCTCGTTCGGCGCCACCATCGGCCAGAACGGCTGCGCCGGCATCTACCCGGCCATGCTGGCAGTGATGATCGCGCCCACCGTGGGCATCGACCCGTTCACGGCGGGCTTCATCGTGCCGCTGCTGGCCATCATCGCGGTCGGCTCGGTGGGCGTGGCCGGCGTGGGCGGCGGCGCCACTTTCGCCGCGCTGATCGTGCTGTCGTCGATGAACCTGCCGGTGGCGCTGGCCGGCCTGCTGATCTCGATCGAGCCGCTGATCGACATGGGCCGCACCGCGCTCAACGTGAGCGGTTCCATCGCGGCCGGCACCGTCACCAGCCGGGTGCTGGGCGAGACCGATATGGCTGTGTTCAACGGCGACGCGGAACTGGGCGACGAACCGGGCGATGAAAGCGGAGCCGGACGCGAGGGCAAAGCGGAGAGCAAAGCGGCCTAAACACCCTCGCGCCACACTTTTGTAAATTCGACTAGCATGGGCCGGACTTCTTCTCGAACGGAGCAGCCGGCATGGAACAAAAGTGGCCCCAGCAACTGTGGCTCGTGCGGCATGGCCAGAGCGCGGGCAACGTGGCGCGCGACGCGGCCGAAGCCGCGTCGCAGTTTTTGATCGACATCGCCCACCGCGACGTCGACGTGCCCCTGTCTGAACTGGGTGAGCGCCAGGCGCGCGCGTTGGCGGCCTGGTTCGGCGCCCTGCCCGCCGCGCAGCAGCCCGACGTGGTGCTGCACTCCCCCTACGTGCGCGCGGCCGGCACCGCCGCCGCCGTCATCGAACAGCTGGGCCGCGAACGGCTGACGGTGATCGCCGACGAGCGCCTGCGCGAGAAGGAGTTCGGCATCCTGGACCGGCTCACGCCGCTGGGCATTGCCGATAAATTCCCCGAACTGGCCGAGCAGCGCAAGCATGTGGGCAAGTTTTATTTCCGCCCGCCAGGCGGCGAAAGCTGGTGCGACGTCATCCTGCGCCTGCGCAGCGTGCTCGACACCATCACCCGCGAATACCGGGGCGACCGCGTGCTCATCGTCGGCCACCAGGTGACGGTCAACTGCTTCCGCTACCTGCTCGAGCGCATGGACGAGTCCGAGATCCTGGCGGTCGACCGCAAGGCGGACGTGCCCAACTGCGGCGTCACCTCCTACCAGTTCGATCCGGCGGCGGGCAAGCGCGGCAAGCTGGTGCTGCAAGGCGCCAACTTCGTGGCGCCGCTGGAAGACACCGGCACGCCGGTCACCGTCAAGCCGGACGTGCCGGCCGCACCCAAATCCTGACCGCCATGCCCAGCAACAAAACCTACGCCATCGACATCAGCCTGCGCACCTTGCGCGAATGGCCGCTGCCGCTGCCCAATTTCGACAGCGACAAGGAATTGCGCGGCCACGTGCTGGTGGTGGCCGGCTCGCGCGAAATGCCGGGCGCGGCCCTGCTGGCGGCCACGGCGGCGCTGCGCGCGGGCGCCGGCAAGCTGACCCTGGCCACCGCCGCCAGCACCGCGCCGCACGTGGCGGCCGCGCTGCCGGAGGCGCGCGTGATCGGGCTGGCGGAAACGGCCGGCGGCGGCTTTTCCATCGAGGCCGCGCGCAAGCTGGGCGAACTGGCGTCCAAGGTGGACGCGCTGCTGGTCGGTCCCGGCATGCAGGACGAGGCCGCCAGCGCGGAGCTGGTGCGCGCCCTGCTGCCGCGTTTCGCGGGCTGCAAAATCATCCTGGACGCGGCCGCCATGGAACTGCTGCGCCCGCCCGCCGAGCCGCACCTGCTGGCCGAGCCGGTGGATAGCGAACACTTCCGCTTCGAGGAAGCGGTGCTGCTGACGCCGCACGCGGGCGAACTGGCCCACTTGTGCGGGCAATCCCGGCAGGCGGTGCAGGCCGAGCCGCACGGCATGGCGCTGCGCTACGCGGCGCGCTGGAACGCGGTGGTGGCGCTGAAAGGGCCGCTGACCGTGATCGCCGCGCCCGGCGGCGAGCTGTGGGAACACGAGGGCGGCAATATCGGCCTGGCCATTTCCGGCTCGGGCGACGCGCTGGCCGGCATCATCGCCGGGCTGGCGGCGCGCGGCTGCGTGCTGGAGCAGGCGGCCGCCTGGGGCGTGGCGCTGCACGCGGCGGCCGGCGACCAGCTGGCGCTGCGCTACGGCACGCTGGGCTACCTGGCGCGAGAAATCGCGGCCGAAGTGCTGGCGCTGCTGCGCACCCTGGCGCCGGCGTGAAAGGACAAGCTGGCGGTGGAACCTTCGGACCGCAACGCACTCTAATAATACAGAACTTATCGGGACTTATTCTGGCGAGCAATTCCTTAAGAAGTAGCTTTACTCACCATGAAAGGAAATATCATGAAAGCACTAAGCACCACGCTGCTGTTGAGCGCCATCCTGGCCACCGCCACCCTGGCGGGCTGCAAAGACCGCCCGGCCGACACCGGCACCAGCACCGGCGCCACCGACAGCACGGCGCCAGCGCCCCCGGCCACCACCACGCCGCCGGCCGTCACGCCGGCTCCGGCGCCTATGCCTGAAACCACGCCGGCCCCTGCCACGCCAACCGATCCGGCTGCGCCGCCTTCGGCCACGCCGCCTTCCAGCGGCACGTCCGGCACCACGGGCACCACCGGCAGCGGCACCAACAAGGACAATCCGCCGCCGAAATACTAAGCGAATAATAAAAAGAGGCAGGCTGCCCTTGCGGGACAGCCTGCCTCATCGCGCCGGGAGCGGTTGAATCAGAACTGGTGGTTGTACGCCACGCCCAGCAGTTGCAGATGGGTTTGGTATGTGCCGCGCGTGGTTTCACCGTTGCCGGTGCAGCCGGCCGTCAGCGGCGAGCAGTTGTTGCGGTAGTTCGCGCTGGCATCCTTGAAGTCCAGGTAGCTGTACGCCACGTCGATCGACGCGCGCGGCGACAGCTGGTAGTTGGCGCCGAAGGAGAACTGGTTGCGGCTGCTGTCCGGCAGCGCGGGATGGCGCAGCTGGTCGCCGTTCACCGGCGTCTGCTCGTGCGCGATACCGCCGCGCAGGGTCAGCTTGTCGTCGGCCTTGTAGTTCGCGCCCAGCGACACGCGCACGCTGTTCTTCCATTGCTGGCGGATCACTTCGTCGCCCTCGTCCGTGCCGGGGAACTCGATGTGCAGGTCGCCCAGGCGCGAATGGCGGGTCCACGTCACGTCGCCCATGGCGGCCCAGCGCGCGTTAATCTGGTGGAAGCCGTTCAGCGACAGCGTTTCCGGGGTGCGCAGCGCCACCAGCGCGGCCGAGTTCACCTTGCGCGAGCTGGCCGCCAGCACCTTGTTTACCACCGGGTCCGCCGTCACATTGGAGAAGTCCCACACGGTGGAACCCTTCAGCTTGTGCGAGATGGACGAACGGTAGGAAATGCTGAAGCGGGTGTCCTGGTTCAGCTGGAACATATAGCCCAGGTTGAAGCCGAAGCCCCAGTCCTTGCCGTCGTTCTCGCCGCGGCCGTCCTTCACGCCGGCCAGCGCGGCCGGGTTGCCGCCCAGCGCCACGATCTGGCGGATCAGGGCGGCGCTGTTCGGGGTGCCCGCCAGCGCGGCCACGGTACCCGGCACGTCCACCGCCTGGCCCAGCTCGGCCTTCATGAACTCGGCGGTCAAGCCGAAGCCGAAGGAATGCTGCTCATTCAGCTTGAACGCGGCGGACGGGTTCAGCGCGATCGATTCCAGCTTGATGTTGGTCAGCGCGTAGCGCCCGTTCCAGTTGTCGCCGTAGTTCAGCTTGGTGCCGTATGGCACGAACAAGCCCACGCCGGCGGTCCACTGGCTGTCGATCTGCCTGGTGTAGTACAGCGACGGGGCCACCACGAAGTCCGGCGCGTAGTCTTCGGTGGCGGTGCCGCCGGCCGGGGTGCCGGTGAAGCGTTTGGAGCCGGTGTCGGTGTAGGTCGAGTGCGGCACCACGGCGGTGGCGCCGGCGCTGAAGCGCTGCCCCTGCAGGCGGCTCATGCCGGCCGGGTTGTAGAACAGCACGCTGGCGTCGCCGGCTTCGGCCGCGTTGGCGTCGGCCGTGCCTTGCGCTGCCACGCTCTGGGAGCCGAAACGGTAGCCGGAAGCGGCGGCGGAAGTGGACATGGCGGCCAGCGCGGCGGCCACGATCAGGGGCAGGTGTTTAGATTTCAATGTCGGTCTCAAGGGAATGTTTGCTATTTGCTTATCCCGGCAGCGGGTAGCCGGCGCCAGGCGGGGGCGTAGCATACTACATTTATGAAGTAGTTGCCCATTGCCTTGAGTCACTATCCTGGCAAAAAAAAAGGACCCCGAGGGGTCCTTTCAGCCAGGCGCGGCGCGCTTAGGCGGCAGGCTTCAGGCTCGTGTTGCCGCGGCCGGTCACCTTCAGCACCACCCACTTGAGCAGGCGGTACACCAGGCGCACGAACACCAGGGTCAGCAGCGCCTCGACGAAAGTCAGCAGGAAGGCCAGCGCCGCACCCCAGCGCGCGTCGCGGCGGTGGAACTTGGCCACCATGCGGTCGCGGGCGATCTCGATGCTGTCGTAGAAGGTCGGCACCACCAGCAGGGTCAGGAAGGTGGAGGTGATGGTGCCGCCGATGATGGCGATCGCCATTGGACGGTAGAACTCGCCGCCCTCGCCCATGCCGATGGCCACCGGCATCATGCCCGCGATCAGCGCAAAGGTCGTCATCAGGATCGGACGCAAACGCATGCGGCCGGCATGCATCAGCGCATCCTCGCGGCCGTAGCCTTCCTCTTCGCGCTTGCGCGCCGCGTCCAGCAGCAGGATGGCGTTCTTGGCCACCAGGCCCATCAGCATGATGACGCCGATAAAGCTCATCAGGTTCAAGGTGCCGCCGGTCAGCAGCAGGCCCACCACCACGCCGATCAGCGACAGCGGCAAGGACAGCATCACCGCGCCGGGCGCCGTGAAGGACCCGAACTGCATCACCAGCACCAAATACATCAGGCCGATGCCCGCCACCAGCGAAATGCCCATCTGGGTGAACACTTCCTGCTGGTCCTTGCCGGAACCGCCCACGGCCAGGCCGAAGCCGGGCGGGTAGTCCAGCGACTTGGCCAGCTTCATCGCATCCGAAATCACTTCGCCGTGCGCGCGGCCTTCCACGTTGGCCGACACCGAAATGGTGCGCTTGCCGTTCTTGTGGCGGATGGTGGACGGGCCCTTGCCCATGGTGACGCGGGCGATCTGGTCCAGCGGCACCATCATATTGGTGTTGGACACGCCGATCGGCAGGCGCTCGATGTTGTCCAGGCTGACACGGTCCTCGGGGTGCAGGCGCACCGCCACGTCGCGCGTTTCGCCGGTCGGGTCGACCCAGTCGCCCACTTCGATGCCGGCGAAGGCCACTCGCAGCGCCTGCGCCGCGTCGCCGGCCGAGATGCCCATCGAGTTGGCCAGCGAACGGTTCAGTTCGATCTGCAGCTCGTCCTTCGGATCCTGCTCGGACAGGCCCACGTCCACCGCGCCCGGCACCTGGCGCAGCTTGTCCATGAAGGTGTTGGTGATTTCCATCAGCTTGCGCGAATCCGGGCCGACGAAGTCGATCTGCACCGGCTTGCGGGCGTTGTTGGACAGGTCGTCCAGCACCACGAACTCGCCGCCCACCAGGCCGGCCAGCTTCTGGCGCAGCTCCACGCCGATCTCGGTGGCGTCGCGGTCACGCTTGGAGCGCTTGCCGATGTCGACCCAGATGCGGCCGCCCGACAGGTTCACATAGGTGCTGGTCGCTTCCACTTCCGGGATGGTGTGGGCGATTTGCGCCGCCTTGGACATCTTCATCTTGGTGTATTCCAGGCTCGACGAGGACGGCGTGCGCACCTCGATGGCCAGCGAACCGAAGTCCGACTTCGGCAGGAAGCTGGTGCCGCCCCATTTCACCTGCAGGGCGATCGCGCCGGCGAAGCTGGCGAAGGCGATCACGGCCATCCAGCGGCGGTGGTGCAGCGCCCAGGCGATCACTTTGCCGTAGCGGTCGGCCTGGTGGTCGAACCAGTGGTTGAACTTGTCGAGCACCTTGCCGATGCCTTTTTTCTGCGCCGTGTGGTGGTCGGCCGGGTCGCCCCAGTAGGCCGACAGCATCGGGTCCAGCGTGAAGGAGATGAACAGCGACACCGCCACCGAGCAGGTCACGGTCAGCGCGAACGGACGGAACCACTCGCCCGGCATGCCCGGCATGAAGGCCACCGGAATGAACACCGCCATGATGGAGAAGGTGGTGGCCGCCACGGCCAGGCCGATTTCGGCGGTGCCGTCCAGCGCGGCCTTGCGGCGGTCCGAGCCCATCTGCATGTGGCGCACGATGTTTTCCCGCACCACGATGGCGTCGTCGATCAGCACGCCGATCGCCAGCGACAGGCCGAGCAGGGTCATGAAGTTCAGGGTAAAGCCGCACAGCCAGACCGCGATGAAGGCCGCCACCACCGAGGTCGGCAGCGACAGCGCGGTGATCAGGGTCGAGCGCCACGAGTTCAGGAAGGCGTACACCACGAAAATGGTCAGCACGGCGCCGAACACCAGCGCCTCGATCACGTTGTTCAGGGAATCCTGCGCGTCTTCGCCGCCGTCCTGGGTGATTTCCAGCGACGCCGTCTCGCCCAGTTCCTTGTTGATTTCGGCCACCAGCGCGCGGGTTTCCTTGGCAACGCTGACGGTGGACGCTTCACGCGAACGGATGATGGACAGGCCGACGTTGGACTTGCCGGAGCGCAGGCTGATGTTGTTGATTTCGGCAAAGCCGTCCTCGATGGTGGCCAGCTGGCCCAGGCGGATCAGTTCGTCGCCGCGGCGCTTGACCACCACGTCCTGGAACTCTTCCGGGCGCTCGATGCGGCCGACCAGGCGGATCGCCTTCTCGTCCAGGGCGCCGCGCACCTTGCCCACCGGGGCGTTGGTGTTCTGCATGCGCAGCGCGCTGGCCACCTCGGCCACCGACACGTTGTATTCACGCAGCTTCTCGGCGCGCAGCAGCACCGACAGCTCGCGCCGCAGCGCGCCGTTGACGTTGACCACGGCCACGCCGTCCAGCGCGCGGAAGCGGTCGGCCAGCTTGTCTTCCGCCAGGCGCGAAATGGCCGCGTGCGACATGTTCTTGGACGACAGCGAGATCTGCATGACCGGCTGGGCCGAGTCGTCGACCCGCTGTATCATCGGCTCGCGCATCTCGGTCGGCAGCTTGTAGCGCACCGAGGCGATCGAGTTGCGCACCTCGTCCGAGGCTTCGATCAGGTTCTTGTCGAAGGCGAAGCGCAGTTCGATGGTGGCGCTGCCTTCGCGCGAGGTGCTGTACGAGTCGGTCACGCCGGAAATGCTTTGCAGCGATTTTTCCAGGCGGTTGACGATCTCGCGCTCCACCGTCTCCGGCGAGGCGCCCGGATACGGGATGTTGACGATCAGGACGGGAATGTCGACGTCCGGGTTCTGGTTGACGCGCAGCTTGGACAGCGCCAGCAGCCCCATGGCCATCATCGCCACGATCAGCACGATCATGGCGACGGGGCGCTTGATACTGAAATCGGAGAGGAACATGGCTTAGTTTCCTTTGTTGGCTGCCGCAGGCGCAGCCGCGCCGGCCGAAGCGACCGCCTTGGGCTGCTGCATTTCGACCTTCTGGCCGTCGCGGAAGGCCGACGACGGCGCGCGCAGCACCATGTCGCCCGAGGCCAGGCCTTTTTCCACCTGCCAGGCACCGCTGCGCGCGTCGCGCGCGCCGATATCCAGGCGCGCTTTGACCAGCGCCTTGTCCTTGATCTTCCAGGCGTAGGTGTCGTCGCCCTGCTTGACCAGCGCCGATTCGGGGATCATCAGGGCGGCGGTGGTGGCGGCCTCGATGCGGCCCTCGGCGAACAGGCCGGCCACGCCAGGGCGGGCCTTGTCGGCGAATTCCACCAGCACTTCCACCTGGCGGGTGACCGAGTTGGCGGCCGGATCGACGCGCTTGACCTTGCCGTTGAAGCTCTGGCCCGGGTAGCCGTTGATGGCGAACACCACGCTCTGGCCGGTTTTCACCACGCCCACCTTGTCGGCCGAGACCCGGCCTTCAAAGCGCATGGACGAAGGATCGACCACTTTCACCAGTTCCTTGCCGACCTGGGCGGTATCGCCGGCCGACACCTTGCGCTCGGAGACGATGCCGTCGAACGGCGCGCGCACCAGGGTGCGCGAGAGCTGCTGGTTGGCGGCCACCAGGCGCGCCTTGGCGGCCGACAGGTCGCTCTGGGCATTGTTGCGACGCACTTCGGCGTCTTCCAGCACCTGCGAGGAGACCATGCCGGACGATTTCAGCGTCTTCTGGCGGGCCAGCACGCGCTCGGCCTGTTCCAGCGACTGGGTGGAGGCGCGTACCGCCTCGCTGGCCGAGCTCATGGAATCGCGCAGCGAGGTGTCGTCCAGGCGCACCAGCAGGTCGCCCTTCTTCACCGGCTCGCCGTTTTCCTTCAGCACCTGCATCACCACCGCGCCCACTTCGGCGCGCATGTCGGCTTTGCGTTCCGGCTCGATGGAACCGGTGATCACCGGGCCGGAGGCCAGAGCATTGGTTTCCAGGGTGACCAGGTCCTCTGGAGCGACTTGCAGCGTAGCCAACTTCTTGTCGTCGGCCTTGGCCGACGCACTGGCCTTGCCGGCCTCCGGCGCTTTGTCAGACTTGCCGCAAGCGACGAGCGCTGAAGCGACGGCGAAAGCTATGAGGGTTTTACGCAACATATAAATCTCCAGAGGATAGGACTGCTTTGCTGTTATTAGATGCATGTTTCTGCAAGCCGCAGAGTATCCGGGGCGCGGATGGCAGTGTCAATTCGCAGGTGGCCAGACTGCGGGTTTTTGTGGATGGAATGCTGAAATGGCGGATAAACCGCAAATCAGCGGCAAAAATCAGCGGCTAAATACAGCGTGGACCAAATGACCGATGGCGATGCCGGTGCACAAGCCGCCGATGATTTCGACCACCGTGTGGCCCATGCGCTCGCGCAGCCAGGTGTGCGCTCCCTGCTGCCCGCCGCCCTGCTGCGCCTCGCCGTCCTTGGCCAGGCGGTTGATCGCCGCCGCCTGCCGCCCGACGTGCTGGCGCAGGCTGTTGGCGTCGATGACGACGATGAAGCACAGCGCCACCGCCACGCCGAAGGCCGGGTGCCCCATGCCTTCGCGCAGCGCGATCAATGTGGCCATGCTGGACACCACGGCGCTGTGGTTGCTGGGGAAGCCGCCGTTGCCGACCAGGTTGAACGCCCAGCGGCGCGCTTTGACGCTATTAATCAAAAATTTGATCGGACCGACGGCGGTCCAGGTAATGACAGGGGTAAGCAAGTAGGCGAGATCCATCGGAATTCCTTTGTGGCAATCCATCCATTATCGCAGAATGAATGTGGACGGCGATAGCAAGTCATATAAAATCGACATGCTGATTTTGCCGGGGAACCACACGGAAACCACACAAGGAGCCACATGAAACATTTCAGAATATCCATCCTGGTCACCATCGTCCTCATGCTCCTGGCCTGCTGGTGGGGCTACAGCCGCGGCGGCGTCAGCGGCATGCTGACCGCGCTGTGGATCACGGCCGTGCTGGGGGTGATGGAAGTCTCGCTCTCGTTCGACAACGCGGTGGTCAACGCCGCCGTGCTGCGCGACTGGAACGCATTCTGGCAAAAACTGTTTCTCACGGTGGGTATCCTGGTGGCGGTGTTCGGCATGCGCCTGCTGTTCCCGCTGCTGATCGTCTCCTTCGCCACCGGCCTGGGCCTGGTGGAAGTGTGGAACATGGCGCTGGCCACGCCGGATGAATACTCGCGCTACCTGACCGACGTGCACGCCGAAGTGGCGGCCTTCGGCGGCGCCTTCCTGCTGCTGGTGTTCCTCAACTTCCTGTTCGACGAGGAAAAGGAGCTGCACTGGCTGGGCTGGATCGAGGAAAGGCTGGGCGCGCTGGGCACCGCCGGCCTGGCCATCCTGCTCACCCTGCTGGGCATCCTGGCCTGCGTGGGCCTGGTGCCGGAGGCGAAAAAGTTCAGCGTGCTGTCGTCCGGCGTGATCGGGGTGGCGGTGTACGTGGCGGTGGACTGGATCAGCAGCCTGCTCGAGAGCAAGGAGCACGACCCGGTGACCGGCGTGGCGCTGGCCAAGGGCGGCATCGGCGGCTTCATGTACCTGGAAGTGCTGGACGCCTCGTTCAGCTTCGACGGCGTGATCGGCGCCTTCGCGATCACCTCGGACGTGGTCATCATCATGCTGGGACTGGCCATCGGCGCCATGTACGTGCGTTCGCTGACGGTGTACCTGGTGCACAAGGGCACGCTGGACGAATTCGTGTTCCTGGAACACGGCGCGCACTACGCCATCGGCATCCTGGCGCTGATCATGCTGGCCAGCGTGAAATACCACATTCCTGAATGGTTCACGGGGCTGTCCGGGGTGGCGTTCATCCTGGTGTCGCTATGGTCGTCGGTACGATACCGCCGCCGGATGGCCGGGGAATGATAAGATCACAAGGTTGCCACCCAAACCAGCGAATCACATGATCAAACCATCCTCCCGCATCAAATACATCCTGCTGGCGCTCGTGCTGGGCGCCGGCTTGCTGTTCGCCGCCTACACCTGGATCACGCTCAGCGTGTCCTATTCGGAAGGCGAGCGCGCCGGCTACCTGCAAAAATTCTCCAAACGGGGCTGGATCTGCAAGACCTGGGAAGGCGAATTGCTGCTGACGTCGATGCCCGGCGCCATCCCGGAGAAGTTCCAGTTCAGCGTGCGCGACCCCGAGCTGGCCAAGCAGATGTCGGCCGCCACCGGCAAGCGCATCCTGCTCACCTACGCCCAGCACAAAGGCGTGCCAACCGACTGCTTCGGCGAAACCGAGTACTACGCCGAACGGGTGCAAGTTCCCGCGCAATAAAAAAAGGCGGGTTACCAACCCGCCCTCCCCACAGCACATCTTGTCCCCGTAGGGGGTAGCGGAACGCATAACCCGCCACCCCGCCAGCGCTTTACCGGCCGCGCCACACGGCGCCGGCGGTCTCCTTCAAGCGGCCGATCACGTCGCGCGCCATGGTTTCAGACTGCTCGTGCTCGGCACGGGCGCGTGCTGCGGCCAGGGTTGCGGCAAAGGCGTTCTCCTCCACCAGCGCGGTCTGCGCCACGTCGGCAGCCAGTTTCTCCTCGATCGCATTCAGCGCGTTCTGCGCCGCGTGCTGGCGGCGGGTTTCCAGCTCCAGCAGCTTTTGCTTGGCCTGCGTCATGGCCTGCGTGGTGTCGGCCACCTTGCGCTGCATTGCCGCGTGCGCCTGGGCCGCTTCCACCAGCGCCTTCTGCTCATCGGCCTTGTCCCGCGCAGCCTGGGCGGCGGCCTGCACCGCCAGCTCATGTTCGCGGGCCAGATCGGCCTGCGCCTGCTCCGCATCGGCCTGCGCGCGCAGCGCGGCGGTGGCGGCCTTCTCCGACTCCAGGCGGCTTTCGATCGACTTGGCGGCGCGCGCCTCGGCGGCGTTGGCCAGGCGCTGCTGGGTCAGTTTCTGGTCGATCACGGCCAGCGAATGGCGCTCGGTTTCCACGAACTCCTGCTCCGCCTTCAGCAGCTCGGCGGCCTTGGCGGCCTTCTCTTCTTCCACCTGCGCGCGCTGCACGTGCACCTCGCTCAGCTCCACCGCCAGGCGGGCCTGCGCGGCCACGGCTTGCGCGGCCACCGCCTTCTGTTCGGCTTCCACGGCGCTCTGCTCGGCCATCAGCTGCATGGCGGCGGCTTCCTTTTCAGCCGCTGCGGCCAGGCTTTCGTCGGCGGCCTGCTGCCGGCGCAGCGCCTCGGCCTGCTTCTGCTCGGCGGCGCTGCGCGCCTGGGCCGCTGCTGCGGCGCCCTCTTCGGCTTCCAGGCGCTGCTTCAGCGCGGCGATGGCCTGCTGCTCGGCGGCGGCGCGGGCTTGCTCCGCGGCCAGCAGGTCGGCGGCGCGGGCGGCTTTCTCTTCGGCCAGCGCAGTGGCGGTGTTGTGCGCGTCCACCTGCGCGGCCAGCGTGGCCACTTCAGCCTGCTCGGCGGCGTTCTGGGCGGCGGCCAGTTCCACGGCGGCGCGCGACAGCGAGGCGCGCTCGTCGGCCAGCTGGGCGGCGCGCTGCTGCTCCAGGCTGTCGGCGCGGGCCGCCTCGGCGGCGGCCTGTTCGGCGGCCTGGCGCAGGCGGGCCTGCTCCAGTGCCTGCGCTTCGGCTTCCACCTTGGCCAGGGTTTCGATTTCGGCTTGCTGCTCGGCCTCGAAGCGCGCCAGCGCCACGGCGCGCAGCTGGCGGTCCACTTCGATGCGCGCTTCGGTGGCGCTGATGATGCGGGCGTCCGCATCGCGGCGGGCCTGGGCGCTGGCGGCGGCCACCGCTTCCAGGCGCTCGCGCTGCACGGCCGCGTCGCGGATTTCCTTTTCGGTCTGCAGGCGCAGGTGCAGCGACTGCGCGGCGCTGCGCTCGGATTCGGCCTTGGCCAGGGCGATGGCTTCACGCTCCTGCTCCAGGTGGGCCAGCGCGCGGGCTTCCTCCAGCGCGCGCGCTTCGGCGGCGGCGCGGTTGAAGGCCGCTTCCAGCGCGATCTGGTCGGCGCGCTCGCGCTGCACGGTCAGTTCCAGCGCTTCGGCTTCGGCGGTGGCCAGCGCGTCGGCGGTCTGGCGCGCGCCGTAGGCATGGCGCTCGCGTTCGCGGGCCAGCGTGGCCAGGCGGGCGTCGGCCGAGGCGATGCCCACCATTTCCTCGCGCGCGGCCTGCACGGCGGCCAGGCGCTCGGCGGCCTGCTTGCGGGCTTGCTCGGTTTGCGCGGTCAGGTCGGCGGCGGCGCGCGCGGCCTGCTCGGCCAGTTCGGATTCGGTGGCGATCTGCTCGGTGGCGCGCTTGCGGCTTTCCTCCTCGGCGCGGGCGCGCTGCTCGGCGGCCAGGCGGATCTGGGTGTCGGCTTCGGCGCGGGCGCGCAGTTCGGCGGTTTCCATTTTGACCGCTTCCAGGCGGGCCATGCTGGCTTGGGCGGCGGCGCGCAGGCTTTCCAGGCGTTCGCGGTTGGCGGCAATGGCTTCCTCGGCCGCTTGCGCGCTTTGCTGGGCTGCCGCTGCGGCGGCGGCGTCGATGGCGGCGCGGTCGTCGGCCAGGGCGCGGGCGCGGGCTTCGGCATGGGCCCGGCTCTCGGCGGCGCAGGCAGCCTTGGCTTCGGCTTCCACGCGGGCGATGGCTTCCTTGATGGCGCTCATGTCCATGGCGCCGCGCGGCGCGGGTTCAGCGGACTCTTGCAGAGGCAGGACGGGGGCATCGTTGGCCTGAGCGGCTACTTCAATTGCTGCTTCGAGGGGCTGTGCCAGTTGTGCTTGCATGGTGGTTCTCGCTAGGTCGACGGTTGGTTCGGGATTTCCGAACTGTCATTATCGGCTAGCGGGGGCCGCCGGCAGGCGGCGAGCAAGGGGGCGTTTACCCCCTAAATTGCCGGATTAGACGGGCAGCGGCGCCTCGTCCATCAATGCGATCTGCTCGCGCAGTTCCAGGATGCGGTCCTGCCAGTAGCGCTGGGTGTTAAACCAGGGGAAGGCCACCGGGAAGGCCGGGTCGTCCCAGCGGCGCGCGATCCAGGCCGAATAATGGATCAGGCGCAAGGTGCGCAGCGCCTCCACCAGGTGCATTTCGCGGCTGTCGAAGTCGCAGAAGTCCTCGTAGCCGGCCAGGATGTCGCCCATCTGGCGCACCTGCTCATGGCGCTCGCCGGACAGCATCATCCACAAATCCTGGATGGCCGGGCCCATGCGGCTGTCGTCGAAGTCGACGAAGTGCGGGCCGGCGTCGGTCCACAGCACGTTGCCGCCGTGGCAGTCGCCGTGCAGGCGCAGGATGGACACGTCGCCCGCCCTGTCGTAGCAGCGCTGCACGCCGTCCAGCGCCTGGTCGATCACGCTGCTGTAGGCCGCCAGCAGTTCGGCCGGGATGAAGTTATTGGCCAGCAGGTAGTCGCGCGGCTCGGTGCCGAAGGTGGCCGGGTCGAGCGCCGGGCGCTCTTTATACACGCCCAGCTTGCCTGCCTCGTGGATGCGGGCGATGAAGCGCCCGGTCCACTCCAGCACGGCCGGATCGCCCAGCTCGGGCGCGCGGCCGCCGTGGCGCGGGAACACGGAGAAGCGGAAACCTTGGTATTCATGCAAGGTCTTGCCGTTCACGGTCAGCGCCGGCACCACGGGGATTTCGCGTTCCGCCAGCTCGGCCACGAAAGCGTGTTCTTCCAGGATGGCGGCGTCGCTCCAGCGGCCGGGGCGGTAAAACTTGGCTACCAGCGGCTTGCCGTCGTCGATGCCGACCTGGTAGACCCGGTTTTCATAGCTGTTCAGCGCCAGCAGGCGGCCGTCGCCGTACAGGCCGATGCTGTCGAGCGCGTCGAGCACGCAGTCCGGGCCGAGGGCCGCGTAGGCGTGGAGGGAGGTGTCGGGAATGTCGGTTGTCATGGCGCCATTGTAAGCGCCGCCGCATTCTTCCGCCCGGAACGCTGCGCCGCAGCGTATACTGGCGGCTTCAAATAAGAAGGAAAGCATATGCAACTCGATCAGCCTCTGAGCGAAAAAGAATTCGACGAACTGGACAACTTCCTGCTGTCCGAGCGCAGCCCGGAAGACTCCATGACCATGGACCACCTGCACGGCTACCTGACCGCCATCGCCATCGGCCCGGAGCCGATCATGCCGGCCGAGTGGCTGCCGCGCGTATGGGGCCCGGACGGCAACGACGCGCCCAAGTTCAAGAATGCCAAGGAAGAAGAACGCATCGTCAACCTGATCATGCGCTTCATGAATGAAGTGCTGGTGACGTTCGAAGTGGCGCCGAAAGAGTTCGAGCCGCTGTTCGTGGAGCACGAAGTGGAAGGCCAGACCCTGATCGACGCCGAAGCCTGGTGCTGGGGCTTCTGGGAAGGCATGGAGCTGCGCCCGGGTTCGTGGGACGCGATCTGGGACTCGGAAGTGGGCGACCTGATGCGTCCGATCTACCTGCTGGGCGCGGACGAGATCGAGGAAGACGAGCTGCCGCTGGTGGAAGATCCGGTCAAGGCGCACAAGCTGGGCCAGGAACTGGAAGCCAACCTGCCAGCCATCCACAAGTTCTGGGTGCCGCGCCGCAAAGCGCCGGTCAGCACCGTGGTGCGCGACGAGCCGAAAGTGGGCCGCAACGACGACTGCCCTTGCGGCAGCGGCAAGAAGTACAAGAAGTGCCATGGCGCCGAAGGCGGCGCCGAGTAAGCCCCTCCCCGGGCGCTGACGTTTTTCGGCGCCCCGCCTGCCCCCCCCGTATGACCTGAGTGACAATTTTTGTCGCCTTGCACCCCGCAAGCGAGCAAAAATTGTCACTTTTTGTTTGTCTTTGCCTGGCACGGGAATTGCTGTTTGGAAACAAGCATCCAGACAACAAGGAGAATGTCATGCAAGGAACTCTGTGCCGGGCCTGGGCTGCGGCCTGCCTGATGAGCCTGGCCGCAAGCAGCTGGGCCGCCGCCGACCCGGCCACCGTGGCCGCCGCGCGCCTGCTCGAGCAAGCCACCTTCGGCCCAACCACGGCCGACATCGCCAAAGTCAACACCATGGGCCAGACCGCCTGGCTGGCGCAGCAGTTCGAGCTGCCGGCCAGCGCCCTGCCCGCCACGACGGACATGAACGTGTTGCGCGCCAACTGGTTCAACAACATGGCAGGCGGCCAGGACCAGCTGCGCCAGCGCATGATCTTCGCACTGTCGCAGCTGTTCGTCGTTTCCGCCGACAAGAACCCGTACGCCAACGAGATGCAGCCCTGGCTCGCCACGCTGTCCGCCAACGCCTTCGGCAACTTCAACACCCTGCTGCGCGAGATGACGCTGAACCCGTCCATGGGCAAATACCTGGACTTGGCCAACAGCAAGGCGCCCGCGCCGAATGAAAACTACGCGCGCGAAGTGATGCAGCTGTTTACCATCGGCCCCGTCATGCTGAACCAGGACGGCAGCGTGCAGACCGACCGCAACGGCGACCCCATCCCCAGCTACGACCAGGCCCGCATCGCCGACATCTCGCGCGCCCTGAGCGGCTGGACCTACGCCGGCGCCAGCACCACCGGCGCCAACTGGGAAAAGTTCACCGGCCCGCTGCAGCCGCGCGAGCGCCTGCACGACAAAGGCAGCAAGACGCTGCTGCAAGGCGCGGTGCTGCCGGCCGACCAGACCGCCGTGCAGGACTTCGACGCGGTGATGGAGAACCTGTTCAACCACCCCAACCTGCCGCCCTTCATCGCCACCCGCCTGATCCGCGCCTTCACCACCAGCAACCCGAGCCCTGCCTACATCGAGCGCGTGGCGGACGTGTTCGCCAGCGGCCCGGCCGGGCGCGGCGACCTGAAAGCCACCCTGACCGCCGTGCTGATGGACGCCGAAGCGCGCCTGGATTCGCCAGGCGCCGGCCAGGGCAAGCTGAAAGACCCCATGCTGCATTCGCTGAGCCTGTTCCGCGCGCTGGACGCCACCGTCATCAATCCCACCAACGCCTTCTGGGAATATTCGCAGCTGGGCCAGAAGCTGCTGAACGCGCCCAGCGTGTTCAATTTCTATTCGCCGATGACCGGCCTGCCCGGAGCGCCTGGGAAATTCGGCCCCGAGTTCCAGGTCTACGCGCCGGCACTGGCCGTGGCGCGCGCCAACTTCCTGTACCGCTTCCTGTCCGGCGAATACAAGGGCATGGTGGCCGTCAACATCGCGCCCTACGTCAACGCGGCGGGCGACGTCAACGCGCTGATGGACCTGGTGGACGCCAGGCTGCTGCAAGGCCGCATGTCGCCCGCCGCGCGCAGCGCCATCGCCGGCTCCGTGAGCGCCACCACCGACAAGAAGCAGCGCGCCTTGACCGCGCTCTACCTGACCGCCATCAGCGCCGAATTCGCAGTGCAGCAATGAAAACGACGACACCGGAGACCACCATGAGCAACAACAACCTGTCCCGCCGCCGCTTCCTAGGACGCGGCGCGCAAGCCGGCATGCTGGGCGCACTGTCCTCGCTCGGCCTGCTGGGCGTGCGTCCCGCGCAAGCGGCCGTCGGCGACTACAAGGCGCTGGTGTGCCTGTACATGTTCGGCGGTAACGACGGCAACAATATGATCGTGCCGCTGGACAGCGTCCGCTACGGCAAGTACAACGCCATCCGCGGCAGCCAGGGCTTGGCGCTGTCGGTGGCCAGCAAGACGCTGGTGGGCGAGCGCAGCGCGCGCCTGCAGGCCGTGGCCGAGCCGGTCGACCAGCCGTTCGCCTTCCACTACGGCATGCCCGAGCTGGACGCGCTGTACGGCCAGGGCCAGGTGGCGGCCGTGCTGAACGTGGGCAGCCTGCGCCAGCCGCTCAGCAAGGCGCAGTACCAGTCCGGCGTGGCGGTGCCGCCGCAGCTGTTCTCGCACCCGGACCAGCAACTGCAGAACCAGGCCGGCACGCCGTCGCTGGCCGGCACCGGCTGGGGCGGCCGCCTGGTCGACCTGCTGGGCACCGGCGGCGACCTGGACGCGGTGGCGCTGGGCGGCGGCGGCCTGTTCATCGAAGGCAGCAAGACGCACGGCAACCTGATCCCCGCGAACGGCCAGCTCAACCTGGCCGGCATGAACTTCTGGCCGCAAGCCGAAGCGGACCAGCGCCGCGCAGCGCTGGTGCAGCTGCTCTCGGCCAGCCATCCCAACATGATGGCCGGCGCCGCCAACCGCGCGCTGCTGAACGGCATGGAACTGGTGTCAGACCTGAAGGCGGCCACCAGCGGCGCCGCGCTGGCCACGCCCTTCCCCGGCTACAACCTGGCGCGGCAGCTCAAGACCGTGGCCCAGCTGATCCGCCTGCGCGCCGCGCAGGGGCCGGGGCGGCAGGTGTATTTCGTCTCGCAAGGCGGCTTCGACACGCACGGCGGCCAGGCCTACCAGCAGTTCGACATGCTGCGCCAGGTATCGCAGTCGCTGGCCGCCTTCCAGCTGGCGCTGGCCGAAATCGGCGCCCAGCAGCAGGTGACGACGTTCACGCTGTCCGACTTCGGCCGCAGCCTGCAGCCGAACAGCGGCGGCACCGACCACGGCTGGGGCAACCACCATATGATCGTCGGCGGCGCCGTCAAGGGCGGCCTGTACGGCCAGTTCCCCGACTTCACGCTGGGCGGCAAGGACGACGCCACCGGGCGCGGCGTGTGGATCCCGCAGATCTCCAACCAGCAATACGGCGCCACCCTGGGCCGCTGGTTCGGCGCCGACGACGCCATGCTGGAAACCCAGGTCTTCAAGAACGAGCTGGCCAACTTCGCGCTCAAGGACCTCGGCTTCATGGGCTGAGTGCGGCGCTGCGCGAAGCTCGCGCCGCATCGGCCGCTGGACCGCCTACAATCAATGTAGGAATGACTTTCAGCGAGTACGTAATGGGGCACGATGATTACCAGCAGCGCAAGCTGCATTGGCTGGCGCGCATCGATGGCTTTTATGGCCAGGTGCAGCAGTGGCTGGCACGCTACGCGGAGAAGGGCCAGGTGAAGTACGATTTCCACGCGCTGGTGCTGACCGAGGAATTGCTGGGCACGTACAGCACCCGCACGCTGGGCATCAGCCTGGGACGCCAGCACGTGCTGCTGCGCCCGGTGGGCGTGATGCTGGATGAAGGCGGCGGCCGCATGGACCTGGAAGGCCATCGCGGCAAGGTGCGCTTTGTGCTGCCCGACCTGGCGTCGGACTGGAAGATCGCCACCAAGGACGGCGAGTACCCCGCCTTCGAGGATTTCAACGAAGATAACTTCCTGGCAGCGCTGCTGGAAGTGTCCAGCGATTAAGTCCGGCGATTAAGTCCGGCCACTAAGCCCGGCGACTAAACCATCGCGCGGATGGCTTCCACCACCAGCGCATGGTCCTCCGCCTGCGGCAGGCCGGACACCGTGATGGTGCCCACCACGCCCACGCCCTTGATAATGAGGGGGAACGCGCCGCCATGCGCCGCGTAGTCCTTGCTGTCGAGGTAGGGAATCGCGTCGAAGTCCACGCCGCGCAGCTTGTGCTCGCTGCCCACGTGGAACGAACTGCGGCCAAAGCGGTTCACCACGTTGTTCTTGCGCCGTATCCAGTCGGCCTGGTCGGCGCTGGCGCCGTCCATGGCGTGGTGGAACAGCACCTGGCCGTTGCGCGTGATGTTCACGGTGACCGCCTTGCCCTTGGCCTTGGCGGCCCCGGCCAGGCTCAATCCCAGCGCCAGCGCCGTGTCGTTGCTGAAAGCGGAGAATTGCAGTTCCTGTTCCTGGCGGGCCAGGGTTGCGAGCAGGTCGGCGTCCATGGCGTCCTTACAGCTTGATGAAGTGTTCGCGGTAGTATTTCAGCTCTTCGATGGACTCGACGATGTCGGCCAGCGCGGTGTGCTTCTGGTGCTTCTTGAAGCCGCTCACAATCTCCGGCTTCCAGCGCTTGCACAGCTCTTTCAGCGTGGACACGTCGATATTGCGGTAGTGGAAGAACGCTTCCAGCTTCGGCATGTACTTCACCATGAAGCGGCGGTCCTGGCCGATGGTGTTGCCGCACATCGGCGCCTTGCCGGCCGGTACCCATTTTTTCAGGAAGGCGATCAGCTCGGCTTCGGCGAACTCTTCGGTGATGGTGGACGCCTTGACGCGCTCGGTCAGGCCGGAGCGGCCGTGGGTGCCCTTGTTCCAGTTGTCCATCTTGTCCAGCGTTTCATCGGATTGATGAATTGCAAACACCGGGCCTTCGGCCAGGAAGTTCAGGTGCATGTCGGTGACGATGATGGCCACTTCGATGATGCGGTCGGTTTCGGGTTCCAGACCCGTCATTTCCATGTCCACCCACACCAGGTTGGTCTCGTTGGGACGCTCTTGCGGGGTAGTCGTTGGGATTTCGGTCGCTTGTGACATAATTCTCTCTTGGCCTAAACAATCCGCCATTTTCTCACAGGCATAGAATGTATTCACACGCGTTTTCGATTTTGTTCGTTACTTTCCTGGTTGTGACGCTGGCCGTGCGCTTCTGGCTGGCGTCGCGCCACATCCGCCACGTGCTCGCCCACCGCAGCGCCGTGCCGCCCGAATTCGCCGAAAAAATCCCGCTGGCGGCGCACCAGAAGGCCGCCGACTACACCATCGCCCGCACCAAGTTCGGCATGCTGGGCATGGTGGTCAACGCCGCCGTGCTGGTCGCCTTCACCCTGCTAGGCGGCCTGCAATGGCTGTCCGTCGAAGTGTACAAGCTGGCCGGCCCCGGCATGGGCTACCAGATCGGCCTGCTGGTCGCCTACGCCGCCATTTCCGGCCTGGTCGAGCTGCCGTTCGACTACTACAAGCAATTCGGCCTGGAGCAGCGCTTCGGCTTCAACAAGATGAGCCGCAGCCTGTTCTTCGCCGACATGCTCAAGGGCGTGGCGCTGGGCGCCGCGATCGGCCTGCCGCTGGTGTGGGTGGTGCTGACCCTGATGGACAAGAGCGGCGGCCTGTGGTGGCTGTACGCCTGGTTCGTGTGGAGCGGCTTCCAACTGCTGATGATGGTGCTGTTCCCCACCGTGATCGCGCCGCTGTTCAACAAGTTCACCCCGCTGGCCGACGAAGCGCTGAAGGCGCGCATCGAAGGGCTGATGCAGCGCGTCGGCTTCGCCTCCAAGGGCCTGTTCGTGATGGACGGCTCCAAGCGCAGCGCGCACGGCAACGCCTATTTCTCCGGCTTCGGCGCCAACAAGCGCATCGTGTTCTTCGACACCCTGCTGTCGCGCCTGGCGCCGCAGGAGATCGAGGCGGTGCTGGCGCACGAGCTGGGGCACTTCAAGCTCAAGCACATCATCAAGCGCATCGGCATGATGTTCGCCATGTCGCTGGCCTTCCTGGCGCTGCTGGGCTGGCTGAAGAACCAGCTGTGGTTCTACACCGGCCTGGGCGTGGACCCGCTGCTGCTGCCCGGCGCCAGCAACGACGCCATGGCGCTGCTGCTGTTCGCGCTGGCGCTGCCGGTGTTCACCTTCCTGCTCGGCCCGCTGACCTCGCTCAGCTCGCGCAAGCACGAGTTCGAGGCGGACGCCTTCGCCGCCCGGCACACCGACGCGCGCGACCTGGTGTCGGCGCTGGTGAAAATGTACGAGGACAACGCCTCCACCCTGACGCCGGACCCGCTGCACTCGGCGTTCTACGACTCCCATCCGCCGGCCAGCGTGCGCATCCGGCAATTGAACCTGGCGGCCCAGTGAGGACACCCATCATGACTATCGCTAACGTCGAAGATTTGCGGGCGCTGCGCTGCGACCCCGCCAAGGACGCGCTGGACCCGGCCGAGGCCCAGCGCCTGGCCGCCCTGCTGCCGCAATGGCGCCTGGAAAACGGCAAGCTGGTGCGCGAGTTCCGCTTTGCCGACTATTATCAAACCCTGGCCTTCGTCAACGCGCTGGCCTATGTCACGCACGCCGAAGACCACCACCCGGAACTGACTGTGACCTATAACCGCTGCGTCGCCCGCTACGACACCCACTCCGTGAACCAGGGCCAGGGCGGCCTGTCGCTCAACGACTTCATCTGCGCCGCCAAGGCGGACGCACTGGCGGAGCGGGCATGAAGGCACCATCGAACAAGCCCGCGCAGCAGAGCGGCACCATCATCGCCGCCCACGGCCGCCACTACCTGGCGGAGGTGAACGGCGAGCGCGTGCAGTGCGTTACGCGCGGCAAGAAGACCAACGTGGCCGTGGGCGACATCGTCAAGCTCACCGCCACTTCGGCCGACCAGGCCGTGATCGACGAGATCACCGAGCGCAAGACGCTGCTGTACCGCTCCGACCAGTACAAGTCCAAGCTGCTGGCGGCCAACGTGAGCCAGCTGTTCATCGTCGTGGCCACCGAGCCCGGCTATACGGACGACCTGGTCTCGCGCGCCACCGTGGCGGCCGAGGCGGCCGGCATCGAGGTGCACCTGATTTTGAACAAGGTGGACGTGACCGGGTCGCTCGAGCGCACCCGCGAACGCCTGCAGATGTATTCCAGGCTGGGCTACCCGGTGCACGAAGTGTCCGCCAAGGGCAACCCCGGGCACGCGGTGGCCACCTTGCAGCCGTTGCTGAAGGGCAATTCGTCGATCCTGATCGGCCAGTCCGGCATGGGCAAGTCCTCGCTGATCAACCTGCTGGTGCCGGGCGCCGACATCGCCGTGCGCGAAATTTCCGCCGCGCTCGACACCGGCAAGCACACCACCACCTTCACCCGCCTGTACACCATGCCCGACCTGGGGCCGGACACGTCCATCATCGACTCGCCCGGCTTCCAGGAATTCGGCCTGTACCACCTCAGCGAAGGCATGCTGGAGCGCGCCTTCCGCGACTTCAAGCCCTATCTCGGCGGTTGCAAGTTCTACAACTGCCGCCACCTGATCGAACCGCAGTGCCCGGTGCTGGACGCGGTCAAGGCCGGCCAGATCGCCAAGCTGCGCCACGAGCTGTACGGCCAACTGCTGCACGAGTCGGCGCAAACGCTGTATTGACGCCTGTACTAAAAAACAATTAACTTGGCATCTATTCAAAAAGTCGATTGCGCCTTTCAATGCTCTGGAGCATTATTAGGAAGATAGCGTCAAACAAGGGCTAGGCCATGGACATGTTCGCGGTCGAGGATGATGTTGCACAATGGGAAGTGTCGCTGCTTCCCTTGCGCGGCGTTGCGCGCCTGCCCGTCCTGGTGCCGCTGGCCTGGCACCTGCGCCAGCGCGACAGCGAACGGGCCGAGGCCCTCGCCGCCGAAACGCTGGCCCTGCTGCCCCAAACCAATCTCGATCCCACCGCGCAAGCCGCCATCGCCTCCCGCATGCAGCTGGTGCAGGGCGAAGTGCTGTGGCTGCGCGGCGCGCTGGAGCAGGCCGAAGCGTGCGCGCAGCTCGCCTTCGAACAACTGTGCGCGCTGGGCGACCAGGAAGGCTGCGCCGACGCCCACTGGCTGCAAGCCTGCATCGCCATCGACCGGGGCGAGCACGCGCGGCGCGACAGCGAACTGGCGCTGGCAGCGGCCGCCGCCCGCCAGGGGCAGGACCGGGAACGCCAGCACGTCATCGAAGCGGCCACCGCGCGCTGGGCCATCCTGCGCGATCCGACCGGCGCCGCCGGCTGGCGCCAGCGCCTGGCGCCGGCCCCGGACCTGCACGCGGACATCGGTGTGGAAACGCCCGGCAGTGCCGCCTGGCGCCACGACTACCTCGGCGTGGCGGCCAGCCAGTCGAGCGACTTCGGCACCGCCGCCAGCCACTACATCCGCTGCTATGAAAACGCGCTGGCCACCGGGCAACTGCGGGTGGCCATCACCGCCGCCACCAATATCGGCGAAGACTTCACCAACCTGAACGACCACCATGCCGCGCTGGAATGGATGCAATGCGCGCTGGACCTGGCGCGCCCCACCGGCTGGCCGCGCAGCGTGGGCGCCTGCCTGATGCACACCGCCGACACCATGCGCCGCCTGGGCCGGCTGGACGCGGCCGAGGAACTGCTGCACGAGGCGCTCGAGATCCTGGCGCCGCTGTCGGGCGCGCGCAGCTACGCCATCGCGCTGCAATACCTGGGCGACCTGTCGCTGGACCGGGGCGACTACGCCGCCGCGCTGGACGCCTTCCAGCGCCTGGAAGGCCGCGCCGACGCCCTGCAGCAGGCCGACTTCCAGACCGTGGCGCGGCGCGGCCAGGCGCACGCCCTGTCCGGCCTGGACCGGCCGCAGGAAGCGCTGCGCGCCGCGCACGAAGCGGTGAGGCTAGCCAGCGAACAGCGCAATATGCACCACCACGTGACCGCGCTGCGCGTGCTGTCGCTGGTCCACAGCCGCCACGCTTTGACCAGTCCGGACGGCATGACCGAGCTGAACGCCACGCTGCACTATCTGCACAAGGCGCTGGCGGTGGCTTCCGCCATCGACGGCTACACCGTCCCCGGCGACCTGCTGGACGCGCTGGCGCGCGAATACGCGCGCGCCGGCAGCTACCAGCAGGCCTACCAGATGGCGGTGGCCGCCAGCGCCGCGCGCGAAAAGACGCACAGCCAGGAAGCCACCAACCGCGCCGTCGCCATGCAGGTGCACCACCAGACCGAGCACGCGCGCGCCGAAGGCCAGCACCATCGCGAGCTGGCCGCGTCCGAAGCGCGGCGCGCCGAGCTGCTGCAGCAAACCAGCGCCATGCTGGAGCGCCTGTCCGCCATCGGCCAGGAAATCACCACACACCTGGACGCGGCCGCCGTGTTCCAGGCGCTGGACCGGCACGTGGAAGCGCTGCTGCACACGCACACCTTCGCCATCTACCTGGTCGACCACGGCGGCCAATCGCTCACGCGCGCCTTCGGCGTGGAAGGCGGCCGCGCGCTGCCCACCAATGTGATCCCGCTGTCGCATCCGCATTCCTACTCGGTGCGCAGCCTGCAAGAACGGCGCGAAGTGTACGTGGCGGACCTCAACAGCACCGATCACAGCTTCGTCATCCCCGGCACCTGCCCCAACCGCAGCGCGCTGTACGTGCCGCTGCTGGTGGGCGAGCGCGCGCTGGGCGTGATGACGGCGCAGTCGCTGGAACTGAACGCCTACGGCGAGCGCGAACGGCTGATCTTCCGCACCCTGTGCGCCTATGGCGCCATCGCGCTCGACAACGCCGAAGCTTACCGCCAGCTGCAGGACGCGCAGACCCAGCTGGTGTCGCAGGAAAAACTGGCCGCGCTGGGATCGCTGATGGCGGGCGTGGCGCACGAGCTGAACACGCCGATCGGCAACAGCCTGCTGATCGCCAGCACCCTGCAGCAGAAGACCGCCGAAATCGAACAGCAGATGAACGGCGCCGGCCTGCGCCGCTCCGAGCTGGCCGCCTACGTGGCCGACGCGCAGAAGGCGTCCGAACTGGTGATGCGCGGGCTGACCAGCGCGGCCGACCTGGTGAACAGCTTCAAGCAGGTGGCGGTGGACCGCACCACCGAGCAGCGCCGCATGTTCAACCTGCAGCAGGTGACGCACGAGGTGGTGGCCACCATGATGAACCGCATCCGCAACGCCAACCACAGCATCGAATACGACGTGCCGGACACGCTGGCCATGGACAGCTACCCGGGTCCCTTCGGCCAGGTGCTGGCCAACTTCATCAACAACGCGCTGCTGCACGCCTTCGAGTGCCGCCAGCACGGCCGCATGCACCTCGTCGCCAGCACGCCGGCCGAAGGGCGGGCGCTGGTGGTGTTCAGCGACGACGGCGGCGGCATCCCGGCCGAGCACCTGGGCCGTATCTTCGATCCCTTCTTCACCACCAAGCTGGGCCAGGGCGGCAGCGGGCTGGGGTTGTCGATCAGCTACAACATCGTCACCTCGCTGCTGGGCGGCCAGATCAGCGTGTCCAGCGGCCCGGACGGCACCACCTTCACCCTCGACCTGCCGCTCACCGCGCCGGTGCACGACGATACCGGCCCGGTGGCGATCTACCATTAAATTTTCGTCTATACATGCCGATTTGCTATTAAACTAGGCGGCACGGAGCCGCGCCAACCCGGTATCGGCCCTTCAACAAGGACGCCCATGAAATCACTGATCCTGGCCGCAGCTGTGGCAGGCCCGCTACTGGCAGGCTGCGCCACCTCCCCCGACGAAGCGCGCACGCCCATCGTCTCCAACTACGAGAGCGACGCCTACGTCCCCACCGGCACCAACCTGAAGCGCAAATACAAGGACAGCGCCGACCGCATGCAATCGATGTCCGCCGAAGACGCCCAGCGCCAGCTGCAATTCGTCCCCGTGGCGCCGTCGGGCGCCAGCACCCGCTAAGTGATACGCTAAGCGGTATTGCAGCGGCGGCACGGCCATCGTTGCTGCCGCAGCCACAATTTAGCCGTATAATGTTTTGCTAAGCTGGCGTTTCCGGCACCCCCGCCCCTGCCAGCCCAACAAATCGTTGTCACTATGTCTACCCAAAAACCGATTCGGCACTACCTGCAGTTTTCCGACTTGTCGTTGGATGAATACGAATACGTGATCGAGCGCGCCCACGTCATCAAGCGCAAATTCAAGAACTACGAGATCTACCACCCGCTGGTCGACCGCACGCTGGTGATGGTGTTCGACAAGAACTCGACCCGCACCCGCCTCTCCTTCGAGGCCGGCATGCACCAGCTGGGCGGCGCCGCCATCTATCTGAACACGCGCGACTCCCAGCTGGGCCGCGGCGAGCCGGTGGAAGACGCCGGCCAGGTCATGTCGCGCATGTGCGACGTGATCATGGTGCGCACCTTCGGCCAGGACATCATCGAGCGTTTCGCCGCCTACTCGCGCGTGCCGGTGATTAACGGCCTGACCAACGAGCACCACCCTTGCCAGGTGTTCGCCGACATCTTCACCTACTACGAGCACCGCGGCTCCATCGCCGGCAAGACCGTGGCCTGGGTGGGCGACGCCAACAACATGCTGTACTCCTGGCTGCAGGCGGCCGAGGTGTTCGGCTTCCACGTCAACGTGTCCACGCCCAAGGGCTACGACATGGACATGTCGCTGGTCTCCACCGACCGCTACACTTTCTTCGCCAACCCGTCCGACGCCTGCGAGGGCGCGGACCTGGTCAACACCGACGTGTGGACCAGCATGGGCTACGAGGACGAGAACGCGGCCCGCCTGAAGGCCTTCGATGGCTGGATCGTCGATGCGGCCAAGATGGCGCGCGCCAAACCGGACGCGCTGTTCATGCACTGCCTGCCGGCGCACCGCGGCGAGGAAGTGTCGGCCGAGGTGATCGACGGCCCGCAGTCGGTGGTCTGGGACGAAGCCGAGAACCGCCTGCATATCCAGAAGGCGCTGATCGAGTACCTGCTGCTGGGGCGCCTGGACGGCAAATGATGCAATGGCGGGTTACGCGGCTCCGCCGCCAACCCGCCCTGCGCGCCGTCCGGCAAGATAAAATACCGAACTACCTATCAAGAATGGAACGACCATGAGCGACATCAAAAAAGTAGTCCTCGCCTACTCCGGCGGCCTGGACACCTCCGTGATCCTGAAGTGGCTGCAGGATAACTACCAGTGCGAAATCGTCACCTTCACGGCCGACCTGGGCCAGGGCGAGGAACTGGAGCCGGCACGCGCCAAGGCGATCAAGTTCGGCATCAAGCCTGAGAACATCTACATCGACGACGTGCGCGAAGAATTCGTGCGCGACTTCGTGTTCCCGATGTTCCGCGCCAACACCGTGTACGAAGGCGAATACCTGCTGGGCACCTCGATCGCGCGTCCGCTGATCGCCAAGCGCCTGATCGAGATCGCCAACGAGACCGGCGCCGACGCCATCTCGCACGGCGCCACCGGCAAGGGCAACGACCAGGTGCGCTTCGAGCTGGGCGCCTACGCGCTGAAGCCGGGCGTGAAGATCATCGCCCCGTGGCGCGAGTGGGACCTGCTGTCGCGCGAAAAACTGCTGAAGTACGCGGAAGACGCCGGCATCGAGATCGACATGAAGCACAAGAACGGCGGCGCGCCGTACTCGATGGACGCCAACCTGCTGCACATCTCCTTCGAAGGCCGCCACCTGGAAAACCCGAGCGCCGAAGCCGAGGAATCGATGTGGCGCTGGAGCGTGAGCCCGGAAGCGGCTCCCGACCAGCCGGAATACCTGGACATCGAATACGAAAAGGGCGACATCGTGGCCCTGAACGGCGTGCGCATGTCGCCGGCCACCGTGCTGACGGAACTGAACCGCCTGGGCGGCAAGCACGGCATCGGCCGCCTGGACCTGGTGGAAAACCGCTACGTCGGCATGAAGTCGCGCGGCTGCTACGAAACCCCGGGCGGCACCATCATGCTGAAGGCGCACCGCGCCATCGAATCGATCACGCTGGACCGCGAAGTGGCCCACCTGAAGGACGACCTGATGCCGCGCTACGCGTCGATGATCTACAACGGCTACTGGTGGGCGCCTGAGCGCGTGGCGATCCAGACCCTGATCGACCACACCCAGGCCACCGTGAACGGCTGGGTGCGCGTCAAGCTGTACAAGGGCAATGTGATCGTCGTGTCGCGCGATTCGAAGACCGATTCGCTGTTCGACATGACCATCGCCACCTTCGACGAGGACGGCGGCGCCTACAACCAGGCCGACGCCGGCGGCTTCATCAAGCTGAACGCGCTGCGCATGCGCATCGCCGCCAACGCACGCCTGAAGCGCGGCCAGTAAGACCGCCGCGCCGCGGTCGTGCCATAGTCACGCCGCATCCGAACGGGCCGCCCAGTGCGGCCCGTTTTGTTTTTCCGGGCGACGGTGCTACATTGCCATATCACCGCCGGGAGAATCCATGAAAGACATGCGCATCAAAACCAAGCTCACCGCCGGCTTCGGCGCCATCGTGGCCACCCTCCTGCTCCTCCTCGGTCTCTCCTACAACCAGTTCAGCCGCCTGGCGGACGCCAACGCGTGGGACCGCCACTCGCTGGAGGTGCTGCTGGAGGCCGACCAGATTGCCAACGCGGTGCTGCAGATCCAGAACTCCACGCGCGGCTTCATGCTGACCGGGAACGAGAGCCTGGTGCAGATCATCCCGCGCGAGGAGGAGGCCATGCGCCGCCACGTGGCGCGCGCCCTGGCCCTGACCCAGGACAATCCGCAGCAGCAGGCGCGCCTGAAGCAGCTCGGCCCCATGGCCGAGGACTGGGTGCAGAACATCATCCATCCGTTGCTCGACAAGCGGCGCGAGTTGAACAAGCAGGTGGGCGTGTCGCAGCAGGTGGCCACGGCGGCCGACGTGCTGAATGGCGCCAAGGTGATTGCCGAGGTGCGCAAGCTGCTGGCGGACCTTAGCGCCGAAGAAACCCGGCTGCTGGGCCTGCGCTCGGCCGAAGCGCGCGAGCTGCAGCAGGCGCAGGCCTGGCTGCTGGGCGGCGGCGGGACCGTGGCCGTGGTGCTGGCGATCGGGATCGGCTGGCTGCTGCTGCGCGCCCTGCTCACGCCATTGGGCCTGCTGATGCAGGCGGTGGGCCGCATCGCCGCCGGAGAACAGTCGGCGCGGGTGGCGGTGGTGTCGAACGACGAGCTGGGCGAGGTGGGCACGGAGTTCAACCGCATGGCGCAAACCATCCAGGACAACCAGGCCAGGGAACTGGCCGACACCAACCTGCTGCGTTCCAAGGTGGACTCGCTGCTGGAGGTGGTGTCCAAGGCCGCTTCCGGCGACCTGACCGGCAAGGTCACGGTAGGCGGCGGCGACGCCATCGGCCAGCTCGGCCACGGCCTGGCCACCATGTTCGACAACCTGCGCGCGCTGCTCAACAATGTGCAGAAGGCCGGCATCCAGGTCACCACCTCGGCCACCGAGATCGCCGCCTCGGCCAAGGAGCAGGAAGCGACCGGCATGGAGCAGGCGCAAACCAGCGTGGAGGTGCTCAGCACCACCAAGGAAATCTCGGCCAACACCACGCAGCTGCTGCAGACCATGGAAGGCGCCACCGCCGTGGCCGACTACACCACCAGCGCCACCGCCGAGGCGCAGGACAACCTGAAACGCATGGACGAGACCATGCAGCACATGGTGTCGGCCACCGATTCGATCAGCGCCAAGCTGGCCGCCCTGTCCGAGAAGGCCAGCAACATCAACAGCGTGCTCACCACCATCACCAAGGTGGCCGACCAGACCAACATCCTGTCGCTGAACGCGGCCATCGAGGCCGAGAAGGCCGGCGAGGCGGGACGCGGCTTCTCGGTGGTGGCCACCGAGATCCGCCGCCTGGCCGACCAGACCTCGGTGTCGACCTGGGACATCGAGCAGATGCTCAAGGAGATGCAGTCGGCCGTCTCGGCCAGCGTGATGGGGATGGACAAATTCTCCGAGGAGGTGCGCCGCAGCGTGGGCGAAGTGCGCCGGGTGACGGACCAGCTGTCGGGCGTGATGGTGCAGGTGCAGAAACTGGCGCCGCAGTTCGACGCCGTGCTGCAGGGCATGCAGTCGCAGGCGGTGGGCGCGCAGCAGATCACCGCGACCATGACCCAGCTGAACGACGCCACCCAGCAGACCGTGGAATCGCTGCGATCGACCAGCGAAGCGGTGCAGCAACTGCAGTACGCGGCCGGCGCGCTGCAAAGCAGCGTGGCGACGTTTTCGGTGAACGCGTAGCAGTGCAGTTTCCCTTCATGGCGGACGCGGCCCATGGCAGAATGGCGTATTGCCATTGGAATACGGAGAACATATGCTCAAAGACCTGAGTATCAAGAAGAAACTCTACTTCGGCTTTGGCGCCATTCTCGCCATCATCACGCTGCTGCTGCTGGTGGCCTACAACAATTTCAACCGCCTGTCCGAAGCGAACGGCTGGGACAGGCACACGATGGACGTGCTGCTGGCGATCGACCGCGTCAGCAACGACATACTGGAAGTGCAGGCCGAATCGCGCGGCTACTACCTGACCGGCGACCCGGCGCGCGCGGCGCGCATCAAGGGCGAGCTGGAAGAGGTGTCGGCCTCGCTGCTGAAGGCGCGCGAACTGACCCGCGACAATCCGGCCCAGCTGGCCCGCCTGGACAAAGTGCGCGTGCAGGTCGACCAATGGGTTAAGGGCGTGATCGAGCCGCAAGTGGCGCGCCGCGCGCAACTGGGCGACGCGCCCGGCGCGGCGGACGCCATCGGCCGCGCACCGGAGTCCCAGCTCAGGCAAGGCAGCCCGCTGATCCGAGCCGTCCACGAAGAGCTGGAGGCGGCATCGGCGGAGGAATCCCGGCTGCTGGCGGTGCGCACCCGGGAGTCCGCCGAGCTGCAGCGCTCCATGCTGGTGGTGCTGCTGGCCGGCGGCGCCGCGTGCATCGTGCTGGGCGTGATGATCGCCTATGTGCTGTCGCAGGCGCTGATGGCGCCGCTGACCAACCTGACCCAGGCGGTCGGCCGCATCGCCGCCGGCGAGCAGTCGGCACGCGCCGCCGTCATCTCAGGCGACGAACTGGGCCAGGTCACCACGGAATTCAACCGCATGGCGCAAGCCATGCAGGACAGCCAGGCCAGGGAACTGGCCGACACCAACCTGCTGCGTTCCAAGGTCGATTCGCTGCTGGCGGTGGTGTCCAAGGCCGCTTCCGGCGACCTGACCGGCAAGGTCACGGTGGGCGGCGGCGACGCCATCGGCCAGCTGGGCCACGGCCTGGCCACCATGTTCGACAACCTGCGCGCGCTGCTCAACAATATCCAGAAGGCCGGCATCCAGGTCACCACCTCGGCCACCGAGATCGCCGCCTCGGCCAAGCAGCAGGAAGCGACCGGCGTGGAGCAGGCGCAAACCAGCGTGGAGGTGCTCAGCACCACCAAGGAAATCTCGGCCAACACCGCGCAGTTGCTGCAGACCATGGAAGGCGCCACCGCCGTGGCCGACTACACCACCAGCGCCACCGCCGAGGCGCAGGACAACCTGAAACGCATGGACGAGACCATGCAGCACATGGTGTCGGCCACCGATTCGATCAGCGCCAAGCTGGCCGCCCTGTCCGAGAAGGCCAGCAACATCAACAGCGTGCTCACCACCATCACCAAGGTGGCCGACCAGACCAACATCCTGTCGCTGAACGCGGCCATCGAGGCCGAGAAGGCCGGCGAGGCGGGACGCGGCTTCTCGGTGGTGGCCACCGAGATCCGCCGCCTGGCCGACCAGACCTCGGTGTCGACCTGGGACATCGAGCAGATGCTCAAGGAGATGCAGTCGGCCGTCTCGGCCAGCGTGATGGGGATGGACAAATTCTCCGAGGAGGTGCGCCGCAGCGTGGGCGAAGTGCGCCAGGTGACGGACCAGCTGTCGGGCGTGATGGTGCAGGTGCAGAAACTGGCGCCGCAGTTCGACGCCGTGCTGCAGGGCATGCAGTCGCAGGCGGTGGGCGCGCAGCAGATCACCGAGACCATGATGCAGCTGAACGACGCCACCCAGCAGACCGTGGAATCGCTGAGGGCGACCAGCGAAGCGGTGCACCAGCTGCAGTACGCGGCCGGCGACCTGCAGGCCAGCGTGGCCAACTTCGCCGTGACGGTGTAAGGCGCACTCCATGAAACTGCTGGTATTCCACATCGGCCAGGACCGCTACGGGCTGCGCCTGAACGTGGTGCAGCGGGTGCTGCCGCTGATGGAACTCAAGCGCCTGCCGCTGGCGCCGCCCGCCGTGGCGGGGCTGATGAACCTGCACGGCCGCACGGTGCCGGTGATCGACCTGGCCCGCCTGGCCGGCGGCGCCGCCAGCGCGGAGCACGTGGACACCCGCATCGTGGTGGTGGACTACCCCACGCCGCAAGGAAGCCGCGCGCTTGGCCTGCTGGCCGAACGCGTGCTGGGGGTGCAGGAGGTGGCGGGCCATGCGCTGGCAGACAGCGGTGTGCAGGCCGCGCCCTTCCTGGGCGACGTGGCGGACGACGGCGCCGGCATCGTGCAGCTGGTGGAGCCGGAGCGGCTGCTGCCGCCGGACCTGCGCGCGGCGCTGTTCCAGGCCGCCGAAACCGGAGCCGGAGCCGGGACCGGAGCGGCCGCGCCATGAGCGCCCAGGCCATGCTGCGCCGGGTGACCGGGCTGACCGTATCGAAGTCGGCGGCCGACCGCGCCATCCGCGAACGCATGGAGCTCACCGGCGAGGTCAATCGCGAGCACTACCTGGCCACGCTGACGCCGGAAGAATTGACCGAGCTGGTGGAACTGGTGGTGGTGCCGGAATCGTGGCTGTTCCGCGATCCGCAGGCGTTCCAGGTGGCGGTGGAATTCGTGCAGGAGCGGCTGGCCCGCCGTCCCGCCGGCGCGGCCGCGCGCCCGGTGCGCATCCTGTCGGTGCCGTGCGCCGGCGGCGAAGAACCGTATTCGCTGGCCATGGCGCTGTGCGACGCGGACGTGCCGCGCAGCGCCTTCAGCATCGACGCCTGCGACCTGAGCCCGGGCTGCGTGGCCCGCGCGCGCAAGGGCGTGTACGGCCGCAACGCCTTCCGCGCACAGGACCTGGCCTTCCGCGAGCGCCACTTCACCAGCGTTGGCAACGACGAGTATCTGATCAGCGATGCCATACGCGCGCAGGTGCGCTTCAGCCAGGGCAACCTGCTGGAGCTCGACGCGTGCGGCCGCCGCTACGACATCATCTTCTGCCGCAACCTGCTGATCTACTTCGACAAGCCGACCACCAAGGCCGCCATCGAACGCCTGTCCGCGCTGCTGGCCGACGACGGCATCCTGTTCGCGGGCTACGCCGAAGTGCCCTCGTTCACGCACCACGGCTTCGCGCCGCTGCCGCACCGGCAGGCCTTCGGCTTGAGGAAAGACACGCCGGCCCCTGCGCCGGCCGCGCCTGCAAAAACGGCGCCGTCCGCCATCCCGCCGTCCTTCGCCGCCGAGCGCCGCAAGGTCGCGCGGCCAGCGCGCGCCGCCGCGCGCACGCCCGCCCCGGCGGCGGCCACGCCCCCGGACCGTCCGCAGCCCGCCGCCAGCCGGGGCAAGGCGGCAGCGGCACAACCCTCCCCCGCCGAACTGCTGGCGCAGGCGCGCGAGCTGGCCGACCGTGGCGAAAGCAAGGAAGCGGCGGCAGCCTGCCAGGCGGTGCTCGCGGCGGCGCCGGAAACCGCCGGCGCCTACTTCATACTCGGCATGCTGAGCGAGCACGCCGGCCAGACCGCGCAGGCCGAGGAGCACTGGCGCCGCTGCATCTATCTGCAGCCCGACCACTACGAAGCCCTGTGCCACCTGGCGCTGCTGGCCGAGCAGTCCGGCAACAGCAGCGGCGCGGCCACGCTCAAGGCGCGCGCCGCGCGCATCTACCAGCGCCAGCAAACGAACCGCGCCGTAAGAGCAGAACCATGAGAGCTGCCCCATGATGACCATCGCCGAACAATCCATCCAGGACATCAACGACTGCTGGAACCGCATCGGCGTGTCCGGCGACCATAGCTGCGCCAAGCTGCAGCAGTTCGTCCACTGCCGCAACTGCGACGTCTACGCCAGCGCCGCCCAGCGCAACCTGCAGCGCCCGGTGGACGCGGCCTACAAACAGGACTGGGCCGAGCACTTCCGGCAGCCCGAAGACAACCGCGCCCAGCTCGACAGCTCCTGCCTGGTGTTCCGCATCGGCCGCGAGTGGCTGTCGCTGCCCACGTCCGTGTTCCTGTCGGTGGCGCCGCAAGCCGCGCCGCACCGCCTGCCGCACCGCAACGCGCGCGGCCTGGCCGGCGTGGTCAACGTCGGCGGCAAGCTCTATCCCTGCATCTCGCTGGCCGCCCTGCTGGAAGTGGACGAAACGGAAAGCGTGGCCCGCACCGGCCGCCACACCTTCGCCCGGCTGCTGCTGGTGCAATGGGAGGGCCAGCCCTACGCGCTGCCGGTGGCCGACCTGCACGGCATCCTGCGCTACGCGTCCGGCGACGTGCTGGCGCCCGCCGCTACCATCAACAAAGGCTTGTCGCGCTACCTGACCGGCGTGATCACGCACGACGGCATGCAAATCGGCTGCCTCGACGCCGGCCTGCTCGGCTACCAACTTGCAAGGACGCTGCGATGAGCCAGGACAATAACGGCGACCTGAGCCAATTCTCGATGCAGGAGCTGTTCCGCATGGAGGCGGACGCGCAGACGGTGATCCTGACCGACGGCCTGCTGGCCATGGAGCGCCACGGCGGCGACGCCAGCGCGGTCGAACCGATGATGCGCGCGGCGCATTCGATCAAGGGCGCGGCCGCCATCGTCGGCCTGGACGTGGTGGTGCAGCTGGCGCACGGCATGGAGGACGCCTTCATCGCCGCCCAGCATGGCAAGCTGAAACTGACGCCCAACCGCGTCGACGTGCTGCTGGCGGGCGTGGACCTGATACTGCAGGTGTCGCGCCTGGATGACAACGGCGTGGCGCCCTGGCTGGCCGCCAACGGCGCGCAGATCAAAAAGACCATGGACAGCATCGCCGGCATCGCCTTCCTGCCGGAGCCGGTGGACAGCTACGCCAGCCCGCCGCCGCCCGCCGCCGTGGCCATTCCGATGACAGAGCCCACACCCCCGTCCGCCCCCGCCGCCGCGCCGACGCCGCCCGACATCGCCGCGCTGCTGGCCGACATGGCCGCCGTGGAAACCGAGGAACCCGCCGTTGTCCCCGGCGCCCGCGTCATGGCGCCGATGAAGGCCGCGCAGAACTTCGACCGCCTGCTGTCGCTGGCCAGCGAATCGCGCATCAACGCGCACCAGATGCACCCCATGCTGCAAGCCATGCAGCGCTTCAAGCGCAACCAGGCCAGCCTGTTCACGGTGATCGAGCAGCTGCACGAAGCCGTCTCCGGCAGCGCCGACGCCGGCCTGAAGGAAAAGTCGCTGCTGGCCCTGCAAAAAACCCAGCCCCTCAAGCAGTTCGTGCTGGAGCAGATTGCCGATTTCGAAAACTGGGAACGCCGCCTGCTCACCGTGTCGCAGAACATGGTGGACGAAGTGCTGGCGCTGCGCATGCGCCCCTTCCGCGACGGCGTGCAGCACTTCCCGCGCATGGTGCGCGACCTGGCGCGCAGCCTGGGCAAGGACGTCCAGCTGCGCATCGACGGCGAGGATACGCTGGTCGACCGCGACATCCTGGCCAAGATCGAAAGCCCGCTCAACCACATGCTGCGCAACGCCATCGACCACGGCATGGAGCCGGCCGCAGAAAGGGTGGCGCTCGGCAAGCCGGCCACCGGCGCCATCTTGCTCGAGGCGCGCCACCGCGCCGGCATGCTCAGCATCGAGATCAGCGACGACGGGCGCGGCGTGGACCCGGAAAGAATCCGCAGCACCGTGGTCGAACGCAAAATGGCCAGCGCCACCATGGCCGCCGCCATGTCGCAGGCCGAGCTGCTGGAGTTCCTGTTCCTGCCGGCCTTCAGCCTGAAGGAAAACACCACCGAGATCTCCGGGCGCGGCGTGGGCCTGGACATCGTGCACGACACCATCCGCCAGCAGAACGGCACCGTGCGGCTCGAGTCCGAGCAAGGGCTCGGCTTCCGCAGCTACATCACGCTGCCGCTGACGCAGTCGATCGTGCGCGCGCTGGTGGTGGACATCAAGGGCGAGGCCTACGCCATCCCCATCGTGAAGGTGGAACGGGTGATCAAGGTGCCGCAGGCCGACATCCACACGCTGGAGAACAAGCAGTTCTTCGACCACGCCGGCGAGCACCTGGGACTGGTGTCGGCGGCCCAGGTGCTGGAACTGGGCGACAGCGGCGCCACCGAGGCCGAACTGCCGGTGGTGCTGATCGGCACCGGCATGCGCCGCTACGCCATGGTGGTGGACGCGATACGCGGCGAGCAAAGCCTGGCGGTGCAGGCAATCGACCCGATCTTCGGCAAGATGCGCGACATCTCCGCCGCCGCCCTGCTGGACGACGGCGAGCCGGTGCTGATCCTGGACGTGCCGGACCTGCTGCTGTCGATCGACAAGCTGCTGCACGAAGGCGGCCTGCACCAGCTGGCGCGCGGCAACCGCGGCGAGAAGCGCCGCATGAAGCGTATCCTGGTGGTGGACGACTCGCTCACGGTGCGCGAAATGGAGCGCAAGCTGCTGGTCGGACGCGGCTTCGAGGTGGACATCGCCATCGACGGCATCGACGGCTGGAACGTGGTGCGCAGCGGCGACTACGACCTGGTGATCACCGACGTGGACATGCCGCGCATGGACGGCATCGAACTGGTCAACCTGATCAAGAAAGACCTGCACTTGCACAAACTGCCCGTGATGATCGTGTCGTACAAGGACCGCCCGGAAGACCGGGCGCGCGGCATGTCGGCCGGGGCCGACTACTACCTGACCAAAGGCAGCTTCCACGACGAGACCCTGCTCGACGCCGTGGCCGACCTGATAGGGGACGCACGCAAATGAAAATCGCCATCGCCAACGACGTCGCCATGGCAGCCGAAGCGCTGCGCAGGGTGGTGGCCAGCACCCTGGAACACCAGGTGCTGTGGATCGCCCGCACCGGCGTGGAAGCGGTGCGCATGTGCGCCGAAAACCGCCCGGACCTGGTGCTGATGGACTTGAACATGCCGGAACTGGACGGGGTGGAGGCCACGCGCCAGATCATGGAGCAGAGCCCGTGCGCCATCCTGGTGGTGACCGGGCGGCCGCAGGACAACGTCAACCAGGTGTTCCGCGCGCTGGGCGCCGGCGCGCTCGACGTGACCGCCACCCCCATGCTGCAAGGACGGGCCGACGGCGCGGCCGAACTGCTGGCCAAGATCAAGACCATGGACAAGCTGATACGCCACAGCGGCGGCAGCCAGGCCATGCAGCCGCGCAGCGCCGCCGCGCCCGAGCGCAGGGAAGCCCCGGTGACCAAGCTGGTGGCGATCGGCGCGTCCACCGGCGGTCCGCTGGCGGTGTCCAAGATCCTGGCCGGCTGGCTGCCGCCGCCCGGCTGCGCCATCGTGGTGGTGCAGCATATCGACGAAAACTTCGCCGAGCACTTCGCCAAGTGGCTGGGCGAGCAGCTGCAGATGCCGGTGCGCGCCATCGAGCACGGCGACGAGCTGGCGCCCGGCACGGTGCTCATCGCCAAGAGCAACGACCATCTGGTACTGGATAAAGACTACCGGCTGGGTTACGATGCGACACCGAAGGACTATGCCTACCGGCCTTCGGTCGACGTGTTTTTCCGCTGCGTGGCGCAGCACTGGCGCGGCGACGCGGTGGGCGTGCTGCTGACCGGCATGGGCCGCGACGGCGCCGAAGGCCTGCTGGCCATGCGGCGCGCGGGCCATACCACCATCGCGCAGGACCAGGCCAGCAGCGCGGTGTACGGCATGCCGCGCGCGGCGGCCGAGCTGGATGCAGCACAGTTGGTGCTGCCGTTAGATAAGATCGGCCCCATGCTGCGCAGCACCACCGGCAGCCGGGGCTAGCAACCAAGAGAGCGTCAATGTCTGAAAGCTTTTCCGTTCCAGCCGAGCTGGAACCGGCCCTCACCGCCTTCAAGGTGCGCGTCCTGCTGGTGGACGACCAGCTGATCATCGTCGAGGCGGTGCGCCGCATGTTCAGCGACCAGCCCGACATCGAATTCCACTACGTGACCGACGCCACGCTGGCGCAGCAGACCGCCGGCCAGCTGCAGCCCACCGTCATCCTGCAGGACCTGGTGATGCCATCGGTGGACGGCTTTGCGCTGATCCAGGCCTACCGCGCCGACGAACTGACGCGCCAAGTGCCGGTGATCGTGCTGTCGGCCAAGGAAGACCCCAAGCTCAAGGCGCACAGCTTCGCCGTGGGCGCCAACGACTACATCGTCAAGCTGCCGGACAAGCTGGAACTGCTGGCGCGCGTGCGCTACCACTCGGCCGCCCACATCAGCCGGCTGCAGCGCGACCAGGCCTTCCGTTTCCTGCGAGAGAGCCAGAAGAACCTGGCCGACGCCAATATCGAACTGCAAAAGCTGGCCGCGCTGGACGGCTTGACGGGCATCGCCAACCGGCGCCGCTTCGACGAGACCATGAAAGTGGAATGGCAGCGCGGCCAGCGCGAGCGCCAGCCGCTGTCGCTGCTGCTGTGCGATGTGGACTTCTTCAAGATCTACAACGACACCTTCGGCCACCTGACCGGCGACCTGTGCCTGAAGAAGACGGCGGCGGTGCTGACCGCGCACTTGAAGCGCCCGGCCGACCTGGCGGCGCGCTACGGCGGCGAGGAATTCGCCATCGTGCTGCCGGACACCCGGCTGGAAGGCGCGCTGGCGCTGGCGCAATCGTGCGTGCAGCACCTGGAAAAGCTGGCGATCGACAATCCGCAGGCCACACCCTACGGCGTGGTGACGATGTCGATCGGCGCGGCCAGCGTGGTGCCCTCGCCGCACTCCACCATCGAGGAACTGATCGAAAGCGCGGACCGCGCGCTGTACACGGCCAAGAAGACCGGCCGCAACCGCGTGGTCTCGGCCGCCGGTTAAACGAACACCGGCTCGGGCTCCAGGCGCACGCCGTAACGCGCCTGGACGTCGTCCTGGATCGCCTGCGCCAGGCGCTGCACGTCGGCGCCGGTGGCGCCGCCCCGGTTCACCAGCACCAGCGCCTGTTTCTCGTACACGCCCGCCGCACCCAGGCTGCGGCCCTTCCAGCCGCACTGGTCGATCAGCCAGCCGGCCGCCAGCTTCTCGCTGCCGTCGGCCTGCTTGTGGTGCACCAGCGCCGGGAACCGCGCCAGCAGCTGCGCGCACTGTTCGCCGCTGACCACCGGATTCTTGAAGAAGCTGCCCGCGTTGCCGATGTCCGCCGGGTCCGGCAGCTTGCGGCGGCGCACGGCGATCACCGTGTCCGCCACCTGCTGCGCGCTGGGGCTGTCGAAGCCCTGCTCCGCCACCGCCTGCGCCAGTTCGGCATAGCGCAGGTTGGGCTGCCAGGCGCGCGGCAAGGCGAAGGTGACGCCCACGATAATCAGGCCGCGCCCCGCTTCCTGCTTGAACACGCTGTCGCGGTAGCCGAAGCGGCAGTCGGCCGCGTTCATCTCCACCAGCCGGCCGCCGGCCGGATCGTAGGCGGTCAGGCTGTGGAAGTAATCCTTGGTCTCCGCGCCGTAGGCGCCGATGTTCTGGATCGGCGCCGCGCCCACCGTGCCGGGGATCAGCGACAGGTTTTCCAGCCCGTCCAGGCCGTGCGACAGGGTCCACTGCACGAACTGGTGCCAGTTCTCGCCGGCCGCCGCGCGCACGTGGTGGTGCGTGGCCGTGCCTTCCAGCACCTCGCGGCCGTGGATGGCGATGTGCAGCACCAGGCCGGGGAAGTCGCCGGTCAGCAGCAGGTTGCTGCCGCCTCCCAGCACCAGGCGCGGCAGCGCGGCCAGCGCGGGATCGGCCAGCGCCGCCTGCAGCTGTTCCGCCGAGGCCACCCGCAAATAGGTGGCGGCCTGGGCGTCGATGCCGAAAGTGTTAAGCGAACGCAGGGAGTAGTTGTGACAAAGGGGGAGGTTCAAGTGCATGGCCGGGTCAGGTTTTTGGTCGATTATAGTGGGAAAGTCGAAAAATCACGTCAAAAACGACCGAGCGTTCGGTCCGTTGTCCGTTAAAATGGCACATCTTTTTACGCGGCGCTGCACCATGGGCGCCACCGCACTAATTAAAGGAAAGCAACATGCCGTCGTTTGATGTAGTCTCCGAAGCCGATATGATCGAAGTGCGCAATGCCGTCGATCAGGCAAAGAAGGAAATCACCACCCGTTTTGACTTCAAGGGCAGCAGCGCCAATGTCGAACAAAAGGAAGCCGAACTGACCGCCTACGCGGATTCGGATTTCCAGCTGACCCAGGTGAAGGACGTGCTGATCAACAAGCTGGGCAAGCGCAACGTGGACGTGCGCTTCCTGGACGAGGGCAAGATCGAAAAGATCGGCGGCGACAAGGTCAAGCAGGTCATCAAGATCAAGAACGGCCTGGAAACCGAGGCGGCCAAGAAGATCACCCGCATCATCAAGGACAGCAAGATGAAGGTGCAGGCCAGCATCCAGGGCGAATCGGTGCGCGTGACCGGCGCCAAGCGCGACGACCTGCAGGCGGCCATGGCCATGCTGCGCAAGGAAGTCAAGGACACCCCGCTGGAATTCAACAACTTCCGCGACTGATCTTCCCCCAGGATACCGACCCGGTGCGCCCGCCGCACCCTGCCGCGGGCCGCTCCGGCCCGGCGGCGCCACGTAGTTAAGGACTGTGCAATGAAACGAGTAGACGACTTCCGCCTGCGCTTTGGCGACAAGGAATACGTACCCATCATGATAGGCGGCATGGGCGTGGACATTTCCACCTCCGAACTGGCGCTGGAGGCGGCCCGGCTGGGCGGCATCGGCCACATCTCGGACGCCATGGTGGAAGACGTGTCGGACCGCAAGTTCGACACCACCTTCGTCAAGGACAAGACCAAGCTCTACAAGTACAACATCTTTAACATGGACAAGGCCGTGGTGCAGTTCGACCTCGAGCGCCTGGCCGACGCGCAGCGCCGCCACATCGGCAGCACCATGGCGGCGAAGAAAGGCCCCGGCCTGATCTTCGTCAACTGCATGGAAAAGCTGACCATGAACGGCCCCAAGGAAACCCTGCGCACCCGCCTGAACGCGGCGCTGGACGCCGGCATCGACGGCATCACGCTGTCGGCCGGCCTGCACTTCGGCTCCTTCGCGCTGATGGCCGACCATCCGCGCTTCCGCGAAGCCAAGCTGGGCATCATCGTGTCGTCGGTGCGCGCGCTGCAGATCTTCCTGCGCAAGAACGCCAAGCTGAACCGCGCGCCGGACTACGTCATCGTCGAAGGCCCGCTGGCCGGCGGCCACCTCGGCTTCGGCATGGAAGACTGGAAGGACTACGACCTGCACACCATCGTGGCCGAAGTGCTGGCCTACCTGAAGAACGAAAACCTGGATATCCCCGTGATCGCGGCCGGCGGCGTGTTCACCGGCAGCGACGCGGTGTCCTTCCTGGAAGCGGGCGCGGCCGGCGTACAGGTGGCCACCCGCTTCACGGTGACCAAGGAATGCGGCCTGCCGGAGAAGGTCAAGCAGGAATACTTCAAGGCCAGCGAAGAGGACATCATCGTCAACGGCGTGTCGCCCACCGGCTACCCGATGCGCATGCTGAAGAACACGCCGGCCATCGGCGCCGGCATCCGCCCCGGCTGCGAATCCTACGGCTACCTGCTGGACGCCACCGGCAACTGCTCCTACATCAACGCCTACAACCGCGAAGTGGTCGCCAACGGCGGCAGCGACAAGGGCATTTCGGTGATGGACAAGACCTGCCTGTGCACCCACATGCGCAACTTCAACTGCTGGACCTGCGGCCACTACACCTATCGCCTGAAGGACACCTCGCACAAGAAGGAAGACGGCACCTACCAGCTGCTCACCGCCGAGCACGTGTTCAAGGACTACCAGTTCAGCACCGACAACCAGGTCGCGCTGCCGGAAAAAGAAGCATAAAAAAAGGCACCTCAGGCGCCTTTTTCACGTCCGGGGCGTGCAGCCCGCGTCCGGGCCCTTCTCAGCCCTCGTGGGTAATGCGCGTGATCAGCGCGCCCAGCACGTCGTCGGCGCGTTCATTGTCCACCTGGCAGGTGCCGGCGTTCTCGTGCCCGCCGCCGCCGTATTCCAGCATCAGCGCGCCGATATTGGTCTTGGAGGTGCGGTTCAGGATCGACTTGCCGGTGGCGAACACGGTGTTCTGGTTCTTCAGCCCCCACAGCACGTGGATGGAGATATTGGTCTCCGGGTACATGGCGTAGATGATGAAGCGGTTGCCGGCGAAGATGGTCTCTTCCTTGCGCAAATCCAGCACCACCAGGTTCTGGTGGATGGTGGAGCAGCGCCGGATCTGGTCCTTGCACTTCTCGCTGTGCTCGAAATACAGCTCCTTGCGTTCCTTCACGTCCGGCAGTTCCATGATCTGTTCGATCGTGTGGTTCTTGCAGTAGTCGATCAGGTCCATCATCAGGTTGTAGTTCGAGATGCGGAACTCGCGGAAGCGGCCCAGGCCGGTGCGCGCGTCCATCAGGAAGTTCAGCAGGTCCCAGCCCTGCGGATTGAGCACTTCCTCGCGGTTGAACTGGGCCGAATCGCCCTTGTCCACCGCCGCCATCATGCCGTCCCACGACGCCGGGAAGGCCTTCAGCCCGCCGTAGTAGTCGTATACCACGCGCGCGGCCGACGGCGCTTCGGGGTGGATGATGTGGTTGCCGCGTTCGCCGGTGTTGCGGATGGTTTCCGACAGGTGGTGGTCGAATGCCAGGTGCGCGCCCGCCACGTAGGGCAGATTGGTCGTGATGTCCTTGTCACTGATCGCTATCTTGCCGTCTTGCATGTCCTTGGGGTGGACAAACAGGATGTCGTCGATCATGTCCAGGTGTTTCAGGAGCACAGCGCATACCAGGCCGTCAAAGTCGCTGCGGGTTACCAGGCGAAATTTTTTTGCTTCAGCTGACATGGGATACCTTTTCGTTGAGTGACATGATGAATAATACAACTCAACTCCCCGGCTTGCCCAGCACTTTGCCCGCTACTTATGCGGTGGATCCGGCCGCGTCGGCGACCTGCCTGCCGGCCCGCAGCACCCGGTGCGCGGCCAGCAGCGCGGCCAGCACGGCGCAGGCGATCCACATCGACCACAGCGTGTGGGTAAGGAAGTGCGCTCCCCGCATCTGTTGCATCCAGCCCACGGCGGCGCCGAAGCCCAGCGCCGCCAACGCCACGCCGGCCGCCTTGCGCGCATCGTGCGGCAGCCAGAACACGGCCAGCCCCACCAGCCACAGCGCGCTGGACGCGTGCCCGCCCGGCAGGCAGTGGCCGGACTCCACCCAGCGCGGCATGTGCTCCAGCAGGCGGTAGTACGGCTGGTAGCCGCCGTAGCGCTCCAGCTCCCACGGGCAGTGCGAGCGGCTGGCGCGTTTCAGCATGGAAGTGAGCAGCGGCACCAGGATCACGCAGCACGACAGCAAGCCCAGCCGCAGGCGCCACCAGGCCGGCAGCGCCCCGCCGCGTCCCAGCCGCCCCTGCAACCGCCGTTGGAGCATATCCCAGGCGCAGGCCGCCAGCGGCACGGCGCCCAGCAGGGTCAGCAGCGTTTTCAGCATGCCGTGGCCGAAGCGCTCGGTGAGCCAGGCGTGCTGCCAGGGGAATTCGTGGACGCGGAAGTCGAACATCCTGTCGGCCAGCAGCAGGTCGGCATCGCCCATGCCCAGCAGCAGGATCACCAGCGCGGCCCCCGCCAGCAGCCACGCAATCCGCCGCAGCGCGGGCCAGCCCAGCAGCTCCTTATCCATGGGTGCAGGCGTTGAACATGTCCAGCGCGGGATTGTAGACGGCCGTGCTCACGTCCAGCATGCCCAGCACGGAATGGAACACGTTATCGTGCGAGAAAGGCTGGCTGGCGCGCGCGGCCAGGCAGCGGCGGTCGATCTTGAAGCGTTCCGCGTAGCGGTCCGAGAACCACAGCATGAAGGGCACGCGGCGCTGCTCGGGCGGCGAAATGATGTAGGGCGCGCCGTGCAGGTACATATTCTTCTCGCCCAGCGATTCGCCGTGGTCCGAGAAATACATCATGCCGGTGTCCACGCCGTCGTCGGCGCTGCTTTGCTGCAGCAGCTTGATCACCTTGTCGAGGAAATAGTCGGTGTACAGGATGGTGTTGTCGTAGGCCGCCGTGATCTGCTCCCGCGTGCACTTCTCGAGTTCGTTGGTCTCGCACACCGGGCCGAACTTGCCGAAACCGGCCGGATAGCGCTTGGCGTAGGCCGGACCGTGGCTGCCCTTCTGGTGCAGCACGATGACCAGGTCGTTCTTCGCCGCGCGGATCAGCTCGGGCAGGCGTTCCAGCAGCTTCTCGTCGTAGCACTCCTCGCTGGTGCACAGCGGATCGCCGGCCACCGGCTGCGACCAGTCCTCGTAGGCCACGCGCGCGCAGGTGCCCTTGCAGCCGGAATTGTTGTCGCGCCACAGCACGTCGAAGCCGGCGTGCTTGAGCACGTCCAGCAAGCCTTCCTGGCCCTGCGCCCTGGTGTCCGTATAGTTTTCGCGGCCCAGGGCGGAGAACACGCAGGGCACCGACACGGCGGTGGCCGTGCCGCACGAGGACACATTGCTGAAGTTGATCAGCCCCGGCTGCTGCGCCAGCAGCGGGTTGGTGTTGCGCCCGTATTTGTTGAGCGAGAAGTTCATCGCGCGCGCGGTTTCGCCGACCACCAGCACGGTGACGGTGCGGCGCGTCTGGCCGGCCCAGGTGACGCTCCTGGCGGCGTCCCGGCCCAGCGGCGCCACCACCTGCGGCTTGGCCCATTTCTGCTTCAGGAAACTGTTGGCGGCCTGGATGTAGTTGGTGGGGGTCAGCAGGAAGCGCAGTTCGCGGTGCTCGCGCACGGCCGGCGCGTAGCTTTTGAAGAACAGCAGCAGGATGGCGGCCGCCAGCAACAGCGAACCGGTGAGCACGCCGGCGTTGGTCAGCAAGTGGCGGCCGGGCGGCGCAAACGTCAGCCTGGTGCGCGCCACCAGCAGGGCCGGCAGCACGCCCAGCAAGCCTATGGTCAGCAGCATGTTCAGGCTGAACAGTTCGCCCGCTTCGCGCACGTCGGTTTCCACCACGTTCTGGATCATGGCCCGGTCGATCTGGGTGCCGTACTCGTTCATGAAATAGGTGGCCGCCGAAGTGGCCAGCAGCAGCGCGATGACGACGGGCTTGATGAGGAAGCGGAAATTGACCAGGCTCAGGCAGGCGTTGAAGGCCAGCACCAGCAGCAGGAAGGTGGCCACCAGCAGCGGCAGGTTGGCCACGCTGAAACCGCCGGTGGCCAGCAGGAAGCGTTGCCAGAAGCTGTGGTTGTAGGCCGCCACCAGGAAGGCGGACGCGGCCAGCGTGAACATGGGCGCGCTCAGGCGCGGGGCGAATTTGACAGTCACAAGGTTTCCAGAGGGCATGGCGAAGACAGGGCCACTATAGCCAGCAGGCGGTCAAACCAGCGTCAACGCGGCGTTAAGGCCGCGTTAAACCTTGCGTTATTTTTCTGCAAATCGGATCACAAAGATGCTGCCGCCGCCGGGCCGGTCTTCCAGCGCCAGGCTGGCGCCAAGGTAGCCGCAGATGCGCCGCACCAGGGCCAGGCCAAGGCCGGTGCCGGCCGAACCGGCGCCCCCGGCAGCCGGCACGCCCCCCTGCTCCGCCCCCGCCAGCGCCGCGCGCACGGCGGCCGGCAAGCCCGGACCGGTGTCTTCCACGCTCACGCTGCGCGGCCCCATGCGCACGGTGACCGTGCCGCTGTCGGTGTACTGGCAAGCGTTGCGCACCAGGTTGCCGATCGCGCTCATGCACAGCTCGCGCGGCGCGCGCACGGCGAAGGTGCCGGCACTGCCGGGGCCGCCCTCACCCTCAAACACCAGCCGCACCTGGCGCGCCGCCACCAGGTGCTGATAGCGTTCCGTTTCCCCCCGCGCCACCTGGCCGATATCGACCTCGGCCTGCTGCTCCAGCTGCGGTGCGCGCGCCAGCAGCAGCAATACCGTCACGCACTCGGCAGCCTCCTGCGCGGCGCGGTAAATGCGCGCCGCCTGCGCGTAGCCGGCGCCGCCCTCGCCCTGCGCCATGATCACTTCGGCCGCGCCCATGATGACGGTCAGCGGGCTGCGCAGTTCATGGCTGACGTCGCCGGTGAAGAAACGCTCGCGCTCCAGCACGTCGCGCAGCTGCGCGGTATGGGCGGCGAAGGCGCGCGCCAGCACGCCCAGCTCGTCCTGGCGGTCCTGCAGCGGCAGGCTGGGACTGTCGGCCCGCACCGCCTCGGCCAGGTCCGTGATCGGCGTCACCAGCCGGCGCGCCACATAGCCGCCCAGAAAATAGGAGAACAGCAGGAAACCGACAAAGCCGACGGCGAACACCGAATACACCACCAGCTCCACTTTTTCGTAATCGCTTTCGTGGTCCACCGCCACGTAGTCGCCCATCTCGTCGTGCCCGGCCAGCACGTGCAGGCCGACGCCGTCCACCGTTTTTTCCTGCACGCCGGGCGGCAGGCCGCGCAGCGACTGCGGAATCTCGGCGCCGCGGTGGAAACTGAGCCCGGCCGGCATTTCCACCGGCAGGTTGCCGGCCTGGCGCGGCGCGGCCCACTCGGCCACTTCGCGCAGGCGGTTGTCGACCAGGTGCTCCTCGATGCCCTCCACCGCGAAGGCGGCGATCAGCGCGAAAAACAGCACGAAGCCGAAGGAATACAGCGTGTAGGCGACAACGATATGGCGCCGCAGGGAATTGGCCGCCGTCATTGCGGCTCTCCTTCGTGGCTCACCAGTTTGTAGCCGATGCCGGGCACGGTGCGCAGCATCGGGAAGGGAAAGGGCTTGTCCAGCGCCTGGCGCAGCGCGTGCAGATGGGTGCGCAGCGCATCCGAGTCGGGGCGGTCCTCGCCCCACACTTCCTGCTCCAGCATTTCGCGCGGCACCAGGCGCGGCGCCTCCCGCATCAGGCAGCGCAGCAGCACGTAGCCGGTCCTGGTCAGCGCCAGCGGGCGGCCGGCGCGGGTGGCGGTGTAGGTGCTGGTGTCGAAACTCAGCTCGCCCACGCGCAGCACGGACGCCGCCGCGTGACTGCCCCTGGCGCGCCGCACCAGCGCCTTCAGGCGCACCTCCAGCTCCACCAGCGAGAAGGGCTTGACCAGGTAATCGTCGGCGCCGGCGTCGAAGCCGGCCACCTTGTCGGCCACGGTGTCGCGCGCGGTCAGCATCAGTACCGGGGTGGCGTCGTTCAGCTCGTTGCGCAGCTTCTGGCACAGCTCCACGCCGTTCAGGCCGGGCAGCATCACGTCCAGCACCACGGCGTCGTAGCGGTGCTGGCTGGCCAGGCCCAGGCCGGTGTAGCCGTTCACCGCCGAGTCGAGCACATAGCCTTTGGGTTCAAAGAATTCGTACAGGTTGGCGACAATGCCGGGATTGTCTTCGATGATGAGCAGGCGCATCCTGGTATTCTAACTTCCACCCTGCATGTAATGAAACTACAACAACCATGTGCGTGCTCGTTGACGCTTTACGTATACGAGCGTACATTTTTATCGCCGCACAGTAGTAAAAGTACATACTAAAACAACGGAGACTTTATGAAACTACGCCGCACCGCAAGCGCCGCCCTGGGCGCGCTTGCGCTTTCCACCTTGTCCGCCGCGCTGTCCGCCACCTTATTGCTGGCCACGCCCTCCCCGGCCCTCGCCGCCATCAACGCCAGCCAGCTCGGCGCCGCCTATGACGCGGGCAAAACCAGCGTCAACTTCCGCATCTATTCCAGCCGCGCCACCCGCATCGAGCTTTACCTGTACAGCAGCGCCACCGGCACGGCGGAAAAAGCGCGCCTGGTGCTGACCAAGGGCAGCGGCAATATCTGGAGCGCCAATGTGACGGCCGCCGCACTGGCCGGCTACGGCATCACCGGCACGGTCTACTACGGCTACCGCGCCTGGGGTCCGAACTGGCCCTACAACGCAGCCTGGACCAAGGGCTCGGCCACCGGATTCATCAGCGACGTGGACGCGGCGGGCAACCGCTTCAACCCGAACAAGCTGCTGAGCGACCCGTACGCCCGCGAGCTGAGCCATGACCCGACCACGCCAACCATGACCAACGGCACCATTTACGCCAGCGGCGCGCTGTACCGCAATATCGACAGCGGTTCGTCGGCGCCGAAAGGCATGGTGCTGGCCGGCGACACGCAGTCCATCGGCACCAAGCCGACCCGCGCGCTGAAGGACGACATCGTCTACGAAGCCCATGTGCGCGGCCTGACCATGAACGACACCGGCATTCCCGCCGCCTACCGCGGCACCTACAAGGGCGCAGGCCTGAAAGCGGCCTACCTGGCCAGCCTGGGCGTGACGGCCATCGAGTTCCTGCCGGTGCAGGAAACCCAGAACGACACCAACGACGCCGATCCCACCAGCACCACCGGCGACAATTACTGGGGCTACATGACGCTGAACTACTTCGCGCCCGACCGCCGCTACGCCGCCGACAAGACGCCGGGCGGCCCCACCCGCGAGTTCAAGGAAATGGTGAAGGCCTTCCACGACCAGGGCATCAAGGTGCTGATCGACGTGGTCTACAACCATACCGGCGAAGGCGGCGCCTGGTCCGGCAGCGACACCACCACCTACAACGTGCAAAGCATGCGCGGCCTGGACAACCCCACCTACTACTCGCTCACCAGCGACATGCAGTCGTCGTGGGACAACACCGGCGTGGGCGGCAACTACAACACCCGCAACCCCATCGCCCAGAACCTGATCGTCGATTCGCTGGCCTACTGGCGCGACACGCTGGGCGTGGACGGCTACCGCTTCGACCTGGCTTCGGTGCTGGGCAACACCTGCGAACACGGCTGCTTCAACTTCCTGAAGACCGACAGCGCCAATGCGCTCAACCGCATCGTGGCCGAACTGCCGCCGCGCCCCGCGGCGGGCGGCAGCGGCGTCGACCTGATCGCCGAACCGTGGGCCATCGGCGGCAACTCCTACCAGGTGGGCGGCTTCCCGGCCGGCTGGTCCGAGTGGAACGGCCTGTACCGCGACATGGTGCGCTCAAGCCAGAACCAGCTCGGCTCGGTCACCGTCACCACCGGCTCCATGGCCACCCGCTTCGCCGGCTCGAGCGACCTGTACGGCGACGACGGCCGCAAGCCATGGAACTCGGTCAACTTCATCACCGCGCACGACGGCTTCACGCTGAAGGACCTGTACAGCTGCAACAGCAAGAACAACACTCAGCCATGGCCATACGGGGTGAGCGACGGTGGCGAGGACAACAACCACAGCTGGGACCAGGGCAACATCGCAGCCGATCAGCGCAAAGCCGCGCGCAACGGCATGGCCCTGATGATGCTGTCGGCCGGCGTGCCGATGGTGGTGGGCGGCGACGAGGCGCTGCGTAGCCTCAACTGCAACAACAATCCCTACAACCTCGATTCCAGCGCGAACTGGCAGGGCTGGAGCTGGACCACGGACCAGAGCAACTTCCAGAACTTCAGCAAGGGCATGATCGCCTTCCGCAAAGCCCATCCGGCGCTGCGCCCGGCCAACTTCTACTCGGCCGTGGACAACAACGGCAACGTGATGGAACAGCTGCGCTGGTTCAAGCCGAACGGCCAGGTGGCGGACGCGGCCTACTTCAACGACGCGGCCAACCATGCCATCGGCTGGCGCATCGACGGCAGCGAGTTCGGCGACAGCGCTTCCGCGATTTACGTAGCCTACAACGCGTGGAGCGCACAGGTGAACTTCGTGCTGCCGTGGCCGGGCGCCGGCAAGACCTGGTACCGCGTGACGGACAGCTGCGGCTGGGCCGAAGGCGCCACGCAAGTGCGCGCCCCCGGCAGCGAGGACCTGATCGGCGGCGAAAACACGTCCTACGGCTTGTGCGGACGCGGCACCCTGCTGCTCATCGCCAAGTAAGGCAACTCCCTACTTGGGTTATCCCAGGTAGGTGGCCAGGTCGAGTTGGCAGCCTGACAGCCTTCACAGCGGCAGCCAGCTCTTCGGTGATTGCCTTAATTTCCATGCGCAAAGCATAGCAGAAAAGCAAAAAACCCCGCCAGGATCACCTGGCGGGGTTTTTCATATAACTAGCCTGACGATAACCTACTTTCACACTGGTTGCAGCACTATCATCGGCGCAAAATCGTTTCACGGTCCTGTTCGGGATGGGAAGGGGTGGGACCGATTTGCTA
>NZ_JCAQOT010000022.1:0-27800 GCF_059567845.1 Massilia sp. BGA-UO-ETr-WB1 | reverse complement strand
CCTGATGACCATAGCAAATCGGTCCCACCCCTTCCCATCCCGAACAGGACCGTGAAACGATTTTGCGCCGATGATAGTGCTGCAACCAGTGTGAAAGTAGGTTATCGTCAGGCTAGTTATAAGCAAAACCCCGCCGGGTGATCCTGGCGGGGTTTTTTGCTTTCCAGTCATGTTGTTGTAACAACTGCTCAGTAGACTGCGCCTTTTCAATCAGAAGAGGTCCGCAGCATGAAGCTCCCCCAACTCTCCCTGTTGTCCCTGGCCGTTGCCGTCGCGCTCAGCGCTTGCGGCAGCAGTGATGATGCGCCGGCCGTTGTTGCGCCGGTGAAGCCGCAGATCAGCGGCTTGTTCCTGGACGGCGCCGTCGAAGGCCTGGAATACGTGGCGGGCACCGCCGCCAAGGCCAGCACCAGCGCCAAGGGCGAATTCACCTGCATCACGGGCGACACCGTGAGCTTCAGCATCGGCGGCATCGCGCTGGGCAGCGCCGCTTGCGCCGCCACCATCACGCCGTTGCAGCTGGCCGGCGCCACCGATATCGGCGACCTCAAAGTGGTCAACCGCCTGCTGGCCCTGCAGCTGCTGGACGAGGACAGCGATCCGCAAAACGGCATCAAGATCACCTCCGAGGTCAAAGCCGCGTTGGCCGCGAAAAGCGCCGATTTCACGCTGCCCGCCGCCGCGTTCAATAGCGCGCTGTCCGCCAACCTGGCCGCAGCCGGCGTAAAATACGCGGCACGCAGCGTAGACGACGAGCGCCGCGCACTGGTACGCGAACACTTTGAGGACACGATGGCATCGAAGCTCGGTACGCCGGTCAACCAGGCCTTCACGCAGGGCGACGTGAGCGTGACCGTCACCCGCTACCAGGTGCAGGCGGACGCCAAGTACTACATTCCATATGAAGGCAGCAACGCCAAGGTGAAGGAAGACTTCCCGCTCGGCTTCCTGCCATCGTTCGGTTCCTCGCTGGCTTTCAAGGGCACAAACGCCAACGGCGAGCTGGAATTCTACGGCCTGACCGACCGCGGCCCGAACGGCGACGGCCCTAACGTGCCGGCGCTCACCGGCAGCGGCGTAATGGGCGCAAAGATCTTCCCGGCGCCAAGCTTCACGCCGTCGATCGGTATCGTCACGGTTGGCAAAAACGGTGCGGTGCTGACTTCCGTGCAGCCGATCAAGGCATCGGCCACCGCCAACGCCACCGGCCTGCCGCTGCCCGCCGGCACGCTGGGCAACTCGGCTGAAATTCCTGTGATGGATGCAATGAAGTTCGACGCCAGCGGCAAGGCTACCTTCAATGCCAATGGCCTGGACAGCGAAGCCGTGGTGCTGGACAAGAAGCGCAACGCGCTGTGGGTGGCGGACGAATACGGTCCCTTCGTGGTGAAGATCGACCCGGCCACCGGCATCATCCAGAACAAGTACGCTGCCGGCAGCGGCCTGCCTGCCATTTTCGCCAAGCGCCGCGCCAATCGCGGCATCGAAGGCATGGCACTGGACGCCACCACCGACAAGCTGCACACCTTCCTGCAAAGCCCCCTCTCGGACGGCAGCGCGCCGTACTCGGTGACTGGCAAGAGCGAGCAGGTTGAACGCTTCGCGCGCTTCACGCGCTGGGTGGAATTCGATCCGGCGACCGGCACCACGTCGAAAATGTACGCCTATCCGCTGAACGGCGCCGACTATCAGGACGGCCGCACCGGCAACGCCAAGCTGGGCGACGTGGTCGCGCTGGGCAACGGCAAATTCATCGTCATCGAACAGGGCGCGGCGCCGAGCGGCAAAGTGTTCAACAAGCTGATGCTGGTGGAGATCGCGAACGCGACCGACATCAACGCGGCTGCCTTTAACGCCACCACGTCCGACCTGGAGAAAAGCTCGATGGGCGGCGCGGCGGTGAACGGCGCTGACTGGTCGAAAGTGGTGGCGCTGAAGAAGACCGTGCTGCTGGATCTGAACGCGATCGGCTGGCTGGCTGAAAAAGCCGAAGGCCTGACGATTGTCGACGGTAACACGCTGGCCCTGGCCAACGACAATGACTTCGGCCTGAAGACCAAGATCTACACCCCGGCCGGCGTGGCGGTGGATGCCGACGTCACCAAGTGCAATGTGGACGCGAACGGCGCGATCGTCACCAGCAGCACCGTGGGCTGCAACGCCGCCAACAGCATCCGCGTGACCCGTGGCGACGACCGTGAACGTCCAAGCCGTCTGTGGCTGATCAAGTTCGGCAAGGCGCTGACGGCCTACTAAGCCGCCAAGCCGTCATTGCATGCGCACCAGGCCGATCAGGTGCGAGGACAGGAACAGCAGTAGCCCGATACATCCGCCAACGATAGTGCCGTTGATGCGGATGTATTGCAAGTCCTTGCCGATATTGAGTTCGATCTGGCGCGACATGTCTTCCGTGTCCCACTTCTTCACCGTGTCGCTGATGTGGCGGGTGAGGAAGTCGGCGAAGTCCGGCGCCATGGCGCGCGCCGCGTCTTCCATGTGCCGGCTGAGCGACTCGCGCAAGTCCTCGTTGCGGGCCAGTTCCTCGCCCAGCCATTTGCTCATCGCCGCCACGCGCCGGTGCAGCTCCGATTCCTCCGCCGCCAGGTCCTGCCGCATCCAGCTGCGCAAGCCGTTCCAGATCTCCGCCAGGTAGGCGTTCACCGCTTCGCCGTCGCGGATGTAGCGCTTGATTTCTTCCGCGCGCTGGTGGAACGACGGATCCTCGCGCAGCCGCACGATGAATTCGGCGATCATGCGGTCCAGCCGCCGGCGCAGCTTGTGCGAACGGTCCTCCGCCACTTCCAGCAGCAGCGTGTTGAGCGCTTCCGTCACCCAGTCCGCGCCTTTCTCGCCCAGCCAGGCGGTGGGCAGCAGCTTCTCCATCGCCGCGTGCTCGCGCTTGAGCCAATGGATGATGCTGCTGGCGATCAGCTCCTGGTTCTCCGGCGCGCGTAGGTGCAGCAGCGCGGCGTCGATCACGTCGTCCAGCACTTCCTGGTGGCGGCCGTCCCTGGTCAGCGCATCGAGCACGGTGGCCAGTGAACGCGACAGATCGAGCTTGCCCAGCATGGCGTGGAAGGCGTCCTTCAGGAAGCGCTGGATGCGCGCGTCCTCCGCCATGTCCAGCATGCCGGCCGCCAGGCGCACCACGTAGCCGCCGAGGATGCGGTCGTTGGCCGGTTCGGCCAGCCAGGTGCCCAGCTTGGCAATCGGATCATGCTTGCGGATCAGGCCCACCAGCGACTCCGGGTCGAGGAATTTCTCCTGAACGAAGCGCGCCAGATTGTCGGCGATGCGGTCCTTGTTGTTGGGGATGATGTTGGTGTGCGCGGAGATGAGCGGAATCGGCACCTTGCGGAACAGCGCCGCCACGGCGAACCAGTCGGCCAGCGCCCCCACCATGGCCGCTTCCGACACCGCCTTCACGCAATCCACCGCGAAGCTGCGCGGCAGGAAGGCGGTCACCATAAAGACCAGGGCTGCAGCAGCGAGGAACAGCAGGGCGGTGCGCTTGGACTTTTTGAGTTCAAGTTCCTTGTTCATTCCATCCTCCGGGTTGGCCCTACTTTACCAGTAAGCCGGGGCCGGGCGCGCAGCCTATGCCACCTGCTCCCAGTCCAGGCCGAAGCGGGCCAGGTATTTTCGCAGGCGGTCGGCATCGTTCGGCTTGGCCTTTTCCGCACGCGATACGGCGTACAGCTTGCGGCCGGCGTCGGACATGGTCTTCGACTGGCGGCACACGGCCAGCACCGCCTCCAGCTGCACGCGGTCGAACAGATCGATCTGCGCCGCCGCTTCTTCGCCGATCACGTCTTCCAGCGCGATGCGCGGACCGTTGGCCGTGCCGGCGCCGGGCGTCAGCGTGCGCCACTGGCGCTGCAGGCGGGCGATTTCCGCGCCGGCCACCGCCGTGGTGATGCGCCCGGCCTCGGCCAGCGTGGCCATGCGCGTGACGGCGGCGGACAGGTCGCGGAAGTTGCCGCTCCAGCGCGCATCGGGCGATGCGGCGAAGGCCATGAACCGTTCGCGGGCTTCCTTGTTGAAGCGCACCGCGTCGCCATGCTCGGCGCTGTACTGCTGCAGCAGGTAGTCCAGATTGGGTTCGATGTCTTCCGGCCGGTCGGACAAGCCGGGCAGGGCGTAGGTCCATAGATTGATGCGGGCGTACAGGTCTTCGCGGAAGCGGCCGGCCGCCACCTCGACGGCCAGGTCGCGGTTGGTGCCGGCAATGAGCTGGAAGTCGCTTTGCACTTCATGGTCGCCGCCCATTGGAAGGAAGCGTTTTTCCTCCACGGCCTTGAGCAGCATGGCTTGCTCGTCCAGGCCCAGCTCCCCTATCTCGTCCAGGAACAGCAAGCCTTTGTGCGCGGTGCGCAACAGGCCGGGACGGTCCGAGGCGGCGCCGGTGAAGGCTCCCCTGACGTGGCCGAACAAGGTGGACCCGGCGCCGTCGCCGTGCAGGGTGGCGCAGTTGATCTCGACGAACGCGCCCTTCAGCTGGTGGCGCGCCTTCTTCAGCTCGAACACGCGGCGCGCCAGGAATGACTTGCCAGCGCCGGTGGGGCCCATCAGCAGCATGGGCGCGCGCGAGCGCACGGCCACGTGCTCGATCTCGTCGATCATCAGGTTGAACTGCGGATTGCGCGTGGCGATGCCGGACTTGAGAAAGGCCACGCCTTCCTGCTGCGCCGTGGCGAAGCGCTGCGCGATCTGGTCGTAGCGCGACAGGTCCAGGTCGATCAGCGTGTAGTTGCCGGGCGAGCCGGCAGCGTGGCGGCGCGGCGGCGAAGTCTGCAGCAGGCAGCCGGGAAAGTAGCGCGCCTCCGTCATCAGGAACAGGCAGATCTGCACCACGTGTGTGCCGGTGGTGATGTGGATCCAGTATTCCTCCTTGTCGGGATCGAACGGATAGCTGCGCGCGAAGTCATACAAGGCGCCGTAGACGTCGCCGAAATCCCAAGGGTCGCGGATGTGCAGCTTGTGCTGGGCAACACTGGTCTCCGGCGATACCGCGGCGATGTCCTGCGCCACTTGCTGGACGAGCGGGCCGTAGCTGCCGTTGTAGAGCAGCTCGAAGCGGTCGACCACCAGGTCCTCGTGCTGCGCCATGGCCACCGTGGGCCGCCACTTTTCCCAGCGCGCGCTGCCGTTTCCGCTGTCCAGCGTGGTGCCGACGAAGCCCAGGATGACTGTCTTCTTTTTCATGGGTGGATAAGCATTTATCTTTAGGGATAATTTATCACAAAACACCTGTTGGAGTGACAATCGAAGTTTCTATATTTATCAAGTACTTAGCTTGCTGCCTCGATGTGGCACGGTGATTGCAATAGCATGCATATTCGTCTGGCACGGCATTCTCGCCGCCCTTGTCGGCGATGTATAAACCGGATTAAATGGAACGATCATGAAAAAAGAAACCTACGAATTGCTGGATAACCAGGGCGGCAGCCCGGTGAAGATGTGGACCGGCGGCGTGCCTGTCGAAGAGCAGGCAAAGGCCCAGCTGGCCAACACGGCGAAGATGCCCTTTATTTACAAGCACATCGCGGTGATGCCGGACGTGCACCTGGGTAAAGGCTCGACCATCGGCAGCGTGATCCCGACGCTGGGCGCGATTATCCCGGCGGCGGTGGGCGTGGACATCGGCTGCGGCATGATGGCGGCCAAGACCACGCTGAACGCGCGCGACCTGCCGGACAACCTGGGGCCGCTGCGCAGCGCCATCGAGAAAGCCATCCCGCACGGCATGACGCCGAAGACGCGCGGCTACAAGGGGCGCGACGAGGGTTCCTGGCACACGCCGCCGTCGGCGGTGGACGCCGCCTGGGAGCAGCTGAAGGACGAGTTCGACGTCATCTGCCAGAAGACGCCCAAGCTGAAGAACACCAACAACTACCGCCACCTCGGCACGCTGGGCAGCGGCAACCACTTTGTGGAGGTGTGCCTGGACGAGCAGGGCGCGGTGTGGTTCATGCTGCACTCCGGTTCGCGCGGCGTGGGCAATGCCATCGGCACCCACTTCATCGAACTGGCGCAGCAGGACATGCGCGCCCACATCGCCAACCTGCCGGACAAGGATTTGGCGTACATGAACGAGGGCACGCAGCATTACGACGATTACGTGGAAGCGGTGGGCTGGGCGCAGAAATTCGCGCGCATGAACCGCGAGGTGATGATGCAGAACCTGATCGCGGCGGTGCGCAACGTGATCACCAAGCCATTCGAAACGCACGTCGAGGCCGTGAACTGCCACCACAACTACGTGCAGAAGGAGCGCCATTTCGGCAAGGACGTGCTGGTGACCCGCAAGGGTGCGGTGTCGGCGCGCGAGGGGGAGCTGGGCATCATCCCGGGTTCGATGGGCGCCAAGAGCTTCATCGTGCGCGGCAAGGGCAACCCGGAAAGCTTCAACAGCTGCAGCCACGGCGCGGGCCGCACCATGAGCCGCAACGAGGCCAAGCGCCGCTACACGCTGGAAGACCAGGTGCGCGCCACGCAGGGCGTGGAGTGCCGCAAGGACGCCAACGTGATCGACGAGATTCCGATGGCCTACAAGGACATCGACGCGGTGATGCACGCCCAGCGCGACCTGGTGGAAGTGGTGCACACGCTGAAGCAGGTCGTCTGCGTGAAAGGATGACGATGATGGACGGCTTGATAGAGCTGGATGGCTCGCAGGGCGAGGGCGGCGGCCAGGTGCTGCGCAGCGCGCTCACGCTGTCGATGATTACCGGGCGTCCCTTCCGCATCGTGAACATCCGCGCCAACCGCGCCAAGCCGGGCTTGATGCGGCAGCACCTGGTTGCGGTGCAGGCTGCGGCTGCGGTGTGCGGAGCGGATGTGTCGCAGGCGGTGGTGGGCGCGCGCGAGCTGGCGTTCCGGCCAGGCCGCATCCGTGGCGGCAGCTACCGCTTCGCCATCGGTACCGCCGGCAGCAGCACGCTGGTGCTGCAAACCCTGCTGCCGGCGCTGCTGTTCGCCGATGCGCCGTCCACGGTGACGGTCAGCGGCGGCACGCACAATCCCAAGGCGCCGCCCGCGCATTTCCTCGAGCGCAGCTATGGCCGCGTGATGGCCGCGATGGGGGCGGATTTGGCGATAGAGTTGAAGCGCCATGGCTTCTATCCGGCCGGCGGCGGCGAAATCGTCGCGCGCGTGCAGCCTTGTGCGCAGCTGCGGCGCATCGAGCTGGTGTCACCCGGCGCGCGGCGCAATTCCTATGCCGAGAGCCTGGTTGCGGGCGTGCCATCGCGCGTGGCGCGGCGCGAACTGGAATGCGTGGCCACGGGACTGGGCTGGTCCGAGTCCCAACTGCATGAGCGGCGCTTGCCGGACGAGGAGGGGCCGGGCAATGTGCTGCTCATCACGCTGGAGTCCGAATACGTTACCGAGGTATTCGCAGGCTTCGGCGAGAAGGCCGTGCGGGCCGAGGAAGTGGCCCGGCATGCGCTCGGCGAAGCGCGCCGCTATATCGCGTCCGGGGCCGCCGTGGGCGAACATCTGGCGGACCAGCTGATGCTGCCGATGGCGCTGGCGGGCGGCGGCAAGTTCACGCTGGACCGCGTGTCGCAGCATGCGCTCACCAATGCCGGCGTGATCGGGCGCTTCCTGCCGGTGGAGATCCGCTTCGAAGCGGGCGAGCGGCACAGCACTTGTACCATTTCCGCCTGTTGATGGCGTAACACCTGTTCCAAACTGGCACACCGTGCCAGCGCGCGCATGGCAAAACCGCGTGGCACGCCAATTGCTCCTGGTGGATAAGCAGCTATTCACAACTACAGGAGACAGCATCATGAAACGCGCACTTACCCTCTGCATCGCGGCCGCAGCCCTCATCGCTTCCTTCGGCGCCCAGGCGCATGGCGCAGTCACGCCGCAAGGCGTGGACACCACCGGCCTGGCGCCGTTGGGCGATAAATGGCGCGACGAGAATCCCTACAAGGGCAACAAGCTGGCGCTGAAGATAGGCTCGTCCGCCTACAACCAGAACTGCGCGCGCTGCCACGGCCTGGAGGCGGTATCGGGCGGCATCGCGCCCGACCTGCGGCTGATGGACCGCGACTGCGCCAATATCAAGAACGCCGCCAAGAAAGCGGCCTGCTTCAAGGACGTGGACGCCTACTACCTGAGCTCCATCCGCGCCGGCAAGGTGCGCAACGGCGCGGTGTACATGCCTCCGTTCGAGGGCATCTTCAACCAGGAAGCCATGTGGGCCATCAAGACCTATCTGGAAACCCGCCGCGAAACCAACTGACGCCGGGAGGACGCCATGCTCCATTCCCATATTTACCGCAAGGCTGCGGCGGCGCTGGCGCTGGCCGCCACCGTTCTGCCGGCGCAGGCCGACTGGAACAAACTGCAGCAAACGGGCACGCTGAAGGTGGCGGTCTATAGCGAGTTCGCGCCGTTCTCCGACCATGGCGCCGGCATCGATATCGACCTGGCCGAGGCGCTGGCCAAAAAGCTCAAACTCAGGCTGACGCTGCTGCCTTTCCCGGCCGGCGAGAACCTGGGCGACGACTTGCGCAACATGGTGTGGAAGGGACATTACCTCGGCTACGGCCCGGCCGACGTGCTGCTGCACGTGCCGGTCGACAGCCGCCTGATGGCGGAGAACGACAAGGTGCAGATTTTCGCGCCTTACCACGTGGAGGCGGTGCGCCTGGTGCGCAGCGCGCAGGCCATGCCGGCGTTCGACAGTATCGAGGCGCTGGCGGGCAAGCGCGTGGGCGTGGAAAAGGTGTCGATCGCGGCCATGGTGCTGCTGGGCGAAGGCAATGGCCGCTTCCGCGACAACGTGCGCATCTTCCCCACGGCCGCCGCCGCGCTGGAGGAGCTGAAAGCGGGCCGGCTGGATGCGGTGCTGGCCAACCGTTCGGAAATCGAGGCCGTGTTCAAGGGCGATCCCGCGTTCCCGCTGGAGCAGGCGGTGTTCCAGCGTCTGCCGCGCAACGGCTGGGCGGTCGGCATGGCGGTGCGCAAGGATGACCAGGACGTGGCGCGCCTGCTGCAGGCGGCCGTGAACGAGATGCGGGCCAGCGGCGAACTGCAGGCCATCTTTGCCAAGCACGGGGTGCGCATGGTGCAGCCATGAACGCGGCTGGCGCCCGCCAAGCTGCCAGGCGCGGCGCGGCCGGCATCCGCCGCAGGCAGCTGGTGCTGGCCGTATCGGCGCTGGCGCACGGCGCGGTCATGGCCGGCGCCGCCCACGCCTCGCCGATAGCCAGCGTGGAGATCGTCGGTATGGCGCCGCTGCCGGGGCTGGGCGTGGAACGCAAAACCCTGCCGTATGCGGTGCAGACCGCGACCGACGCGGCGTTGGCGCGCGCCGACGGCGGCAACCTGAGCGAACTGCTGGCGCGCAGCTTTGCCGGCGTGAACGTGAACGAAATTTCCGGCAGCCCGTTCCAGAACGACCTGACCTATCGCGGCTTTCGCGCTTCGCCGGTGCTGGGCACGGGCCAGGGCATCTCGGTCTACCTGGACGGCGTGCGCGTGAACGAACCCTTTGGCGACGTGGTCAACTGGGACATGCTGCCGGAAGCGGCGATCGGCAGCGTGCTGCTGGCGCCGGGCTCCAATCCCCTGTACGGCCTGAACACGCTGGGCGGTGCGCTGGCGCTGAACACGCGCTCCGGCGCCAGCGACCCCGGCTTCAGCGGCGCCATCAGCGGCGGCAGCCACCGCCAGCGGCGCGCCGACCTGGCCTACGGCGCTGCGCGCGGCGGGTGGCATCTGTTTACCGCCGCCACCTTGTTCGGCGACGGTGGCTGGCGCGCGCATTCGGATGGGCGGCTCGCCAATCTGTTCGTCAAGCTGGGCAGGGTGGAGCGCGATACAGAATGGCAGCTCACCATGCTGGGCGGCGAAAGCCGCCTGGTTGGCAACGGCTTGCTGCCGGACGGCCTGTATGAGCACGACCGCCGTTCCGCTTACACCTGGCCTGACGAAACGCGCAACCGGCTGCGCCAGGCGCAATCGAGCGTAACTCGCCGCCTCGCCCCGGACATGCAGCTGACGGTTGCCGCCTATCTGCGCAATAGCCGCCGCGACACGGTGAACGGCGACGTCGATGACCAGTACGCGGACTACGTGGAAGCGTGCGGCGAGGGTTTCGGCGCCGGCGGGCAGCCGCTCGAGCCGGACGAGTGCCCCCACACGCGGGCGCAGGGCGCCGCCTTGCACAGCGCCTCGCTGAACACCAGCAGCACACGCCAGCGCAGCCAGGGCTTCAGCGCGCAATGGTCGGCGCAGCTGCCCGGCTTGCAACTGATGGCCGGGCTGGCGCACGACCGCAGCAAGGTGGGTTTTGCGCAGTACGAGCAGGAAGCCGGCTTCGACGCGTTGCGCGGCGTGTCCGCCGGCGGCGGCGAGCGGGAACTGGATGCTTCGGTCGACGGCAGGGCGCGCAGCAGCAGCGCCTACGCCAGCGGCACCTGGGCCCTCACTGCCCGAACCTGGCTGACCGCATCCGCCCGCTATGGCCATGCGCGCGTGGCCAGCACCATCAGCAACGAGGGCGTGCCGCAGCCGCGCGAGGCATTCAGCTATCGCAAGCTGAATCCCGCGCTCGGCGTTGCGCATGAAGCTGCGCCCGGCTGGACGGTGTTTGCCAACGCCGCGCAGAGCACCCGCATGCCGACCGTGATAGAACTCGGCTGCGCCGATCCGGATCAGCCTTGCCGGCTGCCGGTAGGTTTGCAGTCCGACCCCTATCTGAAGCAGGTGGTGTCGCGCACGGTGGAGGCGGGCACACGCTGGCAGGCCGGCCGCGACTCGGTCACCGCCACCATCTACCGCACCCGCAACCAGGACGACATCCTGTTCCGCAGCGCGGGACTGACCCAGCACGGCTATTTCTCCAACTTCGACCGCACCCGCCACCAGGGGCTGGACTTGAGCGCGGCCGCCGAGCGCGGTCCGTTTGCCGCGCGCTTCAGCTATAGCTGGCTGGACGCCGTGTATGCCTCGAACGGCTCGCTGTTCACCGGCACCCGCAACGTGGCGGTCACGCCCGGTACGCGCATTGCGGGCTTGCCCCGGCATAGCGCCAAGCTGGCGCTGGACTGGAGGGCGGGCGGCGGACTCACGCTGGGCGCGGAATGGCGCGCGGTGTCCAGCCAGGGCACGCAGGGCAATGAGGATGGGCTGTCCGCCGATACGGAAGAGGGTGGGGCGCCGCAGCGCGCCGACCTGCGCACGCGCGGTTATGCGCTGCTGGCGCTGCGCCTCAGCTACAAGCCGCAAGCGGCCTGGGAGCTGTTCGCGCGCGTGAACAATGTGGGCAACCGCCGCTACGAGACTTTCGGCGCCGTGGGCGCGGACATGTTCCCGGGCGGGCAACTGGCCAGTCCGCACGGCGCGGGCGGCGAGGCTGAACTGGCGCGCTTTGTGGCGCCCGGCGCGCCGCGCTCTATCTCGGCCGGCTTGCGCTACCGCTTCTGACGGCGGCGCTGAACCAGGCCGTGGCGCCATGGCGGCGCTTCAGCGCCGGCCGCTTTTGGCGGCCGTGGTTTTCCTCGTTAGAACTGGTGCTGCGCGCTGGCGCCCAGCTGCCAGTTGCGGCCCGGCGCTCCCTCGTAGTAGCGCTTATTGGTATCGCCCACGATCACCGATCCCACGTAGGCACGGTCAGCCGCATTGTTCAGGCGCGCGAACTGCTTGAAGCGCCAGCCGCCGGCTTGCTGCTGTGCGGTGACGCGCAGGTTGACGATGGCATAGCCGGGCGCAGTCTTCTCGGTGTTGCTGTCTTCCGCGTAGACACGGACCGCAGCCACCGTTTCGACGGCGGCGCCCAGTGCACGCGACGGCAATTGCCAGGCCAGCTCGCCATAGGCGTAGGCATTCGGCACGCCCGGCAGGCGGCTGCCTTTCAGCACGTTGCCGAAGGCCTGGTCGTATGTGGCGCGCAACGCCGTCAGCGCCGCGCGCGCGCTGAAGCCATGGCCCAGCGCCGTTTCGGCGGACACTTCGGCGCCGCGCCGCAGCGTTTTGCTGGCATTGCGGTAGCTGGTGCGGCCACCGCTGGACGCATCCACCACCAGCTCGTCGTCGGTTCGCACCTGGAACAGCGCCGCGTCGATGCGGGTGCCGCTGCCCAGCATGGTTTTCACGCCGGCTTCAGCGTGCGTGCTGCGGGCAGGCTGCAGCTTGAAATTGAAGCCGCCGCCGGTACCGGAATAGAACAGCTCATTCAGCGTGGGCGTTTCGAAGCCGCGCGCGGCGCTGGCGTACACGTTCAGCGCCGGCGATACTTTGTACAGCAGGCCGGCCACCGGCGTGGTGCGGCTGTAGCGCAAGCCGCCGCTGTCGTTGCCGTTGGACAGATAGCGGTCGCTCACGTCCACCTTGAAGCGGCTGTGCCGCAGGCCCGCGTTCAGCACCCAAGGCCCCTGTGCCCATTCGGCTTGCAGGTAGGGATCGGTGCTGCTCACCTTGTCCGTTTCGTCGCGCCGCAGCCTGCCTTTCACGCCAAGTTCGGTCCCGCTGAAGTTCTCGTAGCCCTTGCGGTCGTCCTTCGAGCGGCCGTATTCGATGCCGACCGTGGACGTCAGCTTGCCGCCCGCCAGCGCCCGCACGTCCACCCAGCTGACGTCGGCGCCGCTGAAATCGCGGTCGAAATCGACCACGCCGCCGGAATGGCTGGCCGGGGCCTGGAATGCGCGCGAGAAGGCCTGGTACTGGATCACCTGGCGGTTGCCGCCATGGACGGTGACGCGCAGCTTGCTGTCGCCGGCGCCGATCCTCTGCTCCCACGCCGCGCCGATCTGCTTGTGGTCGATGCTCTTGCGGGTGTTGTAGCGTTCCGCGAAGGTGCGCTTGGGCGTTGCCGTGTCGGTGGCGTCGGTTTCGCCGGCGCGCTGGTCGCGCCGCCATGTGGCCCAGGTGACGCCGAGCGGGTCTTGCGTGTCCTTCTGGCGCAGCCCGCTGGCGGTGATGGTCAGTTTGCCGCCGGCGCCCGGCGCCAGCGTCAGCTTGGCGTAGGCCTGGTCGCGCCGCGCCGCGCTGTGGTCGCGGTAGCCGTCGGTGTCGAAGCGGGAGGCGTCCAGCACGTAGCCGATGCCGCCCGACTTGCCTTGCGCGTTCAGGTCCAGTTTGCGGGCGCCGTCGCTGCCGGCGGACAGGGTGGTTTCCACGCTGGGGGCGCCGTCGCCGTCGCGCGTGAACAGCTGCACCACGCCGCCGGCGTGGTTGCCGTACACCGCAGAGAACGGGCCGCGCAGCACTTCAATGCGCTCGGCCATGTCGAGGTTGAAGGTGGCGGCCTGGCCCTGGCCGTCCGGCATGCTGGCCGGGATGCCGTCGGCGATCAGCTTCACGCCGCGCACGCCGAAGGCGGAGCGGGCGCCGAAGCCGCGCGACGATATTTGCAAGTCCTGCGCGTAGTTCTGGCGGTTCTGTGCCACCAGGCCTGGCACGGAGGCCAGGGCTTCGGACGCGTTCACGCGCATCTGGCTGTCGCGGATGCGCTCCGCGCCGACCACGTCGACGGCGGCCGGGAAGTCGAAACTGCTGTGTTCCACGCGGCTGCCGCTGACGATGACGACGGCTGCATCGGCCGCACCGGCTGCATCGGCCGCGTGGACGGTGGGCGTGAGCGGCAGGGCGCCAGCGCTGAACAGGGCTGCGACAGCCCTCAAACGAAATCGGTGCTGCATGGTCAATCTCCTTGGTTGAGTTCCTCGCCTGCCTGGCGGGGGCCGGCAAGTCTGCTTCAACCCGTAAGCAATATACCTGCCATGGCTGCTCCGCGCCGCGCGCGTGGCATGGCGCTTGCATCGTCTGCTGCACGCGCGCGCATCCCGCAGGCGCGATCCTTCAAGAGGCAGTCATGAAAACCCCGTATTGTCTACGCGCCGCGCGCGTGTTTGCAACCGTTTCTGCAATCCTCCCCTGCTTGCTGGCGCAATCTGCCCAAGCTGCCAATGCGGCGCCGCTGGCCTATGTGCCCAACGAGAAGTCCGGCACGGTCAGCGTAGTCGATACCGCCACCGATACGGTGCTGCGCAGCCTGGCGGCCGGCAAGCGGCCGCGCGGCATTGCGGCGGTTCCCGGCGGCACGCGGCTGTTCGTGACGGACGCCGGCAGCAACACGCTGCTGATGCTCGACAGCGCCGGCGGCGCCACGCCAACCCCGCTGGCGCTGGGCAAATCGCCGGAAGGCGTGAGCGTGTCGCCGGATGGCCGCTACGCCGCCGTCGCGGTGGAAGAGGGCAACAGCGTCACGCTGGTGGACGCCCGCAGCGGCGAGCGCCTGGCCGACATCCCGGTCCAGGGCCGCAACCCCGAGCATGCCGTGTTCAGCCCGGACGGCCGCTGGCTCTACGTCAGCGCCGAGGAAGCCGAGCAGGTGGACGTGATCGACGTGGCGCAGCGGCGCCAGGCCGGCACGGTGGCGGTCGGCCTGCGTCCGCGCGGCATCGGTTTTTCGCCGGACGGCCGCCGCGCCTATATCGCCTGCGAACTGGTGAACACGGTGTACGTGGTGGACACCGCCACCCGCAGCACGCTGGCGAAAATCCCGGCCGGGCGCAACGCCAACGGCATTGCCGTGCACCCCAGCGGCAAGCAGGTCTACGTCTCCAACGGCACCGACGGCAGCGTGATGCTGATCGATGCCGTCAGCAACACCGTCAGCGCCACGGTGGCGGTCGGCAAGCGGCCGTGGAATATGGCCATCACGCCGGACGGCGCCAAGCTGTACGTGGCCAACGGCCGCTCCAACAGCGTTTCCGTGATCGACACCGCCAGCGCGCGCAAGGTGGCCGACATCGCCGTGGGCGAGCTGCCCTGGGGCGTGGCGATTCCCTGAGCGCGGTCACACCTGAAACAGCCGCCGTGGCACACCTGTTCAACTTTGGCACACCTTGCAACAGCGCAGGCGCCGTTTTCGCCGTGCAGGCAGCTGGCACGGTGTTTGCGAAATAGAGGATGCAAGTCCAACCCACATTGAAGAAAGAGGATGACATGAATCTCGCGGATATCAACAAACTGGGCGTCGCCAACCCTTTCAAGCAACGCTATGACAACTACATCGGCGGCAAGTTCGTGGCGCCGGTAAAAGGCGAGTACTTCGCCAACCTGACCCCGATCACCGGGCTGCCGTTCTGCGAGATCGCGCGCTCGACGGCGGAGGACGTGGAGATCGCGCTGGACGCGGCGCACGCCGCCAAGGAAGCCTGGGGCAAGACCTCGCAGGCTGAGCGCGCCAACATCCTGAACCGCATCGCCGACCGCATGGAGCAGAACCTGCAGCTGATCGCCACCGCCGAGACCATCGACAACGGCAAGCCGATCCGCGAAACCATGGCGGCCGACATTCCGCTGGCGATCGACCACTTCCGCTATTTCGCCGGCTGCATCCGCGCCCAGGAGGGCTCGGTGGCGCAGATCGACGACACCACCTACGCCTACCACTTCCACGAGCCGCTGGGCGTGGTGGGCCAGATCATTCCGTGGAACTTCCCCATCCTGATGGCGGTATGGAAGCTGGCGCCGGCGCTGGCGGCGGGTAACTGCGTGGTGCTGAAACCGGCCGAGCAGACCCCGGCCTCCATCATGGTGCTGGCGGAGCTGATCGGCGACCTGCTGCCGCCCGGCGTGCTGAACATCGTCAACGGCTTCGGCCTGGAAGCGGGCAAGCCGCTGGCCTCGAACAAGCGCATCGCCAAGATCGCCTTCACCGGCGAAACCGGCACCGGCCGCCTGATCATGCAGTACGCCGCGCAGAATTTGATCCCGGTCACGCTGGAGCTGGGCGGCAAGTCGCCCAACATCTTCTTCGAAGACGTGATGGCGGCCGACGACGACTACTTCGATAAATGCCTGGAGGGCTTCGCCATGTTCGCGCTGAACCAGGGCGAGGTGTGCACCTGCCCGTCGCGCGTGCTGATCCAGGAGTCGATCTACGAAGCCTTCATCGAGCGCGCCCTGAAGCGCGTGGCCGCCATCAAGCAGGGCAACCCGCTCGATTCGGCCACCATGATCGGCGCCCAGGCATCGCAGGAGCAGATGGAAAAGATCCTGTCCTATATGGATATCGGCAAGCAGGAAGGCGCCCAGCTGCTGGCCGGCGGCGCGCGCAATGTGCAGAGCGGCGAGCTGGAAGGCGGCTACTACGTCACGCCCACCGTGTTCAAGGGCGACAACACCATGCGCATCTTCCAGGAAGAGATCTTCGGGCCGATGGTGTCGGTCACGACCTTCAAGGACGAGGCGGACGCGCTGCGCATCGCCAACGACACGCTGTACGGCCTGGGCGCAGGCGTATGGACCCGCGACGGCGCGCGCGCCTTCCGCATCGGGCGCGGCATCCAGGCCGGCCGCGTGTGGACCAACTGCTACCACCTGTATCCGGCGCACGCTGCCTTCGGCGGCTACAAGCAGTCCGGCATTGGCCGCGAAAACCACAAGATGATGCTGGACCACTATCAGCAGACCAAGAATCTGCTGGTGAGCTACAGCCCTAAAGCGCTGGGCTTCTTCTGAGAGACCGACATGAAAGCAGCCGTAGCCCGCGTTATCGCGACTGGCCCCGCACTGGAGATGATCGCCGAACTGCGCCACCGGCACGGGCCGATCATGTTCTTCCAGTCCGGCGGCTGCTGCGACGGCAGCACGCCGATGTGCTACCAGGCCGGCGAGTTCAATCTGAGCGACACCGACGTCTACCTGGGCAACCTGAATGGGGCGCCTTTCTACATGGGGCTGGAGCAGTTCGGCTACTGGGAGCACACGCAACTGATTATCGACGTGGTGCCGGGCAACGGCGGCATGTTCTCGCTCGATAACGGCACCGGGCGGCGCTTTCTCACCCGCTCGCGGGTGTTCACCGACGAGGAATGCAGGGAACTTGGTCTTTTATAAAAACATGGGAAGTCAAGAGGAGAACAAAATGCAAAAAACATTCGTAGGATTGCTGCTGGCGTCGGGCAGCGTGGGCCTGGCATGGGCGGCGGGCGGCGCTGCCGTTACCACCAGTATGCTGGACGGAGCATCGAAAAATACCGCGGCTGTGCTGTCCTTCGGCATGGGCTCGGAGGGCCAGCGCTATTCGCCGCTGACGCAGATCAACACCGCCAACGTCGGCAGGCTGACGCCGGCCTGGTCGTTTTCCTTCGGCGGCGAGAAGCAGCGCGGCCAGGAGTCGCAGCCGCTGATCCACAACGGAAAAATGTTCGTCACCGCCTCGTACTCGCGCATTTTCGCGGTGGACCTTAAGAACGGCGCCAAGCTGTGGAAATACGAACACCGCCTGCCGGACGGCATCATGCCCTGCTGCGACGTGGTCAACCGCGGCGCCGCGCTGTTCGACAACCTGGTCATCTTCGGCACGCTGGACGCGCAGCTGGTGGCGCTGGACCAGGATACCGGCAAGATCGTCTGGAAGGAAAAGGTGGACGACTACGCCGCCGGCTATTCGATGACGGCGGCCCCGCTGATCGCCAAGGGGCTGCTGCTGACCGGCGTGTCCGGCGGCGAGTTCGGCATCGTCGGCCGGGTGGAAGCGCGCAATCCCCGCACCGGCGAGCTGGTTTGGTCGCGCCCCATGGTGGAAGGCCACATGGGCCACAAGTACGACAAGGACGGCAACGCCATCGACAACGGCATCACCGGCACGCCGAACAAGAGCTGGCCCGGCGACCTGTGGAAAACCGGCGGCGCCTCCACCTGGATGGGAGGCACCTACGATCCGGTGACCGGGCTGGCCTACTTCGGCACCGGCAATCCGGCCCCGTGGAACAGTCACCTGCGCCCCGGTGACAACCTGTATTCCTCGTCCACCGTGGCGCTGGACGTGACCACCGGCCAGATCAAGTGGGCATACCAGAACACGCCGAACGACGCCTGGGACTTCGACGGCGCCAATGAATTCGTCACCTTCGACATGGACGGCAAGCGCTATGGCGGCAAGGCCGACCGCAACGGCTACTTCTACGTGAACGATGCAGCCACCGGCAAGCTGCAGAACGCGTTCCCGTTTGTGAAGAAGATCACCTGGGCCTCGGGCATCGACCTGCAGACCGGCCGCCCCAAATTCATCCCCGAAGGCCGTCCCGGCGATCCGACCAAGGGTGAGGAGGGCAAGAAGGGCAAGACCGTGTTCGCCGCGCCGGCCTTCCTGGGCGCCAAGAACCAGATGCCGATGGCGTACAGCCCGCAGACCAAACTGTTCTACGTGCCCGCCAACGAGTGGGGCATGGACATCTGGAATGAGCCGATCAGCTACAAGAAGGGCGGTGCCTACCTGGGCGCGGGCTTCACCATCAAGCCGCTGTTCGACGATTACATCGGCGCGCTGCGCGCGGTCGATCCCAAGAGCGGCAAGATCGCCTGGGAAGTGAAGAACAATGCGCCCCTGTGGGGCGGCGTGATGGCCACCGCCGGCGGCCTGGTGTTCTACGGCACGCCGGAAGGCTATCTGAAAGCGTTGGACGCCAAGAGCGGCAAGGAGCTGTGGAAGTTCCAGACCGGCTCCGGCGTGGTGGCGCCGCCGGTCACCTGGCAGGAAGGCGGCGTGCAGTACGTGGCCGTGGTGTCCGGCTGGGGCGGCGCGGTGCCGCTGTGGGGCGGGGAAGTAGCCAAGAAGGTCAACTTCCTGGAGCAGGGCGGCTCGGTGTGGGTGTTCAAGCTGATGAAATAAACGGATCGATTGCCTGGTGTCTTTCTGGCGGCTTCGGTCGCCAGTTTTTTTTGGATCTTTTGGGAGAGTAGCAAATGCAAACGACTTACATGCCGCCGCGCGCGTTCTCCGCGCAAGCGGCCATTCCCGACATGGCCGCCTACGAGGCCTTGTGCACGCACGCCGAGCAAGACTACGAGGGCTACTGGGGCATGCTGGCCCGCGCCAATCTCGATTGGCAAGTGCCGTTCACCCGCGTGCTGGACGAAAGCGCGGCGCCGTTCTACCGCTGGTTCGACGACGGCCGGCTGAACGTTTCCTACAACTGCCTGGACCGGCATATCGAGCGCGGCCTGGGCGAAAAGATCGCCATCATTTTCGAAGCGGACGACGGCGCCTTTTCGCACGTGACCTACAGGGGCCTGCACGCCAGGGTGTGCCGCATCGCCAACGGCCTGCGGGCGCGCGGCATCGGCAAGGGCGACCGGGTGGTGATCTATATGGCCATGTCGGTCGAGGGCGTGGCCGCCATGCTGGCCTGCGCGCGCATCGGCGCCACCCATTCGGTGGTGTTCGGCGGCTTTTCCGCAAAGGCGCTGCAGGAGCGCATCATGGATGCCGGCGCTGCAGCCGTCATCACGCAGGACGAGCAGCTGCGCGGCGGCAAACGGCTGCCGCTGAAATCCATCGTCGACGAGGCGCTGGCGCTGGGCGGCTGCGGCAGCGTCAAGCACGTGATCGTCTACCAGCGCACCGGCGGCGGCGTCACCCATGTGTCGGACCGCGACATCTGGCTGCATGACCTGACGGCGGACCAGCCGGAGCAATGCGAGCCCGAGTGGGTCAACGCGGAACATCCGCTGTTCATCCTGTACACATCCGGCTCCACCGGCACGCCCAAGGGCGTGCAGCACTCCAGCGGCGGCTACCTGCTGTGGGCCGCGCTGACCATGAAGTGGAGCTTCGACATCAAGCCGGACGACGTGTACTGGTGCACCGCCGATATCGGCTGGGTCACGGGCCATAGCTACATCGCCTACGGGCCCACGGCGGTGGGCGCCACCCAGGTGATCTTCGAAGGCGTGCCGACCTATCCGGACGCGGGCCGCTTCTGGCGGACCATCGCGCGCCACGGCGTGAGCATCTTCTACACCGCGCCCACCGCGATCCGTTCGCTGATCAAGGCCAGCGACATGGACCCGGCGGCGCACCCGCGCAACTACGACCTGAGCACCTTGCGCCTGCTTGGCTCGGTCGGGGAGCCGATCAACCCCGAAGCCTGGCGCTGGTACCACCAGCACGTGGGCGGCGAGCGTTGCCCGATTGTCGACACCTTCTGGCAGACCGAGACCGGCGGCCACATGATCACGCCGCTGCCGGGCGCCACGCCGCTGGTGCCGGGGTCGTGCACGCTGCCGCTGCCGGGCATCATGGCCGCCGTGGTGGACGAGGCGGGGCACGACGTGCCGGACGGGCAGGGCGGCATCCTGGTGGTGAAACGCCCGTGGCCGTCGATGATACGCACCATCTGGAACAACCCCAAGCGCTACCGCAGCAGTTACTTCCCCGAGGAGCTGGGCGGCGCGCTGTACCTGGCGGGCGACGGCGCCGTGCGCGACAAGGATAGCGGCTACTTCACCATCACCGGCCGTATCGACGACGTGCTCAACGTATCGGGCCACCGCATGGGCACGATGGAGATCGAGTCCGCGCTGGTGGCGCATCCGCAAGTGGCCGAAGCTGCCGTGGTGGGCAAGCCGGACGACACCACCGGCGAATCGATCTGCGCTTTCGTGGTGCTGAAGAAGGCGCGCCCCGGCGGCGCGGATGCCAGGGCGCTGGCGCAGGAGCTACGCAACTGGGTGGCCAGGGAGATCGGACCTATCGCCAAGCCCAAGGATGTGCGCTTTGGCGACCAGTTGCCGAAAACGCGTTCCGGGAAAATCATGCGCCGCCTGCTGCGCGTGCTGGCGCAGGGCGGCGAAATCACGCAGGACGTGTCCACGCTGGAGAACCCCGCCATCCTTGAGCAGCTGGGCAAGGCGGTGTAGAGAATAGGGACACCTGCGGCGCGCTTCTGATCCGTAATGGCACAGAAGCGGCGCGCCGCCGCAGGGCTTTCCCTCTGCCGCCAACCCGGCACGCAATTTGCCCCTTGGGTAGTGCACCGAACGCGGTGCGGTCAAACATAAAACCAAGGGAGACAGGAATGAAGAGGATCATCATGAGCGGCATGGCAGTGGCTACTTTCGCATCGCAGCATGCCGGCGCAGTTGACTTTAAAGCGGGCGACTGGACCGTGGGCGTGGGCGGCATCGTCAACGCCTACTACACGCAGGTGTCCTGCTCCGGCGACGCGGTGGGCGGGCTGGCGCTGGCCAGCAAGGGCCTGGGCTGCGGCGGCCAGGACGACCGCAGCACCATCGGCAACGGCCTGCTGCCCAACGGCCTGGTCACCTCGGCCAGCTCCAGCCTGGGCGGCTACGACGTGAAAGCGCTGATCGGCATCTACCACGCCACTGCCACCGACAGCGCCATCAGCCAGAACAGCGGCGTGGACGTGCGCCAGGCCTATTTCACCTTTGGCACAGCCGACATGGGCACCATCAAGATGGGCCGCGACAACGGCCTGTTCGGCGCCGGCGCCATCTTCGGCGACATGACGCTGATCGGCGCCGGTGCGCCGGTGCAGGCCACCCAGCGCGGCCGCGTCACACTGGGCCATATCGGCGCCGGGTACAGCTACGTCGGCTACTACGGCCAGATCGCCTACAGCTCGCCGAAGAGCAGCGGCTTCGGCGTCGATGTCGCGCTGGTGAGCCCCGTGTCCGACACGCCGCTGCTCACGCCGTCGGTGTACTCGACCAAGACCAGCCCGCAGCTGCAGGGCCAACTGACCTGGAGCGCCGGCGGCGCCAAGGCCTGGATAGGCGCCAAGGGACAGAAGTTCGAATCGGTCACCCCGGGCGTGCAGGACTTCACCATGCGCGCCTTCGAAGCGGGCGCCTCGTACAGCGAAGGCGCGCTCGGCCTGCTGGCCAACGTGCAGGGCGGCAAAGGCCTGGGCGTGCTGTCCGACGCCGACCAGGGCGAAACCACGGCGCGCAACTACTTCGTGCAGGGCACCTACAAGGCCACCGGCAAGATGAAGCTGGGCCTGGGCTACGGCATCAGCAAGAACAGCGACAACACGCCGGGCACCGGCGGCCTGAAGTCGAACGCCAACCTCACGCTGGGCGCGTACTACACGCTGAACAGCGCCATCACGCTGGTGGGCGAAGTGGGGCAGACCCGCTCCAAGGGCTTCAACGGCAGCGAAGCGAAGATGAGCGGCGCCTCGCTCGGCGGCATCATCTTCTTCTGACCTGAGCATGCATGGCGCTGCAATCATGGCTCACCCACTACTCAACGGTTTGCGGCGCATGGCGATGCTGCTGACGCTGGTGCTGCAGGCGCTGTTGCTGGCCCCTGCCGTGCCGGCGGCGGCGGGTGTGCTGGACCGTGCCGCCATGGCGCAGCGCTTCCCGGCGCCGCTGATGGTGGGCGAGCGCGACGCGGCGCTGCCGGTGTGGCCGCTGTACCGGCAGAACGCGACCGCGACCGAACTTGTCGGCTACGCGTTCGAGTCCACCGACCTGGCGCCGGTGGCCGGTTTCGCGGGCGTGCCGCCCAACCTGCTCATCGCACTCGATGCGAAGGGCGTTTTCCTCGGCGTTTCGGTGCTGTCGCACCACGAGCCGGTATTCCTGGAAGGACTGGGCGAAGCGCCCCTGGCGCAGTTCCTGTCGCAATATCAGGGCGTGCCGCTGGCCGGCTCCATCCGCATCGGCGGCAAGGACAGCAAAGGCGGCCCGCAGGAGGTGCACCTCGACAGCGTGGCCAAGGCCACGGCCTCGGTGCGCATCATTAACCAGAGCGTGCTGTCGGCCGCGCTGAAAGTGGCGCGGGCGCGCCTCGGGTTCGCGGCCGGGCGCGATCCCGCGCTGGCCGCCCGCCTGCGCACGGATGCGGGTGAGACGCTCAGCCTGGAGCGCATGGTGGCGCAGGGCGTGCTGCAGCAGCTGCGCGTGACCAACCGTCAGGCCGAGGCGCTGTTCAGCGGCACGCCCGGCGCCGGGCTGGATGCGGAGGCGCTGCGCGATCCCGGCGCCGTCTTCATCGACCTGCGGTTGGCTTACGTTTCCCTGCCGGCAGCGGGTCGCAGCCTGCTGGCGCCGCACAGCTGGAACAAGCTGGCGGCGCGCCTGGAGCCGGGCGACCACGCGGTGCTTGCGGTCTGGTCCGGCCGCCATACGCTGATGCCGGATGAATTCGTGCCCGGCAGCGTGCCGGAACGGCTGGTGCTGCGGCAGCAGGGCTTGCCGCTTGAGCTGCGCGACCTGGACATGGAGCTTGCGTTGAAAGATCCGGCCGCGTTTGGCGGCGCGCATGTTGCCGTGTTCCGCGTGATCGCCCAAGCCGGGTTGGACCCCGGCCTGCCGCTGGAGTTTGCGCTGCCCGTCACGCGCAGCAAGGGCATCGTCTACCCGGAGCGGATCACGCGCGAGCTGGCGCTGCAATACCGTTTGCCAGAGCGTTTCCTCATCGCCGGCGCACCCGCTGAACCGCCGTGGCGCGGCGTCTGGCGTGCGCAGGCGGTGCAGCTTGGTGTGCTGGCGCTGGGCTTGCTGGTGCTGGCCGTCGCGCTGATGCGGCAGCGGCGCCTGGCTGCGCGTAGCGTGCGGTTGGCACGCTTCCGTTTCGCCTACCTGCTGTTTACCTTGGGTTTCGTCGGCTACTACGCCCAGGCCCAGCTCTCGATAGTCAACCTGACCGGCGTGGCGCAGGCGCTGGCGGCCGGCCGCAGCCTGGAATACCTGCTGTTCGATCCGGCCACGCTGATGGTGTGGTCGTTTGCGCTGGTGGCGCTGCTGTTCTGGGGACGCGGCGCCTACTGCGGCTGGCTGTGTCCCTTCGGCGCGCTGCAGGAAGTCGGCGCCCGGCTGGGTGGCTGGCTGCGCCTGCCGCAGATACGCTTGCGGAGCAAGGCCGACAAGCAGTTCAAATGGCTGAAGTTCGCCGCGCTCGCCGCCATTGCAGTCAACGTGGCGATTGCCTCCAGCGCCGCGCTGGAAACCACGGTGGCTGATGCCGCAGGCGCCACCGCCACCACCGCCGCCGATTCCGCCCCCGCTGCCGCCGCTGCCTCAACGCCGGCGGCGGCCAGCTTGGATCTGCTTGTGGAACTGGAGCCGTTCAAGACCGCCATTACGCTCGGTTTCGCGCGCAGCTGGCCCTACGTGGCTTACGCGCTTGGTCTCGTGCTGCTCAGCGCCGTCTGGTTCCGTGCCTTCTGCCGCTACCTGTGTCCACTGGGTGCGGGCTTGTCGCTGCTCGGACGCGCCAGGCTGCTGGACTGGGTGCCCCGCCGCAGCGAATGCGGGCAGCCATGCCAGTCCTGCCGCCACCGCTGCGCCTACCAGGCCATCGAGCCCGCTGGCGCCATCGACTACGAAGAATGCTTCCAGTGCCTGGACTGCGTTGCCATCCACGATAGCGAGGACCAGTGCGCGCCGCTGCTGCTGGAGCGCAAACGGACCAGCGTCATTCCCATTGCGCGCGCTGGCGCGCAGGAGACAGCATCATGAAAAGAAGAACGTTCCTGGCAGCCTCCATGGGCGTGCTGGCCGGCGATGCTATCGCTGGCATGCCGGCTGCTGCTGCCGCAGGTGCGCGGCTGCACACCGCTGCAGCGCAGGCTTTCGGCACCACCATCACCGTCACGGTGGCGCACGCGGACGGCGCCGCTGCCGGGGCGGCAATGAGCGCGGCGCTGCGCGAAGCCCAGTCGGTGGACCGCCTGATGTCGATCTACGATCCCGCCAGCCAGGTCTATCGATTGAACCGTGACGGCGCGCTGGCGGCACCGGACCCGCGCCTGCTGCTGGTGCTGGCGCAGGCGCGCGCCTTGTCGCTGCTGACCGACGGCGCGTTCGACGTCACCGTCCAGCCTTTGTGGCTGGCGTATGCGGCGGCCGCGCAGCGCGGCGGGCTGCCGGACCCGCTGGCCCTGCGCCAGGCCCGCGCGCTGGTGGGCTGGCGCCAGTTCGCCTTCAACCGCGGCGAAGCGCGCTTCCTGCGGCCCGGCATGGCGCTCACCCTCAACGGACTGGCCCAGGGCTATGCCGCCGACCTGGCGCTGGCCGCGCTGCGCCGCCACGGCATCCGCAACGCGCTGCTCGACACCGGCGAGTTCGCCGCCAGCGGCGCCAGGCCGCCCGATTCGCCGTGGGCGCTGGGCATCCGCGACCCTCGCGATGCCGGGGCCTGCACCGACATCGTGCTGGCGCGCGACCGCTGCCTGGCCACCTCGGGCGATTATGAATCCGTGTTCTCGCAGGACCGCGTGCATCACCACATACTGGACCCGGAACGGGGCGACTCGCCGCCCGAACTGGCCAGCGTGACGGTGCTGGCGCCGTCCGCGCTGCTGGCGGACGGTTTATCCACCGCCTTCATGGTGATGGGCGCCAAGAAGGCGCATGCGCTGGCCGGCCGCCTGCCCGGCATCGACCTGCTCACGGTGGACAAGCAGGGCAGGGTGCGCCGCTCCGCCGGCTTTGCCGCCGCAACGGACCGCACATGACAGCCTTATTTCAGGTGCGGCATCTTGCGGTAGATGGTGTTGCGCGACACGCCCAGCGCGCGCGCCGTGGCCGACACATTGCCGCCGTGCGCCGCCAGCGTCTTCTGGATCAGCGAGTGCTCCACGTCCTCCAGCCTGGCGCCGCCGGCCAGCAGGTGGCCGCCCGGCGCCGAACCGGGCGGACTGGCGCTGCACGGCGGATCGGCCGCTGCGATATCGTCCAGGAAGTCGTCCGGCATGTGCCGCTGCGAGATCTCGAACTCATCGCCCGCCATCACGATAGCGGTGCGCAGCAGATTGGTCAGCTGGCGGAAATTGCCCGGCCATTTGTGGCAGCGGAACAGTTCCAGCATCTGCGGCGCCACCGTGTAGCGGCTGCTGCCTGATTCGATGGCGATAATTTTCTTCACCACCGTCTCCAGGTCGGTGCGCTCGCGCAGCGGCGGCAGTTTCACCACCAGGCCGTTCAGCCGGTAGTACAGGTCCTCGCGGAACAAGCCCTTGGCGATGCGGTCGCGCAAATTGTGGTTGGTGGCGCAGATCACTTCCACGTTGACAGGGATGGACTTGCTGCTGCCCAGCGGCGTCACCATGCGTTCCTGCAGTACCCGCAGCAGCCGGGCCTGCAGGCTGTAGGGCATGTCGCCTATCTCGTCCAGGAACAGCGTGCCGCCGTTGGCCTGCAGGATGCGGCCCACCGCGCCCTTTTTGCGCGCGCCGGTGAAGGCGCCGTCCTCATAGCCGAACAGTTCCGATTCGATCAGCGTTTCCGGGATCGACGCGCAGTTGACCGGAATGAACGGCCCCTGGCCGCGCGGCGAGTCGTTGTGGATGGCCTGGGCCAGCAGTTCCTTGCCGGTGCCGGTTTCGCCCATGATCATGATGGGGATATCCTTGCCCAGCACGCGCGTTACCTTGTCGATCACCAGTTCCAGCTGCGCATCGCCGGTGCGCAGATAGCGCAGGCCGGACAGCTTGCGCGCCGCATTCGCAACATGCAGCGCGGAGGGCGCCGCTGCGGGCCGCGCGGCCGGCTCGGCATCGTGCGGCTCCGCCAGCACGTGCTGGAAGTGGCTGCTGCCCAGGCGCAGCTGGGCGCGGCCATAGACACGCACGCCGTTGTGCATGCACAGGTTGAGCAGGCTGGGGGCGGCGGTGCGGTAATGGTCGAACAGCGCGGACACCGGAAGGCCGAACAGCGAATTGAAGGTATGCGTCTGCAGCGCGGCGTAGCTCAGGCCCAACTGGAACAGGCCGCTGCGGTTGGCGGACAGGAAGCGCCCGCCGGGCGTGAATGAGGCGATGCCCTCCATCAGCGTGCCGATGAATTCCGGCCGGGTGTGGAAGTGCAGCGTAATCGCATCCTCGAAGGTGGCCTGGAACAGCTGGTTCTCTATCATCAGCGCGGACATGCGCACCAGCGCCATGGTGTGCTTGTGGTAGCTGCGCTGGTCGCCGGATACGTCCAGCACGCCGATCACGTTGCCATGGTGGTCGGTAATCGGCGCAGCTGAGCAGGTGAGGAAGTGGTTGGCGTGCAGATAGTGCTGGTCCGCGTGCACCAGGGCCGGACTCTTTTCGGCGATGGCGGTGCCGATCGCATTGGTGCCGCGGCATTCCTCGGACCAGCCCGCGCCGGGCTGCAACGCCACCCGGTTGGCTTTCTCCAGGAAGTCCGCGTCGCCTAGCGAATGCAGGATGACGCCGCTGGCGTCCGTTAGCAGCACCATATTGTGGGTGTTGATGATTTGCTGGTATAGCGTTTCCATGGCCGGCAGCGCATGGGTGTGCAGCATTCTGTTCTGCTCTATTAGCAGGGATAGCTCGCTGCCGGGGAGGGCGCTCAGTTCCAGTTTGCTTTCCGGGCAGAGCCCAAAGGCGAGCGAGCGCTCGTGCGAGGTGTGGATCATGCCGGCCATATCGGGGGCGGCAGTGGTGGCGGTTGGCTGGTACATGTCTCCGATTCCTTTAACGGGCCGTCTGATGCGGCGTTTTTGTGTGTCGGGTGTTGCTATGTGAAGCACTTGTTTCGTTCCGGTACAGCCAGGACGGAACAAATGCCGCGCCAGGGCTATTCGCCGTGCCGCTTCCTGGTACTTAGCAAGCCTGATGCCACCACCTTACATGAACCTGAAATAGCGCTTGCCTATGGGACAGGGACTTGCTATAGTTCTGTCCCCGCGCTGCTGAACATACGCAGCGTAGGAAAAAAGAGGGTTGACGAAGAAAGCGAAACACTTCATACTCTTCCTTCTTCGCTGCTGACAAACAAAACGCTTTGTCAAACGCAGCAGATCTTTAAAAATTAACAGTCGATAAGTGTGGGCGTTTGATGATGATGCCGGAGGCGCAAGCCTCTTAGCTCAAATTATTAAACGCTTACACAATATATTAAACGTGACCTCGCAAGAGGAATCGTCAGTATTTTGAGTGAGCGACCAAGTCAGCAATGACTTTAAACAGAGATTGAACTGAAGAGTTTGATCCTGGCTCAGATTGAACGCTGGCGGCATGCTTTACACATGCAAGTCGAACGGTAACAGGGAGCTTGCT
>NZ_JCAQOT010000021.1:0-811768 GCF_059567845.1 Massilia sp. BGA-UO-ETr-WB1 | reverse complement strand
CCGGAGCTTTAAGCTCCTTGAAGGGTCGTTCGAGACCAGGACGTTGATAGGCTGGGTGTGGAAGTGCAGTAATGCATTAAGCTAACCAGTACTAATTGCCCGTAAGGCTTGTCCCTATAACCTTGACGGTTATATCGCATTTGCCTGTGTTTGAATTACTACCCGAATTTACTTCTTCCAGATTGCAGCTGTCCACCACAGTGGGCAGCGTACAAGTCAAAGCCTGATGACCATAGCAAATCGGTCCCACCCCTTCCCATCCCGAACAGGACCGTGAAACGATTTTGCGCCGATGATAGTGCTGCAACCAGTGTGAAAGTAGGTTATCGTCAGGCTAGTTATATGCAAAACCCCGCCGGGTGATCCTGGCGGGGTTTTTTGCTTTTGAGTGTCCCATTTTTAACAACTCGCCCGGAAAAGTCTCATTTCCCATCTTTTTTGACGGGCGATGAACCGATGAGCTAACTTTCCACTCCTACCAACCTGGGAGATAGAAATGGCACTTCGTACGACCATGCTAGCCGCCGCCGTTGCAGCGTCGCTACTTTCCACCGCCCACGCAGCCCCCACCATGGGCGAGCCGGCAGCGTTTTCCCCGCAAGAGAAAGCCCGGCTGATCAGCACGCTGAACGGCGAGCGCGGCAAGCACGGCCTGGACACCGACCATGGCTTCGCCATCGGCAGCCAGCATCCGGGCGCGCGCGGCCACGCCATCAGCCGCTTGAACCATACCTACAAGGGCGTGCGCATCTTCGAATCCGAATCGGTGGTGGTCTCCGACGCCGGCGGCAATATCCTCAGCGAATCGATCGCCGACCGCCGCGGCGCGCTGTCGGCCAAGCGCATGGACGTCAAGCCCAAGCTGCGCGCGCAGCAGGCCGTGGACGCCGCGCTGAGCCGCATCGGCCCTTATGGCGTGGCGATCGACCCGCCAAGCGCCGAGCTGATCATCTATCCCGTCATGAAAACCGTGCGCGTGGCCGGCGCCGAGAACAAGGCCGAAGCCGAGCTGAACGCCACCGACGTGACCGACGTGCTGGAAGGCTACAAGCTGGCCTACCTGGTGCAGACCCGCATGGCCAACGGCAACAAGCCGGTGTTCCACAACACCATCGTCAACGCCCAGGACGGCAGCGTGATCGAGCAGTGGAACATGCTGCAGACCGTGATCGGCACCGGCAACAGCCAGTACAACGGCGCCGTGCCCATCAACACCACCCTGAGCGGCACCACCTACAAGATGGTGGACGGCTCGCGCGGCACCGGCGGCACCTTCGGCGCCATGGCCATCACCAACGCCAACCACACCACCAGCGCCGGCAGCGTGTACACCAACACCAGCAACACCTGGGGCGACGGCCAGCAGTACATCGCCGGCGGCAGCACCACCAACGCCAACGGCCAGACCGCCGCCGTCAACGCGCTGTGGGGCTTGATGAACACCTACGACATGCTGAAGAACGTGCTGGGCTGGCAGTCGCTGGACGGCAACAACACGTCCACCTACATCGCGGCCCACGTCAACACCGCGTACGACAACGCCTACTACTCCGACAGCTGCAAGTGCATGTACATCGGCGACGGCGGCACCTACTTCAACAACCTCGGCTCGATCGACGTGATCGGCCACGAGATGGGCCACGGCGTCACCGCCGCCACCTCCAACCTGGTTTACCGCGGCGAGTCCGGCGGCCTGAACGAGTCCAGCTCGGACATCACCGGCGAAGCGGTGGAGGCTTATGCGCGCGCCGGTGGCACCGGCGCCACGCTGCCATCGCCCAGCGCCAACGACTGGATGATGGGCCAGGAAATCGCCAAGAACGGCCAGCCGCTGCGCTGGATGTACAAGCCCAGCAAGGACGGCAGCAGCCCGGACGCATGGAGCACCTCGCTCAAGCGCCTGGACGTGCACTACAGCAGCGGCCCGAACAACCGCATGTTCTACTTCCTGGCCAAGGGTTCGAACTCGAGCGCCAGCAGCGAGTACTACAGCAAGTACCTGACCCAGGCGCCGCTGGCGATGACAGGCATCGGCCTGGACAAGGCTTACCGCATCTGGTTCAAGGCGCTGAGCACCAAGTTCACGTCCTCGACCAACTACGCGGACGCGCGCCTGAAAGTGCTGGCTTCCGCGCAGGAGCTGTATGGCGTGAACAGTGCCGAGGCCAAGGCGGTGCAGCGCGCTTACGCGGCCATCAACGTAGGGACGGACGTCGCCGAGTAAGCCATCCGCAGGACGAAAAAAAACCTCCGCAGTGCGAACTGCGGAGGTTTTTTTTATGAGGGCCGCTTAGTAACGATAGGCCAGTTTCACCACGGCGTAATCGACGCCGCTGTTCGGCTTCTTGATGCCGCCGTTCGAGAAGTGCTGGATCTTGGCGGCCACTTCCCAGTTGTTGTTGAACACATAGCCTACGCCGATGTGGTCGCCGAACTGGAAGGCGGTGGACAGCTTGTCGTCGTTGTTGTTGTACAGTTTGGACAGCAGGTGCACGCCGATGCCGCCTTCAACGTAGAAACCCTTCTTGTTGTCGGCGCCGTAGCGGAACACGGGGGTGAAGCCGATGTCCACCAGGTCCTGGTGCGCGCCCGGCACGTTGTTGGCCATCTTGCCGCGCCAGGCGCCGAAGCTGGCGTCCCAGTAGCCGCTCAGGCTGGTGCCGTTGGACTGGAACCACTGCTTGTTCCAGTCCGAGGTGGCGCCGATGCGGGCCATCTGGATCTTGGAGGCGCTGGCGTATTCACCGTAGGCGGTGTCGATCAGCTTGTCGTCGGCAACAGCTGCTTGCATTGCCAGGATTGCGGCAGCCGCCGCGAAAATTTTTTTCATTTGCATGGCTTCTTTCAGAGTCGGCGCTATATGTCGAGTTATATAGCAGTACTTCATTCTACCGAGATTCACAAAATCGTTCAGGAGGCGCTACTATTCTTAAGACATCCTCAACATTGTTCACTCAGGAGTAGTCCCATTGTCAATGCAAATTTCATTCCTTGGTATCGGCTTGATGGGAGAGCCGATGGTGCGGCGCCTGCTGCACGCCGGTTACGCCGTCACCGTCTGGAACCGCACGGCCAGCAAGGCCGAACCGCTGGCTGAATTCGGCGCCATGCCGGTGGCCGAGCTGGGGGACGCGGTCAGCTCGGCGGACGTGGTCATCTCGATGCTGGAGGCGGGGCCGGTGGTGGGCCTGGTGATCGATGCGGCGCTGCCTTCGCTGCGGCCGGGCGCGCTGTGGATAGACATGAGTTCCACGCGCCAGTCCGAGGCGCAGGAATTCCACACGCGGCTCACCGCGGGGGGCTGCCGCTTTGTCGATGCGCCGGTGTCGGGCGGCGTGGGCGGCGCGCAGGCGGGCACGCTGGCCATCATGGCGGGCGGCAGCGCGGAGGATTACGCTCGCGCCGAGCCGGTGTTCGCGGCCATGGGACGTTCCACCCTGGTGGGGCCGGCGGGCAGCGGGCAGGTGTCCAAGCTGTGCAACCAGCTGATCGTGGGCGGCACGATCAACATCGTGGCGGAAGCGCTGTTGCTGGCGCAGGCGGCCGGCGCCGACCCGGCTGCGGTGCGGGCGGCGATACGGGGCGGTTTTGCGGAAAGCAAGATTTTGGAGGTGCACGGCCAGCGCATGCTGGAGCGCAATTTCATGCCGGGCGGGCAGGTGCGCACGCAGTTGAAGGACCAGCACAATATTTTGGCGGCCGCGGCGGCGGCGGGCGTGCAGCTGCCTGTGACGGACCTGGTGACGCAGCGCTATGAAGCGATTGTGGACATGTTCCCGCAGGCGGACCATTCGGCGGCGCTGCTGGGGCTGGAGCAGCTGAATACCGGCCACCGCGTGGGAAGCGGGGCGGATCAGCTGCCGTAACCCGGCAAAGGTCAGCGCGCCAGCGGCAGCGCCGTCTCCGCCAGCCGCACCCAGAAGCTGGCGCCGATGGGCAGCAGGTTGTCGTTGAAGTCGTAGCTGCCGTTGTGCAGCACACAGGGACCGAGGCCGTGGCCGCCGTCGCGGTGGTCGCCGTCGCCGTTGCCGAGGAAGATGTAGCAGCCCGGCTTCTCCTGCAGGAAGAACGCGAAGTCTTCCGCGCCCATGGTCGGCTCGACCTGGTCGTCCACCTGGTCGGCGCCGGCCACCGCCTTCATCACCTCCACCGCGAACCGGGTTTCCTTGGCATGGTTCACCAGCGGCGGATAATTGCGCCGGAACGCGAAGTCCACTTCCGCGTCGAAGCCCGCCGCGATGTTCTCGGCCAGCAGCCGCATGCGGTGCTCGATCAGGTCCAGCACTTCGGTGGTGAAGGTGCGCACCGTGCCCACCATCTTGGCCTCGTCCGGGATCACGTTGGTGGCGCTGCCGGCGTGGATCTGCGTGATCGACAGCACCGCCGTATCGAGCGGGCTCTTGTTGCGGGTGACGATGGTCTGCCACGCCTGCGCGATCTGCACCGCCACCATGATGGGGTCGATGCCCTTGTGCGGCTGCGCCGCGTGCGCGCCCTTGCCGCGTATGGTGACGTGGAACTCATTGCTGGAGGCCATCATCGGCCCTTCGCACACGCCGAAGCTGCCGGCCGGCATGCCCGGCCAGTTGTGCATGCCGTACACCGCTTCCATCGGGAAACGCTCGAACAGGCCGTCCTGGATCATGCGGCGCGCACCGGCCCCGCCTTCCTCGGCCGGCTGGAAAATCAGGTACACGGTGCCGTCGAAATCGCGGTGCTGCGCCAGGTGGTGGGCCGCGCCCAGCAGCATCGAGGTGTGGCCGTCGTGGCCGCAGGCGTGCATCTTGCCTTCGTGCTTGGATGCATGGGCGAAGGTGTTGATTTCCTGCATGGGCAGCGCGTCCATGTCGGCGCGCAGGCCGATGGCCCGCTCCGACGTGCCGTTCTTGATGATGCCGACCACGCCGGTCAGGCCCAGGCCGCGCACCACGGGGATGCCCCATTCGGTCAGCTTGGCGGCCACCACCTCGGAGGTGCGTACTTCCTCGTAGCAAAGTTCCGGGTGCGCATGCAGATCGCGCCGGATCTGCTGCAGTTCGGATTGAAACGCAATAATCGGTTCTACAAGTTTCATTCTGGGCTCTCCAGTATTCTGTTCTTGCTTGCGTCTTGGTAAGACGCGTTGCGTCATAGCGCCATGGCGGTATAGCCATTGTAGCCTTTGCCGCCGCCGGATGGGGTCGCGCGGAATCGTTTACGATAGCGGTTTCGATGTTTGTCCCTGGACCCGCCATGACCTCCACCAGCCACGTCCGTGCCGCCTGCCCGCACGATTGCCCCGACACCTGCGCCATCATCGTCACCGTCGAAGACGGCGTCGCCACCGAAGTGAAGGGCGATCCGGACCACCCGACCACCGCCGGCGTGCTCTGTACCAAGGTGGCGCGCTACACCGAGCGCACCTACCACCCGGACCGCCTGCTGCATCCGCTGCGCCGGGTGGGCAAAAAGGGCGAAGGCAAGTTCGAACGCATCAGCTGGGACGAGGCGCTGGACACCATCGCCGCCAAGCTGAAGCCCATCGTGGCGCGCGCACCGGAAGCGCTGCTGCCCTACAGCTACGCCGGCACCATGGGCCTGCTGCAGGGCGAGTCCATGGCCGGCCGCTTCTTCCATACGCTGGGCGCCTCGCAGCTGGACCGCACCATCTGCGCCACGGCCGGCGCCACCGGCTACAAGTACACGGTGGGCGGCTCCGTGGGCACCGACATGGAACACTTCCAGGACGCCAAGCTGATCATCATCTGGGGCGGCAATCCCATCGCGTCCAACTTGCATTTCTGGACCCGCGCGCAGGCCGCCAAGCGCAACGGCGCCAAGCTGATCGCCATCGACCCCTACCGCTCGCTGACGGCCGAGAAATGCCACCAGCACATCGCCCTGCTGCCCGGCACCGACGCCGCGCTGGCGCTGGGCCTGATGCATGTGCTGATCGCCGAAGACCTGCTGGACCACGATTACATCGCCGGGTACACGCTCGGCTTCGAGCAACTCAAGGAACGCGCGGCCGAATGGACGCCGGAGCGGACCGCTGAAACCTGCGGCGTCACGGTGCAGGAAGTGGTGGAGCTGGCGCGCCTGTACGGCGGCATGGCGAAGAACGGCGAGCCGGTGGCCATCCGCACCAACTACGGCGTGCAGCGGGTGCGCGGCGGCGGCATGGCGGTGCGCAATATCGCCTGCCTGCCGGCGCTGGTGGGCGCCTGGCGCCACGCGGCCGGCGGCATGCAGCTCTCCTCCAGCGGCTCGTTCCCGGCCAACAAGGCGCTGCTGCAGCGCACCGACCTGCTGCAGCGGCACGCCAGGCTGCCGCGCACCATCAACATGAGCACCATCGGCGACGACCTGCTGCGCCCGGCGTCGCCCGAATTCGGCCCGCAGGTGGAAGCGGTGATCGTCTACAACTCGAACCCGGTGGCGGTGGCGCCCGATTCGGCCAAGGTGGCGGCCGGCTTCGCGCGCGAAGACCTGTTCACCGTGGTGCTGGAACACTTCCAGAGCGACACCGTGGACTACGCCGACATCGTGCTGCCCGCCACCACGCAACTGGAACACGTGGACGTGCACACCTCCTACGGCCACCTGTACATGATGGCCAACAACGCCGCCATCGCGCCCATGGGCGAGGCCAAGCCGAACACGGAAATCTTCCGCCTGCTGGCCGCGCGCATGGGCCTGGACGATCCCATCTTCCACGAGAGCGACGACCAGCTGGCGGCACAGGCTTTCAACACGAAAGACGCGCGCGCCGTGCACTTCGACTGGGACTCGCTCAAGCAGAAAGGCTGGCAGCGCCTGAACATGCCGGCCGCGCCGTTCGCGCAGGGCGGCTTCCCCACGCCGTCCGGCAAGTGCGAGTTCTACTCGGCGCAGATGCTGGCCGACGGCCTCGATCCGCTGCCCACCTATATCGCGCCGTACGAATCGCGCGCCAGCAACCCGGAGCTGGCCGCCAGGTACCCGCTGGCCATGATTTCTCCGCCGCAGCGCAACTTCCTGAACTCCACCTTTGTCAATGTGACCAGCTTGCGCGCCACCGAGGGCGAGCCGCAGCTCGACATGCACCCGGACGATGCCGCGCAGCGCGGCGTGGCGCACGGCGATATGGTGCGCATATACAACGATCGTGGCTCATTCGAATGTAAATTGCGGGTCACCGACAAGGCCCGCGCGGGCCTCGTGGTGGGCCTCTCCATATGGTGGAAAAAGCTCGCGGGGGACGGCAAAAACGCCAACGAAGTGACCAGCCAGCGCCTCACCGATATGGGCCGCGCGCCGACTTTTTACGATACACTGGTCCAAGTGGAGAAAGCGGCGTGAGAGTGAAAAATGCGCAAATTTGCCCGACAGTTAATGCGTGCCAGGTTCTGGCTGGCGGCGGGCGCTTGCGCATTGATGCTGGCCGGCTGCGCCCAGTTTAAATACTACTTCCAGGCCGCCCAGGGCCAGTACGCGCTGTGGTCCGAGGCGCGCCCCATCGAAGACTGGCTGGGCGATCCCGCCACCGACGCCAAACTCAAGGCGCGCCTGGAAAAGGCGCTGCTGATACGCCGTTTCGCCGTCAAGGAACTCGGCCTGCCCGACAACGCCAGCTACCGCAACTACGCCGCCCTGAACCGCCCCTACGTGCTGTGGAACGTGGTGGCCACGCCGTCGCTGTCGCTGCGGCCGATCCAGTGGTGCTTCCCCATCGCCGGCTGCGTCAGCTACCGCGGCTACTACAGCAAGGAAGACGCCGAAGCCTACGCCGACGAGCTGCGCAAGGAAGGCAACGACGTGCAGCTGGGCGGCGTGCCCGCCTATTCCACGCTGGGCTGGTTCAGCGATCCGCTGCTGTCCTCCTTCATCAACTATTCCGACGCCGAGCTGGCGCGCATGGTGTTCCACGAGCTGGCGCACCAGGTGGCCTATGTGCAGGGCGATTCGCGCTTCAACGAAGCCTTCGCCACGGCGGTGGAGGAAGCCGGCGTGCAGCGCTGGCTGGACATCTACGGCAACCCGGCCATGCGCGAAGCCTACGAGCGCTACAGCGTGCGGCGGCGCGACTTCCTCGACCTGCTGGTGCGGCACCGCGCGCTGCTGGCCGCCAACTACGCGCGCAAGGTCAGCGACAAGAAGAAGCGCGAAGAGAAGCTGCGCATTTTCGCCGCGCTGAAAGAGGAATACCAGTTGATGAAAGTCAACAGTTGGGGCGGCTATGCGGGCTATGATCGCTTCTTCGCCGAACCGCTGAACAATGCCCACCTTGCATCTGTTGCAACCTACAATGATTTTTTACCGGGCTTCCGCGCCTTGCTGGCGCAAGAAAAAACCTTCCCGCGCTTTTATGCTGCGGTGCAAGGCATGTCCACCTTGAGCCTGCAGGAGCGCCAGGCCCGGTTGCTGCATCTGGGGCAGCCGCCACCACCCCAGCCCGATACGGTCGCTACGCAATCGCTAGCTTCGCCGGCGCACTGAATTCTGCTGCATTGCAGCAGATTGCATCTGTGCATTTGTTGGTAGAGCAGGGGTTCAAAATCTGCAAAAGCGCTTGCATACTAGCGTGGCGCCCGATAGCATCTTACTCAGTTTGTGTACGAGCGTACTATTTTTTGTTTGCCCCCCAAAAAAACATATTAAGAGACGAGGCACAGGATGGAAAAAATTTGGCTGCAGTCGTACCCCCCCGGCGTTCCAGCGGAGATCGATCCGAACCAATATCGCTCGCTGGTGCATTTGCTGGAAGAGTCCTTCCAGAAGTATGCGGACCGCAATGCCTACGTCTGCATGGACAAATTCCTTACCTACGCCGAACTCGATAGCTACTCCAAGCGCCTGGGCGCGTGGCTGCAAAGCCGCAGCCTGAAAAAGGGGGCGCGCGTGGCGGTGATGATGCCCAACGTGCTGCAATACCCGATCGCCATCGCGGCCATCCTGCGCGCCGGCTACACCGTGGTCAACGTCAATCCGCTGTATACGCCCCGCGAGCTGGAGCACCAGCTGAACGACTCCGGCGCCGAAGCCATCCTGATACTGGAAAACTTCGCCACCACGCTTGAGCAGGTGCTGCCGCGCACCAAGATCAAGCACATCGTGGTCGCCAGCATGGGCGAGATGCTGGGCGGGCTGAAAGGCGTGATCGTCAACTTCGTGGTGCGCAACGTGAAGAAGATGGTGCCGGCTTTCTCGCTGCCGAACGCGGTGCGCTTCAAGGACGCGCTGTCGCAGGGCGCGGGCATGAAGCTCACGCCGGTGGAGCTGAACGCGTCCGACGTGGCCTTCCTGCAGTACACGGGCGGCACCACCGGTGTCTCCAAGGGCGCCACGCTCACCCACCGCAACATCGTCGCCAACCTGCTGCAGAACGAAGCCTGGGCCCAGCCGCGCCTGAAGACCCTGCCGGCCAACGAGCCGCTGACCATCGTCTGCGCGCTGCCGCTGTACCACATCTTTGCGCTGACGGCCTGCGCCATGTGGGGCATGCGCATGGGCGCGATGAACATCCTGATCCCCAACCCGCGCGACATCGGCGGCTTCATCAAGGAACTGTCCAAGTACAAGTTCAACATGCTGCCGGCCGTGAACACGCTGTACAACGCGCTGGTGAACCACCCCGAGTTCAGCAAGCTGGACTTCTCCGGCGTGGTGATCTGCAACGGCGGCGGCATGGCGGTGCAGCAGGCCGTCAACGACAAGTGGCTGAAAGTGACGGGCGTGCCCATCATCGAAGGCTACGGCCTGTCCGAAACCTCGCCGACCGCCACCTGCAACCGCGCCGACGGCACCGCCTTCACCGCCACCATCGGCCTGCCGGTGCCGTCCACCGACATCGCCATCCTGGACGACGACGGCAAGGAAGTGCCGCTGGGCCAGCCGGGCGAGATCGCCATCCGCGGCCCGCAAGTGATGGTGGGCTATTGGAACCGTCCGGAGGAAACCGCCAAGGTAATGACGCCGGAGGGCTTCTTCAAATCCGGCGACGTCGGCGTGATGGACGCCAGCGGCTACGTCAAGATCGTCGACCGCAAGAAGGACATGGTGCTGGTGTCCGGCTTCAACGTCTACCCGAACGAAGTGGAAGGCGTGATCGCCGCCCACCCGGGCGTGCTGGAATGCGCCTGCATCGGCGTGCCGGACGAGCATTCGGGCGAAGCGGTGAAAGTGTTCGTGGTGCGCAAGGACCCGAACCTGAACGTGGACACCCTGATGGCCTACTGCAAAGAAAACCTGACCGGCTACAAGAAGCCGAAATACATCGAGTTCCGCGACGAGCTGCCGAAGACCAACGTCGGCAAGATCCTGCGCCGCGTGCTGCGCGACGAAGTGGTGGGCGAGAAGAAGAAGGCGGCATAGTTCCGCGCTCCCACCGGGCACAACCGCCTGCAGGCCAGGCGGTTTTTTTATCGAATAATGATTGAACGAGGCTACTGATGGACAAGATTTGGTTGAATTCCTACCCCCAAGGCGTACCTGCGGAAATCGACAACACGCAATACAGCTCGGTAACGCATTTGCTGGAGGAGTCTTTCCGTCAGTTTGCCGACCGCAACGCCTACGTGTGCATGGACAAGTTCCTGACCTACCGCGAAGTGGACCAGATGTCCAAGCAGATGGGCGCATGGCTGCAAAGCAAGGGCCTGGAAAAGGGCGCGCGCGTGGCCATCATGCTGCCCAACGTGCTGCAATATCCGGTCGCCATGGCCGGCATCCTGCGCGCCGGCTACACCGTGGTCAACGTCAACCCGCTGTACACGCCGCGCGAACTGCAGCACCAGTTGAACGACTCCGGCGCCGAAGCCATCATCGTGCTGGAAAACTTCGCCACCACGGTGCAGCAGGTGATCGGGAACACCAAGGTCAAGCACGTGATCGTCGGCACCATGGGCGACCTGCTGGGCGGCCTGAAGGGCGCCATCGTCAACTTCGTGGTGCGCAACGTGAAGAAAATGGTGCCGGCCTGGTCGCTGCCCGGTTCCATCAGCTTCAAGAAAATGCTGGCCGAGGGCTCGCGCCTCACGCTCAAGCCGGTGCAGCAGGGCCACGAAGACATCGCCTTCCTGCAGTACACCGGCGGCACCACCGGCGTCTCCAAGGGCGCCGTGCTGCTCAACCGCAACATCATCTCCAATGTGCTGCAGAACGAAGCCTGGCTGGGCCTGGACACCAGCGGCAAGCAGGTGGTGTTCGTGTGCGCGCTGCCGCTGTACCACATCTACTCGCTCACCATCAGCGCCTTCATGGGCATGCGCTTCGGTGGCCTGAACATCCTGGTGCCGAACCCGCGCGACATCCCCGGCTTCGTCAAGGAGCTGGCGAAATATCCGGTGGTGGTGTTCCCGGCCGTGAACACGCTGTACAACGCGCTGCTCAACAATCCCGACTTCGCCAAGCTGGACTTCTCCAGCTACAAGGTGTGCAACGGCGGCGGCATGGCGGTGCAGCAGGCGGTGGCGGACCGCTGGCTGAAGCTGACCGGCACGCCCATCATCGAAGGCTACGGCCTGTCCGAAACGTCGCCGGTGGCCACCGCCAACCGGGTCGACATCAAGGAATTCACCGGCACCATCGGCCTGCCGATCCCGTCCACCGAGATCAAGATCCTGGACGACGACGGCGTCGAAGTGCCGCTGGGCCAGCCGGGCGAAATCGCCATCCGCGGCCCGCAGGTGATGGCCGGCTACTGGCAGCGTCCGGAAGAAACCGCCAAGAGCATGACGGCCGACGGCTTCTTCAAGACCGGCGACGTGGGCATCATGGACGAGCGCGGCTACACTCGCATTGTCGACCGCAAGAAAGACATGATCCTGGTATCCGGCTTCAACGTCTACCCGAACGAAATCGAAGGCGTGGTCGCCGCGCATCCGGGCGTGCTGGAAGTGGCCTGCATCGGCGTGCCGGACAAAAACTCCGGCGAAGCGGTCAAGCTGTTCGTGGTGCGCAAGGACCCCAACCTGACCGCCGAAGACATCCAGGAATTCTGCAAGGCCGAACTGACGGCCTACAAGAAGCCGAAATACATCGAGTTCCGCGACGAGCTGCCGAAGACCAACGTCGGCAAAATCCTCCGCCGCCAGCTGCGCGACGAAAAGCAAGCCGCCTGAAGAACTGAATAGTTTCACCCCCGCAAAATGGGGTCAGGGTTAATTAAAAGTTGCACTTTTAATTAACCCTGACCCCATTTTGCCGTTCGGAACGGTGAAGGAGGCGAGGGTGGCGATGGGGCTGGCGGGGTTGTGGACGTCGTCCAGGCCCTGGAACAGCACGCTGCTGCGCTCGGGGCCGATGTCGAACAGCATGTAGCCGCGCTTGTCGCTGCGGCCGTATTTGAGCTGCGGGTTCATGTCGACGTACTGCAGCGTGCGCGCCTGCGCGCGCGAGCCGGAGGTGATGGAGGTGCCGCAGAACTCGGTCGCAATGACGGGATTGCCGGCCCCGGCCGGCCGGCGGCCGTCGCGCGTGAGCTCGGCGGCGTAGAAGGTGTGCACGTCGCCGGACAGCACCAGCGGGTTGGCCGCGCCGCTCGCTTGCAGCGCGTCGTACAGGCGCTGGCGCGCCGCCGGGTAGCCGTCCCAGCCGTCGGTCCAGTAGCGGCCGTCGTCGCCATTCACCAGCGGCACCTGGCTGCCGCCCGCCATCAGCGTTTGCTGCGCCAGGATGTTCCAGCGCGCCTTCGATTCCTTCAGCCCCAGTTCCAGCCAGCGCTGCTGCTCGCCGCCCAGCATCTCGCGCGCCGGGTCGCGCAGCTCGGCGCACGCGCGCCAGTAGACCGAGCTGGAGCCGCCGCGTCCCACGCTGCAGGCTTGCGGCGCGCGGTACTGCCGGTTGTCGAGCACGTGGAAGCGCGCCAGCCGGCCCCAGTCGTAGCGCTGGTGCATGCGCAGCGTGCCGTAGCGGCCGCCCTGCAGATTGAGGCGGATCGGCTGGTGCTCGTAGTAGGCCTGGTAGGCGGCGGCGCGGCGCGCGGCGAAGACGGCGGACAGACGCTCGTCGCGGTCGCCGGCGTAGTCGTTGGCCACTTCGTGGTCGTCCCAGGTGAGTATCCAGGGCGCGGCGCGGTGCGCGGCCTGCAGGTCGGGGTCGCTTTTGTACTGCGCGTAGCGGGCGCGGTACTGGTCCAGCGTGTAGCTTTCGTCGGTGCGCACGGCGCGGCCGGGATGCTGGCGCTGGTAGGGCCCCCATTCGTAGATGTAGTCGCCGAGGAAGGCTACCAGGTCGGGCGCGTCGGCGGCGATGTGGCGGTGCGCGGCGTAGCTGCCGAACTCCCAGTGCTGGCAGGAGGCCACGGCCAGCTTGAGCGCGGCCGGCATGCTGTCCGGCGCGGGCGCGGTGCGGGTGCGGCCCACCGGGCTGACGGCGTCGCCCAGCATGAAGCGGTACCAGTACCAGCGGCCGGGCTCCAGGCCGTCCACGTCCACGTGCACGCTGTGCGCCAGCTCGGGCGCGGCCGGCGCGCTGCCCTTGGCGGCGATGCTGCGGAAGGCTTCGTCGTGCGCCACTTCCCAGCGCACGGTCATGGCCAGCGCCGGCATGGCGGCGGCGTTGAACGGGTCGTACAGGATGCGGGTCCACAGCACCACGGCGGTGGGCAGCGGCGAGCCGGAGGCCACGCCGAGCGAGAAGGGGTAGCCGGCGCCGTTCAGGGCGCCGGGGCCGGACTGCCCGGCGCCGCCGCGGGCGCGCGGTTGCCCGCCTTGTTGGCCGCGTGCCGGTTCGCTGCCTGCGATGGTGGCGCCGGCGGCGGCCATCGCGGCCAGCGCCGACAGCCGGGCCCCGCCCAGCAGGAGGATGCGGCGCCCCGGCTCCATGCGCGGCCTACGGCACGCTTACAGCAGCGTTTCCAGCGGCGGCACCTGGCGCGGCTTGCGGTCCGGGCCTGTGGCGACGTAGGTCAGCGTGGCTTCGGTCACCTTGACGGTGCACGCCTGCAGGCGGTTGCGCTCCGCGTACACTTCCACGTTCACGGTGATGGAGGTGTTGCCGACCTTGATGATGTCGGCGTAGAAGGACAGCAGATCGCCGACGAAGACGGGATTTTTGAACACGAAGGAGTTCACCGCCACGGTAGCCACGCGGCCGTTGGCGCGCCGGGTGGCGGGCAGCGAGCCGGCGATGTCCACCTGCGCCATGATCCAGCCGCCGAACACGTCGCCGTAGACGTTGGCGTCGGACGGGGCGGGCATCACGCGCAGTTCGGGCATTTTCCCCGGCGGCAGGCCTTGCCGCTCCGGCGCCTGGGGCGCGCCAGCGGCAACGGCCGGGGTGGTGGTGTTTTCGGGCGTGGTCATCGTGAAGTCTCGCTAAGGGCTACAATTGGGACTGATTGTAAACCACGGAAGCCCCGTTTCGCCATGCGCCGCTCAGCCACCTCGCCCCCACCGCCACCCGCTCCAGACGCCGCCGGCAAGCCGCCACGCAGCGATATGGCCACCCTGAAGACCCTGATTCCCTACCTGTGGGTCTATAAATGGCGCGTGCTGGCCGCGCTGCTTTGCCTGATCGGCGCCAAGATGGCCAACGTGGGCGTGCCGGTGGTGCTGAAAAAGCTGGTGGACGAGATGACCATTTCGCCGTCGCACCCGCACGCGCTGCTGGTGCTGCCGCTCGGCGCGCTGGTGGCGTACGGCCTGCTGCGCCTGTCCACCACCGTGTTCACCGAGCTGCGCGAGTTCCTGTTCGCGCGCGTGACGCAGCGCGCCGTGCGCACCATCGCGCTCAAGGTGTTCCGCCATCTGCATTCGCTGTCGCTGCGTTTCCACCTGAACCGCCAGACCGGCGGCATGACGCGCGACATCGAGCGCGGCACGCGCGGCGTCGGTTCGCTGATCTCGTACACGCTGTTCAACATCCTGCCCACGCTGGTGGAGATTTCGCTGGTGCTGGCCTACCTCGTCACGCAGTACGACATCTGGTTCAGCGCCATCACCTTCGTGGCGCTGGTGTCCTACATCGTGTTCACCATCACGGTCACCGACTGGCGCACGCACTTCCGCCGCACCATGAACGACCTCGATTCGAAGGCCAACACCAAGGCCATCGACTCGCTGATCAACTACGAAACCGTGAAGTACTTCGGCAACGAGGACTACGAGGCCAAGCGCTACGACGAGGGCCTGCAGCGCTTCGAGTCGGCGGCGGTGAAGTCGCAGACCTCGCTGTCCTTCCTCAACACCGGCCAGTCGCTGATCATCGCCACCGCCGTCACGCTGATCCTGTGGCGCGCCACGCAGGGCGTCATCGACGGCAAGATGACCCTGGGCGACCTGGTGCTGGTGAACGCTTTCATGATCCAGCTCTACATCCCGCTCAACTTCCTGGGCGTGATCTACCGCGAGATCAAGCAAAGCCTGGCGGACATGGAGCGCCTGTTCTCGCTGCTGGACCAGAACCGCGAAGTGGCGGACGCGCCGGACGCCAAGCCGCTGCACACGCAGGGCGCGCAGGTGCGCTTCGCGCACGTGGACTTCAGCTACGAGTCCAAGCGCCAGATCCTGTTCGACGTCGACTTCACCATCGCGGCCGGCACCACCACGGCGGTGGTGGGCCACAGCGGCTCGGGCAAGTCGACCCTGTCGCGTTTGCTGTACCGCTTCTATGAAGTGAACCAGGGCGCCATCACCATCGACGGCCAGGACCTGCGCGCGGTGACCCAGGATTCGCTGCGCCACGCGATCGGCATCGTGCCGCAGGATACGGTGCTGTTCAACGACACCATCGAGTACAACATCGCCTACGGCAAGCCCGGCTCCAGCAAGGAGGACATCGTGGCGGCGGCCAAGGCGGCGTCGATCCACGACTTCATCGCCAGCCTGCCGGACGGCTACGCCACCATGGTGGGCGAGCGCGGGCTGAAACTGTCGGGCGGCGAAAAGCAGCGCGTGGCCATCGCGCGCACCTTGCTGAAGAACCCGGCCATCCTGATCTTCGACGAGGCCACCTCCGCGCTGGATTCGAAGGCCGAGCAGGCCATCCAGGCGCAGCTCAAGGAAATCGCCCGGCACCGCACCACCATGGTGATTGCGCACCGCCTGTCCACGGTGGTGGACGCGGAGCAGATCATCGTGCTCGATCACGGCCGCATCGTGGAGCGCGGCACGCACCAGTCGCTGCTGGATGCCGGCGGGCTGTACGCCCAGATGTGGCAGCGGCAGCAGGCGCGCGTGGAAGAGGAACTGGCTTCGCCGACCGGCGCGCAGCTGGTCGGCTAAAGCCGTTTGATACCTGGTGCTTAGCGGGTGGTGGTGCGGCTGCCCACCACTTCCACCGTCACGCGGCGGTTCATGCTGCGGCCTTGCGCCGTCTTGTTGTCCGCCACAGGCTGGGCTTCGCCCTTGCCCTCGGTGTAGATGCGCGCGGCGTCCACGCCCTTGCCCATGATGTAAGCCTTCACCGCGTCGGCGCGGCGCAGCGACAGCTTCTGGTTGTATCCGTCCGTGCCGATCGCATCGGCGTGGCCCACCGTGATCATCACTTCCGTGTTCATCCCCTGCAGCTTGGCCAGCAAGGCGTCCAGCGCCGCCATGCCTTCCGGTTTCACGCGCGCGCTGTCGAAGTCGAACAGCGTTTCGGCGGCGAACGTCACCTTCTCGGAAACCGGAACTGGAGCAGGCGGCGGCGGTGCGGGCGGTGGTTGCGCGGCGGTCACCTCAGGCGCCGGGGCGGGAGCCGGCGCATAGACGACAGGCCTGGCCGCCGGACGCCCCAGTTTGTAGACCAGGCCCAGCGAATACAGGTCCACGTCGCCGCGGTTGCCCACCGCGTCGTTGACGCGGTAGCGTTCCACTTCGCCGCGCAGGGCCAGCGCTTCGCTGAATTTGTACTCCAGGCCCAGGCCGGCCTTGGCATTGAGCTTGCTTTGGCTCGGGTTCGGATTGCTCACCGCGAACAGGCGGTTGCCGTCGAAGCGGGTGCTGGCCTTGGCGTAGTTCATGCCGGCGCGGCCGAGCAGCGAGAAGCGCTCGGACAGCGGCAGTTGGCCGACCAGGTCCAGGCTGCCGCCCCGGAAGCCGGCTTCGCCATTGAGCACGCCGTTCGGCGTGGTGGTGGCGTGGAAGCCGAACTTGCCGAGCTCGAAGTAGGCGGCCTCGATGGCGAAGTAGCGGTTCAACTGCTTGCCCAGCGTGAGCTTGTAGCCCAGGTCGCGCTGGTCGGTGGTGAAGGCGGTCACTTGCGCGCCGTTGGCCGTCAGGCTGTTCACCAGCCGGTTCTTGTCTATGGTGGCGCGCGACTGGCCGACGCCGGCGCCGATGTACCAGGCCTGGTTGGCCCAGTCCGGATTGACGAAAGGCTCTTCGGCCGCCAGGGCGCTCTGGCCGATCAACAGCGCGCCGCCGACGGCGCCCAGGGCTGCAAGGTATTTTGCTATGTTCATGTCATGCTCTCGAGGTGTGTGGACGCGGGCCATTACTTGCTGATCTGGTTGTTGCTCAGCGTGACGGCGGCGGCGGTGAGGACGCGGCCGTTCAGCAGCGTGGCGTTGTCGCCCAGCGTGATGGCGGCGGCCTGGCCCAGGATCGAACCCTTGAAGACGCTGTTCGCGCCCAGCGTGGTCGGGCCCACCGGCACCCAGTTCACGTTGGCCGCCGTTGCGCCGCCAGTCAGCGCCACGATGGAATTGGCAGTGCTGTTCAGCGTGGACGCGGTGCGGAAGATGTACAGGCCGGGGCCGTTCATCGTGAAGGTGCCGGTGATGCTGATGGCGCCTGCGTAGCAGTACACGCCGGGCGTCAATACCAGGCCGCCGAGATCGACGCCGGCGGCGGAATTCACGGTGCAGCTGCGGCTGTTTGCATCAACGATCGCAACTTGCAGGTCGGCCAGGGCGCCGGCCAGGATGGCGCCGGACTTATAGTTGGTGAAGCCGGCCGCCTGCACTGGATCGGTGGTCTGCGACGGCGAACCGACATCGCCCGTGACGAGGGTGGTGCCGCCGGAATTGTTGGTGATCGAGGTGCCGGCCAGTACGCCGAAGTTGGCGGCTGTGCCCAGGTTAACGCCGATCCCGGGCGGAACCACCACGGGCGGCGTCACGACCGGCGGGACCACGACCGGCGGAACCACGACCGGCGGGACCACGACCGGCGGAACCTCGACCGGCAGGACCACGACCGGCGGGACGACTACTGGAGGCACGACAGGCTGCGCCATCACGGTCAGCACGGCGTTGCCGGCCTTGGCGCCGAAGGTGGCGGTAATATTGGCGCTGCCTGCCGCCACGGCGGTGGCGAGGCCGCCAGTGGACCCGACGGTGGCCACCGCTGGCGCCGCCGAAGTCCAGGCGGCGGCCGTCGTCACGTCCTGCGAGGAACCGTCGGCGTAGGTGGCGGTCGCGGTCAGCTGCTGTCTGGCGCCGACCAGCAGCGCTGCGGTGGCCGGCGTCACGGAGACGTTGGCCAATGCGGCGGCGGGCAGGCCGAGGATGGCGTCGCGGCCCTGGCTGCCACCGCCGCAGGCGGCGAGGAGGGCGGTGGCGATGAGGCCTGCGGTGCAAAGCAGGCGGCTGGTGGCGCGGTGTAAGGTGGTCATGGGGGCCTTGGGTGATGCAGCCGAATTCGGCCGAGTGCCCCACTATCCAGCCTGGCCGCCTTATTGTTGTGTTCGTTACCGCACGCAGGAGGGATGAAACCGAGAATAGACTGTTCGGTAACAACACTAAATAAGAAAGGCTTCCCGAGGGAAGCCTTTCTTACGTCCGCGCCGGCTGTTACGGCAGCGGCGAGTCCGACAGTTCCTTGTCCAGCGGGGCGACCAGCTCGCCCTCCCACTTGGCCACCACGGCGGCGGCCACGCTGTTGCCGATCACGTTGGTGGCGGAGCGCGCCATGTCCAGGAAGTGGTCGATACCGAGCAGCAGCAGCAGGCCGGCTTCCGGGATGTTGAACTGGCCCAGGGTGGCGGCGATCACCACCAGCGAGGCGCGCGGCACGCCGGCGATACCCTTGGAGGTCAGCATCAGCACGGCCATCATGGTCAGCTGCGTGGCCATCGACAGTTCAATGCCGTAGGCCTGTGCGATGAACACGGTGGCGAAGGTGCAGTACATCATCGAGCCATCCAGGTTGAAGGAATAGCCGATCGGCAGCACGAAGGAGGCGATGCGGTTGCGCACGCCGAAACGCTCCAGGCCTTCCAGCGTTTTCGGGTAGGCCGCTTCGCTCGAGGCGCAGGAGAAGGCCAGCAGGGCCGGGCCCTTCATCTCGCTCATCAGGGCGAAGATGCGGCGGCCCAGGAACACGAAGCCGGCGAAGATCAGCAGGCCCCACAGGATGGCGATACTCAGGTAGAACTCGGCCATGAACACGCCGTAGGTGCCCAGCACGCCCACGCCGCTCTTGGCGATGGTGCCTGCCACGGCCGCGAACACGGCTACCGGCGCGAAATTCATCACGTAGCCGGTTACCTTCAGCATGATGTGGGCGATGCCGTCCACCGCGTCCACCAGCGGTTCCGCTTTCACGCCCACGGCAGCGGCGGCGGTGCCGAAGAACAGCGAGAAGATCACGATCTGCAGGATTTCATTTTTGGCCATGCCGTCGATGATGGAGGCCGGCACCAGGTGGGTGATGAACTCTTTGAGCGACAGGCCGGAAGCGGCGATGCCGGACGGCGTGGCCACCGCAGGCAGATGGCCGACCAGGGCGTCGCCCGGACGGAAGATGTTGACCATGATGAGGCCCAGCAGCAGCGACATGACGGAGGCGATGAAGAACCAGCCCAGCGTCTTCAGGCCGATGCGGCCCACTTCCTTGGCGTCGCCCATGCGCGCGATGCCGACCACCAGGGTGGCAAAGACCAGCGGAGCGATGATCATCTTGATCAAACGCAGGAAGATCGTGGTCAGATAGGACATATACTCGGCAAAGGTGCCAGGATTGGCCAGGCCGACGTTGGCGAAGTACCCGACGATGATGCCTAGCACCAGGCTAACCATGATGTAGGTTGTCAAATTGTTGCGTGTTTTCATAGGCGGGGTTTCCTGTGGTAGTGTGTCTCTAAACTGCGCGCCATTGGGTAAATGGCCGGTAGAATGTTGTTGTAAGTGATGAATAACTAAGCAAGTGTCGCAGTATCCTTGCGGTCCAGATGCCTGTCAAGCAACTGTGTGTCGCGCTAAATAAACAATTTGCGGGCCGAATTTTAAACGCAAAAAATGATAGCCATAAAAAAACTCAATAAATGGTACGGCCAGTTCCAGGTGCTCACCGACTGCAGCACCGAGGTGGCCAAGGGCGACGTCATGGTGATTTGCGGCCCGTCCGGCTCGGGAAAATCCACCCTGATCAAGACCGTCAACGGCCTGGAGCCGTTCCAGGAGGGCGAGATCATCGTCGACGGCACCTCGGTCGGCGCCAAGGGCACCAACCTGCCGGCGCTGCGCGCGCGCATCGGCATGGTGTTCCAGAATTTCGAGCTGTTCCCGCACCTGTCGGTGCGCGAGAACCTCACGCTGGGGCAGATCAAGGTGCTGGGCCGCAGCAAGGACGAGGCCAATGAGCGCGGCCTGAAGTACCTGGACCGCGTGGGCCTGCTGGCGCAGCAGGACAAATTCCCCAACCAGCTGTCCGGCGGTCAGCAGCAGCGCGTGGCCATCGCGCGCGCGCTGTCGATGGACCCGATCGCCATGCTGTTCGACGAGCCGACGTCGGCGCTGGACCCGGAAATGATCAATGAAGTGCTGGACGTGATGGTGGGCCTGGCGCAGGAAGGCATGACCATGATGGTGGTGACCCACGAAATGGGCTTTGCCAAGAAAGTGGCCAACCGCGTCGTATTCATGGACAAGGGCCGCATCCTGGAAGACTGCACGAAGGACGAATTCTTTGGCGCCCCGCGTTCCGAGCGGGCGAAGGACTTTTTGGCGCGCATTATTCATTAGCCTGTAACCGCGCCGCACGTTGTTGAACTTCTTACCGGAGGAATCATGACGTTGAACAAGCTGCTTGTCATCACCCTGATGTGCACCGCCACCGCCACAACCGTGGCGCAGGAACTCACCGGCACCCTGGCCAAGATCAAGCGCACCGGCACCATCACGCTGGGCGTGCGCGACGGCTCGGTGCCCTTTTCCTACCTGGACGACAAGCAGCAGTACATCGGCTATTCGGTCGACCTGTGCATGAAGATCGTCACCGCCGCGCAGAAGCAGCTGGGCCTGACGTCGGTGAAGGTGATGATGAACCCGGTCACGCCGGCCAACCGCATCCCGCTCATGGCCAACGGCACCATCGACCTCGAATGCGGCTCCGCCACCAACAACGCCGAGCGCCAAAAGCAGGTGGCCTTCGCGCCCACCATGTTCGTGGTGGCCAACAAGCTGCTGGTGAAGAAGTCCTCCGGCATCAAGAGCCTGGCCGACATGAAGGGCAAGCCGCTGGTGGTCACCGCCGGCACCACCACGCAGAAGCAGCTCACCATCCTGAACAACGAAATGGGCCTCGGCATGACCATCCTGGTAGGCAAGGACCATCCGGAATCGTTCCTGATGCTGGAAACCGGCCGCGCGGTGGCGCAGGCCAACGACGACATCCTGCTGGCCGCGCAGGTGGCTGCCGCCAAGAATCCGGGCGACTATGAGATCACCAAGGAGGCGCTGTCGGTCGAACCCTACGGCATCATGCTGCGCCGGGAAGATCCCGCCTTCAAGCAGCTGGTGGACGCCACGCTGACGCGCTTCTACCAGAGCGATGACTTCAAGAAGGTGTACGACAAGTGGTTCATGTCGCCCATCCCGCCCAAGGGCATCAACCTCAATTTCCCCATGCCGCCGCAGCTGCAGGCGGTGCTGGCCAAGCCGACGGATTCGCCGGACCCGGCCGCCTATGCCGCCGTGCCGGCCGCGCAGCAGGCCGCCGCCAAGAAGAAGAAATAAGCCGGCGGCCGCGGCATGAACTACAACTGGAATTGGCGCATCTTCTGGGAGGAATCGCCGGACGGCGTCCACACCTACTGGGAAACGCTGGTCGACGGCCTGCAATGGACGCTGGCCGCCTCGCTGTGCGGCTGGATCATGGCACTGGTGCTGGGTGTGCTGATCGGCACCGCGCGCACCCTGCCCGATACCCGCACCGGCGCCGTGCTGCGCCGCCTCGGCACCGCCTACATTGAACTGTTCCGCAACGTGCCGCTGCTGGTGCAGATGTTCCTGTGGTACTTCGTCATGCCCGAGCTGGTGCCGGCCGAGACGGGCGCCTGGCTCAAGGCGCTGCCGAACGCGCCCTTCGTCACGGCCGTCATCTCGCTCGGCTTCTACACCTCGGCGCGGGTGGCGGTGCAGGTCACGGCGGGTATCGAGTCGCTCTCGGGCGGGCAGGGCACGGCGGCCCTGGCGCTCGGCCTGTCGCGCTGGCAGGCCTACCGCCACGTGCTGCTGCCGCTGGCCTTCCGCGTCATCCTGCCGCCGCTCACCAGCGAGTTCCTCAACATCATCAAGAACAGCTCCATCGCGCTGACCATCGGCCTGACCGAGCTGACCGCCAGCGCGCGCGCCATCCAGGAGTTCTCCTTCCAGGTGTTCGAAGCGTTTTCCGCCGCCACGCTGATCTACGTCACCGTCAACATCATCGTGGTGGGGCTGATGCACCTGGTCGAACGCAAGCTGGCGCTGCCAGGCAGCTTCCAGTCCGGCGGGGTGCGCTGACATGTTCGCCGGATTCGATTTCGACGTCATCGCCCGCTCCTGGGTCTACCTGTTCCAGGTCGGCATGCTGTTCACGCTGGAACTCACCGTGTTCGCCATGCTGGGCGGCGTGGTGCTGGGCACCCTGCTGGCGCTGGGGCGCCTGTCGTCCAATCCGGTCCTGTCGCTGCTCGCCTCCGGCTATGTGAACCTGATGCGCGCGGTGCCGCTGGTGCTGGTGATCTTCTGGTTCTATTTCCTGGTGCCCTACATCGGCGCCTGGATCATCGGCTCGCCCGAGCCGGTCAAGGTGGGCGCGTTCTGGTCCGCGCTGATCACCTTCATCCTGTTCCAGGCGGCTTATTACTGCGAGATCATGCGCGGCGGCATACAGTCTGTGGCGCGCGGGCAGATGTTGGCGGCGCAGGCGCTGGGCATGGGCTACTGGCAGGTGATGGGCCACGTGATCCTGCCGCAAGCGTTCCGCAACATGCTGCCGGTGCTGCTCACGCAGACCATCGTGCTGTTCCAGGACGTGTCGCTGGTGTACGTGCTGTCGGTGGCGGACTTCGTCGGCGCGGCCAGCAAGGTGGCGCAGCGCGACGGGCGGCTGGTGGAAATGTACCTGTTCGTGGCGGTGGTGTATTTCGTGCTGTGCAGCCTGCTGTCCTGGATGGTGCGCAAGCTGCAGCGCAAAGTGGCGATCATCCGGTAACATGCGCGCACTTGAATTTTTAGGGAGCCGCCATGCCGTCGATGAAAACCCTCTCCGCCGCGCTGCTTGCGCTTGGCCTGCTCAATAGCGCGCACGCCGCCGGCAAGATCGCGGCCGACCTGGTATTGACCCAGGCCACGCTGATCGACGTCGCCGCCGGCAAGGCCGTCAAGGGCAAGTCCGTGGTGCTCAAGGGCGACACCATCCTGGCCGTGGTGGACGACAAGGCGCTGAAGAACTACGCGCCGAAGAAGACCGTCCGCCTGCCCGGCAAATACCTGATGCCCGGCCTGTGGGATACGCATATGCACTTCGGCGGTGGCCCGGAGCTGATCGAAGAGAACAAGCAGCTGATGCCGCTGTACCTGGCGCACGGCATCACCGCCGTGCGCGACTGCGCCGGCGACCTGGCGGACACGGTGCTGGACTGGCGCGCGCAGGTTGCGTCGGGCAGGATGAGCGGCCCCACCATCTTCACCTCCGGCCAGAAGCTGGAAGGCGTCAAGCCGCTGTGGAAGGGCACCATCGAAGTCGGCAGCCCCGCCGAGGTCAGCGCCGCGCTGGACAAGCTGCAGGGCCAGAAAGTGGATTTCGTGAAGATCACCGAAAACACGCTCACGCCGGCGATGTACCTGGAAGCGCTGAAGCAGGCCAAGGAGCGCGGCATGCGCACCTCCGGCCACGTGCCGGTGCAGCTCACGCTGGACACCATGTTCAACGCCGGTCTGGGCACGGTGGAGCACCAGTCCTACCTGCTGCGCGCCGCCACGCCGCGCGAAGCCGAGCTGACGGCGCAAGTGGCCGAAGGCAAGCTGGCCGGCCGCGAAGCCATGAAACTGAGCCTGGAAAGCTACGACGAAGCCATCGCGCGCGCCGCCTTCAAGCGCATGGCGGCCGCCGGCACCGCCATCGTGCCCACGCTGTACGGTTCCTACGTCACCGCCTACCTCGACAAGAACGACCACAGCAAGGACGCCTACCTGCAGTACATCGGCAAAGGCCTGCGCGCCACCTACGACTGGCGCGTGCAGCGCGCCGCCAAGGACGGCCCGGAAGCGGTCGCCCTGCGCCACGCCCTGTTCGAGAAATCCGCCTCGCTGCTGCCGATCCTGGCGCAGGAAGGCGTCAGCATCGTGGCCGGCACGGACGCCGGCTTCCTGAACTCCTTCGACTACCCCGGCCAGGCGCTGCACGACGAAATCGGCCTGTACGTGAAATACGGCCTCACCCCGGCGCAGGCACTGCAAAGCGCCGTCATCGCCGGCCCGCGCTTCCTGGGCAAGCTGGACCGCTACGGCAGCCTGGCCGAAGGCAAAGCGGCCGACCTGCTGGTGCTGGACGCGGACCCGCTGCAGGACATCGCCGCCACCCGCAAGATCCGCATGGTGGTCAGCCGCGGCACCGCATACGACCGCGCCGCGCTCGACAAGATGTTGGCAGAAGTGAAAGCCTGGGTGGCCGCGCAGGACGCGAAGTAGCTATTCGTAATGTGACCACATGCGTAGGACACGGACCGTCTTTTGGTCCGCGATGATTTCGTAGACCAGCCGGTGATGAATATTGATGCGCCGGGAGTAAGCGCCCGCCAGATCGCCGACAAGTTTTTCGTAGCGCGGCGGTGTGGCAAGGGGATCTGAGGCCAGGATGTCGAGCAGGACCTGCGCCTTGTCTTTTAAGCCCGCAGCGGCGAGTTTTTGCGCATCTTTCTGCGCCTGCTTGGTAAAGACCAGGCGCCAGCTCACCAGCTCAGTTCCTCGCTACTGTTTTCCAGCGGCTCAGCCATTCCGGCGCGTATGGACTCGCGCATGCCGGGCACGGACAGCAGGAAAAGCGTTTCCTGTACTGCGGCCCAGTCTTCGGCCGAAACGAGCACAGCGTTGCCGTTTGGCCCGGTAATGGTGACCGGCCGGTGATTGCTTGCCGTTTCATCAATCAAGCTATGAAGGCGGGCGCTGGCGTCGGTGGCGGAAATCGTATCCATGAGTAGTCTCCACGTAGGATTTTCACGGTACGCCACTGGCGATGCCTTGTCAAACGGCCTGCGCAACTCTGCGCCATGCCGGGCGCAGAGGGTAAAATGGCGGCATTCCTCACTGAGAGCAGCCGCCATGTCCAACATTGCTACCCCTGACAGCATCACCATCACCCGCCCAGACGACTGGCATTTGCACCTGCGCGACGGCGCCACCATGGCCAGCGTGCTGCCGCACAGCGCGCGCCAGTTCGGCCGCGCCATCGTCATGCCCAACCTGAAGCCGCCGGTCACCACCGTGGCCGCCGCCGAAGCCTACCGCAGCCGCATCCTGGCAGCGCTGCCGGCCGGGATGAGCTTTGAGCCGCTGATGACGCTGTACCTGACCAACAATACCGACCCGGACGAGATCCGCCGCGCCGTCGACAGCGGTTTCGTGCACGCCGTGAAGCTGTACCCGGCCGGCGCCACCACCAATTCCGACGCGGGCGTGACCGACCTGAAAAACTGCTACAAGACGCTGGAAGTGATGCAGGAACTGGATCTGCCTTTCCTGGTGCACGGCGAAGTGACCGACCCGGAAGTGGACGTGTTCGACCGCGAAGCGGTCTTCATCGAACGCGTGATGCGCCCGCTGCGCAAGGACTTTCCCGAGCTGAAGGTGGTGTTCGAACATATCACCACGCGCCAGGCGGCTGAATACGTGGCCGAAGCGGAAGGCCCGATCGCCGCGACCATCACCGCGCACCACCTGCTGTACAACCGCAACGAGATCTTCAAGGGCGGCATCCGCCCGCACTACTACTGCCTGCCTATCCTGAAGCGCGAAGAGCACCGGCTGGCGCTGATGACGGCCGCCACCAGCGGCGATGAGCGCTTCTTCCTCGGCACCGACTCCGCGCCGCACGCGCAGGGCGCCAAGGAGCACGCCTGCGGGTGCGCCGGCTGCTACACCGCGCTGCATGCGATGGAGATGTACGCCGAAGCCTTCGAACGCGCCGGCGCGCTGGACAAGCTGGAAGCCTTCGCCAGCCTGAACGGCCCGGCCTTCTACAACCTGGAGCCGAACGCCGGCACCATCACCCTGCGCCGCGAACAGTGGACGCTGCCGGCCACGCTGCCGCTAGGCGAGCTGGAAGTGGTGCCGCTGAATGCAGGCGAAACCATCAACTGGAAAATGGCTTAAGGCTGGCAGCTAGCGTGTTTGCAGCAATCGACTGGGCGCAGCCCTGGTACCACTCGGTGCGCGCCGCCGCTGCGGCGGCGGGCGTCGACGTGGACTTCGGCGCGGCCAGCATCATCCCTTTCTTCAACGCGCAAGCAGGCGCGCGCGAATTGTGCAATCATCAAGGGCTGCCGCTGGCATTCGTGCCGCAAAGCGCGCTGCCGGAAGGCGTGGCCTACGAGGAGTTCATCGACGCCACGGGCGGCGTGCCCACGCGCGAAAACCTGCACGACTTCTTCAACGCCCTGGTGTGGCTCAGCTTCCCGCGCATCAAGCAGCAGCTGAATGCCTTGCAGGCCGCGCAGATCGCGCAGGACGGCGTCGGCAAGTCGCGCGGGCCCGCGCGCGACGCCGCCACGCTGTTCGACGAGAACGCCGCGCTGCTGGTGGTGCGCGAGTCGGAGCAGGGCACGGCGCTGGTGCAGGCGTTGCGCGGCCATGAATGGCGCAAAGCGTTCATCGACCTGCGCGCCTTGTTCGACAAGGATGCGCAGGTCTGGCTGTTCGGCCACGCGCTGATGGAAAAGCTGGTGGCGCCGTACAAGGCCATCACCGCCCACACGCGCGTGGTGATGGCGGACGACGCCTACTTCGCACTGGAGCGCGGTGCGCAGCAGGCCTGGCTGGACCGGCAGCTTGCGCGCGAGCTGGCGCAAGAAGGGCTGAGCAAGGCGTCCTTCACTCCGCTGCCGGTGCTTGGCGTGCCGGGCTGGTGGCCGCAGCAGGACGACGAATTTTATAGCGATGCGGCGGTCTTCCGCCCAAAACGAAAACCGTAGCGCCGCCCGTGCGGCAGAAAGCGAAACAAACGATGGAAAAGGTAATCCGCTGGGGCATTCTGGGCACGGGAAAAATCGCCAAGGCAATGGCGGAAGGCCTGCGCGACACGCCCGGCGCCGAACTGGTAGCGGTAGCATCGCGCACACGGGAAAGTGCCGACGCTTTCGGCGCCGAATTCGGCGTGGCCCGCTGCCACCCCACCTACCAGGCGCTGGCCGACGACCCTGAAGTGGACGTCGTCTACATCGCCACCCCGCACCCCATGCACCACGCAAACGCCATCATGTGCCTGAACGGCGGCAAGGCGCTGCTGGTGGAAAAATCGTTCACCGTGAACCGCCGCGAAGCGGAAGAAATAGTGGCCCTGGCGCGCGCCAAGAAACTGTTCATGATGGAAGCGATGTGGAGCCGCTTCATGCCGGCCATCGTGGAAGCCAAGCGCATTGTCGACAGCGGCGAAATCGGCAAGCCCGCCAGCGTGGCGGCGGACTTCGGCTTCGCTTCGGACGCCGGCCCCGAGCACCGCCTGTTCAACCCCGAACTGGGCGGCGGCTCGCTGCTCGACCTGGGCATCTATCCGCTGTCGCTGTCGGCCTTCTTCCTCGGCCCGGTCGCATCGGTGCAGGCGCAGGGCGAACTGGGCGCCACCGGCGTCGACGTGCAGGCATCGTTCACGCTCAAGCATGAAAGCGGCGCGGTGTCCTCCTGCCTCTCCAGCCTGCGCGCCCGCACGCCGTGCGAACTGACCATCTCCGGCGACAAGGGCTATGTGCGCCTGAATCCGCGCTTCCACTACACCAATTCGCTGACGGTGGAACTGGCCGACGGCAGCAAGACCGAGCTGCACATCCCGCGCAGTGGCAACGGCTACCCGCATGAAGCGGCCGAGGTGGTGCGCTGCCTGCGCGAGGGCCTGCTGGAAAGCCCGGTCATGCCGCTGGATGAAAGCATCGCCCTGATGGGCATACTCGACACCATGCGCGCCCAGATCGGCGTGCGTTACAGCGCCGACGCGCGGTAACCATACAATAACCAAGGGACACGCCATGTTCACATCAGACCGCGTACCGACGCTCAAATCCGTGCTGCTGGCCAGCGGCGTGGTGCTGACGTTGGCCATGGGCGTACGCCACGGCTTCGGCTTCTGGATGCAGCCCATCTCGGAAGCCAACGGCTGGACCCGCGAAACCTATTCGCTGGCGCTGGCTTTGCAGAATCTGCTGTGGGGCGCGTTCGGTCCCTTCGCCGGCATGGCCGCAGACCGTTACGGCACCATGCGCGTGGTGCTGGTCGGGGCGCTCAGCTACATGGCGGGCCTGGTGTGGATGGCGGTGGTGACGCAGCCGACGCTGTTCATCATCGGTTCCGGCGTCTTCATCGGCCTCGGGCTGTCCTGCACTGCGTTCGGCGCGGTCAGCGGCATCATCGGCCGCGTGGCGCCGGTGGAGCGGCGCTCGTGGGCCTTCGGCGTGTCCGGCGCGGCCAGCTCATTCGGCCAGTTCCTCATGATGCCGCTGGAGCAGTACCTGATTTCGTCGGTGGGCTGGCAGGGCGCCTTTTACATGCTGGCGGCGGCGGTCATCATCGCCATGGTGCCGATGGCCTTCTTCCTGCGCGAGCCGCCGGTGGCGCCGGCCGGCGCCGCACACCAGAGCATCGGCGACGCCTTCGGCGAAGCGATGCGCAACCGTTCCTTCCTGTTCCTGGTGGCGGGCTATTTCGTGTGCGGCTTCCAGGTGGTGTTCATCGCGGTGCACCTGCCGGCCTACCTGAAGGACAAGGGTATGGCGGACCCCAAGCTGGCCGTGATGGCGCTGGCGCTGATCGGCCTGTTCAACATCTTCGGCTCCTATTACGCGGGCAAGTGGGGCGGCATGGTGCCCAAGCGCTACCTGCTGTCGGGGATTTACTTTATCCGCTCCGTCGTGATCGGGCTGTTCCTGCTGGCGCCCCTGTCGGCCATGTCGGTGTACCTGTTCGCAGCGGCGATGGGCTTCATCTGGCTGTCCACGGTGCCGCTCACCAATGGCGTCATCGCGGGCATTTTCGGCGTCAAGCATATGTCCATGCTGGCCGGCGTGGTGTTCTTCTCGCACCAGATCGGCAGCTTCCTCGGCGTGTGGCTGGGCGGCTACCTGTTTGCCTTGCAGGGTAATTACGACGTGGTGTGGGGCATTGCGATCGCGCTGGGCGTGATGGCGGGGCTGGCCAATCTGCCGGTGGACGAGCGTCCGCTGGCGCGCGGCGCGCTCAAGCCCGCGTAGGCGAGGGAGGGTGGCGTGAAAACCTGGCTGATACGGGCGGGAATGGCGGCCGTGCTGGCGCTGGTCTTCCTGGCTTATTTGCGGCCGGACTTCTTGCTGGACTTGGGCGCGCGCTTCTTGATGTGTTTCTGAGGCGCCGCTTTGCCGGTTTTGCCTGCCTTGGTCTTGCCGGCTCTGGAGGATGTCCTGCCTGCCTTGGCGCGCGCCACGTAGGGGGCCTTGGTGACGAAGCTGCCGTCGGTCGAGGTGTATTGCTTGGCATTCAGCGCGGAGGGCAGTGCGATGTCTTCCAGGCCTGCCAGCAGGTGCCCCGGGTCGGTGCGGGCGCCGTTGTAGAACGCTTCCAGGTGCAGGTGCGGACCGGTTGAGTGGCCAGTCTGGCCGGACTGCCCGATGGACTGGCCGGCCTTGACTTCGTCGCCCACTTTCACGTCGCGCGTGTTCAGGTGCGCGTACAGCGATTTGAAGCCGTTCAGGTGCTCGATCACCACTACTTCGCCGTATTTCTTGTCGCCCAGGTAACGGTTGGTGGAGGCCACCACGATGCCGCTGTCGGTCGCCTTGACGGGCGTGCCGACCGGGGTGGAGATGTCCACGCCGCCATGGGCGCGCCGGCCGCGCAGCGCGCCGAAGAAGCTGCTGACGCGGGCTTTGGCGCTTTCCAGCGGCCAGAGCCACTTGGATTTTGGTTTCTCCGCTGCGGCGGTTCCGGTTTCAGGCGTCGCCGCCACCGGCGCCGGTCCTGGTTTTGGTCCCAGCATCGCGCCCACCATGGCGCCTGCGGTTGTTCCTACCGCTGCCACCACGGTCGCGCCCAGCGCTGAGCCGCCGGACGGCGCCGCCGTGGCTCCCACCGCCGCCGTGCCCGATGCCGCCGGAGCTGCCGCTGCCGGAGCGGGCGTGGCTTGCACCGCCGGCACATGCGCGGGCTGCGCTGCGCCGGCCACCGGTGCCGCCGATGCCGCCGGTACTGCCGCTGCCGCTGCCGCGTGCTGCGGCTCGGCATGCGCAGGCTGCGCCAGTTGAAAACAGGCTGCGGCGACGGCCAGGGACAGGATGGAGGTGGAGAATGTGCGCATAAGGTGGGCGAGTTTCGCACAGCCCGTTCCATCGTGCAACGTGGTGCAATTATTGCAACTTAACCGGCCATCAAACTTTCAGGAACTCTTCGCGGCCGCCCAGCCAGCGCTCCAGGTGGGTTTCCACCGTTTCCGCGCTGGCCGGGTCGTGCAGCAGGGCGTGGGCGGCGTCGCGCGCCTGGTCCACCAGCCAGCCGTCGGTCTCCAGGTCGGCAAAGCGCAGCATGGCCTGGCCGCTCTGGCGCGAGCCGAGGAATTCGCCGGGCCCGCGTATCTCCAGGTCGCGCCGCGCGATCTCGAAGCCGTCCGTGGTCTCGCGCATCGTCATCAGGCGCTGCTTGGCGATCTGGCCCAGCGGGCTTTGATACAGCAGCAGGCATACGCTGGCCGCCGAGCCCCGGCCCACGCGCCCGCGCAGCTGGTGCAGCTGCGACAGGCCGAAGCGCTCGGCGTGCTCGATCACCATCAGCGAGGCGTTCGGCACGTCCACGCCCACCTCGATCACCGTGGTGGCCACCAGCACCTGCATCTCGTTGGCGCTGAAGGCGTCCATGATGGCCTGCTTCTCGGCGGGCTTGAGACGGCCGTGCACCAGGCCCACGTTCAGGTCCGGCAGCGCCTCGGCCAGCAGCTGGTGCGTTTCGGTGGCGGTCTGCAGCTGCAGCGCTTCCGATTCCTCGATCAGCGGGCAGACCCAGTACACCTGCCGCCCTTCCAGCGCCGCCGCGTGCACGCGGGCCACCACTTCGTCGCGCCGGTTCTGGTCGATGGCGCGCGTGACGATGGGCGTGCGGCCCGGCGGCAGCTCGTCGATCACCGACACTTCCAGGTCGGCGTAGTAAGTCATGGCCAGGGTGCGCGGAATCGGCGTGGCGGACATCATCAGCTGGTGCGGAATGGCGCCCTCGCTGCCCTTGTTGCGCAAGGTGAGGCGCTGGCCCACGCCGAAGCGGTGCTGCTCGTCCACGATCACCAGGCCCAGGTTTTCGAACTGCACCGTGTCCTGGATCAGCGCGTGGGTGCCGATCACCAGCCGCGCCTCGCCGGATTCCACCAGCTCGGTGGCCAGCGTCTTTTCCTTTTTCTTCAGGCTGCCCGTCAGCCACACCACCTTCACGCCCAGCGGTTCCATCCACGCGGCGATCTTGCGGAAGTGCTGGTCGGCCAGGATCTCGGTGGGCGCCATCAGCGCGGCCTGGTAGCCGCTGTCGATGGCTTGCGCCGCCGCCAGCGCGGCCACCACCGTCTTGCCGGCGCCCACGTCGCCCTGCAGCAGGCGCTGCATCGGGTACTGCTGGCGCAGGTCGGCGCGGATCTCGTCCAGCACGCGCTGCTGCGCCTTGGTCAGCTTGAACGGCAGCGCGGCCTGGAAGGCCTTCGACAGCTGGCCCACTTTCTTCAGCGCGGCCGCGCCCTTGGAGCGGCGCGCCTGCTGCGCGCGTTTCAGCGACAGCTGCTGCGCCAGCAGTTCGTCGAACTTCACCCGGGTCCAGGCCGGGTGCGAGCGGTCCATCAGCGCGTGCTCGTCCACCTCCGGCGTGGGGTAGTGCAGCAGGCGCACGGCCGGTTCGAAGTCGCTCAGGTGCATGCGCCGCACCAGTTCCGCCGGCAGGGTGTCGGTCCAGTCCACGCGCTTCATGGCGTCGGTGATGGCGCGCCGCAGGATGTATTGCGGCAGGCCTTCGCCGGACGGGTACACCGGCGTGAGCGCGGTCGGCAGCGGCGCGCCTTCGTTGATGACTTTGTATACCGGATGCACCATCTCCGCGCCGAAGAAGCCGTGCTTCACTTCGCCGCGCGCACGCACCCGCGTGCCTTCGGCCAGCTGTTTGACCTGGCTGCCGTAGAAGTTCATGAAGCGCAGCTGGATGTCGCCGGTTTCGTCGGCGATGTGCACCAGCAGCTGGCGCCGGGGCTTGAAGGTGATTTCGTTCTTGGTCACCACGCCCTCCACCTGCCAGGTCTGCCCGCCGCGCAGGCAGGCATCCGCTATTGTGAACACCTGCGTTTCGTCCTCGTAGCGCATGGGCAGGTGCAGCACCAGGTCCATATCGGTGCGCAGGCCCAGTTTGGCGAGCTTGGCTTCGGCGTTGGCGGCGGTGAGCTTGCCGCCGCTTTTGCGTACGTTAGCTGCGGGTTTCTTGACAGGTTTTTGCGTCGGTACGGGCATATTTCAGGTGCTTTGCGGGCTACTAGCGTAAAATAGAGGGTTGCCCAACAGTTTCAGAAGTGCGTCATGTATTCTCTATCAGATTTCGATTTTAACTTGCCACAGGAGCGCATAGCGCAATTTCCTCTGCCGGACCGCAGCGCATCGCGCCTGCTGCACGTGGATGGACAAGGCGCGGCCCTCGCGCTGCACGACCGCCAGTTCACCGATATCCTGGACCAGCTCCAGGCCGGCGACCTGCTGGTGATGAACGACACCCGCGTGCTGAAGGCCCGTTTCTTCGGCGTCAAGGACAGCGGCGGCAAGGTCGAGGCGCTGGTGGAGCGCGTGCTGGACACCCGCACCGTGCTGGCGCAGGTGCGCGCCTCCAAGTCGCCCGGCCCCGGCGTGAAGATCCGCCTGGCGGACGCCTTCGACGTCACCGTCGGCGAGCGCGCCGGCGAGTTCTACACGCTGCACTTCGATGCCGACGTGTTCGAACTGATCGAAGCGCATGGCCGCCTGCCGCTGCCGCCCTACATCGAGCACGCCGCCGACGAATTCGACGAAACCCGCTACCAGACCGTGTTCAACAAGGTGCCCGGCGCCGTGGCCGCGCCCACCGCCGGCCTGCACTTCGACGAAGCGCTGCTGCAGAAACTGAAGGACAAGGGCGTCAACTTCGCCTACGTCACGCTGCACGTGGGCGCCGGCACCTTCCAGCCGGTGCGCACCGAGAACCTGGCCGAGCACAAGATGCACACCGAGTGGTACACCATGCCGCAAGCGACGGTGGACGCGGTGCGCGCCACCCGCGCCGCCGGCCGCGACGTGATCGCCGTGGGCACCACCAGCCTGCGCGCGCTGGAATCGGCCTCGCAGAGCGGATCGCTGGAAGCCGGCAGCGCCGACACGGCCCTGTTCATCACGCCGGGCTACCAATTCAAGACGGTCACCCGCCTGATCACCAATTTCCACCTGCCGAAGTCGACCCTGCTGATGCTGGTGTCGGCCTTCGCGGGCTATGACGAGATCCGCCAGGCCTACGCCCACGCGATCGCCAACGAATACCGCTTCTTCAGCTACGGCGATGCGATGCTGCTGACGACGCAGTCCCGAGCACAATAAGGAAAACCATGCTGGAATTTAAACTCATCAAGACCGACACCACCGGCTTGACCAAGGCCCGCCGCGGCACCGTGAAACTGAACCATGGCGAAGTGCAGACGCCGATCTTCATGCCGGTCGGCACCTACGGCTCGGTCAAGGCCATGTCGCCGCTGGAGCTGAAGGAAATCGGCGCCCAGATCATCCTGGGCAACACCTTCCACCTGTGGCTGCGCCCCGGCAACGACGTGATGTCCAAGTTCGGCGGCCTGCACGGCTTCATGGGCTGGGACAAGCCCATCCTGACCGACTCGGGCGGCTTCCAGGTGTTTTCGCTGGGCGACATGCGCAAGATCACGGAAGAGGGCGTGCACTTCAATTCGCCCATCAACGGCGACAAGCTGTTCCTGTCGCCGGAAATCTCGATGCAGATCCAGCGCGTGCTGAACTCGGACATCGTGATGCAGTTCGACGAATGCACCCCGTACGAAATCCAGGGCCGTCCGGCCACCGTGGACGAAGCGGCCAAGTCGATGCGCATGTCGCTGCGCTGGGCGCAGCGCTCCATGGACGAGTTCAACCGCGGCGAGAACCCGAACGCGCTGTTCGGCATCGTCCAGGGCGGCATGTTCGAGAACCTGCGCGACGAATCGCTGGCCAAACTGGAAGAGATCGACTTCCCCGGCCTGGCCATCGGCGGCCTGTCGGTGGGCGAGCCGAAGGAAGACATGATGCGCGTGCTAGCCCACGTCGGCCCGCGCCTGCCGCCCAACAAGCCGCACTACCTGATGGGCGTGGGCACGCCCGAAGACCTGGTGGCCGGTGTGTCGAACGGGGTGGACATGTTCGACTGCGTGATGCCGACCCGCAACGCGCGCAACGGCTGGATCTTCACCCGCTTCGGCGACATCAAGATCAAGAACGCGCGCTACAAGGAAGACACGCAGCCGCTGGACGAAACCTGCTCCTGCTACGCCTGCCGCAACTTCTCGCGCGCCTACCTGCACCACCTGCACCGCTCGCAGGAGATCCTGGGCGCGCGCCTGAACACCATCCACAACCTGCATTATTACCTCGACATCATGCGCCAGATGCGCGAGGCGCTGGACGAGGACCGTTTCCCGTCGTGGGTGGCGCAATTCCACGCCGACCGCAGCCGCGGCGTGTGACGTGGCGTATAAGCAGCAAGCTTGCAAAAACATTTACTGGCCCCACATGGTGGAAACGTCTAGCCCGGACCGGCCAATGCTAGAATACAGCGCTATTTTTTCAAACTAATATAACTACTGGAGTTCCCTGTGTTCATTTCCAATGCCTACGCTCAAGCCCCTACAGACGCACTCGGCCTGGGCGGCAACCTCACCAGCTTCCTGCCGCTGGTCCTGATGTTCGTGGTCATGTATTTCCTGATGATCCGTCCTCAGCAAAAGCGCGCCAAGGAACAGAAAGCGATGATGGACGCGCTGGCCAAGGGCGACGAAGTCGTCACCGCCGGCGGCATCCTGGGCAAGGTCTCGAAAGTGACCGACGTCTACGTGACCCTGGAAGTGGCCGCCGGCACCGAGATCGTGGTGCAGAAGCCATCGATCACCACGCTGCTGCCTAAGGGCACGCTGAAAGCGCTGTAATCACCACGGGCCGCCTATCCAGCATACGCGGCCCGTTTGAGTCTCTCCTGGAACGCAGAATATATGAATCGCTATCCTGTCTGGAAGTACATCATCATCGCCATTACCGTGCTGCTGGGCGCACTGTATACGGCGCCGAACTATTTCGGCGAATCGCCCGCGCTGCAGGTCACCAGCGGCAAGTCCACCGTCAAGGTCACCAGTGAGCTGAGCGCCCGCGTGGATAGCCTGCTCAAGCAGGAGAAACTGGCGCACGAGGCCGTGACCCTGGACGGCACCGGCACCCGCGTTTCCGTGCGCGTGCGCTTCTCCGACACCGATACCCAGTTCAAGGCCAAGCTGGCGCTGGAACGCGCGCTCAACCCGGACGCCAACGATCCGACCTATATCGTCACCAACAACCTGACCGCCAACACCCCGGCCTGGATGCAGAAGATCGGCGCGCTGCCGATGTACCTGGGCCTGGACTTGCGCGGCGGCGTGCACTTCCTGATGCAGGTGGACGTCCAGGCCGCGCTGGACAAGCGCGTGCAGGGCATCCAGACCGCCGTGCGCACCCAGCTGCGCGACAAGAACGTGCGCCACGCCGGCATCGAGCGCAAGGGCAACACCGTCGAGGTGAAGTTCCGCGACGCCGAAACCCGCGCCGCCGCCAAGGCCGTCATCCTCGAGCAGCAGGCCGACCTGACCGCCGCCGAAGGCAGCGACGGCAGCGACCTGACCCTGACGCTGAACCTGAAGCCGGCCGCGCTGAAGGAAGCCATGGACAACGGCGTGCGCCAGAACATCGCCACGCTGTCCAAGCGCGTCAATGAACTGGGCGTGACCGAGCCGGTGATCCAGCAGCAGGGCCCGGACCGCATCGTGGTCCAGCTGCCGGGCGTGCAGGACGTGGCGCGCGCCAAGGCCATCATCGGCCGCACCGCCACCCTGGAAGTGCGCATGGTGGACGAAACCATCACCCCCGGCACCGAACTGCAGGCGGCCGTGCCGTTCAACTCCGAGCTGTTTACCGTCGGCAAGAACGTGCCCGTGATCCTGACCAAGGACATCACGCTGACCGGCGACTACATCTCGCGCGCCACCGCCAGCTTCGACCAGAACCAGCAGCCCGCCGTGTCGATCGACTTGAACGGCGACGGCGGCCGCAAGATGCGCGAAGCCACCCGCGAACGCGTGGGCAAGAAGATGGCCATCGTGCTGTACGAACAGAAGGGCAAGCCGGAAGTGCTGTCGGTTGCCACCATCCAGAGTGAACTGGGCAGCAGTTTCCAGATCACCGGCATGGGCAACGCCGAGAACTCGGCCGAGCTGGCGCTGCTGCTGCGCTCGGGCGCGCTGTACGCGCCGATGACCGTCATCGAAGAACGCACCGTCGGCCCTGCGCTGGGCGCGGAAAACATCAAGAAGGGCCAGCTGTCCATGGTGTACGGCTTTGCCGCCATCGCCGTGTTCATGATCATCTACTACATGATGTTCGGCTTCTTCAGCGTGCTGGCGCTGGGCGTCAACCTGCTGCTGCTGATCGCGCTGCTGTCGATGATGCAGGCCACGCTGACCCTGCCGGGCATCGCCGCTATCGCGCTGGCGCTGGGTATGGCGATCGACGCCAACGTGCTGATCAACGAGCGGATCCGGGAAGAGCTGCGCTCCGGCGCCTCGCCGCAGGCGGCCATCGCGGCCGGCTTCGACCGCGCCTTCGCCACCATCCTGGACTCCAACGTCACCACGCTGATCGTCGGCCTGGCGCTGCTGGTGTTCGGTTCGGGCGCCGTGCGCGGCTTCGCCGTGGTGCACTGCCTGGGCATTCTGACTTCGATGTTCTCCGCCGTCGTCGTATCGCGCGGCGTGGTCAACCTGTGGTACGGCCGCAAGAAGAAGCTGCAGTCCATCGCCATCGGCACGGTCTGGGTTCCAGACCAGTCGAAATAACCGTACAGAAGGTAGATATTCATGGAATTTTTCCGCATTAGAAAAGACATCCCCTTCATGCGCCACGCGTTGGTCTTCAACGTGGTGTCGGCGCTGACGTTCGTGGCGGCGGTGTTCTTCCTGTGGCAGAACGGCCTGCACCTGTCGATCGAATTCAAGGGCGGCACCGTGATGGAGGTGAAGTATCCGCACGCTGCCAACCTGGAATCGATCCGCAGCACCGTGCAGGGCCTGGGCTACGACCATCCGGAAGTGACCAGCTTCGGCACCGCGCGCGACGTCATGCTGCGCCTGCCCATCGTGCAGGGCGCGAAGGGCACGGACGCGGCCAACGCCTCGCAAAAAGTGTTCGAGGCGCTGTGCAAGGCCGACAACGGCAGTGTCAAGCGCTTGGAGTCCGTGTCCGCCAAGGGCGAGCAGATCGCCAAGAACGCCTGCGTGGACGCGGCCGGCGCCGAGACCGTGCAACTGAACAAGGTGGAATTCGTCGGCCCGCAGGTGGGCGACGAGCTGGCCCAGAACGGCCTGAACGCGCTGGTGATGGTGATTATCGGCGTGATGATCTACCTGGCCGTGCGCTTCGAGTGGAAGTACGCGGTGGCGGCGATTATCGCGAACTTGCACGACGTGGTCATCATCCTGGGCTTCTTCGCCTTCTTCCAGTGGGAATTCTCGCTGACGGTGCTGGCGGCGGTGCTGGCGGTGCTGGGCTACTCGGTCAACGAGTCGGTGGTGATTTTCGACCGTATCCGCGAGAACTTCCGCAAGCAGCGCAAGGCTTCGGTGCATGAAGTGATCGACAACGCGATCACCTCCACCATCTCGCGTACCATCATCACCCACGGCTGCACCCAGATGATGGTGCTGTCGATGCTGCTGTTCGGCGGCCCGACCCTGCACTACTTCGCCGTGGCGCTGACCATCGGTATCTGCTTCGGCATTTACTCGTCCGTGTTCGTGGCTGCCGCAGTGGCCATGTGGCTGGGCGTGAAGCGCGAAGACCTGATCAAGCCGGTCAAAGAGAAAGACGAAACCGACGGCGCAGTGGTTTAATTCCGCTGCCCCGGACAATGCCGCCACGCGCAAGCCTGGCGGCATTTTTTATACTCGAGGATCACCATGAGCCGTACCGGAAGACTATTCCAGCTGATGGACGCCATGCGCGGCAACCGGCGCCCGGTGACGGCGGCCGTGCTGGCCGGGCAGCTGGGCGTGTCCGAGCGCACCATCTACCGCGACATGCAAACCCTGGCGGAGCTGGGCGCGCCGCTGGAGGGCGAGGCCGGCGTCGGCTACCTGCTGAGGGCCGGCTTCTTCCTGCCGCCGCTGATGTTCGGCGCGGACGAGCTGGAGGCGCTGGTGCTGGGCGCGCGCTGGGTCAAGCGCCAGGGCGACCCGGACCTGGCACGGGCCGCCGCCAGCGCGCTGGCCAAGATCGCCACCGCCACCCCGAAGGACCTGCGCGACGACATGGCCGAAACCAGCTTGTGGGTGCCCATCGGCGGCAGCGAGCAGCGGGAAGACCCGCACATCCTGCCGGCGCGGCTGGCGATACGGCGCCAGCACAAGCTGCGCATCTGCTACAGCGACGAGCAGGGGCGCGCCTCCGAGCGCGTGGTGTGGCCGTTTGCGCTGGCCTATTTTGAAGGCCGGCGCCTGCTGGCCGCGTTCTGCGAAATGCGCGGCGCGTTGCGCCATTTCCGCATGGACCGCATCCAGTCCGCCGACACCATTGCAGAGCGCTATCCCACTCCGCGCCACGCGCTGCTCAAGACATGGCGCGAGGAAAACTGCATCACCGAGGAGAGCTAGAGCGCGGCTGCCGGCACAGTTGCCGATTGCGTTAATCAGCGCACAGAGTGCGCGGCCCCCCGGGCTTATAGTGGAACCGTCTCTTTCAGGACATCCCTAGTTTTGGACTTCACCCGCCGCTCCCCGGCGGGTTTTTTTTGCCTAAATTTGAGAATGATTCTCATTTGCGATATGATGTCGGGTCAGTCACTGCAAATTTGAAAGCCACTTCATGCCCCGCTATTTCTTCCTCACTTTCGTGCTGTCTGCGTCGTCCCTGGCCTGGGCCCAGGACGATACTGTGCTCGGCACGGTGCGCATCACCGCCGCGCGCGCCCAGGGCTTCGTGCCGAACACGGTGGAAGCGGGCAGCTTCCGCGGCAGCAGCATCATGGACGTGCCGTCCACCGTCAACGTGGTCACGCGCGAAGTGCTGGAGCTCCAGGCGGCGGGCGGGCTGTACGACGCGCTGCGCAACACCGCCGGCGTCACGCGCCAGCAGAACGCCGGCGAAACCTGGGACCAGCTGGTAATACGCGGCATCCCGGTCGAGAACCGCACCAACTACCGCCTGAACGGCTCGCTGCCCATCATGAACTTCTCGCAGGTGGCGATGGAGAACAAGGAACGGGTGGAAGTGCTGAAAGGCGCCTCCGCGCTGTACTACGGCTTCACCACGCCGGCCGGGGTGGTGAACTTCGTCACCAGGCGCGCCGGCACGGCGCCCGTCACCAGCGTCGGCCTGCAGATCGACGACAACGGCAGCGCCGTCGCCAGCGCCGACGTGGCGCGCCGCTTCGGCGAAGCCAGCCAGTTCGGCCTGCGCGTGAACGCCGCCGGCGGCGTGCTGGGCTCGCACCTGGACGGCGTGGACGACGGCAAGCGCCGCTTCGCCTCGGCCGCCTTCGACTGGCGCGTGTCGCCGCGCCTGCTGCTCAAGGCGGACCTGGAATACGACCGCCGCAAGATGACCGAGCAGGCCGGCATCGCGCTGCCCGCCGTGGGCAACGGCGCCATCCCGCTGCCGCGCGCGGTGGACCCGCGCCGCCTGGTCGGCCCCGAAGAGGCCATCTTCGAAGCGCGCGTGGCCAACGCCCAGCTGCGCGCCGACTACGCGCTGAGCGGCAACTGGGCGCTGACGGTGGAAGCGGGCCGCTCCGAGACGGAACGCGACCGCCGCCTGGCCATTTTCCGCTTCAACAACAACGCCGCCGTGGCCACCGGCGCCGGACGCATCAACGGCAATATCCAGACCTCGGTGACCGCCTCCGAACTGCTGCGCGCCGAACTGGCCGGCAGCTTCAGCACCGGCGCCGTGCGCCACGAGCTGACCCTGGGCGCCACCCGCACCGTCAAGACCCAGGATCCGATCTACCAGGCCAACTACACCATCGCCGCGCAGAACCTGTATAACCCGCTGCCGATCACCAGCATCGTCTACGGCGCCGTGCCCACCGCGCCCACCACGACGGCGCTGGCCTCGCGCGACGCCGGCCTGTACGCGCTGGACCGCATGGAGCTGGGAGCGCAGTGGCAGCTGATCGCCGGCCTGCGCCGCGCCGACTACCGCAGCGAGCAGGGCGCCGCGCGCTACGACGCCGCCAAGACCGCGCCGATGGCCGCCGTGGTCTACAAGGCCGCGCCGGACCTGAGCTTCTACGCCTCCGCCGCGCAGGGGCTGGAGGAGGGCGAGACCGGCCCTACCGGCACCGTCAACCAGGGCGAGCGCCTGGCGCCCGGCGTGAGCAAGCAGCGCGAGCTGGGCACGCGCTGGCGCACAGGTGGCGGCACCCTGCTGTCGGCGGCGCTGTTCGAGATCGAGCGTCCCGGCTACTACACCAACAGCGCCAACCGCTACGTGGCCGACGGTCTGCAGCGCTACCGTGGACTGGAGCTGTCCACCCAGGGCCAGCTCACGCGCCGGCTGGCGTGGCAGACTTCGGCGCAGTGGCTGGACCCGCGCTTCCGCGACATCAACGCCGCCTACAACGGCAAGCTGCCCGAGAACGCGGCGCGCCAGACCGCCAGCGCCTTCCTGTCCTACGCGCTGGACGCGGTGCCGGGCTTGTCCTTCAATGGCGGCGCCTACTACACCGGCAAGCGCCCGGTGAACGATCTGAACCAGGCATGGCTGGGTGGCGTCACGCTGTTCAGCGCCGGCACGCGCTATGTGACGCAGGCGTTCGGCAAGCGCACCGCCTGGCAGGCCAACGTGGAAAACGCGGGCGGCAAACAGTACTGGGCGGCCGGCGGCACGCGCTTGTCGGCCGGCTTGCCGCGCGCCGTCAAGCTCAGCATGAAAGTGGATTTGTAGCGTGGATCTGTAGCGCGGATTTATAGCCAAACGCTACTGACAGAAACTGTCATGGCTGTCTCTTAATATAGCTTTATCGCTAATCACAAACGGAGCCAGCCATGCGCATCTACCACCACCCGATTTCGTCCAACGCCCGCCGCGTGGCCATGCTGGTTGCCCACTTGCAGTCGGAGGTGGAATTCGTCGAAGTGGACCTGATGCGCGCCGAAGACCGGCGCCGCCTGGGCGAGCTCAATCCCAACAGCAAGATCCCAGTGCTGGAGGACGATGGCTTCGTGCTGTGGGAATCCTGCGCCATCATGCAATACCTGGCCGACAAGACGCCCGGCCAGACCGTCTACCCGCAGGACCTGCGCGTGCGCGCCGACATCAACCGCTGGATGTTCTGGGCCTGCCAGCACTTCTCGCCGGCGATCGGCGTGCTGACCTGGGAGCGCATCTGGAAGGGCTACGTGACCGGCCAGGGACCGGACGCGCGCGAGGAAGAGCGCGGCGAGAGCGACCTGGCCGACTACGCCACCGTGCTGGACAAGCACCTGGCCGGCCGCCAGTGGGTGGTGGGCGACAGCCTGACCCTGGCCGACCTCGCGCTGGCCGCGCCGATCATGTACATCGACCAGGCCGCGCTGCCGCTGGAAGGCTATGCCAACCTGATGGCCTGGCACGGCCGCATGCGGCAGCTGCCGGCCTGGCGGCAGACTGAGCTTGCGCAGCAAGCCGAGGAGGCCTGAGCCATGTGCCTGTTATGCGACACGGCGCGCAAGTCGCGCCAGCGCCTGGCGGGCGCCGTTCGGCCGGCGCCCGGGCCGGCCCGGCCGGTTCCGCTGCTGGTCCCTGCCCTGGTCCCCGCTGCGGCCACCCCCCTGCAGCCAATAAAAGCCGGGTGAGATTTTCGCAAGGATGTTTTTGTTATAAGATGCGTTGCAGGCTACTTTCTTTATAGCAAACCCATCACTTGCGAGTCTCGAATGAACCAAATCAGCTATCTCGACCGCGCAGTCAATGCGCTGCGCACCATCGGCGTCAACCTGGGCAACCGTGAGGCCGCTCCCGTGGTGCCGCTGCTGGAAAAAGTCTCCAAATACGATGCCGTGAAAATCACGGCCATCGCCACCACGCTGCAGTACTCGTCCACCTTCAATGCCGCCGTGCGCGACCAGATCCAGGGCATGGACATCTCCACCCGTTACGCCGAGATCACCACCGGCTTCAACTCCATCCGCGAGGATGCCGAGAAGATGAGCGGCTGGATGGCCGACGGCAAGATCGACTTCCAGGAACGTATCCAGATGAGCTGGATGAAGATGCGGCGCGGCTCGATTCCCGACCGCTTCAACGACATCCGCGCCACCTACCTGGAGGTGGCCAAGTCGGCCAATGAACAGATCCAGCGCGAGAACGCCATCCTGGAAGCCTACCGCGACTTCCGCATGGCGCTGAAAACGGCCGAGGTGGACGCGCAGCAGGTGCTGGAAACGGCCACCGCCGAACTGGAGCGCCGCAAGACCGAACTGGACGTGGCCAACAAGGCCACCGAGAACGTGGCCGACGCCGTCGAGCGCGCGCGCCTGGAACTGGCGCGCGACGAAGCGCTGCGCGCCGTGCAGGACGAGGACAAGTCCTACCAGATCGTCAAGGACATCGCCGACGACCTGAAGACCTCCTACAACACGGCCGAACTGGTGTTCGCCCGCCTGCAGCAGACCCACACCGTCAAGGAGCGCATCTACCAGCGCGCCGTGACCTTCTTCGCCACCAACGAAGTGGTGTTCACCGGCCTGGCCGCGTCGTTCACGTCGATGGCCGGCCTGGCGGAAACCACCAGCACCATGGACGCCATGACCGACGGCATCAACCAGGGCCTGGAATCGCTGGCCAAGGCCGGCGGCCAGCAGCTCGAAGCGGGCCTGCGCGCCGGCTACGGCTCCACGCTGAAAGCCAGCTCGGTGAGCGCGCTGGCCAACGCCATCGTCGAATTCCAGGGTAGCAGCCTGAAGCTGATCGAAGAGCTGCGCGAAGAATCGACCCGCACCTCGAAAGAGATCGAAGCGGCCACCGAGGACAGCAAGCAGCGCTTCATCGCCCTGCTGAACAAGGGCGCCGCCTAAGTGACGGCAGTAGTGGCAGCAGGAGCAGCGGCAGCAGCAAGCGCGCCGGCGGGGCCGGGCGCGCTGTCCGAACAACTGGGCGCGATGTCCATCATCGACGATCTGCGCCACCAGCAAATGGTGGTGGCGGAGCATCTCGACCTGCCGCGCCGCCGCGCCGACGTGGAACAGCGCACCCGCGCCTACTACGCGGCGCAGAACATCCCCGTGGACGACGCGCTGATCGCGCAAGGCGTGCGCGCCTATTTCGACGGGCGCCTGCAATTCCGGCCTGCCGCGCCGGGCAAGCTGGCCGGCCTGCTGTCGCGCCTTTACGTGCAGCGCAGCCAGCATGCGCATGTGTACCGGCTGTGGCTGGGCTGCGCCGTGGCCTGCCTGGCCATGTGGGGCGGCATGGAGTATCTCGACCACTGGCGTTTGCACCGCGACAGCCGCGAGCATGTGGCGCAGCTGGCCGAGGTGCTGGAGAAGGCGCGCGCCAGCCAGAAGGAAACCATCGAGCAGGCCGTGCGCCTGGCCGGCCGTTCCGGCGCGGCGCAGGCGCAATTGCCGCCCGCCGCCGCCATGCTGGCCGGGGTGCAGGCTGGGCTGAAACAAAGCGAGCCGGCGCTGAAGGAGGACGCGCCCGATGCCGGCGCCATCACGGAAGAGAGCCGTAGCGCCTTCCTGGCGGCGGTGGACCGGCGCAAGGCCGAAGCGCAGTCCGCGCAAGCCGTACTGACGCAGGCGCAGGACACGCTGCACCGCCTGGAGCTGTTGCTGGGGGCGCAGTCGTCCCTGCTGGCGCTGCAGCGCCAGTACAGCGAAGCGGTGCTGTGGGGCGCGCCGGCCATCCGCCAGCAGGTGCGCGCGGTGCAGGCAGCGATGGAGCAGCCCGACGGCGCCGGCGCCGCCGGCGCCCAGCTGGCGGTGAAGGAACTCGGCGTCCAGCTGGCCGGCGCCGGCAAGGCCGAAGGCCACCTGCAGGACGTGCGCGCCGCCGCCGCCCAACTGGGCAGGATGGGCTTGTCCGGCGAAGATAGGAAGCGCGTGGACGCGCTGGTGCAGGCGGCGGCCGCCGCCGCTGCCAAGCTGGACGCCGGGCGCGTCAAGGAACTGGCCGCGCAGGCCGAGGCCTTGCTGGACTTCGCCCGGCTGCCGCTGACCATCATGGTGGCGGACCGCGAGGGCGTGCGCTCGGGCGTGGAACGCAACTACAACGCGTCGGGCGGCAAGTCCTGGTATCTGATCGTCGAAGCGGTGGACGCGGACGGCAACAACGTGCAGGTGCCGGTGCGCAGCGTGGAAAGCGGCGAGAGCACCTGGACCGAGTTTTACGGCGTGCGCGTGAGCCGCGAGCAGTATCAGGCGGTGAAGGCGGAAAAGCAGTCCACCGGCCACGTTGAAAGCCGCGACATGGGCAGCAAGCCGGCCAACTCGCTCACGGTGCGCTACGCGCGCACGCTGAAGCCGCAGCCCGACATGATTACGGAGTGGTGATGGAGCAGGAACACTACATTGCGGAACTCGAAGCGTTTTGCCGCGAGCGCGAGCAGGCCCTGGCCGACGCCGAGCTGCACAGCGCCGCCGCCGCCGCGCGCCAGGCCGAGTGCGACGCCGAAAGCGCCGAGCTGCTGGGGCAGGTGGCTGAACTGCAGCTGGACCAGCAGGTCGATTTCGGCAACAAGGTCAAAAACGAGCTGGCCGACCGCGCGCGCGACGAACAGCGTGAGCGCGCCAAGCTGGAGCAGGCCGAGATAAAAGAGGCGCCGGCGCTGGCCGCGCGCGACCACGCGCGCCGCGCGTGCGAGGCGTTGCGCGAGCAGCTGCACGCGGATCTGGCGGCGGACCCGGTGTTCGTCGTCGCCGCGCAGACGCACGTGCTGGCCCGCGAGGCGCAAGCCGCGTTCCAGCCGGACTACCAGGAGCTGAGCGCCGAATGCAACGCCAAGCTGGCTGCCTACCAGGCCGAGGGCAGCCTGTATGCCTACCTGCGGCAGCGCCGCTACGGCGACCGGGGCTACGGCGCATTTGCGCCCGCGCGCATGCTGGACGGCTGGATTGCGCGGCTGTGCCACTTCAAGGAAAACCGCGCGGCGGAGCAAACCTTGCTGGAGATGCAGGAAGAACTGGCGCGCCGCTCCTTCACTCTCGACACGGACCTGGCCCAGGCGGAAAAAGCCGAGCAGAAGATGCTGAACGCCGCCGCCGCCGCGCTGGATCTGCCGGCCGCCGAGGCGCGCCTGGCCGAGCGCAGCCGCGAGCTGGACTTGCTGCAGAGTGCCTCCGCCGGCGTACGCGCGGCGCTGGCCGCGTATGCGGACAAGACCGATGCCCGCTACGTCGAGGTGCAGCAGCTGGTGCGGAAGTTCCTGCAGGCGCGCTCCATCGACGAACTGGTGGCCCAGGCAGCCGCAACGCCGGCGCCGGAAGACGATGCGCTGGTGCAGCGCCTGGCCGGCCTGCGCCAGCAGCGTGTTACGCTGCAACAGGAATACGACGCCCTGGCCGCGCGCCTGCGCACCGCCCGCGGGGAAAGGCTGCTCGCCCGCGAAATCCGGGACAGCCTGCTTGCAGCGCTGCCGCCGGCGGGCGGCGTCACGCGCCACTTTTTCGAGGACGAACTGGATCTGCGCGAAGTCCTGAACGGCTACGTGAGCGGCAAGTACACCGAACCGCAAGTGCACGCGGAAATCGGGCGCCACACCCGCGAGCTGGGGCCTTACCATGACGATGATGGTACGATCTCGTGGATCGAAGTCGGCAAGACCGGCGCCAAGGTGACCGGCACCGTGCTGCTGACGGTGGGCGCCGTGGTGGTGGCGGTGGTGGGCGCGGTCGCCAGCAGCGGCGGCTCGTCGTCATCGTCGTCTTCATCCGGCTCGCGCCGGCGCTCCAGCGGCAGCAGCTGGAGCAGCTCATCCAGCAGCAGCAGTAGTAGCGGTAGTAGCAGTAGCAGCTCGGACAGCAGCAGTTCCGATAGCAGGTACTCCTCCTCCGATAGCAGCGGCGGCGGCGGCTACAGCACCAGCGACAGTTTTTAGCAGCATGAAAGGACAGGCGGCATGGCAGGGAGTCTGAGTGAGCAGCTGGGGGCGATGGCCATCATCGACGAGCTGCGCCACCGGCAGATGGTGGTGGACGAGCATCTCGACCTGCCGCGGCGGCGCGAGGAAGTGGCGGCGCGCATCCGCGAATACTACGCGGCCAACCGGCTCGCGGTGGACGACGAGCTGATCGCCGAAGGCGTGCGCGCCTATTTCGCCCAGCGCCTGGAATTCGAACCCGGCCCCGGCGACCCCGCCGAACGCGAAAAAGCGCTGCAGTATGTCGCTGCCCAGCGCGCCGCCCGGCACGCCGGCCAGGGCCGTCCGTCCGGCTGGAAGAGCTGGCTGTCCCGTCTTGTCAAATAACGCCATGCTTGCCAGCGAATTCACCGCCTTCATCGCCGAGAACACCCGCATCTACCAGGGCAAGCTGGAAAGCTGCGACCAGCGCGCGGCCGACGCCAGCCGGGACCAGTTGGCCTTGGAACAGAAGATCGCCGGCCTGCTGCGGCAGGTGGCGTCGCTGCACCTGGAAGGCGGCGAGAACGTGGCGGCCGAGGTGGAGCGCGAGCTGGCCTTCCGCGCCGACGAGCGGCAAGCCCTGCGCGCCGAACTGCAAACCGTCAACAGCGATATCGCCAACCACGTGGCGGCCATCCGCCAGCGCGGCGCCGAGATCCGCGAAGCGGCGCTGCGGCCCGGCGCGCACCTGGACGCGGCCCAGATCCTGCAGGCCGCGCGCGAACGCTACCAGCGCGCCGAGGATGCGCACCAGGCGCTACTGGCCATGAACGCCGAGCTGGAAGCGGAGATCGGCGCCAAGCTGGCCGGCTACCGCGGCGACCCGCTGTACGCCTTCCTGCGCGAAGTGGGCTATGGCACGCCGGACTACCGCCGCGACGGCGCCGAAGCGGCCAAGGATGAATGGCTGGCGGGCCTGTGCAATTTCAATGCCAACCGCCGCAACGAGCATATCCTGCTGGCCATGCAGGAAGCCTTGCCGGTGCGCGCCGAACGCAGCGCGCAGGCGCTGGCCGAGGCGCGCGCGGAGCTCGACGCGCTGTCCTTCGCGCCGCCGCCGCCCACCATCGCCGAGCGCATCGCGCAGGCCGTGGCGCCGCTGGAAGCGGCCCTGGCGCAGGCCGACGAACGGGTGCGCCGCGTGCGCGCCAGCCTGGCCGAGTATGCAGCCTGCACCGACCCGCGCTACCGCCGCGCGCAGGAGCTGCAGGCGGCCAGCCTGAATTCGCTGCCGATCGCGGAACTGATCGCGCAGGCGCGCGCCACGCCCAGCCCGGAGGACGACCGGCTGGTGCTGGAGATCGTCAACCTGCAGGACAAGCTGGCCGGCAGCCGGCGCGACTATGAACGGGCGCTGGCCGCGCGCCAGCATGCCGAAGAGGATGCGCAGCGCGCCGAGGCGCTGGAGGCGGACTTGCGGCGCGGCGGCTTTATCGACACCAAGGAGATCGACTTCCGCGACGGACTGGATCTGCCGTCGCTGATCGGACGCTATATGAACAGCGAGCTGTCGCTGGGCGGCTTCACGCTGGAACTGCAGCAGTTCGCCCGCGAGCTGCGGCCGAAATTCCGCTACGGCGAAACCGCCTGGGGCAGCAGCGGCAGCCGCAGCTAGGCTGCAGCTAGCCGCAGCCGCCCGCGCGCCTTACAGCGCGCCCTGCAGCTGCCGCTCCAGCGCCGCCACGCCGGCCGCCACGTCCACGTCCGCGCCCAGGTCCTTCATGGTCGAACCCAGCGCGTGCAGGGTGCGGAACAGGTGGTGGGCGCGGCACTGCTCGCCCATCTGCCCGATGCGCACGATGTTCAGGCCGAAGGAGCCGGAAATCTCCACCCTGTACTTGAGGGAAATCTGCTCGCAGATCTCGGCGCGGTTGATCCCGTCCGGCACCACGATGCCGACCACCGAGTTGAGGCGCGACTCCGGCGCGCCGTACAGTTGCAGGCCCATCGCCTCCACGCCGCGCTGCAGGCCCAGCGAGCAGCGCAGGTGGCGCGCGAAGCGTTCCTCCAGCGTCTCCTGGCAGATCAGGTGCAGCGCCTCGTGCAGCGCCAGGATGCCGGATACCGGCGCCGTGTAATGGTAGGACGCGTTGTGCCAGAACTGCTCCGCCAGCTTGGCGTCCAGGCACCAGTGCGGCGGCGGCACCGGGCGCGCATTGATGCGTTCCCAGGCGCGCTCCGAAAACGCGATCAGCGACACGCCGGGGATCGACGACAGGCCTTTCTGGCCGCCGGTCACCACCGCGTCGATCTTCCAGTTATCCATCTCGCACGGCATGGTGCTCAGGGTGCACACCGCGTCCACGATCACATAGCAGCCGTACTCGCGCGCCAGTTGGGTGATCTGCGGCAGGTGGATGTTGAACACGGTGGACGAGGTTTCGCCCTGGGCGATGGTCAGCACCTCCGGCCGGAAGCGCTCCAGGTGCTCGCGCACGGCGGCCACCTGGGCCGCCTCGCCGTCCGCCACGTTCAGGCACTCCACCTGGCCGCCGACGCGGGTCGCCATCTCGGCGAAACGGCGCCCGAAGTAGCCGTTGCACACGCTCAGCACGCGCGTGCCGGGAAACACCAGGTTGCAGACGCTCATCTCCATCGCCGCCGAACCGGGGCCGGCCACGCCCAGTATCCAGCGCGACTCGGTCTGGAACACATAGCGCGCCATGTCCTTCATCTGGTGGATGATCTTCGCCATCGTGCCGCCGAGGTGGTTGATGACGATGGAATTGGCCTGCGCCACGCTGTGCGGAATCGGCACCGGACCGGCGCCCATCATCAGCAGCGGCTCGGAAGGAAGCAGGGAATTGATACTGTCTACGGTAGGCGGCGGGAACATGGATGCATGAGTTGTAGTTAATGTTGCTGCAACTATAGCATCGCCGGATTATCGCCGCTGAAGGGCTGGACATATCGCATAACATCATGAAAAATGCCTGTGAGTATTATTTCAATATGGCATGCAATGGGACTGTTTGATAAGAAGTTGTCGATCTCCGCATTGAAGAGCGCAGTAACCGACGCGGCAGCGAAAGTCGGCGAAACCGTGCAAAAAATCGATGTCGCCGATTCCGTCAGCAGCATGAAGGGCGCCCTCATCGCGGCGGGCGAGAAAACCGCCGCCGCCACCCAGGTCGCCTACGACGCCACCAAGGAGCGGGCCGTGCTTGGCTACGCCACCGCGGCGGAGGAGTTGCGCAGCTTCGATTACAAGCAGCTGCGCGACGCCGAGTTTTACCAGCAGCGCTACGCCCACTATTCCGAGTTGAGCGCGAGCAAGATCTCAGAATACGTGCGCAGCACTTTCGAAGTCGAGAAATCGACCATGCAAATGGTGGACGATGTGCGCAGCAGGCTGCCGGTGCCGGCCACCGTTGTCGACGACATTTTCGAGCAGTGCCGGCGCGAAGCGATCCGGCGCGCCGTTGCCTCGTTCGGACTGGGCGGGGTGGTACAGGACATCGATAACCGCAGCGCGGAGAAGTACAACAATCTTACGGAGAGCTACCAGGACTACAAGGCGCGTGAAGCGTACGGCATCAAGTCGGATGCGAATTTTTCCGCCATGGACAAGCAGCGCGCGGATGCGATCAAGGGCAACACCCTGGCGACACTGGAGAATGGCTACAACAAGGATGCCGTGCTGATGGCGGTGGACGCGGACATCGAGCATGTCATCGCCAAGAAGGAATACTACGACGACAAGCTGATACAGATCGCCAACACCGATAGCGAGTTCAATGCGCTCATCAATTCGCCGGAAAACCTGGTGTTTGCGGACGGCTCCTTGAACCGCTCCATCAAGGACCGGAATGTGCTGGACTATCTGCAGGAGCGCGGCGTGCCGGACAGCGCCAACCCGGACATCGTCAACGTCACGATCACCAGCGGCGGCGTAGAACGCACTGTCGCCGTCAACAAGAAGGATATGGAAGAAGCGTACCGGCGGGCGGACGAGAAGCGCAATGAACTGCGCCTGGCCGCAGCCATGGAGGTGGGCGCCACCGTGGTCAAGTCCGGCGCCGCCATGGCGGCGCAGCAGGTGGTGGGCCTGATCGTGCTCGAGACGATCGATATCTTTATCGATGAAATGCGCAGCTTCACGCTGTCCGGCAATGTCTTCAATGCCGACGGCTGGCTGCAGAACGCCGCCGATACCACCGCCAGGATACGCCAGCGGCTGGATGCGCGCTTCGAGGAGCGCCAGATCTGGGCGCGCGCCAGGGAGCTGGGCATCGAAGCCGGCGTGGCCGGCGCCCTCAGCGTGGTGCCGCAGATCCTGATCGCCTTCGTGGTGAAAATGCCGGCCTTCGTGCTGGCGCTCATCCGCGAGTCCACGCTGAGCGTGGTACGTTGCGTGCGCGTGCTGGCGAGCGATGACGACAACAAGCTCGACAGCATATCCGTGATCGCGGCGGGTACCGCTTCGGCCATTGTCGGCGTCTATGCCGGCCACGTCATCGGGAAAGCGATTGCGGGGGTGCCGCTGCTGAACCGATTCAACAACCAGGTGAGTGCGGTGCTGACGGGGCTGTTTGTTACCGCCGTGCCGCTGACGGCGATCTATGCCTTCGACCAGAACAAGCAGAAGCTGCAGATTGTCGCCGCCAAGTTCGCCAGGTCCGGTGCCTGAAGCTACAGCATCAGCACGGAAAACAGGGATTTCACGTCGTTGGCCGACTCGCGCAGGATGTCGTCCAGCGTGCCTTCGCCGATGGCGAAGTCGATGGTGCGGGCGCCGGCCACGGTGGTGGCGCCGGGGCGCTGGTGCATGGGCGAGCGCACCGGGGCCAGGTCGTTGGCCAGCAGCAGGGTGTCGCCCAGGTTTTCCGGCGGCAGCGCGCGCAGGCCTTCCCACATCGCCTCCACGGAGGCCATCACGGCCTCGGGCACCACCAGCTTGCGCAGCACGCCGCGCCCGATTTGCATCTCGCCGTGCTCCACCCATTCCTCCGGCTCGCCCTGCATGACGCCCGGGTAGGCGTCGGCCTGCGCCAGCATGTAGAAGGCGCCGACCTCGTGGATGATGCCGGCGAACAGCGCGGTATCGGGATCGACGTGGGTCACGCGGCGCGCGATCACCTGGGCCAGCGCGGCCACGTGGGCGGTATGCTCCCACAGCTGGGCGGACATGGCTTGCAGGGTGGGATCGGTGATCTTGCTGCCGAGCTGGCGCACGATGAGCGCGGCCACCAGCGACTGCAGGGTGCGCACGCCGAGCCGCTGGACGGCCGAGCGCACGCTGGAGATTTCAGTACCGGAACGGTTGTAGGCCACCGAGTTGGCGATGGCCACGGTGCGGGCCGCCAGCAGCGGGTCGGCCTGGATCAGTTTGGCGGCCGCCTCGACGTGGCAGTCGGGATCGCTGAGCGCCTCCTGCAGGCGGATCGACGCATTCACATTGGTCGGGAACGCGAGATCCCCCCGGCTCGCTTGAGCAGCGATATGCTTGAAGGCGTCCAGTCTGTCCATCAGGAAATTATACGCAAATTATTGCCGTGTGGAATTTATTTGCGACACAATTGTGCCAACCTCGTGCCGAACTGCAAAATGGGGTCAGGGTTAATTATTTTTGCAATATTAACCCCGCCACTTTCATTTTAGTCGGCTTCGCTGAAGATGGCGTCGCAACCTTCGCTGGTGCCTTCGGTGTCCTGCAGCTCGTCCACCAGGCCGAGGTCGAACAGCTCCTCGATGGCGTTCATGAAGCTGTTGTGCTTGGTGGCGCCGATCAGGCGGTAGATTTCGCCGTCTTCATTGCGCACGCCGATAATCAGCTTTTCCTTGCGCACTTCGTCCGGGGTGTCGACGTTGAGCAGCAGGTTGCCGATGATGTGCTTGTCGAATTTCGCAGGCTTTTTGCCTTCGAGCAGGGAGGTTTTCAATGTCGTTCCTTGGTTGTTTGGGGGGATGGGGGCGCGCCGGGCGTTGCGCAAGTCTGCTGGCCGCCCTCAGGCGCCGCCTGCCGATATCACTTGTTTGAGGCCGGACAGGGTTTTTTCAAGGGCGGCAAAGTCGTCGTCGCTGTAGCCGGCGAACACTTCGCCGCCGCGCGAGATCACCTTGGGAAACACTTCGCGGAACACTTGCTCGCCTTGCGGGCTGAGACGGATGAACCACGAGCGCTTGTCGTCCAGGCTGCGCACCCGTTCGACCAGGCCCTTCTGTTCCAGGCGCTCGATCACGCCCGTCATGGTGCCCTTGGTGATCAGGGTCTTGTCGCCGAGTTCCTTGTAGGACATGCCTTCGGTGTTGCCCAGCGTGGCGATGATGTCGAACTGCGCATGGGTCAGCCCGCACTCGCGCACATGCTCGCCCGACAGGCGTTCAAAGCCCTGCATGCATTCGGCCAGCAGCCGGATACTTTTTAAATATCGTTCACCCATAGACCATGATTATAGCTCCCTGCTGCGAGGCGGCAATCGCGGTACACTACGCGGCCAACGAATATTGATAGATAAACATTAAGCCGACCCATGCCGTCCCTGCCCAACCATGCCCGCGGCATTGCCGCCCTGCTGCTCGTCACCCTGGTGTGGGGCACCACCTTCCCCGCCATGAAGGACATGACCGACTACCTGTCCACCAACTGGATCGTGGTGTCGCGCTTTGCCATGGCCAGCCTGATCCTGTCGCCCTTCCTGCTGCGCGCCAAATGGGCCGATTCGCGCTACGGCTTGCTGAGCGGCGTCCTGCTGTTCTTCTGCTACCTGTTCCAGGTGGAGGGCCTGGCGCTCACCAGTTCCAACCGCAACGCCTTCGTGTGCGGCCTGAACGTGCTGGTGCCGCCGCTGCTGGGCGTGTTCCTGGGCAAGCTGCCTGAGCGCCGCATCGTCGCCGCCCTGGCGCTGGCGCTGGTGGGCCTGTTTGCGCTGTGCTGGGACGGCGCCTTCGTCTGGGGCAGGGGCGACACGCTGGCGCTGCTGGCCGCGCTGTGCTTCGGCTGCTACATCAAGATGATGGAAGTGTTCACCCGCAAGGCCGAGCGCCTGATGACCTTGACGGCGGCGCAAATCCTCACCGTGGCCGTGTGCGCCGCGCTGTGGATCGCCATCCGCGAAGTGCCGCGCGGCCCGGTGGCCGGCCCGCAGGACATGGGCGACTACTGGGAGTACATCTGGCAGGGCTTGAAGCTGTACCGCTGGAACCTGATTTACCTGGGCGTGGTGGCCACCGCCCTCATCATTTCGCTGCAAACCTGGGGCCAGAGCCACAGCACCGCCAACGAGGCGGCCGTCATCTATGCCTTCGAGCCGGGCTGCGCGGCCATTTTCGGCTATTTCTGGCTGGGCGAGACGCTCGCCTGGACGGGGCTGCTCGGCGCGGTATTGTTGATCTCCGGTATGATAGTAAGCCAATGGAGCGTAGCGCGGCCGCCGACCGCGCTGGCGCCCGAGTAATCAGAGTCATCATCCACTAGCTTAGATCCGCCGATGCCGTTTTCCCCTTTGTCCCGCCTGTCCCAGGAGCAGCCGCTGCGCGTGCTGCTGGTCAATGCGGGCGAGGCGGACACGCTCACCTGGGCCGGCCTGGTCCAGCCGCTGCGCCTGGCCGCGCGCAGCGTGGGTCCGCAATTCCAGCTCGACATCCGCAGCCCGCGGCAACTGGCCGACGCGCCCGCCGAAGGCTGGCACCTGGCGCTGCTGGTGGCCGACGAGCAACAGGAAGCGCCGCCGCCCGCGCAACTGCGCGCCGTGGTGGAGCGGCTGCGCGCCGCGCCCTACTGGGGCGGGGTGGGCGCCGGCGTGCTGTGGCTGGCCGAAGCGGGGCTGATGGGCGGCGTGCGCATTGCGCTGCCGTGGGCGCTGTATGCCGACACCGAAAGCATTTCCGAGCGCGCCATCCTCACGCCGCACCTGTTCGAGATCGACGGCCCGCACCTGAGCTGCTGCGGCGGCGCCGCCAGCGCCGACTTCGCGCTGACGCTGGTGGACGCGCTGTACGGCGCCAACGTGCAGGCCGAGGTCAAGGAGGCGCTGTGCATAGACCGCGTGCGCAGCCACGAGGAGCGCCAGCGCGTGGCCTTGCAGGCGCGCTTCGGCGCCCTGCAGCCCAAGCTGTCGGAGGCGGTGACCTTGATGGAGGCCAACATCGAGGAGCCGCTGTCGACCGACGACATCGCCAACCTGGTGGGCCTGTCGCGCCGCCAGCTGGAGCGGCTGTTCAAGCAGTACCTGGGCAGCCTGCCGTCGCGCTACTACCTGGAGCTGCGCCTGCAGCGCGCCCGGCAACTGTTGCTGGAGACTAATTCGTCCATCGTGCAGGTGGGGCTGATGTGCGGCTTCTCGTCCGGCTCGCACTTCTCCACCGCCTTCGGCACCCTGTTCGGCAACACCCCGCGCGAGGAACGCCAGCGCAAGCTCAATGGCTGATCATCGGCTGAGTGCGTCCTGCGGCAGCGGCACGATGCCATGCGCGCCGCTGGCCGTGCTGTCGGTCGGCTCCGGCGCCACCAGCGGCAGGCTCATTTCGAAGCGCGTGCCCTTGCCGTCCTCGCTGTCGAGCACGATGGCGCCGCCCAGCACGCCCGACACCAGCGTCTGCACGATGTACAGCCCCAGCCCGGAACCGCCCTGGCCCAGGCGCGTGGTGAAAAACGGGTCGTACACCTTGTTGCGGTGCAGCACAGGGATGCCGGCGCCGTCGTCGGCGTAGCTGAGCCGCACGCGGTCCCCCGCCACGACGGCGGCGATGCGCACCGTGCCGCCCGGATGGCCGGCAAACGCGTGCACCAGGGAATTTTCCAGCAGGTTGGACAGCACTTGCGCCAGCGGGCCGGGGAAGCTGTCCAGCTCGATGTCCCCGGGGATCTCCACCTGTATCCGATGCGGCGTGTTTTTCCAGGCGTTGTGGTGCGCGGCCACCAGCTCGTCCACCAGGTGCGCCAGGCCGCATCGACACCTCCTGCTGCAGCTCGGCGGTGCGGCGCTTGACCATCACGCGCAGCTGCAGGATGAAGGCCACCGCCACCACCACCGCCAGCAGCAGCGCGATCAGCGGCCGGTAGTCCATCTGGTGGGTGTACTGCACCGTGGCCCATTTCTGCCGGATGGCGTCGCGCTCGGTGCGCGGGATGGCGGCCAGCGCCGCCTCGATGATGGGCAGCAGTTCCGGCCAGTCGGAGCGCACGCCGTAGCCGATGTGGTACTGGTAGTCCGTCTCGCCGGCCACCCGGATGTCGCTGGCGCCTTGCTCCACCAGCTGGTGGGTGCCGGTGAGCAGCGGACCGACGAAGGCGTCGATGCGGCCGCTGCGCAGCAGTTCGGCGGCCTGCTTGAAGTTGTCGGTCGGTACCATGGTCAGGCCGGGCCAGTCCTTGCGCAGCAGGCCCTCGACATTGGTGCGCTCCGACACGCCCACCTGCTTGCCCGCCAGCCCGCCCAGCCCGCCCGGCGGCGGCGCGCCGACGCGGTTGAAAATGACGATGGGCGTGGTGAGGAAGGGCTGCGTCACGTTCAGGTAGGCGCGCCGCTCAGGCGCCTGGGTGATGGCGGACACCAGGTCCACTTCCCGCCGCTGCATCTTGGCGAGCTGATCGGCCACGCTCTTGCTGGGCACCAGCTCGAAGCGCACGCCCAGCATTTCCTCCATGCGGCGCAGGAAGTCGAGCGAGATGCCGTGCTGTTGGCCGTCCTCGCCGCGCCATTCGATGGGCGCGCGGCCGCCGTCCATGGCCACCCGCAGCACCGGGTGCGCGGCCAGCCACTCGCGCTGGGCCGGCGTGAGCGCCACCGTTTGCGCCTGCGCTTGTGACGTGACGGCAACCGCCAGCAGCCACAGGCTGCATAGCCAGCCAGCAAACGATGTTCGGGCTTTTCGCATTGGATAATCTTGGGCAACGCCGTCTGGACAGGATAGCCGAGTATTCATGGCGGTAACAAGGCTTGCCGCAGATTCGTGTCCGGGAGGGCACAATGCTTTACGGAAATTCATGCCCCGCGTCACACGGCGCCCGGCTGCCCAGGTGCGTTCCGCGCTGCCGGGTGGGGACATCCGCGGGGCGCAAGCGGGCATCCTGCATACCTCTGAATTATGAAAATCCTTGTCGCATCCGCAAAAGAGTTTTAGCATCCCGCTTTTTATAATGTCGTACCACCCGTGGCCGCCTGGTTGCGGCCGTACCTCTATACATTGATAGGGAATGCCATGAACGCAAAGCTTGATTCGACTGTAACCACCCGCCCTGTCACCCGGCAGACTTTTGACGAAGTACTGGTTCCAACCTACGCGCCAGCCGCGATGGTGCCGGTGCGCGCATCGGGCCTGGACCTGTGGGACCAGAACGGCAAGCATTACCTGGACTTCACCTCCGGCATCGCCGTGACGGCGCTGGGCCATTGCAATCCTGTCATCGTCGAGGCGCTGACCAAGCAGGCCAACACCCTGTGGCACCTGGGTAACGGCTACACCAACGAGCCGGTGCTGCGCCTGGGCCTGGCCCTGACCGAAGCCACCTTCGCCGACCGCGCCTTCTTCTGCAACTCCGGCGCCGAAGCCAACGAGGCGGCCCTGAAGCTGGCCCGCAAGCACGCCCACGCCAAGTTCGGCGAGCACAAGTCGCGCATCGTGTCCTGCTTCAGCTCCTTCCACGGCCGCACGCTGTTTACCGTGTCGGTCGGCGGCCAGTCGAAATACACCGAAGGCTTCGAGCCGCTGCCGCCGGCGATCGACCATATCGAATACAACAACATTGAAGCCGCGCGCGCCGCCATCGGCGACGACGTGTGCGCCGTGATCGTGGAGCCGATCCAGGGCGAAGGCGGCGTGCTGCCGGGCGACAAGGCCTTCCTGCAAGAGCTGCGCGACCTGTGCGACAAGACCGGCGCCGTGCTGATCTTTGACGAAGTGCAGTCCGGCATGGGCCGCACCGGCCACCTGTTCGCCTACCAGGGCTACGGCATCACCCCGGACGTGCTGACCTCGGCCAAGGCGCTGGGCAACGGCTACCCTGTGGCCGCCATGCTGACCACCAACGAACTGGCCGCTTCGCTGGGCGTCGGTTCGCACGGCACCACCTACGGCGGCAACCCGCTGGCCGCCACCGTGGCGCTGACCGTGCTGAACACCATCAACCAGCCGGCCTTCCTGGCGCGCGTGAATGAAGCGTCGGGCAAGCTGGTGGCGCTGCTGCAGGACCTGACCAAGGAATACCCGACCATCCTGTCGACCGTGCGCGGCAGCGGCCTGCTGCTGGGCGTGGTGGTGGCCGACGCGTGGAAGGGCAAGTCGAAAGACATCCAGAAGGCAGCCGAAGCGCAAGGCCTGATGGTGCTGATCGCCGGTACCGACGTGGTGCGTTTCGCGCCCGCGCTGGTGGTGACTGACGAGCAGATCGCCGAAGCCGGCCGCCTGCTGCGCGCCGCGCTGGACAGCCTGGCCGCGTAATGCCCCGGGGACGGGCCTTCCGGTCCGTCCCCTGCAGCGCCCGTAAGTATAAAAACAAAGGAGTTCACATGTATGTTGTCCGTCCGGTAGAACTTGCGGATATCGCAGCGCTGGAAAAGCTGGCTGCGGTAAGCATGCCGGGTGTCCATACCTTGCCCAAGACGCGCGACAAGATCGCGCAGGCGGTCGAGGCTTCGATCGCATCCTTCAGCGCCCACGTCGATATCCCCAGCGAGGAATCGTACCTGTTCGTGCTGGAATCCCTGGCGGACCACGGCATCGTGGGCACCGCCGCCATCTTCGCCTCGGCCGGCTCCAACGGCACCTATTTCTCGTTCCGCAACGACGTGATCCAGCAGGTGTCGCGCGACCTGAACATCAGCCATAGCGTGCACGCCTTAACGCTGTGCTCCGAGCTGACCGCCTATTCGCAGCTGTCCAGTTTCTACGTCGACGAAGCGGTGCAGAGCCGCCCCGAGGCGGCGCTGCTGTCGCGCGCGCGCCTGCTGTTCGCCGCCATGGCGCCGCAGCGCTTCGCCGACCGTTTCTTCGTACCCTTGGCCGGCGCCACCGGCCCGAACGGCGAATCGCCGTTCTGGGACGCCGTCGGCCGCAAATTCTTCCAGATGGACTTCCTCGACGCCGAGCGCACCATCGGCGGCGCGCGCAACCGCACGCTGATCGTCGAACTGATGCCGCACTATCCGGTCTACGTGCCGCTGCTGCCGGGCGACGCGCAAGCCGTGATGGGCCAGATCCATCCGTCCGGCGAACTGGCCTTCAGCCTGCTGACGGCCGAAGGCTTCGAGGCCGACGACTACATCGACATTTTCGACGGCGGCCCTATCCTGCAGGCGCACAAGCACGCGCTGCGCACCTGCACCTCGTCGCTGCAGCGCACCGTGGCCACGCCGCGCCCGTCGCGCGCGGGCGAACCGGTGGTGCCCTACGCGGTGGCCGCCAACGCCGGCCAGGAGTTCCGCGCCGTGGTGGTGGCCGTGCCGGCCATCGAAGGCAGCGCCACCATCGCCTTGCCGGTGGAAGTGCAGGAAACGCTGCAGGTTGCCGAAGGCGGCAACGTGATTTGTGTACGCATCTAAAAAGAGACTCCTATGCTAGTAGTACGCGCCATACAAGCCACCGACCTGGACGCCCTGTTCGACATGGCCAGCCAGGTCGGCTCCGGCATGACCACGCTCAAGCCGGACATGAAGATGCTGGGCGACCGCCTGGAAATCGCCGTGGCCTCCTTCGCCGAAACCATCCCTCCCGAAAAGCGAGACTACATGTTCGTGATGGAGGACACCGACAGCGGCCGCCTGGCCGGCGTGTGCGCCATCAAGGGCTCGGTGGGCCTGGACGAGCCGTTCTACAACTACCGCATCGGCACCCTGGTGCACTCCAGCCGCGAACTGAAGGTGTTTACGCGCATGGAAACGCTGTACCTGTCCAACGACCTGACCGGCAGCACCGAACTGTGCTCGCTGTTCCTGAACCCGGACTACCGCCATGGCAACAACGGCAAATTCCTGTCCAAGTGCCGCTTCCTGTTCATCGCCCAGTTCCCGCACTTGTTCACGGAAAAGCTGATCGCCGAAATGCGCGGCTACCAGGAGTCGGACGGCCGCTCGCCGTTCTACGAAGGCCTGGGCCGCCACTTCTTCAAGATGGAGTTCGACCATGTCGATGCGCTCACCGCGCAGGGCAAGAAGTCCTTCATCGCCGAACTGATGCCGCGCCAGCCGCTGTACGTGGCCTACCTGCCGCAGGACGCGCAGGACGTGGTGGGCAAGGTGCACACGTCCACCGTGCCGGCGCGCCGCCTGCTGGAGCAGGAGGGCATGCACTTCGAGGGCTACGTCGACATCTTCGACGCCGGCCCGGTGCTGCAGGGCCGCGTGTCCGAGCTGCGCGCGGTGCGCGACAGCGCCCTGGCCGTGGTCGACGTCGACACCGACATGACGCACGCCTGCGCGCCGCAGCAGGAGCCGGTGCTGGTGTCGAACACCAACCTGAAGGATTTCCGCATGATCCTGTCCGACGCCGCCTCGGTGAACGGCAAGATCGACCTGTCCGCCGACGACCAGAAACTGCTGCGCGTGCACGCCGGCGACGTCGTGCGCACCCTGACTCTCAACGTGAGGAAGAACACCAATGTCTGACGCATCCAGCAACGCTCTCAGTAACTTCATCAACGGCCAGTGGTCCGCCGGCCACGGCGCCGAACTGGTGACCATCGACCCATCGAACGGCAAGCAAACCTGGGCCAGCCGCGAAGCCACCGCCGAAGACGTGGCCGCAGCGGCCGGTGCCGCGCGCGCCGCGTTCGAAGGCTGGGCCCTCACGCCGCTGGAGCAGCGCGTGGCCATCGTCACCCGCTTCCGCGACCTGCTGAAGGAAAACGCCGAAGCGCTGGCGCTGCTGATCGCCGAGGAGGTGGGCAAGCCGCTGTGGGAAGCCCGCACCGAAGTGACCACCATGGCCAACAAGGTGGACATCTCGATCCAGTCCTACGGCGCGCGCACCGGCGAAACCCGCAGCAAGGTGGCGGACGGCGAAGCCGTGCTGCGCCACCGCCCGCACGGCGTGTTCGGCGTGTTCGGCCCGTACAACTTCCCCGGCCACCTGCCCAACGGCCATATCGTGCCGGCCCTCATCGCCGGCAACACCGTGGTGTTCAAGCCGAGCGAGTACGCGCCGCGCACCGCCGTGAAAACCGTACAGCTGTGGGAAAAAGCAGGCCTGCCGGCCGGCGTCATCAACCTGGTGAACGGCGGCCGCGACACCGGCATCGCGCTGGGCCAGAACCAGGACATCGACGGCGTGCTGTTCACCGGCAGCAGCCAGACCGGCGCCGCGCTGCACCGCCAGTTCGCGGGCCAGACCGGCAAGCTGCTGGCGCTGGAAATGGGCGGCAACAACCCGCTGGTGGTGTGGGACATCAAGGACGTGGACGCCGCCGTCTTCATGGCCGTGTCGTCCGCCTTCATCTCGGCCGGCCAGCGCTGCACCTGCGCGCGCCGCCTGGTGGTGCAGACCGGTCCGGCCGGCGACGCTTTCGTGGCGCGCCTGGTGGACGTGGCCTCCAAGCTGGTGGTGGGCGCGTCGAACGCCGAGCCGCAGCCCTTCATGGGCCCCGTGGTGTCGGCGCCGATCGCCGCGCGCCTGGTGCAGGCGCAGCACGACATGGTGGCCAAGGGCGGCAAGCTGCTGCTGGAAATGAAGCAGCTGCAGGAAGGCACCGGCTTCGTCTCGGCCGGCATCGTGGACACCACCAACGCCAAGGGCATCCCGGACGAGGAATGGTTCGGCCCGCTGCTGCAGATCATCCGCGTGGACGATTTCGACAGCGCCATCAAGGTGGCCAACGCCACCGAATACGGGCTGGCCGCCGCGCTGGTATCGAACGACGAAGCGCTGTGGAACAAGTTCCAGGTGCTGGCGCGCGCCGGCATCGTCAACTGGAACCGCCCCACCACGGGCGCCGCCAGCAGCGCGCCGTTCGGCGGCGTGGGCAAGTCCGGCAACCACCGTCCGAGCGCCTACTACGCGGCGGACTACTGCGCCTACCCGGTCGCATCGATCGAGAACAGCGTGCTGGAAATGCCGGCCAAGCTCTCTCCAGGCATGAACTTCTAAGGAACCGACACCATGCGGCAAGCACGCGAATTCAACTTCGACGGCCTGGTAGGCCCGTCCCACAACTACGCCGGCCTCTCGTTCGGCAACGTGGCTTCGTTCAACAACGTCAAGAGCGCGTCGAACCCGAAGCAGGCCGCCTTGCAGGGGCTGGCGAAGATGCGCGCGCTGGCGCAGCGCGGTTTCGCGCAGGCGCTGCTGCCGCCGCAGGACCGTCCCAATTTCCGCCTGCTGCGCAGCCTGGGCTTCACCGGCAGCGACGCCGAGGTGCTGGCCAGGGCCTACAAGGAGTCGCCGGTGATCCTGGCCTGCGCGTATTCCGCGTCGCCGATGTGGACCGCCAACGCCGCCACCGTCAGCCCTTCGGCGGACACCGGCGACGGCCGCGTGCACTTCACGCCCGCCAACCTGAACAACAAGCTGCACCGCGCCTTCGAGCACGCGCAGTCGGCGCGCAGCCTGCGCGCCATCTTCCACGATGCGCGCCACTTCGCCGTGCACGACGCGTTGCCCGGCACGCCGGCCTTCGGCGATGAAGGCGCGGCCAACCACACCCGCCTGTGCTCGGCGCACGGCGCGCAAGCAGTCGAGATGTTCGTCTACGGCCGCGTGGAGTTCGACGCCGCCGCGCCCGCGCCCAAGCGCTTCCCGGCGCGCCAGACGCTGGAAGCATCGCAAGCCGTGGCCCGCCTGCACGGCCTGGCCGCAGAACGCACCGTGTACGTGCAGCAGAACCCGGACGTGATCGACCAGGGCGTGTTCCATAACGACGTGATCGCGGTCGGCAACGGCAACGTGCTGTTCTACCACGAGCAGGCCTTCGCCGACGAAGCGGCCACCCTGGAGCGCGTGCGCGCGGCCATGGCCGGCGTCGGCGCGGACCTGCAGGCGGTGCGCGTGGACACCGGCGCCGTGGCCGTGGCCGACGCGGTGCACAGCTATCTGTTCAACTCCCAGCTGCTGTCCAAGGCGGACGGCAAGATGGCGCTGGTGATCCCGCAGGAATGCCAGGAAAACGCCGCCGTGGCGCGCTACCTGGAAGGCCTGGTTGCCAGCGGCGGCCCAGTCGATGAACTGATCCACTTCGACCTGCGCCAGTCTATGCGCAACGGCGGCGGCCCCGCGTGCCTGCGCCTGCGCGTGGCGCTGACGGACGAGGAAGCGTCGGCCATGCACCAGGGCGTGGTGATGACCGAAGCGCTGTACCATACGCTGGCCGCCTGGGTGGAAAAGCACTACCGCGACCACCTGGAGCCGAAGGACCTGGCCGACCCCGCGCTGGCGCTGGAAGTGCACGCCGCACTGGAGGAACTGACCCGCATCCTCGGCTTGCCGGGACTGTATGATTTGTAGTTTGAAAACTTATTTGTAATACCCTGAGTTATCCCCACATGGTTGCGGGGCCAACCCCCGCCACCGAACAAGCGTCGCCGCCGTCCAGCCAAAAGCCTCACGGTGTGGACGGAATACACACAACGTATTGGAGAAGCAACGATGACACAAATGCCACAAGACCTGCGCAAACAGACGCTGGACCTGATCAACGCGAACAAATCGGCCGACAGCGGCCAAGTCTCCGCCCTGATCGGCGCCTGGCTCGCGGCCATAGACGAGGAAGACCTGGCCGGCGTTGCGCCGGACAGCCTGGTCCCGGTGCTGTGGGAAGGTTTTGCGCAAGCGGCCAAGCGTGGCGGCGCAGGTGTGCAGATCGCCAAATTGCGCTACGCCGACGGCCGTGGCGGCAAGGCGACCGCGTTGCTGATCCTGAACGACGACATGCCGTACCTGGTGGACTCCATCGTCATGGCCCTGCGCAAGCAGCGCCTGATCGCCAACGGCGTGCTGAACGCCGTGCTGCCGGTGGCGCGTTCCGCCGATGGCGTGGCCACGGCCGTGGGCGCAGGTGCCGAGACTGCGGGCGGCAAACTTGAATCCTACGTGCTGGTGCTGCTGGCCGACGACCTGGCCGAAGGCGACCTGGCGGCCCTGGTGGCGCGCCTGGAAATGGTGGCGCGCGACGCCGCCGTGGTGCGCCGCGACCTGGACGCGATGAAGGAACGCTTCAGCAGCGTGGGCGCGGCAGCCGCCGCCAACGGCGGTGAAGAAGGCAAGGAAGTCGCCGCCTTCCTGGACTGGGCCCGCACCGAAGGCTTCGAGCCGTTCGGCTACGCCTACTACCAGGTGAAACCCGGCGTGCGCGAACTGGAACGCGACATCCCGAGCCGCATCGGCGTGCTGCAGGATACCTCGCACCCGATCTACGGCACCTGCCTGGCCAACATCCCGGGCGACTTCGACACCCTGTCCAAGCGTGCGCACACGCTGTCCATCGTCAAGGCCGACGTGGAGGGCACGCTGCACCGCGACCAGCACCTGGACTTCATCGGCGTGCGCAACACCGACGCCAACGGCGCCATCCTGGGCGAGCACTGCTTCGTGGGCCTGTTCACCCGCGCCGCCACCATCACCCCGCTGACCCGCATGCCGTTCGCGCGCGGCCGCATCGCGCAAGTGCTGCAGATTGCAGGCGTGCGCAAGGAAGGTTTCCGCGCCGAGAAATTCGTCGAAATCCTGGAATCGCTGCCGCGCACCGAAGCGATGGAAGCCGAACCGCAATGGCTGGCCGACGTGTGCGGCGCGGTCGTGTCGCTGTACAAGCAGCCGCGCACCAAGGTGTTCGCCCGCCGCGACGTGTACGCCCGCCACCTGAACGTGCTGGTCTACCTGCCGCGCGAACGCTACAGCGCCTCCGTGGCGCACGCGCTGGCCAAGGCCCTGCAGCAAAGCTCGGGCGCCTCCCACGTCAGCTCGCAAACCCTGGTGGCCGACGGCCCGCTGGCGCGCGTCTACCTGATCGCGCACGCCGCCCGATACCCACTGGACCTGGAGTCCGACATCCAGCGTCCGCTGCTGTCCATCCTGGACGGCTGGCACAACAGCTTCTCCGCCCTGGCCGACGCCGTGTTCGAGGAAGCCACCCGCACCAGCCTGCGAAAACTGTGCGCCACGCTGCCGGTGGACTACGTGAACGCCACCGCGCCCGCCGTGGCCTTCCATGACCTGGGCGCCATGCTGCGCCAGGGCGACGGCGGCCGCGTGGCCGCGCGCGTGGAACTGGCTTCGGCCGACAGCAAGGCCACCACCATCCGCCTGTACTCGGTGGAACGCGTGCCATCGCTGTCCAACATCCTGCCCGCGCTGCACAATGCCGGCGTGGCGATCGACCGCGAACAGACCTACACCATCCACACCGGCGACGGCAAACGCCACTTCGTCACCAGCCTGCTGGTGGACGAGGTCAGCGCCGCCAAGCTGGCGCAGCCGGGCGTGGCCGAAGTGGTGCAGGACCTGGTCACCTCGCTGTTCAACAATGAAGCCGAAGACGGCCGCCTGAACGGCCTGGTCATCGAAGGCGGCTTGAGCACCCGCCAGGTGCAGCTGGTGCGCGCCTATGCGAGCTACTGGCGCCAGGCGGGCAGCCGCTTCTCGGTGCGCTACGTGGCCGAAACGCTGCGCAAGCAGCCGGCCCTGGTGAAGGAACTGGTGGACGCGTTCGAGCAGCGCTTCAACCCTGCGCTGCCGGAATCCGGCCGCGCCGCCGCGCTGGAGAAACTGGCCGGCGTCAAGTCGCGCCTGGCGTCCGTAAACCACGCGGACACCGAGGAAATCCTGGCCGCCATCGTCGATCTGATGGCCGCCACGCTGCGCACCAACTACTACCAGAACAACCAGCAGGGCGACAAGATCATCTTCAAGTTCGACACCAGCAACCTGGCGCTGGTGCCGGAACCGCGTCCGTTCCGCGAGATCTTCGTGTTCTCGCGCCGCTTCGAAGGCGTGCACCTGCGCGGCGGCCCGGTGGCGCGCGGCGGCCTGCGCTGGTCGGACCGCATGGAAGACTACCGCACCGAGGTGCTGGGCCTGGTGAAAGCGCAGATGGTGAAGAACGCCGTCATCGTTCCGGCCGGCGCCAAGGGCGGCTTCGTGTGCAAGATGATGCCGAAGGACGCCGTGCGCGAGACCATCGCAGCCGAAGGCGAAGCAGTCTACCGCCTGTTCATCGCCAGCCTGCTGGAAGTGACCGACAACCGCGTGCTGGGCAACATCGTTTCGCCTGCGGACACGGTCTGCTATGACGGGGCCGACCCTTACCTGGTGGTGGCGGCCGACAAGGGCACCGCAACCTTCTCCGACATCGCCAACGGCATCGCCGTGCAGCGCGGCTTCTGGCTGGGCGACGCCTTCGCCTCCGGCGGGTCGAACGGCTACGACCACAAGAAGATGGGCATCACCGCCAAGGGCGCGTTCGAAGCGGTCAAGCGCCACTTCTACGAGATGGACCACAACATGGAAACCACGCCGTTCACCGTGGTGGGCGTGGGCGACATGTCGGGCGACGTGTTCGGCAACGGCGTGCTGCTGTCGAACCAGATCAAGCTGCTGGCCGCGTTCGACCACCGCCACATCTTCCTGGACCCGAATCCGGACACCGCCGTCTCCTTCGCCGAACGCCAGCGCATGTTCGCGCTGCCGCGCTCCTCGTGGGAAGACTACAACAAGGACCTGATCTCGCAGGGCGGCGGCGTATTCCCGCGCAACGCCCGCTCGATCGAACTGTCGCCGCAGATCCGCGCCGCGCTGGACATCGCGGAAACCGCGCTGCCGCCGGAAGAGCTGATGCATCGCATCCTGCTGGCGCCGGTGGACCTGTTCTACAACGGCGGCATCGGCACCTACATCAAGTCGTCGGCCGAAACGCATGCGCAAGTGAAGGACCGCGCCAACGATAACATCCGCGTCAACGGCAATGAGCTGCGCTGCAAGATCGTGGCCGAAGGCGGCAACCTGGGCGCCACCCAGGCCGGCCGCATCGAGTTCGCGCTGGGCGGCGGCCGCATCTTCACCGATGCGATCGACAACTCGGCCGGCGTGGATTGCTCGGACCATGAAGTGAACGCGAAGATGTGGCTGGACGTGGAAATGAACGCCGGCCAGCTGTCCGAAGCGGACCGCAACCGCATCCTGAACGAAATGACGGACGACATCGAGCGCCTGGTCCTGCGCGACAACACGCTGCAGACCCACCTGCTGGTGCGCGAGCAGCAAGCCCAGTCCGAAGCCGCGGTGCAGGACGGCTACGCCGCGCTGATCGCCAGCCTGGAAGAAGAGGGCGCGCTGTCGCGCGAACTGGAGCAGCTGCCTACCGTGGCTGAACTGGCGCGCCGCAAGCTCGACGGCCGCGGCCTGACCACGCCGGAACTGGCGGTGGTGATCGCCAACGTGAAGAACCGCTACAAGCGCCTGCTGTCGGCGCTGCCGCTGACGGAAGAGAGCTGGGCCGAGGCGGTGCTGAAGCCGTACTTCCCGGACCTGCTGGTGGCCACCCGCCCGGCGCTGGCGCACCCGCTGGCCAACGCCATCCTGGCCACTGTGCTGGCCAACGAATCGGTGAACCGCTGCGGTCCGCTGATGCTGCGCGAGCTGGCGGCCGAGCACAGTGTGGACGAAGCCGACGTGATCCTGGCGTGGGGCCAGGCATGGTCGGCGCTGAACCTGGCGCCGGTGTTCGAAGCGCTGGACGCGGACGCGCTGAAGGTGCCGCGCGCGGTGTCGATCAAGGTGGACGGCCGCACCCGCAGCCTGCAGCGCGCCGTGATCCAGGGCGTGCTGGCCGTGCCAGCCGACCAGCTGCGCGCAGCCGGCGGCGTGGACGAGCTGACCCGCCTGTTCGCACAGCCGGACATGCTCAAGAAACTGGTGCCGGCCGATGGCCAGTCCGAAGCCGACACCACGCCGGGCCTGCGTCCTGAATTCGTGCATGCCTGGAAAGCGGTGGACGCGGTGGAAGCCGTGGCGGCCTTCGTGTTCGCGGCGCTGTCGGTCAAGCGCCCGGGCGGCATGGACCTGCCGGCTTTCCTGCAAGTGGGCATGGCCCTGCGCAGCCAGGCCGGCATCGACACGCTGGAACGCGGCCTGAAGCTGCCGGCGCAAACCCGCTCGCAAGAGCAGCTGCGCAGCTACGCCCAGCATGCGCTGCGCCGCACCCAGCAGCGCCTGCTGACGCAAGTGCTGGCCCGCGCCACCAACGGCCACGACGCGGCGGAAGCCGTGGAAGTGGTGACCAACACGCTGGGCCTGTCCGGCTACGCCACCTCGGCGGACCTGGAGCAGGCGATGCTGGACGTGTGGGCGTTGTCCGAAGCGGCCAACGCCGTTCCACTGGCGGCTTAAGCGCATGGCGATGTTGCCTGAAGCTGTGCGCGCGCTGGCCGAGGCGGACTTCAGCGCCGTCGCGGCCCGCTTCACGGCGGCCGGTTTTGCGGTGACGCAGCCGGCCGACGGCATCCTGACCGTGAAGCGGCCGGCAATTGGTCGCAGCGCCGGCGGCGCGGCCGGCGCTGGGAGCGCGCGCCCTGCGGTCCTGATCTCGGTCGGCGTGCATGGCGACGAGACCGGCCCGATCGAAGTGGTGGCCTACCTGCTGGACGCGCTTTCGCGCGACGTGGCGGCCAACGCGTCCGCGCTGGCGGTGGACCTGATGCTCTGCGTCGGCAACATCGGCGCCATCCGCGCCGGCAAGCGCTTCATCGACGCGGACCTGAACCGCATGTTCCGCGCCGAGCGCGGCACGCTTGCCGGCACCGCCGAAGCCGCGCGCGCCGACGTGATGGTGGCCGCCACCAGCGCCTTCTTCAAGGACGCCGCTCCCGAGCGCTGGCACCTGGACCTGCACACCGCCATCCGCCCGTCGGTCTACCCCACTTTCGCCATCGTCCCTGAGATCATCGAGGACGGCGCGCGCAAGAAGCTGATCGACTGGCTGGGGCAGGCGGCGATAGGCGCCGTTATCATGAATCCTGCATCGGTGGGAACCTACAGCTACTACTCGGCCGAGCACCATGCTGCGGCCGGGACGACCATAGAACTGGGCCGCATCGGCACGCTGGGCGAAAACAACCTGGAGCAGTTCACGGAAGCGTCGCAAGCGCTGGACGACCTGCTGCGCGGCGCCGAGCCGAAGCAGGCGAAAGGTGCGCCGCACGTGTACGCCACCGCGCGCCAGATCATCAAGCTGAGCGACCAGTTCCAGATGGCCTTCGGCAAGGACACCTGGAACTTCACGCCGCTCAAACAGGGCGAGGAAATCGCGCGCGACGGCGACACCGTCTACACCGTGCAGCACCCGGAAGAGATGGTGGTGTTCCCGAACCCCGACGTCCGCGTCGGCCTGCGCGCAGGCCTGATGGTGGTGCGGCTCAGTTAGCCTAGGCTAGTCCAGCGCGATCACGCGGTCGCCCGGTCCGGCCTCGCATCCTGCGGCGGCCGGCGTCCATCCCTTGTGCACCACGATCTGCCGCGCGTTGTGGCAGATCTCGGTGCGTTCGCTGGCCGGATAGCGCTGCTGCACGAAGGCTTCCAGCGTGGACGGCAGGCTGACCTTCAGCTTCATCTCGTAGCGGTCCTGCGCGGGATGGTCGTCCAGGTGCACGTGCGGCACGAAATACGAAGCCAGCATCAGCAAAGGCGAATCCACGTCCACGCCTTGCGGCGCATAGCCCGCTTCGCGCAGCCAGGCCTGCGCCCGTTCGCGCACGTCGCCGCCATTGGCCAGGCTGCCCCACGCGGCGGCCAGCAGTTCCGCCACCCACTGATTGCAGTTCTGGTATTGCAGGCCGAAGGCGTAGGCGTTCGCGCTGTAAGTGCCGGCCAGCAGGCCAAGCGCGATCTGGCCGTCCAGCGACGCCAGGCGCACCACATTGGCGGCTTCCGCAGGCAGCCGCACAACCGAGATATAGCCCAGCTTCGGATCGTCCGTGCCCATGACGAAGCCGGCCACGCCCTGGTCGAAGATGCGCGGGCGGTCTTCATCGCAGGAATAGTAAAGCTGGCGCGTGGTCCATGCACCGCTATCGCCGCGCCAGCCGAGGGCGGCGTGCGAATAGCGGATGTTGAAGCGGGACAGGTCGAGGCCGGAGCGGCTCACCAGCGCGGCGCTGCCGCCGGGCTGGCCCAGTTCCTCGCGCACCACGGCGGCGAAGCGCAGCAGGCGGTCCTGCTCACCGGCGGTGAGGCTGTTGGCGCGGTCGCAAAAGGTGGCAGCCTGCCCGGCCAGCGGCAGCGCGGCCAAGCTGAGCATGCATGCGCTCAGCGCGCATGCCGCCAGGTGGCGCAATCTCACAGATTGACGGGACGCGCGGCCAGTTCGCTGTGCCAGTCGTCTTCCAGCACCAGGAAGAAGGCCTTTTGCGTGTCCGCGTGCGCGAACTCGAAACCGTAGGAACGCGGCTGCGTCAGCACCACGCCGCCCAGTTTCAGGCCTTCCTTGGCGGCGATGGCCGCCGGCAGGTCCAGCACCAGCAGCTGCCCGCTGGCGTCGTGCTGCATGGTCAGGCGGGTGGTGTTGGCCTTGCCCGGAGCCGCCGCCATCTGGATGATGTGGTACGGGCCGCCGGCGGTCTTGTTGTCGCCGCTGGAGCTGTTGCTCGAGCCGTTCAGCGACGTGGACACGCTGCCGCTGGAAGCCGAGCCCGCGCTGGAAGCGGAGGAGGTGAAGCTGTCGGCCTGCGCGTTCAGGGCCAGGGTGGCTGCTGCGGCAACGCCGGCAGCCTTGAAAATCGAAGGGAACTTCATTGTTATTCCTATAATTGCGCTTCTGCGAGCGAAAACCAGATAATACACGTATGATTTCCACCTTCCTATCATCGAAAGAAGCCGCCATGTCCCTATCCATGTATCAGGTCTCGGTGCCGGTGTTTGTGCGCGCTCTCAATGTGCTGTCCGCGCTGCTGAAGAAAGGCGAGGAGCACGCCGCCGCCACCGGCGCCGTGCCGGACGTGCTGCTGGGCGCGCGCCTGGCGGACGATATGCTGCCGCTGTCGGCGCAAGTGCAGCGCGCCAGCGATGCGTCCAAGCTGTGCGTGGCGCGGCTGTGCGGGGTGGACGCGCCGAAGTTTGAAGACAACGAGGCCAGCTTCCAGCAGCTGCAGGAGCGCATCGAGAAAACCATCGCCTTCCTGGAGAGCGTGCCGCAGGCGCAGTTCGATGGCGCGGGCGAGCGCGACGTGACGCTGACCTTCGGCGCCTTCAGCCAGTCCTTCACCGGCCAAAGCTATCTGCTCACCTTCGCGCTGCCGAACTTCTACTTCCACGTCACCACCGCCTATGGCATCCTGCGCGCGCAGGGCGTCAAGCTGGGCAAGCTGGACTTCCTCGGTCCATTCTGAGGATCAGGAGCCGCCCTCAGGCTCCGGTGGCCACCGGCCACACCATCTCCAGCTCCATGCCGATCGAGCGCGCCAGGCCGTCCAGGTCCGGGAACAGCGTGGCGTTGGTGATGTTCATGCGGTACAGGGCTTTCATGGCCTCGTCGCGCATGGACTGCGGCAGCACGATCTGCTTGAGCAGGGCGCCGCTGTCGCCGTAGGCGGGCAGGATCTCGTCCAGCGGCTTGTCCAGCATGCCCGGCACCACCAGCGTGCCCGATTGCGCCACCAGGCGCCGGTCCATCTCGGTCGGCTCGCCGATCCAGATGATGGCGTGGCTGTTGGGCAGGTAGAAGCGCGTGAAGTTGCCGCCCTCGCGCGGGTCGATGTGGTCGCGGTCCATGCCGGGATCGGTGTGCGGCGCGGCGGTCCACAGGCGCGGCGTGTTCAGCGCGTAGACGGCGGCGTCGCCGGTGGCGCGCTCCAGCGCGAAGAACGCCGCCACGAAGGGCGACTTGGTGAAGTCCAGCAGGCGGGTCGGCGCGCCGTGGTGCTGCATCAGCGCCAGGCAGCGCAGCGCGTTGTCCAGCACCGACGGGTCGGTGAGGTAGTTGTGCGCCTTGCGGCGGAAGATGCGGATGGCGCGTTCCTCGCGCGCGCGCCAGCTGGCGCGGTCGGGAATGTAGGCGCTCAGGTAGCGCGACAGGGACGTCATCAGCGGCCAGCGCACATCCTGCTGGCCACGGAACGCCCAGCCGTCCAGCTCCGCGCTGAGGGCGGTGAATTCGTTCCAGTTGCTTACGCTGATCTGCTCCATCCGCATTCCTCTCAAAGTCCGTCAGGCCGCCAGCAGGGCAGGGCGCGGGGCTGTGACGCGCTGCGCCAGTCCATGCACGCCATCTGCCGCGTTCAGGCGGAACACGCTCACCAGCCGCGCCAGCTCCGCCGCGCGGTCCTGCAGCGCCTGCGCTGCGGCGGCGGCCTGCTCCACCAGCGCCGCGTTCTGCTGCGTGGTTTCATCCATCTGCACCACCGCCTGGTTCACCTGCGCCAGCCCGCTGCTCTGTTCGGCGCTGGCGGAAGCGATCTCGCTGATCGACACCGCCACCTGTGCCACGCTGCTGACTACATTATGCATCGTTGCGCCGGCCTGCTGCGCAAGCTTGCCGCCGCTCGCCACGCTGGCGGTGGACGCATCGATCAGGTGCTTGATGTCCTTGGCCGCCGCCGCCGAGCGCTGCGCCAGCGTGCGCACTTCGGACGCCACCACCGCGAAGCCGCGCCCCTGTTCTCCCGCGCGCGCCGCCTCCACCGCCGCGTTCAGCGCCAGGATATTGGTCTGGAAGGCGATGCCGTCGATCACGCCTATGATATCGCCGATCTGGCGCGAAGACGCGCTGATCGCATCCATGGTCGCCACCACCTGCTCCACCACCAGGCTGCTGCCGGTGGCCACGCCGGATGCGTCCTGCGCCCGCTCGCGCGCCTGCCGCGCGTGCTCCGCGTTCTGGCTCACGGTGGCCGACAGTTCCTCCATGGCGGACGCGGTTTCCTCCAGCGCACTGGCCTGCTGCTCGGTGCGTCCCGACAGGTCCAGGTTGCCCTGCGCGATCTCGCTGGCGGCGCCTGCAATCGCGTCGGTGCCGCTGCGCACCTCGCTGACGATGTTGCGCAAGCTGCGGTTCATCTCCTTCAGCGCCTGCAGCAGCTGGCCCACTTCGTCCTGCGAGCGCACTTCGATCTCGCTGCTCAAGTCCCCTGCGGCCACGGTGCGCGCCACCCGCACCGCCTCGCCCAGCGGGCCGGTAATGGTGCGCGTGATCCATAGCCCGAAGCCGACCGCCAGCACGCAGGCTGCAGCGGCCAGCAGCAGGATATGCAAGCGCTTGGCGGCATACAGTTCGGCCGCCTCGCGCCCGCTCTTTTCCATCAGCTTGCCGCCGCCCGCCAGGAAGCCCTTCATGCGCGCGGTGTAGGCCAGCTGGTCGTCGCGCAAGGTGGTCATGAGCAGTGCGGAGGCGTCGATGGTTCCGCCGCTGCCCGCCAGCTTCATGAACTCCGCCTGGCCGGCCTGGTACTTCGCGCGCAGCACCTGCATGTCGGCGTAGGCCTTGCGGCCCGCCTCGCTGGACAGCATGCCCCGCAGCTTGTCCAGCCCTTCCGCGATGGCCTTCTCGCCGGCGGCGATGGATGCGGTTTCCGTCTTCAGCATGTCCGGGTTATCGGCCAGCAGCATGTTGCGCATGGAGATGGCGTTTTCATTCACCTGCATCAGCAGGCTGGTGGTCAGCACCACCTGCGGATAGCGGTCGTCGACGATCTGGCTGGTGGCCTGATTCAGGCTGGCCAGGCTTTGTACCGCCACCAGCACAATGCCGCCCAGTAGCGCGATGATGATGCCGAAGCCTGCCGCCAGCCGGGTGCCGATTTTGAGATTTGCAAACATGTGGAACTCCATGAAGAACGCCGCGCGGCCCGAAATAAGGCGGCGCGGCGTGGCATTGCGATCAGGTTTAGAACGAGTGGTGTACGCCCATGGTGGTCACCAGCTGGTTGCGGCCGTCGGCCGCGCCGGTGTTGTTCTGCAGCGCGAAGCGCGCCGAACCGCCGGCCTTCTGGTAGGCCGCCTGCACGTAGAACTCGGTGCGCTTGGAGAACGCGTAGGCGTTGCCGATGCTGAACTGGTTGTACTTGGCGCCGCCCAGCTTGGAGTTGGTGAAGCCGATGTTCAGGGTGTTCAGCGGGTTGTAGTTCCAGGCCGCGCCCAGGTCCACGTTCTTCTGCTTGAAGCTGGAGGCCGGCAGGTCCACCGTGCTTTGCGTGTACAGCGCGTTCAGGCGCCAGTCGCCGGCCTTGTAGCCGCCGCCGGCCGCCCAGGTGGTCAGGCTGTCGAACACGGTGCCGGCATTGCCCAGGTTGAGCGTGGAGAGGAAGGCGCCCGCGTAGCCGGCGGCGCGGTCATTCTGCTTGCTGTACGCCAGGGCCAGGCGCAGCGGGCCATTGACATAGTTGGCGCCGGCGCTGGCGTTGCGCCCCTTGCTGCTGTCGCCGGCCTGTTCGCCCATGCCCACCATGGCGCTGACGGTCAGGCCGTTCATGATGGGCGAGGTGTAGCGCACCACGTTGTTGTACTGGTAGGTGTTGGCCAGCGTGTCCAGGTTACCGGGGTGGAAAAGGTAGAAGTTCGTCAGCTGGAAGCCGTTGCTCAATTTGCCCGCGTAGTCGAACACGATGTCCGGCATATTGCCGAGCGTGACGCTGCCGAAATTGCCGGACAGGCCGACCATGGTGGTGCGGTTGAACAGCTTGGTGGCGTTGACGCTGGCGCCGGTGTCGGTGGCGAAGCCGCCCTCCAGCTGGAACACGGCCTTCAGGCCGCCGCCCAGGTCTTCCACGCCGCGGAAGCCGAAGCGGTCCGGCTGCATGGTGCCCTGGTCGACGCGCGTGACCGATTTGCCATTCAAGTTGCTCACGTAAGCCACGCCCGCATCCAGGCTGCCGTAGATGGTGACGTTGCTTTGCGCCTGGGCTGCGCCGCCGGTGACTGCGGTGGTGGCGATTGCGGCTGCTGCGGCGTAGATGTGCTTCTTCATCGGAACTCCCCTTTGTTATAGGCGGCAAGAGCCGCGTTTCATGGATAAAACGTCGTTTCAAACTTGAATTGGGCGCAAAAAAAACCGGACGAGTGCCGGTGGAGCGCAGGCAGCGCCGGCTGCCGGGCCGGCTACAGGTCGAGCACCAGGCGGTTCCCCTTGCAGCCGGATACGCAGACCATCATGGTCTTGCCCGACTCGCGTTCGGCCTTGGTCAGCACGCCGTCGCGGTGCTCGGGCACGCCGTCGATCACCGCCGTTTCGCACGAGCCGCACACGCCTTCGCGGCAGCTGTGGTCCACGTCGATGCCCGCTTCCAGCAGCGCGTCCAGCAGCGACTTCCCGGCCGGGACCATCACCATCTTCTGCGACCTGGCCAGCTGGCATTCGTACTCGCTGCCCTGCATCGCCACCACCGGCTCGGCAGGGGCAAAGCGCTCGATGTGCACATTCGGCAGCTTCAGCTCCGCGCAGATGCTTTCAAACGCGTTCAGCATCGGCGTGGGTCCGCAGCAGTAGAAGTGCGCGGCGGCGGACTTGCCGGCCAGGTAGCTGCGCAGGTCCGGCGGGCCGCCCGCTTCGTCGTTGAAGTGGGTTTGCGCGCGGCCCTCGGCCACCAGCTGGTCGACGAAGGCCGCTTCGCTGCGGCTGCGCGCGCAGTACAGCAGCTCCACCGATTTGCCCATGCGGCGCAGCTCGTTGAGCATGCTGTAGATCGGCGTGATGCCGATGCCGCCGGCGATCAGCACCGTGTGCGCGGCCGTTTCGTCGAGCGGGAAGTTGTTGCGCGGCGCGCCGATCTTGATCGTGGAGCCCACCCGCAGCTGCTCGTGCACATAGCGCGAGCCGCCACGGCTGTTACGGTCGTGCAGCACGCCGATCACGTAGCGGCGCCGTTCCAGCGGGGAGTTCGACAGCGAGTAGCTGCGCACCACGCCGTTGGGCAGGTGCAGGTCGATGTGCGCGCCGGCTGCGAAGGCCGGCAGTTCGGCGCCTTCCGGCGACACCAGCTCCACGCTGACGATGCCCTGCGCTTCGAAGCGCATGGCTTGCACGCGCACGGTGATCTGTTGGCTGGTTGGGCTGGTTTGGCTGGTACTCATGGCGATAGCTCCCGATACTCTTTGATGATTAGGCAGTCTTCTCTTCGGCGGCGGCGATCTGCGCCTTGGCCAGGCCGCGCAGGTGGCGGCGCAGGCGCACGATGCCCATGTCGTGCTGGTACAGCATCTCGCGCTGGTTGGCGTCCGGCTCCATCGCTTCCAGGATTTCGCGGTCCTGCTCCAGCACGTGCCAGTGGCGCGCTTCCAGGCGGTTCTTGTACAGGAAGCGCCAGGTGTCGCGCTGCCAGCCTTCCACCTTGCGCACGCGCCAGAAGAACACGGCGGTGGCGCCTTCCTCCATCGGCGCATAGCCGCCGATGATGATGAAGTTGCCGCCCGGGCCGCCGGTCTTCGGATACGGGATCTCCAGGCGCATCCACTGGATGCCGGTTTCGGCGTACTCGGTCCAGTCGAAGTTCACGCCGCGCTGGCCTTCCTTCTCGAACACGAAGCCGGTGTCGGTGTCGCGCACGCGGAAGGCGGCGGTCGATTCGCCCTCGGCCATCGAGTGCGACTGCTTGTGCAGGAAGGTGCCGTGCATCGGGTCGAGCACGTTGTCCAGCACGTAGCGGTAGTCGCCGTTCCATTCGGCATAGCACAGGAAGTTGGAATACTCGGGCGCAGTCAGTTCCGGCGGCAGTTCGAGCGGCGGAGGCTGGTCCACGTCCTTGCTGGCGTTGTAGAGGAAGATGGCGCCTGCCGCTTCCTGTACGTGGAAAGAGCGCGTGGCTTTTGCGCCTTCGAGCTTGCAGCCCGGGCTGCCCGGCACGCTGGTCACCACGCCGTCGAAGCGCACCTGCACGCCGTGGTAGCCGCAGGCGATGCGGTCGCCCAGCACGATGCCTTTCGACAGCGGCGCGCCACGGTGCGGGCAATGGTCTTCCAGCGCGTGCAGGGTGCCGTTCGCTTCGCGCCACAGCACGAACTTGCGGCCCAGGCGGCGCAGCGAGACGGGGCGCTCGGCGATAAAGCTCGACGGGCAGATCGGATACCACAGGTCTTTCAGGCCGGCTGCGAGGACGGCGTCTACTGGGTCGTTGGCTACGGTTCTCATGGCTTGTCCTTCCTTATCAGCATTCAGCGGCCAGGCGCGCAACTTCGGCCTGGTAGCCTTCTTCGGTCCATGCGCCGCCGCCGGGGAAGCCGGGGCCGGTGCGGTTCAGGTGCGCCACCAGCGCGGTGAGGTCGGCGATGCCGGACGCGAAAGCGCGTTCGATGGAATCGCCCAGCAGGTCTTCGTAGCCGGTGGGTTCGCGGCGGCGGGTCTGGTGTACGGTCAAATAGCGGTCTTGCATGATGTGTCTCCGTTCAGGACTTTGGTTTGTCGGTCAGGAATTTGCCTTCCGGCGCCTTCGCGTTGCGCTGCCTGCGCGTGTTGCCATCCAGGCCGCCTTCGATGGCCCACTCCGCGAACACCGTGGGGCCGGGTTCGAATTCGCGCGGCTCCCAGTGCTCGTCCAGCTGGTCCTCGTCGGCGTAGTATTCGATCAGGCCGCCGGCCGGATTCTTGAAGTACCAGAAGTAGGCCGACGAAATCGGATGGCGGCCCGGTCCCAGTTGCGTGTCCCAGCCCTGGCGCGACATGTGCATGCCGCCGCCGAACACTTCGTGGATGTCGCGCACCGTGAACGCCACGTGGTTCAGGCCAGCCTTCGGGTCCGGCGTTTGCAGCAGGAAGATGTCGTGGTGGCCACCCACGTCGGCGCAGCGCAGGAAGGCGCCGCGGCCGGGGTAGCTGTCCGACTGCACGAAGCCGAAGTGCTTGCGGTAGAAGGCTTCGCAGGCCGCCACGTCCTTCACGAAGAACACCACGTGGCCCACTTCGATCGGCGTGGCGCGCTCGTAGGCCGGGCTGCGCTGGTTCACGCGCGGGCGGTGCGACCAGGTGTTCATCTCGGCGCATTCCACGTCCACGTCGCGCTTGCGGGTCACCTGGAAGCGCACCGCCAGGCCGTTCGGGTCGGTGCAGCCGATGCGGCCGGCGGCGGCATCTTCGCAGGCGCCGGGGAGGGGGCGCACGATGGCGCCGAAGCGGTCCATCACTTCGGCCGACGACACGCCCCACACCACTTCGCGCAGCGTCGGGCCGGCTTCGATGGCCGGCGGCAGCGCCGGGTCGTCCGAGCGGCGCACCAGCACGCGGCAGCCGTTCAGCGTTTCGAATGCCAGCAGGCCTTCGTTTTCCTCCACCAGCTTCAGGCCCCAATCGGAGAAGAAGGTTTTGCAGGCGGGCAGGTCGTCCGCGCCGTAGGTGATTTCGTCGATTCCCAGTACGTCCATATTATTTCCCCTGCGCCCACGGCAGCGGCATGTCGTTCATGCCCCAGTAGACGCTTTTCTGTTCCATGTATTGCAGAATGCCGAGACGGCCCTTTTCGCGTCCCAGGCCGCTGTCGCGCCAGCCGCCGAACGGGGTCGAAATCGAAAACTGCTTATAGGTGTTGATCCACACGTTCCCGGCCTGCACCGCGCGCGCGTAGCGCCAGGCCTTCTTGTAGTCCTGGGTCCAGATGCCGGCGGCCAGCGCGTACACGCTGTCGTTGGCCTGCGCGATCAGGTCCGCCTCGTCGGTGAAGGGCATGGCCACCAGCACCGGCCCGAAGATCTCTTCCTGGCAGATGCGCCAGTCGTTCTTCACGCCTTCGATGATGGTCGGCAGGAAGTAATTGCCCTTGTCGTAAGCGGCGCCCTGCGGACGCATGCCGCCGACGCGGATGCGGCCGCCTTCGGCCACGCCCAGCGCCACATAGGACTCGATGCTGTCGCGGTGGCGCGCCGTGATCAGCGGGCCGAGCTGGGTCTTCTCGTCGGCCGGATCGCCCACGCGCAACGCGGCGGCGCCGGCGGCCAGGCGTTCCATGAAGCTGTCGTAAATGCCGTGCGCCACGAACAGGCGCGAGCCGGCGATGCACGATTCGCCCGAGCTGCTGAAGATCCCGTACAGCACGCCGGCCACGGCGTGGTCCAGGTCCGCGTCTTCGAACACGATGGTGGGCGACTTGCCGCCCAGTTCCAGCGACACCGGCATCATCTTGTCGGCCGCGATGTGGGCGATGTGCTTGCCGGTGCTGGTGCCGCCGGTGAAGGACACGCGCTTGACCAGCGGGTGCAGCGTGATGGCGTCGCCGATCACCGAGCCTTTGCCCGGCAATACGCTGATCAAGCCGGCCGGCACGCCGGCTTCGATGCAGATGCGGGCCAGCTCCAGCGCCGCCAGCGGCGTCACTTCGGCGGGCTTCACCACCACCGCGTTGCCGGCCGCCAGTGCCGGCGCCATCTTCTGCGCCTCGCTGGCGATGGGCGAGTTCCACGGCGTGATGGCGGCCACCACGCCCATCGGTTCGTACACGCTCATGGTGAGGTTGTCGCCGCGTGCCGGGGTGATGGTTTCCTCCAGCGTTTCGCAGGCGGCTGCGAAGAACTGGAAGGTGGCGGCGGCGCTGGCCACCAGGTTGCGCGTTTCGGTGATCGGCTTGCCGTTGTCCATGCGCTGCAGCTGCGCCAGTTCCTCGCCGCGTTCGCGGATCAGCTGCGCCACCTTGTTCAGCACCGCAGCGCGCTCGTGCGGCTTGCGCTGCGCCCAGCCGCTGGTGCGGAAGGCCAGGTCGGCGCGCTCGATGGCTTCGTTCACATCGGCCACGCTGGCGGCGTGCAGGTAAGCCACCGGTTCGCCGGTGGCCGGGTACAGCGTGGCGTACTTGTCGCCGCCGCCGAGGCGCCATTCGCCTGCGACGCAGATCTGCTGCGTGATGTTGGGGTTCATGAGGTTCATCGCCTTGCCCTTAAATCGAAAGTGCGTGCGCGCGGTTGTTCAGTGCGCGCACCACGCTGAACACGGTCAGCGCGGAAGTCTTGGGATTGGCCGCCAGCGGCTTGCCGCGCATGGTCAGCTCGAAGCCGCCGAAGGCGCCGCTGGCTTCCACGTGGTGCACGTTCTCCGTCACGGCGGGGTCGGCCAGCAGGCGCACCTGCGTGTGGTCCAGGCCCAGGCCGGCCAGCGACAGCGTGGCCGCCACGTTGGCGTTCTTCGGATACAGGCGCGCCGCTTCGCGCGCCGTGCCTTCGAAGATCACCGTGGCCTGCGTCAGCGCGTCCAGGTCCACCAATTTCTCGGCGGGCGTGTCCTTCCACGCGCCGGGCGGCTTGCGGCCGGTGTAGACCACCGAGTCCAGGCCACCGATGCGGGCCGCAGCCAGCGCGTCGATCGCTCCGATGGCGCCTGACAGCAGCTGCACCTGGGTCTTGCCGCGCTGCGCCGCCTGCTCCAGCTTTTCAGCCAGGCCTTCCTCGGACAGGGCGCCCACCGACACCACCATGCACGGAATGCCGCTTTCCAGCGCCGGGATGATGTGCTCCTCGATGGCGCGGTGGCCGGCGCATTCGATCAGCAGGTCGGGACGGCTGCCGTTCAGGCCCACGCCCACCTTGGTGTGCGGGCACAGTTCGCGCACGGTGGCGCCGGCGTGCTCCAGGCCGGACTCCGGCACGATCACCAGGTCGAACACCACCTCGGGATCGCTTTTCAGCAGCTCCATCACGCCGACGCCGATGGCGCCGCAACCTATCATCGATACATGCAGCATGGCGGGCTCCCCTTACGCGATGGCGGTGGCTGCTTCGGCCGGTGCGGCCACCTTCACCGGAGGACCGGCGAAGGCGGTCTTGAAGCTGCCGATCGACAGCATGTCGATCTCCAGCAGGAACGGGCCCGGCTCGGACAGGGCGGTGCGCAGGGCAGCACCGGCATCTGCCAGATTGCTCACGCGGGCGTGGCGCAGCTGCAGCGAGTGCGACAGCTCGGCGTAGTCCGGCGTGTGCAGGTCCACGTAGTGGCGGCGGCCGCCGTACTGCACGTCCTGGATGTTCTTGATCACGCCGTAGCCCTTGTCGTTCATCAGCACGATGACCATGTCGGCCTTTTCCTGCACCGCAGTGGCCAGCTCGCCCAGGTTCAGGATGAAGCCGCCGTCGCCGGCCAGCGTGAAGGTCTTTTTGCCCGAGTTGGTCACCGCCGCGCCGATGGCCGCGCCGATGCCCATGGCCAGGCCCTGGCCGATGCCGCCGCCCAGCGCATGCACGCCCGCCAGCGGATCGAAGATGCGCAGGTAGCGGTTGCCCCAGGTGGAGTTCGATACCGTCACGTCGCGCACCCAGTTGAAGCGGCGGCCGGCCGCTTCCTGCAGCTGGTCCACCAGCGCGCTGTAGGGGCCGAGGCCGTCGACCAGGCCGGCCACCGCCACCGCGCGGGCAGCCTGCAGGTCGGCGATGAAGGCCGGGTCGATGCTCATCTTGCCTTCCAGGCGGTCGGCCAGCGCCTCCAGCGCCAGTTCCGCGTCGCCGCAGACGAAGTAGTCGCTCTTGTAGCAGCGGCCTTCGGCGGCCGGGTCGGCGTCGATGCGGTACAGCGCGCGTGGCAGCTTCAGCTCGTACTTCAGCGTTTCATTGCCGCGCAGGCGGGAACCCACCACCAGCATGGCGTCGCAGGTCTGGTAGAAGTTCTCCACCGGCTTGTGCAGGTTGAAGGCGCCCAGCGAGCGCGGGTCGTCTTCCGGCACCACGCCGCGGCCCTGGGTGGTGGTGACCACGCCGAAGCCCATGTCCAGCAGGCGCTGCACCTGCTTCGAGGCGCCACGGCTGCCGCCGCCCAGCCACAGCATCGGGCGCCTGGCCTTTTTCAGCTGCGCGGCCAGTTCGTCCAGCGCGTGCACCGACGGTTCGTTGCGCTGGATAGGCAGCGGCTTGAAGTCGGACGGCATGTCGATCAGCGCGGCCTGGATGTCGATCGGGATCTCCACGCTGACGGGGCCCATGGGCGGCGTCAGCGCGATCTGGACCGCCTGCTTGACGGTGCTCAGCGCGGTGTCCGTGCTGCGGATGCGGAAGGCGGCTTTCGACACGGCCTTGAGCATGGTCAGCTGGTCCGGCGCCTCGTGGATATAGGACAGGCTCTGGTCCAGGTAAGGTGTTTCAATCTGGCCGGTCAGGTGCAGCAGCGGCGTGCCGGCGGTGAGCGCTTCCACCATGGCGCCGGCGGCGTTGCCCGCCGCCGTGCCGGTGGAGGTCAGGCACACGCCCAGGCCGCCGGTGCTGCGGGCATAGGAGTCGGCCATGTTGGCGCCGCCAGCTTCGCCGCGCGCCGGCACGAAGCGGATCTGGCCGCGTTCGCCGAACGCGTCCAGGATGGGCATGTTGTGGATGGAGATCACGCCGAAGGCAGCTTTCACGCCGCACTGTTCGAGGAAAGCGGCGATGGCGCCGCCGACGGTGATTTGTTGGGTATTAGACATGGCGTGAAAGTCCTCCAGAGACGTCGATGTGGCTGCCGGTAGTGTAGGAAGAGAGCGGAGAGGCCAGGAACACGATGGCGCGCGCTGCTTCTTCGGGGAGGCCGAGACGGCCGATTTGAATCTGTTTTTTCTGCGCCAGGCGGCGCGTCCACTGGACCCAGTCCAGGTCCTGTTCCTCGGCGGGACGGGCGTCGAAGCGGCGCTTCCACTGGCCCGATTCCACCAGGCCGATCAGGATGCCGTTCACGCGCACGCCGTGCGGCGCGAATTCGGTGGCCAGCGAGCGCACCAGGTTGTGCACGCCGGCCCGCGCGGCGGAAGTGGCCACCATGTGCGGTTCCGGCTGCACCGCTAGCAGCGAGTTGACGCAGACGATGGCTGCATCGGGCTCGCTCTGCAACTGCGGCAGGAAGGCGCGGGTGGGGTGGATGATGGAGAAGAACTTCAAACGCAGTTCCTCCATCCACGCTTCGTCGGCGGTGTCGGCGAAAGTCGACACGCGGCCCTGGCCGGCGTTGTTGACCAGGATGGACGCGGCGCCCAGTTCCTGCTGCACGCGGGCGGCGAAAGCGGCCACCTGCTCCGGCGCCAGCACGTCGCAGGTTTGCGCCAGCAGGCGCGCGGCGGGGAACTGCCCGCGCAGTGTGGCGGTGGCCGTTTCGAGGCGGGCGGCGTCGCGGCCGCACAGGGCCACGGCGGCGCCGGCTTCCAGCAGCAGCTGCACGGTGGCGTAGCCGATGCCGGACGAACCGCCCGTCACCACCGCCACCCGGCCTGCAAGATTAGTCATGCTCATCATGTGCTCCGTAGCTCGGCGCCGCTTAGCGCTGCCATAAATTGACGATTTGCGCGGTTTCCGTCGGCGCATGGTCCAGCAGGCGGGAAAGCTCGTCCGCGCTGCCGCGCACCTGGGCCACGATGCGCTCCAGGTGGTCGGTGCCGATCTGCTGGTCGGGGATGGTGGCGCCCAGCGCGGCGACCACTTTGCCGCTGTGGTCGCGCACCGGCGCGGCCATGGTGGAAATGCCGCGCTCGAAGAAGCCCTGCTCCCACACGTAGCCGCGTTCGCGGTCCTGCTGCAGCATGTTGAACAGGTCCAGCACCGTGTGCGGCGTGCTGTCTGAATACACCTTCAGGTGCTCTTCCGGATACAGCTCGCGCAGCTGCGGCAGCGTCAGGTCCTGCAGCAGCACGCGGCCCAGCACGGTGGCGTGCGCCGGCAGGCGGGTGCCGACGTTGACGGTGCTGACGAACGGCGCGGGCGTGCTGGACTTGGCCACGTAGACGATGTTGCGCGCGTCGCGCACCACCAGCGTGGTGGAATAGCCGATTTCGTCGCGCAGGCGTTCCAGCAGCGGGCGGCCGATCTCGGTCAGCTCCAGCGAGGCCAGGTATTCGAAGCCCATGCGCAGCACGGCCATGCCCAGGCGGTAATCGCGGCCGCCCTCGGCGCGCTCGACGAAGCCCATGCGCTCCAGGGTGGTCAGCAGGCGGAATACGGTGGAACGCGGCACGTCCAGGCGCTTGGCCAGTTCCGGCGCGGACAGGGTCTTTTCGTGGCGGCTGAATTCGCACAGCAGGCGCAGGCCGCGCTCCAGGCCGGGCACCGTGTATTTGTCGGCGCCGTCGTCTTCCGCTTGTTCAGGCTTGTTGTTCATGGTTGGTCCCGTAAGTTGTAGTGGTTTAGTTCAGGATGGCCGCCGCGGCAGCCGGCGGCTGCTCCACGTAGCAGGCATGGCCGGCCTGGTCGATCAGGGCGAACGGCAATCCGTGGTGTTCGGCCACCAGGCGGCAGTCGGCCGGCGTGGTGACGCTGTCGGCGCTGCCGCAGTGGACCGAAGCCACCGCGCACACCGCGCCGGATAATGCGTAATTCTCGATGGCGTCGCCGCACAGCAGGTGCACGGCCTGCGTGTAGCCGGGCAGGTTCAGCTGCGCCATGTTCCAGCGCACCCAGTCGCGCTCGGCGGTGCCGGCGTTGCCCGACAACAGGCGGCTGGAGCGCTGCGTGGCCATGCCGTGCACGCCCAGTTCGCCCACCGTGGACAGGCGCTCGCGCGCCACTTGCGCCCCTTGCTCCAGCCGCGCCGCCTGGCCGTAGCCGCGTGCAGGGCTGAGCAGCACCAGCTTGTCCAGCGTGGCGGGGTTGGCGGCGGCGTAGGCGCAGGCCATCATCGCGCCCAGCGAATGGCCCACCAGCACAAAGCGGCCGTTGTCCAGTACGCCCAGCGCCTGCAGCATCTGGCGCAGGCGGGCGGCGTAGGCCTCCGCGCCTGGGCGCGCTGCGGCCAGCACGGTGGAACCGCCGTAGCCGGGCGCGTTCCAGGCGATCACGCGGCGCCCCGGTGCGGCGGCGGCCAGCTCCAGCGCGCAAGGCAGCCAGGAGGCGGCGCCCGAGCCTATGCCGTGCAGCAGCACGATGGCAGGCTGTGTGGCCGGCGCGGACGGCGCGCCGGGGGCTGCGGCGATCTCGCGGTAGCTCACCGCGCCGCCTTCCACGGCCACGCTGCGTTCCGCGAAATGGCGCTCCAGCAGGGACAGTGCGTGCTGCAGCCCGTCCGCTTCCGGTGCCATGGCGCTGATGCCGGCAAAGTTCATCTCAGCCCCGCTTGATGCTGGCCAGCGGGTGCTCTGGCGGATAGGTCGGCGTGATGGGCTTTTGCGCACCCAGCATCACGCACATCAGCGCGTCTTCCTCGCCGATGTTGATCTCTTCGCGGTACACACCGGGAGGGATCGACACCACGTCGCGGTCGGTCAGGATGGTCTCGAAACGCTCGCCGTCCTTTTCCAGCACCAGCTTCAGCTTGCCGCGCAGGACGAAGAACACTTCCTCCACGTCCACGTGCACGTGCGGCGGGCCTTCGTGGCCGGCCGGGATGATCATGGTGGAGAAGGTGAAGTGCTCGGACGGGATCACGCTGCTGTCGTTGGCCACGCCGGTGCCGCCGGTGCCGATGTAGCGCATCTGCGCGCGGCGGTACTTCGGATCGTAGTCGGCCTGGAACTTCAGCGCGTTCCAGTCGTACTTGCGGGTGGAGAAGCGCGCCACGCGGCTGTTCATCCATTCCTCGAAGGAGGCGCCTTGCGGCTGGTCCCAGCTGCGCTGGATCTGCTTGTGTTCGGATACGTCGCTCATTGATATGCTCCTGGTTTAGTTCATTACGAAGCCGCCGTTGACGGCAAGGACTTGGCCGGTGACGAAGCGGGACAGGCCGGACAGCGCGAACAGCACCGCGCCGGTCACGTCTTCCGGCAACTGCAGGCGCTGCAGGGCGCGGCCGTCCTGGTAGGTCTGGTAGCGCTGGGCCGGCACGTATTCGGTGGCTTCCACTTTGGTCAGCCCCGGCGCCACCGCGTTGACGGTGATGTTGTGGGCGCCTTCCTCGCGCGCCAGCGAGCGGGTCATGCCGATGATGGCGCCCTTGCTGGCCACGTAGGCCATCAGGTTGGGCGCGCCCCACAGCGGCGTGTCCGAGGCCAGGTTGACGATGGCGCCGCTGCCGGAAGCGCGCAGCGCGGGCAGGCAGGCGTTGGTCATCAGCCAGGTGCCGCGCACGTTCACTTCCATCACCTTGTCCCACATGGCGATGTCGATCTGTTCGGACGACTTGCCGCCGGAGTTGGTGATGGCCGCGTTGTTGACCAGGCCGTCGAGGCCGCCCAGCCGGGCCGCCGCCGCTGCGGCGCAGGCCTCGATCGAGGCCGGGTCAGCCATGTCGAGCGGGAAGCCGTGCACCTGCAGGCCGCGTTCGCGCAGCGCCGCCACCGAAGCGGCCAGCGTGTCGTGCAGGATGTCGGCCAGCGCCACGCTGGCGCCGGCTTCGGCGATGGCGGTGGCGAAGGCCAGGCCCAGGCCGCGCGCCGCGCCGGTAACCAGCACCTTGCGGCCGGCCAGGAGTTGTGTCGTAGTCATGCCGGGTCTCTCTTATTTAGTGCTGGTGGCAGCTTTGGGCAGGTAGTGCAGCACGCGCCGTTCGGCCCATACCACCGCGCCGTAGGTGACGATGCCGGTCAGGGTCAGCGCGCAGATGGCCACGAACACGGCGGCCGTGTTGCCCTGGCCTTCGCCGTCCACCAGCAGGAAGCCCAGGCCCTGGTTGCCGCCCACCAGTTCGCCCACCGTCACGCCGATCACGGCCAGGGTGGAGGCGATGCGCAGGCCGGAGAACAGGGCCGGCATGGCCGAGCGGAACTCCACCAGGCAGAAGATCTGCCAGCGCGAGGCGTTCAGCGTGCGCACCAGGTTCACCATGTCCGGATCCACCGTGCGGATCGCCGACAGCACGTTGATCATCACCGGGAAGAACACGATCAGCACCGCGACGATGATCTTGGGGTAGATGGTGTAGCCCAGCCACATCACGAACAGCGGCGCGAAGGCCACTTTCGGCGCGATCTGCAGCGCCAGGATGTAGGGCGACAGCATGGCTTCGGCGCGCGGCGACAGGCCGAGCGCCACGCCGACCGCCAGGCCGAGCAGGGAGCCGAGCGCGAAGCCGATCACCACTTCCATGGCGGTGATGGTGAAGTGGCCCAGCAGGTCGCTGTTGTTCCACATGAAGACCGATTCCTGCAGCACGCGCGAGAAGCGCGGCAGGATGAACTCGGGCATGCCCAGCGCGCCCGGACCCCATTCCCAGGCGGCCAGGAAGACCGCCAGCACCAGCAGGCTGCCCAGCACGGTGCGGGTTTTTTCGCTCAGCAGCGGGGCGCTCTTGGCGGGCGTGGTCATGGTGGTTGGCGAGACGGAGTTGACGGAGGTTGCGGTATCCATTTAGCGCGCCGTCCCGATGAACTGGTTGGTGAACAGGTCGTTGACGGCGGCCGCCTTGGAGACGATGCCTTCGCTGACGTAGAACTTCTGCACGCTGTCCATGCGCGCGCCGTCGATCTGGCCCAGCGGCTTCTGGTTGGCATACACGTATTTGCGGTACATATTGAAGATCTGTTCGATGCTCGCTTCCTTGCCCTTGTAGGAAGGGATGGCTTCCACATAGACGGCGGTGGCGGCCTTCGGATCTTTCATGATGTCTTCCATGCCGCGCAGGGTGGCGCGCACCAGGCGCTTGAGCAGCTCCGGCTTGTTCTTGATGGTGTCGTCCGAGGCCAGGATGGCCTGCGCCATGGACTTGAAGCCGCTGGTTTCGATGATGTCCACCTTGGCGCCGGCGTCGGTGGCGCTGACGATCCAGTCCGGCACGCCGGCCAGCGCCTGCGCTTTGCCGGCCGCGAACACCTGCCAGACGCCGGACGGGCCGGCGGCCTGGATCGCGGCGTCGCTCTTGCCCAGGTCCACGTGCTTCATATTGCCGAGCAGCGCGTAGTACGTGGTGTCGGTGTAGGACATGACGGTGATGGTCTTGCCCTTCAGGTCCGCCAGCGACTTGATGCCGCCGCCCTGGTGCACGCCCACCATGGTCAGCGAGCCGGCGCCCAGCACCGCGATGGCTTTCACCGGCACGCCGTTGGCGCGTACGATGATGGGGGTGTCGCCGATGGCGCCGCCGATCACCGCGTTGCCCGCGCCGATCTGCTTGGCCACGTCGACGCCGCCCTTGGCCGCCACGAAATTCACTTTCAGGTTCTCTTCCGCGTAGTAGCCCTTCTGCTGCGCGATCATCCACGGCGCGAAGGCCGGGGTGTTCGGCGGCGCCGGCAGCAGGTAGGTGACTTCTTCAGGCGCTGCCAGCGCGGGTGCGGCGGCGAAGGCCATGGCAACGGCGCAGGCGGCCGAGGCGAGGATTTTATGCATGCTCATATACACTCCTGATTAGTATCGAAACGGCGTTCGGTATGGATTAATGCAGTTCGGCTTCCTGGTCCTTGCCCACTTTCAGCAGCTCCATCAGGCGTCCCGCCAGGGGGCCGATTTCGGGCAGCTTGCGGCGCGCCAGCGGGTCGTTGCGGTGCGGCAGATCGACGATGATTTCCTCGATCACGGTGCCGGGGCGTTCGCTCATCACCAGCAGGCGGTCGGACAGGGCGATGGCTTCAATCAGGTCGTGGGTGATGAACAGCGCGGTGCGCTGCTTCTCGTACAGCATCTGCGCCAGGTCCTGCTGCAGGATCATCTTGGTCTGCGCGTCCAGCGCGGAGAACGGCTCGTCCAGCAGCAGCACGTGCGGGTCCACCGCCAGGGTGCGGGCCAGCGCCGCGCGCTGGCGCATGCCGCCGGACAGCTGGTAGGGGTAGTGGCCTTCAAAGCCCTTCAGGTGGCACTTGGCCAGCAGCGCGTTGGCCGCCTGGTCGCGCTCCCTGGCGGAGACGCCGTCGATCTCCAGCCCCAGGCCCACGTTGGCGCGGATGGTGCGCCATGGCATCAGCAAATCCTTCTGCAGCATGAAGGCCACCTTCTTCACCGGCCTGGTCACCAGTTCGCCGCTCACGTACACCTCGCCCACGGTCGGCAGGTACAAGCCGGCGCCCATGTTCAGCAGCGTGCTTTTGCCGCAGCCGGACGGGCCGATGATGGAGACCACTTCGCCGCTGCGGATGGCAATGTTGACGTTGGTAACCGCAGAACGCGGCTGTGAGGTTTGCCGGTCGATGAAACTCTTGCCGACGTTGCGGAATTCGATTTCGATCATCATTTCTCTCACAATCATGTGTTCCACATATAAAACGGTGCTTCGTATGTGGGTTGTAATGTGATTGAAATATAGCAGACATTTTTCGAGAATCCAGCTTTTTGTCTCAAATAAAAATCAGCGTTTCATAGGTAAAACAAAGATCAAAAAATAGGCGCAGTCAAACAGGCGAAAAAAAGGGGCGCTGCCCTATGGCAGTGCCCCTTTTCGGATGAAAGTTGCTCTGGAGTGCTGTTGTATTTGTGCTCAGGTCGTGGACGTCACATGCGCGGCGCGGCGCACGCGCTGCTGCATGGAACGGTCGGGCGCAGGGGCAGCAACGGGTGCTGCAACCGGAGCCGCAATCGGCGACGCCTGGGGAGCGGAGGAAACCGGCGGCAAGTCATTGTCCTGCGCGTCCTGCCCCGCCGCGCGCGGGTGCGCGGGCAGCCAGCCGGCGATGGCGGCGGTGCCGGCCATGCACAGGATAATGACGGAGATCGCGGCAACTGCGCTCAGCGCTGAGAAGCGGTTGCTGACAGTGGGGATTTTTTTGATGATCGCCATGATGATCTCCTGTTGTTTTTTGCCGAGCCTCAAGATTAACGATCCGGCACGCCGCAAGCTATACATGGCGCTGTATCAAAAGTAAGCAACTGTAACCAGGTTCTTGAAGTGGCGTTACACTGGCTTTTTTTGCCCGGAGAGGCCAATGAGCCAGCTGTTCACACCCTATGCACTCGGCCCGCTGAAGCTGGCCAACCGCATTGCCGTCGCGCCCATGTGCCAGTACTCCGCCGAGGACGGCCTGGCCACCGACTGGCACATGATTCACCTCGGCCAGCTGGCCCTGTCCGGCGCCGGCCTGCTGATGACGGAGGCCACCGCCGTCTCGCCCGAGGGCCGCATCTCGGCCTGGGACCTGGGCCTGTGGACGGACGCGCACCAGGCCGCGCTGGCGCCGGTGGTGCAAGCCATCCGCAGGCATTCGGCCATGCCGCTGGCGGTGCAGCTGGGGCACGCGGGCCGCAAGGCTTCCAGCCAGCGGCCGTGGGAAGGCGGCGCCAGCGTGCCGCCTGCGCAGGGCGGCTGGCAGACCGTGGCGCCGTCCGCCGTGCCGCATGCGGCCGGCGAGCATGCGCCGCTGGCGCTGGACGAGGCGGGCCTGCGCAAAGTGAAGGACGACTTCGTGGCAGCCGCGCGCCGCGTGCACGCGCTGGGCATCGAAGGCATCGAGCTGCACGGCGCGCACGGCTACCTGCTGCACCAGTTCCTGTCGCCGCTGTCCAACCAGCGTACGGACCAATACGGCGGCTCGCTGGAGAACCGCATGCGCTTCCCGCTGGAGGTGCTGCGCGCGGTGCGGGCGGCGGTGCCGCAGTCCGTGTGCGTGGGCATGCGCATCTCGGCCTCGGACTGGGTGCAGGGCGGCTGGGACATCGAGCAGAGCGTGGCCTTCGCGCGTGAACTGCAGCAGGCCGGCGCGCACTTCATCCACGTGTCCAGCGGCGGCATCTCGCCGCTGCAGCAGATTCCGCTGGGACCGGGCTACCAGATCCATTTCGCGCGCCGCATCAAGCACGCCACCGGCCTGCCGACGATAGGCGTGGGCCTGGTGACGGAACCGGAGCACGCCGAATCCATCGTCGCGCAGGAGGAGGCTGACGTGGTGGCGCTGGCGCGCGCCATGCTGTACGACCCGCGCTGGCCGTGGCACGCGGCGGCCAAACTGGGCGCGCAGGTGCAGGCGCCGCCGCAGTACTGGCGCTCGCAGCCGCGCGAACTGAAGGATTTGTTCGGCAGCACGCGGCTGGGCCAGCGCTGACAGCGGCCCGGCCGGCGTCTTAACGCAACAACATAGTTGCCATTCTTGTACAAAAATCCTCGTGGCGGGCGGGGCGTAAAGCCCTATAATCGCTTGTTTTTGACCGTACCCATCAGCAGAACGCGGCGGCACAACCGGCGCGGCGGCTACATACCATACAAGGAATGCCTGTGACTCAAACGCTGGCCCAGAAATTGACCCGTACCAAGCCGGTCGGTTTGCACGCCGAACAGGGCGACACCCATACCGGAGGCCTGACCCGTTCCATGGGCCTGTTCTCGCTGACCATGATAGGCGTCGGCGCCACCATCGGTACCGGCATTTTCTTCACCATGGTGGAAGCGGTGCCCAAGGCCGGCCCCTCGGTGGTGCTGTCCTTCCTGCTGGCGGCCATCACCGCCGGCCTGACCGCGCTGTGCTACGCCGAGCTGTCGTTCCGCATTCCCGCTTCCGGTTCCGCCTATTCCTTCGCCTACAGCACCGTGGGCGAGTTCCTGGCCTTCATCGTGGCCTTCTGCCTGCTGCTGGAGTACGGCCTCGCGGCCAGCGCCACGGCGATAGGCTGGTCCGACTACCTGAACAACTTCCTCGTCAACGCCATCGGCTGGCAGATCCCGGAGACGCTGCGCACGCCGCTGATCCTGGCCACTCCCACCGGCTGGGCATGGAACGTCGGCCACTTCAATTTGCCGCCGATGATACTGGTGGCCATGTGCTGCGTGCTGCTGGTGCGCGGCACCAAGGAATCGGCCACCACCAACGCCATCATGGTGCTGGTCAAGCTGGCCATCCTGATCTTCTTCGCCGCGATCGCGCTGAGCGGCTTCGATTCCAACAACTTCACGCCCTTCCTGAAGCCGATGAGCGGCGAATGGCTGCCGGGCGCCACCGGCATCGCGGCGGCGGCGGGCACGGTGTTCTTCTCCTTTATCGGCCTGGACACCATCGCCACCGCCGGCGAGGAAGTGCGCAACCCCAAGCGCAACGTCCCCATCGGCATCCTGAGCGCGCTGGTCATCGTCACGGTGTTCTACCTGCTGGTGGCCGTGGCGGCCATGGGCGCCCAGCCCGCGCACAAGTTCGAAGGCCAGGCCGCCGGCCTGGCGGTGATCCTGCAGAACGTCACCGGCAAGGCCTGGCCCGCGCTGGTGCTGTCGGCCGGCGCCGTGATCTCGGTGTTCTCGGTGACGCTGGTAACCATCTACGGCCAGACCCGCATCCTGTACGCCATCTCGAAGGACGGCCTGATGCCGAAGACCTTCCAGAAGGTGAACGCGAAAACGCATTCGCCGGTCAGCAATACCCTGATCGTGTGCCTGGTGGTGGGCGCGGTTGCCGGCCTGGTCGACTCGACCTTCCTGTGGGACATGGTTTCGATGGGGACGCTGACCGCCTTCATCATCGTGTCGGTGGCGGTGCCGGTACTGCGCCGCAAGGACCGCGCGGCGGGCATCCCCACCAAGGGCGGCTTCCGCGTGCCGTTCGGCCCTTACTTCGTGCCGGCCCTTAGCATCGGCGCCTGCGCCTACCTGATGGTCAACCTGTCGCACGCCACCAAGGTGATCTTCGGCATCTGGATGCTGTTGGCGGTGGTGACCTACTTCGGCTACGGCATGCACAACTCGCGGCTGAAGAAGGTCTGAGCGCTTGCGAGGGCGTGTCCCGAATGACAAAACCCGGCCGAGGCCGGGTTTTTCTTTGGGCACTGCCTGCTGCGCTTTAGTGTGCCTTGGCCAGGGTTTCCAGCTCTTCCAGCGAGCGGTCCAGCATGGGTTGCAGGCAGATGCGGGCGGCGACGGCAGCGGCGGCGATGACGGTGGTGAACAGGGCGATCAGTTCCATAATTAACCCCGCGATGCCATGAAGTGCAGTTCGGTCATCAGGTTGGGCATGTTCGCGTCCGGGCGGCTGGCCAGTTCGAACAGCGTTGCCTGTGGTTTGCTGCGCTGCACCGGTGCGGCCGCAGGCTTGTGCGCCAGCAGGGCTGCCATCAGACCGCGTGCTGCGCGGCCAACGTTGGCGAAATAGCTGGTTTCGTTGTAGCTGTTGAACGTCAGATTGCTAGCGGTGGTCATGATGTGCTCCAATGCGTGTGATGTTGCAGTGCAGTATATGTGCCTTGCGTCCATAAATAAACTTTTCATTTGTGATGTGGCCTATAAAGAATCTGAATATCTATCCCGAAGGGATGGGCGCACAGGGGTAGCTCTGCTGTATCATTGGTGGCCTAAAAGCAAGTAAAAACAGGGGATTTGGGATGTCTTTGCGTATCAAACTGATGCTTGCACTGCTGCTGACCGGACTGGCGTCGGTGGCGGTGGTGGGTGGGCTGACTTATGCCAGTGTCAACACCAAGTTCGACACCATACGGAGCAAGCAGGCCGCCGAGCACTTCCACACGTTCATGACGGCGTATCTGACCGAGTACGGCGACTGGAAGACGGCGATTGCCACTGAATCCTTTGACCGCTTCGTGCAGCGCACCGAGCGCGGCCAGGTGACGCCGGACAGCGAGCGCCCGAGCGACCTGCTGGAGCGCATGCCGCCCAATATCGACCGCCAGTCGCGCCGGGACGAGGCGCGGCCGCCACGCCCCGAAGGCGCCCCCCATCCCGGCGCCGCCCGCCGCCCCGAGTTCGACCAGCGCCGTGGCCCGCCCGACGGCCGCCGCCCGGAATTTGACGACCGCCGTGGCCCCCCCGATGGCCACCGTCCCGAGTTTGATGAGCGCCGTGGCCCGCCTGATGGCCGCCGCCCCGAGTTCGACGACCGTCGTGGCCCTCCCGATGGCCGCCGCCCGGAGTTCGACGACCGCCGTGGTCCGCCCGATGGCCGCCGCCCCGAGTTCGACGATCGCCGTGGCCCTCCCGAAGGCCGCCGCCCGGAATTTGACGAGCGCCGCGGTCCGCCCGACGGCCGCCGTCCCGGGTACGACGACCGCCGCGCTCCCCCAGCCGCCGCCCCGGCGCAGGAGGACCGTAGCGTGCAGTCGGACGAAGGCAGTGCGCCGCACGCCGCGCCCCGCATCTGGCGCGCCGCTTATCCGCAGCAGCCGCAGGGCGGCGCCGCAGCCGAGCCGCCCGCCGGCCAGCGCCAGAGCCAGCCCGACCACCAGCCGGATGACCAGCCCGGCGACCGGCCGGAGCGCGGCCGCCAGCGCCAGGCGCCGCCATACCGCTTCATCCTCACCGACCCGGACTACAAAGTCCTGCTGGGCGCCGGCCAGTACGGCCGCGACACCGTCCTGCCCGAAGACGCCCGCGCCAAGGCCCGCCCGATCGAAGTGAATGGCAAGGTCGCCGCCTACGTCTCCGCCGAAGGCGTGGTCACGCCCAGCCGCCAGGAACTCGAATTCCTCGGCGCCATGCGTTCCTCGCTGGCCGCCGGCGCGGCCGGTGCGGCGCTGCTGGCGCTGGGCCTCGGCCTGGCGCTCAGCCGGGGCCTGAGCAGCCGCCTGAGCCGCCTCACCGGCGCCGTGCGCGCCATGCACGGCGGCTCGCTGCGCCAGCAGGTGCCGGTGCAAGGCAAGGACGAAGTGGCCACCCTGGCCAGCGCCTTCAACGAAATGAGCGAACAGCTGGCGCGCAGCCATGAAGAACTGCAGGCGTCGCACCAGACCATCCTGCAGCAGGCCGACCAGCTGCGTGAGCTCAGCATCCGCGACGCGCTCACCAACCTGTACAACCGCCGCCACTTCGACGAGCAGGCCAGCACCCTGTACAACCAGGCGGTGCGCCACAAGCGCCCACTCAGCCTGGTCATCGGCGACATCGACTTCTTCAAGAAGATCAACGACAACTACTCGCACGCCACCGGCGACGCGGTGCTGCGCCGGGTGGGCGCCATCCTGCGCCAGCACGTGCGGCTGAGCGACCTGGTGGCGCGCTACGGCGGCGAGGAATTCGTGCTGGCGCTACCGGAAACCGACCTGCCGCAAGCGGCCGCCCTGTGCGACAAGCTGCGCCAGATCATCGAGCAGCACCCGTGGCACGAAGTGGAGCCCGGCCTGAAGGTCACCATGAGCATGGGCGTGTTTGCCGACTACGCGGTGGGCACCGCCGAAGCCATGCTGCAAAAGGCCGACGCGCTGCTCTACCAGGCCAAGGAAACGGGGCGCAACCGCGTCTGCCACGCGTGACGGCTGAGACAGCTTAGACAGCTTCGATTTCGATCTCGGGCAAGCCGTAATGGGCGCGCGCCACGTTGCAGGCCGGCGTGCCCGCCTCGAACTCGCGGCAAGTGCTGGAGCGCTGCGGATAGATGGAACAGCCGACCTGCTTGCCGACTTCGCCTTCCAGCGCCGAACAGCGCGACGGCCGGTGCTCGGTGCCGCGCATCGCCACCAGGTGCGGCGAGATGGGGACCACCATGCGCTCGGGCACGGTGCCGCCCGGGTGCGCATCGGTTTCGCCCCAATAGAATGACACGCGGAATTTGGCGCAGCATGCGCCACAGCTCTGGCAGTGTGCGGACATCTTCCATAACAATGAAACAATGTTGACTGCTATGATAGTCAGGACGCCGCGCGCAATCAAGCGCGCGGCTGCCGGAAACGGAGACATCCATGCCCTCAGCAGCATTGAACGCGGCCGACACCGCCGCCCTGATTCCTTTTCCCGCGCTGGTGGACGCGCTGCGCCTGGCCGTGGCGCAGGCCGCGCAAGGCGTGATCGCCTGCCCGGCGCGGCAAGTGGTGCCGCTGGCCGGCGGCGGCGTGATCCTGTCCATGGTGGCCGCCGCGCCCGACATCGCCGTCCACAAGCTGATCACCGTGGTGCCGGACAACGGCGCGCGCGGCCTGCCCACCATTGCGGGCCAGGTCAGCGTGCTGGACGCCGCCACCGGCGCCGTCGTCCTCACGCTGGACGGCGCCACCGTCACCGGCCGCCGCACCGCCGCGCTGTCCATGCTCGGCATCGCTACGCTGCTGGGCCGCGCGCCGCGCCACGTGCTGCTGGTGGGCACCGGCACGCAGACGCTGAACCATGCGAAGGCGCTGGCCGTCATCTACCCGCACGCCGCCATCAGCATCGGCGGGCGCACCGGCGCCTCCGCCGAGCGCTTCATCTCTGAGCACCTGCAGGCCGCGCATCCCGGCGTGGCTGCCGCCGACGTAGCCGCGATGGCCGACGACATCGACGTCGTCATCACCGGCACCACCAGCAAGCAGCCGGTCTACCTGCACCCTGCGCGCGCCGGGCGGCTCATCATCGCCGTCGGCGCCTTCAAGCCCGACGCCGCCGAAATCGCCCCCGCCACGGTGCTTGGCAGCCGCATCTACGTCGACGACCCCGAAGGCGCCCGCCACGAAGCCGGCGACCTGCTGCAAGCCGGCGCCGACTGGTCGCAAGTGCAAGGCATCGCCCAGGCCCTGGGCGCCGCCCCGATGGCCGACACCGAGCCCGTGCTCTTCAAAACCGTCGGCTGCGCCGCCTGGGACCTCGCCGCCGCCCGCGTGGCGCTGGCGGCCGTTTAAGGCTGCACCTTGTGGTCTTCGGCCTGGGCCTGTTCCATGGCGGCGGGTTCGAGTTCTTCCGCTGAGCGGTTGAGGTGGACGAAGATGCCCCAGGAGGCCAGCAGCACGCCGACGCTGGCGACCAGCGCGGCGACGTAGAGCAGGTCTTCGGCGTCCTCGTGGACGGCGCGGAAGGTGGCCACCAGGCCTTCGATGGCCAGCGCCACCACCACCACCACGAAGAAGCGCGACAGGAAGCGGCGCACCCGCGTCGGGGCGCTGATGTCGGCGTCGCGCACCACTTCTTCTTCGATGATGGTTTCGGCGATTTGCAGCGCCACCACGGCGGCGGCCAGGATGCCGATCGCTTCGATCACTTCCTGCGCCGCAGCCAGGCCGAGCTCACCGCCGGCCGCATGCCAGCCCATGCGCGCGGCGATGGCGACCAGCAGCAGCGCGCCGCCGCCGAACAACAGCGCTATCAGGGCATGCAGGCCGCTGCAAACAAGCATCAGCTGTTTCATGTCGGTGATTCCGGTTGGTTGGGCATGCTTGTATTGTAGAGCCGACTTGCCGCGCCTTATGTGCGCTACACATCATATGCCGCTTATGGCCGAGGACGCGCGCGGTCCAGGAAACGGCCGCCCCACAGCACGCAGGCCAGCGCGGCGACGATCAGCGCGATGCCGGTCCACTGCAGCGTGTTGATGGTGTCGCCCAGCACCAGCATGCCGGCGGCGATGCCGACCACCGGAACGCCCAGGCTGAACGGGGCCACGCGGTTGACGGGATGGCGCTTGAGCAGGCCGGTCCACATGGCGTAACCGAGGATGGTGGCCATCCAGCCCAGGTAGGCCAGCGAGGCCCAGGTGCTGAGTGGCGCGCCGGTCCAGCGCCAGCGCGTGGCCGGGTCGTCGAACAGCAGCGACAGGCCGATGAAGGGCAGGATGGGCGCCAGGCTGCTCCACACCATGAAGGCCAGCACGTCGAACTGCGGCGTGCTGCGTTGCGCGCGCCGCACCACGATATTGGACACGGCCCACATGGCCGCCGCGCACAGGCACAGCAGGAAACCGGCCAGCGTGGTGCCGCCGGCCGTGGTGGCTGCACCGGCGGCGCCCGCGCCGCCCACGTAATTCAGGCCGAAGCACCCCAGCCCGCACGCTGCCAGCGCCAGGCCGGCCAGCAGCGCGCGGCTGGGCCGTTCGCTCAGCACGGCGTAGCTGAAGATGGCGGTGAAGAAGACTTGCGTCTGCAGGATGACAGAGGCCAGCGCGGCGCTCATGCCGGCCCGCAGCGACAGGAACAGCAATCCGAACTGCCCCACGCCCTGGCACAGCCCGTACAGCAGCACGATGCGCCAGGACAGCTTGGGCGGGCGGATGAAGAAGATCAGCGGCAGGATGGCGAACATGAAGCGCCCGGCGCCCAGCTGGAAGGGCGTGAAGTCGCGCAGGCCGAACTTCATGGCGACGAAGTTGGTGCCCCAGATGAGGACCACGCACAGCGCCGCTATCAGATCGCGTCCACTCAAGGGTGCGTGGTCATTCATGCTGCCTCCTGGCTAGGTGGGGGAGACGTTGTGGACGATCGCCTCGCTGTGGATAATGATTTTATCCGCATCCGCCTGCAGCAGCCGGATACGCCGCTGCACCACCGGCCAGCCGGCCCAGGCCACCGCCGCTTGCGCCCCCGCCGGCGGCTGCGGCGCCGCCGTGGGCACAGGCTGCGCCGGCAGCGGCGAAATCGGCTGCCCGTGCTGCGCCAGCGCGCGCGACAGGGTCTGGAACACCTGCGCGTGGCTGTGCGCGAGCATGGCGTTCACCGCGTCCACCGGGATGTCCTTCACGTGCCGCCGCAGGATGGCGCGCAGCGCCGCCACGTGCGCCACCAGCAGGTAGTTCTGCACGATGAACAGGTTGATGTCCTCGGCCGCGCGCTGCTTGCTGGCCGGCTCGTCGAGCATGCGCACCAGCGCCGCGCTCAGGCCCGCCAGGCTGTCCATCAGCCGCTTGCGCTCGATGCGGTAGGGGAAGTCGTTGCGGCTTTTCCCCTGCAGCAGTTCGAACGAGGCCTGCATGTAGCGCAGGTTCACGTCCAGCACCTGCCGTATCAGGCGCGGCAAGGTCTGGTACTCCCAGTTGGCCAGCACGAAGCTGAACACCGTGGCCACCGCCGCGCCGATGAAGGTGTCCACCAGGCGCTCGGTGATCAGGCTGGTGTTGCCCGGCGCGATCAGGTGCATCTGCAGCAGGATCATGACGGACACCGCGATCGCCGCGTAGCGGTAGCGCAGGTAGATGAAGGTGGGTGTGGCCACCGTCGCCAGGATCAGGATGCCGACGATGGCCGGCGTGTAGTTCACGAACTTCAGTATCAGCGCCGTGATCACGCAGCCGATGATGGTGCCGACGATGCGGTCGCTGCGGCGCTGCTTGGTCATGCTGAAGCTGGGCTTCAGGATAATCACGATGGTGAGCACGATCCAGTAGCTGTGCGCCGCGTACGGCAGCACGTGGCCCACCGCCAGCCCGGCCGCAATCGCCATCGCCACCCGCAGCGAAAAGCGGAAGATCGGCGAGTCCATGCGGAAGTGCGACAGCATCAGCTGCAGCTCGTACTTTTGCTGCGACAGGAAGGGCTGCATGTCGGCGTCCACCCAGAACGGCGTGCCTTCGTACTCCTTCTGGCTGGCCACGTGCAGCTCGCCTATCATGCGGATGATGGCGCGGATCTTGTTGCGCTGCGCGCGCAGCACGGCCAGCGCCTCGCCTGCGGGCTTGCCCGCGTCGGCGTCCGCCTGCAGCTGCGCGATGGCCGCTTCCAGCGCCTCCATCTCGGGCGCGTAGCTGATGGCCGCGTGCGACGGCCGCTTGCGCGTCACCGCGTAGCCGACCGACTCGATGTCGCGCGCGGCCTTGTAGGCCAGGTCGTGCAGCGTTTTGAGCACCGGCGAATCGGCCAGGTGCGCGCGCAGCAGCGCGTAGTCGGTGTGGGTCGACAGGATCTGCTCGTACAGGTCCAGCATGCAGACGTGGATCTGCACCACGATGGCGTCCTTGCGGTTCTGGTGGCTGCGCAGTATCAGGTCGCGCGAGGCCTGCTGGCGGTCCGCCAGCAGCGCCTGGTGCCGCACCAGCTTGTTGAACTGCTCGGCGAGGTTGTAGCGCGTGTCGTAGAAGTCGGCCTTGATGTCGATGTAGGCGGCCAGCTCGAACAGCGCCTCGGCCAGCACCTGCTGCTTGATGCGGTGGCGCAGCAGCCAGGCCAGCGCCATGGCGTAGGCCAGATAGGCCACGCTGCCCAGCAGGAACACGCCGGCGTGGATGAAAGACTCGCGCACCGTCATCACATGTTCCATCGACATGGTCATGATGAACAGCGTGGCGAGCTGCAGGGGCATGGACTTCTTCCCGTACACCACCATCATGCTGGCGAAGAAGCTCACCAGCACCAGCATGGTCATCAGCAGCCATGGCACCGGGCCGCACAGGCTGATGAGCAGCGTGACGGCGGTGCACAGCAGCACCGACGCCAGCATCTCGTTGAGCTTGTGCTTCAGGGGGCTGGGCATGTCCATCAGCGCGGTGCACAGCGCGCCGATGCAGACCGTCATGGCGACGGCCATGCCGGCGAACTGCAGCGCGATGAGGGTGACGCCGACCAGGCCTGCCGCGAAGCGCAGGCCCAGGTGGAAGTAGTGGCTGTAGAAGAAGGTCCGCAGGTTGAGTGCGTAGTGCATCGATCTCTTACAGGATCGACAGCACTGGGTAGCGGCGCCACTCCGGCTCGGCGTGCCGTTTACCGTTGTGGAAGATGAAGTGCAGCACCTCGTCCTGGTTGCTCAGCAGGGCAGGGTTGGCCAGCTTCCACGCTTCAAATTTGGCCTTCAGTTCAGGCTCGGTTTCCAGCATGTCCAGCGCCAGGTCTTCGAACACGTAGTCGGAGAAGGCTTCCTTCTTTTCCAGCACGCTGTTGAAGAAGCCCCAGCGGAAGAAGCTGTCGTGGCCCTGCGGCTCCAGCGTCTCCACCGCGTAGCGGGCGTTGTCCTGGTCCAGGGAGACGATGTAGTCGCCCACGTTGAGCTGGAAGCTGCCGGTGCGCGCTTCCACTTCCACGCCGTCGTGGAACATGTGGCCCTCGTAGGCGGTGGGGCGCGAGGCGACGGAAGCGATGTGGTAGTACTGCGCCTGCACCGTTTCAGCTTTCTCCACGCGCGTCATCTGCACGCCGTTCCATTGCAGGCGCTCGATGGCCTCGCGCCACTGCTGCGGCACCACGTAGGCTTTCGGCGCGCGCACGGTGACGCTGGCGGGGAAGCTGTTGTAGTAGGCGATGTCCTTTTCCCACGGCTGGCTGCGGTCGTAGGACAAACGGGTGTAGTTGCCGATCACGCTGGGGTGGCGTTTGGCGGCGTAGCCCTTGAAGCGGAAGGTGGCCGGCTTGTTCTCGTCCATCTGCCACATCACCGGCCAGGCGGCCTGCTTGCGGCCTTCGGCCTTGGCCTCGGCGCGCAGGCGCTTGATCTCGGCGCCGTGCCGCACGGTGAAGGCCAGCGTGGTTTCCACCAGCGCGCGCATGGATTCGTAGCGGTCCGCGAAGGGCTTCAGCATATGCGTTTCGGGCATGAAGCCGATCACGTGGTGCAGCGCCGCGAAGCCGGTGGAGAAGCGCGGCACTTCCAGGAATTCGGCGATGCCGTCGTCCGGCGTGTCCTGCACCGGATTCACGTAGGGGCAGGTCGGCCAGCCGCGCTGCTCCATCTCGGCGTAGATCGCGGGCAGCATGGTGTTGCGCAGGAAGGGGCCCAGGCCATAACCCAGCTTGTCGGCCTGGGTGTGGATCAGGGTCATGGTGTACGGATAGTCGGCGCCGTTGGAGGTGTGGGTGTCCACCATCACGTCCGGCTGCCACGAGGCGATCAGCTGGTTGAACAGCTTCGCGTTCAGGGTGTCGCACTTGACGAAGTCGCGGTTCAAATCCAGGTGGCGGCTGTTGCCGCGGAAGCCGAACTGCTCCGGGCCGTCCTGGTTCACGCGCGAGGTGTTGGCGCGGTTCAGGCAGCCGTCCACGTTGTACACGGGGATGAACACGAACACGGTTTCGCCCAGCGCGGCCAGCCTGGCCGGCTCGTAGCAGAAGTCGCGCACCAGGGCCATGCAGCTGTCCACGCCCTCCGGTTCGCCGGGGTGGATGCCGTTGTTGTTGAAGAAGACGGTGCGGCCGGCGGCCTTGATCTCGTCGCGGCCGAACACGCCGTCCGCGCTCACCACGCCGCGATGCACGGGAATGCCGCCGTCCGATACGCCGATCTGCTCGAAGCGCAGCACCTGCGGGAAGCGGCGCGCCAGCTCCTCGTAGAAGGCGATGCATTCGGTCCAAAGGGTGGTCTGGTTACGGTTGCCCTTTTCGTAGGGCGTGAGCATTTCTGGGTGCATGGCGTCTGGATCTCAGAGGTATGGTGGTGAAGGCGCGCCGGGTAGGCGCTGAATCAGAGCCGAATTGTAGCACCGGGGCGGTTTGCCCCGCCCCGGCCGCGCGCTTACACGGGTGCGTTTTTGTCCACCCAGGCCGCGTAGGCGGTGATGAACTTGCGCAGCACTTCGCGGGTCTGGTCGTTGTTGACCTTGCCGTCCTCGCCCAGCATCTTGGTGGCGCCGCCGATGTAGGCTTCCGGCGCCGGCATGGTGGCCACGTTGACCGCCACCAGCGACTGTCGGATGGCATGGTTGGCGCCGAAGCCGCCCACGCCGCCCGGCGACACCGTCACCACGCCGCCGGCCTTGCCGCTCCAGATGCTCTTGCCGGCCGGGCGCGAACCGACGTCGATGGCGTTCTTGACGGCGGCCGGCATGGAGCGGTTGTATTCGGGCGAGACGATCAGCACGCCGTCCACCTTGGCCAGGCTGTCGCGGAAGGCGGTCCAGGCGGCGGGCGTCTGGCCTTCGTCGTCCAGGTCCTGGTTGTACAGGGCCAGGCCGCCGATGTCGACGAACTCGAATGCCAGCGAGGCGGGCGCCAGGGCGATCAGCTCGTGGGCGAACTTGCGGTTGATGGAATCCTTGCGCAGGCTGCCGATCAGGACGGCGATTTTCTTGGTGGTCATAGGGCTCTCCGGGTTGATGAATGGGTAACGCTGACTTTAACGCAACTGCCTGTTTTCAGGCGAGCACTAAAATAATCCTAAAAATAGCTTGCTATCAAATAGCGCGCTATGTATTATTCATCCCATGCAGCGACAACAACGTCGCCGGTCTCCCCGAAACAAGTAGTGCACTATTAAATAACTAACGATAGGATATATCATGCGCACCATCAAAACCCTGATCGCAGCATCCCTGGCCACCCTGATCGCTTCCAGCGCTTTCGCCGGCGGCCTGCCGGGCGTTGAAGCCAAGACCGCCAAGTTCCTGACCGCGCTGGAGGGCGGCCAGCCGCTGGAGACCATGACCCCGGCCGCCGCCCGCGCCGTGCTGGAAGGCGCGCAGAAGGGCGCCAAGCTGCCCGCCGCCGACGTGTCGCGCAAGACCATCACGGTGGACGGCGAGGAAATCAAGCTGGTGATCGTGCGCCCGGCCGGCAGCAAGGGCACGCTGCCCGCCTTCATGTTCTTCCACGGCGGCGGCTGGGTGCTGGGCGACTTCCCCACCCATGAACGCCTGATCCGCGACCTGGTGTCCGGCTCCGGCGCGGTGGCGGTCTACGTGGACTACACCCGTTCGCCGGAAGCCGGCTACGGCGTGGCCATCAAGCAGGCTTACGCCGCCACCAAGTGGGTGGCCGCGCACGGCAAGGAAATCCAGGTGGACGGCAGCCGCCTGGCGGTGGCGGGCAACAGCGTGGGCGGCAATATGGCGGCGGTGGTAGCCTTGATGTCCAAGGACAAGGGCGAACCGAAGCTGCGCTCGCAGGTGCTGCTGTGGCCCGTGACGGACGCCAATTTCGACACGCCGTCCTACCAGCAGTTCGCCGACAACCACTTCCTCACCAAAAACATGATGGTGTGGTTCTGGGACAGCTACACCAAGGACGCCGCCAAGCGCAAAGAGATCTACGCGTCGCCGCTGCAAGCCACGCTGCCGCAGCTGCAAGGCCTGCCGCCGACGCTGATCCAGACCGCCGAATTCGACGTGCTGCGCGACGAAGGCGAAGCCTACGGCCGCAAGCTGGACGCCGCCGGCGTGGCCGTGACCACGGTGCGCTACAACGGCATGATCCACGACTTCGGCCTGCTCAATCCGCTGACCGGCGTGGATGGCGTGCGCGCGGCGATGAACCAGGCTTCGCAGGAACTCAAGGCCCGCCTGAAATAAGGCTGGTCCGGCTCAGGCCAGCGCTGCACCCAGGTCTTCGTAGAGGAACCGGGTCAGCGCTTTGATGCGCGCGGTGTCCTTCAGGTCGCGGTGGGTCAGCAGCCACAGGCCGGTGTCGAAGCGCGGGTCCGGTTCGGCCACGCGCTGCAGGCGGCGCTCCGGGTCCGCCAGGTGGCACAGCAGCGGCGCCATACCGATGCCGTCGCGCGCCGCGTCCACCATGGCCAGCAGGCTGTCCACGCGCATGCGGATGCGTTCCGGCGGCACATGCTGCGCCAGCCAGCGGGCCTGCTCCAGGTGGGCCAGCGTGTCGTCCAGGCCGATCCAGTCGTGCCCGGCCCAGTCGTCCGGGCCGGTGCCGCCAAGCCCCCGTTTGGCCGCCGCCTTCAGATAGCTGTGCGAGGCGTAAATGGCGCTGGACAGCGCGCCGAGGCGGCGGCCGACCAGGGTGTCCGGCGGCGTGTTGGAGGGGCGCAGCGCCACGTCGGCCTCGCGCCGGTTCAGGTTCAGGAAGGCGTTGTTCAGCACCAGCTGCAAGCGCACGCCGGGATGGCGCTGCTGGAAGCGCGCCAGGCTGGGCATGAGCAGGCTGCGCGCCAGCGTGTCGGTGGTGGTGATGCGGATGTCGCCTTCCAGCTGCTGGTCATGGCCGGCGACGGCGCTGCGGGCCGCGGCGATCTGCTCCTCCACGCCGGCCAGGCGCGCCTGCAGCGTCTCGCCGGCCTGCGTCATCGTGTAGCCGGACTGGAAGCGCTCGAACAGGCGCACGCCGAGCGCGCGTTCCAGGCTGTCCAGGCGGCGCAGCACGGTGGAGTGGTTCACGCCCAGTTCGCGCGCGGCGGAGGACACGCCGCCGCCCCGGCCCATGGCGCCGCTCAGGGCGATGAAGCAGCGCAGGTCTTCCCAATCCATGTTGTGCATTTTTGCATAACCATTTGGCAGTTTTTGCCAATTTTAATGCGTTTTTGCAGAACCTATACTGGCTCCATCACTTCACCCAGGAGCCGCACCATGATGACGCTGTACACCGCCAACACCCCCAACGGCCAGAAGATCACCATTGCTTTGCAGGAGCTGGAACTGCAGCATGAAGTCCGCCTGCTGGACCTGAACGCCGGCCAGCAGCACCAGCCGGACTTCGCGGCCATGAGCCCCAACCACAAGATCCCGCTGCTGGTGGACGACGGCCGGGCCATCTTCGAATCCGGCGCCATCCTGATCCACCTGGCCGACAAGGCGGGGCGCCTGCTGCCGAAGGACGGCGCGGCGCGCAGCACGGTGCTGCAATGGCTGTTCCTGCAGGTGGCCAGCGTGGGGCCGATGCTGGGGCAGCTGTGGTGGTTCCGCCATGGCGCCAGCAGCGAGCCGCGCAACGAGCAGGCGCTGGAGCGCTACGGCCGCGAGGTGCGCCGCCTGTACGGCGTGGTCGAGCAGCGGCTGGCGTCCAGCGCCTGGCTGGCGGGCGACGACTACAGCATCGCCGACATCGCCACCTGGCCATGGCTTGCCTCGCACCACGAGCTGGGGCTGGACATGGCGGCGTATGCTGCTGTGTCCGCGTGGCTGGAGCGCATTGCGCGGCGCCCCGCCACGGCGCGCGGCATGGCGCAGGCGAAAGGGGAATGACATGGCCTGGACGATACTGCTGGCCGCCGCGCTGGTGGACATCGCGATGGCGGTGGCCCTGAAATACGCCGAAGGCTGGACCCGTTTCTGGCCCAGCGTGGCGGGCCTGGTATTCGCCAACGGCGCCATAGCGCTGCTGACGATATCGCTCAAGCAGCTGCCGGTGGGCACCGCCTTCGCCGTGTTCACCGGCCTGGGCGCGGCCGGCGCCGCGCTGATCGGCATCGCCGCCTTCGGCGAGAGCGCCAGCCCGCTGCGCCTGCTGCTGATCGCCGCCATCATCGCCTGCATCGCCGGCCTGAAACTCGCGCCGGCCTGACTGCAGGGGCGAAAAAAAGCCACGCGGGCAGTCGGGCGCGCGTGGCTTTCAAAAGGGCGGGGAGTGGCCGCCCGGAGTTAGACGCCGATGCTTACTCGGCGCCCATTTCTTTCAACAGGTTGTCGGCCTTGTCCACGTGCTTCATGTTCCACAGCATGTAGCGCAGGTCGACCTGGATATCGCGCGTGTTGGCGTTGTTGAAGTCCCAATCGGAGATGATGGAGTCCAGCGTGCCGTCGAAGGCCAGGCCGATGAACTCGCCCTTGGCGTTCAGCGCGGCCGAACCGGAGTTGCCGCCGGTGATGTCCAGCGTGGCCAGGTAGTTCACCGGAACCGATTTCAGCACGGGGTCAACGTACTTGCCGAAGTCCTTGTTCTTGATCGCGTCCAGCTGCGCTTTCGGCGCGTTGAACTCGCCCGTGCCGGTGGCTTTGGCGGCCACGCCCTTGACGGTGGTGAACGCGGTCCAGGCGGTGCCGTCGGCGGTGCCCCATGGGCGGCCGGCGATCTTGCCGAAGGTGACGCGCAGGGTGCTGTTGGCGTCCGGGTAGACGGCCTGGCCCTTGGTCTTCATGTAGGCGATCTTGGCCTTCATGTAGCTCGAGTAGGCTTGCTGCAGGCTGCCCGCCAGCTCTTCCTCTTCCGCTTCTTCCTTCATGGCCACGTCGTACATGGCGACGGCGGCTTTGATGAAGCTGTCGTTGGCGGCCTGGAAGTCGGCCGGCTTCTTGCCCAGCCATGCCTTGCGCTCGGCGGCGTCGCCCAGCTTGCTGCCGGCGTACAGCTTGTCGATCGCACCTTTCAGCGCGGCAGCGTCCATGCCGTCCACGATGCCGATGGCGGCGTCCCAGTTGGCGTTGCGCTCGGCCTTCGGCATGGCGGCGTACTTGGCCAGGTGATGCAGCACCAGCGCCTTGTCCACCTTCTCGTCGTAGTTGCGCACCAGCGCGGCCACCGAAGCTTCAATGCGCTTCAGGTCGCGTTCCTGGTAGCCGGCCTTGCGCTCCACGTCCGGCTTCTGCGATTCATTGGCCAGGCGGTACAGGGTGCGGGCCGTGTTCAGCAGACGCGGCTGCGAGTAGCTCAGTTCGAACTCGCGCTTGACGTTGGCGTCGCGCTTGGCGATCAGCTCTTCGACCTGCGCGATGCCGGCCGCGTATTCGGCCTTGCGCTTGGCGTCGCTGTTGACCCAGGCTTTCAGTTCTTCATGCTCGCGGGTCTTGCGGGCCAGGAAATCGCTGCCGGCGTAGGAGTCCAGCATGCCCTGGCGGTTCTTGTAGTAGTTGTTCACGTTGGCAACCTGGCCGGCGTATTTCAGCGCGCTGTCCTTGTTGTCCTTGGTCTCGGCGGCGATGATGGCCAGGTTGTCGGCCGACGCTTTCACGAACTGCGGATAGTTCCAGCCGAAGGTGAAGTCCACTTCCGACGGCAGGCGGTGGCGGTTGGTGCGGCCAGGGTAGCCGGCCACCATGATGAAGTCGCCTTCCTTCACGCCTTCCTTGGCCAGCTTCAGCACGTGCTTCGGCACGTAAGGCACGTTGTCCTTGCTGAAGTCGGCGGCCTTGCCGTCCTTGCTCACGTAGGCGCGGTAGAAGCCGTAGTCGCCGGTGTGGCGCGGCCACATCCAGTTGTCGGTGTCGCCGCCGAACTTGCCCACGCCTTCAGGCGGCGCGTGCACCAGGCGCACGTCGCGGATTTCCAGTTGCTTGATCTTGTAGTATTCCAGGCTGCCGTAGTAAGCCGACACGGTGCAGCGGTGGCCCTCGTCTTTTTCGCACTCGGCCACCATGGCCTTCTGGTTCTTCTCGATCGCGTCGCTGCGCTTCTTGCCGTTCAGCTTGGCCACTTCCGGCGTGATGATCCTGGACGTCACGTCCACCACTTCCTTGGTCACGAAGATGCGCGTGCCCGGGGTGGCCGGCACTTCGTCGGCGAAGGTCTTGGCCAGGAAACCGTTGGCCAGCAGGTCGTTCTGCGGCGTGGAGTTGTGCGCCACGCTGTTGTACACGCAGTGGTGGTTGGTGGCGACCAGGCCTTGCGGCGACACGAAGGAAGCCGAGCAGCCGCCCAGGCTGACGATGGCGCCCATCGGGAACTCGGTCAGCTGGGTCAGTTTGGACGGGTCCAGCTTCAGGCCGGCGGCTTTCAGTTGCTTAGCTACTTGTGGCAGCTGTTGCGGCATCCACATGCCTTCATCGGCGTGGGCTGCGGTGCTCAGGATGGCGAGCGCGATCAGGGATTTGTTCATTGAATAGGACACTCAAGGGCGGAAAAATGCCGAGTATCCTTTTGGCGTTCAATTACGTCAACGATATTCTTGGTTGCTGTGCACAAAAAGCCAACGCAAAGCGTTGGCTTTTTGATAATGACACTTACCCACTGACGGGGAACTAGCGCAAGCGGCCCCTGAAGATCAGATTGACGATGCCCAGGAGGATGACGGCGCCCAGGAAGGAAACGAGCAGCGACAGGGCACTGAAATCGTCCGCATTGATGGTGGAAACGCCGAACAGCGGCGAGAGGAACCAGCCGCCCAGCAGGGCGCCCACAATACCGACCACCATGTTCAGCAAGATGCCTTGCTGCGCGTCGGTTTTCATGACCATGCTGGCAAGCCAGCCGATGATGCCGCCAATGACGATCCAGATAATAAAGTTCATATTGATCCCCTTCATAGTTGACTGACAGGCCAACCCGGCCGGGTGGCCCTTGGGGCTATTCTCGGTGGGAAGATGGGTCCAGTCCGTGCGCCAGCGTACGCAAGGCGCTTACATTTGATTACTCTGGAAACACTTTTCCAACAGCCCGATCCGTTTTTGGCGCGTTATCACCAGTACCGGCGCCACTGAGCGTCTATCTTACGGAGAACAAAAATGGAAAACACCTCGACCAGCAACCGCATCCACCCGCTGATGGCTGTCGCCGCGGCGTCCGTCACCATCGCCAGCCTGGTTGGCGCGGCCGCCTTTGCCGGCTTGCTGCCGGGCTCGAAAAGCACGGTGGAGACTGCGCCCGCCACGGCGGCAGTGCAGGGCAGTGCGCCGGCCGAGCTGAGCGCCACCGCCCCCGGCGCCCTCCCGGCCGCACCTGCCGCCAATGCGCTGGCCGCGCAGCCTGCCGCCGTCCAGCCTGCGGCTGCGGCCGCCGCGCCGGCGCCGAAACAGGTCGTGCATCATAAAACCGTGGTGCACCATGAGTATGCGAAGCCGCAGGTGGCCCAGCAGCCCGCGGCGCAGCCGGCTCAGCAGCCAGCCGCCGCTCCGGCGCCGGCAGCGGCGCCGCAGAACAGCGCGCTGGGCATCGGCATCGGCGCGGTAGTGGGCGGCCTGGTGGGCAACCAGGTGGGCGACGGCAAAGGCCGCACGCTGGCCACGGTGGCGGGCGCCATCGGCGGCGGCTACCTCGGCAACGAGATCGCCAAGCGCAACCAGGCCAGCTCGGCGCCTGAGCAGAAATAATGCGAGAATGCTGGGCTTAGCTACTGAGCAAGCCCAGCATGACCGACTCCGCCGCCGCATCCTTTACCCCGCCTCCTTCCGCCGCATCCGCCGCCCTGCCGGCAGCCGCGCTGGACCGCTGCGCGGTGCCGCTGGCCGCGCGTGATGCGCGCCGCATTGCGCGCTACGCCGCTGCGGCGGACGCGGCGCGTTTCCTGCATCCCGTTCAGCAAGCCTTGCTGCACCGGCGCGGCTGGCTGAAGATGCTGGCGCCGCGCGCTTGCGGCGGCGCCGAGCTGGCCTTGCCGGACGCGGTGCGCCTCGAGGAAGCGGTGGCCACCATCGACGGCAGCATGGGCTGGGTGCTGACCCTGTGCGCCGGCGCCGGCTGGTTCGCCGGCTTCCTGCCGCCCGCAACGGCGCGCGCCATCGTCGGCACGCGGCGCGTGTGCGTGGGCGGCAGCGGCGCGCCCACCGGGCATGCCGACCTGGAAGGCGGCGGCTACCGCATCACCGGCCGCTGGGACTATGCCAGCGGCGCGCCCATGGCCACCCATTTCACCTTGAACGCGGTGCTGCGCGAACACGGCCAGCCGCTGCTCGACGAGCACGGCGCGCCGCGCATCCGCGCCTTCATCGTGCCGGCCGCGCAGGTGCGTATCGTGCCGTCGTGGGGCAGCATCGGCATGCGCGCCAGCGCCTCGCACAGCTACCGCATCGACAGCCAGTGGCTGCACCGCGACCACGGCTTCGCCATCAGCGCGGCAGGCGCCACGGCGGACGGGCCGCTGTACCGCTTCCCCTTCTATTCGCTGGCCTTCGTCACCCTGGCCGCCAACGTGGCGGGCATGGCCGCGCACTTCATGCAGCTGGCGCGGCCCGCGATGAGCCGCCGCAAGCATTCCATGTCCGGCCTGCCGCTGCTGCAGGCGCCCGGCGTGGCGGCATTGCTGGAAGCCAAAGAGCATTCCTTCGCCGCAGCGCGCAAGCACTTCTATTGGATGCTGGAGCGTGCCTGGGCGCTGGTCGCGGCGGGCGCCCAGCTGGGTGCCGCCGACATGGCGGGACTGCAAGCCGCTTCGCTGGCGCTGGTGGCCGTGTCGCGCCAGGCGGTGGACGAACTCTATCCATACTGCGGCCTGTATGCGGCCCATGAAGAGAGCGAAATCAACCGCGTCTGGCGCGACTTCCACACCGCCAGCCAGCATTCGCTGCTGCTGCCCTGAAGCGCTATGCCGCCTCGCGCAGTTCCCTGCGCAGTATCTTGCCGACGTTGGATTTCGGCAGCGCTTCGCGGAACTCGATGTATTTCGGCTTTTTGTAGCCGGTCAGCTGCGCCTTGCAGTAGTCCATGAGCTGGGCCTGCGTGAGTGCGGCGTTCCTGCGCACCACGAACAGCTTCACCGCTTCGCCAGAGGCGGCGTCGGGCACGCCGATGCAGGCGCATTCCAGCACATCCGGATGCGCCGCCACCACGCCTTCCACCTCGTTCGGGTAGACGTTGAAGCCGGACACCAGGATCATGTCCTTCTTGCGGTCGACGATTTTCACGTAGCCGCCCTGGTCCATGATGCCGACGTCGCCCGACTTGAAGAAGCCGCTGGCGGTCATCGCTTGCGCGGTCTCGCCGGGCCGGTTCCAGTAGCCCGCCATCACCTGCGGGCCGCGTATCGCGATTTCGCCCGGCTGGCCGGGCGGCACCGGTTCACCGTTGTCGTCCAGGATAGCCACCTCGGTGGACGGCACCGGCAGGCCGATGGTGCCCGAAAATTCGCTCTGCCCGGGCGGGCACAGGGTGGCGGTGGGGGAGGTTTCGGACAGGCCGTAGCCTTCCAGGATAGGCACGCCCGTCACGCCGCGCCAGCGGTCGCTGACCGCCTTTTGCACCGCCATGCCGCCGCCCAGCGTGATGCGCAGGCCCGAGAAATCCAGCGCCGCAAAGCCGGGCTGGTTCAGCAGGCCGTTGAACAGCGTGTTTACGCCCGGGAAGAAGTTCACGCGCACCTTGGCCAGTTCCTTGACGAAGCGGCCCATGTCGCGCGGGTTGGGGATCAGCAGATTGGTCGCGCCCCAGCGCGCGCCCATCAGCATGCAGGCGTTCAGGGCCAGGATGTGGTACAGCGGCAGCGCGCACACGGTCACCAGTTCGCCGTCCGCCTGCGCCTGGCGCAGCGCCGGTCCGGCCCAGGCGTCGTTCTGCAGCATGTTGGCGATGACGTTGCGGTGCGTGAGCGTGGCGCCCTTGGACAGGCCGGTGGTGCCGCCGGTGTACTGCAGGAAGGCGATGTCGTCATGCCCGAGCGGCGCCGGGCGCAGCGCCAGCGCCGCACCCTGCTTCAGCGCCTGGAGGAAGGGCACGGCGCCGGGCAGGCGGTAGGCCGGCACCAGCTTTTTCACCCTGCGCAGCACCAGGTTCACCAGCGCCCCCTTGAGCGTGCCGAGCATGTCGCCCATGGCGGCGACCACGATGTGCCGGATCCCCGGCGCGCCGCCGGCCAGCACCTGTTCCAGCGTCACCGCGAAGTTCTCCAGGATGATGATGGCTTCGGCGCCGGAGTCCTGCAGCTGGTGCGCCAGTTCGCGCGGCGTGTACAGCGGATTGACGTTGACCACGATACAGCCGGCGCGCAGGATGGCTGCCACCGCCACCGGATACTGCAGCACGTTCGGCATCATCACCGCCACCCGCGCGCCCTTGCCCAGGCCGCGCTGCTGCAGCCACGCGGCCAGGCTGCGCGAGTGGCCGTCCAGTTCCGCGTAGGTCATGGCGCGGTCCATGCAAACGTAAGCTTTGCGCTCGGCGAAGCGGGTGAACGATTCGTCGAACAACTGCACCAGCGAGCCGTATTGCGCCGGGTCGATGGTGGCTGGGACGCCTTCGGGATAGGACTTGAGCCAGCGCATGTCATGGTGGTCTTCAGCGTGCATTTTTCATCGTCTCCTCTCGTATCCGCATCAATGCGTGCGTGCTGTCGTCGGCGCCGGGACCGGCCACCGTGTCGATCTGGTCCGGCATCAGCTGGCGCCCGCCGGCCGACAGGATGCCCACGCCGGCCACCGGCAGACCGGTGGCGCGTTCCACCATGGTCAGGCGCGCGCCCTTGGGGTTGGGCGCCCATTGCTCGCCCCACAGCGTCATCGCGGCGAGGATGGGGTAGAGCGAGCGGCCCTTGTCGGTCAGCAGGTAGTGGAGTACGCGGCCGTCGTCCGGCGCCGGCTGGCGCAGCAGGATGCCGCTGTCGACCAGGCGGTTCAGGCGCTGGGTCAGGATGCTGGTGCTGATGCCCAGGTGCTGCTGGAACTCCTGGAAGCGGCGCATGCCGCAGAACGCGTTGCGCAGGATGACGAAGGTCCACCATTCGCCCACCTGCTCCAGCGTCTGGGCGATGGGACAGTTCTTGTCGGCGAAGGAGGTTTTGCTCATCGGTGCGGCCCGCTTGGTGAATTTACAACGACTATAGTAAATTCACTTCGGTTACGCAAGTGAAATTCGCGGCCGGGGCGATGCCGAGGCAGCGCACGAAGGCGGCGAACACGGCGGGATCGAAATGGCCTTCGCGGGTCCAGGCCGCCATGCGGCGCAGCGCGTCCGGGGGATCCCAGGGCGCCTTGTAGGGCCGCTGCGAAGTGACGGCGTCGTACACGTCGCACACCGCTCCCATGCGCGCCTGCAGGCTGATGGCCTCGCCGGCCAGGCGCGACGGGTAACCCTTGCCGTCGTAGCGCTCGTGGTGGTGCAGGCAGACGTCGGCCACCACCGGCGACAGGCCGCCGGCCGCCTTCAGCAGCGCGTGTCCGGTCACCGGGTGCAGCTTGACGGCTTCGAACTCGGCCGGGCTGAGCCGGTCAGGCTTGTTCAGGATCTCGGGCGGCACCGTGGCCTTGCCGATGTCGTGCAGCAGGCCCGCCAGGCCGCACTCGCGCACCGCGCCGGGCGCCATGCCCATGTGTTGCGCTAGCGCTATCATCAGCGCGCAGACGGCCACCGAATGGGCGTAGGTGTAGTCGTCGCTGGTGCGCAGGCGTACCAGGCTCAGCATGGCGCCGGCATTGTGCGAGATGGAGCCGATGATGTCGTCCACCAGCGGCAGGGTGGACGACAGCGCGGCGGGCAGCGCGGCCGCATCGCCGGCGCGCACCTGGCTGAACAGCGCACAGACGGCCGCGCGCGAGCGGTCCACCAGCTCGGCCGCGCGCGCCAGGTCGTCCCCGCCCCCGGCTATGCCTTTGGCGGGGTCGATCCACAGTTCCTCCACCGCGCTGGCATGCAGCCTGGCCAGCATGGCGCTGTCGCGGATCAGGAAGGAACGCTGCCAGAACGGATGGTGATACCAGCTGCCGCACAGTTCCTGGACATACATGCCGACGCGGGCTTGCTCGCGCGTGATTTTCTTGAACATATCTGGAGTCTTCCAATTGCATCAGATCAGTATCAAGGCGATCACAAGCAAACCCCAAAGACAGGCTCTGATAAAAATCATCGAATTGATCTATTGCTGAAGAGCTGAATGGATTGCAGCGTGCTTATTGCATGATATTTGTAAAATATGAGTGCAATCTGTAAACTATTTAATCCCGGATGCTATAATTTTTTCTCTGAATCAGTTGGCGCTGAATTGCAAAATGACCAATATACTTCCTTTTGGGAAATATTCATAGGTCATTACCGGACATTCTTCAGGTCAGTTCAGGACAGGTCAATAGAGAGATGAATCAGTCAGTCAAGGTTAGCCAATTGCTTCAGGATTCCAGCCCGTCCGCCGCCGCGCCCGCCCCCTACAGCCACGGGGTGCGCTTTTATCCCGCCCACCTGGTGGTGTTCCTGCTGAACCAGCTCGCGCTGCGCGGCGTGCCGGCGCAGCTGGCGCTGGCCGGCAGCGGCATCGGCGAGGAGGAGATGCGCATCGCTTCCACGCGCTTTTCGGTGCTGCAGATCCTGGCCGTTATCCGCAACGCCATCCGCTACGCGCCAAGTGTTGCGCTGAAAGTGGGCACTTGCTTCAATGCGTCGGCCTGCGGCATTTTCGGCTTCGCCCTGCTGAGCAGCCCCAGCCGCAAAGCGCTGCTGCACGCCGTACTCAAATACAACCGCCTGATCGACCCGCTGACCAATTTGCGCTATGCCGGCAAGGATGGCTGGGCGGTATGGGAAATCGAACCCAGCCTGGCCTGCGCGCCCACCGATCCTTTATACCGCTTCGCCGTCGAATTGAAAATGTCGTGTTTTAAAACGATGGCGCGGGATTTATATGGCGAATTTTTTGATTTTAAAAGAATCAGCCTGCGTTTTTCCGCCCCGCCGCATGCGGCTGAATATATGGAGTTATTCAACTGCGAAGTATTATTTGAGCAGGAGAAAAATGAAATCGTTTTCAGGGAAATGTTAACCGGAAAGGAAAGGCCGGAAGCGGACGCGATTACGCACGCGATGATGCTGGAATTGTGCGAGCAATCCTTGCAGAAGATGACGCGCAACGCCACGGCGGCCGGCGCGGTGCTGATGATATTGCTGGGCTGTTCGGGAGTGTTTCCCAATATAGAGGAGATAGCGCGGGAATTGGCGGTGAACGCCCGCACCTTGCGCCGCCGGCTGGAGGCGGAAGGCACGAGTTACAGTGAAATCCTGTCGCGCCACCGCATGCAGCTGGCGCTCAGTTATTTAAGAACCAGCGATTTGAATAATAATGAAATCGCGGCGCGCCTGGGTTATAGCGACGCCACCAACTTCCGGCGCGCCTTTGTGTCGTGGGCGGGTGCGCCGCCCAGCAGCTTCCGCCCGGCCGGACCGTAAGCGTCAGCCGTGCCGCAGCGTCAGGCGCCGCTTTAAGCCGCGCGTGGGCCGGCCACGGAATGATCAGAGCTGCATGATGCCGCGACGTACCGCGATCGCCACGGCTTCCGAGCGGCCGCTGGCGCCCAGCTTTTCCAGAATGTGTTTCATATGCGCCTTCACCGTCTCTTCTGAAATGAACAGCTGGCCGGCGATGTCCTTGTTGCGGTGGCCGCGCGCGACTTTGCACAGGACCTCGATTTCACGCGCCGTCAGGCCAGACTCGCCGGTGTAGTGGGCAAGCTGCGCTGCCACGTCCGCCGGTATGCATCGCCTGCCTTGATGGGCCTCACGGATGATCGCCGTCAGCTCTTGTGGCAGCGTACTTTTAAGGACGTAGCCTCGCGCTCCGCCGCGCAGGCAGCGCTGAATGTCCACGTCCCCTTCGGCGGTGGTGAAGATGATGACGTTCGCTTTCGGATCCTCCGCGCGGATTGCCAGCAGGACTTCGATACCGCTGATATCAGGCAGGCGGAGATCGAGCAGCGTAATGGCCGGCCTGTGCTGGCGGTATAGGTCCAACGCTTCCCTGCCTTCGGCCGCTTGCGCCACAACATGCATGTCGGGCTGATCGTTGATCACCTTCGACACGCCTTCCCGCATCAGCGGATGATCATCGACGACAAGCAAGGTGATTTTGGCTGGTTCGTTCATCACATTGGCCCTTTTGCATCATCGGTGGCAAGCCGGCTTCGCGGGAAGCACCGCGCGAGCTTCGCTGAAACGCTTTTCAGCATGCCGTAGTGTTGTTCTGCATACACCATTTTTCCTGGAACGACCAGTTCCACCACCGTTCCTCCATTGGGCCCGCTCGCAATGTTCAACTTGGCATGGATGCGGCAAGCCCGCTCCTGCATGCCCAGCAGGCCGAAGTGCCCGGGTTTGCCCCTGCTGGCGATATCAGGTGCGATCCCTGTTCCATTGTCGGTGATACGCACGATCAGCTTATGCGAGTAGATCAGCATGACTTTCAGCGTATCTCCGCCTGAATGTCTGAGGCCATTGAGGATGGCTTCGTTGCCGATGCGATAAACCTCTTCGCGCACGATGGGATGCAGGTCGCGCGTCTTTCCTTCAACAGATACCGTAAATCGCATTGCAGCCGGGACGCCGAGCGATTCGGCGGTGCATTGGAATGCCTGGGCGAGGTCGTTCTTTTCCACCGTGGACAAACGCAGGTCGTTCAGTGCCGCGCGCGCCTCCATGGTCGCCTTCGCGAGATAGTTGGAGATGCTGACGATAGCCTCGTTGAGCTCCCCGGGTTTGTGGGATGCCGCGCCGTGGCGCGCGTGATCGGCAATCAGCTTGGTGGCCTGTATCGATTGCAAAATGGTGTCATGCAGCTCTGCTGCAAGCCGGGTGCGCTCGGCGGTCCGTTCATCAAACCGCGCGGTGAGGGCAGCAGCAATTTGCCGCACCCGGAAACGGTATGCCAGACAGAAAAACATGACGGTCAAGGCCGCGGCCAAGGCGCGAAACCACGTGGTCTGATAATACGCCGGGGTAATGCTGAAATTAATCGCTGCGCCAGTTTCGTTCCAGACGCCGTCATTGTTGCAAGCCATTACGTTGAACCGGTAGCTGCCCGGCCGAAGATCGTTGTAAAACGCCTGGCGCCGGTTGCCCGCTTCTTGCCAGGTGGTGTCATGCCCATCAAGCTTGTAACGGAACTTGACCTTCTGGGGCAGCGCATAGCTCAGCGCCACGTAGTCGATCTGAATGTCTTTCGTCAGGGCGGGCAAGCTCAAGCCGTTCGTGGGCCCATAGCGCTTGCGGTCTGCGATGATTGCTTCGATAAGCACCGGCGGCGGGACGCGGTTATCCGGCAAGCGGCGCGGATCGATGACTTGCAAGGTCCGGTCATTTGCAAACCACAGCCGGCCATCAGCCGATTTCGCGACCTCGGGAGAGAAGGGCGACGAACCAGCGACGTACCCGTCCAGCAAGCCGAAAAGCCGGAACTTTACCGAGGCATTCGGGCTGCTCCACCATGCGGTCAATTCCGAGGCGGAAATGGAGATCACACCGCAACTTGCATAGACCCACAGGGTGCCGGCATCGTCTTTAATCAAGGAATCGGTACGGTTGCAGGGCAGTCCGTTACGGCTGTCCATGATCCGGAAACCGTTGTCCTTCCAGCGTGCAATGCCTTGCGAGGTTGCCGCCCATAATGAGCCGTCCCGCTCCGCCCACATCCCGCCAATGCCATTATCAGCTCCCGCGCTGGCCACGAGCGTCATTTTCCCGCGCGTATAGTGCTGAAGGTTCCCGCGCGCTCCCCCGATCCATACGCCCTCACCGACGTCAGCCTCGATCGCCCGGCCCTTCGCGGACTGCGGGACTGGAATGGATTCGAGCACTTGCGCACCCCGGATTTTATGGAGTGTTTGCGGACTGCCGGTCGTCACCGCCCAAATATTCTGCTCTCCGTCCTGCACAATACTGATGACGACGCCGAGCGCGCTACCGTCGGGCTTGGTGACTATCCGTGAGCGGCCTTCCTCTCTCACGACGAGATTCACATCGACGCCATACCATAGCCTGTCCCGGTGGTCGATCAACAAGGCCGTGACCTGCTTGCCCAGCAGCTCCCGCTCAGTGAGTGAATAAAGGCGTTTGTCGTGCTTCAGAAAATCCAGCGCGTTGCCATTGCCGACCCAAACCCCACCGTCGCGCGTGGCGGCCACGCTGACCACATGGTCGCCGCTTAGTCCCTGCCGGGCGGTCAACGAGATGACCGGCAAATCGCGGAAGCGGTCGATGCCTTGCGATGACGCGACCCAGATATTGCCTTCGCGGTCTTCAAACAAGGCATCCGGGGACTCGCTGGCCAGTCCTTCGCGCTGGCTGAAATGATCGACCGCGTTGTTTTGCACGTGATAGATGCCGTCGCGGACAGTCGCAACCCACAGGCCGCCCGAGCGGTCGGCATGCAGCGCGCTGACGGCCCAGGCTGTCCCATCGGCATCGTGGGCCCGGAAGCCGCGCCATTCGCCGCCCTGCAATCGTTGCAGCCCGAGCCCTGGGCCGCTTTGTCCCACACCGACCAGAACATTGCCGCCGGGTTGGCGCATCAGTGCCAGTACACCGGTCGCGCCCGATGCGGTGGCGAGCGGCGGCGGCAAATGCGGGGAGGTCTGTCCGGGCGTCCAGTGGTAAACCCCATGAACCGTACCCAGCCACATTCCTCCCGAGCCGTCTTCGGCGAGCGCCGCCAGACCGTTCTTTTTGAAAGGGAGACCTTCTTTTGCGCCGAAACAGGTCGTGGCGGACCCGGTGATGCGGCAGAGCGGCGTATCGTCCGGGTCGGCCAGCCTGGACTTGGCGATCCATATGCTCCCGGCGCTGTCTTCCACGATCTGATTGATTTGCGCACGGAAGGGATGCTTCTTCGAGATGCCATCCTTGACGTGATATAGCCAGCGGGGCGTGCCGATCCATAAGCTGCCGTCCCGTGCTCCCAGCAGACTCAGAATGGCGCATTCGCAGAGGGCGTCTCCCGCCGGCGCCACCCAAGGCACAAAGCGCGCGCCATCGAAGCGGACCAGGCCTGCCTCGGTTCCTATCCAAAGGTAGCCATCGGCCGTTTGTGCGATTGCATGGGGAATGCCTGGCAGCTCGCCATCGGCCATGCGCCACGTGGTATGGGCATATTGCGAGACTGAGCGGTTTGGATCGAGGGCGCGGGCGGGGCGGGCAGGCAGCAAGGACAACAGCAGCATCCCGAGCAGCGCGAAGCATCCGCCCCAGCGCGAAGTTAGCACCATGTTCCCATCTTCTTTTGAGAGGCCGTCCACTGAATTGTTTCAGTCTAACATTGAAATTGTGACATGGGGGTGGCGAAAAAATTACCCTTTCACGGGATAGCCGCCAATCAACGGCAGTGACATGATCGGTTCAGGTTTTCGTGTTTTGCAAACAAAGGAGCTGATGATGAAAAGGTGTTTGAGAGCGGTGTTCCTGCTGCTGACCCTGAGCGGTCCGTATTTCTTCAACGTCGCCATGGCGGCCGGGCAGAAAATCCCTTCACTGCCGTCGAGCTTTAAAGCCCGGACAGTCAAGGCACCCGATGGCACCTCGATTTTTGTTCGATCGGGCGGCGCCGGTCCTGCCGTGGTGCTGATCCACGGCTATGCCGAGAACAGCGACTCCTGGGGGCCGCTGGCGGCCGACCTGATGAAGGACCATACCGTGATCGTCCCCGATTTGCGCGGCATTGGACGTTCTTCCATTCCGGCAAGCGGCTATGACAAGAAAACGCAGGCTGGCGACATCCGCGCTGTGGTCGAGGCCCTGGGCCATGACAAGACAGCGGTGGTCGCACACGATATCGGCAACATGGTGGCCTATGCGTATACGGCGACGTATCCCGACAAGGTTGAACGCCTGGCCGTCATGGATGCGCCGATTCCCGGCATCGGCCCCTGGAACCAGATCCTGCAGAACCCTGGAGTCTGGCATTTCAACTTCAACGGACCTGATGCGGAGCGCCTCGTGGCAGGCCGCGAACGGATCTATCTGAACCGCATCTGGAGCGCCTTCTCCGCCAGCCCGGATCAACCCAATCCGGCCACCAAGGATTTCTTCGCCCAGACCTACTCGCGTCCGGGCGGCATGCGGGCTGGCTTCGCCCAGTTCGCCGCATTTAGCCAGGACGCCCAGGACAACCTGGCCTTTGCCAAGACCAAGCTGACCATGCCGGTGCTGGCCATGGGCGGGGAAAAGTCCTTCGGCGCCATGCAGGCGCAGATCATGCGGGAAGTGGCGGCTAATGTGCAAGAGTCCGTGATCCAGGGATCGGGCCACTGGCTGATGGAAGAGAAGCCGGCCGAGGCCGTGGCGGTGATCCGCAAATTCCTTGACGCCCCGTCCATGAAAGGCGGACAGCCATGAATCTCGACCTGGCGGAAAAACTGCGCTGGTCACCGGCTGAAAGCATTCTTCCGGAACGTGCGGCCCGCATCGATACTGCAGCGCTTTATCACGCCGGATGAAATCATCCCAACATGAAAATTCTTCACATTATCGCGATCGCCGGTGCGTTGCTTGCCACGCATGCGCGCGCCGCCGAGCCTATCTGGGACGGCAACAAGGTCGACATGGTGGGCGAAAAGCTGGCCGACGGCGTGTATGCGTACTACGCCAGCAATGCGAAGGAGCTCAACGCCAAAGGCGGCGCTGCGGCCACCACTGGCGGTCTCATCGTCGGCGCCAAGGGGGCGCTGCTGGTCGACACCATGCTGAACAAGCGCTTGAACGGCCAAGTGCAAGCCTTGAGTCAGCAGCTTGGGCGCAAGCCCATCCTCTACGCCGTCAACACCAGCTCGCACGGCGACCATACGTACGGCAACATGTATTTGCCGGAGAAGACCATCATCATCCAGCATGAGCGGACGCGCAGCTATATAGCCGGGCACCTGGACGACGACAAAGCGTTCATGATCAAGCATTTCGGAACCGGGCGCGGCATTGAGCAAATCCAGACGCGCGCGGCCGATCTGCTGGTTGCGCCCGGAGGCAGATTAACGCTGGACCTGGGTGGCAAAACAGTCGACATCATCGACTTCGGCTTTGCGCAGACCGGTGGCGATTTGTGGGTGTGGGAGCCGCAAGCAAAAGTCCTATGGACGGGCAACCCGGTGATCGCCAAAAAGCCAGCGCTTCCCTGGTTGCTCGATGGCCATCTGGTCGCCACGCTGGACACGCTGCGCCGGGTGTATGCCTTCCTGCCTGCCGACGCCCGCGTTGTTCCGGGGCACGGTGTGCCGATGGGCAAAGAAGACATCAGGTGGCATATAGACTACCTCGATAGCGTCCGCAGCCAAGTGCAAGCTGCGGTGGATAAAGGGCTGGGCCTGGATGAAACGGTAAAGCAGGCCGCCATGCCGGAGTTTTCCGGTTACGTGCTCTTCGACTGGGTCCATTCCGCCTTGAACGTCCCTGCTGCCTATAAGGATTTAAGCGGGAAATAAGCGAGGCCCGCCGCTCAGGCGTGCCGCAGTGCCAGGCGCGCTTCCAGGCCGCCGCCGGGGCGCTGGTGCAGCGTCAGCGAGGCGTCCATCGCCTGCGCCAGCTGGCGCGCGATCGCCAGGCCGAGGCCGGTGCCGCCGGTGCCCCGGTTGCGCGATGTTTCCAGCCGCACGAAAGGCTCGAACACCGCCTCCAGCGACTCGGCCGGGATGCCGGGGCCGCGGTCCAGCACGGATATCGTCAGCAGGCCCGCTTGCGGTTCCACCGCGATTTCCGCCGCGCCGCCGAACTTGAGCGCGTTGTCCACCAGGTTGCCCAGCACGCGGCGCAGCGCCTGCGGCCGCGCCACCAGCGCGCCACCGGCCTTGCCGTGCAGGCTGACGTCGTGGCCGGCGTCGCGGTAGTCGGCCAGCATGCTGTCGAGCAGGGCGTCGGGATCGATGCGGCGCGGTTCCTCGCCGGTGCCGTGCAGCGTGCGCGCATAGGCCACGCCTTCCTTGACCAGGGTTTCCATCTCCTGCAAGTCCTGCTGCAGCTTGGCGTGCTGCGGCGCGTCGTCCATCATATCGACCCGCAGCCGCATGCGCGTGATCGGCGTTTGCAGGTCGTGCGAGATGGCGGCCAGGATCTGCAGGCGCTCGGTCATGTAGCCGGCGATGCGGTCCTGCATGGCGTTGAAGGCGCGCGCCGCGCGCGCCACTTCGGACGGGCCGTCCTCGGGCAGGCGCTCGGCCTTCAGGTCCGGGCCCAGCGTGTCGGCGGCCTGCGCCAGCTGGTGCAGCGGGCGGGTGGCCAGGCGCACCGCGAACCAGCAGCAGGCGGCCAGCACGGCCAGTTGCAGCGCCAGCAGCAGCGGCAGCCAGCGCGACAGCGGAATGCCGGGCATGGGCGTGATGTCGATGGTCAGCGGCGAGCCGTCGCTCAGGCGCAGGTGCACCTGCAGGCGCTCGCGGTCGCCGGGCACGGCGTTGGCCGTCAGCTCGTAGGTGGTGCCGATGCCGTCCGCGATCGAGGCCGCCACGCGGGCCGACAGGGTGGCGTCGGGCGCCACGCCGGAGACGCCCGGTTCCAGCATGAAGTGGTAGCTGCGGCGCGCCAGGCGCGGCAGCCAGGCCGGGCGTTCGGCGGCGGGCAGGCGGTCGAGCAGGGCGACCGAGCTGGCCACCTCGCGCTCGATGTAGCCGACCATGACGTTCATGGTGGCCTGGTTGCGCTCGGTCATGGTGAGCCAGAACGAGGCGGCGTTGCCGGCCGCCAGGCCCACGCACAGGATCAGCGCCAGGCGCGCGAACAGGGAGCGCGGCCAGCGCAGCACGGAGACCATCACTCGCGCCCTTCCAGCACCGTCACGGCCGACGAGAACACATAGCCTTCGCTGCGCAGCGTCTTGATGTAGCGCGGCTCGCGCGGCTCGTCCTTCAGGGTCTGGCGCAAGCGGCTCACCAGCAGGTCGATGGAGCGGTCGAAGGCGTCGGCCTGACGGCCCTGGGTCAGGTTCAGCAGCTGGTCGCGCGTCAGCACCCGCTGCGGATGGTCGAGGAACACGCGCAGCAGCCGGTATTCGGCGCCGCTCAGCGCCACCATGGTGCCGTCGGCGTCGAGCAGGTGGCGCGCCACGGTGTCCAGCTTCCAGTCGCCGAAGCCCAGCACGTGGGCCGCCTCGGTCACCTGCATGTTCTTGGGCAGCATGCGCGCGCGGCGCAGCACGGCGCGGATGCGCGCCAGCAGTTCGCGCGAGGCGAAGGGCTTGGACAGGTAATCGTCGGCGCCCATTTCCAGGCCGACGATGCGGTCGGCTTCTTCGCTGAGCGCGGTCAGCATCAGCACCGGCACGGTGCGGTGCTTGCCGGCCCGCAGTTCGCGGCACAGCAGCAGGCCGTCCTCGCCGGGCAGCATCAGGTCCAGCACGATCAGGTCCGGCTCGCCCTGTTCCAGCACGGCGCGCATCTGGCGCCCGTTGGCTGCCAGCGACACGCGCATGCCGTTCTTTTCAAGGTAGGCAGCCAGCAGTTCGCGGATGCCGCGGTCGTCGTCGACGATGAGGATGTGGTCGGTATTTTCCATGCAGCCATGATACCCCAGCCGAAATCGGTCTTTGTATCCCTGTGTATCCGCTGGCGCGCCGTACACACTACATTGCAGCGGCGCCGCGCGGCGGACACAAGCGAGATACCTGCGGGCGGTCCAATGGAGCCTGTCGAAACCAATCAACAAGAAGGAGCGGCGCCATGTACAACCTGCTCGAAACGCCGCTGGCCCTGCTGGCGGGCGTGTCCACCATCGCCTCGCCCTGCGTGCTGCCGGTGATGCCCATCCTGCTGGGCAGCGCGGCGGTCCGGCCCGGCGCCGGCGGGGGCGCCGCAGCCGGTGACGGCGCCAAGGCGGCCAGGAACATGCGGCCGCTGTACATCGTGGCCGGCTTCATCCTCACCTTCGCCTCCTTCGCCATGCTGCTGGGCGCGGTGTCCTCGGTGGTGCACCAGGCGCAGGAAGCGCTGCGCAACACCGCCATCGCCATGCTGGCCATTTCCGGCCTGCTGCGCCTGTGGCCGCGTCCCTACGACTGGCTGGTGGCGCGCTTGCCAACGCTGCCCGGCATGGGGCCGGGCGGGGCAGGCGGCGGCCCGCGCGACGGCAACTTCGGCGGCTTCGTGCTGGGCATGTCGCTGGGCGCGGTGTGGACGCCGTGCGCCGGCCCGGTGCTCGCGTCCATCCTGGCGCTGGTGGTGCGCTCGCAGGACCTGGGCTGGTCCGCGCTGCTGATCACGCTGTACGCCATCGGCGCCGCCATCCCCATGCTCGGCATCATTTACAGCGGCCAGTACGCCACCGCCAGGGTGCGCGTCGTGGCGCGCCACGCCGCCCGCCTGCAGCAGGTGTTCGGCGTGCTGGTGATCGCCACCGCCGCTGCCATTTATCTGCAGTACGACATCCTGATTTACGCCCAACTGGCTTCCGTCTTCCCCACCCTGAAAGGACTCTGACATGAACATCCCGCGCACCCTGGCCATTGCCGCCGCCTGCACCGCTTTCGCCATCGCCAGCGGCGCCGCCGTGGCCGGCCCGCTGAAGAACCCCACCCCGGCCGCCGAATTCACCGGCATCGAAAAATGGCTCAACAGCGAGCCGCTGACGATGCAGCAGCTGCGCGGCAAGGTGGTGCTGGTCGACTTCTGGACCTACACCTGCATCAACTGCATCAATGTGCTGCCGCACGTGAAGTCCTGGCACGAGAAGTACAAGGACCAGGGCCTGGTGGTGGTCGGCGTGCACACGCCCGAATTCCCCTTCGAGCGCAGCACCAGCAACGTGCAGACCGCCATCAAGCGCTTCGACATCCGCTACCCGGTGGCGCAGGACAACCGCTACGCCACATGGACCGCGTACCACAACCAGTACTGGCCGGCGCTGTACCTGGTCGACCGCAGCGGCAAGGTGGTCTACACCCACTTCGGCGAAGGCCAGTACGGCCAGACCGAAGCGGCCATCAAGGCCCTGCTGGCGCAAAAATAAGGTCTTCACGGCGTTCCGGGATGGTGTTTCGCTTTACGGTGTTTCCTGCCCATGTTGGATAGATGCGTCTAGTGATGTTTAGTTCCGGCTTCGCGAAGAATCGTGCGGAATATCGCGGTATATAGCGATGTAGTAAGGGGTAGCATATTTTAGTAAAAAGCCGAAAACACGAGACACGGGCCAGCGTCGCCGGGCCGTCGAGCGATGCGGGCACGCGCAGGGCAGGCCGCAAATTGAAAAGCCCCCGTGGCGCGCGGCGACGGGGGCTGGCGGGAAGGGCAGCGGGCAGGCTTAGTCGGCCTTGATCGCTTCCACCTGGATCGCCAGTTTCACTTCCGGCGAGAAGTTCGGCAGGCCGTAGTTCAAGCCGAAGTCGCTGCGCTTGAATTCGGCGGTGGCGTCGGCGCCGCACACTTCACGCTTGTAGCGCGGGTGCATGATGCACTTGAATTTGCTCACGTTCAGCGCCACCGGCTTGGTCACGCCCAGCAGGGTCAGGTTGCCTTCCACGCCCACCAGCTTGTCGCCGTCGAACTTCAGCGCGGTGCTCTTGTAGGTCACTTCCGGGAATTTCTCGACGTTGAACATGTCCGCCTTGCGCGCGTGCACGTTCATCGCTTCCAGGCCGAAGTCGATGGTCTTGGCGTCGATCACGATGTCCAGGCTGCCCTTCTTGGCGGCGCGGTCCAGCTGCACGGTGCCGGTGGTCTTGCCGAACTTGCCGCGCCACACGGACAGGCCCATGTGGTCAGCCTCGAAGCTCGGGAAGGTGTGGTTCGGGTCGATGTTGAAGGTTTCGGCGGCCATGGACGAACCGGCGGTGGCGGCAATCAGGGCGGCGATCAAAAACTTGAGTTTCATTGCGTCTCCGGGCAAAGGGGGATGGGTTTCTTACTGCGCTGCTACTACGTGGAACTTGATCGTAACATCATCGGCAACCATGCCGGTGTCCTTCCACTCGCCTTCACCGATATTGAAAGCCAGGCGTTTGATCGGCAGTGCGCCGTCGAACACCTGGTTCTTGCCGTCGGCCTTGACGGCCAGCGGGAAGCTCACGTCGGCGGCCTTGCCCTTGATGGTCAGCTTGCCGGTGACGGTCAGCTTGCCGGGCCCGGCGCTCTTGATGGCGGTGGAGGTGAAGGTGGCTTTCGGGAACTGGGCCGAGTTGAACCATTCTTTCTTCGCCACTTCCTTGTTCATGTCGGCGTCGCCCAGGTCCATGCTGGCGGTCTCGATTTCCACCGTGGCCTTGGACGTTTCCGGCGCGGCCGCGTTGTAGTCGATGACGATGTTGTGCTTCTTGAACTTGGATTCGATCGGCACGTTCATCTGCTTGAAGGTGGCCGACACGGAGGACTTGGCGACGTCCGTTTTCAGGACGGCGGCGCTGGCGGCCAGCGACAGGCCAAGCAGGGAAACGAGTACGGCGCGGTGCGTGGTGTTCATGAAAACTCCGGGGTAGGTGGAAGTTGGGTATCAGTGTGGGAATCAGTTTCGCAGCCTGGACAGGTCCGGCAGCTTGGGCAGCATGCGCTTGAGCACGTCGTCGCGGTCGAAGAAGTGGTGCTTCAGCGCGGCGCCGGCATGGGCCAGCACGGCGGCGGCCATGGCCATGTTCAGCCAGTAATGGATGGGCTTGAAGAATTCCTTCAGCTCGGGCGTGCCTTCGAACAGGGCCGGAATCTGCCACAGGCCGAGGTAGACCACCGGCACGTTGGCGGCGGTGGTGTACAGGTAGCCGGACAGCGGCACGGCGAACATGAAGAAGTACAGCGCGTAGTGCATGGCTTCGGCGGCCTGGTGCTGCCATTGCGGTATGCTGGCCAGCGGCGGCGGCGGCACATTGGCCTTGCGCCACAGGATGCGCACGGCGGCCAGCAGCAGCACCGTCACGCCCAGCCATTTGTGCCAGGAATAGTATTTGAGCTTGGTGGGCGAGAAGCCCTTGATGTCGACCATCGTCAGCCCCAGGAAGAAGGCGGCGACGATCAGGATGGCGACCAGCCAGTGCAGCAGCATGGCAGTTTTGGAATAGCGTTGCATCGGCGCCTTTCGGAAATTAGTACGTGTTAGGACTAATATACCAAAGAAAATCAAACCGTGCTTAAGACTGACTTAGATTGCCGCGGGCGGCGGGGCGTCCAGCCCCGCGCCCGCGCGTGTCCTTAGATGGCCTTGGCCAGCTTGTCGGCGATGCCGATGTAGTTGGACGGGGTCATGGCCAGCAGCAGGTCCTTGGCTTCCTGCGGGATCGCCAGGCCGGTGATGAAGTCGCGCAGCGCTTCTTTCGAGATGCCCTTGCCGCGGGTCAGCTCTTTCAGCTGCTCGTACGGGTTCTCGATGCCGTAGCGGCGCATCACGGTCTGCACCGGCTCGGCCAGCACTTCCCAGCTGGCGTCCAGGTCGGCCGCCAGGCGCGCCGGGTTCACTTCCAGCTTGTTCAGGCCGCGCAGGCAGCTGTCGTAGGCCAGCAGCGTGTAGCCGAAGCCCACGCCGATGTTGCGCAGCACGGTCGAATCGGTCAGGTCGCGCTGCATGCGCGACACCGGCAGCTTCTCGGACAGGTGCTTGAGCACGGCGTTGGCCAGGCCCAGGTTGCCTTCCGAGTTCTCGAAGTCGATCGGGTTGACCTTGTGCGGCATGGTGGAGGAACCGATTTCGCCGGCCTTCAGCTTCTGCTTGAAGTAGCCCAGCGAGACGTAGGTCCAGATGTCGCGGTTCAGGTCCAGCAGGATGGTGTTGGCGCGCGCGAAGGCGTCGAACAGCTCGGCCATGTAGTCGTGCGGTTCGATCTGGATGGTGTACGGGTTGAACACCAGGCCCAGGCGCTGCTCGATCACGGCTTGCGAGAACGCGGCCCAGTCGAACGACGGGTAGGCCGACAGGTGGGCGTTGTAGTTGCCCACGGCGCCGTTCATCTTGCCCAGGATTTCAACCTGCTCGATGCGCTTGACGGCGCGCTGCAGGCGGGCCACCACGTTGGCGAATTCCTTGCCCAGCGTGGTCGGCGACGCGGTCTGGCCGTGGGTGCGCGACAGCATCGGCAGCTCGGCGTTCACGTGGGCGATTTCGGTCAGCTTGGCGACCAGGCCTTTCAGGGCCGGCACCATCACGCCGTCGCGCGCCGCTTTCAGCATCATACCGTGCGAGGTGTTGTTGATGTCTTCCGAGGTGCAGGCGAAGTGGATGAACTCGGAGGCGGCCACCAGTTCCGGCACGTCCTTGACTTGTTCTTTGAGCCAGTATTCCACGGCTTTCACGTCGTGGTTGGTGACCGCTTCGATTTCCTTGATGCGGGCCGCGTCGGCTTCCGTGAAGTCCGACACCAGCTTGTCCAGCAGCGCGGTGGCTGCGGCCGAGAACGGCTTGATCTCGGCGAAACCGGCTTGCGACAGCGCTTGCAGCCAGTTGATTTCAACCTTCACGCGGTTGTGCATGAAGCCGGACTCGGACAGGATGGGGCGCAGCTTGTCGGTCTTGGAAGCGTAGCGGCCGTCGAGCGGAGACAGGGCCGACAGAGTGGAGTATGGCGTAGTAGTCATGGAGGCGGGAAGCAAGTTAATGAAGACGGAGCAATAGAAGACGCAGCAGGCCGTCATTCTACCACCGCAGCGCCATGGCCCGGATTGTCGATGTTATACTGCCACCTACTTCTACCCTGTTGGCCCCTATGAAACTAATCGGTTCCCTCGCCAGTCCTTATGTACGCAAAGTCCGCGTTGTGCTGGCAGAAAAGAAGCTCGATTACCAGTTCGAGCTGGAAAACGTGTGGGTGTCCGACACCCGCATCAATGAAGTCAATCCGCTCGGCAAGGTGCCTTGCCTGGTCATGGAAGATGGCCAGGCGATGATCGATTCGCGCGTCATGGTCGAGTACCTCGACACGCTGACCCCGGTCTGCAAGCTGCTGCCGCCCAATGGCCGCGACCGTGCCGACATCAAGTGCTGGGAAGCCCTGGCGGACGGCGTCACCGACGCCGGCGTGCTGGTGCGCCTGGAGCGCACCCAGCGTCCGCCCGGGCAGCAGAGCGCGGACTGGATCGCGCGCCAGCTGAAGAAGGTGGAGCTGGGCCTGGCCGAACTGTCGCGCAAGCTGGACGAGTCGCCTTACTGCGCCGGCATCCACTATTCGCTGGCCGACGTGGCCGTGGGCTGCACGCTGGGCTGGCTGTCCTTCCGTTTCCCGGAAATCGACTGGCGTGGCGCCCACCCCAACCTGGCGCGCCTGTACGACAAGCTGTCCGAGCGGCCGTCGTTCCGCGACACCGCGCCGCAATAAGCCACCGCCGCCCCCATGCCGCCCACCAAGCCGGACGCGCCCAGCGCCCAGCAGCGCCGCCTGCAGATGGCCGACATCGCGCGCCTGGCCGGCGTGTCCACGTCCACCGTGTCGCGCGCGCTGGCGGGCAGCAAGCTGGTCAACGACGAAACCCGGCAGCGCGTCATGGAACTGGCGCGCTCGCTCAACTATTCCATCAATATCGGCGCGCAGAACCTGCGCCTGAAGCAGAACCGCACCGTGGGCGTGGTGGTGCCGTACGACCCCGACACCCGCCAACAGCTCACCGATCCCTTCTTCCTGGCCATGCTGGGCAGCCTGGCCGACGCGCTCACCGAGCAGGGCCTAGACATGCTGCTGACGCGGGTCGACGCCGGCACGCTGGACGCCGCCGCGCAGCCCTTCGACAGCGGCCGCGTGATCGGCGTGATCCTGATCGGCCAGTGGCGCCACCATGACCAGCTGAACCAGCTGGCCGCGCGCCGCGTGCCCATCGTGGTGTGGGGCGCGCAGCTGCCGCAGCAGCTGTACTGCACCGTCGGCGGCGACAACGTGGCCGGCGGCGCGCTGGCCACCGGGCATTTGCTGGCGCAGGGCCGCAAGCGCATCGCCTTCCTGGGCGACACCAACCTGCCCGAAGTGGCGCAGCGCTACCAGGGCTATTGCAACGCGCTGGCCGCGCAGGGGCTGCAGGCCGATCCGCAGCTGATGGTGCCGGTGTCCTTCCTGCCGGGCGGCGGCGAGGAGGGCGTGCGCGAACTGCAGCGCCGGGGCGCGCAGTTCGACGGCCTGTTCGCCTGCAGCGACCTGCTGGCCATGGCGGCCATCAATACCCTGCGCGCGCAGGGGCGCGGCGTGCCGGACGACGTGGCCGTGGTCGGCTACGACGATATCGAGCTGGCGTCCTATTTCCATCCTCCCTTGAGCACGGTGCGCCAGCCCATCGCCGCCGCCGGGCGCGCGCTGGTCGGCGCGCTGCTGGCCCTGGCCGACGGCCACGACGCCGCCTCGCAGCAACTGCCTACCGAACTGGTGCGGCGCGCCAGCGCCTGACCTGTCTCTGCGCCGCCACGGCGGAAGTGCAACCGTTTGCAATTGGATACAAGCTCATGTTTGCATGCCTTTCAAATATTTATTGCAATCGATTGCAATAAATTTGGAACTGGTGAATAATGAGGCAACTGCACACCGCAGACCTGCCGCCAACGAATGCGGCGCCACCGAGAAAAACCAGGAGACATGATGCAAAACCATCCAGCAAAACTGGGTTGCATGGCCGCGGCCGTCGCAGCCGCCCTGATGCACCTGAGCGCCGCCGCGCAGTCCGCCGGCACCGCCGCCGTTCCCGAAACCCCCGCCGCCCCCGCCCCTGCCGCCGCCCCTGCCGCACCGGCAGCCGACGGCCTGAACATGGAACGCGTGGTCGTCACCGGCACCGCGCGCGGCAGCTCCAAGATGAAGTCCAGCGTGTCCGTCAGCACCATGGACCCCGACACCATCGCCCTGGCCGCGCCCACCAGCGCCGCCGAGGTGCTGCGCTCGGTGCCGGGCCTGCGCTCGGAGTCCTCCGGCGGCGAAGGCAACGCCAACATCACCGTGCGCGGCGTGCCGATTTCGGCCGGCGGCTCGCGCTACGTGCAGATGCAGGAAGACGGCCTGCCGGTGCTGCAGTCGGGCGATTTCAACTTCATCACGCCGGACAGCTACGTGAAGATCGACGGCACGCTGGACCACCTGGAAGTGGTGCGCGGCGGTTCGGCCTCCACGCTGGCCAGCAACTCGCCGGGCGGCATCATCAACTTCATCAGCAAGACCGGCGAAAGCAAGGGCGGCAGCATCGGCATCTCGCGCGGCCTGGGCTACGACCAGACCCGCTACGACTTCAGCTACGGCGCCCCGCTGACCGACAAGACCCGCTTCTTCATCGGCGGCCACTACCGCACCGGCGAAGGCATCCGCCGCACCGGCATGAGCACGGAGGAGGGCGGCCAGATCCGCGGCAACCTGACCCACGAATTCGAACGCGGCACCATCCGCCTGTCCTTCAAGCACCTGGACGACAAGTCGCCCACCGCGCTGCCGGTGCCGGTGCAGGTCGCCAACGGCCGCATCTCGGAGATTCCGGGCATCGACCCGCGCAGCGTCAGCTTCTACTCGCCGTACTGGGTGCGCGACGTGTCGCTGGACAAGGGCAACGGCCATGTTTCCAGCAACGTCAACGACGGCCTGGCCGTGAAGAGCGACAGCTTCGGCGTGGCCCTGTCGCTGGACCTGGGCAACGGCGTGACCCTGAGCGAGAACTTCCGCAAGAGCGACAACAGCGGCCGCTTCATCGGTGTGTTCCCCGCCAATAACGGCGTGATGGGCGACTACACCATCGCCACCGGTCCGCAGAAGGGCCAGGCCTACAACGGCCGCGCCTTCAACGCGGTGGTGTTCAACACTTCCATCGACGACGCGGGCAATACGCTGAACGACGTCAAGCTGTCGAAATCGCTGTCCGTCGGCGGCGGCAAGCTGACCGGCACGGCGGGCCTGTACAACTCCCTGCAGAAGCTGGGCCTGACCTGGAACTTCAACGAGTACCTGATACAGGCCAAGGGGGACAGCCCGGCGCTGCTGCAGACGGCCAGTACCGGTACCAACGCGACGCCCGGCCTGATCGGCCCCGCCTTCGGCGGCTGCTGCTCGCGCGCCGTGGACATGGAATACAAGCTCACCTCGCCCTACGTGAACCTGGGCTGGGAAAACGGCCCGCTGAACATCGACGCCAGCCTGCGCAAGGACAACCAGCGCGCCACCGGCAGCGGCAACATTGCCAGCAGCGTCGCCACCGGCGGCCTGCGCTACGAGGCGGCCACGCAGCAACTGGTGAACTACAAGGTGAACCACACTTCGTACTCGGTGGGCGGCAACTACCAGCTGCAGCGCAACCTGGCGCTGTTCGCCCGCGTCAGCGACGGCGTGTCCTTCAACGCGGACCGCATCTTGTTCGGCAGCCCGCTGGACGGCAGCGCGCCGATCAGCCTGAACACCGTCAAGCAGGTCGAAGGCGGCGTGAAATGGCGCCAGGGCGGCGCCAGCGCCTTCCTCACGCTGTTCCAGGCCAAGACCAATGAAAGCAACTTCGAGGCGACCACGCAGCTCAGCACCGCCAACCGCTACGACGCCAAGGGCGCCGAGCTGGAAGCGGCGTGGAGCATGGGCGGCTTCCGCGTCAGCGGCGGCCTGACCTACACGGACGCCGAGATCGTCGGCACCGCACCCGGCCAGGAATCGGTGATCGGCCACACCCCGCGCCGCCAGGCCAAGGTGGTGTACCAGCTGGCACCGAGCTATGAAATCGGTGACGTCACCGTCGGCGCCAGCATCATCGGCACCGGCCGCTCCTGGGCGGACGACGCCAACACCATCGACATGCCGGCCTACCGCGTGGTGCACGCGTTCGTGAAGTACCAGCTCACTCCGCAGACCGTGCTGTCGCTCACCGCCAACAACCTGTTCAACAAGCTGGGCTACACCGAGGTGGAAGGCGACGGCCACGCGGCGCGCGCCATCACCGGCCGCGCGGTCAAGGCCAGCCTGAGCTACAGCTTCTGATCCACCCGCACACCCACTACAAGAAGATGATCAAGATGTCCCAGCCTTTGCCGCCTTTGCACGCCCTGCTGGCCGCCATGCCGGCGCTGCCCGAAGCGCGGCGCGCCGAATTCGCGCGCCGCTACAGCGAACAGGAGGCCGTGCTGCACCAGCGCCTGTCCGGCCTGTACGGGCAGCAGCCCGGCTTTGCGCGGTGGTACGCCGATCTGGTGGCGCAGGTGGGGCGTCTTGCTGCGGCACGCCCGGCGGCGCTGCAGGCGCAGGACGGCGAGCGGCTGGCGAATCCGGACTGGTTCCAGGACCAGTCCATGCTGGGCTACTGCGCCTACGCCGACCGCTTCGGCGGCAGCCTGGCCGGCGTGGCGCAGCGCATTCCGCACTTGCAGGAGCTGGGCGTGCGCTACCTGCACCTGCTGCCTTTCCTGCGGCCGCGCGCCGGCGAAAACGACGGCGGCTTCGCCGTCGCCAGCTTCGACGACGTCGACCCCAGGCTGGGCGGCAATGCCGACCTGGATGCGCTGACGGCGCAGCTGCGCGAGGCCGGCATCAGCCTGTGCTCGGACTTCATCTTGAACCACGTGGCGGACGACCATCCGTGGGCACGCGGCGCGCGTCACGGCGACAGCGCGCTGCGCGAATACTTCCACGTCTTCCCCGACCGCAGCATGCCGGACCGCTACGAGCGCACGCTGGGCCAGGTGTTCCCGCAGGTGGCGCCGGGCAATTTCAGCTACGTCGAGGAAATGGGCGGCTGGGTCTGGACCACGTTCTATCCCTACCAGTGGGACCTGAACTACGCCAACCCGGCGGTGTTCGCGGAAATGGCGGCGGCCCTGCTGCGCCTGGCCAACCGCGGCATTGAAGTGTTCCGGCTCGACTCCACGGCCTTCCTGTGGAAGCGCGAAGGCAGCAACTGCATGAACCAGCCGGAAGCGCACGCGCTGTTGCAGGCCTTGCGCGCGATTGTCGCCATCGCCGCGCCGGGCGTGCTGCTCAAAGCCGAGGCCATCGTGCCGACCCGCGAGCTGCCCGCCTATTTCGGCGACGCGCAAGCGCCCGAATGCCATATCGCCTACCACAGCAGCCTGATGGCGGCAGGGTGGGGCGCGCTGGCCGAGCAGGACGCCGCGCTGCTGCGCGCGGTGCTGGCGCGCACGCCGGCGCTGCCGCCGCACACATCGTGGTTGAGCTACGTGCGCTGCCACGACGACATCGGCTGGAACGTGCTGCGCGCCGAAGCGGGCGAGGAGGACGGGGAGGACGGCGCGGAGCGTGCCCGCGCGCGCCTGGCCGCCATCGCCAACTTCTACGGCGGTTCGGCAGGCGCCTATGCGGACGGCGCGCGGCCAAGCGGCGCCGCCTTCCAGAGCAGCGACCCGCACGCGGCGCACGGCAGCAACGGCATGGCCGCGTCGCTGGCCGGCCTGGCCGGAGTGCCTGCGCAGGACGCGGCGCAGCAGCAATCCGCCCTGCGCCGCGCGCTGCTGCTGCACGGCCTGGCCCTGAGCGCCGGCGCGCTGCCCGTGCTCTACATGGGCGACGAACTGGCCCAGTGCAACGACGACAGCTACCGCGCGCGCCCCGAGCACGCGATGGACAGCCGCTGGCTGCAGCGCCCCGTGTTTGACGAACACGCCTTCCTGCAGCGCCATGACGCGGCCACTGCTGCCGGCCGGATGTACGGCGGCTTGCGCGCGCTGCTGGCTGCGCGCCGCCGGCTGGACGCGCTGGCGGCGGGCGCGCCGCGCACCGTGCTGGCGTCGGCCCCGGCCGTGCTGGCGCTGGCGCGCGGCCCGCGCTTCCTGGCGCTGTTCAACTTCTCCGGCGCCGTGCAGCAGCACATCCTGGACGCCGCCTGGCGCGACAGCTTGACAGGCCAGTCACGCTCGGGTGTAGTGGAGCTCGCGCCCTGGGCCATGCTGTGGCTGGAGGCGGCGCCGTGAACAAGCACAAAGGAGCAGCAATGGAACAAGCAAGCGGAGCGGCTGCGGCCGTGGTATTTGGCGAGGCGCTGGTGGACGATTTCGGCGACTTGCAGGTGGTCGGCGGCGCGCCGTTCAACGTGGCGCGCAACCTGGCCGGCTTCCGCATGCCGCCCCTGATGGTCGCCCGCATCGGCGACGACGCCAACGGCGCCCGGATGCGCAGCGAATTCCAGCGCTTCGGCATGAGCGAGGCCGGCCTGCAAGTGGGCGCCGGCGAACCGACCGGCCGCGTGCAGGTCGAGCGCACCGGCGACGGCAGCCACCGTTTCCACATCCTGCCGGACCAGGCCTACGACCGCGTGCAACCCGCGCCCATGCTGGCCGCGCTGGCTGGCCTGGCCGACGCAGGCGCCGGCGCACCTTCCGCGGTCTACTTCGGCACCCTGGCCCAGCGCACCCCCGAAGGCCGCGCCGCCCTGCAAGCGCTGCTGCAAGCCTGCAAAGCGCCGCGCTACCTCGACCTGAACCTGCGCGACGGCCAGGCCACCGAAGCCACCGTGTTCGACTCGCTGTGCCACGCCGACACGCTCAAGGTCAACGAAGAGGAACTGGTGCAGCTGTTCGACTGGTACGCCCACATCAGCCCCGGCACCGCCGACATGGACAGCCTGGACGTGCGGCTGGCCTGCGCCGAACTGATCACCAAGTTCTCGCTGGCCTGCATCATCGTCACGCTGGGACCGCGCGGCGCGGTGCACTACGGCGCCGATGGCGAAGTCACCGCCAGCGGCCCGGCCGAGGTGCCGCGCATGGCGGACACCGTGGGCGCCGGCGACGCCTTCTCCGCCGTCTACCTGTACGGCAGCGCCCAAGGCTGGCCGCTCGCGCTCACCATGGCGCGCGCCAACGCCTTTGCCGGCGCCATTTGCGGCATCGCGGGCGCCGTCCCGCAGGACACCGCCTTCTACCAACCCTGGCTCGCGCGCTGGCACAGCGCCGCCTGACACCCCTACCGGAGCACGCCATGGCGCTGCACAAGCCCCGCCTTTCGTTCTGGCAGATCGTCAACATGAACGTTGGATTCTTCGGCATCCAGTTCAGTTTCGGCCTGCAGCAAAGCAGCATGAGCCCCATCTACAGCTACCTCGGCGCCGACGAAGCCAGCCTGCCCTACCTGTGGCTGGCCGGTCCCGTCACCGGCCTGCTGGTGCAGCCGCTGGTGGGCGCGCTGAGCGACCGCACCCTGAGCCGCTGGGGACGGCGCCGCCCGTACTTCCTGATCGGCGCCATCCTGTGCAGCCTGGGCCTGCTGGCCATGCCCTTCAGCTCCGCGCTGTGGATGGCGGCCAGCCTGCTGTGGATACTGGACGCCGCCAACAACGTCACCATGGAGCCATACCGCGCCTTCGTCAGTGACCGCCTGGCGCCGCCCCAGCACTCGCTGGGCTTCCTGACCCAGAGCGCGTTCACCGGCCTGGGGCAGACGCTGGCCTATCTGACGCCGTCGCTGCTGGTGTTCCTCGGCATGAGCCGGGACGCCGTTAGCGGCAGCCATATCCCGCACGTGGTGATCGCCGCCTTCCTGATCGGCTCCGTGTTCTCGCTGGCCAGCGTGCTGTGGACGCTGAAGACCACGCCCGAACTGCCGCTGGAAGAAGAGGAAATCCGCCGCATCCGCGCCGCGCCGGTGGGCTGGCGCAGCACGCTGATTGAAATCGGCGCGGCCGTGCGCGACATGCCGTCCACCATGCGCCAGCTGGCGCTGGTGCAGCTGTTCCAGTGGTACGCCATGTTCTGCTACTGGCAATACATCGTGCTGTCGCTGGCGGCCACCATGTTCCACAGCACCGACCCGGCCTCGCCCGGCTTCCGCGAGGCGGGCCTGCTGAACGGCCAGATCGGCGCCTTCTACAACTTCATCGCCTTCCTGGCCGCCTTCGCGCTGGTGCCGTTCACGCGCCGCTACGGCCCGAAACGCATGCACAGCGTGTGCCTGGCGCTGGCCGGCGCGGGCATGCTGTGCATCCCGCTGATCCAGAGCCCGGCCTTGCTGCTGCTGCCCATGCTGGGCATCGGCGTGGCCTGGGCCAGCATGATGGGCAATCCCTACGTGATCCTGGCGGGCAGCATTCCGCCCGAACGCACCGGCGTCTACATGGGCATCTTCAATATGTTCATCGTGATCCCGATGATCATCCAGATCCTCACGCTGCCGCTGTACTACCGCGCCTGGCTGGGCGGACATCCGGAGAACGTGATACGGCTGGCGGGGGCGCTGCTGCTGTGCGCTGCGGTGGCGATGCTGCTGGTGAAGGTGAAGGCGGCGCGCGGCCGGGATGCGGAAGAAGGGAACCAGGCCGCCGCAGCGGGGGCGGCGGCCAAGGGGTGAAGCCGGCTTATTCGGACATCTGGCTCTGCAGGTAGTTCTGGATGCCGACTTTGCCGATCAGGTCGGTCTGGGTTTCCAGCCACTCGATGTGCTCTTCGGTGTCGTCCAGGATCATCAGCAGCAGGTCGCGCGAAACGTAGTCGCCCACCTTCTCGCACTGGGCGATGCCTTCCTTGACGGTCTTGTGCGCGGCGTGTTCCAGCTTCAGGTCCAGCGACAACATCTCTTCGGTGTTCTCGCCGACCATCACCTTGTGCATGGCTTGCAGGTTAGGCAGGCCTTCCAGCATCAGGATGCGGTCGATCAGTTTGTCGGCGTGCTTCATTTCGCCGATCGATTCTTCGTACTCTTTCTTCGCAATCTTCTCGAAGCCCCAGTGGCGGTACATGCGCGCGTGCAGGAAGTACTGGTTGATGGCGGTCAGCTCATTGGTCAGCTGCGCGTTCAGCAGGCGGATTACGTCGTTATCACCCTTCATGGGATACCTCTTTTTATCTGGTTGTTGAAGCAGGAAATGCCGCCATTCTGCCACGAGCATCCACATATCTGTAAGTAAAACATGAAAAAACGGCCAGATAATAGTGGTGGTGAAAACGCTGTTCGAAGTGCGAACAATTCTCGTTTTCGTTATATGCCACTTGGCGGATAATATCGGCTGATCTTCAAGCAAGGACACCGAACATGATGCTGCACATTCCCGGCGTGCTGACGCCGGAGCAAGTACTGACCTTCCGCCAGCGCCTGGCGCAGAGCGACTGGGTGGACGGCCGCGAAAGCGTTGGCGCGCAAGGCGCGCAGGTCAAGCGCAACCGCCAGCTGGCCGAAGGCTCGCCGCTGGCCAAGGAACTGGGCGACATCGTCGCGCGCGCGCTCACCGCCAACCCGCTGTTCTTCGCTGCCGCGCTGCCGCTGCGCATCCTGCCGCCGTACTTCAACAGCTACGCCGGCGGCGAGCAATACGGCCTGCACATCGACGGCGCCGTGCGCACCGACGGCCGCACCCTGCAGACCCTGCGCGCCGACGTCTCCACCACGGTCTTCCTCAGCGACCCCGAGGCGTACGAAGGCGGCGAACTGGTGGTGATGGACTCGTATGGCGCGCACGAAGTGAAGCTGCCGGCCGGCGACGCCATCGTCTACCCGTCCAGCAGCGTGCACCGCGTCATGCCGGTCACCAGCGGCGAGCGCGTGGCTTCTTTCCTGTGGAGCCAGAGCATGGTGCGCGACGACGCCAAACGCGCCATGCTGTTTGAACTGGACCAGAACATCCAGCGCCTGCGCGCCCAGCTTGGCGACAACGACGCCACGGTCGGCCTCACCGGCCACTATCACAACCTGCTGCGCATGTGGGCCGAGCTGTAGCTGGAAAAAGAAGGACGAAAAAAATCCCCGCCGGCGCGCCAGGGCGCCAGTGGGGACGGAAGGGGTGGTGCTCGTAGTCGGTGAAAAGAACGGCGGGGCTCAGACCTGCTGGAAGTTGATCGGCACCAGCACGTACACGGCGACCGGCTTGCCGTCTTCCATATAGGGCTTGAACAGCGCGCGCATGGCGGCCATGCGGCCCGCTTCATCCAGGTTGCCGGAGCCGGACGACTTGGCGATGATGGCCTGCTCCGGCAGGCCCTTCTCGCTGATCAGCACGCGCAGCATGACCACGCCGGTTTCGCCCAGGCGGCGCGAAATGGTGGGATAGACCGGGGCCGGCGGGCGCACGTATTCCACGCCCTGCACCAGCCGTGGCGCGGACGGCGGCGCCGGCGGGGCGGGGGCGGCTGCGGCCGGCTGCGGCGGCGCGGCGGACGGCGCGCTTGGCGTATCGCTGCGCGGCTGGGCCGGCGGCGGCGTGATGGTGTTCTCGACGGTGATGTTCAGCAGCGGCAGGGGCGGCGGCGCGATGGCCGGGGCCTGCCGCATGACGGGGACGGTCTTGGGCGCCGGCGGTTCCGGCTGCGGCGCGGGCGGCGCCACGAAGGAGACGTTCACCACCTGCGGCAGCACGGCATGCACGGCGTCGCGCAGCATGCCGGTTTGCAGCAGATAGAACAATCCTGCATGAATGGCGACGATCACCGAGAATTTGCCCAGCTTGGCCAGCCCTTCCGGTGAGGGGCCGTCTATCGTCATCGCATTCATTGCGCTCCTTAAGTGGTCATGGTGGGGCGCTTCAAGACGGTTTCGTTGATGCGGCCCAGGTGTGCGGTCAGGATCTCTTCCGCAGTCGAAGCGCACTGGCCGCAGCAAGTGGCCAGGCCGAGATCGGCGCGCAATTCGTCCATGGAGGTGATGCCCAGTTCGATGGCTTGACGGATTTCGCGGTCTGAGATGTTGTTGCAGATACAAACAATCATTGCGTTACCTTCTGGCTAGATGGTGCTGACTAATTTTGATGCCGATTCGTCATTCTTAAGTCATTCTTAATGAGAATCATTATCATTACGTTTCCTATTCTGCCGCAACCCGGCGTACAATGCAAGCAGTTCCTGCAAATCCAACTCATTCTCATTTAGCTCTATAATGGCCGCACAGAAATTCATCACCGATCCGACAGGAAGCCCCATGACGCAAGCGCCCCCCTTGACCCAACTCGATACGCTGGAGACCGGCAAAAGCGCCGTGGTCGTGCACGTGGCGCCGGGCAACCCGCAGGAAGTGGAAGACGGCGCCGACCTGGCGCGGCGCCTGATGGAGCTCGGTTTCGTGCCCGGCGAGCGCATCCGCATGCTGAAGCGCGGCATGCCCGGCGGCGAGCCGCTGGCCATCAAGGTCGGCAACTCCACTTTCGCATTGCGCCGCTTCGAGGCCGCGCTGATCTCCATCCAACCGGAATAAACCATGGGCGCAGTAGAAAAACCGGCGCAGGCCGTAGCGCAGGCGCCGATGGTGGCCCTGCTGGGTAATCCGAATTGCGGCAAGACCGCGCTGTTCAACCGCATCACGGGCGCGCGCCAGAAAGTGGCCAACTACGCCGGCGTCACCATCGAACGCAAGGAGGGCCAGTTCACCTCGCCGGACGGCCACGGCTTCCGCCTGCTGGACCTGCCGGGCGCCTATTCGCTCAAGGCCCACACGCCGGACGAAGCCATCACGCGCGACGTGGTGGCCGGCCTGCGCGCCGGCGAAGCGGCGCCGGACGTGGTGGTGTGCGTGGTGGACGCCACCAACCTGCGCCTGAATTTGCGCCTGGTGCTGGAGATCCAGCGCCTCGGCCTGCCGATGGTGCTGGCGCTGAACATGGTGGACGTGGCCAAGAAACGCGGCATCGACATCGACGCCGACAAGCTGGCCCGGGAACTGGGCATGACCGTGGTGGAAACCGTGGCGGTGGCGGCCGGCGGCGAGAAGTCGCTGCTGCGCGCGCTGGACCAGATGTGGCCGCTGGCCGCCGTCAAGGCCAAGCCGCTGGACGCCATCGACGCCGTGACGGTGGAAGAGACGCAGCGCGAAGTGCGCCGCATCCTGTCCGTGGTCAGCAACGACAGCCGCGACAAGGGCAACCTGAGCGAGAAGATCGACGACGTGGTGCTGCACCCGGTGCTCGGCCCCATCATCCTGGCGGTGCTGATGTTCCTGGTGTTCCAGGCGGTGTTCGCCTGGGCCGCGCCCATCATGGAGTGGATCAAGGACACCGTGGACGGCGGCGGCGGCCTGCTGAAGGAGCACATGGCCGACGGCGTGCTGCGCAGCCTGCTGGTGGACGGCGTGATCAGCGGCGTCGGCAGCGTGCTGGTGTTCCTGCCGCAGATCCTGATCCTGTTCTTCTTCATACTGGTGCTGGAAGACTGCGGCTACCTGCCGCGCGCGGCCTTCCTGCTGGACCGCATGATGGGCGGCGTGGGCCTGTCCGGGCGTGCCTTCATCCCGCTGCTGTCCAGCTTTGCCTGCGCCATCCCGGGCGTGATGGCGGCGCGCACCATCCAGAATCCGCGCGACCGGCTGGTCACCATCATGATCGCCCCGCTGATGACGTGCTCGGCGCGCCTGCCGGTGTACGCGCTGGTGATCGCCGCCTTCATCCCCGAGCGCGAAGTGTGGGGCGTGCTCAGCCTGCAAGGCCTGGTGCTGTTCGCGCTGTACGTAGCCGGCATCGTCTCGGCCATGGCGGTGGCCTGGTTCTTCAAGCGCGCCATGGGCGCCAAGAGCAAGCAGCCGCTGATGCTGGAACTGCCCAGCTACCACTGGCCGCACCTGCGCAACCTGGCCATCGGCCTGTGGGAGCGCGCCAAGATCTTCCTGACCCGCGTCGGCACCGTGATCCTGACCCTGATGGTGCTGCTGTGGGCGCTGAGCAGCTTCCCCGGCGCCCCGGAAGGCGCCACCCACCCGCCGATCTACTACAGCCTGGCGGGCCTGCTGGGGCGCGGCCTGGAATTCATCTTCGCGCCGATCGGCTTCAACTGGCAGATCTGCATCGCGCTGGTGCCGGGCATGGCCGCGCGCGAAGTGGCGGTGGGCGCGCTGGGCACCGTGTACGCGCTGTCCCAGACCGGCGACGAGCTGGCCTCGCAGCTGCAGCCGATCCTGTCGCAGACCTGGTCGATGGCCACCGCGCTGTCGCTGCTGGCCTGGTACGTGTTTGCGCCGCAGTGCCTGTCCACCCTGTCGGTGGTGCGCCGCGAGACCGGCAGCGTGCGCTACGCCTTCATCATGGCCGGCTACATGTTCGCGCTGGCCTACACCGCCTCCTTCATCACCTACCGCGTCGCGGTCATGCTGGGAGCCTGAGATGTGGCAGCAGATCATAGTCGGCCTGATCGTCGCAGCGGCGCTGCTGCACGCCAGCACCAAGTATCTGCCGGCCGCCTGGCGCCGCCGCATCGTCTACAGCCTGGCGCGGCGCGGCCTGAACGAAGACAAGCTGGCCAGATTCTTCAAGGTGCAGGACAGCTGCGGCTCCGGCTGCGGCGCGTGCGGCAGCTGCGGCAGCGGTAGCAGCAGCGGCAAGGACGCCTCCGCGCCGCCGCCATCCCCGCCAGCCTCCCGCCGCGTCATCCAGCTCCACGTCCAGCGCTAATCTTTCCGGCCAGACAAATGGGGTCAGGGTTGATTATCTATGCATCAAACGCATAGATAATTAACCCTGACCCCATTTTGCTTTACGGCAGTGGGTGGAAGGACTCGGCTTGCGCCATCGGCCAGTAGAGGCCGAACACCGGCGGCAGCTTGGAGAGCAGGGTGGGGTCGAGCAGCTGGCCGGGTTCCAGGTAGGGCAGCAGCGCCGACGCCAGCTTGACCTGGTTGGGCGAGATGCGCCGCACAATGTGGTGCGGCTTCAGTTGCGACGGGTGCGTCAGCCCGGCGGCGGCGATCAGCTCGGCCAGCGCTTTCATGGTGTTCTGGTGGAAGTGGGCCACGCGCTGGGTCTTGTCCGGCACCGCCAGCGCGCGCTGGCGCAGCTTGTCCTGCGTGGCCACGCCGGTCGGGCAGTGGTCGGTGTGGCAGCTCTGGCTCTGGATGCAGCCCAGCGCGAACATGAAGCCGCGCGCCGAGTTGCACCAGTCCGCCCCCAGCGCCAGCGTGCGCGCGATGTCGAAGGCGGTGATGATCTTGCCGGAGGCGCCGATCTTGATGCGCTCGCGCAGCCCGGCCCCCACCAGCGTGTTGTGCACCAGCAGCAGCGCTTCCTGCAGCGGCGTGCCGACGTGGTCGGTGAATTCCAGCGGCGCGGCGCCGGTGCCGCCTTCGCTGCCGTCGACCACGATGAAGTCGGGCGTGATGCCGGAGGCCAGCATCGCTTTGACGATGCCGAAAAATTCCCACGGGTGGCCGATGGCCAGCTTGAAGCCGGTCGGCTTGCCGCCGGACAGCTTGCGCAGCCGCTCGATGAAGGCCAGCATTTCCAGCGGCGTGGAAAAGGCCGAGTGGTTGGCCGGCGAGATGCAGTCCACCCCCGCCATCACGCCGCGCGTGGCGGCGATCTCCAGGCTCACCTTGGGCCCGGGCAGCACGCCGCCGTGGCCCGGCTTGGCCCCTTGCGACAGTTTCAGTTCGATCATCTTCACCTGCGGCGTGCAGGCGTTGGCCACGAATTTCTGCTCCGAGAAGCTGCCGTCTTCGTTGCGGCAGCCAAAGTAGCCGGAGCCGATTTCCCATACCAGGTCGCCGCCGTTTTCGCGGTGGTAGGGGCTGATGCTGCCTTCGCCGGTGTCGTGCATGAAGCCGCCGATACGGGCGCCGCCGTTGAGCGCCAGGATGGCGTTGGCCGACAGCGAACCGAAGCTCATGGCCGACACGTTGAACACGCTGGCCTTGTAGGGCTGGGCGCGCGGGCAGTCCGGGTGGTTGCCGATCTCGATGCGGAAGTCGTGGCCGTTCACCGGCACCGGCTGGATCGAGTGGTTGATCCATTCGTAGCCGGGCTGGTAGACGTCGAGCTGGGTGCCGAAGGGGCGCTTGTCGGTGTCGAGCTTGGCGCGCTGGTAGACGATGCTGCGCTGGTTGCGCGAGAACGGCGCGGCCGACTGGTCGTCCTCCAGCAGGTATTGGCGGATCTCGGGCCGGATGGCCTCGAACATGAAGCGGAAGTGCGCCAGGATGGGGTAGTTGCGCCGCAGCGCGCGCTTGGTTTGCAGCACGTCGGCGACGCCGATGGCGGTCAATGCAGCTGCGGTGGCCGGGACCCACAGTGGCGCCCCCATGGCCAGCGACAGCGGCAGGGCGGCGGCGGCGCCGGCGAATGCGGAGTAACGCAGCATGGTCATGGACGATCCTGTCTCGGTACGGTGGGCCGATTGTAGGACGGAAGCAAAAAAAACGCCACCTGGGTTCGGTGAACCCGGTGGCGCTGCACACATGGCCTCCCCGCGAAGGGAGGGAGGCCGTAGGGCGGTGCGGTAAGCTGAACGGCTTAGAAGCGGAAGTTGGCGGTCAGGCTGGCCGAGCGCGGGGTGCTCGGGGTGTAGCGGTAGCCGGACTTGTTGATCGCCGCGACATAGGTTTCGTCGGTGATGTTGTTGATGTTCAGCTGCAGGTCCACGTTCTTGTTGATGGCGTAGGCAGCCATGGCGTTGGCGACCCAGTAGCCTTCCACGAAGGCCGGCGTGCCGACGGCGCCGTCGGTGCCGCGCAGCATCTCGCCGGAGTAGCGCAGGCCGCCGCCGATCTTCAGGCCCATCGGCAGGGTGTACGAGGTCCACGCGGTGAACGAATCCTTCGGCGTGTAGGTCAGCTGGTTCTCGCCATTGGCGGTCACGGCGCGGCCCGACAGCACTTCGGTTTTCATGTGGGCGTAGCCTGCGCTGACCAGCCAGCCGCGGGCGATCTCGCCGGTGACGCCGATTTCAATGCCTTCCACGCGCTTCTTGCCGGTCTGGTAGTACTTGGTCGTATCGGTGGCGTCCTGCTCCACTTCGTTCTTCACGGTGGTGCGGTAGATGGCGCCGGTCAGGGCCAGTTTCTGCTTCAGCAGGTCCCACTTGCCGCCGATTTCCTGGGTGGTGGTTTCCTGTGGATCGAACTTCGGATTGGCCGCGCTGCTGGCGCTGGCGGACAGGGCGAAGTTGTTGCCGCCAGGCGGCTGCTTGGAGGTGGCCACGGTGGCGTACACGCTGCTGTCGGCGGTCGGCTTGTACAGCGCCGACAGTTTGCCGTTGAGCAGCGTGTCCGACACGCTCAGGTTGGTCGGCACCAGGGTGCCGACCGACAGGGTCGGGTTCGACGTCGCGGTCGACACGGCCACGGCGTTGTAGGTGGTGCGGTAGTGGTCGGCACGCACGCCGCCGCTGAACATCCACTTTTCGCCCAGCTTGGCGGTGTCGAACAGGTACAGGCTCTGGGTGTTGGTGCTGCCGTCGGCGAAGGCGCCGCTGCGGGTCGGGTTCAGGCCGGTGAGCGCGGCCGACGGGTCCGGCGCGTACAGCGGGGTGTCGGCCAGCGTGCCCAGGCTGGCGGCCACGTAGCTGTAGCTGATCTGCTTCTCGTTGGTGAACTCCAGTCCGGCCACGGCGGTGTGCTTCATGCCGGCGGCGTCGAATTCAGCGGTCAGGTTGGTCTGGTTGGTCAGGATTTCGTTGCGCTGGTCCTTGATGGTGCGGGTGTTGCGCTTGAGCATCCATTGCGAGGCGGGCAGCACCACGCCGGCCGGGGTTTCGGTGATCAGGTTGCCGAGGGCGCCGGTGGTCGCGTTCAGGCCGGTAACCATGAAGGCGGTCAGCAGGTAGTCCTGCTTGGTCTTGCCGAAGCGCGCGGTGTTCTGCAGCTTCAGGGACGGCGAGAAGTCGTGGTCCACGCGCACGGTGGCCATGTCGGCTTTCACCTTGTCGTAGTCGCTGGTCGAGCCGTAGAAGCCTTCCGGATCCACCATGGCGGCGGTGTTCAGGTAGGTGCGGCGCTTGGCCGGGTCTTTTTGGTTCGAGTCCGGGCTGGTGTAGCCGGGCAGGCCGATGGTCGGCACGCCGCCGTCGGGAATGTTGTCCTGGTCCACGTGCAGGTAGCTCAGGGTCAAACGGGTCGGGCTGCCGAGACCGAAGGAGATGGTCGGCGCGATGGCCCAGCGCTTGTTCTCGATGACGTCCCGGCCCGGCTTGCCGCTGTCCTGCACCAGCGCGTTGAAGCGCAAGGCCACGCCTTTTTCGGCGCTCAGCACCTGGTTCACGTCGGCGGTGGCGCGCTTCTGCTTGGCGCTGCCCACCGTCACGCGGCCGGAGTAGGCGTCCTGCATCTGCGCCTGCTTGGAGGTCAGGTTGACCGAGCCGGTCGGCGAGCCGCGGCCGCTGTCGGTGCCGGCCGGGCCTTTCAGGATGTCGATCTGTTCCACGTTGAAGGTGTCGCGCGAGATCGAGCCCATGTCGCGCACGCCGTCCACGTAGATGCTGCTGGAGGCGTCGAAGCCGCGCATGAAGATCGCGTCGCCGGTGTTGGTGTTGCCGTTTTCGCCCAGGAAGAAGGCGCCCACGCCAGGGGTGTTGGCCAGCGCTTCGGTCAGCGTGACGGCGCCTTGCTGTTCGATCAGCTCGCGCTTGATGACGGTAATGGTCTGCGGCGTGTTAACCAGCAGTTCCGTGTACTTGCCGGACGCGGCGCGGTCGGCTTTGAATTCGTTCTCTTTGGCGCCCTCGACGCGCACTTCCTGCACGGCGCCCAAGGGAGCAGCGGCGCTGGAGCCGGCGGCGGCCGCTTCGGCCGCGTGTGCGCCGGTGGCCACCATCGGCAGCAGCATGGCGGCCAGGAGCGAGTTCATTGGAGTGAAGGCTGGGTGTGCGTGCTTGCGGCTTTTGATTGCCATGTTGTGTGTTCTCAGTAAAAGTTTGTAAAGATCAACGAGATGATAGCAATTGCAAGCAACTATGTAAACGAGAATTGTTATCATTCCCATTCAGCTAGAATGATAGTTCCAGCGAAAATATGGCCGGAATGCTAAGCTGGCGGATTGCGGGGCGGGGCCCTGCGCACTATGAGGAAAGCCGTCATGATCGTGGTCCACCACCTGAACAATTCGCGCTCGCAGCGCGTGCTGTGGCTGCTCGAGGAACTGGGGCTGGAATACGACATCGTGCGCTACCAGCGCGACCCCAAGACCATGCTGGCGCCGCCGTCGCTGCGCGCCATCCACCCGCTGGGCAAGTCGCCCGTCATCACCGACGGCGACGCCACGGTGGCCGAGTCGGGCGCCATCATCGAGTACCTGGTGGAGAAGTACGGCAACGGCAGGCTGGTGCCGGCCGCCGGCACGGCCGACAAGCGGCGCTGGACCTATTTCCTGCATTACGCCGAAGGCTCGGCCATGGCGCCGCTGCTGATGAAGCTGGTGTTCGACCGGGTCGAGAGCAGCCCGGCGCCGTTCTTCGTCAAGCCCATCGCCAAGGCCATCGCGGCCAAGGTCAAGGGCAGCTACATCCTGCCGCAGATCGAGCAGCACCTGGATTACCTGGAGGGCGAGCTGGGCAAGACCGAATGGTTCGCCGGCGCCGAGTTCAGCGCGGCCGACGTGCAGATGAGCTTCCCGCTCGAGGCCGCGGCCGCGCGCGGCGGCCTGGCGCGCAGCCGGCCGAAGCTGATGGCCTTCCTGGCGCGCATCCACGCCCGCCCCGCCTACCAGCGCGCGCTGGAAAAAGGCGGCCCCTACGAGCTGCTGCGCTGAGCCGGGGGCGCTGGGTGGTGGCCGGCGCCAATGCTAGAATGGCGCCACTGAACCAGAAGCAGATTTTCCATGGGTAGACTCCTCGCCATCGACGGCTTGAACATCGTGCGCCGCGTGTATGAAGCCAGCCCCGAACCCGATTCGGACCTGAAGGCCGACATCGCGCTGCGCCATGCGCTGTCCTCGTTCCGCAACCTGATCACCGACCACCAGCCCACCCACGTGCTGCCGGCCTTCGACTTCGGCGGCCCCACCTGGCGCCACCAGCTCTACGCCGGCTACCGCGAGGGCCGCGCGCCCATGCCCGGCGTGCTGCGCGAGGCGCTGCCGGAGTTCTACCAGAGCCTGGGCCGCTTCGGCCTGCGCGTGGTCAGCCTGCCGGACGTGGAGGCGGACGACGTGATCGGCACCGTGGTGCTGCGCTGGCTGGCCGAGGACCGCGGCGCGGCCGTCGTCGCGACCACCGACAAGGACCTGCATTGCCTGGTTGCCCAGGGCGCGCTGGTGTGGGACCATTTCAAGAGCGAATGGCACGACCACGCCTGGTGCGAGAAGAAATGGGGCGTGCCGCCCGAGCAGCTGCCGGACCTGCTGGCGCTGATGGGCGACGCCACCGACAGCATTCCGGGCGTGTCCAAGGTGGGCCTGAAGACGGCGGCCAGACTGTTGCGCACCTACGGCACGCTGGACGCCATCATGGCCGGCGCCGGCATCCTCAAGGACACGCTGGGCGAAACGTTACGAAAAGAGCGCGAGATGCTGTATCTTTCTCGTCAGCTGGTGCAGTTAAAGACGGATGTGCGGGTCGGCGTGAGCTGGAACATGCTGGCCTGGGAATCCGCGTGAGATCAAAGAATAAGCAAGAATAAGTGGGGTGAGAGATGTTAAAAGCGGTGATAGTCGACACCAGCGCGGTGGCGCGCGGCTTGCTGAATACGGTGCTGCTGGACGGCGGCTACGACGTGGTGGGCCAGGGCCACACCGGCGCCAGCGCCATCGCGCTGATGGTCAAGTACCAGCCGCAGATCGTCTGCATCGCGCGCGACGTGTTCGACGCCGACGAGGCCTCCATCGCGCAGCTGCGCAAGGACTGGCCGAAGTCGCTGATCTTCATGGTGTCGAGCGAGTTCGACGCGGCCACCGTGCAGAAGGCCCACGCCATGGGCGTGAACGGCTTCATCGTCAAGCCCTTCAACGGCGGCACGGTGCTCAAGACCATCCGCAATACCGTGATCGCCATGGTAAAACGCCAGCAGAAGGCGCTGGCGGATCAGAACGGCGAAGGCGCGGCCGAAGGTTGATTATTTGAAGGTGGAGGCGGCGATGATGCCGCCGCCCAGGCACACGTCGCCGTCGTACAGCACGGCCGACTGGCCGGGCGTCACCGCCCACTGCGCGTCCGGGAAGCCGAGCGTGAAGTTGAGCGCGCCGTCGGCCGCCACGTCGCACGGCACGTCGGCCTGGCGGTAGCGGGTCTTGGCCGAGATGCGGCCGGCCTCGGGCGCCGTGCCGGCGATCCAGCTGGCCTGGTCCGCCGTCAGCGCGGACGACAGCAGCCACGGATGGTCGTGTCCCTGCACCACCCACAGCGTGTTGTTCTCGATGTCCTTGCGCGCCACGTACCAGGCGTCGCTGGAGCCGTCGGCGTTCTGGTAGGTCTTCACGCCGCCGATGCCGATGCCCTTGCGCTGGCCCAGCGTGTAGAAAGACAGGCCCACGTGCTCGCCCACCACCTTGCCGTCCGGCGTCTTCATCGGCCCCGGCTTGTGCTGCAGGTAGCGGCCCAGGAACTCGCGGAACGGGCGCTCGCCGATGAAGCAGATGCCGGTCGAATCCTTCTTGGCGGCGTTCGGCAGCTGCAGCTGCCCGGCGATCTTGCGCACTTCGGTCTTCGGGATTTCACCCAGCGGGAACAGGGTCTTGGACAACTGCGCCTGGTTCAGGCGGTGCAGGAAATAGCTCTGGTCCTTGGTGTGGTCGAAGGCCTTCAGCAGCTCGAAGCGGCCGTGGTCCATGTTCTGGCGCACGCGCGCGTAGTGGCCGGTGGCGATCAGGTCCGCGCCCAGGTGCATGGCGTGGTCGAGGAAGGCCTTGAACTTGATTTCGGCGTTGCACAGCACGTCCGGGTTCGGCGTGCGGCCGGCCTGGTATTCGCGCAGGAACTCGGCGAACACGCGGTCCTTGTATTCGGCGGCGAAGTTCACCGCCTCGATGTCCACGCCCACCACGTCGGCCACGCTGGCCGCGTCGATCCAGTCCTGGCGGGTGGAGCAGTATTCGGAGTCGTCGTCATCTTCCCAGTTCTTCATGAACAGGCCGATCACCTCGTAACCCTGTTCCTTCAGCATCCACGCCGCGACCGAGGAGTCCACCCCGCCCGACATGCCGATAACGACTTTTTTCTTGCTCATTCTTGATTTCCGTCAAACTTCTTTTAACTTCACTCAAACATCATCGAACACCGATACATGTGTGTGCAACAGCTCCAAAGGCGCGCGTTTGCCCGCCAGGTACTCGTCCACGCAGGTCAGCAGCAAAGGGCTGCGGTGGCGTTCGGCGCAGGCGGCGATTTCGTCGCGCGTGAGCCACATGGTGCGCAGGATGCCCTCGTCCAGCGGGCGGCCTTCGTGCAGGTCGCCGGCCACGCCGCAGAAGGCGAAGCGCAGGTACTGCACCGCCTCGCCGGTGCGCGCCGAACGGTAGCGCGACATATACATGCCCACCAGGCCGGTCGGCGTGAAATCGTAGGCGGTTTCCTCCAGCACTTCGCGCACCACCGCCTGCTCCAGCGACTCGAACGGATCCAGGTGGCCGGCCGGCTGGTTCAGGCGTATGCCGTCGCTGGTTTCTTCCTCGATCAATAGGAATTTGCCATCGCGTTCGATGACAGCGGCAACGGTTACAGAGGGTCTCCAGGTACGCGGCATGTGTCTCTTCCTTGAAAGAGCCGCCATTTTAGCTTGTTCCGGGGTGTTGCGTTCCGATGTCGTCTAAATAGAGGGAAACTTCGATTAAAACCGGTGTTTTTGCCGGTTTTGGGGCTTGCTTTGCACCACGTGGAATATGGTTCTCACGGTATGAAACAGGGGGTGTCATATGTGCCACAGGGTATGGTTGTCGTTCGGCCAAAAAGGTTATCTTTCTTGAAAACCGTGCTATGTTCTAAGAAGAGCAACATTATTTTGCAACTTCTGGAGGCTACATGAGGATAGGCATACCGGCTGAAACGCGGCCCGGGGAAACCCGGGTCGCGGCCACGCCCGAAACAGTAAAAAAACTCGCCGCCAAGCATCAGATCATCGTCCAGGCGGGGGCCGGCATCACGGCCTCGGTGACGGACGAGGCGTATGCGGCGGCCGGCGCCACCATCGGCACCGCGGCCGACGCCTACGGCGCCGAGGTGGTGCTGAAAGTGCGCGCCCCGAGCGCCGAGGAGCGCGTGCTGATGAAGCCGGGCACGGTGTTGATCGGCATGCTCAACCCCTTCGACGCGGAGAACATCACCGCCATGGCGGCGGCCGGGCTGCAAGCCTTCGCGCTGGAAGCGGTGCCGCGCATCACGCGCGCGCAGTCGATGGACGTGCTGTCCTCGCAGGCCAACATCGCCGGCTACAAGGCGGTGCTGGTGGGCGCCAACACCTACCAGCGCTTCATGCCCATGCTGATGACCGCCGCCGGCACCGTGAAAGCGGCGCGCGTGCTGATCATGGGCGTGGGCGTGGCCGGCCTGCAGGCGATCGCCACGGCCAAGCGCCTGGGCGCGGTGATCGAAGCGTCCGACGTGCGTCCGCCCGTGAAGGAGCAGGTGGAATCGCTGGGCGCCAAGTTCATCGACGTGCCCTTCCTCACCGATGAGGAAAAAGAGATCGCGCAAGGCGTGGGCGGCTATGCCCGTTCCATGCCGGCCGACTGGATGAAGCGCCAGGCGGCGCTGGTGCACGAGCGCGCCAAGCTGGCCGACATCGTCATCACCACCGCGCTGATCCCGGGCCGCGCCGCGCCGGTGCTGATCTCCGAGGAAACCGTGAAGGCCATGAAGCCGGGCTCCGTGATCGTCGACCTGGCCGTGAGCCAGGGCGGCAACTGCCCGCTGTCCGAACTGAACAAGACCGTTATCAAGCACGGCGTGCACATCGTCGGCGAGCCGGACCTGGCCTGCCACGTGGCGGCCGACGCGTCCGCCCTGTATGCGCGCAACGTGCTGGACTTCCTCAAACTGATCATCGACAAGGAAGACAAGCTGGTGATCGACCGCGAAGACGAGATCCTGAAGGCCACCCTGGTGTGCGCCGACAATCTGGTGTTGCGTAAATGACTGCGCAAATAAGGAGAACAACATGGAAGTGAGCCATACCATCATCAACCTCATTATCTTCGTGCTGGCGATCTACGTCGGCTACCACGTGGTCTGGGGCGTCACGCCCGCGCTGCATACGCCGCTGATGGCGGTGACCAATGCGGTATCGGCCATCATCATCGTCGGCGCCATGCTGGCGGCCGGCCTGACCGAAGGCCTGACCGGCCAGGTTGCCGGCACCGTGGCGGTGGCGCTGGCCGCCGTCAACGTGTTCGGCGGCTTCCTGGTCACCCAGCGCATGCTGGAGATGTTCAAGAAGAAGGAACCGAAGGCCAAGCCTGCGGCCGCCGCGATCGAGGGGGGCAAAGCATGAGCTTCATCAGCATGAACCTCGTCACGATGATGTACCTGATCGCCTCGGTGTGCTTCATCCAGGCGCTCAAGGGCTTGTCGTCGCCGGCCAACGCGCGCCGCGGCAATGCCTTCGGCATGACCGGCATGGCCATCGCGGCCGTCACCACCTTGGCGCTGATCCTCAAACTGCGCGCCGACGCGGCCAGCGCCGGCCTGGGCGCCGGCAATGGCCTGGGCCTGGGCCTGGTGGCGCTGGGCGTGGTGGTGGGCGGCAGCATCGGCGCCTATCTCGCCAAGACCGTCGAGATGACCAAGATGCCGGAACTGGTGGCCGCCATGCACTCGCTGATCGGCCTGGCCGCAGTGTGCATCGCGGTGGCCGCCGTGTCCGAGCCGCACGCCTTCAACATCGCCAAGGTGGGCGAGGCGCTGCCGCTGGGTAACCGGCTGGAGCTGTTCATCGGTACCTTCGTCGGCGCCATCACCTTCTCCGGTTCGGTGATCGCCTTCGGCAAGCTGGCGGGCAAGTACAAGTTCCGCCTGTTCCAGGGCGCGCCGGTGGTGTTCGCCGGGCAGCACATGCTGAACCTGGCGCTGGCGGTGGTGATGGTCGGCCTCGGCCTGGCCTTCGTGTTCGCGGGCGGCGTGGAGCCGGCGTGGACCCCGTTCATCGTCATGACCGCCATCGCCTTCGTGCTGGGCGTGCTGATCATCATCCCGATCGGCGGCGCCGACATGCCGGTGGTGGTGTCGATGCTGAACAGCTACTCCGGCTGGGCGGCGGCGGGCATCGGCTTCTCGCTGAACAACTCCATGCTGATCATCGCCGGTTCGCTGGTGGGTTCCTCGGGCGCGATCCTGTCCTACATCATGTGCAAGGCCATGAACCGCTCCTTCTTCAACGTGATCCTGGGCGGCTTCGGCGGCGACGCGGCAGCCGCCGCGTCGGGCGGCGGCGCGCAGCCTGCGCGTCCGGTGAAATCCGGTTCGGCCGATGACGCATCGTTCATCATGGCCAACGCGGAAACCGTGATCATCGTCCCAGGCTACGGCCTGGCGGTGGCGCGCGCGCAGCACTCGCTGAAAGAGCTGGTGGAGAAGCTGACGCACAAGGGCGTGACCGTGAAGTACGCGATCCACCCGGTGGCGGGCCGCATGCCCGGCCACATGAACGTGCTGCTGGCGGAAGCCGAAGTGCCGTACGACCAGGTGTTCGAGATGGAAGACATCAACGGCGAATTCGGCCAGACCGACGTGGTGCTGGTGCTGGGCGCGAACGACGTGGTGAACCCGGCCGCGAAAGATCCGAAATCGCCGATCGCCGGCATGCCGATCCTGGAAGCCTACAAGGCCAAGAGCATCATCGTCAACAAGCGCTCCATGGCCTCCGGCTACGCGGGCCTGGACAATGACCTGTTCTACCAGGCCAACACCATGATGGTGTTCGGCGATGCGAAGAAGGTGATTGAAGACATGGTGAAAGCGGTCGAGTAAGACCGCTGTCCCGCAACCAAGCCCGCCTTCCGGCGGGCTTTTTTTTGGGGTTCTTCACGGATTTCCGGGAAGGTGTTTCGCTGCACGGCGCTTACGGCGGCTGCGTCGTCCTGGGCGGCGTTGGGCATTACCGCTCGCCGGTGCCGGAGTGTCGAACACAGGGCGAGCCGGTGGACTGTTGGCCTGCACGGTAGCGGGTCGTGGGCTTTCAACACGCACGTCGTCAACCGAACGGCCACCTGTTGGGCGTGTGTGTGGCTGCCGCTCGTTCTCTTGCTGCGGGTGGCCGGCCTGAACCGCGCTGCCAAGCAAGCGTGCTATTGCCGCTTTGCGCGCGGACCGGCAGACATCGGCGAGCAGCCATTCATCACTGCCTGGCAGGCGTAACCAGATGGCCTTCCAGGCGTTTCGGTTGCCGCTGCCTTGCAGATTCGCAAAGCACGACGGCGACACTGCGCGCTCGCCATACTTGATTTCCGTCCCTTCCACCGTGGCGTAGTAGGGCTGCTTGCCAAAACTGGCGCGCAGCCTGGTGCCCTCCGGAAGAAATACCTGCTTCCATTGGTATCCAGCCTCGGATGGCGCCTGCGGCGCCTGTTCGGCTGCCGGCGCCTGCTTCACGAAGTTGTCGATGGCCTGGCAAATGAACGGTTCCAGGTTATAGGTATCCGACCACCATTTTCCGGTGAATTCGCCCAGCGCTTGCAGTGTCTCGAAAGGGAGATGGACCGGGAGTGTATGGATGGACATGGTGTGCCTCTCGAAAAGTGGTTTTTACTATGCGCTGCTAACCAGCGCTAAGCAGTGCTACAACCCGCTACCCGTTACTAAAGTTGCGATGCCGAACGATAGGCAATGCCAGATTGTCTTGCCCATGCTGGTTAGATGCGTCTAGTGACGTTTAGTTCCGGCTTGGCGAAGAATCGTGCGGAATATCGCGGTATATAGCGATGTAGTAAGGGGTAGCATGTTTTAGTAAAAAGCCGAAAACACGAGACACGGCCCAGCGTCGCCGGGCCATCGAGCGGTGCGGCCACAGCGGGGGAGGCCGGCAAGTTGACGTTTCGCAGTTCGATTCCCGGAAATCCGTGAAGAACCTTTTTTTTATTCGAAGTCGGAAGCGGGGCTGGGCTTGGCGCGCTGGCGGGCGAATTCGGCGGTGTCGGCGGCGTAGCGCTGGCGCGAGGCTTCGGTCTGCCAGCTGGACTGCGCGCGTACCAGCGCCGCCGCGCCTTCGCGCGTGCCGAGCAGGCGGTCGATGCGGATGATGGCGGTGCGGCCCCAGGCCGTGCGCGGGCAGGCGAAACCGGCGGTGACGGGGGCGCCGCTGCCCGCTATCGGCACCGTGGTCAGCGCGGCCAGTTCGGGCGTGCGCGCCCGCTCGTAGGCAAAGGCGAAGTCATAGTCCAGCGTGTAGTCGGTGCGGCCGGCGGCGATCATCCTGAAGATGTTCTTGCCGTAGTTGCCGGCCGCCGTGGTGTGCAGCGCCGAGTTCGCGGGCCGCTGCGCGATCGCCTGGTCGGCCAGCGCGCCATAGCTGCGCTTTTCGACCACCAGGCCGCGCAGCGCGCGCCGCGCCAGCAGGGCGGGGAGGTCGGCTTCGCCGGCGCCGTTCAGCGGCACGGATGGCAGCACGTCGCTGCGCAGCACGAGGCTGGGCGGCGGCAGCCGGTTGGCGTTGCTGAAGTAGGCGATGCGTTCGCGGTCCGGCGTGCGCAGCGCGGCCGCAAAGCACACTTGTTCGCCGCGCGACAGCATCTCCCAGGTGCGGCGCGCATTGGCGTAGATGAAGCGGTGCTCGGTATGCGGCCATTTGCCGGTGATGAAATTGACCGCCTGGTCGGCCACGCCCTGGCCCGGCTTGCCGTCCACCGGGATGGAGGCGGGGGCGAAGTCGGGCATCACCCAGGTCATTACCTCCCTGGCCTGCGCAGCGCCCGGCAAGGCCGTGCTCATTGCCGTTGCCACGGCCATGGCGCGGGAGGCGAAGGCGCGCATAAGGGCCTAGCGGCGGCCGTACATCATCAGCTCGGCCAGCATGCTGCGCGCGGGGCGGAACAGGTCGATGGCGGCCAGCGAGGCGCCCAGCAGGGCTTGCGCGGGCGACTCGTTGGCGAACACGCGCGCCATGGTGTCGGTCAGGTGCACGGTCAGGCTGCGGTCGTGGCGCCGCAGGGTTTCGTATTGCGCCAGCATGGCCGGCGTGGCGCCTTGCGCCAGCAGGCGCGCCAGCACGGCGGCGTCGCGCAGGCCCAGGTTCAGGCCCTGGCCCGCCACCGGGTGCAGGGTCTGCGCAGCGTTGCCGATGGCGGCCATGCGCGCGCTGCCTTGCGTACCGGCGTTCAGCCCGAGCGGGAACGCCAGGCGGCGCGATACGCTGGTGAAGCTGCCCAGCCGCGTGCCGAAGGCCTCGCCCAGCTGCTGCAGGAAGGCCGCGTCGTCCAGACCGAGCAGGGCTTGCGCCGTGCCGGGCCGCACGCACCACACCAGGGAGTATTCATCGTCCTGCGGCAGTAGCGCCAGCGGGCCTTGTGCGGTGAAGCGCTCGTAGGCGCGGTGCGGCACCGGCGCGCTGCTGCGCACCTGCGCGATGATGGCGGTCTGGCCGTAGTCGCGCTGCATGGACTTGGCTTGCTGCTCGCCGAACAGGCCGCCCTCGGCCTGCACCACGATGGCGGCCGTCAGCGTGCGCGGCTTGCCGTCTTCCTCGATGGCGATGGCGACGTGGCCGGGCTGCTCGTCCAGGCCGGTCACCAGGGCGGGCCGCAGCGCGGCGATGCCGGCGCGCTCGCAGGCGGCGCCCAGTTCGGTCACCAGCGCGCCGTAGCGGCTCACGTAGCCGAGCGCGTCGAGCTTGTGTTCCTCGCGGTCTATCATGCTGCGGCCGAACTGGCCGCGGCGCGACACGTGGATCTGGTGGATGGCGGTGGCGGGCACCGGCCAGCTGCCGATGCCTTCCAGGATCTGGCGGCTGCCGTAGGACAGCGCCAGCGAGCGCGGGTCGTTGCTGGCCTGCTGCAGGGTGCGCGCGTCGATCAGCGCAATGCGCTGCGGCGCCACGCCGCGCCTGGCCAGCAGCGCCGCCAGCGCCATGCCGGCCGGGCCGGCGCCGCAGATGGCGATGTCATAGTCCGGCAATGCCGGCTGCGGCGGCTGCATCTGCTGCACCGACGCCGCGCCGGTATAGGTGCGCGTGCCGCTCATGGCTGCGAGGCCCGGGCGGCTTGCATCGTTTGTTCGATCTCGTCCACCGTCTTTGGCGCTGCGGCGCTCAGGATGGTGTAGCCGTCGTTCGTCACCAGCACGTCGTCCTCGATGCGGATGCCGATGTTCCAGTACTGCTGCGGCACGTCCTCGCCGGGGCGCACGTAGATGCCCGGCTCCACCGTCAGCACCATGCCCGCGTGCAGCAGGCGCGATGGCGTGCCGGTGGTGTGCACGTCGCGGTACAGGCCCACGTCGTGCACGTCCATGCCCAGCCAGTGGCCGGTGCCGTGCATGTAGAAACGGGTGTAGGCCTTGGCGGCAATGGCTTCGTCCACGCTGGCGTACTTGCGCTGGTCCAGCAGGCCCAGGTCCAGCATGCCCTGCGCCAGCACGCGCACGGCGGCGTCGTGCACCGCCTGGTAGGGCTGGCCGGGACGGATCGCCTGCAGCGCGGCGGCCTGCGCCGCCAGCACCAGTTCGTACAGCGCGCGCTGCGGCGCGCTGAAGCGGCCGTTCACCGGGTAGGTGCGCGTGATGTCGGAAGCGTAGCCATCGAGCTCGCAGCCGGCGTCGATCAGCACCAGGTCGCCGTCCTGCGTTTGCGCGTTGTTGGCGCTGTAGTGCAGCACGCAGGCATTGGCGCCGCTGGCGACGATGGTGTTGTAGGCCGGCGCCTGCGCGCCGTTGCGGCGGAACTCGTACAGCAGCTCCGCTTCGATCTCGTATTCATGCATGCCGGGCCGCGAGGCGCGCATGGCGCGCGCGTGGGCCTGGCCGGAAATGGTGGCGGCGCGCAGCATGATGGCCTGCTCGTCCTCGTCCTTGATCAGGCGCATCTCGTCGACCAGCGGCAGCAGGTTGTGCTGCGTTTCCGGCGCCGTCACGCCGCTGCGGGCCTGGCCGCGCACCGCGTCGATCCAGCGCTTGATCTGCGGTTCCAGCAGCGCGTGCTGCGCGGCGCGGCCTTGCGGCGCGTACAGCGTGGGCACGTTGGCCAGCAGGCGCGGCATTTCGGTATCGAGCGCGGCGACCGGAAAGGCGGCGTCGAAGCCGAAGGCCTCGCGCGCCGCTTCCGGGCCGTGCCGGTAGCCTTCCCAGATTTCGCGCTCGGCGTTCTTCTCGCGGCAGAACAGCACCGCTTGCGCCGGCGTGTCGTGATGCGGCGCCGCCAGCACCAGTACCGCCTCCGGCTCGGTGAAGCCGGTCAGGTAGTAGAAGTGGCTGTCGTGGCGGTAGGGATAGTCGCTGTCGCTGTTGCGCGGCATTTCGGGCGCGGTGGCCAGCACGGCCACGCTGCCCGGCTCCATCAGCGCCAGCAGGCGCTTGCGGCGCAGGGCGTAGGCGTTCATGGCGCGGAGCTTCCGGTTGCTGCCTTCACGCCGTTCAGCTCATTGAGCTGGTCCACGGTACCGACGTTGACCCAGTCGCCTTCATACAGCTCGCCGCCCACCCGGCCCAGGTCCGCGTACTTGCGGATCAGGGTGCCCATGCGGGCGTGCTGGCCCGGCACGATCTCGTCGAACATCTCGGCGCGGTACACGCCGATGTTGGCGAAGTTCCACAGCGCGTCGCCTTCATTGGCGACGGTGTACATGTTCAGCGCGAAGTCGCCCTTGGGGTTGTGCCACGGGTTCTTGGTCAGCCAGATCCAGGCCGCGTCGCGCTTGTCCTTGGGATAGGGGTTGCCCCACATGTCCTTATCGTGCAGCACGTCCTTGACCTGCTCGAAGTCGAAGTAGGGGCAGTAAATGTCGGCCGACAGGCACAGGAAGGGCTCTTCGCCCAGCAGGTGGCGCGCCTGCGCGATGCCGCCCGCCGTTTCCAGCGGCACCGGCTCCGGCGAGTAGCGGATCTGCGCGCCGAACTGGCTGCCGTCGCCCAGCGCGTCCTCGATCATGTGGCCCAGGTAGGAATGGTTGATGACGATTTCCGTGATCCCGGCGCGCACCAGGTTCAGGATGTGCCAGACGATCAGCGGCCGGCCGCGCACTTTCAGCAGCGGCTTGGGGCAGTCGTCGGTCAGCGGACGCATGCGCTCGCCGCGTCCGGCGGCCAGTATCATGGCTTTCATGGCGCCGTCCTCAGAAGGTATAGCCGACTTGGGGCTGTTTGTTTTCCAGCGCGTCCAGCAGGCGCACCAGCGGCTTCAAGTCCTTGTAGCGGCCGGCCGTCTTGCGCACGTATTCCAGCACCGTCGGCAGGTCGCCCAGGTACAGCGGCTTGCCGTCGCGGTAGTTCAGGCGGCAGAAGATGCCGAGGATTTTCAGGTGGCGCTGCAGCGCCATGTATTCGAAGTCCTTGTAGAAGGAGTCGATGTCCTTGTTCACCGGCAGGCCTTCGGCCTTGGCGTGCTGCCAGTAGCGGATGGCCCAGTCCAGCACCAGCTCCTCGTCCCACGAAATGTAGGCGTCGCGCAGCAGCGAGGCCACGTCGTAGGTGATGGGACCGTACACGGCGTCCTGGAAATCGAGGATGCCGGGGTTCTTCTCGTCCATCCACATCAGGTTGCGCGAGTGGAAATCGCGGTGCATGAAGACCTGCTGCTGCGCCAGGCAGTTGGCGATGATGGCGTCGAACACCTTTTGCAGCTCGGCCGCCTGGGCTTCGGTCAGCACCGCGCCCAGGTGCTTGCCGATGTACCATTCCGGGAACAGGTTCAGCTCGCGCAGCATGAAGGCGCGGTCGAATTCGGGCAGCACACCGGGCTGGCTGGCCTTCTGGATTTTCACCAGCGCTTCCAGCGCCTCGGCGTACATGGTGGAGGCGTTGTCGTGGTCCAGCACCTGCAGATAGGTGCTCACGCCCAGGTCCTGCAGCAGCAGCAAGCCGCGCTCGACGTCCTGCGCCACGATGGCGGGCACCGACACGCCGGCGGCGGCGAACAGCGCGTCAACCTTGACGAAGGCCGGCACGTTCTCGCGTTCGGGCGGCGCGTCCATCACGATCAGGGTGGCGCCGTGGGCCTGCCGGTGCGTGGGCAGCACGTCGACCCGGAAATAGCGCCGGAAGCTGGCGTCGGCCGAGGCCGGACGGGCCGAGGCCGGATCGACCAGGTTGAGGGAAGTCAGCCAATCTTTCAACAGGATCAGGCGGGCGTCGGCGCCGTCGTGGGCGCCGTTTGGTGGTGAATTAGACAATAAAGACATGAAACAGCCTGTGGAATCCGGTTGGTGTGAACAATTCCCATATAATAAGGGATTCAACTTAAAAAATCGCCTGTCAATGGTGTTTCGTCCCTTCATTTCATGAGCCGGTTCTCAGTCCCTCCTAGCCCCCACAGCTGGGCGTTCGCGCTCACGGCCCTCGTCACCGCCACGGCGGTGCCCGGCTACGCCCAGACCGCCCCCAAACGCAGCCACGTGGCGGACCCGGAAGCGCCCACCATCATCCGCGCCGAAGAATTCGACGGACGGCCCGACCGCGAGCTGAACCTGACGCGCGACGTGGAGATCGTGCGCGACAAGACCCGCGTCACCGCCGACGTGGCCTGCTTCCGCCAGGTCGAAGACGAGGTGGAGGCGCGCGGCGGCGTGAAGATCTGGCGCTACGGCGACTACTACACCGGCGACGAGGTCAAGCTGAACATGGAGTCGGGCAAGGGCTATATGCTCAACCCGACCTACAAGCTGGAACTGAACGCGGCGCAGGGCAAGGCGCAGCGCATCAACTTCCTCAACGAGGACGAGGCGCTGGTCATCGACGGCACCTACAGCACCTGCCAGGGCCCGAACCCGGACTGGTACCTGAAATCGAGCACGCTGAACCTGGACTCCGGGCGCGACGTGGGCGTGGCCGGCAAGACCATCGTCTACTTCAAGGACGTGCCCATCATCGGCACGCCGGCCATGTCGTTCTCGCTGTCGGGCGCGCGCCGCTCCGGCTGGCTGCCGCCGATCCCGGGCTTCGGCTCCAAGGGCCGCGCCGAACTGACGGTGCCGTACTACTTCAACATCGCGCCCAACCGCGACCTGACGCTGTTCCCGCGCCTGATCGCGCAGCGCGGCATCCAGCTCGGGGCGCACGCGCGCTACATCGGCGAGACCGACGCCGGCAGCTACGCCGGCGACACCTTCATCGAGTATCTGCCGAACGACAAGCTGGCCGACGCCGACCGCTGGATGATCACGTCCAACCACACGCAGGCCATCGCCAAGGGCTGGTCCTACGGCTGGAACCTGCGCGCCGCGTCGGACGAGAACTACCCGAGCGACTTCTCCAAGACCGTGGCCGGCTCGGCCGAACGCCAGCTGCTGCGCGAACTGCGCACCGACTACCGCGGCGAATACTGGAGCCTGTCGGCCCGGGTGCAGAAATACCAGGTGCTGCAGGACCCGGCCGCCGTCACCGACCCGTCGCTGTTCGTGTCGCGCCCCTACGACCGCCTGCCGGCCATCAATTTCCAGGCCGCCCGCTACGACGTGGCCGGCTTCGACTGGCAGGTCAGCAGCGAACTGACCAGCTTCTGGCACCCGACCCTGACGCGCGGCAACCGCCTGGTGGCGGTGCCGCAGGTGAGCTACCCCATCATCGGCCCGAGCTACTTCATCACGCCCAAGCTGATGCTCAACGCGGCGGCCTACCAGCTCGACCCGCACGACGGCGCCGACGGCAAATCGCTCACGCGCGCCGTGCCCACCATCTCGCTCGATTCGGGCCTGGTGTTCGAGCGCGACGCCAAGCTGTTCGGCCGCGACGCCACGCAGACGCTGGAGCCGCGCCTGTTCTACGTGAAGACCCCGTACCGCGACCAGAAGGAGTTCCCGAACTTCGACACGGCGGCGGCCACCTTCAACTTCTCGCAGATCTTCAACGAGAACCGCTTCGTCGGCTCGGACCGGGTGGGCGACGCCAACCAGATCACGGCGGCCGTGGTGTCGCGCTTCCTCGAGGCGAGCGGCGCCGAGCGCCTGCGCCTGGCCTTCGGCCAGCGCTTCTACTTCAGCGACCAGCGCGTGCAGCTCGACGCCAGCACCCCCACGCGCGACGCCAAATCGGACATCCTGCTGGCGGCCACCGGCGTCATCTCCGAGAGCTGGGCCATCGACAGCGCGCTGCAGTACAATCCGTCGGACAGCCGCGTGGTCAGCTCCAACCACGCCGTGCGCTGGAGCCCCGGCCCGAAAAAAGTGCTGAACCTGGGCTACCGCTACCTGCGCGACTCGGTCAGCAACAAGGACATTTTCAAGAACGTGGACCTGTCCAGCCAATGGCCGCTGACGGCGCGCTGGTACGGCGTGGGCCGCATCAGCTATTCTTTGCAGGACAGGAAAATCCTGGAAGGCTTGCTGGGCCTGGAATACGCGCACGACTGCTGGGTGTTCCGCATGGGCGCGCAGCGCTTCGTGACCACCGCCAAGGAGGCGTCCACGCCGATCTTCTTCCAGCTGGAGCTGAACGGCTTGTCCAAGTTCGGCGTCGGCAATCCGCTGGAGGTGCTGCGCAACAGCATTCCCGGCTACCAGCGCCTGAACGAGAGCACCCGCCGCTAACCCGGCTTTATCCTTCACCACTGACTCATGAGCGTCACATCTATGCGTAATGCCCGTATGCACCAACTCAAGATCGCAGCCCTGCTGCTGTGCGCCATCACCGCCGGCGGCAACGCTCTGGCGCAGGACGCCAAGCCGGCTGCGGCTACTCCTGCCGCCCCGGTCAAAGGCTTCACGCCGCCGGTCCCGGTCGGCCAGACCAGCAACACGCCGATCGACTCGATCGCCGTGGTTGTCAACGAAGACGTCATCACGCGCCGCGAGCTGTCCGAGCGTGTCAAGACCGTGGTGCAGCGCATGAAGGCGCAGAACGTGCAACTGCCCGGCGACGCCGATCTGCAGCGCCAGATCCTGGAGCGCATGATCGTCGAACGCGCCCAGCTGCAGCTGGCCAAGGAAATGGGCGTGCGGGTGGACGACAACCAGCTCGACCGCGCCATCGCCCGCATCGCCGAGCAGCAGAAGCTCACCGTGCAGGACATGCGCAACCAGATGGAGAAGGAAGGCATCACCTTCGCCGCCTTCCGCGAAGAGATCCGCGAAGAGATCATCATGCAGCGCCTGCGCGAGCACGAAGTGGACTCCAAGGTGCAGATCTCGGACGCCGAAGTGGACGCCCACCTGGCCGCCGAAGCCGCCATGGCCGCCGAGCAGTTCGAAATGAACATCTCGCAGATCATGATCCGCATCCCGGAAAACGCCTCGCCGGAAGTGATCGCGCAGCGCAAGGCGCGCGCCGACGAAGTGATGCGCCAGCTGCGCACCGGCGCCGACTTCGCCAAGATGGCCGCCACCTATTCCGACGCCGCCGACGCGCTCAAGGGCGGCGAAGTGGGCTGGCGCAGCGCCGACCGCCTGCCGCCGCTGTTCGCCGAAGCGCTGGAAAAGCTGAAGCCGGGCCAGGTCACGCCGGTGATGAAAAGCGTGGGCGCCTTCCACATCCTGAAGCTGAGCGACAAGCGCAGCATGGCCGAAGCCCAGGCGGCAGCGGCGGTGACGCAGACCCGCGCGCGCCACATCCTGATCAAGGTCACCCCGAGCACCAGCGCGGCCGACGCCAAGCGCAAGCTGCTGGAGCTCAAGGAGCGCCTGGACAACAAGGCCGCCAAGTTCGAAGACCTGGCGCGCCTGCAGTCGAACGACACCTCGGCCAGCAAGGGCGGCGACCTGGGCTGGCTGATGCCGGGCGACACGCTGCCCGAATTCGAAGCGGCCATGAACGGCCTGAAGATCGGCGAAGTGAGCGCGCCGGTGGAAACCAGTTTCGGCTACCACCTGATCGAAGTCCTCGAGCGCAAGACCGACGACCTGTCGAAAGAGAAGCAGCGCACCGCCGCCCGCAACGCCATCCGCGAACGCAAGACCGAGGAAGCGGCGGAAGACTGGCAGCGCCAGGTGCGCGACCGCGCCTACGTCGAGTACCGCGGCGACGACCTGAAATAACCGGAAAAGGGGAGCCTCGATGAGCGCCACTCTGCAATCCGGGCGCCCCAGAGTGCGCCCCCCCGGCACCCGCCCGGCCATCGCCGTCACGGTCGGCGAACCGGCCGGCATCGGCCCGGAAATCGCCATCCGCGCCGCCTGGGCCATGCGCAAGGAAGTCAATTGCGTGCTGCTGGGCGACGCCGCCTTCCTGGCCATGACGGCCAGCTACATCGACCCCGGGATCCGGCTGTCCGCGCTGTCGCTGCAAGCGGTGCGCAACGGCGGCCTGCCGCACTTCGGCCCCGGCACCATCAGCGTGATCGACGTGCCGCTGGCGGCCCACGTGGTGCCCGGCACGCTGGACAAGGACAACGGCCGCGCCGTGCTGGCCACGCTGGACGCCGCCATCGAAGGCATAGGCGCCGGCTGGTTCGAAGCGGTGGCCACCGCGCCGCTGCAAAAGAGCACCATCAACGACGCCGGCGTGGCCTTCTCCGGCCACACCGAATACTTCGCCGAGAAGACCGGCACCGCGCAGGTGGTGATGATGCTGGCCGGCCAGCCGCTGTCGCCGCAAGGCGAGCCGCCGCAGCCGCCGCTGCGGGTGGCCCTGGCCACCACCCACCTGCCGCTGAAGGACGTGGCCGCCGCGCTCAGCGTGGCAGGCCTGGGCGTTACGCTGGACATCATCGCGCACGACCTGAAGACCAGGTTCGGCATCGCCGCGCCGCGCATCCTGGTGGCCGGCCTGAACCCGCACGCCGGCGAGAACGGCTACCTGGGCCGCGAAGACATCGACGTGGTGGCGCCGGCCATCGCGGCGGCGCAGGCGCGCGGCATCGACGCCACCGGCCCGTATCCGGCCGACACCCTGTTCCAGCCCAAATACCTGCAGCACGCCGACTGCGTGCTGGCCATGTACCACGACCAGGGCCTGCCGGTGCTCAAGTACGCCACCTTCGGGCGCGGCATCAACATCACGCTCGGCCTGCCGCTGATCCGCACCTCGGTCGACCACGGCACCGCGCTCGACCTGGCCGCGCAAGGGCTGGGCCGCGCCGACTGCGGCAGCATGGAAGCGGCGATCGCCGCCGCCGCCGCCATGGCCAACGCCGCCAACAACATTTAAAAGAACAACCATGAAACACATCGCACGCAAACGCTTCGGCCAGAACTTCCTGCACGACGACAACGTCCTGTCCAGCATCACCGAATCCATCAACCCGCGCGCCGGCGACGCCATGGTGGAAATCGGCCCCGGCCTGGCGGCGATGACCGACCAGCTGCTGCGTTCGCTGCCCCACATGCACGTGGTCGAGCTGGACCGCGACCTGGTGGCGCGGCTGGAAAAGAAATACCCGCGCGAGAAGCTGACCATCCACTCCGGCGACGCGCTCAAGTTCGACTTCGGCAGCATCCCGGTGCCGGAAGGGCAGAAGCTGCGGGTGGTCGGCAACCTGCCGTACAACATCTCCAGCCCGCTGCTGTTCCACCTGGCGGACTTCGCGCCGCAGGTGCAGGACCAGCACTTCATGCTGCAAAAAGAGGTGGTCGAGCGCATGGTGGCCGAGCCGGGCAGCAAAGTGTACGGCCGGCTGTCGGTGATGCTGCAATGGCGCTACCACATGGACCTGCTGTTCGTGGTGCCGCCGGAAGCGTTCGACCCGCCGCCGAAGGTGGACTCGGCCATCGTGCGCATGATCCCGGTGGCCAATCCGCTGCCGTGCGACCGCGAGACGCTCGAAGCGGTGGTGCAGAAAGCGTTCTCGCAGCGGCGCAAAGTGATCCGCAACTGCCTGTCGGGCATGTTCACCGAAGAGCAGATCCGCGCCGCCGGCATCGACCCCACCGCCCGTCCCGAAACGGTGGCGCTGGAAGGCTACGTCGCCCTCGCCAACCTCCTCAAGCCCGTATAAATTTCCCCACCCCAAAATGGGGTCAGGGTTAATTATCTATGCATCGAACGCATAGATAATTAACCCTGACCCCATTTTGCATTGGAGCAAGCAAAAAAAAAGCCCGCTCAGGGAGCGGGCTAAATCCAATTCTTTGGAAAGAAATGGAGGAGACAGGTGCATTATGCTGCGCCGCAGAATATATCGCCAATTTATTTTGGCGATACCAGTTATTCTTCTGCTTTATATCTCCTTCCCTCTTCCGTGCGCCTTACGGCGTCGGCGCGCAAGTCACCACGATGTTGGCGCGCGGCGCGTTGCCCATCACGTCGGTGCCGTTGGCCACGCTGCAAGCGAGCCTGACCGGGGTGACCGTGGCCGAGGTGATTTCCAGCACCGATACGCCGTAGGCCTGGCCGTCCGCTACCGGCGTGCCGAACGTGAAGTTAGGCGTGTCCTTGGTCAGGACTACCTGGCCGCCGGTGCTGCCGTTGGTCAGCTTGACGTTGTAGTCGCCGGTGATGCCGGTGACCGTGCCGCCGATGCTGTAGGTGTTCTGGTTGCAGATCACGCTGGCCGAGATCGTGGCCGTGTGGCCGGCCGAGCCGCTGCCGTTGACCACGCTGCAAGTCATGTGGTCGGGCTGCTTCAGCACCTTGATGTCGTAGGCGGTGCCGTAGGAAATGCTGTTGCCGAACTTGAAGGTGGTGGCGCCCACCGCCACGCTCAGGTTGTCGCTGCCGTTTTGCAGCACCAGGCCGCTATTGGCCACCGGCTGCGTCACGCCTTGGCTGGTGACGAACACGCCGGTCACGTCGAACGACGCTTTGCCGCCGCAGGCGCTCAGCGCCACCAGCAGGGCCGCCGCAGCGGTAGTGCGTACAGGGAATGCTTTCATTGATATGCTCCAGGCTTCTTAGATGCAGGTGACGGCGACGGTGTTGACGGCGGCCGTCGGCATCTTCGCCGCGGTGCCGTTGGCGACGGTGCAAGTCTGGCCGGTTGGCTGCTTGAGCACGGTCACGCCGTAGGGCGCGCCATTCGGCACCAGGCCCGGGAAGGTGAACGTGGCGGCGCCGGCCAGCGGGGCCACCGTGTTGTCGCCGTTGGCCAGGACCAGGCCGGCGCCGGTCAGGCCGGTGATCGTGCCGCCCAGCGGGTACGGGTCGGTGGTGCAGGTGATCACCGTGGTGCTGTAGGTGTAGTAGTTGATCTTGTTCTTGTTGTTGCTCGGGGTGCACTTCTGGCCGTCCGGGCTCTTGTCGACCAGCACTTCGAACGCGGTGTCCGGCGCCAGCAGGTCGGGGAAGGAGAAGCTCGACGGCGCGCCGTCGATCACCAGCTGCTTGCCGCCGTTGCTGAGGATCAGGCCGGCACGGTTCAGGCCGATAATGCTGCCGCTCACCGGCAGGCTGCCGCCGTCGCTGCCGCCGCAAGCGGCCAGCGCGCTGGCCAACAGCAGGGCGGCGCCGCAACGCGAGGTCAAACTTTTCATAAAACTCTCCAGATACTGATGTAACTACAAAGATAGGGAAGGCCGGGCCTTGCGGCTGCGGATGCGGTAGGCGCAATTGGCGCTTATTTTAGTGCATCCCGAACCGGCAACTTGTAACAGCTTGTGACTTTTGGCATGGCGAAACCGGCTATTGTACTTGTGTCACGCTGCATACGGAGCGTCTGCCGCTGATACGGCAGCGGTTTTTTACGGCGCCATGGCGGTCGTGCACCGTCACCGCCCACTCGCCGGGCACGCCGCGCTCCATGGCCATGAAGCCGAAACCGCCGATCCAGGTGCTGAACTGGTCGGCCACGGCGCCCGGCGCCGGGCTGATCCCGGCCGGCAGCCGGGCCGGCAGCGGGGCCATGTCCTCGGCGGTGCCGGAGAAGCCGGCCACGAACTGGGTCGGGTGCGGGCTGGAAAAGCTCAGCTGCTGCCACAGGTGCACATGGCCGGACAGCAGCGCCTGCACGCGCGCCGGCAGCAGCTGCGGATTGAGCGAGCCGAAGCTTTGCTGCAGGCCGAGGTCGCCCAGGTGCCAGTCGAGCTGGCCGTTTTCCTTGACCTCGGCGCCCACGCCCAGGATGGGGTGGTGCATCACGCCGATGTTCCACTCGGCCCGCTGCGCCAGCGCGTCCAGCCGGCGGTAGGTGGCGCGGTACTGCTCGTAGCCGGTGTCGCCCGGCTGCAGGCCTTTCCAGGTGGTGGAGGCGGTGTCGGCCACCAGCAGCTGGGCGCCGCCGCCCAGCGGCACGGCGTAGGGGGCGCTATAGTTGCCGCCGGCATCCTGTGCGGGATCGATGCAGTCGCGCCCGCTTTGCAGGGGGCGCGGGTCGAGCAGGCGCCACCAGCCCTGGCCGGCGCGCTCGCAGTTTTCGTGGTTGCCGCGCGCCACCACCCACGGCGCGGCCGACAGCAGGGCGGCGCCGGGGCGGAAGAAGTCCTCGCGCCAGGCGTCCCAGCCGTAGCCGTAGGGGCTGCCTGCGCAGCCCGCGTTGCCGGGCGGGCAGGGGTTTTCGCGGTAGTGGTAGTCGCCCACGTGCACCACCAGGTCCGGCCGCCACGCGGCCGCCGCTGCGGCCACGGTGGCGAAGGGATAGGCTTGCGGGTCGTTGCAGTCCTGGAATTCGTTGCCGCTCTTTTTCATGCGGCAGCCGGTATCGCCGATGACGACGATGCGCTGTGGCTCGGCGCGCGGCACGGGCAGGGGGATGGCCAAGCCCGGGCCCAGCACGCTGACGCTGGCGGCGGCCGGCGGCAGGTCCGCCTCGCACACGCGCAGCGGGAACGCGGAGGGCTTGGCGTCGGCCTTGGTGGCGTTGGGGCGCAGCGGCAGGGTGGCGGGCGCGGCGCGCAGCGCCATCGGGCGGCTGGCGCCGTCCACCACGATGGCGGGGCAGGACGGCGCGTCCAGCACCACGCGCGCCACGGCGCCGGACTCTCCCATCAGCACGTAGGCGGCGTAGCCGTCCGGCGCGGCCAGCACGCTGGCCGGGGACGGCCGTGCCGGGCTGGCCGCCGGGGGCCGGGTGGCGCAGGCCGCCAGCAGGACCAGGGGGGCCAACGAGGCCAGCGAGGCCAGTGGGACCCGAATGGCCGGGGGCAGGGCGCGCAAGGCGGGCAGTTTGGACAAAGCGGACTCCATGTGGACAATTCGCCAATTTTACATGCGCTGCGCATGCCCTGCGCGCCCCCCGGTACGCGCCCGCCGAAGCTCCCCGTGCCGGCGCAGCCGTGCGACAATACCGGCATGACTGCCCGCACGCCCCTGAAAGCCATCCTGTTCGACCTGGACGACACGCTGTGGCCGATCGCCCCCGTGATCGCCCAGGCCGAAGTGACCCTGCACGCCTGGCTGGCCGAGCACGCGCCGCGGGTGGCGCAGCAATTTTCCATCGACGAGCTGCGCGCGCGCCGCATGGCGCTGCTGGCCGAGCGCCCCGAGTTGCACGTGGACCTGGCCAGCCTGCGCCGCGCCGGCCTGCAAGCCGCGTTCGCCGAGCTGGGCGAGGACGAGCGCCACCTGGACGGCGCCATGCGCCACTTCTCGGCCGCGCGCAACGCCGTCCAGCTGTACGACGACGTGCTGCCCGGCCTGCTCAAGCTGAAGGAGCGCCTGGTGCTGGGCACCATCACCAACGGCAACGCGGATCTTGAAGTTGTCGGCATGGCCCACCATTTCAAGGTGTCGCTGGCGGCCGCCCACTTCGGCAGCGCCAAGCCGGACCCGGCCATTTTCCTGGAGGCGTGCCGGGCGCTGAACGTGCCGCCGTCGGCGGCGGTGTATGTCGGCGACGATTTGAAACTGGACGTGGAGGGCGCCCAGCGCGCCGGCCTGCGCGCGGTGTGGATGAACCGGCGCGGCAGCGCGGCGCTGCTGGAGGCCGAGGCGCACGGCATCGCGCCGGACGCGGTCTGCGCCACATTCGACGAACTTCTGGACTGGCTGGAGAACCAGCTGGCAGATTGATATACTGCCGGCGTGCGTCTGCGTGCATAATAAGCCCATGCAACTCGATATTCGTGCCCAAACCCTGCTCAAGGCGCTCGTGGAGCGCTACATTGCCGACGGCCAGCCGGTAGGCTCGCGCGCGCTGTCGAAAATTTCGGGACTGGAGCTGTCCCCGGCCACCATCCGCAACATCATGGCGGACCTGGAGGAGCTGGGCTACGTGGCCAGCCCGCACACCTCGGCCGGCCGCATCCCCACGCCGCGCGGCTACCGCATCTTCGTCGACACCCTGCTGACCGTGCAGCACATCGACGAGAGCTCGGTGGAAGCGCGCATGCGCCTGCCCAGCCAGCAGCCGCAAAAGCTGATCGCCAACGCGGCGCAGATGCTGTCCTCGCTGTCCCAGTTCGCCGGGGTGGTGATGGCGCCGCGCCACGAGTCGGTGTTCCAGCAGATTGAATTCCTGCGCCTGTCGGAAAAACGCATCCTGCTGGTGATCGTCAGCCCGGCCGGCGACGTGCAGAACCGCATGCTGCTGACCGACGTCGACTACACGCCGGCCCAGCTGGTGCAGTCGGCCAACTACATCAACCAGCATTACAGCGGCCTGGCGCTGGAGGAAGTGCGCGGGCGCATGCAGGGCGAGCTGCGCCAGCTGCAGACCGACATGGGGCGATTGATGCAGCAGGCGGTGGAGGCCGGCAGCGAAGCCATGGCCGACAGCGCGGACGACATGGTGATCGCCGGCGAGCGCAACCTGCTGTCGGTGAGCGACCTGTCGTCCAACATGACGTCGCTGCGCCAGATGTTCGACATGTTCGAGCAGAAGACCGGGCTGATGCAGCTGCTCGACGTGTCGAGCAAGGCTTCCGGCGTGCAGATTTATATCGGCGGCGAATCGCACCTGGTGCCGATGGACGAGATGAGCGTGGTGACGGCGCCGTATGAAGCGAACGGCAAGATCGTCGGCACGCTGGGTGTGATCGGGCCGACGCGCATGGCTTACGAGCGGGTCATCCCTATCGTGGACATCACCGCCAAGCTCCTGTCAAACGCCTTGAGCAACCACTAGGCCGCCAACATCACGGCTTGTGCGGGCAGGCCGTCTTGACGCAGTTGCCGTAGATGGCCAGCGCGTGCTCGGCGATCTTGAAGCCGCGCGCTTCGGCGATGTTTTGCTGGCGGTGCTCGATTTCCTCGTCGAAGAATTCTTCCACCCGGCCACAGTCCAGGCACACCAGGTGGTCGTGGTGCGAACCGGCGTTCAGCTCGAAAATGGCTTTGCCGGTTTCGAAGTGGTTGCGGTTCAGCAGGCCGGCCTGCTCGAACTGGGTCAGCACACGGTATACCGTTGCCAGGCCAACATCCATATTGTCCGCCAGCAGGATCTTGTAAACATCCTCCGCAGTCAGGTGGCGCACCGGGCTATTCTGGAAGATGTCGAGGATCTTCAGGCGCGGCAGAGTCGCTTTCAGGCCGCTTGCCTTCAGGTCGGTTGGGTTGTTGCTCATGTTTCTTACTCGTGTGTGGGACAATGTGCTTTATCATATAGTGTTTTGGCACTTCCGCTCAATCGATTTGAGGTCATTTATGCGCATCACCCAGGCTATACCGCAGTCCATGTTGCACACTATGAAACGCCGCACGCCCCTCGCGGCGGGCGCGATTTGCCTTGCGCTGGCCGTTTCCGGCTGCGCCTCGCTCAGCACGCTGGGCGAAAAGAAGGCTGACCTGAAAGTCGAAGACAACGCGGTGGTGGCCGGCAAAGGCGCCCAGGTCCGCAGCATTTCGCAACTGCAGAAGTTCATGTGGTTCTTCTCGCCCTACCGTCCGGACATCCAGCAGGGCAACTTCATTTCCCAGGAAATGCTGCAGCAACTGAAACCGGGCATGACGCGCGACCAGGTCCGCTTCATCCTCGGCACGCCGCTCTTGCAGGACATCTTCCACGCCGAGCGCTGGGACTACCCGTTCCGCCTGGCCCGTGGCAATGGCGAAACCATCGACAGCACCGTGGTGGTCTACTTCAAGGAAGGCAAGGTCGACCGCTTCGAAGGCGGCAACCTGCCTACCGAGCAGGAGTACATCGCGCTGATCGCCGGCCCGCCCAAGACCGCCAAGCAGGCGCTGAAGGAGCAGAACAAGGGCGTCTCGCCCGGCACCGCGCCGCTGCCGGCCGGCACCGACTCGGGCGCCGCCGCACCCGTGCCCGTGACGCCGAAAATCGAATCGAAGTAAGAAGGACCGAGCATGACTGAACTGAACATTGCAATCGCGGGCGCGAGCGGCCGCATGGGCCGCATGCTGATCGAAGCCGTGCAGGGCACGCCGGAAGTGCGCCTGTCCGGCGCGCTGGACCGGGCCGGTTCGCCCAGCCTGGGCCAGGACGCGGCCGCCTTCTCCGGCAAGCCGGCCGGGGTGGCCATCGAAGCGGACCTGGCCAAGGGCCTGGCCGGCGCGCAGGTGCTGATCGACTTCACCCGCCCGGAAGGCACGCTGGAACACCTGGCGTACTGCGCCGAGCACGGCATCAAGATGGTGATCGGCACCACCGGCTTCGACGAGGCCGGCAAGGCCGCCATCGCCGAGGCGGCCAAGAAAACCGCCATCGTGTTCGCGCCCAACATGAGCGTGGGCGTCAACGTCACCCTGAAGCTGCTGCAACTGGCCGCCAAGAACCTGAACACCGGCTACGACATCGAAATCATCGAAGCGCACCACCGCCACAAGGTGGACGCGCCGTCCGGCACCGCGCTGAAGATGGGCGAAGTGGTGGCCGAGGCGCTGGGCCGCGACCTGAAGGATTGCGCGGTCTACGCGCGCGAAGGCGTGACCGGTCCGCGCGACCCGTCTTCCATCGGCTTTGCCACCATCCGCGGCGGCGACATCATCGGCGACCACACCGTGCTGTTCGCGGCGGACGGCGAGCGCATCGAGATCAGCCACAAATCCAGCAGCCGCGTGTCCTACGCCAACGGTTCGGTGCGCGCCGCGCGCTTCCTGGCCGACAAGTCCGTGGGCTTGTTCGACATGAATGACGTGCTGTCGCTGAACTGACGATGGGCGACCTGGAGAACCACTTCAGCCTGGCCCGCTACTGGGAACAGGGCGATGCGCTGAGCCACGCGGTGGCTTACGTGCTGCTGGCGATGTCGCTGGTGAGCTGGTACTTCATCCTGTCCAAGGCGTTTGCCTCGTGGCGGGTGCGGCGCAGCGCAGGCGCGGTGGAAACCTTCTGGAACGCGCCCACCATGGGCGACGGCGTGGCCGCGCTGGAAGCGGCCGACCCGGAACGCATCTACCTGCCGCTGGCGCAGCAAGGCGCGGCGCAGGTGGACGTGGTCAACCAGCGCACCCTGGCGGGCGAGATGGACCACGCCGAGCAGGTCACGCGCGTGCTGCGCGGCGCCATCCACCGTTCCACCATCAAGCTGGAAAGCGGGCTGACGCTGCTGGCCTCGATCGGCTCCACCGCGCCCTTCGTCGGCCTGCTGGGCACGGTGTGGGGCATTTACCATGCGCTGTCGGCCGTCTCCAGCCATGGCACGGTGCAGATCGACAAGATCGCCGGCCCGGTCGGCGAGGCGCTGATCATGACCGGCATCGGCCTCATGGTGGCGATCCCCGCGGTGCTGGCCTACAATGGATTCAACCGCGTCAACCGCCTCACCCTGTCCGAACTGGACGCGTTCGCGCACGACCTGCACGCCTACCTGACCAAAGCCCGCTAAGGAACCGCCATGGCCTTCGGCGCGTTCAACCACCACCGGCAGAAGGAAGCGATGTCCGACATCAACGTCACGCCCATGGTGGACGTGATGCTGGTGTTGCTGGTGATCTTCATCCTGGGCGCGCCCGCCTTCACCAGCGCGGTCAAGCTGGACCTGCCCAAGGCGCAGGCGCAGCAGTCGCAGCAGCAGCCGGCCACGGTGACGGTGGCCATCGACGGCGCCGGCAAGATTTACTGGAACAATGAAGCGGTCGCCCAGGCCGTGCTCGAGCAGCGCCTGGACGAAGCGGCCAGGCTGGAAGTACAGCCCGAGCTGCAGCTGCGGGCCGACAAGGACACCCGCTACGAAGTGGTGGCGCAAGTGATGGCGGCCGCGCAAACGCGCGGCCTGAGCAAGATGGGTTTCGTTACCGACCCGAAGGAAAAAAAATAATGGCTACCGCAGAACTGAACGGCGCAGCGATCAAGGATTTCGACAGCTTCCACGCCGAATGCAAGGCCGCCTTCGGCTTCCCTGACAGCTACGGCAACACCATGGACGCGTGGATCGACTGCCTGAGCTATGTGCGCGACGAAGACGGCATGACCAAATTCCACCTGAAGCCGAACGAGGTGCTGGAGGTCGTCATCAAGGACGCCGCCGCCATGCAAGCGGCAGTGCCGGACATCCTCGAAGAAGTCACTTTCTGCATCGGCGGCATCAACGAGCGCTATGAAGACTACGGCGAAAAGCCCGCCCTCAAGCTGACCCTGAAGTAGTGTTGAGGTTGCTGCGCGGCAATTGAATCGTTCTTGCGAAGACCTGGTCGACTATGCCCGCAAATCGCGCCCGCCGCCGCAAAAGTGGCAGGGGGGCGCTTAGCTTATTGCGGTTGCTCGCCCGGCGCCAAGGTCAGCACCTCGAACCCGGTCTCGGTCACCGTCACCATATGCTCCCACTGCGCGGACAGCGAGCGGTCGGCGGTGACGACGGTCCAGCCGTCCGGCAGTTCGCGCGTTTGCGGCTTGCCGGCGTTGATCATCGGTTCGATGGTGAACAGCATGCCCGGCTGCAGCACCACGCCGGTGCCCGGCTTGCCGTAGTGGCGCACTTCCAGGTCCTCGTGGTACACCAGCCCGATGCCGTGGCCGCAGTAGTCGCGTACCACGCTGTAGCCCGCCGCTTCGGCCACGGTCTGGATCGCGTGGCCGACGTCGCCCAGCGTGGCGCCCGGCTTCACCGCGCGGATGCCGGCCCACATCGATTTGTACGTCACGTCCACCAGCCGCTCGGCCTGCTTGCTGGGCTGGCCCACGTAGTACATGCGGCTGGTGTCGCCGTGCCAGCCGTCCTTGATGACGGCCACGTCGATGTTGATGATGTCGCCGTCGCGCAGCACGCGCTTGGGCGAGGGGATGCCGTGGCAGATCACTTCGTTCACCGAGGTGCACACGGTGGCCGGGAAGCCGCCGTAGCCCACGTTGGCCGGGATCACCTGCTGCTCCTTGACGATGTAGTCGTTGCAGATCTTGTCCAGCTCTTCCGTGGTGACGCCGGCCTTGATGTGCGGGCCGATCATGGTCAGCACGTCGGCCGCCAGCTGCGCCGCCACGCGCGCCTGGGCGATCTGATCGGGGCTCTTGATGAGGATGTCGTTAGGCTTTTTCTTACGCATGGTGCCGGCGCTCCTCGATGGGGGCGCCGATGGCGTCGGCCAGCGTGGGGCCGTCCTGCGCGGCGGCGCGCAGCAGCATCTGGCAGATGTCGCTGTAGCGCAGCTCGGGATTGGTTTCGGCCAGCATGCCGATGCGCAGCCAGTGTTCGGCCTGCGCGTTGATGGAGCGGCTCAGCGCGCCGCTTGCCACCCGCAGGTTCTCGTGCATCTGGTCGGAGATTTTTACTATGCCCATGGTGTTCCGTTTAATATATGGTTTGTATATGAAACGTATATTACCATGAACTTTTGCTTTAGCGCCGGACAGCAGTGATTTCCATGACGCCGGCGATGCGGTTCAGCAGCGGAATGTGGCAGGCGTAGTGGTCCAGCCGCATCAGCGGCAGGCTGAAGATGCTGTAGATGCGGCGCACCGCAGCGGGCATGCCGGTCAGGTTTTTCGGCACCAGGTTGGCGCGCCGCAGGCGCTGCACGTCGAAGCCGGCCTCGCCGAGCAGGGCGGTGATTTCTTCGCCGGTATAGCGGCGCGGGTGCGAATAGCCCAGCTTGAGCCGCCGCACGATGGCTTCCTGCCATGCGGCCCGCTGCGGCAGCTGGTAAATCAGCAGCTTGCCGCCGGGGCGCAGGATGCGGGCGATTTCGCGCAGCGACTTCTTCTCGTTGCCCGCCTCGCTGTATTCGTCCACGTGCTCCAGCACGCCGCAGCTCAGCACCGCGTCCAGTTGCTGGTCCGGGAAGGGCAGCAGGGTGGGGTGCTGGGTGCGCACCACGTGCAGGCCTTCGCACAGCGGAATGTCCGGCAGCTTCATGTCGTCCGGACCCAGCTCGAAGGAGGTGACCTGCAGCGCGCGCCGGCGCAGCAGCCAGCTCATCTGGCCCCAGCCGCAGCCCCAGTCGAGAATGTGGGCGCGGTCGGGGAGCTGGGCTGCGACTTCGTTGGCAATGCGCACGTAGTTGTGCAGATTGATGGTCTGATCGAGGTGCCAGAAATCCAGACCGGCGGCGCGTATCGCCCGGGCATTGGTTTGCAGGAAGGCGATGTCGCTTTGGTCTTGCGCAGAGGTCATGGCGGGGGCGTGTATTGCGAAAGACGCAATTATAGCCGCTTAGCGCACGTCCTCGGCCTTGAACAGCGGGTTGTAGATCAGGCCCAGCACGTTGCCGTATGGGTCGCTCAGCTCGGCCACCTTGATGCCTTCGCCCACGTCCTGGATGGCCGAAAACACCGTGGCGCCCAGCGCGGTGATGCGCTCGACTTCTGCCTCGATATCGTCCACGCCCCAGTAGACGCGGCTGCCGGACGGGCCGGGCGTGCCGTCCGGGAACAGGCCCAGCTCGAAGCCGCCGATGGCGAAGCCGATGTAGAACGGCTGGTCGAAATAGGGGCCCACGCCGAACACGCTGGTGTACCAGGCCTTGCCTTGTTCCATGTCCGGCACCGGGTACATGGCGGTGCGTAATCCTTTGATCATCTTGCTCTCCTGGTTGAAATAATGGCCATCTTGCCACGCCGGGAGCGGCCGCGATTGGAAAAATGGAAAGTCAGCGCAGGAAGCTTTCCGGGGTGCTGCCGGAGAATTCCTGGAAGTCGCGGATCAAATGGGACTGGTCGAAATAGCCGCAGTCCTGGGCCAGCCGGGCCCAGTCCGGGGCCTTGGCTTCGGCCAGGGCGCCGGTGGCGCGGCGGAAGCGGGAGATGCGGGCGTACATCTTGGGCGTCAGGCCCACTTTGGCGCGGAACTGGGCCGCCAGGTGCTGGCGCGACACGCCCAGTCCGTCCGCCAGGGTTTCAATGCGCAGGACGCCGCCGCTGCAATCGATGGCGTCCAGCGCGGCGCCGACCAGCGGGCTGGCGGGTATCGCCGCTTCCCGCAGCCGGGCCAGCAGGGTGCGCTCGATCAGCGCCAGGCGCTGGACGTCGCTCAACTCGCGGCTCCACAGGCTGTCGGCCAGCCGGTCGGCCCCGCTGCGGCCCCATAGCTGGTCCAGGTCGTTGCGCCGGTCGGCCAGGTGGTGCAGCGGCAGGGCCGGGCCATGCGGCTGCGACAGGAAAATGCCCGCCGCGCCCGGCTTGAAGCGCACCGCCACGGTCCGCACCACCCGCTCGGAGGCCACATGGATGGCGCACGTCATCATGCCGACGGCGAACGCCGGCTCGCCCGTATCCTGCCACAGGATGTCGATGCAGTTGTCCGGCAGCACCCGGTGCGAGGCGGCGCGGCCGTCCCTGGCCGGGCCGCCGGACGCGCTCGCCCACAGGCACGCGACATACGCGCGCAAGGCGGGGTGAGGCGGAAATTCCTTATAGTGCATGCTGTTATAATGACCGGTTCATATCCACCAATATTTCATACTGGCCGCACACATCATGCAAGATAAATATAGTCCCGCCGACGTTGAAAAAGCCGCCCAATCGCACTGGAAGGCGATCGATGCCTACAAAGCGGTAGAAAACGACCCACGTTTCCCAAAAGGCAAGTACTACGCTTGCTCGATGCTGCCTTACCCTTCGGGCAAGCTGCACATGGGCCACGTGCGCAACTATACGATCAATGACGTGATGTACCGCTACCTGCGCATGAACGGCTACAACGTGCTGATGCCGATGGGCTGGGATGCGTTCGGCATGCCGGCGGAAAACGCGGCCATGGCCAACAACGTGCCGCCAGCGCAATGGACCTACTCCAACATCGCCCACATGCGCGAGCAGATGGAATCCATGGGCCTGGCCATCGACTGGTCGCGCGAAATGACGGCCTGCAAGCCGGAATACTACAAGTGGAACCAGTGGATGTTCCTGAAGATGCTGGAAAAAGGCATCATCTACAAAAAGACCGGCACCGTGAACTGGGACCCGATCGACCAGACCGTGCTGGCCAACGAGCAGGTGGTGGACGGCCGCGGTTGGCGTTCCGGCGCGCTGATTGAAAAGCGCGAAATCCCGATGTACTACGCCCGCATCACCGACTACGCCGACGAGCTGCTGGAATACGTGGACACCAAGCTGCCGGGCTGGCCCGAGCGCGTGCGCACCATGCAGACCAACTGGATCGGCAAGTCGACCGGCGTGCGCTTCGCCTTCCCGCACGAGATCAAGGACGCCGACGGCAAGCTGATCCAGGACGGCAAGATGTTCGTCTTCACCACCCGTCCGGACACCGTGATGGGCGTGACCTTCTGCGCCGTGGCGGCCGAGCACCCGCTGGCCACGCACGCCGCGCAGAACAACCCGGAACTGCAGGCCTTCATCGCCGAGTGCAAGATGGGCTCCGTGATCGAGGCCGACATGGCCACGATGGAGAAGAAGGGCATGCCGACCGGCCTGTTCGTCACCCATCCGCTGACCGGCGACCAGGTTGAAGTCTGGGTCGGCAACTACGTGCTGATCACCTACGGCGACGGCGCCGTGATGGGCGTGCCTGCGCACGACGAGCGCGATTTCGCCTTCGCCAACAAATACAATCTGCCGATCAAGCAGGTCATCACCACCGCCGCCAACCCCGAGTTCTCCAGCACCGAGTGGCAGGAATGGTATGGCGACAAGGAAGTAGCCATCGTCACCAACTCCGGCAAGTACGACGGCCTGAATTACGCCGCCGCCGTGGACGCCGTGGCGGCCGACATGGAAGCGAAGGGCCTGGGCGAGAAGAAGATCACCTTCCGCCTGCGCGACTGGGGCATTTCGCGCCAGCGCTACTGGGGCACGCCGATCCCGATGATCCACTGCGCCGATTGCGGTTCGGTGCCGGTGCCTGAGAAGGACTTGCCGGTGGTGCTGCCGGAAGACTGCGTGCCGGACGGCACCGGCAACCCGCTGAACAAGTACGAAGCCTTCCTGAAGTGCGACTGCCCGCAGTGCGGCAAGCCCGCGCGCCGCGAAACCGACACCATGGACACCTTCGTCGATTCGTCGTGGTACTACATGCGCTATACCTCGCCGGGTTCGAACAACGCCATGGTGGACGAGCGCAACGACTACTGGATGCCGATGGACCAGTACATCGGCGGCATCGAGCACGCCGTGATGCACTTGCTGTACGCGCGCTTCTGGACCAAGATCATGCGCGACTTCGGCCTGGTGAAGTTCGACGAGCCGTTCGTCAACCTGCTCACGCAGGGCATGGTGCTGAACGAGACCTATTACCGCGAAGACGCGGCGGGCAAGAAGACCTGGTACAACCCGGCCGACATCAACCTGACCACCGACGACAAGGGCCGCCCGCAAAGCGCGCTGCTGAAGGAAGACGGCCAGCCGGTGAACATCGGCGGCACCGAGAAGATGTCCAAGTCGAAGAATAACGGCATCGACCCGGCCGCGCAAATCGAGCAGTACGGCGCCGACACGGCCCGCCTGTTCACCATGTTCGCCTCGCCGCCCGAGCAGACGCTGGAATGGTCGGGCTCCGGCGTGGAAGGCGCGAACCGCTTCCTGCGCCGCGTGTGGGCCTTCGGCTACACGCAGAAAGCGCGCATCGAAGCGGTGGGCGGCAGCGCCACCGTGTCGGCGGCCGTGGCCGGCGACGCGCAGAAAACCCTGCGCCGCGAACTGCACAAGATCCTGCAGCAGGCCGACTATGACCTGAAGCGCATCCAGTACAACACCGTGGTGTCGGCCTGCATGAAGATGCTGAACACGATGGAGTCGGCCAAGCTGGACGACAGCGCCGAATCCAATGCGGTGATCTCCGAAGGCTTCGCCATCTTCCTGCGCCTGCTGAATCCGGTGGCGCCGCACATCACCCACGTGCTGTGGGAAGAGCTGGGCTACGGCAAGGCGCTGGGCGACCTGCTGAACGCGCCGTGGCCGCAGGTGGACGCCGCCGCGCTGGAGCAGTCCGAGATCGAGATGATGATCCAGGTGAACGGCAAGCTGCGCGGTTCCGTGAAGGTGGCCAAGGGCGCCGACAAGGCCGCCATCGAAGCCGCCGCGCTGGCCGAGGAAAGCGTGCAGAAGTTCATCGAAGGCACGCCGAAAAAGGTCATCGTGGTGCCGGGCAAACTCGTCAACATCGTGGTGTAAGCATGAAGACCACCATCCATACCCTGAAACGCGGCGCCGGGGCGCTGCTGGCGGCGGCGGCGCTGGCCGGTTCGCTGTCGGCCTGCGGCTTCCACCTGCGCGGTTCGGGCGGCCATTACACGCTGCCGTTCCCGGCCATGTACATCGGCCTGCCCGAGTCCTCGCCGCTGGCGATCGACTTGAAGCGCAACATCCGCGTCAACGGCAACACGGTGGTGGTCTCCGATCCGGCCAAGGCCGACGGCGTGGTCGAGGTGTTGTCCGATCCCGAGAAGACGCGCACCAAGAGCATCCTGTCGCTGAACAGCAATGGCCGCGTGCGCGAGTATCTGCTGGCGTACAACATCGTGTTCCGCGTGCGCGACAAGCTGGGCAACGAGCTGCTGGGACCCACCACCATCAGCTTGAGCCGTCCGATCACCTTCGACGAAACCCAGCTGCTGGCCAAGGAGCAGGAAGAGGCGCTGCTGTACAAGGACATGCAGACCGACCTGGTGCAGCAGATGATGCGCCGCATGGCCGCCATCAAGCCGGTGTCGCAGATGTCGCTGGCGCCGGCCACGCCGGTCGCCGCGCCGAAGGAATAAAGCGTATGCAATTGAGGCTGGACGCGCTGGACGGGCATTTGAGCAAGCAGCTGGCGCAGCTGTACGTCATCACCAGCGACGAGCATTTGCTGGCGCTGGAAGCGGCGGACAAGATCCGCCGCAGCGCGCGCGCGCAAGGCTATTCCGAGCGCGACGTGCTGACCGTGGAGCGCAGCTTCAAGTGGGGCGAGCTGCTGGCGGCGAACCAGGCGCTGTCCCTGTTCGGCGACAAGAAGCTGATCGAGCTGCGCATCCCAACCGGCAAGCCGGGCAAGGACGGCGGCGCGGCGCTGCAGAATTACGTGAAGGACCTGAGTCCGGACAACCTGACGCTGATCACGCTGCCCAAGCTGGACTGGCAGACGCAGAAGGCGGCCTGGGTGGCCAGCCTGCAGCAGGCGGCGGTGTACATCGACATTCCGAATGTCGAGCGCGCGCAGCTGCCGGGCTGGATCGGCAACCGCCTGGCCGCGCAAGGCCAGAGCGCGGACCGCCAGAGCATCGACTTCATCGCCGACCGGGTTGAAGGCAATCTGCTGGCGGCGCATCAGGAAATACAGAAACTGGGCCTGCTGCACGAAGCGGGCAAACTGACATATGAACAAGTGCATGACGCGGTGCTGAACGTGGCGCGCTATGACGTGTTCAAACTGAGTGAAGCGATGCTGTCCGGCGATCCCGCGCGGCTGGTGCGGATGCTCGAAGGCTTGAAAGGCGAAGGCGAAGCGCTGCCGCTGGTGCTGTGGGCGGTGTCGGAAGAAATCCGCACGCTGCTCAAGCTGAAAGCCGGGACTGCGCAGGGACGGCCGCTGGGCGCGCTGCTCAAGGAGTACCGCATCTGGGGGCCGAAGGAGCGCATGATGGAGCCGGCGCTGCGGCGCGTGTCGCTGCCGCTGCTGGAGGCTGCGCTGCAGGAAGCGGCGCAAATCGATAAGATGATCAAGGGCCTGCGCGCCAAAGCCTACGCGGGCGACGCATGGGACGCGATGCTGCAGCTGGCGCTGAAGGTGGCGCGCGGCTGAACGCCGGCATCGGATTGACTACACGGGACTGAAATGGACATCACGCAGTATATGGAACAAGTGGGCCGCCAGGCGCGCGTTGCATCGCGCGCCATGGCCCGCGCCGACAGCGCGCAGCGCAACCGCGCGCTGCTGCTGATCGCCGACGCGATCGAACGCGACGCGGCCGCCCTGCGCGCCGCCAACCAGCTGGACCTGGACGCGGCGGCCGCCGCCGGCATGGCGCCGGCATTGCTGGACCGCCTGGCGCTGTCCGACAAGGCCATCGCCACCATGGTCGAAGGCCTGCGCCAGATCGTGGCGCTGCCGGACCCGATCGGCGAAATCAGCGGCCTCAAATTCCGCCCGAGCGGCATCCAGGTGGGCCAGATGCGGGTGCCGCTGGGCGTCATCGGCATCATCTACGAAGCCCGGCCGAACGTGACGGTGGACGCGGCCGGCCTGTGCATCAAGAGCGGCAACGCCACCATCCTGCGCGGCGGTTCGGAAGCCATCCATTGCAACCGCGCGCTGGCCAGGCTGGTGATGGAAGGCCTGCAGGGCGCCGGCCTGCCGGCGGACGGCGTGCAGGTGGTGGACACCACCGACCGCGCCGCCGTCGGCGCGCTGATCACCATGCCGCAGTACGTGGACGTGATCGTGCCGCGCGGCGGCAAGGGCCTGATCGCGCGCCTGATGAAGGAGTCCACCGTGCCGATGATCAAGCACCTGGACGGCATCTGCCATGTCTACATCGACGCCAAGGCCGACATGAAGAAGGCGCTGGACGTGGCCTTCAACGCCAAGTGCCAGCGCTACAGCCCATGCAACACCATGGAAACGCTGCTGGTGGCGCGCGCCATTGCGCCGCAGGTGCTGCCCGAGCTGGCCAAGCTGTACGCGGCCGAGAAGGTGGAACTGCGCTGCGACCCGGAATCGTACAAAATCCTGGAAGGCTATCCGCACCTGGCGCACGCCACCGAGGAAGACTGGGCCACCGAATACCTGGCGCCGATCCTGGCAGTGCGGGTGGTGGACGGCATCGACCAGGCCATGGACCACATCAGCACCTGGTCGTCCAAGCACACCGAGTCCATCATCACCGAAGACTACAGCGACGCCATGCGCTTCCTGCGCGAAGTCGATTCGGCCTCGGTGATGGTGAACGCCTCCACCCGTTTCGCGGACGGCTTCGAGTACGGCCTGGGCGCCGAAATCGGCATCTCGAACGACAAGCTGCACGCGCGCGGCCCGGTCGGCCTGGAAGGCCTGACCTCGCTCAAGTACGTGGTGTTCGGCCACGGCGAAGTACGCAAGTAAATAAGGAAGCCTATGCTCTGGGTAAAAGCGTTCCACATCCTGTTCGTCGTGTCCTGGTTCTCCGGGCTGTTCTACCTGCCGCGCATTTTCGTCAACCTGGCGCTGGAAAAGGAGAGCGTGAGCAAGGAACGCCTGCTGCTGATGGCGCGCAAGCTGTACCGCTTCATGATGCTGCTGTCGGTGCCGGCGGTGCTGCTGGGCGCGTGGCTGCTGTGGCTGCAGTACGGCGGCGGGGACAGCTTCAAGATGCCGGCCTGGATGCACGCCAAGCTCACGCTGGTGATCCTGGCCATCGGCTACTCGCACGCCTGCGGCGCCATCCTGAAGAAATTCGAGCGGGGCGTGAATACCCGCAGCCACACGTGGTACCGCTGGTTCAATGAAGTGCCGGTGCTGCTGCTGCTGGCGATTGTTATTCTCGTTGTGGTCAAACCTTTTTAAAAGAGAGCACGCATGAGCAAAACCTGCCACTACTACTTTGCCCCGCATTCGCCGTGGAGCTACCTGGGCCACGAGCGCTTCGTGGCGCTGGCCAAGGCGCACGGCGCGCAGATCGATATCCGTCCCTTCGATCTGGGCAAGGTGTTTGGCGTGTCCGGCGGCTTGCCGCTGGCCAAACGCGCCCCGCAGCGCCAGGCTTACCGCCTGGTGGAGCTGGCGCGCTGGTCGACATTCCTCGGCGTGCCGATGAATCTGCAGCCCAAGTTCTTCCCGGTGTCGCCGGATGCGGCGGCCAAACTGATCATCGCCGCGCGCCTGACGCACGGCGTGGACACGGCGCTGCAGCTGTCCGGCGCCATCATGCGCGGCCTGTGGGCCGAGGAGCGCAACATCGGCGACGAGGAGACGCTGGTGCAGATCGCGAACAGCTGCGGCCTGGATGGCCGCGCGCTGGTCAAATCGTCGGAGACGGCCAGCGTGCAGGCCGAGTACGACAAGAACACCGAGGAAGCCACCGCCGCCAATATATTCGGCTCGCCGTGGTACATCCTCGATGGCGAAAGTTTCTGGGGTCAGGACAGGCTCGATTTCCTCGAGCGCGCACTGGCCCCCTGAAGTACACCGTTCCGCGCAGGCGGAACGTTTTTTTTAAACGGATAAAAGGTACCCCTATGGCTTCCTATTTTTGCCCATGCCCGCGCGGCATGGAAGCGGCGCTGGCCGAAGAACTGACTGAAATCACGCAGCTGCCCGGCAGCACCCTGAAGGTGCACAACCAGGTGCCCGGCGGCGTGCACTGCTCCGGCGCCCTGGAAGACGCCTACCGCGTCAACCTGCATTCGCGCATCGCCTCGCGCGTGCTGATGCGCATGGCCGCCGGCGGCTACAAGAACGAGAACGACATCTACGACCTGACCCTGGCGCAGCCGTGGGAAGAATGGTTCGGCGTCGACCACACCATCCGCGTCGACGTGACGGCCGTGAAGTCGCCACTGAAAAGCCTGGAATTCACCACGCTGAAAATCAAGGACGCGATCTGCGACCGCTTCCGCGACATGTACGGTTCGCGCCCGTCCGTGAACACGCGCGAGCCGGACATGCGCATCGTCGGCTTCCTGGACGCGCACCAGTACATCGTCTACCTGGACACCTCGGGCGAGGCGCTGTTCAAGCGCGGCTGGCGCGACGAGACGGGCGACGCGCCGCTGCGCGAAAACCTGGCCGCCGGCCTGCTGCGCGTCTCCGGCTGGAAGCCGGGCACGCCGCTGTTCGATCCGATGTGCGGCTCCGGCACCATCCTGTGCGAAGCGGCGCAGATGGTGCAGGGCATCCCGCCCGGCGCGCGCCGCCGTTTCGCCTTCGAGAAGTTCCACGACTTCCAGCCTGCCGCCTGGGCCGGCATGAAGAACGCCATCAAGCCTAACCCGCTGCCGACCGAACCGACCATCTTCGGCTCCGACATCTCGGGCGACATGGTGGCCATGACGCGCCACAACCTGAAGTGCGCCGGCATCATGTTCGACATTCCGCTCAAGCAGATCGAAGCGCAGGAAGTGAAGGCCCCCACCGAGCAGCCGGGCATCCTGCTGACCAATCCGCCGTACGGCGAGCGCATCGGCGTGCGCGGCGACAGCACCCTGCCGGAAGACGAACTGGCGACCTCGTTCTACTCCGCCTTCGGCACCACGCTCAAGCAGCGCTTCGCCGGCTGGACCGCCTTCCTGTTCACGGCGGACCTGGGCCTGCCCAAGCTGCTGCGTTTGAAGGAAGCGCGCAAGACGCCGTTCTTCAACGGCGCGCTGGAATGCCGTTTGTTCCGCTTCGACATGGTGGCCGGCTACAACCGCCGCGAAGAAGCCAAGCCGAAAGCACAATAAGCATCACCCGCCGCGCAGGTCCGGCGATGCCGGACCCGCGGCAGAACCGGACCTCACATGTTTCCTGCGCCTCCCGCGAACCTCCCGCCCGATCCCGTCGCCGAGATCCCCCCGCCCGAACCGAGCCACACCAAGCCGCTGAGCGCCTTCGCGCTGGCCATCGTGCTGGCGTCGCTGTCCATGCTGGGGCCGTTCTCGATCGACGCCTACCTGCCGGCCTTCCCCAACATCCAGGCTTCGCTGCACGCCACGCCGCTGGAAGTGCAGCAAACCCTCACCGCCTACATGCTGGCCTTCGCCGCCATGGTGCTGTGGCACGGCGCGCTGGCCGACGCTTTCGGGCGCCGCAACGTGGTGCTGGTGTCGCTGGTGCTGTTCGCCATCGGCACCATGGGCTGCGCCGCTTCGCACTCGGTGCACTACCTGTGGTTCTTCCGCGTGCTGCAGGGCGTGTCGGCCGGCGCCGGCGTGGTGGTGGGGCGCGCCATCATCCGCGACCTGTACGCGGACGCGCCGGCCGCGCGCCTGCTGTCCATGGTCACCATGATCTTCTCGATCGCGCCCGCCATCGCGCCGGTGCTGGGCGGCGTCATCGTCAAATACCTGGACTGGCGCGCCATCTTCCTGTTCCTGTTCATCTACACGGTGGGCCTGTTCCTGGTGTGCTACCGCCGCCTGCCGGAAACGCTGCCGCCGGGCCGGCGCCAGCCCTTCAACCCGCGCTACCTGGCGCGCAACTACCGCACCATCCTGGCCTCGCCGCTGTTCCACCTGAAGTCCGGCGTGGTGGCCTTCAACTTCGCCGGCCTGTTCGTCTACATCACGGCGGCGCCGGTGATGCTGCCGCGCCACCTCGGCCTCGGGCCGCACCAGTTCGGCTGGCTGTTCATCCCCGCCGTGAGCGGCATTTTCCTCGGCGCGCTGGCGGCCAACCGCATCGCCGGCAAGATGACGTTCGCGCGCCAGATCGGCATCGGCTTCTGCTTCCTGATCACGGCCGCCACCGTCAACGTCATCTACCATTGGTTCCAGCCGCCGTCGCTGCCGTGGAGCGTGGCGCCGCTGTTCTTCTATACCTTCGGCATGTCGGTGGTGGCGCCGGCCGCCACCTTGCTGGGGCTGGACCTGTTTCCGCATATCCGCGGCACGGTGGCGTCCTGCCAGTCGTTCGCCACCACGCTGCTGGGCGCGGTGGTGGCCGGCGCCATCGCGCCGGTGCTGTCGGACTCGGTGTTGTGGCTGGCCTACGGCCAATTGGCGTTTACTGTGACGGCGCTTGCATTGTGGTTGACGGCGCGCTATTACCGGAGCATGCTATCAGCCCAACAGGCGGGCGGATAGTTATCGGCAAGGAAGTGTGATAAGTTTAGGAAGAAATTTTTCTTGCCGATAAGTTATCTAAGTTGTTTATGCTACTATCGCCTTTTGAGTGCCTGATTTTTCTACAGTTGGTTAAATATTAATGCAGTGGCGCCTTGCCGTTGAGCGCCTCTCACTCCTCGATGAAGTTCCTTGGCGGCAATGCGTGATACGATGCATCAATCAGACCATGATATTCGCAATCGCTTGTTGATTGCCCGTCTGCCGGCCATGCCGCAGATACTCATCAAGTTGATAGAGCACTTGCAGGCCGACGACGCCGGCATGCCGGAGCTGGCCGCGCTGATCGCCAAGGACGCCGGCATGACCAGCAAGATCCTGTCGGTCGCCAACAGTTCCGCCTACCACCGCAACAACCGCGCCGTGGGCCTGGAACAGTCGCTGGTGTCGCTCGGCACGGACATGATCAAGACGCTGGTCATCAGCGAGTCGGTGTTCCAGACATTTAACAGTTTCCCCCATTCCGGCAGCACCGATCTGCGCAGCTTCTGGAAAAGCTCGCTGACCACCGCCGTCATCGCGCGCGACATCGCCAAGCAGCTCGAGTACCCGCACGCCGAGGAAGCCTACCTGGCCGGCCTGCTGCACAACGTCGGCCGCCTGGCGTTGCTGGCCACCGCACCGAAAGAATACGCCTTCAACTTCACCGCGCGCGACGACGAGGACCTGTGCGCGGTGGAGCAGCGCACCTTGCAGATCACGCACTCCGAAGCGGGCGCCTGGCTGATCGAGCGCTGGAACCTGGACTCCTTCCTGGCCGACAGCGTGCTGTACCACCACGAGCCGGTGGCGCGCCTGGAAGCGGCCCATCCCTTGATCCGCATCGTGCGCCTGGCGCACCTGCTGTGCAGCCACGAGGACGAGGACGAGGCCATCGAAGCGGCCGCCGGCCTGTGCGCCGTCGGCAGCGACGCGCTGCACGTGATCTGCCACGCCGCCGCGCGCCAGGTGGAAAAGTCGGCCGCCTACCTCGGCATCGAACTGGCCGGCGCGGACGACATCGTGGCCCCGGCCGCCTACGCGCCGCCGCCGCCGGTGGACCCGGTGCAGCAGCGCCTGTCCGAGGAAGTGCGCAACATGGTGCTGGTGTCCGAAATGGGCCAGACCTTCGCGCGCCAGACCGGCGAGACCGGCATGCTGGAAGCGATGACGCGCTCGGCGCGCATCCTGTTCGACTTCGACAACACCGTGATCCTGCTGGAAAACCCCACCGGCCACGCCCTGGTGGGCATGGCGGCGGGCGAACAGCAGCAGCGCCTGGCCGAATTCTCCATCCCGCTGGCCAAGGGCGGCACGGTGGCGGACGCCGCGCGCGAACGCCGCGTGGCCTACCTGAGCAAAGCCGGGCAGGGCGCGGCGCCGGTCGGCATCTCGGAAGAGCAGCTGTTCCGCATCCTCGGCACCGAGAGCTTCGTGTGCGTGCCGCTGGTGGCCGGGCAGCGCTGCCTGGGCATGCTGGTGGGCGGCGCGGCCGCCTGGCAGCTGCCTTCGTACCACAAGCGCGAGCGCTTCCTGCAGGCCTTCGGCAACCAGGCCGCCGCCGCGCTGGAAACCCAGCTCTCCGAACGCGGCCACGCGCGCCGCCAGATCGCCCATGTGGCCGAGGAATACCGCGAGGCCTCGCGCCGCGTGGTGCACGAGGTGAACAACCCGCTGTCCATCATCAAGAACTACCTGTCTGTGCTGGACAGCAAGCTGGCGCGGCGCGAGCCGGTGGTGGGCGAGATGTCGATCCTGAACGAGGAGATCGACCGGGTCGGCGCGCTGATCAACGGCCTGGCCGACCTGCAGCCGTCGGACGGCAACCGCGTGACCGACGTGGCGCGCGTGGTGGACGACGTGCTGCGCCTGTTCCGCGCCACCGACTTCGTGCCGGCCTCGGTGCAGATCCTGGTGCGCATGCAGGACGAGCCGGCCGAGATCGACGGCGACGCCGACATCCTGAAACAGATCCTGGTGAACCTGGTCAAGAACGCGGTCGAGGCGCTGCCGGACGGCGGCAAGATCGAGATCGCCAACCGCGGCCACGTGAACCGCGAGCGCAGGCTGTACCTGGAGCTGGTGATCGGCGACAATGGCCCCGGCCTGTCGACCGAGGTGCTGGCCAACCTGTTTACGCCGGTGCGCAGCAGCAAGGAAGGCAAGCACCACGGCCTGGGCTTGTCGATCGTCCACAGCCTGGTCAAGAAGCTGGACGGCATGATCACCTGCCGCAGCGGCAAGGCCGGCACCACATTTGAAATCCTGCTGCCCGTACGGGGCGGCGCTACCCTCACCGCCGGCGTGCAAACGCGGGCGATGGACTCCGTATAATGAACGCGCCCAACGCTGCCAACGCCCAAACCCCGCATCTGGCAACCGACGCTACGAGTGCAACCGCCGCCGTACCCCTGGCGAGCGATTTCTGTCCCCGCCTGCTCCTGGTGGACGACGAGCCGCGCCTGCTGTCATCCCTCTACGAACTGCTGCGCGACCGCGACTACCAGCTGGTGACGGCCACCTGCGGCAGCGAAGCGCTGGCCCAGCTGACCCGGGTGAAATTCGACCTGGTGCTGCTGGACCTGCGCCTGCCGGACATGAGCGGCCACGAGATCATGGACTTCATGAACGGCAAGGGCATCGACAGCGACGTGATCGTGATGAGCGGCGACGTCGGCATCGAGGCGGCGATCGGCGCGCTCAAGCGCGGCGCCTACGACTACCTGCGCAAGCCCTACAGCCGCGAAGAGCTGCTCAAGACGGTGGAGAACGCGCTGGCGCAGCGCCGCCTGGCGGTGGACAACGAGCGCATCGCCGAGCGCCTGGAAACCTCCGAGCGCATGTACCGCAACCTGGTGGACAGCTCGCCGGACATCATCTACACCCTGAACCAGGAAGGCCAGTTCACCTTCGTGAACGACCGCGCCTACCAGCTGCTGGGCTTCACGCGCGAAGAGCTGCTGGGCCGGCACTACTCGGTGCTGATCCACGACGAGGACCTGGAGCGCGCGCGCTACGTGTTCAACGAACGCCGGGTGGATGAACGCACCACGCGCAACGTGGAGCTGCGCCTGAAGTGCAAGGGCAACGGCATCGAACGCACCTTCAGCAACACCCTGATGACGATGCCGATGAACGCCATCGGCGTGCACGTGCCGGACCAGTCCCGGCAGGAGCACTACGGCATCTACGGCGTGGCGCGCGACATCACGGACCGCAAGCGCGCCGAGGAAGTGATTTCCTACCAGGCCTACCACGACATCCTGACCGACCTGCCCAACCGCATGCTGTTCAAGGACCGCCTCGGCCTGGCCGTGATCCAGGCCAAGCGCAAGCTCACCGAGCTGGCCGTGATGTTCGTCGACCTGGACCGCTTCAAGCTGGTCAACGACACGCTGGGCCACGTGAAGGGCGACGAGCTGCTGCAGCAGGCCGCGCTGCGCCTGAAGGAATGCCTGCGCAAGGGCGACACGCTGGCGCGCCAGGGCGGCGACGAGTTCACCATCGTGCTGCCGGAGCTGCGCGACCGCACCGACGCCAAGGTGATCGCCGAGAAGTTCCTGGAAAGCCTGCAGAAGCCGTTCGACCTGGACGGCCACCAGGTGCACATCTCGGCCTCGATCGGCATCGCCGTGTATCCAAGCGACGGCGAGAGCATCGACGAGCTGCTGCGCCACGCGGACATCGCCATGTACCAAGTGAAGGCGCTGGGCAAGAACGGCCACAGCTTCTATCACAACTCCATGCTGGACATGTCGCACCAGAAGATCGCGCTGGAGCAGGCGCTGCGCCGCGCGCTGGAGCAGAACGAGCTGGAAATGTACTACCAGCCGCAGATCGACGTGGCCACCGGCCGCATCATCGGCGCCGAGGGGCTGATGCGCTGGAACCATCCGCAGCGCGGCCTGCTGTCGGCCGGCGAGTTCCTGCCCTTCGCCGAAGAGAACGGCCTGATGCTGCCGATTTCGGACTGGATGCTGGGCGCGCTGTGCCGCGACCTGCTGCAGTGGAACGCGGCCGGCGGCGAGGCGATCCGCCTGTCGCTGAACCTGTCGCCGCAATACCTGGACCGGGGCGACTTTTTCGAGAAGATGCGCGGCGCGCTCACGCGCTACGGCATTTCGCCGGCCCAGATCGAGGTCGAGATCACCGAGAACATCTGCATCCGCAATCCGCTGTACGCCATCGAGCAGCTCAACAAGCTGTGCCAGCTGGGCGTGTCGGTGGCGATCGACGATTTCGGCACCGGCTATTCGTCGCTGTCGTATCTGCACCGCTTCCCCATCCACACCATCAAGATCGACCAGAGCTTCGTCAAGGAGATCCACGACGAGCAGGGCCACTATCCGGTGATCCTGGCCATCATCTCGATCGCGCGCGGCCTCGGCCTGCACCTGGTGGCCGAAGGCGTGGAGACCGAGATCCAGGCGCGCTACCTGCAGGCCAACGGCTGCAGCACCATGCAGGGCTACCTCTACCACCGGCCGATTTCGCTGACCAGCTTTATCGGCGTGCTGCAGCAGCAGGCGCCGGAGCACGCGCGCGCAGAGGCCCCGTCCCAGCACGCGGCGCCGGCCATCGCGGCCTTCCAGGCCTGACGCGGCGGAGCCGGCCATGCAGAAATTTTCGGCTTCGGAAGCGCACGCCCCGGGCGCCGGCACCGGGCCGGAAAACTACACCGCCGAATTCCTGCGCGTGAAAGACCTGGCCGAGCGCGGCGTGGCCAACGCCCAGCACAGCCTGGGCTTCATGTACTTCAACGGCCAGGGCGTGGCGCAGAGCTACGAGCTGGCCGTGGCATGGTACCGCCAGGCCGCCAACGCCGGCCTGGAACACGCGCAGTACAACCTGGGCGTGATGTGCCAGAAAGGCCAGGGCGTGAAGCAGGACCTGGCCGAAGCGGCGCGCTGGTACCAGCTGTCGGCCGAGCAGGGCTACGCGGCGGCGCAGTACAACCTGGGCTGGATGTACGCCAAGGGCCAGGGCCTGCAGCAGGATACGCAGCAGGCCATGCACTGGTTCAGCAAGGCCGCCGAGCAGGGCGACGCCGGCGCGCAGAACAACCTGGGCATGATGTACGACACCGGCAAGGGCGTGCCGCAGGACTTCAGGCAGGCCATCGCCTGGTACCGCAAGGCGGCCGAGCAGGGCTATGCGCGCGCCCAGTTCAACCTCGGCCTGCGCTACGACAACGGGCAGGGCGTGGCCAAGGACGCGCACCAGGCCATGTCCTGGTACCGCAAGGCCGCCAAGCAGGGCTACGCGCCGGCGCAGTTCAACCTGGCGCTGCGCTACGACAAGGGCGACGGCGTGCCGCAGGACACCCAGCAGGCCATCCAGTGGTACCGCTGCGCGGCCGAGCAGGATCACGCCAGCTCGCAGTTCAACCTGGGCCTGATCTACGACAATGGCAGCGGCGACGGCGAGCATGTCCCGCGCGACGAGCAGAAGGCGCTGCACTGGTACCGCAAGGCCGCCGCGCTGGGCCATGCGGCCGCGCAGAACAACCTCGGCCTGCGCTACGACCACGGCCAGGGCGTGCCGCAGGATTACGAACAGGCGCAGCACTGGTACCGCATGGCCGCCGAGCAGGGCTACGCGGCGGCGCAGTACCATCTGGGCCTGCTGTACGACAATGGCCACGGCGTGGCGCAGGACGCGCAGGAAGCGGTGTTCTGGTACCGCAAGGCGGCCGACCAGGGCCACCTGCGCGCGCAGTTCGACCTGGGCCTGCGCTACGAGACGGGGCGCGGCGTGCCGCAGGACGGCCGCAAGGCCATCGCCTGGTACCGCAAGGCGGCCGAGCAGGATTACGCGGCCGCGCAGTACAGCCTGGGCCAGCTGCTCGACAGCGACGACAGCCCGGCGCCGGACAGCGTGCAGGCCGGCGCGTGGTACCGCAAGGCGGCCGAGCAGGGGCATGCGCTGGCCCAGTTCGCGCTGGCGCTGCGCTACGACACGGGGCACGGGCTGCTGCGCGACTATGCCGAGGCGCTGGCCTGGTATCAGAAGGCGGCGGCGCAGGGGCATGCGCGCGCGCAGTTCAACGTGGGATTGATGTATTACAGCGGGCAGGGCACGGCGCCGGACATGGCGCAGGCGTGGCTATGGCTGTCGATGGCGGAGCGCGGCGGCATCAGCGCCGCGGCGCGCTACCTGCAAAACGCCGCCGGCCGCATGGACCCGCCCCAGCTGGCGCTGCTGCGCGAACGCGTGGAGCTGCTGCCCGCGCCGGCCTAACGCTGCGCGCGGCCGAACTGCCGCTCCAGCCAATCAAACGCCGCGTCCTGCTCCTGCTGCGGAAACACATGCCCGCCCGGCAGCATGCGCGCCTCGAACCTGTCCTGCGCGCCCCAGGCGCGCCACACCTTCTCCATCTTGCCGAACGCCGTCCGCACCGACGCCGCCGGGAACAGCCGGTCCTCCGCGCCCGCGAAGAACATGGCCGGCTTGGGCGCGGCCAGGCTGGCCACGTCCGGAAAATCCATCTGCCGCAGCAGCCCGGGATGCAGCATATTCCACGCCGAGCTGCCGCGCAGCTGGTTATTCCCCGGCACCATCAGGCCCTCGGTGGTGGCCATCCAGTTGGCCGCCACCACCGCCGTCACCGCGTCCGACAGCGCCGCCACCTGCCAGGCCCGGAACGCGCCCATGGAAAAACCGATTGCCGCCACCTTGCGCGCATCCACCTCCGGGCGCGAGGCCAGGAAGGCTGCCGCGCGCGCGTCCTCGGCCGCCATGATGCCGGCCAGCGAGCTGCCCAGGTTGAAGGCGTTGGCGGCCAGCGCCTGCTGCGTGTCGCCCGTCAGCGGACCTCGGTCGCCCCAGCCCAGCGCGTCCACCGCCAGCACCACGTAGCCGCGCCTGGCCAGCGCGTCGCCCGGATAGCGGCCGGAGAAATGCTTGTCGGCCCAGGCCTGCGAGGAAGCCAGGCGCGCCGCGTCCAGCGGCGAATTTTGCGCCGAACCCTGCACCCAGGGCTGGATAGCCTTCTCCTTGCCGATGTCGAACTTGCCGCCGTGGTCGTGCAGCATCAGCGCGGCGGGGAAGGGGCCCGCGCCCTTGGGCACCAGCAGCAGCGCGCGCACGCGGCTGTCGGCGCTCAGGTTGAACACCACCTGGCGCGCCACGTAGCTGCCCCGGTCGGTCTCGGCGATCACCTGCGGCTGGAAGGGCGTGCTGTCGGGCGCCTGCAAGGTGAGCTCCCACAGCTTGGCGCGGCCCGCGCTGCGCCAGGCCGGCAAGTCCTTCACCTGCGGCGACCAGGCCATGGGGAAGGTCAGCCTGGCCTTCAGCGCCTGCTGGAACACCGGCATGTTGTCGGCCACGCCGGCGCGCTGGTAATCGTACTGATGACCGTGCTGATGATCGTGCAGGGACGCCTGCTGGTCCTGCGCCGCGGCGGGCAGCGCAAAAGCGGCCGCCAGCAGCGCCGCGCTCAGCTTGGGGAACGGTATGGGCATATTTGTAACATCCTGAAAAATTGCCACGCAACAAATGCAAGAATAGTAACCTTGGACATCTTTTATTGAAAGGACGTGCCATGCTGAAACAAGTTCTGCCCGCGCTGTGCCTTATTTTGCCGGTAGCTTCCGCCTGCGCGCAAGCCGAGGCGCCCCCGCCCACGCCAACTGAAATCGAGGCCGAGGCCGTGCCGGAAAAAATCCTGGTGGTGGGCCAGAAACCGGGGCCGGGCTTGTGGAAGGTGAGCAAGGACGGGCACGTGCTGTGGGTGTTCGGCACCTACTCGCCGCTGCCGCAGAAAATGGAATGGCGCTCGCAGCAGGTGGAATCCATCCTGGCCCAGTCGCAGGAATACCTGACGCCGCCCGGCGCGCACGCCAGCGTGGGCTTTTTCCGCGGCCTGACGCTGCTGCCTAACCTGATCGGCCTGAAGAAGATTCCCGACGGCGCCACCCTGAAGGATGTGCTGCCGGCCGACGTCTACGCGCGCTGGCTGCCGCTGAAAGCCAAATACCTGGGCGATAACGACAGCATCGAGCGCGAGCGCCCCATCTTCGTCGCCGAGACCCTGTTCCGCGCCGGCATGCAGCAGGCTGGCCTGTCCAAGGGCTATGAAGTGAACCGCAAGATCGACGACATCGTCAAGCAGCACAAGATCAAGGTCATCAAGACCGGCATTCAGCTGCCGACGGACGACGCCTCCGGCATCATGAAGGACTTCAAGAAGTCGCAGCTGGCCGACACCGCCTGCTTCTCGAAAACGCTGGAGCGCCTGGAAAGCGACATCGACGCCATGCGCGTGCGCGCCAACGCCTGGGCCAAGGGCGACCTGGAAGCGATCCAGAAACTGAGCTACCCGGACCAGGAAACCGAATGCGGCGACGCCATGCAGAATGCCGAATTCACCAGGAGCCGGCCCGGATTCCAGAACGTGAAGGAGCGCATGCAGGCGGCCTGGCTGGCCGCCGCCGAGAAAGCGCTGGCAACCAACACCAGCACCTTCGCCACCCTGCGCCTGGCCGACGTGCTCAAGCCGGACGGCTACCTGGCGGCGCTGAAGGCCAAGGGCTACACGGTGGAAAGCCCGGACTGAGCGGGGCGGCGCCAGGCATTGCCAACGCCGCTGCATGCCCTTAGCATAGCGCCTTCGGCGGCAACGGCGCCGCTTGAAAACAAGACAAGGGGACGTGAATGAAACGATACGGCAAGCTGGCCATCATGGTGATGGCGGCATGGACATGCGCGGGTGTGCCAATGCAGGCGCAGGGGCAGGACAGTGCGGGCGGCGCCAGCGTCTGGGCCGGCAAGAAGTCGTCCTGGCTGGCGCTGCAGGGCGGCCAGCGCGACGAGGTGTTCCGCTTCGCCGAACAGTACAAGCAGTACCTGGCCGTGGCGCGCAGCCCCTACAGCGCCACGTCCGAAGCGATCCGCCTGGCCAAGGCGGCCGGCTTTGCCGAACTGACCCGCCCCGAACAGGTCAAGCCCGGCGCGCGCCTGATCCTGCCCGCGCGCGACCGCGCCGTGGTGTTGGCCGTGATCGGCCAGCAGCCGCTGGTGGCCGGTTCGCACGTGGTGGGCACCCACCACGACAGCCCGCACATCGCGCTCAAGGCGCGCCCGGTGAACGGCGCCGCGCGCGACGGCCTGGCCGTGTTCAACACCGTGTATTACGGCGGCATCAAGAAGTACCAGTGGGCCAACGTGCCGCTGGCGCTGACCGGCCGCATCGACACCACCGACGGCCGCACCATCGCCGTCTCTATCGGCTTCGACGCGGCCGATCCGGTGTTCGCCATCGGCGACGCGGCGCCGCACGCGGACCGGGAGCTGCGCAACCGCAGTTACACCGAGGTGTTCAAGGGCGAGGAACTCGACCCGGTGGCGGGCAGCATCCCCGCCGAGAAGGCCTCCGTGGTGGCCGAAGTGCTGCGCGCGCTGAAGGACAAGTACCGCATCCAGGAAGAGGACTTCGTCAGCGCCGACCTGCACCTGGTGCCGGCCACGCAGCCGCGCGACGTGGGCATAGACCGCGGCCTGGTGGGCTCGCATGGCCAGGACGACCGCCTTAGCACCTACTGCGCGCTGCGCGCCCTGCTGGACCTGGAAGGCGCACCGGCGCAGACCGCCATTGCCTACCTGTCCAACTTCGAGGAAGTCGGCTCGGTCAACAACACCGGCGCCTCGTCGCAGCTGCTCAACACCGCCTACGCGCGCCTGGTCAGCGGCCAGAAGGGCGCGCAGTACAGCGAGCTGGATCTGCGCACCGCGCTGCGCCACGCGCAGGTGGTAAGCGCCGACACCAACGACGGCCTGTCGCCGCTGTTCCCGGAAGCCTCCGAGGCAAGCAACGCCGCCAAGGTCGGTTTCGGCGTCACCATCAAGCGCTACGGCGGCGGCTTCGACGCCAACTCGGAATACACTGCCAAGATACGCGGCATCCTCGACCAGGCCTCCATCCCGTGGCAGACCCACACGCCCAAGGTGGACGTGGGCACCGGCGGCACCATCGGCCGCTTCATGTCGCAGCAGGAGATGGAAGTGATCGACATGGGCGTGCCGCTGATTAGCATGCACTCCACCTTCGAGATGGCCAGCAAGGTGGATGTGTGGAACTTCTACCGCTTCATGAAGGCGTTCTACGCGGCGAAGTAAGCCGCAGCATCAAGCGGCAATAAGCGGCATCAAGCGCGGCGCGCCAGCGGCAGCGCCGCGTGCCCGGCCCGCACCCGCGAAGCCGTTGCCGGACGGGGCGCGGCACCGGGCTGCGCTTTTTGCGCGCCGGCCTGCGGCGGCAGCTTGAACACTTCCAGCGCCTTGGCCACCGCCTGCGCCTGCGTGTCCAGCACGGCGGTGGCGGCCGAGGCTTCCTCCACCATCTGCGCGTTCTGGTGCGTCACCTCGTCCAGCTGCATGATGGCGTCCTTCACTTGGCCGATGCCGGTGCTCTGTTCGCGCGTGGAATGGCTGATGTCGCCCATGATGCCGGCCACGCGGCCGATGGCGGCGATCACCGCCTCCATGTCCTTGCCTGCCGTGCCGGCAACGTCGGCGCCGGCCGCTATCTTGCCGGCCGACGCGTCGATCAGCGCCTTGATGTCCTTGGCCGCCGCCGCGCTGCGCTGGGCCAGGCTGCGCACCTCGCCGGCCACCACCGCGAACCCGCGCCCGCTCTCGCCGGCGCGCGCCGCCTCCACCGCCGCATTGAGCGCCAGGATATTGGTCTGGAAGGCGATGCCGTCGATCAGGCTGACGATGTCCACGATTTGGCGCGAAGAGCTGCTGATGTCGTTCATCGCCACCACCACCTGCGCCACCGCCACGCCGGTGCGCTCGGCCAGCGCGGTCGCCTCGCTCGCCACGCCGCTGGCGGCGTTCACGTTATCCGCCGTCTGGCTCACGGTGCCGGTGATATGGCCCATGTTGGCCGAGGTCTGCTCCAGGTTGGAGGCCTGCGCCTCGGTGCGCGCCGACAGGTCGGCATTGGCGCTGCGCACCTGGGTGGTGGTGCTGCGCGTGAGCGCGAAATTGCCCCGGATGTCGACCAGGATGGACGCCAGGTTCAGGTTCAGCTGGCGGATAAAGGCTTGCAGCTGGCCCAACTCGTCGTGCCGGTCCACCGCCATGCGGGTGGTCAGGTCGCCGCCGGCCAGGATGCGGGTGGCGTTGATGCTGGCCTGCACCGGCGCCACGATGGCCTGATGCAGATTGCGCCAGCCGTACAGCGCCAGCACCGCCATTAGCAGCGCCTGCAGGTGCAAGGCTCGCTCGCCATAAGGCAGCACGGCATGCGCCGCCATCGCCAGCGCCAGCACCGTCATGCTGCCGAAGCACAGCGCCAGCCGCTGCGCCAGCGTGATGTCGCGCAGGGCGTCGGCCAGCTTGCGCCAGCCGCGCGCCGCCGCCGCGCCGCGCACGATGCGGATGCCGTCCGGGTTGCCGCCCTTGACGGCGCTGTACAGCTGCTCCGCCGCCTGGATCTGCTCGCGTTTGGGCTTGGTGCATACCGACATGAAGCCGGTGATGGCGCCTTTTTCCATCACCGGCGTGACGTTCGCAATGCACCAGAAAAAGCCGCCGTCCCGGCAGGCGTATTTGACCAGGCCGCGCCACGGTTCTCCCGACAGCACGGTGCGCCACATGTCGGCGTCCACTTCCGGCGGCATGTCGGCATGGTAGAGCGAATTCTGCACGCGCCCGGCCAGCTCCTCGTCCGCGTAACCGCTGGCGTCGATGAACGTGGAGTTGGCGTAGGTCAGGCGGCCCTTCAGATCCGTGGTGGTGACGATGGGCTTGCCGTCTTCAAGGACGGTCTCGTGGCCGGCCGCTTGCGGTGTGCTGCGCATGTGCAATCCTGTGCATGGGGTTGACGAAAGATGGCCTGCATACTAACAGATTCAAGTGTCAACTATTTCCCAGTGGCATGGTTGCAACAGTGCGGTTTTCAGCTCATTTCTTCGGCTCTTTTCTCAACTCCGTCTGGACGCGCACCCCCGCCAGTTGCGCCACCCCGGCCAGCGTGGTTTGCGCCGCGTTCAGGCCAAGCAGGAAGTCCTTGTCCGAGAAGTTCGCATACAAGTCGGTGGGCTGATGCCAGTGCGGATTCCAGCCCGCGCCAATCTGCTGTCCGCGCTCGTTCTCGCGCAGCGAAATCGACGGCACCAGGTCCATGAACGGCGTGGAGTCGGTGTTCGTCATGTGGAAGCCGACGGCTGCCGGGTAGTGGGTCGCGTACTTGTCGTTGGCGGCGCGGAAGGCCCAGGCCAGCTTGGCCGAACCGTCCGCCTGTTTCGACTGCGACTGGTATTCGATGTTCACGTCCGCCTCGGCGCGCTGCTCTTTCGGCGCGGTGTAGACCGGCTGGCCCTTGGCGTCCAGCACCGGCTTGCCCGCCGCATCGAGCTTGGGCACCGGCATGCCGTGATCGAACAGCATCATGTCGTGCTGGATCATGCCCAGCCACTTCGGCTCGGGATACTTGCCGGAACCCGGCGGCGACTCCACGCCCTGCAGGTGCTGGCGCTGCGCCACGTAAGCGGCAGCACCGTTCAAGCCGGTCTCCTCGTTGTTCCACAGGATGAAGCGGATCGAGCGGTCGGTCTCCACGCCGGGCGCGCTGAAGATGCGCGCCAGCTCCATCACCAGCGCGGTGCCGGAGCCATCGTCGTTGGCCGCTTCGCCGAAGCCGATGCCGTCCATGTGCGCGCTGACGATATACATCTCACCCGGATGCGTGCGGCCCACCTTGGTGCAATAGACGTTCTCGCGCAGCGAAGTGCCCAGCGGCGTCGGTTCCGCGTTGAGCGCGCGCAGGCGCTCGTCGGGCTGCAGCATGGGATCGGTGTTCACGCCGATGGGCGCGCGCTTGCCGAACAGCGTGCTGCCGCCCTGGCCCGGCGGCCCGCCCGCGCCGCCGCCGGCCTGCACCGCAGGCTTGCCGCGCACCGCAGGTTCGGTGAATTGGTACTGCACGCGTTCGGTGTTGGCGCAGCCGTAGGATTTCAGCTGCGCCTCGATCCAGTCCAGCGCCTGGCGATTGCGCTCCGTACCCTGGCGCCGGTCGCCGAAGCGGGTCAGGCTCTTGATGGTGGCCTTGTACTTTTCCAGATCCAGCTGGTTCACCAGCGCCGCGACCGGATCGGCCGCCGCTGCTGTTCCCGCCGCTGCGGGCTGCTGTGCGGCAGCGTACGGCGCGGCGAAAGCGAACGACATGGCCAGCGCGATAGTGCCGGCGCTACGAATTGAAATCGGCGTCATACAGAGTCCTCGGCTCAATGCAATGCCGGCCATCATGGCAGATCTGTCCATGGAGAGCAAACCTCCAATTCAGGTTGAATTAGCGTTTGTTGTCACCTACTCTGGAAATTCGCGTCCGGCCACCAGAAAGGTGAGTGAGGCCATGCTGACAAAATACACCGACAGTTTGAAAGAGTGGCGAGGCTGGAGCTCGCTGGCCAAGCAACAGACCGGCAAGAGCATTCTGACGCAGTTGCGTGAAATCCGCGCGCTGCGCAGCATGGGCGGCCAGTGCGGCATGTCGGACTACTACTGCTACAAACTCTACGACGACAGCTACCAGCTGGGGCGCGGCGCGCGTGACTTCCTGGGCTGGCGCCTGGAATCCAGCCTGGGGATGGCGCTCAATCCGCGCCACGCCGTACTGCCGGCGTGGGACAAGCTCGCGTTCACGGCGCTGGCCGGCGCCGCCGGCCTGCCCATCGTGCCGCTGCGCGCTTACTACCATCGCGCCGAGGTGGTTCCGGCGGCCCATGGCGAACATCTCAAGACGCCGAAGGAAGTCGGCGCCTTCCTGCGCGATCCCGCCAATTTCCCCCTGTTCGCCAAGCCGGCGTTCTCGCAGCAGGGCAAGGGCGCGGAATACCTGTCCGGCTATGACCGCGCCAGCGACGCGCTGCTCATCCTCGGCGGCGCCACCATCGCAGTCGATGAATTCCTGCGACGCCTGACGGTCAGCATCGACCCGCGCTACCACCGTCCGGAATGCGGCTTCGTTTTCCAGTCGCCGCTGGCGCCGGCTCCGGAAATCCGCGCCCTGACCAACTGGGCCGCCATCTGCGGTGTGCGCGTCATCTGCCTGAATGGACCGGAAGGCGCCAAGCCGGTCGCCGCGCTGTGGAAGATCGCCGTGCCGCCCAACCATGTGGACAATTTCAGCAAGGGCAAGTACGGCAACCTGCTGGCCAGCGTCAACCTGCACGACGGCAGCGTTACCCGCACGCTGACGGCCTTCTGGCCCAATACCGCCGTCCACCAGGCGCACCCGCTGACGGGCGCGCAGCTGGAGGGATTCAAGGTGCCGGGCTGGGACCAGGTGCTGGAAGCCTGCCGCCAGGGCGGCGCCACCTTCCCGCTGATGCGCATCCATCACTGGGATTTCGCCCTGACCGACAAGGGACCGGTGATACTGGAGCTGAACGACCTGGGGATGACCATCGGCCCGCAGATCCATGGGCGAGGTTTGCTGACCGAAGAAATGCGCGCCTTCCTGCGGCGCCACGCCAACCCTGCGGCGCACCCGTGGATCAAGGCGCTATGAGCCGCTTTTCACCTGTCAGCTTGCGGAATTGCCAACTGCGCCCAAAGCCGCGTAAAATGCGCCTAACGCGGGTGTAGCTCAATGGTAGAGCAGAAGCTTCCCAAGCTTACGACGAGGGTTCGATCCCCTTCACCCGCTCCAGTTACTCTCTAGGCCTCAAACGAACGGCGTGTACTCGTAGCCGTTTGCGATCAGACCCGCATTCAGGCCCTGGCTCTCGGGGCTTTCCGAAAATCCCAGCATCACTTGCGGCACCGTCACGCCGCGATTCAGCACGCTTAGCCAGAAGTCCACCGCGCCGGGTTCGGGTTCGCGCTCCAGCGTGTTCTGATACAGTTTGGTGATCAGCGTTACCCGGTCGGTGCTGGTGGTGGGGCCGTACAGGGCCACGAATTCCGGCGCCTGGGTGAAGCCGGTGGCGATCTGTTCCAGCGTGGCGCCGTTGTCCATGGCTTTCAGCCAGAAGCCTGCGCCCAGCTTGTCCGGCGCGCGATTGAAGGCGCTTTGGTACAGACGGAACAGCTGGCCCGCGCTGCCGGTAACGTCCAGCGCCAGGCCGGTATCGGAAAACTGGATGCGCTCCATGTTCGACAGCGTGTTGGCGTCGCCGCCGGCCGCCGCGCGCACCGTAAAGGCGCCGGCGGCACCGGTCACCGCGTAGGCGGCGCGGCTGCCGGCGAAGACCGCCGTGTCCACGCCCTCGCCGCCGTTGACGGCGTGGCCGTAGTCGTTCAGCACCACCGTGTCCCGGCCGCTGCCGGCGTTCACCGCCAGGTGCGCGCCGCCGCCGGTGATGCTGATGCGGTCATCGCCGCTGCCGGAGGCGATCAGCCAGTCGTTGCCGACGTTGGCGGGCAGGGTGACGCCGATCACGTCGTCGCCGGCGAAGTTGGCGGCATTGGCCAGCAGCTGCTGTTCGTTGGCGACGGTACTGCCGCTGACGGCCATCGACGCGCCGCTGATCAGGGCCGAGCTGCCATCGGTGTAGTACTGGGCGTAGGAGGTGAGCGTGCCGCTGACGGTGGCGCTGGCCGCGTTCTGGCTGATGGCGGTGGCGTCGCCGGCGAGGTTGAAGGCGCCGGTGATGCGGCCGCCCTGCTCGAACAGCTCCGTGGTGCGGCTCAGCGTGTCGATCACGCCGGAGAAATTATTGCCGTCGCTGACGATGGCGCCGTGCGCCTTGAGCACCGTGTTGCCGATGGTGCTGTCGTAACCGGCGGTGCCGCTGGTGATCAACTGCTGCAGCGTGAGCGTGCTGAAGGTGCCGCCCTTGGCGGTGATCAGATATTTGTCGGCGGCGGCCATGTAGCCGAAGTTCAGCTGGCCGTCGTAGACCAGGCGGTAGCTGCCCGATACGTGTTCTTCCAGCGAGCCGGCCGAGAAGCTGCCGTTGGCGGCGCCGGGCGCGGTGTTGACCAGGCCCGCGAAGGTCTGGAAGGTGCCGTCCGGGTAGTCCAGGTAGCCTTCCGGTCCCGCCAGCGATCCGCTGGCGTAGATGCTGTGCGTGGCGGTGAAGTTGTAGCCCGCCTTGATGAACTTCTCGACCTCGCCGGCCAGCGTGGCGGTGGGGTGCGCGGCGCGGTGGGCCTCCAGAGTGGTCAGTGCGGCCTGGCTGAAGTTAATGGTAACGGTAGTCATTGCGTATCTCTTTGATAAGGACAGCGATCATCGGGACAATTCCACGTCCAGCCATACAGCATACGCCAACTGCTTGCCTTGCCATAGTGCGCCGCCGCGCACCGCCGCGTCGCAGGATACGGACTGGCCTTCGATCTCCTCGCGCCGCTGGCGGTCGCGGAAGGCTTGCGCGTCTTTCTGCGACAGGTAGCCCGTCATGCGGCCCGCCACGAACACCGCCACCGGCTTGTCGTCGTAGGGATTGAGCGGGTCCACTGCCAGCACCGCCTGCAGGCGCGTGTCGGCGCCCTGGTCCCCATGCCGGCCCGCCAGTTCCCGCACCGTGGCGTGGTAGCGCGATTCGGCCACCACTTCGGTCAGCATGCGGCCGCCGTCGGACCAGTGCTTCACCGGCGCGGCAGGCTGCGCGGGCTCGTAGGCGCCGGCCTGTTTGGCGGCGGGCGCCGGCGGGGCGCGAAAGCCCTTTTTCAGCAGCAGATACATGGCAGCCAGGGACAGTGCCATGATGGCAAGAAGGAGTGCGTCGGTCATCGTCGGAGAGGCTAGTCGGTCAAAGCCGTATTATCGCAGGCCGGGCGCCGCCGGTGGTTGCCGCGGACCGGCTCACGTATAATGGCGGATCGTCCTTAGAATTCGTCCCTTACTCACATGTCTTCCGATACTCCAAACGATAACCCGGCCAACCCAGCACGCGCCATGCTTTACGACCCGACCGAACACCGCATCCGCAGCTTCGTCACGCGCGCCGGCCGCCTGTCCACTGCGCAGGCACGCGCGCTGGAGGAACTGGGTCCGAAATTCATGCTGCCTTACGTGAAGGCGCCGCTCGATTTCGAGCAGGCCTTCGGCCGCAAGGCGCCGGTGGTGCTGGAGATCGGCTTCGGCATGGGCGACACCACGTCGCACATCGCGCGCGGCATGCCGGAGAAGGATTTCATCGGCGTGGAAGTGCACACGCCCGGCGTGGGCAGCCTGCTCAAGCAGATCGGCGAGCAGGAGCTGACCAATCTGCGCCTGATCCAGCACGACGCGGTGGAAGTGTTGAACAACATGATCCCGGACGGCTCGCTGCACGGCGTGCACGTGTTCTTCCCGGACCCGTGGCACAAGGCGCGCCACAACAAGCGGCGCCTGATCCAGGGCCCGTTCGTCAAGCTGCTGACCGAGAAGCTGGCGCCGGGCGGCTACCTGCACTGCGCCACGGACTGGCAGGAATACGCCGAGCAGATGCTGGAAGTGCTGGGCGCCGAGCCCGGCCTGCAGAACACCGCCGAAGGCTACGCGCCGCAGCCGGCCTACCGCCCGCTCACCAAGTTCGAAAACCGCGGCCTGAAGCTGGGCCACGGCGTGTGGGATCTGGTGTTCACCAAGAAGTAAGCGCGCCAGGCGCCTCATAGACAACCTTCCCGCCCACCACGGTCTGCAGCACCCTGGTGTTGGCGATGTCCTCGGCCGGAACTTGCATGACGTTCCGGTCCAGGACGATCAGGTCGGCCAGCTTGCCGGCTTCCAGCGATCCCGTCTCCTTCTCCTGCCTCAAGGTGTACGCCGCGTTCATCGTGACGGCGCGCAGCACGGCCGCGCGCGGCATGCCGGGCGTGTCGCCCAGGCGTCCCGCGTATTCGGGGCCGGAGCCCGGCGCGGCGGTGCGCGTCACGCCCACCTTCAGGGCGAACCACATGTCCAGCGGATCCACCGGCCAGTCGCTGCCGTAGGCGATGCGCGCGCCCGCGTCCAGCAGCAGCGATTGCGGCTGCACGATGGCGTAGCGCTCCTTGCCCATGTATTCCTTCAGCGCCCCCACCGTGTCGGGCGCCGGCTTGGCCCACTGGAACGACAGCACCGCCGTGGCGTCCAGCTGTTTGAAGCGCGGGAAATCGGCCGGGTCCACGATCTCGTCGTGCGCCAGGGCGGGGCGCACGTCCTTGCCTTCCGGCGTGGCGCGCAGCGCCTGCAGCGCGTTCAGGGTGTCGCGCACGGCGCCGTCGCCGTCGGCGTGGATGTGCGGATCGATGCGGTCCCTGGCCAGCTTCGACAGCGTCGAATTCAGCAGCGCCGGCGCGAAGTAGCTGTCCGGCCCCTTGCTGGCGCCGGGCGCCCAATGCGGCTGCTGCGGCGTGCCCTGGTTCGTATAGTAAGGCGCGAGCATGGTGCCGGTGAGGGCGGGCGCGGCGATCACGCCGTCCATGAACAGCTTGGCGTGCCGCACCTGCATGGAGGGGGCGGTGCGCGTGGCGCCCTGGTCGAATTGTTTGGCGAGCCGGTGGATTTCCTTGAAAGCCTTGCCGGATATGGCGTCCTGCGGATCGACCAGCACCGCGAAGTGGGCGCGCGCGGTGAGCTTGCCCTGCTTTTGCAGCTGCGAGAAAGCGGTCAGCGTTTCGGGGTCGGTGTAGGCGTCGAGGAAGGTGGTGATGCCCTGCTTGCGCATGGCGTCCAGCGCGGCGGCGGAGGCGGCCAGGTTTTCCTTCGGCGTGAGCACGGGCATGAACTTGCTGACCATGTCCTGCGCCGCGTCCTCAAGGATGCCGGTGGCGTTGCCGGCGGCGTCGCGCGCGATCTTGCCGCCCTCGGGATCGGGCGTGCGGGCGGTGACGCCGGCCAGCTTCATGGCCTGCGAGTTGAGCAGCGCCGAGTGGCCGAAGGAAGAGCGCACCACCACCGGGCGGCTGGTCTTCAGGCTGTCCAGCGTGGCGCTGCTGACTTCCACGCCGTCCGGCAGCATGCCCTGCTGGAACCAGTTCACCACCTTCAGCCAGCGATGCGGGCTGGCGCTTTTCTCCTTGTCCAGGCAGGCCTGGATGCGCGCCTGGAACTGCGGCACCGTCAGCGGCTGGTAATCGAGGCTGCAGTTGAGCAGGCGCGAGCCGCCCGATTGCGGGTGCATATGGCCGTCCACCAGGCCGGGCATCAGCATGCGGCCTTGCAGGTCGATCACGCGGGTCCGGCCGCCGGTGTGGGCTTGCGCGCCGGCGTCGTCGCCCACATAGACGATGCGGCCGCCGCGCACGGCCAGCGCCTGCTGAACGCTGTCCTGCGCGTCCACCGTGTAGACGTAGCCGTTGCGGTAGACGGTATCGGCAGGGGAAGCATGGGCCGCCGCGCAGAGCAGTGACAGTGTAAAGGCCAATCCGGTACGGCGCATGCAGCTCTCCTTGGTTCAGTTATCTGGCGCGGGCCTCCGTGCGGCCCAGCGCCGGCCAGGATGGCATGAAGGCCAGCAGGTTGCCCGCCAGGACCAGCGCCAGGCCGCAGAAAGCCAGCGCGGTCCAGTGGTAGTCCTCGAATATGGTGGACGCGGTCAGCGCCACGATGGGGAATAATACTGTGGAATAGGCCGCGCGGTCAGGGCCGATGCGTCCCACCAGCATCAGGTAGGCGGTGAAGGCGATCACCGAGCCGGGGATGGCGAGGTACAGCAGCGAACCGGCGTAGCGCAGGCCCGGCTCCCATGTGAAGGGCTTGCCCAGCGCCAGTGCCCCCACGGTCAGGATGGAAGCGCCTATGGTCATGGCCCAGACGTTGGTCAGCCACGGCGCCATGCCGAGCGCCTGCATGCGGCTTGACAGCAGGTTGCCGGTCGAGAAGCACAAGGTGCCCAGCAGTGCCAAGCCCAGGCCGGCCAGCATGCCGCCGTCGCCCCAGTGGCCCTGCATCTGCGGCAGGAACAGCAGGGCGATGCCGCACAGGCCGAGCAGCGCGCCGCCCACCACTTGCGGGCGCAGCGCGCGGCCCAGGAACAGGCGGCCGTTCAGCGCGTTCCAGACCGGCGCGGTGGAAAACACCACCGCCACCAGGCCGCTCGGCACCCACTGGCTGGCATAGTAAAAGCACAGGAAATTACAGCAAAACAGCGCCACGCCCTGCGCCGCCAGGTAGGGCCAGGCCGCGCGCGGCGGCCACACCTTCTTGCGCATGGCGAACAGGATGAGCAGCAGCACCGCCGCCGCGATCCAGAAGCGGTAAGCGATGGACACGGGCGCGGGCACCACGCCGAGCTGGAATTTGATGGCGATCCAGGTGGTGCCCCAGATCAGGACGGTAAGCAGGTAGAGAAAAGCGTTCATGGCGCGGTCCGGTGAAGTACGAGCTTGCATCATGCTGCCCGCGCGCCGCCGCCGCTTGTCCCGGCTTGCGCAATTGTCTGCTTCCCAGAGCACAGCTCAGCCAAGCTGAGCCGCATTCGGGGTCAGACCCCGAATGCGGCTCAGGCTGCTTGTTGGAGTCGTCTGAGTGATGAGGGATTGTCTGATCTTGCGCAAATGCGGGCGGGGGCGGGGCGGACGTTGCTGGGGCGTGTTAGACTTTTTGCATGGCTACCTTCCCCCGTCCCGTGTTCGATACCGCCGCGCCGCCCGGCGCGGAGGCGATTTCGCATGCGGTGTTCAAGACTATGTCGAACACCGACGCCACGCTGGAGCGCTTCGCCTGGCTGGGCGACGGCCTGGCTGCCGCCATCTGGCAGCGCGAGACGGATGAGGAAGTGACCACTTACTCTCAGCCGGGGCACCATACTTTCTCGTGCTACCTGGGCGGCGGCTACCGCACCGAGCGCGGCGGCGCGGGCGTGGCGCCGGGGCAGTACGGGGCGCCGCGGCGCCTGTGCACCTTGCCGGACTGGCACGAGTCGCACTGGCTGGTGCGCGACAAGCTGCGCCTGCTGCACGTGTATTTCATGCCGCAGCATTTCACGCAGCGCGCCGTGGTGGAGCTGGACCGCGAGCCGCGCGAACTGACCCTGGCCGACCGCACCTATTTCGAGGACCCGCGCCTGGTGCAGCTGTGCGAGGCGCTGGTGGCTTCGCCCTGGCACGGCGCCGACGCGCTGCTGCGCGTGAACGAGATCACCCACGCCACCTTGAGCGAGCTGCTGAAGTCGCAGTCGATGATAGACCCGGGCGCGCGGCTGCGCGGCGGGCTGGCGCCGGTGGTGCGGCGCAGGCTGGCCGACTATATCGATGCGCACCTGGCCGAGGCCATCACGCTGGGCATGCTGGCGCAGGTGGCTTGCCTGTCCGAGTTCCACCTGGCGCGCATGTTCAAGGTGTCGTTCGGGATGCCGCCGTCGGCCTGGGTTGCTCAGCGCCGCCTGGACCGCGCGCGCAGCATGCTCAAGTCGAGTGATCTGCCCTTGCAGCAGGTGGCCGACGCCTGCGGCTACGCGGACCTGAGCCACTTCAGCCACCGCTTCCGCGCCGCCGTCGGCGCGCCGCCGGGACGCTACCGGCAGATCGTCGCCGCGTAGCGGCTACAGCATCTCGGCGATCAGCGCGACGATCTCGTCGCCGTAGGAGGCCAGCTTTTTCTCGCCCACGCCGCTGATGCCGCGCATGTCGTCCAGCGAGGTGGGCTGCGCCTTGGCGATCTCGCGCAAGGTGGCGTCGACGAAGATCACGTAGGCCGGCACGCTGTGCGCGCGCGCCGTCTCCACCCGCCACCAGCGCAGCTTGTCGAAGATGGCCTGCTCTTTGCCCGACAGCTCCGTCTCGGCGTAGCCCTTGGCCGCCGCCGCCGTCGAGCGTTTCTGCTTGACCGGCTTCTGGTACTGCCGCAGCTGCACCTTCTGCCCGCCCTTGAGCACCGGCCGCGCCGCGTCGGTCAGCTTGAGCGAGCTGTATTGTTCATGGTCCACCGTCACCAGCCCCAGCGCGATCAGCTGGCGCAGGATGGCGCGCCATTCCTGCTCGCTGCGGTCGGCGCCGATGCCGAACACCGACAGGGAGTCGTGGTGCCAGGTCTTGATGCGCTCCGTCTCCACGCCGCGCAGCACTTCGATCACGTGCCCGGCCGCGAAGCGCTGGTCGACCCGGTAGATGGCCGACAGCAGTTTTTGCGCCGGCACCGTGCCGTCGAAGCTGATCGGCGGGATCAAACAGGTGTCGCAGTTCCCGCACGGGATGGCCTGCTCGCCGAAATACTCCAGCAGCCGCACGCGCCGGCAGCTCAGCGTTTCGCACAGGCCCAGCATGGCGTCCAGCTTGGTGCCCAGCACGCGCTTGAAGGTTTCGTCGGCTTCGGATTCGTCGATCATGCGCCGCTGCAGCACCACGTCCTGCAGGCCGTAGGCCATCCAGGCGCTGGCGGGCATGCCGTCGCGGCCGGCGCGCCCGGTCTCCTGGTAGTAGCCCTCGATCGACTTGGGCAGGTCCAGGTGGCACACGAAGCGCACGTCCGGCTTGTCGATGCCCATGCCGAAGGCGATGGTGGCGCACATGACGATGTTGTCTTCGCGCAGGAAGCGGGCCTGGTTGGCGGCGCGCTTGGCGTGCTCCATGCCGGCGTGGTAGGCCATGGCGCGCACGCCGTTCTCGTTCAGGAACTCGGCCGTTTCCTCCACCTTCTTGCGCGACAGGCAGTAGACGATGCCGGAGTCGCCGCCGTGTTCGGCGGTGATGAAGTCCAGCAGCTGCTTGCGGCCGTTGGCCTTTTCGACGATCTGGTAGCGGATGTTGGGCCGGTCGAAGGAGGACACGAACTGCATCGCGTCTTCCAGCTGCAGGCGCTGCACGATCTCGGCGCGGGTCTGCTGGTCGGCCGTGGCCGTGAGGGCGATGCGCGGCACGTTGGGGAACTGCTCGTGCAGGATCGACAGCTTGATGTACTCGGGCCGGAAGTCGTGGCCCCATTGCGATACGCAGTGCGCCTCGTCGATGGCGAACAGCGCGATGTTCGAGGCCTGGAACAGGTCGAAGCAGCGCTGCGTCATCAGCCGTTCGGGCGCCACGTACACCAGGTCGATCTGGCCGGTGCGCACCAGGCGCTCGATGCGGCTGGCTTCCTCGTAGGTCTGGGTGGAGTTGAGGAAGGCGGCGCGCACGCCCACTTCGGCCAGCGCGTCGACCTGGTCCTGCATCAGGGCGATCAGCGGCGAGATCACCACGCCCACGCCGTCGCGCACCAGCGCCGGAATCTGGTAGCACAGCGACTTGCCGCCGCCGGTGGGCATCAGGACCAGCGCGTCGCCGCCGTTGCTGACATGGTCGACGATTTCTGCCTGCTGGCCGCGGAAGGCTGGATAGCCGAAAACGGTCTGGAGCAGATTGAGGGCGCGTTCGCTGGTGTCCTGATTGGTCATTTCTCTACTTTAATCGGCCCACACTACCAGGCCGGAATAATCGGTGGCGATTACCACCAGTCCGAATATGATGCGATACCACGCAAAAATTGTGAAGTCGTGCGAGCTGATATAGCGCAACAACCAGCGCACGCAGAGGAAGGCCGACACGAAGGCGGCCACCATGCCGACGCCGAACATCGGCAAGTCGGCCGCCGACAGCAGCGCGCGTTCCTTGTACAGCGAGTATACCGTGGCCGACAGCAGCAGGGGAATGGCGAGGAAGAAGGAAAATTCCGTGGCCGCCTTGCGCGACAGGCCGAACATCATGCCGCCGATGATGGTGGCGCCGGAACGGCTGGTGCCGGGGATCAGCGCGAACGCCTGGGCGCAGCCGACCTTGAGCGCGTCCAGCGCCGTCATGTCGTCCACCGACTGCACGCGCACCGTGGCCGGGTTGACCTTGGCGCGCTTTTCCACCCACAGGATGACGAAGCCGCCCACGATGAAGGCGGCCGCCACCGGCAGCGGCGAGAACAAGTGCGCCTTGATGGCCTTGTTGAACAGGAAGCCCAGGATGGCCGCCGGCAGGAAACCGATCACCAGGTTGGCGATGAAGCGCTGCGCCTTGGGCTCGCTGAACATGCCGCTCAGCACCGAGGCCAGGCGCACGCGGTATTCCCACATGACGGCGATGATGGCGCCGGTCTGGATCACGATCTCGAACACTTTCACTTTCTCGCCGACGAAATTGAGCAGGCTGCCGGCCAGGATCAGGTGGCCGGTGGAGGAGATCGGCAGGAATTCGGTGAAGCCTTCTACCAGGCCCATGATCAAGGCCTGCAACGCGAGTGTGATGTCCATATTTGTCGTAATAGCAAGTGATTGGGAAAAGGGCGTCGAAGCTTACCATGACCTGCCGCGTTCGCCCGCCCCCAATCGGGCGCGGCCCGCATTGTACCTTGCCGGTGATAAGCGGGGCTTATCACAGCCCGGGCAAAGTCGAATTGGATGTAAACGGGCGGCAATTCCATACTCCTGCCATCGATCAAGCAGGAGGACATCATGAAGACCATCAAGGAAACGGCGGCGCCGAAGGGGCTCATTGCGCTGCTGGCGCTGGTGTGCGGCGTCTCCATCGCCAGCGGCTACTACGCGCAGCCGCTGCTGGGCGATATCGGCCGCGCGCTGGGCGTGTCCGAAGCCTACGCGGGCGCGCTGCCCATGTTCACCCAGATCGGCATCGCCGTCGGCGCGCTGCTGTTTCTGCCCCTGGGCGACATTGTCAATGACCGCAAGCTGATACTCGCTATGGCCGCCGCGCACGTCGCCGCGCTGGCGCTGGTGGCGCTGGCGCCGTCCGCGCCGGCGCTCACCTGGGCCAGCGCACTGATGGGCGTCACCACCATCACGCCCTATCTGCTGCCGGCCTACGCCGCCAAGATCGTGCCGCCGGCGCAGCGCGGCCACGTCACCGGCCTGCTGGCGCGCGGCATTTTCGCCGGCATCCTGCTGGCGCGCACCGCCAGCGGCTATATCGGCCACTACACGGACTGGCGCACGGTGTACTGGATCGCCGCCGCGCTGATGCTGGCCATGACGGCGCTGCTGGCCTGGCGCCTGCCGCCCACCGTGCCGCGCAGCGATTTGAGCTACCCGCGCCTGCTGGCTTCCATCTGGACCGTGTTCCGCCGGCAGCCGGTGGTGCGCTACGCCGCCGCGCGCCAGGGCTTGATGTTCGGCGCCTTCAACGCGTTCTGGATCAGCCTGGTGTTCTACCTGGAGACGCCGCGCTTCCACATGGGCAGCGAGGTGGCCGGCCTGTTCGGCGCGATCGGCGCGGCCGGCGCCTTCGCCGCGCCGCTGTTCGGCAAGGTGGCGGACCGGCGCGGCCCGGTGGTCGCGGTGCGCCTGGGCACCGGCGCGGCGCTGCTGTCGTGGGTGGTGATGGGGCTGTTCGGCCAGCACCTGGCCGGGCTGGTGGTGGGCGTGCTGCTGCTGGACCTGGGCGTGACGGCCTCGCACGTGTCCAACCAGACCATGATCTACCACCTGGGGCAGGACATACGCGGCCGCGTCAGCACCATCTACATCCTCGGCATCTTCATCGGCGCGGCGCTGATGTCTGGGCTCACGGCCTGGGTGTGGAGCGCGTGGGCCTGGCACGGCGTGTGCGCGCTGGGCCTGGCCGCGACCGGGCTGGCGGTGGCGGTCAGCTTCGCCCAGAAGGATCAGCCAGATCAAACTGGGCCCGGCGCGCTTCAGCCGCAACCAGTTCCATGAATTCCAGGATCAGCGGGTTGTCCTCGCCGCTGCGCGAGAACAGCTGCACCTGCAGCGGCCCCATGCCCGCCACCGGGCGCACCACCAGGCCGGCCGGCGGCGCCGAGAACACATAGGTGGCGCCCACCATGGCGCCCATGCCCTGGCTCACCAGCGACATGCCCATCTGCGGCTGCGAGGTTTCGTAGACGAAGTTGGGCGTGAAGCCGCGCGCGCGGCAGCTGTCCACCATGCGGTCGTACAGGTCCGCGTTCACGCGGCGCTCGAACATGATCAGGCGCTGGTTGCGCAGCTCGTCCACGGTGATGGCGGCGCGCGCGGCCAGCGGGTCGTCGCCGCGCAGCAGCAGGGCCCAGCCGGCATCGAAGATGGGCCGGGCGCGCAGGCTGCCGTCGGCCGGCAGCGGCCCCACCGGCACGCCGAAGCCCACGTCGATGGTGCGCTTGTGCAACGCGTCCATCTGCAGCGCCGAGTGCATTTCGTGGCGCAGGATGCGCACGTTGGGGTACAGCGCCTGCAGCCGTATCAGCGCGGGCGGGATGAAGGCCAGGTTGGTGTATTCCACCAGGCCTATGGACACGGCGCAGCTGCGGTACTGGCCCGCCTCGCGCGTGAGGCGCAGCGCGCGCTCCATCTGGCCGAACATGGCGTCGAGTTCATCGCGCAGCACCGCGCCGGCCGGCGTCAGCTCCACGCCGCGCCGGTCGCGCCGCAGCAGTTCCACGCCCACGGTTTGCTCCAGCTTGGCGATCTGCTGGCTCAGCGCGGGTTGCGTCACGAAAGCCAGTTCCGCCGCGCGCCGGAAATGCAGTTCCTTTGCCACGATGGAAAAATAGCGCAGCTGCCGAAGTTCGATTCCTCTCATACGTCCTCACTTACAACCTTTAGTGGTTTCTGTTTTACCATGCATGATATAGATACGATGAATCGGCCGCGCTATAGTGGCCCGGACTGTCAAGGAGGAGTTGCATGGAATACGTGAATCTCGGCCGCACCGGCCTCAAAGTATCGCGCCTGGCGCTCGGCTGCATGACCTACGGCGTGCCGGACCGCGGCGGCCATGAATGGACGCTGGACGAAGAGCAGAGCCGCCCCGTGATCCGCCACGCACTGGAAGCCGGCATCAACTTCTTCGACACCGCCAACTCCTATTCGGACGGCACCAGCGAGGAAATCGTCGGCCGCGCGCTGCGCGACTTCGCCCGCCGCGACGAGGTGGTGATCGCCACCAAGGCCTACTTCCCGCAGGGGAAGGGGCCGAACCAGCGCGGCCTGTCGCGCAAGGCCCTGATGGCTGAAATCGACAACAGCCTGCGCCGCCTCGGCACCGACTACGTGGACCTGTACCAGATCCACCGCTGGGACTACAGCACGCCGATCGAGGAAACGCTGGAAGCGCTGCACGACATCGTCAAGGCCGGCAAGGCGCGCTACATCGGCGCCTCGTCGATGTACGCCTGGCAGTTCGCCAAGGCGCTGTACACCGCCGACCGCCACGGCTGGACGCGCTTCGTCTCCATGCAGAACCAGCTCAACCTGATCAACCGCGAGGAAGAGCGCGAAATGCTGCCGCTGTGCGCGGCCGAAGGCATCGGCGTGATCCCGTGGAGCCCGATGGCGCGCGGCCGTCTCACGCGCGACTGGGCCGAAGCCAGCAAGCGCTCCGACACCGACCTGATCGCCAAGGAAATGTACACCGCCACCGAAGCGTCGGACCGGCTGGTGGCCGAGCGCGTCAAGCAGGTGGCCGAGGCGCGCGGCATCCCGCGCGCGCAGGTGGCGCTGGCGTGGGTGCTGCAGAAGTCCGTGGTCACCGCGCCCATCATCGGCGCCGCCAAGTTCGCGCACGTGGACGAAGCGGTGCAGGCGCTGTCGGTGCGGCTGACCCGGGAAGAGCTGGCGCTGCTCGAATCGGCCTACGTGCCGCACCCGGTGGCCGGCTTCAGCTGACGCACCACGCCTTGAACCGGCGCGCAAGGAGGAAGCAATGCGTAAAGTTTCATCCAAGGCAATCGTCCGTCGGCCGCTGGGCGTAGGGCATGCTGTATTTTTCTGGAGAGTTTCGTTAGTGCCGATACTGGCCGGCATGGCATTTCTTGTATGGGCTTATCCGGTGGCGACGGTATCGGTACTGGCAGCGCTCGCGCTGGCAACGAAGTATGAACTGGTGCAGAGAGAGCGGAAGGCAAAAAGCGGCCTGGCAATGCTGGCCGGCCGGCGGCCAGGGGGCTCGATTTGCCATTTCGCGCGCGAATTCGATTGCCGTGCAGTCGATACCTGGATTGTTCGCGCTGTCTATGAAACGCTGCAGGATGAGCTCGAGCCGTACCATGCGGCCTTCCCGCTGTGTGCCGGCGACCGGCTCGTCGAAGATCTCGGCATTGATCCTGAAGACCTGGATCTTGGCGTGGTGCCCAGCATTGCGGAGCGCTCGGTGCGGACACTGGACAATTTAGACCGGAACCCGCTGTATGGCCACGTTGTCACGGTCGGGGACCTGGTGCGCTTCTTCCAGGCGCAGCCCCGGGCCGAGGTGCCCAATGCACCCCTGTGTACGCCAGCGAACGGATAGCGGCGCGGCAGGCGCGTAAGGTGGTAGCTCCAGCCATCAAGGAGATTGCCATGAGTAAGCACAGCAACGATCCACGCGAACAGCAGCAGCGCGAGGCGCAGCAAGCGCAGCAGGAAGCGGCGAAAAACCAGCAGCGCGCCGAGGAAGCCGAAGTGGCGGGCCGCCACAAGAACGACGGCCAGAAGGACCACAAAGGCGCCGACAAGGGGCCACGCGGCCAGTAGTCCTCAGGGCGCAGTAGCGCGCTCCAGGTCCGCCAGCCACACCATGGCGTGCTCGCGGCTGCCGCCGCACATATCGGCGGCAGGCTGCAGGCCGGCGCAGAAGGCGGGGCGCCCCGGATGGCCGAAGATCATGCAACGCATGTCGTCGGCCAGCTGGATGCAGCGCACGCCGGCCGGCTTACCGTCGGGCATGCCGGGGATGGGCGACGTGATGGAGGGGGCGGTGCAGCAGGCACCGCATCCGGGGCGGCACTGCACTGCGGTTTCTACTGTTGTCATGAGTACATTGTTGCGTTGCTGATGCGTTGCTGTTGCGCCGCCTGTGCGCATGCAAGGCCGACAGTATACTCCTGTCGCGCCGTGTCAGAGCAACGAAGCCAGCGCCGTGTCCAGCCCCACCTTGCCGGTGCGTGCTTCGGCCGCGCCGCCTTCGAACGCGATCCAGCCTTCATTGAAGCCGTCCAGCATCCGCATGCGCGGCTCGGGATGAAGCATGCCCTGCGCGGCGAACAGGCCGGGCCACTCGGCGCGCGGTACGATGTCCGCGCGCACCGGCCGGCCAAGCAAGCGCGCAAATCCGGCCGCCACGTCGTCGGGCGAGTAGCGCTGCGCCGCCTCCAGCTCCACCACGCGGCGGCCCTGCCAGTCCTGCTGCATCAGCTCCGCCGCCGCCCGGCCGACGTCGGCGCAGGCGATCATCGGCACCTTGCGCTCCGCCGGCTGCAGATAGCTGGCGATGGCGCCGCCGCGCGCCGCCTCCACGTCCCACGCGTAATTCTCGATGAACCAGGCGGCGCGCAGGAACGCCACCGGCATCGGCAATTGGCTGAACTGCTGCTCCATCAAGCCCAGTTGGTTGAGCAGGTTGGGCTGCTGCGCCTGCGCGCCGATGGTGGACAGCGCCACGACCTTGCGCGGCCGGGCCACTTCCAGCGCGCCGCGCAGCGCCGCGATCTGCGCGCGCGCTTCGCTGAACCCCGGCGAGGGATCGAAGGTGGGCGGCAGCAGCACAAACACGCATTCGGCGCCCATGAAGGCGTCGCGCAGGGCATGGGCGTCGTCCATGCCTGCCAGCGCCACTTCGCAGCCTTGTTCGCGCCAGGCGGCGCCCCTGGCCGCGTCGCGCACCACGCCGCGCACTTCCTGGCCTGCCGCCAGCAGCGTCCGCGCCACCACGCCGCCCACTTTTCCTGTCATTCCCGTCACTACATGCATGCTGTTCTCCCGAAGTTGGCGGCGCTACGCCGCATGGGATGAATTTTCCGCCGGCGAGGCCGGCAATGCGATAGCATGGATGGCACTTCATTCATGACGGAGAATCACGAATGTCCCTGGACGAGAAAGTAGTGAACGGATTGCGCGTGCTGGCGGCGATCGTCAACGGCGGCAGTTTCGCGCGCGCGGCGGAAGCACTGGACATGTCGCCGTCGGGCGTCAGCAGGTCGGTGGCACGGCTGGAGCAACGGCTGGGCATCAGGCTGTTCGAACGCACCACGCGCAAGGTGGCGCTGAGCGAAGAGGGGCGCAGCTTCTACCAGCGCGTGGCCCCGCTGATGGATGGGCTGGAGGAAGCCACCGCCAGTGCAGCCGAGGGCACGGTGGCGGTGCGCGGCCGCCTGCGCGTCAACGTCGATCCGTACTTTTCGCGCCTGGTGCTGGGGCCGCAGCTGGGCGTGTTCCTCAACGCCCACCCTGAGCTGGCGCTGGAACTGGTGAACCGCGACCAGCTGGGCGACCTGGTGGCGGACGGCTTCGACCTGGCGGTGCGTTTCGGCTTCCCGCGCTCATCGAGCCTGGTGGCGCGCAAGCTGCTGGAGTCGCGCATCATCACGGTGGCCGCGCCGTCCTACCTGAAGAAGCACGGCCGGCCGTTGTCGCCGCGCGAGCTGGGACAGGGCGGGCATGTCTGTATCCTGTTCCGCGACGCGCAAAGCGGCCGGCCCTTTTCATGGGAGTTCCACAAGGGCCGCAAGAAGCTGGAGCTGCATCCGCCCGGCCAGCTCACCGTGAACGACGCGGGCAGCCTGCACAGCGTGTGCCTGGCCGGCTATGGCATCGCGCAGATGATGGCGCTGGGCGCGGAGCAGATGCTGGCCGACGGCCGCCTGGTGGACCTGTTCCCGGATTGGCCGGACGAGCGCTTTCCACTGTACGCCCTGTCTCCGTCGCGCCAGCATGTGCCTGCTAAAACGACGGCCTTCCTGGCCTTCGTCGCTTCGCTCAGCAAAGGCTGAGCCTCAGCCCGGCGCGCGTGCCTGCTCGACGCGGCGCCACAGTTTGCGCAGTTTGCCGCCGCCCTGCGTGGCGGAGGCCAGGTAGCCGCGTGTGAAGGCGGCGCTGCCGTCCAGCCGCGCTTCGCCGTGCTGCAGTTTTTTCAGCAGGCCGTCCGCCACGGCGGTGTCGTTCAGCCAGCCCAGTTCATCCTGCAGCCTGGACAAGTTCTCGATATAAGGCCGCAGCTGCCGTTTCGGGTACAGCGACTGGAAAAAACCGGCCGTGTAGCGCGCGCGCTTGGCGGCAATGCGCACCCGGTGGCGCGCCTTGCTCCCGGCGCCCTTCAGCTTGCGGCCGCGCCGGAGCAGGCGCTGGTGGTGCTGTTCCAGCGCCGCGCCGGCAAAATCGAGCGCGGACTGGGCCAGCGCCTTGCGCTGGCGCGCGGTGCAGTGGCCGCGCCAGCCCGCGTCGTGCAGCCAGCTGCCCAGGTTGCGCATCAGCTCCGCGTAGCGCTCCGTGCTGACTGCGTCCGCCGCCGCCGCGCGCAGGTCGTTGGCGCGGGTTTCGGCCGCCAGCCGCACCAGCACCAGTTCCATGTCGTCCGGCAGGTCCTCGGCCACGCGCGGCAGCGTGGACGAGGCCAGCACGTCCCAGTCGCGCGCCGCGCCCAGCTGTTCGCCCAGCCAGCGCAGGTCGGCGCGCAGCGTTGCGGGCAGTTCCAGCAGCGGCGCATACAGATCCAGCGCCGAGCGCAGGCGGCGCAAGCCCACGCGCATCTGGTGCAGCGCTTCGGGCGCGTTGCCGCGCGCGACGGCGGCTTGGTTGGCGGCGATCTGCTCGCGGCAATTGGCGGCGATGCGGCGGAAGGCCTGCTCCGCGCTGAGCCGCCTGCCGAGCGTGAGCGGGGCGGCGCGGACGGCGGCGGTGTCGGGCTCCGCGCGGTGCACTTCGGCGGTGGTGGGCTTTTCCGCCAGTTCGAGATGGGCATTCATGGCGTTCCTCCTGGTGCAGAGCCCCCACCTTAGCATTTCAAGCCTGCCGGCCGCGCTAGCTTGCCGACAACCAAGGTTGCCGCAGCGTCATACTGATGTAACAAAGACATGGCAAGATGCCGCCTGTTCATCTCTCTCCCAATGGATGTTTTGGCCCGCACACTCCCCGGTGCGGGCCGTTTTTTTCTAAAGGAACCGGCTGTGGAGTTCAACGCATCGCGCCTGGATCTGCCCCGCTTCCGTCTGTCGACGGCGGCCGATTTGTGCATTGAAACCGTGTCCGTGCAGTCGGACATGAGCAACTTCGGCGTACTGGAACTGTTTACCGAACGGCGCGACCTGATGAGCCTTCCCGTCATCGAGAACGAACGCCCGATCGGCCTGATCAGCCGCAACATCTTCATGTCGCAGATGTCCAAGCCCTTCTACCACGAGGTGTACGGCAAGAAGAGCTGCATCGCCTTCATGGACAAGGAGCCGCTGATCGTGGACGCGGCCATGAGCATCGAGGCGCTCACCTTCCGCGCCGTGGAGTCGGGCGAGAAGGCGCTGGCGGACGGCTTCATCATCACGCGCGGCGGCGCCCTGGGCGGCGTGGGCTTCGGCCTGCAGCTGATGAACGTGGTGGCCAATATGCAGGCCGAGAAAAACCGCCAGATCATGCACAGCATCGATTACGCCAGCGTGATCCAGCGCGCCATGCTGCGCACCTCGCGCGCGGCGCTGGCCGACACGCTGCCGGACGCGCACCTGGTATGGCAGCCGCGCGACGTGGTGGGCGGCGACTTCTACTACTTCGCCAAATACGAGGACGGCTGGTTCGCCGCCATCGCCGACTGCACCGGCCACGGCGTGCCGGGCGCCTTCATGACCCTGATTTCCTCGTCCATCCTGACGCAGGCCTTGCAGACGCTTGGCCCGCGCGATCCGGCCGCGCTCATCGCGGAAGTGAGCCGGGGCGTGAAATCCATGCTGGGCCAGATGGAAGGGCAGGGCGGCGCCACTGAATCGGACGACGGCATGGACGCCGCCTTCCTGTGGTTCGAGCAGTCCAGCCGCAAGCTCAGTTTCGCCGGCGCCCGCCTGGCGCTGCAGATCGTGCCGCCGGCCTTGGACGACTCGGACACGCCGCTGCAAACCCTCGACAGCGACCGCATGGGCGTGGGCTATGTGGACACGCCGTTCGGCTTCAGCTGGAACGCGCGCACGGTGGAAGTGGCGCCGGGCAGCCTGCTGTTCGTCACCACCGACGGCCTGGTCGACCAGATCGGCGGGCCGCGCGAGATCGCCTACGGCAAGCGCCGCATCCGCGACGTGCTGCTGGCGCAGCGCGCCGCGCCGTCCGCGCAGCTCAGCCAGGCCTTGCTGGACGACTTCCAGGCCTGGCAAGGCGCGCAGCCGCGCCGCGACGACCTCACCTTTTTCTGCTGCCGCCCCTAAGGAAGGAAACGATTTTGCTTTACGAAGAATTCAACGAGTTTTGGGACGTGGCGCGCAAGCGCAACATCATCTTTTTCTACGCCGGCTACTTCTCGCAGCACGTGGTGGCCGCGATTGCCGAAACCATCAAGGCGCGGCTGGACACGGCCGGCGCGGCGGGGCCGACGCGGCGCCGCATCTTCTCGTCCTTCGTCGAAATGTCGCAGAACATCATGCACTATTCGTCGGACACGCTGACCCCGGACGACGCGCTGACCAGCCAGATGCGGCGCGGCTCGTTCTGCATCGGCATGCGCGATGACAGCTTCTTCCTGCTGTGCGCCAATCCGGTGTCGACCGAGAGCGTGGAGAACATCCGCGCGCGCCTGGAGCCGCTGCACAGCATGACGATGGAAGAAATCAAATCCGCCTACAAGAAGGCGCTGCGCGACGAAACCCCTGCCGACAGCAAGGGGGCAGGCCTCGGCTTCCTGACCATGGCGCGCGACGCCAGCGCGCCGCTGGAGTTCGAGTTCGTAAAGGAGACGCACGACCCGGATACCACGGTGTTCTGCATCAAGGCCATTATCTGAAAAAGAAAACCTACGACATGGAACCCTACTACATCTCAGCTTCCCCCACCTCGCCGGAGATCGACTTCCGCTTCGACCGCCACACGCTGTCGATCAAGGGCGAGTCCTATCCGGAAAACGCCGCGCTGTTCTACGGCCCGGTGATCGAACAGGTGCGCGCCTACCTGGCCGCGTGCGGCCAGGCCGACATCACGGTCAACGTGTCGCTGGCCTATTTCAACAGCTCCAGCACCAAGATGCTGTTCACGCTGTTCGAGGCGCTGAACCAGGCCGCCGTGGACGGCAGCGCGGTGCGCCTGAACTGGTATTACGACGAGGACGACGACACCATCCTCGAATTCGGCCAGGAGCTGCAGGACGACTTCGGCGCGCTGGAGTTCGTCAACCATCCCGTGGCGCACAACTGAGGCCATGATGGAGCCGGACCTGTTCGCCGCCGAGAGCGCGGTGCTGGCCGCCGCGCGCGCGGCGCACGAGGACGACAGCGCCGGCGCTGCCGACTACCGCCGCGTGCTGGGCGAGATGATGGTGCACTACGAGCGCCTGATGCGCGAGACGCGCCGCCTGATCCGCCGCAGCGACCGCGCCGAGCGCGACATGAACCAGCTGAACCGCCAGCTGCACGAGCTGGCCGGCCAGCTGGAGTACCGCGCCACGCACGACCCGCTGACCGGGGCGCTGAACCGCGCCGCGCTGATCGAACGCGCCAGCCGCCTGCTGGAGCAGGACGACGTGGCGCTGATCGTGCTCGATATCGACCATTTCAAGCAGGTCAACGACGATTTCGGCCACCCGGCCGGCGACGCGGTGATCCAGGCCGTGGTGCGTTGCCTGAGTGCCTTGCTGGGCGAGCAGGTGGCGGTGGGGCGCGTGGGCGGCGAAGAATTCTCCGTGGTGTTGCCGACGCGCCACCTGGCCGAGGCGGCCGTGCTCGGCGAGCGCATTTGCCACGCCATCGCGCGCGAAGTGTTCGCCGCGCCGATCGACCGGCCGGTGACGGCCAGCGTGGGCATCAGCTGGAACCCGTGCGGCACGCCGTTCGACACGGCCTACCTGCGCGCCGACGAGGCGCTGTACGACGCCAAGCGCGCCGGCCGCAACTGCGTGCGCCTGGCGCCATCGGCCAGCTGCTGACCCGGGGCCGGGGCGAACCGGTTGGCGCCGCCGCGGGCGTCCGGCAAATTTAGCTGCGACACCGGGGCAATAGTTCACTACAATCGAGCTCGACCTGATCAGCAGCGAGGAGGCGTTACGCCCATGCGCGCACTACAGCAGCTTTTCACCCGCAAGCCGGCCGGGGAACCGGGCGCCGGCCTTGCCCCGCGCGCGCGGGGCTGGTGGCCATTGGGCCTGCTGGCGGCGCTGCTGGCCGGCGCCCTGCTGTACCTGTCCCTGCAAGACCGCCGCAGCGCGGCGTCGGACTATTACGAGAACGTGGCGCTGCTGCGCCAGATCAAGGAGCTGGACGCCACCTGGGAGTCGGACGTGCTCAAGGCCCGGCTCGGCCTGAAACAGGACGGCGACGCCCTGGCCGCCACGCTGCGCGAGCTGGACCGCCTGCCCAAGCTGCTGCGCATCGCCCCGGCCGGCCAGGCCGACCCCGGGGCGCTGGACGCCAGCGTGGCTGCGCTGCGGGTCGCGCTGGCGCACAAGGCGGGGCTGATCGCGCAGTTCCAGGTCCATAACGATGCGCTGCGCAATTCGCTGGCCTTCCTGCCGGTGGCTATCGACGAGCTGGTGGAAATGGGCGCCGACGGCGGCAGCGCCGCGGTGCGGCATGCCGGCGCGGCCGCCAACAAGGTGCTGCTGGCCACGCTGGTCTACAACGGCAAGCCCAGCGACGAGGCCTTCTTCGACATCGAACTGGCGCTGGCGGTGCTGTCGGCCGCTGCGCGCCCCTTGCCGCCGGCGCTGGCGCAGCGGCTCGAGCAGATCGGCGTGCACGCGCGCACCGTGGTGCGCGAACGGCTCGCCGTGCGGGACCTGCTGCTGCGCATCACGGCGGCGCCGGCGGCCGCGCATGCGGACCGCATCAGCGCCATCCTCACCGCCGAGCAGCAGCACAGCATCGCCCGGGTCCAGCAGCAGCGCCTGTATTTGCTGCTGCTGTCGGTGGCGCTGGCGGCGCTGCTGCTGTACGCGGCGCTGCGCCTGATCCGCAGCCACGCTATCATCAGGCGCGTCAACGGCCAGCTGCTGCAGGCCAACGAAGGACTGGAGGCGGCGGTGCGCGAGCGCACCGGCGAGCTGCTGCGCGCCAACGGCCAGCTGCAGACCGAAATCGCCGAGCGCAAGCAGCTGGAGGGACGCCTGGTGCAGTCCGAGAAGCTCGCTTCCGTCGGCCAGCTGGCGGCCGGCGTGGCGCACGAAATCAACAACCCGCTGGCCTTCCTGGGCGCCAACGCGGCCATGCTGGAAGAGTACCTGGAACGCCTGTTCGAGATGCTGGCCATTTACCAGGAGGCCGAGCAGGCCATGTCCGGCCCGCCCGCGCTGGCCGAGCGCCTGCAGCGCGAGCGCCAGCGGCTGGAGCTGGACTATCTGCGCGACGACATCCCGGACATCCTGCGCGAATCGCGCCAGGGCATGGCCCGCGTCAGCAAGATCGTGCAGGCGCTCAAGGAGTTCGCCCGCAGCGACGCCCAGCAGCAGTGGGAGCTGGCCGACCTGCACGGCTGCATCGACGCCACGCTGGAACTGATCGCCAGCGAATTGCAGCGGAAGGCCGACGTGGTCAAGCAGTACGGCGCGCTGCCGGACATCGAATGCATGCCCTCGCAGCTGAGCCAGGTGGTGATGAACCTGCTGCAGAACGCCTGCCAGGCCGTGGGCCCGCAGCGCGGCCGCATCGTCATCCGCACCGGCATGGAAGACGGGCAGGCCTGGTTCGAAGTGGCCGACGACGGCTGCGGCATGGCGGCCGACGTGCTGCCGCGCATATTCGATCCCTTCTTCACCACGCGCGACATCGGCCAGGGCACGGGCCTGGGCCTGGCGCTCTCCTATGGCATCGTGCAGCAGCACCGGGGCCGCATCGACGTGCGGTCCGCGCCGGGCGCGGGCAGCACCTTCCGTGTCACTTTGCCGCTACGGCGGAGCGGCGAAAATTAGCGACATGATGCCGGTTCTGCAATAGAATCGAAGCGTCGTTCCCGCCCGCAGGAGGTGTACCGCCCATGCGCTCGTCCGAGCCGCAGCCCCCACGCAGGCAAGCCATCGGCGTGCGCGCCAGCCTCGCCCTGCTTGCCGTGGGCTGCATCTTGCCCATGGCCGCAGTGGCTGGCTTTTTGATAGTCGATTTCTACACCCGCGAAGGCGCGCAGCTGCTGGCCAGCACCGTCGGCCAGGCGCGCTCCATCATGGCCGCCGTGGATGGCGGCTTTGGCCGCACCGAGGCGGCGCTGCAGGCGCTGGGCACTTCGCACCAGCTGCAGCGCGGCGACCTGGCCGGTTTCCACGCGCGCGCCGTCGAGGCGCTGCGCAATATCGAGGGCGACGGCATCGTGCTGATCGACGCCGGCGGCAGCCTGCTGCTATCGACCCGGCGCGCCTACGGCGAGCCGCTGCCCAAGCTGGCAGGCACGCCGCTGCTCGAGCGCATCTTGGCCACCGGCCGTCCCGGCGTGTCCAACTTGTTCCCGTCCCCCGTGGGCGGACAGCTGATCTACACCATCGGCGTGCCGATCCGGCGCGACGGCGCCATCGCCATGTCGCTCAACGCCACCGCTTCGCCGGACCGGCTGGCCGGTCTGCTGGCGGAACGCAAGCTGCCCGACAGCTGGCGCGCCGCCATCATCGACGGCGCCGGCAAGATCGCCGCGCGCAGCCACGACATCGCGCGCTTTGCCGGCCGTTCCACCACGCCGGCCCTGCAGCGCCAGCTGGACCTGTCGGACGAGGGCGGATTCGAGACCACTACCCTGGACGGCATCCCGGTGTACACCGTGTACAGCCGCTCGCCCCACAGCCGCTGGAGCGTGGCGCTGGGCATCCCGCTGGACGAGCTGACGGCCGGCTTGCGCCGTTCGCTGGCCTGGCTGATTGTCGCCACGCTGGCCGCGCTGGCGCTCGGCCTGGGGCTGGCCTGGCGCATCGGCGGCGGCATTGCGCGCTCGGTGCGCGCGCTGGCCGGCCCGGCGGCGGCGGTGGCCTCCGGCGAGGTGCCGGTGATCCCGCCGCTGGCGCTGCGCGAGGCCAATGAGCTGGGCCTGGCCCTGCAGCAGGCGGCGGCCACGGTGCGCACCGCGCACGCCGAACGGCGCGAGAGCGAACAGCAGCTGGCGCTGGCGGCCGAGGCGGCGCGCATGGGTATCTGGGTGCGCGACCTGGCGCGCCAGCGGATATGGGTGTCGGCTTCCTGGCGCGAGCTGTTCGGCTTTGGCCCGGACGAGCCGGTGTCGGTGGAGGCGCTGCTGCAGCGCGTGCACGCGGACGACAGCGCCGCCGTGCGGCGCGTGCTGGAGCAGGCCAGCCGGGGCGTGCGCTACGAGATCGAATACCGGGTCGAATTGCCGCAGGGCGGCTTGCGCTGGGTGGCTTCGCGCGGCAGCAGCGAGGCCGGCAGCGACGGCGCGCCGCAGCTGGTGCGCGGCGTGGCGCTCGACATCACGCAGCGCAAACTGGCCGAGCTGGAAATGCAGCAGAAGCAGCGCGAGGTGACGCACCTGGCGCGGGTGGCCACGCTGGGCGAGCTGTCCGGCGCGCTGGCCCATGAGCTGAACCAGCCGCTGACGGCCATCCTGAGCAACGCCCAGGCGGCGCAGCGCTTCCTGCGCCAGGCCAGCCCGGACCTGGCGGAGGTGGACGCCATCCTGGCCGACATCGTGGCCGAGGACCAGCGCGCGGGCGAAATCATCCGCCGCCTGCGGCGCCTGTTCGACAAGCGCGAGGCGCCGCTGCAGCCGGTGGACGTGAACCAGCTGGTGATCGGCGTGCTGCGCCTGCTGCGCAACGACCTGCTCAGCCATGGCGTGGCGCTGTCGTCGGTGCTGGGCGCGGGCGGCGCGCAGGTGATGGCCGACAGCGTGCAGCTGCAGCAGGTGTTGATCAACCTGCTGATGAACGCCTGCGACGCCATGGCCATGACGGAGGCGGGCGGCAAGGCCATCGGCGTGCGCACCGCGCTGGACGGCGAGGGCTGGGTGCGCATCTGCATCGCCGACCGCGGCAGCGGCATTCCCGGCGCCGCGCTGGAGCAGGTGTTCGCGCCCTTCTACACCACCAAGGACAGCGGCATGGGGCTGGGCCTGTCGATCTGCCGCAGCATCGTGACGGCGCACGGCGGCCAGCTGTGGGCCGAGAACAATCCGGACGGCGGCGCCAGCTTCCACGTCCGGCTGCCGCTGGCCGGCGCCCAGGCGGCAGAGGAAACGGGAGCGCCAGCATGAACGGCGCCATGCTGCCGTCGCCGGTCCGGCCGCCGCCGCAGGTGTTCGTGGTGGACGACCAGCCGGCCATCCAGAAGGCGCTGACGCGGCTGCTGGCCTCGGCCGGCTTCGCCGTGGCGCCCTACGAGTCGGCGCAGGCCTTCCTGGCCAGCGGCAACGCGGCCGCGCCGGGCTGCCTGGTGCTGGACCTGTCCATGCCTGACATGGACGGCATGGCCTTGCAGCAGGCGCTGGCGGCGCAGGGCAGCGTGCTGCCGCTGATCTTCCTGACCGGCCATGGCGACATCGCCAGCGGCGTGCGGGCCATGAAACAGGGCGCCTTCGACTTTCTCACCAAGCCGGTGGACGCCGACCAGCTGATGGCGGCGGTGCAGGCCGCGCTGGAGCTCAACGTGCTGCTGCGCACGGCCGACGCCGAACGCGACGCGCTGCGCCGGCGCTACGACAGCCTGACCCCGCGCGAGCGCGAGGTGATGGCGCTGCTGGTCGAGGGCCTGCTCAACAAGCAGGTGGCGGCCGAACTGGGCACGGTGGAAAAAACCGTCAAGGTGCACCGCGCGCGCGTGATGCAGAAAATGCAAGTGCGCTCGCTGACCGCGCTGGTGCGCCTGGCCGACAGGCTGCGCACGCCGTAGCGTTGGGCCAAGGTCCAATATCGCGCCTTGGCCGGGCGCGCTATCTTGCCAGTCATGGACACCACCACACTTCCCTGGGTTGCCATCGTTGACGACGAAGCAGCCATCCGGCGCGCCCTGCTGCGGCTGTTGCGCGCGGCAGGCATCCCGGCCCGCGACTATGACGGCGGCGCCGCGCTGCTGGCGGCGCTGCAGGACGGCAGCGGCGCGCCGTTCTGCGTGGTGCTGGACCTGCACATGCCGGGCATGTCCGGCTTCGAGGTGCAGCAGCGCCTGACCGAACTGGCGCCGCGCACCGGCGTGATCGCCGTCACCGGCCAGCACTCGGCGGAAGGCCAGGCGCGCGTGCTGCGCGGCTGCGCGCTGGCCTATATGCTCAAGCCGATGAACGACCAGGCCTTGCTGGAGGCGATCGCCGCCGCCCGCACGGGCTGGGTCTAAAAACAGCACTGGAGAACATCATGGCAAGCTTGTCCGAATTGCAGCAGGCCGGCATCCTGATCGTCGACGACCGCCCCACCAACGTGCTGTTGCTGAAAACCCTGCTGGAGCACGCCGGCTACCGGCGCGTCGACTCCACCAGCAACCCGCGCGACGTGGTGGCGCGGCACCGCGCGCAGCGCTACGACCTGATCCTGCTGGATTTGAACATGCCGTTCATGAACGGCTTCGAAGTGCTGGAGGGGCTGAAGGAGGTGGAGGCGGGCGAGTACCTGCCGGTGCTGGCGATAACGGCGGCCCCCGAGCACAAGCAGCGCGCGCTGGACGCCGGCGTGATGGACTTCATCTGCAAACCGTTCGACCACGGCGAGGTGCTGGCGCGCATCCGCAACCTGCTGGAGGTGCGCCTGCTGTACACCGGCACGCGCGACCAGGGCGCGCGCCTGGCCTGCTACGACGCGCTGACCGGCCTGCCCAACCGCACCCTGTTCCAGCGCTCGCTGGAACAGATGCTGGCGGCCGGCGGCGGCCGCTCCAGCGCGGTGCTGATGCTGGACCTGGACGGCTTCGCGCGCTTCAACGACACCCTGGGCCACGCCGCCGGCGACGCGCTGCTGCGCCAGTTCGCCCAGCGCCTGCAGCAGGGGGCGCCGCAAGGCAGCGTGGTCAGCCGCTTCGGCAACGACGAATTCGCCATCGCGCTGAGCGGCCTGGCCACGCAGCACGACGCGCTGCAGGCCGCCGAGCAGGCGCGCCACTGCTGCGCCCAGCCGTTCCAGCTGGAGCAAGGCGAAACGCTGCTGACGGCCAGCATCGGCATCGCGCTGCACCCGGCCGACGCGGCCGACGCGGCCACGCTGATGAAGTACGCCAGCACCGCGCTGCACCAGGCCAAGCAGGGCGGCGGCGGCAGTTGCCGCTTCTTCACCGACGCCATGGACGTGCAGGCGCAGCGCCGCTTCGAGTTCGAGCGCGCGCTGCGGCTGGCGGTGGCCAACGGCGAATTCGAGCTGTATTACCAGCCCAAGGTGGAAGTGAGCAGCGGCCGCATGGTCGGCGCGGAGGCGCTGCTGCGCTGGAACCGCCCCGGCTACGGCCCGGTGTCGCCGTCGGCCTTCATCCCGCTGCTCGAGGAGACCGGCCTGATCGTGGAGGTCGGCGCCTGGGTCATCGACGCGGCCTGCCGCCAGATCGCGCTGTGGGCGCTCTGCCCGGGCGGCCCGGTGCCGGTGGCGGTCAACGTGGCCAGCCGGCAGTTTTCCGACAGCGGCCTGCAGCACACGGTGGCGAGCGCCATCGCGGCGCACGGCATCGCGCCCGAGCTGCTGGCGCTGGAAGTGACCGAGAGCGCGCTGATGGACGACACCGAGCGCACCGCCAGCGCCCTGGCCGCGTTGCGCGCCATGGGCGTCAAGGTGGCCATCGACGATTTCGGCACCGGCTACTCCAGCCTGGCCTACCTGAAGCGCTTCCCGGTGGATGCGCTGAAGATCGACATCGCCTTCATCCGCGACGTCACGGTGGACCCGGGCGACGCCGCGCTGGTGGACGCCATCATCGCCATGGCGCACAGCCTGGGCCTGGAAGTGGTGGCCGAAGGCGTGGAGACCGAGGCCCAGCTGGCCCACCTGGCGCGCCACCGCTGCGACCAGATACAGGGCTACTACTTCAGCCGGCCGGTGCCGGCCATGCAGTTCCAGCACCTGCTGCTGAACGGCGCCAGCCTGGCGCTGCCGGAGAGCGCCGCGCCGCCGGTGCGCACGCTGCTGCTGATCGACGACGAGCCGAACGTGCTGTCGGCGCTGCAGCGCCTGCTGCGCCAGGACGGCTACCGCGTGCTCACGGCCAGCGGCGCGGCCCAGGCATTCGAGATGCTGGCGCGCCACCAGGTGCAGCTGGTGCTGTGCGACCAGCGCATGGAGGAGATGAGCGGCACCGAGCTGCTCGACAAGGTGAAGGACATGTACCCGGACACCTTCCGCATCATCCTGTCCGGCTACACCGACCTGGCCACCATCATGGAATCGATCAACCGCGGCTCGCTGTACCGCTTCTACACCAAGCCCTGGGACAACCGCATGCTGCGCGAGAATATCCGCGCCGCGTTCCGCCACTACTGGCAGCTGCACGGCCTGTCCAGCGCCGACCAGGCGCAGTGCGCCTGACGCCGCCGCCGCAGGAGATCCTGTGCCCATCCGCCTTTCCCGATTCATGCTGGCCGCGCTGCTGCCGGCGTGCGCGCCGGCGCTGGCCGCGCCCGTACACGAACCGATCCAGCCGGTGCCGCAATCGCTGCGCCAGGATCCGGCCAAGGCCGCGCTGGGGCGCCGCCTGTTCAACGACACGCGCCTGTCGGCCAACAACCGCGTGTCCTGCGCCAGCTGCCACGACGTGGCGCGCGGCGGCGCCGACAGCCGCGGCGTGTCGCTCGGGCTGGACGGCAAGCCGGCCGCGCTGAACGCGCCCACCGTGCTGAACGCGGCGCTCAATTTCAAGCAGTTCTGGAACGGCCGCGCCGACACGCTGGAGGCGCAGATCGGCCTGGTGGTGGAAAACCCCGCCGAAATGGGCTCGCGCTGGCCGGACGTGGTGCGCAAGGTGCAGCAGGATCCGCAATACCGCAGCGGCTTCGCGGCCGCCTACAAGGACGGCGTGACGCGCGCCAATATCGAGCACGCGCTGGCCTCGTTCGAACGCACCCTGATCACGCCCAACTCGCGCTTCGACCGTTACCTGCGCGGCGAGCATGGCGCCCTCAGCGCCGCCGAGCGGGCTGGCTATGCGCGCTTCAAGCAGTACGGCTGCATCGCCTGCCACCAGGGCGTGAACGTGGGCGGCAACATGTTCCAGAAATTTGGCGTGATGGCAGACTACGCGGCGCGCGGCGGGACGGGCAAGCCGGCCGCGCGGCCGGACCCAGGGCGCTACGCGGTCACCGGCAGCGAGGAAGACAAATACGTCTTCAAAGTCCCCAGCCTGCGCAACGTGACGCGCACCGCACCCTATTTCCACGACGGCTCGGCCGCCACGCTGGAGCAGGCCATCGACGTCATGTTCAAGTACCAGCTCGGGCGTCCCGGCAGCGCGGAGGACAAGGCGCTGATTGCCCAGTTCCTTGCCACGCTGGATGCGCAGCCGGCAGTGCTGCCGGGAGCGCGGCCATGAAGCCCAGGCTGCCGCTGCCCCTGCTGGGCGCCATTCTCGGCGTGGCGCTGGCGGGCGCGCTGCTGTTCCTGTACCGGCAGTCCCCCGGTTACGGCGCCTCCGTCTATTTCGAGAACGTGGCGCGGCTGCGCCAGATCAAGCAACTCGACGCGCAATGGGAACTGGACGCGATGAAGTCCAAGCTGGGCATCAACCAGAGCTACGACGAACTGGTCAACCCCCTGCCGATGCTGGAGGCGCTGCCGCAGCAGCTCAACACGGGCGCCGACGCGGCCGACAGCGTGGCGGCGCTGGCGCGCGAACTGTCGCGCAAGGCGGCGCTGATCGAATCGTTCAAGTCGCACAACGCGGTGCTGCGCAACTCGCTGGCCTTCCTGCCGGTCGCCACCGGGGAGCTGGCGGAACTGGCGCGCGGCCAGGCGCCGGACAGCGCCCCCGGGCATGCCGCAGCGGCCGCCAGCAAGGTGCTGCTGGCCACGCTGGTGCACAACCAGACCGGCGCCGACGAGCACATGGCTGAAATTGAAGTGGAACTGGCCGGGCTGGCGGCGGTGCGGCGCGCGCTGGCGCCGGAGCTGGCGCAGCGGCTGGACCTGTTCACCCTGCACGTGCGCACCGTGCTGCGCGAGCACCGCGCCGTGCACGGCCTGCTGGCGCGCATCGCCGCCGCGCCCACAGGCACGCACATGGACCAGATCAGCGCCCTACTCAACCGCGAGCAGGAGCGCAATGCGCAGCAGATGCAGCAGCACCGCGCCGGCCTGCTGCTGCTGTCGGCGGCGCTGGCCGCGCTGCTGCTGTACGCGGGCTGGCGCCTGGTGCGCAGCCACGCCATCATCAACAGCGTCAACAATCAGCTGCTGCAGGCCAACGAGGGGCTGGAGACGGCGGTGCGCGAGCGCACCGGCGAACTGCTGCGCGCCAACGGCCAGCTGCAGGCCGAGATGGCCGAGCGCAAGCAGCTGGAGGGGCGCCTGGTGCAGTCCGAGAAGATGGCCTCGATCGGCCAGCTGGCGGCCGGCGTGGCGCACGAAATCAACAATCCGCTCGGCTTCCTGGCCTCCAATGCCGACATGCTGGAGCAGTACCTGGGGCGCCTGTTCGACATGCTGGCCATCTACCAGGATGCCGAACCGGCCATGGCCGCCGTTCCCGGCCTGGCGCCGCGGCTGCAGGCGCAGCGCGCACGGCTGGAGCTGGACTATCTGCGCGAGGATATTCCCGTGCTGCTGGCGGAATCGCGCGACGGCATGGGCCGCGTCAGCAAGATCGTGCAGTCGCTGAAGGACTTTTCGCGCACCGACGCGCTGCAGCAGTGGGAATGGGCCGACCTGCACCGCTGCATCGACTCCACCCTCAACATCATCGCCGGCGAAGTGCGCAAGGTGGCCGACGTGCGCAAGGAATACGGCCCGCTGCCGGAGGTGGAATGCATGCCGTCGCAGCTGAACCAGGTGTTCATGAACCTGCTGGTCAACGCCAGCCATGCGGTGGGGCCGGAGCGCGGCCTGATCACGATCCGCACCGGCGTGGCCGACGGCCAGGGCTGGATCGAAGTGGCCGACAACGGCTGCGGCATCGCCGGCGACGTGCTGCCGCGCATCTTCGATCCCTTCTTCACCACCAAGGCCATCGGCAAGGGCACGGGGCTGGGCTTGTCGCTATCGTACGGCATCGTGCAGAACCACCGCGGCCGCATCGACGTCGAAAGCGCGCCAGGCGCGGGCAGCCGCTTCCGCATCACGCTGCCGCTGCAGCAGCAGCCGGCCCAGATGCCGCCCTATGCGGCGCCGGCCAGCCGCAGCGCCAGCCCGCTGGCCGCGCAGGCCGCGATGACGTGCACCACGTTGACCTTGTAGCGCAGCAGCGCCACGGCGGCGCCCAGCGCGATCAGCGCGGACAGCCAGTCGAAGCGGCCGGCAAAGCCTTGCGGCCACAGCACGTGGTAGCCGAAGAACAACGCCAGGTTCACGATCACGCCCACCACGGCGGCCGTGATGGCCGTCAGCGGCGCGGTGAATTTCAGGTCGCCGTGGGTCGACTCGACCAGCGGGCCGCCGGCCAGGATGAACAGGAAGGACGGCAGGAAGGTGAACCAGGTCACCAGCGCGGCCGCCGCGGCGCCGGCCAGGAACAGCAGGTCCGGCCCCAGCGCGGCCTTGGCGTAGCCGCCCACGAAGGCAACGAAGGCCACCACCATGATCAGCGGGCCGGGCGTGGTTTCACCCAGCGCCAGGCCGTCCATCATCTGCGCGGCGGTGAGCCAGCCGTAATGGTCCACCGCGCCCTGGTAGACATAGGGCAGCACCGCGTAGGCGCCGCCGAAGGTGAGCAGCGCGGCCTTGGTGAAGAACCAGCTCATTTGCGTCAGCGTGTGCTGCCAGCCGAAGATGGCCGTCAGCGCGGCTATCGGCACCGCCCACAGCGCGGCGCCGGCGGCGGCGATGAACGCCAGCTTGCGCCAGCTGAAGCGCGCGTGCGCGGGCGCGGGCGTGTGGTCGTCGATCAGCGCCGCGCCGAAGGACTGCAGCGCGGCGCCGTGGCCGCCGCCGGTCTGGAACTTGTCCGGCATGAAGCGTCCGCCCGCATAGCCGGCCAGCGCGGCGGCCAGCACGATGGCGGGGAAGGGCACGCCGCCGGCGAAGATGGCGGCAAAGGATGCGGCCGCGATGCCCCACAGCCAGCCGTTCTTCAGCGTCCGGCCGCCGATGCGGTGCGCCGCCTGCAGCACGATGGCCGTCACCGCCGGTTTGATGCCGTAGAACAGGCCGGCCACCAGCGGCATGTCGCCGTAGGCGATATACACCCACGACAGCCCGGTGAGCAGCAGCAGCGAAGGCAGCACGAACAGCGCGCCGGCCACCACGCCGCCCCAGGTGCGGTGCATCAGCCAGCCGATATAGGTGGCCAGCTGCTGCGCTTCGGGGCCGGGCAGCAGCATGCAGTAATTGAGCGCGTGCAGGAAGCGCCGCTCCGATATCCAGCGGCGGCGCTCCACCAGTTCCTGGTGCATGATGGCGATCTGCCCGGCCGGGCCGCCGAAACTGATGAAGCCCAGCTTGAGCCAGAAGCGGAAGGCCTCGCCGAAGCCGACCGGGGCGGGGGGGCGGTGGTCCATGTCAGCCTGCCGCGGCGGATGGCTGGACCACGCGGCTGGCCAGCACCTTGTCGATGCGCAGGCCGTCCAGGTCCACGATCTCGAAGCACCAGCCGCTCCACGTGCAGCGTTCGCCGGTGGCGGGGATGCTGCCCAGCAGGAGCATCAGCATGCCGCTCAGGGTGTGGTAGCGGCCGCGCTCCTCTTCCGGCACGGCGCCGATTTCCAGCCTGTCCTTCAGTTCGGGGATGGGGATCAGGCCGTCCAGCAGCCAGGAACCGTCGTCGCGCTGCACCGCCCAGGCGTCTTCCACGCTGTGGGTCTTGAACTCGCCGGCGATCGCTTCCATCACGTCCTGCAGAGTGACGATGCCCTGGATCTCGCCGTACTCGTCGACGATGAAGGCCATGTGCACGCCGGAGTGCTTGAAGTTCTTCAGCAGTTCCATGCCGGTGATCGAGGCCGGCACGAACACCGGATCCTGCAGGTTTTCCAGCAGGTTGGGCGACTGGCCGCGCAGGGTCTGGGACAGCATCTGCCGCGCGTTGGCCACGCCCAGGATTTTGCCCCAGCCGTCCTGCAGCACCGGGTAGCGCGTGTAGTGGCTGGACTCGAAGCGCTGCAGGTTGGTTTCCAGGTCGTCGCCGGTATCGAAGTAAATGACGTCGCCGCGCGGCACCATGAAGGAGGCGATCTGCCTGTCGTCCAGGCGGAACACGTTGCGCACCATCTGGTGCTCCTGCTGCTCGATGATGCCGGCGTCCGAGCCCTCCTCCAGCATCAGGTGCAGCTCTTCCTCGGTCATGGCGGCGGGACCGGCATGCTTCACGCCCAGGGCGCGCAGCACCAGCTGGGTGGAGCCGGACAGCAGGATCACGAACGGTTTGGCCAGGGCCGCGAGCAGCAGCATCGGCCGCGCGACCAGGCGCGCCAGGGACTCGGGGTTGATCTGGCCCAGCCGCTTGGGAACCAGCTCGCCCACCACGATGGTGAAATACGTGATCACCACCACCACCAGGCCGGTGGCGGCGTATTCGGATACTTGCTGCGCCATGCCCAGCGATTGCAGCCACAGGCCGAAGGGCTTGGCGAGCGTGGCTTCGCCGACGATGCCGTTGAGCACGCCGATCGATGTGATGCCGATCTGTATGGTGGACAGGAATTTGTTCGGGTCCTCGCCCAGTTCGAGGGCCGCCCTGGCGGCGTTGTCGCCGGCGTCGGCGAGCTTGGACAGGCGTATCTTGCGCGCCGTGACCAGCGCGATTTCGGACATCGCAAACAGGCCGTTGAGCACGATCAGACCGAACAGTATGGCTATTTCCATATGCAAAGGTGCGGCGTTCACACCTCGTTGTTGAGAAGCGGACCATTATAGACCAGCGGGACGGGATGCTTGCGGCGGCAGGCGCCGGGCAGCGCCCGGTGTGAAATCCCGCCGCCCCCATCGGCATACCCGTGCGCCTGGCGTGCGGGCACGCTCGCCGATGATCCCGGCCTCGTACTGGAGCTCGGTGCCGGACGGGCCCGTCGATGGTATGCTGACAGGCGGGGTCTGGGTTCCCGCGTAGTCGATTTGAATTCTTGGGCAAAGGCGGCGTTGGCACAAGCGCGGGACGCGCACGGCCAGTGGCCAGCCTTTGGTGCGTCATTCGGACGGAGTCGCGTCAGCCATGGAACATCTGCCAATGCACCGCCTTCAGTTAAAGGTCAATGTACTTGACGAACTATTCAATTCGCTCGATCCCGCGCCTTTTTTCACCCAGGAGCTCGACCCGTCCGCCGAGCAGTACATCGAGAAGTGGGCGAGCAAATTTCCCGCACACAGCCAGCTGCAGCTCTCGATCCATTCAAAGGCCGCGCCCTCGAGCGGCCAGCACGGCAGCAGGATCGCCCGCGCTGTGTGCCATCATTTTGCTTTTCGCGCGCAAGCGACGAAAAGCGACCTGAGGGATCTGTTATGGCAGGGGCGGCTCAGCATGTTGATCGGATGCGGCTTCGTCGTCCTGTGCATGCTGCTGGCTGACCTGTTGCGCACGCAAGGCTCGTCGCCGTTGCATTCGGTGCTGCGCGAGGGCCTGACCATTGTCGGGTGGGTCGCGCTCTGGCGTCCGATACAGATCTTCCTGTATGACTGGTGGCCGATATGGCGCCGCATGCAGGTGTTGACTAACCTGGCGCGCATGCGCGTCGAACTGCTTGTCAACGGCGTCTCGATATCACACGATATGACCAATGACGGCGGGCCCCAGGTCAACGCTTGACACCGGCGTTGGGCGGACGGCATGGAGCATCAGACAGCGCGGCGAACCCGCACCACCCATTTGCGTAGTTCCTCGGCCCATAACACGCAACTGGCCAGCGCCACCAGCGGCAGCAGATCAGCGGGCGGAATAGGTACCGTATGGAACAATGCCGCTAGCGGCGCCCAGTACAGCACGGCTCCCTGCAGTGCGACGCTCAGCGCCAGGCCGCCGATCAGCCAGCGATTGCGCAGGATGCCGAACTTCAAGGCCGAACGCGAGGCCGACTGGCAGTTCAAGACGTTGAACCACTGGCAGAGGGCCAGCACGGTGAAGGTCTCGGTCCGCACCAAGTCATAAGGCAGTCCTTCCGACTGCCGCCAGACGAACCAGCCGAATGTGGCGGCAACCGCCATCGGCGTCAGCGTCGCGATGCGCCAAAGCATGGCATTGTCCAGCAGGCGGTCGTTGCGCGGCACCGGCGGGTTCCTCATCTCGTCGCCGTCCGGCGGGTCCATCACCAGATTGACGGTCAGTGTGCTTTCGGTGACGATGTTGATCCACAGTATCTGCACCGCCGCCAGCGGCAGCGGATAGCCGGCGAGCAGCGCCAGCAACAGCAGCAGCACTTCGTCGACCGACGTGACGAACAGGAACAGAATCACCTTCTTGAGGTTGCGGTACACCACGCGTCCCTGTTCGACCGCCCCCACGATGGTGGCGAAGTTGTCGTCGCTGATGACGATCTTCGCGGCGCTCTTGGCCACCTCGGTGCCGGTGATGCCCATCGCGACGCCAACGTCGGCGGTGGCCAGGGCAGGGGCGTCGTTGACCCCGTCTCCGGTCATGGCGACAACGTCGCCGCGCGACTGCAACGCCGCCACGATGCGCAGTTTCTGCGCCGGATGGACGCGCGCGAACGCCGCAATGTTCTCGAGCCCTTCCAGTAGCTCGGCGTCGTTCATGCGCTCCAGTTCGGCGCCATCGACGCCTCTGTCGCCGTCCAGCGCGATCCCCAATTCACGCGCAATGGCCAGTCCAGTGAGCTTGTGATCGCCGGTGACCATGATGGGACGGATTCCTGCCGCACGGCACGCCGCCACCGCCAGCTTGACCTCTTCGCGAGGCGGATCGATCTGGCCAACCAGGCCAAGCAGCGTGGCGCGTCCGGCCAGTTCGTCAAAGTTGGCGATGGCGTCGAGCGGGCAGTCATCGATGCGCGCGACAGCCAGCACACGCAGGGCACGGCCGGCCATCTGCTCGACCGTGTCGCGCGCCGCGCGCAGGGCGTCTTGCCCATCCCGGCTGCATAGCCGCAGTACCGCCTCTGGCGCTCCCTTGAGGTATATCGTTGCGGTTCCCGGAGTGCCGCCATGCCGGGTCGCCATCATCTTCGCGTCGGAATCAAATGGGATCTCGGCGATGCGAGGGCGCTCGCGGCGCAAGGCGCCGGCCTCGACGCCGCCCTTGGCGGCCACGACAAGCAACGCAGCTTCGGTCGGGTCGCCGAGCACCGTCCACTGCGCCGATTCGCCTTCAGGTGGGACGAGCTCTGCGTCGTTGCAAAGCACGATCGCTTCCAGCAACTGGGTCAGCTCGACATCCGCGGCGGAGTGCGCGGGTCCCGTGCCGTTCAATTCCCCTTCCGGCGCATAGCCGACGCCCGTGATGTCTATGGTGCGTCCACCAGGGAACCAGAGTGCATTGACGGTCATTTCGTTGCGCGTCAACGTGCCCGTCTTGTCGCTGCAGATCACCGTGATTGAACCCAGCGTCTCGACTGCCGACAGGCGCCGGATGATGGCGCCGCGGCCGGCCATGCGCTGCATGCCGACGGCGAGCGCGATCGTCATCGCCACCGGCAAGCCTTCCGGGATCACCGACACCATCTGGCTGATCGCGACCATCAGCACTTCGGAAAACGGCAAGCCGCGCGCCAGGCCCAGCGCCATCACGAAGCCGAAAAGCGCCAGGGCCGCGAACACAAGGTAGCGGCCGAATTGGGCGATGCGCATTTCCAGCGGCGTTTTTGACTCTTCGGCACCTTCGGTCAGCCGGGCGATCCCTCCCACCTCGGTGTGGACGCCGGTGGCCGTCACCAGTGCACGGGCCCGTCCGGCAGTGATATAGGTTCCGGAAAACACCATGTTGCGCCGATCCGCGAAGCCAGTCGCTTCCGGCAGAGACGCGATGTCCTTGGACACCGGGACGGATTCACCGGTCAGTGTGGCCTCGGCCACGGCCAATGCCGATTCCTCTATCAGACGGGCATCCGCCCCGACCGCGTCGCCGGCGGCGACCAACAATATGTCTCCGGGCACCAGATCGCATGCCGCCACAGCCAATTCGCGGCCATCGCGCATCACGCGCGCCTGCAACGTCGAGAGCTTGCGCAGCGCGGCCATCGAGCGTTCGGCGCGGCCCTCCTGGTACGTGCCAATCAAGGCATTCGCCAGCACCACGCCGAGGATCACGAGCGCATCGCCCCAATGGCCCATGCCGGCCGCCAGCGCAGCGGCGACGAACAAGATGTAGATCAACGGGCTTAGAAACTGGCGCAGCAACAGCAGAAGAACCGGGCGCGTGGCCGCCTCCGGCAACGCGTTTGGCCCGTACTCGATGGCGCGCTGGGCCGCAGTGTGAGACGACAGTCCGGTTTCGCTGTTGCTGCCCAGCCGTTCCACCGCGGCGTCCGCATCGATCGCGTGCCACGGATGCGGCTGCGGCCTGTTTTGCTGACTCATGGATTTGCCCGCCGTACCGCCGAGGCGTCCACCGGCGCCGGCGAAGATGCTTCGCTTGCCGTCATAACAACAAAAGCACTATAGGCGGCAAGCAAGGCGAGGCCGCGCCGCCGACGTAGCATGCCGCCGCGCGGCACCACCAGCAACACCGTTATCGTGCCGAACGCGAGCGCGATGCCTACCTCGGCACGCGGTGCCGATATGGGGTGTATCGTGGCCGCCACACCGACGACCGCAAGCCCATTGAACAGGCTGCTGCCCAACAGCGTGCCAAGCCCGACATCGTCGTGGCCGCGCAAGCGGGACAGCAAGACGGTCACCAATTCCGGCAAAGAGGTGCCAATCGCCACCAGCGTCGCGCCGATGACATAGGGATGCAAGCCCATTGCCAGGGCGATGCCGGAGGCGCCTGAGACGAACAGCCGGCCGGCCAAAATCAACGCCGCCAGGCCAACACACAAGAGCAGCCACGCGCGGGCGGCGCTGATGGTGTGCTCGCCACTGCCCGGAGCATCTCGGCGATGGGCAATGGCTTGCCGTACCGCCAGCATCATCCACAGCGCGAACAGTGCCAGGAGCAGCAGGCCTTCGGCGCGAGAAAGCAAATCATCACGCATGAGCATCAATGTGAGCAATGGCACGGCCACGGCCAGCAGAATGTCGCGCCGGCACTCCACGAAACACGCCGCCAGCGGCCCGCAGAGCAGCGCGCACCCCAGAATAAGACCTAGATTCACTACGTTGCTGCCAAGTGCGTCGCCCAGCCCGATCCCGGGTTTTCCGGACAGGGCCGCTAAACTTGACACTGCCATTTCCGGACTGGAAGTTGCAAAGGCGGCCAGGGTAGTCGCGACCAACATATTGGGCAGACGTGACCACGCGGCAATGGCCAACATGCCTTTAAGAAAGCTAGCTCCGCCCAGCGCTGCCAAAGGAATCGCCGCCAGCAGGGTAAGGATGTCGGTGGGAATGACAGGCACTCGGACTCCTCGCTAGGCACAACCGAAAAAATGCGTCTCGCCGCTGGGACGCGGCCAAATCCGGACGACTTGCAGTCAGAACAGGTTTGTGAACCCATGCGCGAGGGGGCCAAGACACTGCTAATGGTGGTCTGATCTTACGGCAGTCCTATCGTCAATTTCTTTGATCTGAATCAAATATCCCGGATTGTGCGAAATTAGCCGCGTCCGCACGACACATCAGGCGAAACACAGGACATTTGCGGCGTACCATGGTGTTTGTCCACCAGCAGGCCGCCCATGCGTAAAATGAAGGCGGCGGTGTATGGTCGACGGGCCGTGATTTCGCTTGTCAACAAGCCGGCGCCGCGTCACCACGCTTTGCCCCGGCGGCAAGGAAGGCATGCGCCGCCCGATGGGAGTGGTCGCGTCCGGTCGCGTCGGTGGCCGTCACACCCTGGCCTCCCGGGCGCTTCGGCCGCGTAGCGAATTCTGGCCAGGCCCCTTGCCGGTACCACCTTTCAAGCCAAGGCATGTATGAGCGTCCGCAACCTGAAATACCTGTTCGCACCACGTTCCGTCGCGGTGATCGGTGCGTCGCAGCGGCCGGGCAGCGTGGGGGCCACCGTGTACCGGAACATCATGGCCGGCGGCTTTAAGGGAGCGATTTATCCTGTCAATCCCAAATACAGCAGCTTCGGCGAGCAGCGGGTATACCACTCCATTGGCCAAGTGCCGGGCAGCCCGGATCTGGCCGTGATCTGCACGCCGGCCGTCACCGTGCCCAGCCTGATCGCCGCGCTGGGCGCGCGCGGCTGCCGCGCCGCCGTCGTGCTGAGCGCAGGGCTGGACGGGACCGCGCCCGCCGGCGGTAGCCTGCGTCAGGCCATGCTCGACGCGGCGCGGCCGAACCTGCTACGCATCCTTGGCCCTAACTGCGTCGGCCTGCTGGTGCCCGGCATCGGCTTGAACGCCAGTTTCGCGCCGGCCTCCGCCCTGCCGGGACGGCTGGCCTTCGTTTCCCAGTCGGGTGCGCTGGTAACGGCCTTGCTGGACTGGGCGCGGGCGCGCGGCATCGGCTTTTCCAATTTCGTTTCGCTGGGCGACGGCAGCGATGTCGACTTCGGCGACCTGCTGGACTACCTGGCAGGCGATCCCGGCACCGACGCCATCCTGCTGTACGCGGAAAGCGTGCGCGAGGCGCGCAAATTCATGTCCGCCGCGCGCAGCGCGGCAAGGGGCAAGCCGACGCTGATCGTCAAGGCGGGCCGCGCGGCGGAAGCGGCGCACGCGGCCTTCAGCCATACCGGCGCGCTGGCCGGCGCCGACCTGGTGTATGACGCGGCGTTGCGCCGGGCAGGCATGCTGCGCGTATATAGCACCGGCGACCTGTTCGATGCTGCGGTGATGCTGGCGCGGCGCCGTCCGCTGCGTGGCGAACGCCTGGCGATACTGACCAACGGCGGTGGCCCCGGCGTACTGGCGGTGGACGCGTTGATCGCGGGGGGCGGAGAACTCGCGCGGTTACAACCGGCCACGCTCGCCGCTCTGGACGCCGTGCTGCCGGCCACTTGGTCGCGGGGCAACCCGGTCGACATCATCGGCGACGCGCCAGCCGCGCGCTATGCCGATACGCTCAAAATACTGCTGGAAGGCGACGCGTCAGATGCAGTGCTGCTGATACATGCCCCCACCGCCATCGTCGGCAGTGCGGAGATCGCCGAAGCGCTGATGCCGTTGATGTGCGCGGCTGCGCGCCCGGTGCTGACATGCTGGGTGGGCGGCGACAGCGTGGCGCAAGCGCGCAAGCTGTGTCTGGATGCAGGTCTTCCGGTGTTCGACACGCCCGAGGCGGCGGTGCAAGCGTTTATGCACCTGGTGCAGTACCAGCACAACCAGCGCTTGCTGATGCAGGTGCCTGCGGCAGCTGCCGGCGCGGTGGACCGTTCTGCGGCGGAGGCGGTCGTGCGGTCCTTGCTGGCGCGCGGCACGACGCATGTGGCGGCGCAGGAGGCGTTTGCCATCCTGGCCGCGTACGGCATACCGGTGGTGCGGTCCGTGCGGGCAGCCACCGAGGCCGAGGCGATAGCCGCAGCCGCGAGCATAGGCTACCCCGTCGCGCTCAAGCTGCATGCGCCGGCGATCAGCCACAAGTCCGACGTTGGCGGCGTGGTGCTCGACATAGCCAATCCGGCCATGCTGGAAGCGGCCATGGCCGGCATCCGCCAGCGGCTGGAACTTCATCAGCCTGGCGCGCAGCTGGCTGGCTACACGGTGCAGGCCATGGCTCGGCGTCCGCAGGCGTGCGAGCTGATCGCCGGCATCTCCGCCGATCCCGTGTTCGGCCCCGTAGTGCTGTTCGGCCAAGGCGGCGTTGCGGTGGAGGCAACCGCCGACCAGGCGATCGCGCTGCCGCCGCTGAACCGCGTGCTGGCGGGCGATCTGGTCGGGCGCACCCGCGTGGCGCGGCTTCTGGCGGGCTACCGCGACCGCCCGCCCGCCGACCTGGCGGCGCTATATGACGTGCTGATCCGGCTGGGCCAGCTGGCGGCGGACATTCCCGAGTTGGCCGAGCTTGACATCAACCCGCTGCTGGCCGACAGCTCCGGCGTTCTGGCGCTCGATGCGCGCATCCGCCTGGCGCCGGTCGCGGCTGGCGTTTCAGGGTATGCCAGGCTGGCGATCCTGCCGTACCCGGACCAGCTGGCGCGCAGCGTCGCATGGCGGGGCGAGGAGCTGTGCATACGGCCCATCCGCCCCGAGGACGGCCCCGCCCATCAAGCCTTCTTCGCCGCGCTTAGCGCCGAGGACGTACATTTCCGCATGTTCGGGGCCTTGCGCGAACTATCACCCGCGCAGCTGGCTCGCTTCACGCAGATCGACTATGCGCGCGAGATGGCCTTCGTGGCCGTCCGCACCGGCGCCGGCGGCCAGTCGGAAACGTTGGGCGTGGCGCGGGTGGCGATAGACCCGGACAATATCTGCGGTGAATTTGCCGTAACCGTGCGCACCGACCTGAAAGGTAGCGGGCTGGGACGGCTGCTGATGGAGTGCCTGCTGGACTACTGTAAGGCGCGGGGCCTCGTCGAGATGCGGGGCAGCGTATTGCACGACAATGAACGCATGCTGTCCCTGGCCCGTGCGCTGGGCTTTTCGGTGGAGTTCGACGCCGGGGACGGCCCCGCGCTGCGGATGTTAATGCGGGACTGGCGCGGGGATGACGCCAACGGTCTCGCCTAGCCCGTTTTTTCGGACCCGGGCGCAGCTTTTCAAGTCGATATTCCGAGGTGCCTCCGGCTCGGCCGCTAAAAATCAACAAGTTAGAGTGGATGCACCGTTTGGCGACGTCGGGCAAATTCTTGAACACGGGCCATTAATGCAGAGGAAGCCACCCGCCGGTGCAATATATTCTTGAATGGCAGCCTACGCTGGATATGCTATCGAGATCCATCCTTTTACTTGCTCCGGCGCCACCGTCGATTCAGGGACGCCGCATCAACGATGGGTCCGACACCAGGGGTGCCGGTACGAGCTGGTCTATGGTGAGGAACTGGCTCCCCGCGCTCCCCATCCACTGCAACAGCAGTTGCGCGTTGCCGGTCGTGCACTCCACCGGGAACTGCCTTGCCCCTGCGGCAAGCAGCCAGGTGGTGCGGACGATGCCGTCGACTATCGACAGGGCTTGTCGATATTGTGATTGGGTGCCTACGCGCCTCCTCACCAGGCCGAGCCAGCGTCTGTAGGTGGCACGCTCTTCCTGGACTACCCAGCCATTGATATTCGGGAGCGGGACAGGTTGCCCCTCGCCTTGGCCGAAGGCAGATTCGACGGCGGCGTAGTTCTTGCGTTTCTGCCAAGCGCCTGGATCGAGATTTGCCACCTCGTGGTCGCCGCTCCAGGGCTGCTGCCAAATGTTCAGAAGCCGTTGCGCGTCCACGACCAGTACCGCGCGGTGCTCGTTCCTTGTGGCGCTGCGCGTGACGCACAGATGGACGTCGCCCCGGTGTGCCGTTGGCACCCTGAACACGGCGCCAGGGACGCCATCGATGTCTTGCAGCCCCGCGAGAAATTTCATGTTCATTCCTTATTTTGTCGTCTGCAGTAGTGCAGTGGATTTTACCGGCCCGATTTTCCTGACGCTTAATTCCAGGTGCGGTGCGCCACTTTGCGTTCCAGCCAGGCACGCAAGCGGTTGGCATCGGTGGCGCGTGCATACTTGCCCTGGCCGCCCAGCAGGACCATCACGACCGGACGGCCCGCCACGACCGTCTGCATGACCATGCAGCGTCCCGCTTCGTTAATGTAGCCGGTCTTTTGCAGCGCGATTTTCCAGCGCCGGCTGGCGATGAGACGGTTCGAATTGTGGTAGCTGGTGGCATGCGTTCCCTGCATCACGGCGTGGGCGCGCGTGGTGGTATAACTGCGGATCAGGGGCAAATCCGAAGCGGCGACCACCAGTTTGGCCAGTTCGGAAGGTGTCGATACATTGGCGCTGGACAGGCCGGTGGCATCCACGTAGCGCGTCCGTTTCATGCCCAGCGACCTGGCTTTGGTGTTCATGGCCGCGACCAGGGCCACGCGCCCACCGGGATAGTGCCGGCCCAATGCTGAGGCGGCACGGTTCTCCGAACTCATCAGGGCAATGTGGAGCATGTCGGCACGGGTAAGACGGCTGCCGACGCGCAAACGGGAGGACGAGAACTTGACCCGGTCGATGTCCTCCGGTGTGACTGTCAGCAGTTCAGACAAGTCCTGCCTCGATTCCAGCACCACGGCGGCCGTCATCAGTTTGGTGATCGAGGCAATCGGCATGAGTTGACCGGCATTTTTTTCAAACAGTACCTGGCCGGTGCCAGGATCGAGCATCAGCGCTGCACTGGAACGCAGCTTGAGGAGACCCATGATAGGCCGCGTAGAACGGGTCCGGTAGCGTGGCCGCTTTTCGGCAGGTGCGCGAAGGCGCGGCTTGATGAGACGAATGCCGTGCGAAGGCGCCTGGAAGCGCTTGCTGTGCGGCTGCGCGACATGTCGTGGCGTTGCGTCGCCGGGTGTCGGCCATAGCAGAGCGCAAAACAGGGATAGCAGCACAGGAACTGGCCAAGCGTACCGCTTCATGCGCGAGCCTCCCCCGCAGTATCTGTGCCGGCATCGACAACGCCGCCTTCCCGGCCGGCGGCCTCAGCTCTTCCACCCGCCCGATGAAACGCCACGATGACGCGCAGTCCGCCATGCGGCGGGGGGGCAGTTGACAGTGCCACACTGGCCCCCATGCTGGCCGCGACGGTGCTGACGATCGACAGGCCCAAGCCGGAGCCCATCTGGCCGTTGCCCAAGACGCGGTAGAAAGCGTCGAAAACCCGTTCGCGCTCGCCCTCAGGAATGCCGGGCCCACTGTCGTCGATGCATAATGCGGCCTGGCCTGGCCCGTTGTGGACGGCGATGTCGACACTGCCGCCATCAGGTGTGTAGCGGATCGCGTTGTCGATCAGGTTTTTGACCAGGACCGTCAAATCCAGATGGTGCGCGCGCACGCGCACGTCATCGCTTCCGACCACGCCGACGTCGATGTTTTTCTCCGCCGCCAACGCAATCAGATCCTCCAGCGCCTCGCGGATCACCGATTGCAGAGAGATTGTTTGCTTCGTTTCCACGCTTAACTCCTGGGTTCTGGCCAACGCCAACATTTGATCGAGCAAGACGCGCGTGCGCGTCAGGCCGTCGCGCAGCGCGGCCAACCGGGCGGCCGCGTCCGGCTGCAGGGCTGCCCCCGCAAGCCATTCGGCCTGTAGCGACATGGCGGTCAAGGGCGAACGCAACTCGTGCGCCGCGTCGGCCACGAAGCGCCGCTGCAGCGCCATCGAACGCCCCACTCGCGACAGCAAGCGGTTGATCGCCAACACGAAGGGCTTCACTTCGGACGGCAGGTCGACCACGTCCAATTGACCGAGGTCGTGTTCGGATCGGCGGCCCAGGCCGTCCGCGAGGGTGGTCAGCGGTCTGAACATCTTTCGCACCAGTACTGCCACCAGTAGCGGCAGGACCACCACCAGTATCAGGTAAGGAAGCAGTGTGCGGGTGGCGCGCGCGCGCGCCAAAGCATCGCGCACCGAGGTTTGCTGGGCCAGCGCGAGCCGCGCGCCATTGGCCGTGGTGGTGACAAATACGCGCCAGCGCTCAGAACCCACCGAGACGGTCTGCAGGCCGTCCACCAGCGCGTTGGAAAAGACTGGGGCGCGTGAGTGTCGATTGAGGCCGGCCGGCCCATTCAGGAAGCGCATCACGACGCGCTGCTCGAACCTGATCTCGCTCATCTGGGTATTGACGGCGGCGCTGGACGACACCGCGTTCAGACGGCCGATCAGCAAGGCGGTCTGCCGCAGCTGTGTGTCCTGGAACTGATGCGCCTCATCCACCGCCGTTAAGAACGACAGCAGCGCGGCGGCTGCGGCGATGCTGATAATGGCCATCGCCAGCCAGATTGACAGCTTGGTCTGCAGCGAGGGCGCTACACCTGTTTCGATACCATCCATCCCACCCCCCTGACGTTCTTGATGCTCTCAGCGCCGAGTTTCTTGCGCAGCGCGTGAATGAGGAATTCGACTGCGTTGCTCTCGACTTCCTCATTCCATCCGTAAATCTTGGCCTCCAATTCGGCGCGCGACAGGATCGCGCCGGGCCGCGCCAGCAGTGCCTGCAGCAGTGAAAATTCGCGCGCCGTCAAGCGCACGGACACCTCTGCGGCGGTCGCAATGCGCGTGGCTGGATCGAGCGCCAAGCGCCCATTGGTCAGTAGCGGACTGCCGACGTTGCCCTGTCGCCGCGCGACCGCACGCATGCGCGCCAGCAATTCGCTGATCTCGAAAGGCTTGACCAGATAATCGTCGGCGCCGGTGTCCAGGCCGGCGATCCGGTCCCCGGTCGCGTCGCGCGCGCTCAGCACCAGAACCGGCACGGGATTGCCGCGCGCGCGCAACTGCTGCAGCACGTCCATGCCGTCGAGCGCAGGCAGGCCCAGGTCTAGCAGCAGCATGTCGTAGGGCTGCGCGCCCAGCGCAGCGAGGGCACTCTGGCCGTCGCGTACCCAGTCGATCGCGTAGGCGGCCTCGCGCAGGGCCTGCTGCACCGCATGGCCTATCATGCGGTCGTCCTCGGCGAGCAGCACACGCATGCTTTTTCCTTTACTCGCTGTCGTGCGGCGCCACGGTGTGCGGCATCGCAAACATTTCGCTGGCGATGCGGGCGATGTCGTTGACGCCGGCGCCCGCCCCCATATGGGAGGTCAACCACCGGGCCTGGCCGCCATCGTCCATTAATTGCACAATCATACGGCAGGCTGCCGCGAAGCCAGGGTCCCGCGTGCGCGCACTAAGGCGTACCAGATCGGATTCGATCACTTCACGGATCGGTCTCGCTTTCCCGGATTCGGGATCGATCCAGCGCCCGTCCACCCCGTCGCGCGCTGCATTGAAGCGGTTCCAGACATACAGCTCCTCGGCCCCCTCGGCCGGCCAGCGGCCGGGAAGCGCGTGCACCTCGATGCATAGTTCCCGCACATAGCTTGCCAGCGCGGCGGCATAGGCTGGTCGCAGCGGCGTATCGAGCACACGCAGTTCGACCGTGCCGTACTCCGGTTTGGGACGCACATCCCAATAGAAATCCTTGATGCTGTTGACGATGCCGTGGCCTGCCAGATAGTCGAAATGGGCGGTGAACGCGTCCCAGCTGCGTATGTGCGGCGGCATCACACCGCTCATCGGAAAAGCGCCGACCACATTGCTGCGGGCGCTGCAGAAGCCGGAATCTTCGCCTTGCCAGTATGGCGAGTTGGCGGACAGGGCAATGAACAAGGGCGCACGCTGGGTGAGCCAGGCACAGGTGCGGATCGCCTCGTCGGCGCTCGACACACCGATGTGCACATGCATGCCAAACACCGTGAACATCTTGGCCAGATAACCGAACTTTCTGGCTGACTCCCGATAGCGCGCCTTTGGATAAATGCGCTGCTCATTCCAGCGCTGGAAGGGATGGGCACCGCCGCCGGAAATAGCGGCCCCGACCTGGAAAGCGGCATGCTGGACGCTGCTACGGATTTCCTCCAGCTGCACTGCGGCCTCGTCGTAGCCGTGCAGCACGGAGGTCGCCACCTCCAGCATCGACGTGGTGATTTCCGGTGTCGCCACCCAAGTTTTTTGCTGCATATCGAGCAGGCGCAAAATCTCCGGGGCCGCCGGCAGCAAATCGTAGCTCAGGCGGTCAAGCACCATCAGCTCGAGTTCGATACCCATCGAGCCCAGGGCCGAGGCGGCGAAAGGTGGTAAGAAGGCGGGACCGGCGCCTGCTATGGCCATGTCCAGCGGCGTGGCCGTTGCGCCGGTATCGCTAATCATAGCTTTCTCCCTCATGGGTTTCCCCAGCCATACGCAGGCCGAGCCAGGTCAGACCCGGCGCCAGCAGAACGTTCAGTGCCAACAGCGCGGCCATGATTGCCGCGCCTTGCTCGCTCATGCCAGACGGGCCCGCCAGGGAAGTATCGACCACCAACGAGCCGAAACCAACGAGCGAGCACAGCGACACCGCCAGCGCGTTCTTCTTCCGTGCGCTCCAGGCGCGCGCGGGTACCAGCGCCGCCCGTGTCAGCACAATGCCGAACAGGAACACCGCCAGCGCGGCGAATAAGGTGGGCAACTGCATCAGCTGCCTGAGTTCGACAAGTGAAGCCGACATCATGAACAGCAGCGCATAGCCGATTTCCTGGCCGGTCTTGATCTGGGCCTGAAACACGTTGTCGCGGCTTTCGGCATTGCGAAGCAGCAGGCCCATCAATAACAGCGACAGCAGGGCACTGGCCGAACTGACCGAGCACAGGCCGAGATCCATCAACAGCGCTGCCAGCAGCATGGGTGGGCGCGTGGCGGCCCTGGCCTTGCACAAGCGGGCGGTGGCGGTATACAAGCCATAGCATAGCAGCGCAATGCCGGCGCCCGCCGCCAGTTTCACCCCCTGCCGGGACAATTCGCTGGCAAATCCCGGCAGCATGGCGCCGTCGATGCCGTTGTTGTTCCAGGCGAGCGCCAGTGACAACGCCAGCAGCGCAACAAGGTTGCTCAGGCCGACCATGTTGCCGCCGGCGAAAGTGGCGACGCCGCTGGCATTCGCATCGGCCACCATGGAGGCGAAGACCACGGGATTCACCGCGATCAGGATGGCGGCGACGAGGAAAGCCTCGTTCCACTCCAGCCCCACTAACGCAAGGCAAGCGGCGGCGCCTGCGCCGCGCAAGACACAGGCAGCTGCCAAGCTCGCACCCTGGCGGCCACAACGCCAGAGCCAGACCAGATCCATTTTCCGGCCCACCTCAAACAGAACCAAGGCAGACGCGGCGTTGAACAACTCCTGGAACTGTGCCAGCAAGGGCTGGTCAACCAACCCTGCTCCACTGACGCCGAGCAGCAAGCCGGCGATGACCGCGCCATATAGCTTGGGCAAGCCGCGCGCTTGCAGGGCCAATCCCAGCACCTGAGACAGCAACAGGCCGGCACCGATGATGGCGAGCGGGGAAAGCAGCAGCAGTTGCAGCGCGTTCAAATCGTCATTCATTGCTGACCTTCCAGGTCGCGGCGATGCCACTAAGTTCGCGGCTGATCGCGCCGGCCAGTCGCTCGATGTCGGCATCCCGCGCACGCTTGCTGTCGCTCGACGGCAAGGGCGCCGAGATGCGCAAGCGAGCGACGGCCCCATCCGCTTTTCGAGGCAGCCACAACTGTCCCCGCAACTGCCGGCCGTCGAGCCAGACTGCCTCGTAGACAGCCCCGCCGTCATCCGGCGCGAGCGGGCGTGGCAGGAGTCTGAATGGCGTGATCCACTGCGCCCCCGGATAGCGCCGCGCGAGGCGTAACTGCATCGCGGCACGCTGCTCAAGGCGCCCTTCGTTGGCGGCGTGCGGGAGATGGGGTTGTGCTGCGCTCATGCCGACGAGATCGACCGTCATGCAGACGGTGCCGCTCTCCCAGCGCCAGGCGCCAGGGGCGACCTCACCGGCGCGGCCGTTCAGATTGCGTTCCCATGCAGCCATCAGCTGATCGATCTCCTGGCTGGCGTTGGGGCGCGCCTGGGCAGGCTGCAGCGCACGGGCAGCATCAAGGAGAATTTGCCAGCGTTGCGTCTGCCAGGCCCGGGTGGCCGCCCGCTCCGATGGGGTCCAGCGCCATTCGGTGGCGCGCCAGCCGCCGCCTGCCACACGCTGAAGCACGACGACCCGCAGCACTTGCGTCGCGGGCGGTATCACACTTTGGGCCTGCCATGCCGCCTGCCATGCTTGGTGATTGGATGAACGCGGAGTGTTAGCGTGCTCGGCTGCCTGGCTCCAAGCCCACCATCGTGCCTGCGGGCTGACGCAGCCGGAACCGTCGTCGGCATCGCTGTTCCATCGGCGCACCTGCAAAAGGTTGCGCCAAGCGCAAACGGCCTCCGACTGCCGCCAGCCAAGCGGGGCGGCGCTAGCGACCGCTGTCGAATGCGGACAAGCGCGTAGGCGGTCCTCGGCCCAATAGCGAATGTCCGTGACCACCTGCGCTGACGTGTCGATCCCTGACGGTGCTGACCAAGCTGTGCTGGCCATGCATGCGAAGCATGCCGTAAGCATTCGGGCAACAACGTCCCAGTGAGGGTGCCTCCGTTGCCGCCATGCGCTCATTTTCGATTGAGTCGACAAATCAGTACCTTGATCCACAGAGTCCAGCGCCCGAGCCGATCGTCGGCGGCACTTGGAGGCAATGATACTGGTCGACAATTAGCAGTCACTTAGTGTCTGCGCTGCCGCCCAGCGCGTCGATCACGAGGCGCGCAGATTCGCCTGGGATGACAGCAACTCCGCTTCATAGTCCATGGTGTCGGGATCGGTGTCGAGGGGTTCACTCCAGAGATGGGTCATTTTTCGGCGCAAATCAACATCTCCTGCGTCTGCGGAAGAGATGGGGCGCTCACTTTACTACTGGTAGTGACGCAGAAGCCAAAAGCTAAGGCTTGTGTATTCCTAGTACAGCGGTAAATATCTGTCGTCGAGTGCAAGCTCATGTGTCGTTAATGCAAGCTCATATGTCGTCCGACGTCCGGCGCTTGACGGTCGCATGTCTGACGACTAATATAAATGACTCAAAAGTAAGTAAGATGGCAACACATCACTATCCCCATGCAAGCTTCGACTGACACCAAACCGCGCTGGGAACGGCGCAAGGACGCCCGCCCGCAGGAATTGCTGGAGGCGGCGCTGGAGTTGTTCGTCGAGCGCGGCTTCGCCGCCACCCGGCTGGAGGACGTGGCGCGCCGCGCCGGCGTGTCCAAGGGCACGCTCTACCTGTATTTCGAAAACAAGGAAGAACTGTTCAAGGCCGTGGTGCGCGCCACCATCGGCCAGGCGATCGGCCAGGCCGAGCTGGACCTGGCCGCCTCCGACGCGCCCAGCAACGCGCTGCTGCGCGAAATGCTGATGCGCTGGTGGGACCACGTTGGCGCCACCAAGCTGGCCGGCATCACCAAGCTGATGATGGCCGAGTCCGGAAATTTCCCGGAACTGGTGCGCTTCTATGAAGACGAGGTGGTGGCGCGCGGCAACGCGCTGCTGGTGCGCGTGCTGGAACGCGGCCTGGCGCGCGGCGAATTCCGTCCGCACGACCCGCAGGTGATGATGCCGGTGCTGAGCGCCCCGGTGCTGATGCTGATGATGTGGAATAACGCCTTCCTGCCCTGCGGCGGCGGCGGCAGCATCGACCCGGACCGGTACATGGCCGCCTTCCTCGACCTGGCCCTGCGCGGCTTGGCCCCGGACGCTGCGCCCGGCGTGCCGCAAAAATGAGCAGGCCGGGGCGGTTTTTGCGCGTTCAGCCCCCCGAATCTGCAGACTGTCGCAATTTCCCTCAGTCCGTCGCCGATATCGTTAATATGCCGTCCTGACCAGTTCAACGATAAAATGACGGATTATTTAATCCTTCACCGAGTTTAAAGATGAATATCGAACAAGCCCGCTTCAACATGATCGAACAGCAAATCCGTCCATGGGACGTCCTGGATGTGGACGTGCTGGAGGTGCTGAACGTGGTCAAGCGCGAGAACTTCGTCCCTGCCAGCCACAAGAACCTGGCTTTCGTCGACACGGAAATCCCGCTGGGCCACGGCGAAGCCATGCTGACCCCCAAGCTGGAAGCGCGCATCCTGCAGGACGTGCAGCTGAAAAAACATGAAAACGTGCTGGAAATCGGCACCGGCAGCGGCTACATGGCCGCCCTGCTGGCGCACAAGGGCCGCCACGTCACCACCGTCGAGATCGTGCCGGAACTGAAAGCGCAGGCCGAGCAGAACCTGGCCGCCGCCGGCGTCACCAATGTCACCGTGGAACTGGGCAACGGCGCGCAGGGCTGGGCCAACGGCGCCCCGTTCGACGTCATCGTGTTGTCCGGTTCGGTGCCCAAGCTGCCGGAGGCTTTCCTGTCCCAGGTGAAGGTGGGCGGCCGCATCTTCGCCATAGTGGGCGAGGCGCCGGTCATGTCGGGCGTGCTGGTGACCCGCACCTCGGACGGCTACGAGCAGAAGAAACTGTTTGAAACCGACGTCAAGCCGCTGCAATCGGCCGCTAAGCCGTCGCAGTTCACGTTCTGACCGGACGGGAGCGCCGCATGCAACACATTACTGCGCTGGAACTGGCCGACTGGCTGGCCGACGAAGCGCGCCCCAGCCCGTTTCTGCTGGACGTGCGCGAGAACTGGGAATACGAAACCTGCCATATCGCCGGCTCCACGCTGATGCCGATGAACTCCATCCCGGCCCGCATCGACGACCTCGATGAGGACGCGGCCATCGTCTGCATCTGCCACCACGGCGCGCGCAGCATGCAGGTGGCGGCTTTCCTGGAGCGCAACGGTTTCGGCAAGATCACGAATTTGACGGGCGGCATACATGCGTGGGCTGTTCAGGTCGACAGTGCCATGCCAAAATACTAATTGTTATTGATTCCACGGAGAACGCAATGCAGAAACCCTTAATCGCCTTGCTGATCAGCAGCGCACTGTTGACCATAAACGCACAGGCGGCCGACCTCATCCAAGTGTACCAGCAGGCGCTCGCCAACGACGCCACGTATGCCAGCGCGCGCGCTGCACTTGCTGCGGGTCAGGAAAGGACGACGCAAGGGCGCTCCGGTTTGCTGCCGGTGATCGGCCTGGGTGGCTCCAGCACCAAGGTCACCGGCGACTTCGAGGACAAGTCCGACAGTATTTTCTCCGGCAGCGGCCCGCGCGACAATTCGCGCAACCAGTGGTCGCTGAGCCTGTCGCAGCCGCTGTTCCGCTGGGACCGCTGGGAAAGCTACCAGCAGAGCAAGCTGAGCCAGGCCGCCACGGAAGCCGTGTTCGCGCAGGCCCAGCAGGACCTGATCACCCGCGTGGCGCAAGCCTATTTCGACGTGCTGACCGCGCAGGACAACCTGTCGTCGATCCAGGCGCAGAAATCGGCCACCACCGAGCAGCTGGCCTCGGCCAAGCGCAACTTCGAGGTCGGCACCCAGACCATCACCGACACGCACGAAGCGCAAGCGGCGTACGACCTGGTGGTGGCGCAGGAGTTCGCCGCCATCAACGACCTGGAAGTGAAGCGCAACGCGCTGCAGCAGATCATCGGCACCGCGCCGGCCTCGCTGTCGACGCTGCGCACCGGCGTCACCATGGCGGCGCCGCAGCCGGCCGCCATCGAGCCGTGGATTTCCTCGGCCGAGCAGCAGAACTATGCCGTGGTGGGCGCGCAGCTGAACCTGGAAATCGCCAAGCGCGACATTTCGCGCAACCGCGCCGGCCACCTGCCGACGCTGGACCTGGTGGCCAGCAAGGGCCGCGACAGCGTGACCGCGTCCGGCATCACCAAGACCAACGCGGTGGGCGTGCAGTGGAACGTGCCGCTGTTTAACGGCTTTGCCGTGACCAGCAAGGTGCGCGAATCGATCGCGCTGGAAGACAAGGCGCGCAACGACCTGGAAGCCACGCGCCGCGCCGCCGCGCAGAACGCGCGCACCGCCTTCCTGGGCATGAACAGCGGCCTGGCGCAGGTGCGCGCGCTGGAAGCGGCCGAAGTGTCGAGCAAGTCGGCGCTCGATTCGAACAAGCTGGGCTACCAGGTGGGCGTGCGCATCAACATCGACGTGCTGAACGCGCAGCGCCAGCTGTACTCCACCCAGCGCGACCTGTCGCGCGCCCGCTACGACACCATCATGAACGGCCTGCGCCTGAAGTCGGCCGCCGGCACGCTGAAGGAAGCGGACCTGGTGCCGATCAACGAACTGCTGGTGAGGTAAGCTGCGGCTTGCCTCCTCCGACGAAAACCCCGCATCTGCGGGGTTTTTTGTTTTATTGACAGACAGTTTGATTAAGATGATAATGAGAATCATTCCTATGTAGCCAGCCGGCCTTGGCAAGCCAACATTCCCCTCTGTCCCGGAGTCTGGCTTGGGCCTTGCCGCCGCACACGATCCTGTTGCCGATTTATATGCCCGCCACCACGGCTGGCTGAGCGGCTGGCTGCGCAAAAAGATGGGTTGCGCCGACAACGCCGCCGACGTGGCGCAGGACACCTTCGTCCGCATCCTCGGCCGTCCGCTCGACTGGAGCGAAGTGCGCGAGCCGCGCGCCTTCCTGAGCACGGTGGCGCACGGCCTGATGGTCAACCAGCTGCAGCGCCAAGCCATGGAACGCGCCTATCTCGACGCGCTGGCCGCCCAGCCCGGCCAGGCCAGCCCTTGCCCCGAGAGCCGGGCGCTGGCAGCTGTCGCCGGACGGCGTGCTGCTGTCGGCCAGCGCCTACCAGCTGACCCAGCGGAACGTGCTGACGCGCGACCCGGCGCAGCCGCAGCTGCGGCGCCAGCTGGGCGAAGTGCGCGCGCGCGGCGTGGAACTGGAAGCCAAGGGCCGCATCGGCCGTTACCTGAACCTGATCGCGTCCTACGCCTACACCGATGCGCGCACCACCAGGAGCTTGAACCCGGCCGAGGTCGGCAAACGCACCGAGTACGTGCCCTACCACCAGGCGTCGGTGTGGGCGGACGGCGAGCTGGGCGGCGGCTTGCAGGCCGGCCTGGGCGCGCGCCACGTGGGCAGCTATGCGGACGTGAACGGCACCGGCGCGGGCGTGCCGGCGGTGAACGTGGTCGACGCCATGCTGGGCTACCGGACCGGCCCCTGGCTGCTGGCGCTGAACTTCTCCAACCTCGGCAACAAGCAGGCGCTGGCCTGCGGTTCCGGCAGCTGCAACTACGGCGAAGGCCGCCGTGCCAGCGCCAGCCTGGCTTATCGCTGGTAACCCATCTTCTTCTTGGAGTTTGATTTGCGCATCAATCTACTGTGCGGCCTGGCCGCCGCGATGGGCCCCGCAACGGCGGCAATGGCCGCCGGCCCTGCACCGGACAACCACGTCCTGCCCCAGGTAACCGTCACGGCCGAGGCCGAAGGCCTGCTGCCGCAGGCGTACGCGGGCGGCCAGCTGGCGCGCGGCGGCCGCCTCGGCCTGCTCGGCAACGTCGACACCATGGACACGCCGTTCCAGCTCAGCAGTTTCACCGCCCAGGCCATCGCCGACCAGCAGGCCGCCACCGTGGCCGATATGGTGCGGCTGGACCCGTCGGTGCGCAGCACGGCGCCGGGCGGCGACGTGGCGGACGCGTTCTTCGTGCGCGGCTTTGCGCTGGGTGACAACAACATCGGCGAAATCGCCTTCGACGGCCTGTACGGCGTGGCGCCCAACTACCGGCTCATGGCCGACTACGCCGAGCGCATCGAGGTGCTGAAAGGCCCGGCGGCCATGCTGTACGGCATGTCGCCGAACAGCGGGGTGGGCGGCAGCATCAACCTGGTGCCCAAGCGCGCCAGCGCCGACCTGACCCGCGTGCGGGCCGACCTGTCGTCGCGTTCGCAGCTGGGCGGGCACGTCGACCTGAGCCGCCGTTTCGGCGCGCAGCGCCAGTTCGGCGCGCGCTTCAACGGCACGCTGCAGGACGGCGACACCGCGCTCGACCACCAGTCGCGCCGCGCGCGCATGGGCGCGCTGGCGCTGGACTACGAGGACGAGCGCCTGCGCGTCACGCTGGACGCCATCGACCAGCGCGAGCAGGTCGACGCGCCGACGCGGCGGCCGTTCCTGGGCGCCGGCCTGGCCGTGCCGCAGGCGCCCGGCGGGCGGCGCAACCTGACCCAGCGCTGGGAATGGTACGACAGCACCGAACGCTCGGCGCTGCTGCGCGCCGAGTACCAGGCGGCGCGCGCGCTGACCCTGTTCGCCAGCCACGGCGCGGCCAGCTCGGACGTGCAGCGCCTGTTCAACACGCCGTCCATCGTCAACGCCGCCGGCGACACCAGCGTGGCGCCGGCCCGGGCCGGCTTCGACATCGAGCGCGACGCCAGCGAAGCGGGGCTGCGCGCCGCTTTCGCCACCGGCGCCGTGCGACACCGGCTCGCGCTGCAATGGAGCCGCTACGACGACCGCTACGGCACCGGCTCGGTGGCCGGGCAGGCTTACGCGTCGAATATCTACCGGCCGGCCGAACGGCCGGCGCAGGCCGTGGCCGCGCCTGCCGCGCTGCCGCTGCGTTCCACCAACCGGCTGAACGGCGCCGCCGTGTCCGACACCATGTCCTGGTTCGGCGAGCGCCTGCAGCTGATGCTGGGCTTGCGCAAACAGGAAGTGCGCTCCGACAATTACTCGCTTGCCGGCGCCGTGACGGCGCGCTACGGCGAAAGCGCCGTCACGCCGATGGTGGCCGTGGTGGTCCAGCCTGCGCACGGGGTAGCGGTGTACGGAAATTACGTTGAAGGCTTGAGCAAGGGCGACATCGCGCCCGGCACGGCAAGCAACGCGGGCGAGGTGTTCGCGCCCTACAAGGCCAGGCAGCGCGAGGTGGGCGTCAAGGTCGACCATGGCCGGCTGATGACCAGCCTGAGCGCGTTCCAGATCACGCGCCCGGGCGGCTTCATGAGCGGCACCGTGTTCGGCGTGGACGGCGAGCAGCGCAACCGCGGCGTGGAATTGAACGCCTACGGCGCGGTTGCCGGCGGCCTGCGCCTGCACGGCGGGCTGGCCTGGATAGACGCCAAGCTCAGCAAGACCGGCAATCCCGCCACGGCGGGGAAGACCGCCGTCGGCGTGCCGGATCTCCAGCTCAGCGCGCAAGCCGAGTGGGATGTGCCGCAGCTGGCGGGCCTGACCCTGACCGGCGGCATGCTGCACAACAGCGCACAGTACGCCAACCCGGCCAACAGCCAGCGCTTGCCGGCCTGGACAACTTTCGATGCCGGAGCCCGCTACCGCACGGTGGTGGGCGGCAACAAGGTGGTGCTGCGCGCCACGCTACGCAATGCCGGCGGCAAAACCTACTGGTCCGGCGCGTCCACCTGGGGCACGCTCACGGCGGGGGCGCCGCGCAGCCTGCTGCTCTCGGCCACCACGGACTTCTGAGCGGGCCGCGCCGGGGCCGGCTGTGCGCTTAGGCGTGCAGCCCGGCGCCGGCGGCGTCGAACTTGCGCTCGATCAGTTCGATCTTGTAGCCGTCCGGGTCGGTGACGAAGGCGATCACGGTGCTGCCGCCCTTGACCGGGCCGGGTTCGCGCGTGACGTTGCCGCCGTTGGCCTTGACGGCCGCGCAGGCGCTGACGATGTCGTCGGCCGAGATGGCCAGGTGGCCGTAGGCCGTGCCTTGCTCGTATTCGGTGACGCCGTAGTTATAGGTCAGTTCCAGCTCCGCGTGGTCGGGATTGGAACCGTAGCCGACGAAGGCCAGCGTGTACTTGTATTCGGGATTGTCGCTGGTGCGCAGCAAGGTCATGCCCAGCACCTTGGTGTAGAAATCGATGGAGCGTTGCAGGTCGCCGACCCGCAGCATGGTGTGCAGTATGCGCATAGAAATCCTCGTTAAAAGCAGGATTCTATGCGCTTTGCCGCGATCGTGCTGGCGCTGCTCAGCGTTGTGCTCAGCGTTGTGCTCAGCGTTGTGCCCAGCGCCGTCGCTTAGCGGTTGCCGGGGTTGCTCGGGTTGTAGCCGGTGCCGCCCAGGTCGCTCTGCAGGGTGCTGCTGCCCGAGCCCATCACGCTGCCGCTGGCGGTGCGGTAGCCGGCGCCGGGCGTGGTGCCGTAGTAGCTGTGGATCTGGTTGCTGAACTCGGCGCTGGCCATGTCCGGCCAGTTGTCCTTGTCGAAGCCGGGGGCGTTTTCCAGGCGCTCCTTGCTCACGTCCAGGATGAAGCGCTTGTTCACGGTGTCCAGCTCCAGCGCCTGGAAGGGCACGGCGAACAGCTTGTTGCCCATGCCCAGGATGCCGCCGAAGGATAGCACCGCATACGCCACTTGCCCCGTCTGCATGTCGAGCATGATCTCCTTGATGTCGCCCAGGTCCTCGTCCATGCGGTTGTACACGTCTTCACCCATCAGCGTGTCGGCCCCCATCAGGCGCGGGCCGGGGCCGTTGTCGGTGTCGCGGTAAATGCCAAAAGTGTCTCGGTCCAGATAGCTCATTGTCGTCTCCAATTAGAGTAAGGCCGGCCGGGCAAAAACCGGCAAAAGGTTGCCCGTCATGCGTGCTCTTTCAGTTGCCCTTCGGCGTTACGCGCCAGATGATGTTGCCGACGTCGTCGGCCACCAGCAGCGCGCCGCTCTTGTCCACTGCCACCCCCACCGGGCGGCCTTGCGCCTTGCCTTCCCGGTTCAGGAAACCGGCCAGGAAATCCTGCGGCGGACCGGAGGGCTGGCCGTTGGCAAACGGCACAAACACTACCTTGTAGCCGCTGTGCGGTTTGCGGTTCCACGAGCCGTGCTGGCCGATGAAGGCGCCGTTCCGGTAGCGCTCGGGAAACAGCTGGCCTTCATAGAACGCCAGGCCCAGCGAGGCGGTGTGGCCGCCCAGCGCGTAGTCCGGCGCGATCGCCTTGGCCACCAGTTCCGGCTTGGGCGGCTTGACGCGCGCGTCCACGTGCTGGCCGAAGTAGCTGTAGGGCCAGCCGTAGAAGCCGCCTTCCTTCACCGAGGTCAGGTAGTCCGGCACCAGGTCGTTGCCCAGCTCGTCGCGTTCGTTGACCACGGTCCACAGCGCCTTGCTTTGCGGCTGCCAGGCCATGCCGTTCGGATTGCGCAGGCCGGTGGCGAACAGCTTGGCCTTGCTGGTGGCCAGGTCCAGCTGCCAGATGGCGGCGCGGCCTTCCTCCTTGTCCATGCCGTTCTCGCCCACGTTGCTGTTCGAGCCGACGGTGGCGTACAGGTATTTTCCGTCCGGGCTGGCGATGATGTTCTTGGTCCAGTGGTGGTTCAGCGGGCCGCCCGGCAAGTCCATCACCTTCACCGGCGCGGCCGTGATCTCGGTCTGGCCTTCCTGGTAGGGGAATTTCACCACCGCGTCCGTGTTGGCCACGTACAGCTCCTTGCCCACCAGCGCCACGCCGAACGGCGAGTGCAGGTTCTTCAGGAACACGGTGCGGGTTTTCGCCACGCCGTTGGCGTCGATGTCGCGCAGCAGCGTGATGCGGTTGGCCGACGGCGTGACCGCGCCCGCCTTCTTCATCTGCGACTTCATGATCTTGCCCTTGATGCCCTTGTCGTCCTCCGGCTTGGGCGGGGCGTTGCTTTCCACCACCAGCACGTCGCCGTTGGGCAGCGTGTAGACCCAGCGCGGATGGTCCAGGTCCCGGGCGTAGGCGCGCACCGTGAAGCCGGCCGCCGGCACCGGCGCCCCGCTGGCGGTCCAGCGCGCCACCGGCGCCACGTTCACGGTGGGAATCAGCGAGCGTTCGGGCGCGGGCAGCGCGGGCTGCGGACCGAAGCCGGGCGGATATTGCTGCGCCTCGGCTGCGCTGGCCATGACGAGCAGCGCGGCAATCGAAAAGGCGGTGACGGCAAGCGCCGGGCGGATCGGTTGGACGTTCGAACTCATGGGCGGCTTTCCCTTAATCCTGTTTCACGTCGGCTTGCGGCTGGGCTTTGCCGGGCGCGCGCGGCTGCACTTTTTCCACGCCGCGCGTGCCGTGCAGGTCGGTGTCCACCAGGCCTTGTTCCAGGTCGCTGGCAGCTTGCCGGATGATGCTGCGCGCTTTGGGCGGATGGCCTTCGGGCGACTCGTCGCGCTCGTGCGGCAGGCGCTTGCCGCCGTCGCTGCGCGCCGGCGCAGCGGTGTTGACCTGGCGGTCTTTGGCTTCGGTAACCATGATCGGCCTCCCTTGTCGGCATTGAGGAACCATCTTAGCGCCGCGAACGGTGCGCAGTCGCGCAATTGAACTTTATTGAAATAATGCATCTTTGGCATGAACTCAGGTAACATTCCTGCTGTTCCGTTTGCCCATAAGAGAACTCAGCCGTGAAGCCCGAACTCGCCGACAGCCAGTACCATCACGCCGTGCCCGCCAACTGCCTGAACTGCAATGCCGACATCAGCGGCAACTACTGTCACAACTGCGGCCAGGAAACGCGCACCCATGCGCCCAGCTTCATGGAGTTTGCGCACGAGTTCGTCGGCCACTACGTGGCGCTGGAAGGGCGGCTGTGGGGCACTTTCACGCGCCTGCTGTTCCGCCCGGGCGCGCTCACCAATGAATACCTGGCCGGGCGCCGCAAGCGCTACGTCGAACCGCTGCGCCTGTACCTGACGCTGAGCATCCTGTTTTTCGCGCTGCTCAAATTCACCAATACCGAAGTGATCAACCTGGACGCCAAGGCGCCGCGGCCGGCCGCCGAGGTGGCGGAGTCGGTCAGGCAGGAGGCGTCGGGCATACGCCGGGAAATCGTTGTCAACGGCACGGTCAAGGACCAGGAGGGCCGCGACGTGATGCTGCAGGACACCGTGCGCTCCAAGTCGCCGCGCCTGGCCGACGCCATCGAGAACTTCGACAAGCTGCCCGCCGAGCGCAAAGGCGAGGCGCTGTCGGACGGCTTCTTCCGCTATGGGCCGTACGCCATGTTCGCGCTGATGCCGCTGTTCGCGCTGTACCTGAAGATGCTGTACCTGGGGTCGGGAAGGCGCTACGGCGAGCACCTGCTGTTTGCGCTGCACACCAGTTCGTTTGCCTTCGTCATGTTCGCGGCGATCAAGCTGATCCCGGAAGATAATTTCTTCACCTTCGTGCTGCTGTGCTGGCTGGTCGGCTATCTGCCGTGGGCCATGCGCCGCGTGTATGGCGGCAGCAGGACCGTCACGGCGCTGCGCTGGATGGCGCTGATGACGGCGCACTGCATTTCGCTGGCCATCGCCATTACCCTGGCCATGGGCGCCGGCGTGGCCACGGCGCACTAGGCAAGGCTGCCTACTCCGGCATCACGGCCGGCTGCCACAGCTCGACCTTGTTTCCGTCCGGGTCCATGAACCAGCCGAAGCGGCCGTAGTCGAAGCTCTGCGGGTCGCCCACCAGTTCGGCGCCGCCGGCCACCACCTGGGCCAGGGCCTCGTCCAGGTTGTCCACCACCAGGTTGAACATGAATTCGCGCTTGGACGGCGCGAAGTAGCCGGTGGTGTCCTTGAAGGGGCTGAACACGGTGCAGCCGCCGGCCGGCATGGCGCCGGGGAAGAAGGAGGCGTAGTCGGTGGACTCGCCGGGGAAGCCCAGGTGGGCCTGGTACCACGTCATCAGCGCCTGCGGGTTGCGCGATTTGAAAAAGACGCCGCCCACGCCCAATGCTTTTGCCATGCCGTTCTCCCTGTTCAAAATGGTTGTTGTTATTCTTGGTGCAATCTTGCTTGCGCTCCGCCGCCCGCCGTTTTATACTGTTTGCATATACAGTACTTGTGTGCGTATTTGTATGCATCGGATGCATGGCAGAAGGCTGCATTATCGGTTACTCTGACTGGTGTTGCCACCCCAAGTTGCTACCCTAATCAAGACCGAGAGATCTATGCCCGCCACGCACGCCTTATTCAACACCATCGCCCTGGTCGTCCGGCAGAACACGGCCGGCATCGAAGCCCCGGTCCGCAGCCTGCTGGCGTTCCTGACAGAGGGCGGCCACAACGTTGTGCTGGAGGCGGAAACGGCGGCCCACCTGGGCATGCGGGGCTACCCGGCCATGACGCCGGACGAGATCGGCCGGCACGCCAGCGCGGCCATCGTCATGGGCGGCGACGGCACCATGCTGGGCCTGGCGCGCCAGCTGGCGCCGTACGACGTGCCGCTGATCGGCATCAACCAGGGCCGGCTCGGCTTCATGACCGACATTCCGCTGGAAGGCATGCTGCCCATCCTGTCGCAGATGCTGGCCGGCAGCTATCAGGCCGAGCGGCGCACCTTGCTGGAAGGCAGCGTGCGGCGCGACGGCAAGGAAATCCATGTCGGCCTGGCGGTCAACGACGTGGTGGTGTCGCGCGGCGCCGGCGCCGGCATGGCCGAGCTGCGGGTGGATGTGGACACCCACTTCATGTACAACCAGCGCTCGGACGGCCTGATCATCTCCACCCCCACCGGCTCCACCGCCTACGCGCTGTCGGCCGGCGGCCCGCTGCTGCATCCGACGCTGGGCGGCATCGTGCTGGTGCCGATCGCGCCGCACGCGCTGTCGAACCGGCCCATCGTGCTGCCGGACTCGAGCGAGATCCAGATCGAGATCGTGCGCGGGCGCGACATCACCGTCAATTTCGACATGCAAACCTTTGCCAGCCTGCAGGCGCAGGACCGCATCATCATCAAGCGCTCGCCGCACGCCATCACCTTCCTGCACCCGGAAGGCTGGAGCTACTACAACACGCTGCGCGAAAAGCTGCACTGGAACGAATACCCGTCCACCGACGGCAAGCTGGTCTAACTCACTGGTCTAACTTCACTCTGCTATTGCCCATGCTTCGTACACTGTCCATCCGCGACTTCGTCATCGTCGACACCATCGAACTGGAATTTTCCGCCGGCTTCACAGTCTTCACCGGCGAAACCGGCGCCGGAAAATCCATCCTGATCGACGCGCTGACCCTGGCGCTGGGCGGCCGCGGCGACGCCAGCGTGGTGCGCGAAGGCGCGCCCAAGGCCGACATCACGGCCGACTTCGCGGTGACGCAACAGGCCGCCGCCTGGCTGGCCGCCAACGAATTCGCCAGCGACGAGGGCGGCGCGCTGCTGCGCCGCGTGATCGACAACGCGGGCCGCTCCAAGGCCTACATCAACGGCGTGGCCGCCACCGCCGCCCAGCTGCGCGAACTGGGCGACATGCTGGTCGACATCCACGGCCAGCACGCCCACCAGTCGCTGCTGAAGACCGACGCGCAGCGCGAGCTGCTGGACAACCAGGCCGGCATCAAGGAGGCCAGCGCCGCCGACGATCTGAAGGCGGTGGCCGCCGCCCACAAGGCCTGGCGCGCGCTGGCGCGGCAACTGGAGGAATACGAAACCAATGCCGCCAACCTGGCCTACGAGCGCGAGCGCCTGGAGTGGCAGGTGGGCGAACTGGACAAGCTGGCCGCCAAGCCCGGCGAGTGGCAGGACATCTCCAACGAGCACAGCCGCCTGTCGCACGCCGCCAGCCTGCTGGAAGGCGCGCAGGAAGCGCTGGCCGCCATGTCCGAATCGGAAGACCATCCCATCGTCTCGCAACTCGGTTCGCTGAGCCAGAAGCTGGGCAAGCTGGCCGCCATCGACACCGAGCTGCAGCCCGCGGTGGACCTGATCGAATCGGCCCGCATCCAGCTGCAGGAATCCGTGTACGCGCTGAACACCTACCTGGACCGGGTGGAGCTGGACCCGGACCGCCTGCGCCAGGTGGACGCGCGCATGGAGGCGCTGCATTCTGCCGCGCGCAAATTCCGCGTGGCGCCGGACGATCTGCCGGACGAGCACGCGCAGTTGTCGGCCAAGCTGCGCCAGCTGGCCGACGTCAGCGACCTGGACGGCCTGCGCCGGCAGGAGGAAAAGCTGAAGGCCGCCTATATGGACGTGGCGCGCAAGCTGTCGGCCACGCGCGCCGCCGCCGCCAAGGGGCTGGCCGCCGCCGTCACGCAGGCTATGCAGGAACTGAACATGACGGGCGGCGCCTTCGACATCGCGCTCAACCCGTGCGAGCCGGGCGCGCGCGGCCTGGAGCAGGTGGAATTCCTGGTGGCCGGCCACGCCGGCGTGGCGCCGCGTCCGCTGGCCAAGGTGGCCTCGGGCGGCGAGCTGGCGCGCATCGCGCTGGCCATTTCCGTCATCACCTCCAACGCCACCACCACCCCGACCCTGATCTTCGACGAAGTCGACAGCGGCATCGGCGGCGGCGTGGCCGAGGTGGTGGGGCGGCTGCTCAAGCGCCTGGGCCAGGCGCGCCAGGTGCTGTGCGTGACGCACTTGCCGCAGGTGGCCAGCCAGGCCGGCCAGCACTTCCAGGTGGCCAAGGGCACGCTGGACAACGGCAAGACCGCTTCCCGCATCGACGTGCTCGACAGCAAAGCCCGCGTGGAAGAAGTGGCGCGCATGCTGGGCGGCCTGGAAATCACCGCCACCACCCGCAAGCACGCCCGGGAGTTGCTGGCGTCGTAGCCCGCCGCCACGCGGCCCCCGTATAATGGCAGGTCCGTTTCCCGTCATCGCGACCTATGGCCTTCCAAAAAGAACCACCCCACACCCACGGCAGCGTCGGCTCGAGCGCCGTGGTGCTGGTCAACCTCGGCACGCCGGACGCGCCCACGCGCCCGGCGGTGCGGCGCTATCTGAAGCAGTTCCTGTCCGATCCGCGCGTGGTGGAAATCCCGCGCGCCGTCTGGTGGTTCATCCTCAACCTGGTCATCCTGCCGTTCCGCTCCGGCCAGTCGGCCAAAAAATACGCGTCGATCTGGACCCGCGAGGGCTCGCCGCTCAAGGTCAACACCCAGGAGCAGGCGCTGCTGCTGCGCGCCGCGCTGGGCGAGCGCGGCCACGACAACGTCACCGTCGCCATGGCCATGCGCTACGGCTCGCCGTCGCTGCCGGACGTGCTGGCCCGCCTGAAGGCCGACGGCTGCGAGCGCGTGGCCATCCTGCCGGCCTATCCGCAGTACTCCGGCACCACCACCGGCTCCATCTACGACGCCGTGTTCGCCCACTACCGGCAGATCCGCAACCTGCCGGAACTGCGTTTTGTGCGCAACTATCACGACCACGACGGCTATATCCAGGCGCTGCAGGAATCCATCCTGGCGCACTGGGATATGCACGGCCGGCCGGAAAAACTGGTGCTGAGCTTCCACGGCGTGCCCAAGCGCACCCTGCTGCTGGGCGACCCCTACCACTGCGAATGCCTGAAAACGGCGCGCCTGCTGGCGGCCAAGCTGAAACTCGCGCCGGACCAGTACCTGGTCACGTTCCAGTCCCGCTTCGGCAAGGCCGAGTGGCTGCAGCCCTACACCGCGCCCACCGTGCAGCAGCTGGCGCGCGACGGCGTGCGCCGGGTGGACGTGATCTGCCCCGGCTTCACCAGCGACTGCCTGGAAACCCTGGAGGAAATCGCGATGGAGGTGCGGCACGACTTCATGGCCGCCGGCGGCAAGGAATTCCACTACATCCCCTGCCTGAACGCCACGCCCGGCTGGATCGCCGCCCTGGCCGAGATCGCCGAACAGCACATGATAGGCTGGCCGACCATGATGGCCCAGCCGCAGCGTGATGCCCTCAAGAAAGAAGGCGAAGCCGCGCGCGCGGCCGCCCTCAAGCTTGGTGCGGAAAACTGACAGTCGCCCGGCCGGTGCTGTTCAAGTGATAATCAGCACTTGCCGGCGGTGAGTGCCAGCCTGTTACAATACCCGGTCTTCGGGCGGCAACTACTGTAGTAATTCGGAGTAGCAGATCCAGGCGACGGCCAGAACGATGTAGGCCACGATGGACGCTGCGATGAGTGGCAACTTCATGATGCGCTCCCCACGCTGTACGGTTGGATGGACGGCGGCGCCGTCCACGTCCTCCATTAATTACATAGTAGCTGCTGCGGTGCGGAAAAATATCTCTCTTGTGAGTCAGTTTGTAACGGCGCTGCGGCTACTGCACGCAACGCCGCGCGAATAACCCTTGAAAAGGTAGGTTATAGCCCCACTTGCTGCCCGTGCCGTATCAAGTAATGTCTAACACACGATTTGTAGGAGTCTTTCAGATGCAAGATCAGGAAAATCAAGCAGTCCCTAATCCCGAGGCGGAAGCAGCGCCGGCGCAGCCATCGACTCCCGCCGACGGCGCCGCTCCTTCGCTGGAAGAGCAGCTGGCCGCCACCGAGGCGCGCCTGGCTGAAATGCACGACGCCTTCATGCGCGCCAAGGCCGACGGTGAAAACATCCGCCGCCGCGCCCAGGAAGATGTCGCCAAGGCGCACAAGTTCGCCGTCGAGAGCTTCGCCGAGGCCATGGTGCCGGTGAAGGACAGCCTGGAAATGGCGCTGAAAGTGGAAGCGCCGACCCTGGAATCGCTGAAGGAAGGCGTGGAAATGACGCTGAAACAGCTCAATTCGGCCTTCGAAAAGAATCGCCTGCTGGAAATCATGCCGCTGCAGGGCGACAAGCTGGACCCGAACAAGCACCAGGCCGTGGCAGTCGTGCCGGCCGAGCAGGAAGCCAACACCGTGGTGTCGGTGCTGCAAAAGGGTTATATGATCGCCGACCGCCTGCTGCGTCCGGCCATCGTGACCGCTGCGCAGGCGAAGTAAATAGTAAGAGTTGCTCAGCGCAAGCACTTGAAATCACACAGCATTTCCCACATATAAGAAGCATCTGAAACTTAGCAAACAAGGAAAATAAATCATGGGCAAAATTATCGGTATTGACCTGGGAACCACCAACTCCTGCGTTTCCATCATGGAAAACGGTCAGCCTAAGGTAATCGAGAACGCGGAAGGCGCGCGTACCACGCCATCGATCATTGCTTACCAAGATGACGGCGAAATCCTGGTCGGCGCGCCGGCCAAGCGCCAGGCGGTCACCAACCCGAAGAACACCCTGTTCGCGGTGAAGCGCCTGATCGGCCGCAAATTCGAAGAAAAAGAAGTGCAGAAGGACATCGCGCTGATGCCTTACCAGATCACCAAAGCCGACAACGGCGATGCGTGGATCGGCGTGCGCGACAAGAAACTGGCGCCGCCGCAGATCTCGGCCGAAGTGCTGCGCAAGATGAAGAAAACGGCGGAAGACTACCTCGGTGAAGAAGTCACCGAAGCCGTGATCACCGTGCCTGCCTACTTCAACGACTCGCAGCGCCAGGCCACCAAGGACGCCGGCCGCATCGCCGGCCTGGACGTCAAGCGCATCATCAACGAACCGACCGCGGCCGCACTGGCCTTCGGCCTGGACAAGACCGACAAGGGCGACCGCAAGATCGCCGTGTACGACCTGGGCGGCGGCACCTTCGACGTGTCCATCATTGAAATCGCGGACGTGGACGGCGAGAAGCAGTTCGAAGTGCTGTCGACCAACGGCGACACCTTCCTGGGCGGCGAAGACTTCGACCAGCGCGTGATCGACTACATCATCGACGAATTCAAGAAGATCAACGGCCTGGACCTGAAAAAGGATCCGATCGCCCTGCAGCGCATCAAGGCTTCGGCCGAGCGCGCCAAGATCGAACTGTCGTCGTCGCAGCAGACCGAAATCAACGAGCCGTACATCGCCATGGCGAACGGCGCGCCGGTCCACCTGAACCTGAAGATGACCCGCGCCAAGCTGGAATCGCTGGTGGAAGAGCTGATCAACGCCACCATCGAGCCATGCCGCACCGCCATCAAGGATGCCGGTGTGAAAGTATCGGACATCGACGACATCATCCTGGTCGGCGGCATGACCCGTATGCCCAAGGTGCAGGAAAAGGTCAAAGAGTTCTTCGGCAAGGATCCGCGCAAGGACGTCAACCCGGACGAAGCCGTGGCCGTGGGCGCCGCGATCCAGGGCTCGGTGCTGTCGGGCGACCGCAAGGACTTGCTGCTGCTGGACGTGACCCCGCTGTCGCTGGGCATCGAAACCCTGGGCGGCGTGATGACCAAGATGATCCACAAGAACACCACGATTCCGACCAAGTTCTCGCAAGTGTTCTCCACCGCCGACGACAACCAGCCTGCGGTGACCATCAAGGTCTACCAGGGCGAGCGCGAAATCGCGGCCGGCAACAAGGGCCTGGGCGAATTCAACCTGGAAGGCATCCCGCCGGCATCGCGCGGCACGCCGCAGATTGAAGTGACCTTCGACATCGACGCCAACGGCATTCTGCACGTGGGCGCCAAGGACAAGGCCACCGGCAAGGAAAACAAGATCACCATCAAGGCGAACTCGGGTCTGACCGAGGACGAGATCCAGAAGATGGTGAAGGACGCCGAGCTGAACGCGGAAGAAGACAAGAAGGTCAAGGAACTGGCCGAGTCGCGCAACCAGGCCGACGCGCTGGTGCACTCGACCCGCAAGTCGCTGACCGAATACGGCGACAAGCTGGAAGCGGGCGAGAAAGAGAAGATCGAAGCGGCCATCACCGAGCTGGAAGGCTCGATCAAGGCCGGCGACAAGGCCGACATCGACGCCAAAGTGGCAGCGCTGTCGACCGCGTCGCAGAAACTGGGCGAGAAGATGTACGCCGACATGCAGGCGCAGCAAGCCGGCGCCGCGGGCGCCGAGGGCGGCCAGCAGCAGGCCGGCGGCCAGCAAGAGTCCAAAGCGCAGCAGGACGACGTGGTGGACGCCGACTTCAAAGAAGTCAAAGACAGCAAGTAATTAGCGTCCCTCAGAGTCCCCGGCTGCGGCCGCAAGACTGACGCCGAGCCGTGCATCCCTGCAAAGGGGCCGGCTCGGCTTTTTCGCATAATCAGTACCAGTAAATACAGCAAGGTGCCTACAACATGGCAAAGCGTGATTTTTACGAGATCCTCGGGGTCGCAAAGAATGCGTCCGAAGACGAGATCAAGAAGTCCTATCGCAAACTGGCGATGAAATACCATCCGGACCGCAATCCGGACAGCAAGGAATCGGAAGAGAAGTTCAAGGAGGTCAAAGAGGCCTACGAGATGCTGACCAACCCCGAAAAGCGCGAAGCGTACGACCGCTACGGTCACGCCGGCGTGGACCCGAACATGGGCGGCGGCGGCGGCGGCGGTTTCGGCGCGGGCGGCTTCGGCGATGCCTTCGGCGACATTTTCGGCGACATCTTCGGCGGCGGCGGCCGCGGCCGCAGTTCCGGCCCGCAGGTCTACCGCGGCGCGGACTTGCGCTACAACCTGGAAATCACGCTGGAGCAGGCCGCGCACGGCTTCGACACCACCATCCGCGTGCCGTCCTGGGACAAGTGCGACACCTGCCACGGTTCCGGCGCCAAGCCGGGCACCGCGCCGGTGACGTGCTCGACCTGCGGCGGCCACGGCCAGGTGCGCATGCAGCAGGGCTTCTTCAGCATCCAGCAGACCTGCCCGAAATGCCACGGCACCGGCAAGATCATCACCGACCCTTGCTCGCCTTGCGGCGGCGCCGGCCGCATCAAGCGCAACAAGACGCTGGAAGTGAAGATCCCGGTCGGCATCGACAACGGCATGCGCATCCGCTCGTCCGGCAACGGCGAGCCGGGCACCAACGGCGGGCCGCCGGGCGACCTGTACGTGGAAATCCACATCAAGCAGCACGCGGTGTTCCAGCGCGAGGGCGACGACCTGCATTGCGAAATGCCGATCTCGTTCGCGCGCGCGGCGCTGGGCGGTGAAATCGAAGTGCCTACGCTGTCGGGCAAGGTGTCGTTCACCATTCCCGAGGGCACCCAGTCGGGCAAGACCTTCCGCCTGAAGGGCAAGGGCATCAAGGGCGTGCGTTCCGGCTATCCGGGCGACCTGTTCTGCCACGTGGCCGTGGAAACGCCGGTCAAGCTGACCGACAAGCAGAAGGAACTGCTGCGCGAGTTCGACCGCGCCACGGTGGAGGGCGGCTCCAAGCACAGCCCGCAAAGCAAGACCTGGCGCGACAAGGTGAAGGACTTCTTCGAGTAAGTCGGCAAGAAGTTGGCAATAAGGCTGCAATAAGCGTCATTGCCTGGCGCAGATGATGCGCCGCACCAAATCAGGTAACATAGCACTATCCCGGACCGCCCCTTGCCACCCCGGCAAACGGGCGGTCTTCGCACGTATGAGAGGACATATGAGTGAACAAAACGTAAGCGGCTCCCCGTTGGCGGACCTGCTGGTCAACAACCGCGCCTGGGCCGATTCCATGGTCCAGCGCGATCCTGAATTCTTCAAGCGCCTGGAGCAGCAAGCCTCGCCGGAATACCTGTGGATCGGCTGTTCGGACAGCCGCGTGCCCGCCAACGAGCTGCTGGGCCTGGCTCCCGGCGACGTGTTCGTCCACCGCAACATCGCCAACGTGGTGGTGCACTCCGACCTGAACTGCCTGTCGGTGCTGCAGTTCGCCATCGAAGTGCTGAAAGTGAAGCACGTCATTGTCGTCGGCCACTACGGCTGCAAGGGCGTGCACGCCGCCATGACCGGCACCCGCGTCGGCCTGGTCGACAACTGGCTGCGCCATGTGAACGACGTGGCCCAGAAGCACGAGCGCTACCTGGGCGACGTGCTGCCCTCGCGCGAACGTGCCGAGCGCATGTGCGAGCTGAACGTGGTGGAGCAAGTGGTCAACGTGTGCCAGACCACCATCGTGCAGGACGCGTGGGACCGCGGCCAGCCGCTGACCGTGCACGGCTGGGTGTACGGCCTGAAGGATGGCCATCTGCACGACCTGGAAATGACCGTCAGCGCCGGCCACGAACTGGCCGGCCGCCTGGCCAGCCGCCTCGGCAAATACGCTGCCATCTCGTAAGGTCCCGCAGGGCGGCTACTTGCGTTTCGTGGAGCCGCTCGCGAACAGTTCGATCTTCCGGGTCGGCCCCGAGACGATCAGCAGATCGGCGGCTTGCACGTCGGTCTCGGGGGTGGCATGCTGAAAATCCGTGTGGGCGCGCTTCACGCCCACCACGGTTACGCCGTACTGTTCCCGCACCGCCGACTCCCGCAGCGTCTTGTTGAACGTTTGGGGTGGCGCGTGAATCTTGGCAATGGCGAAGCCGTCGTCAAATTCGATGAAGTCGATCAGTCGCCCGGTGATCAGGTGGGCCACCCGTTCGCCCATGTCGGCCTCGGGTGTAATCACGTGGTGGGCGCCCATGCGCTTGGCCAGCTGGCCGTGGTCCTGGTCGAGCGCCTTGACCCAGATGTCCTTGATGCCCAGTTCGGTGAGCACCATCAGGGTCAGCAGGCTGGCCGCGATGTCCCCGCCTATCGCCACGATGGCGTGCGCGAAGTCGGCGGCGCCCAGCTGCAGCATGACGCTTTCCTTGGTCGAATCGGCCTGGACCGCGTGCGTGAGCTTGTCCGCCCATAGCTGGACCCGCTCGCTGTCCTTGTCGATGCCCATGACATCGTGGCCCAGCCTGATCAGGGACTGGGCCACGGAACTGCCGAACCGGCCCAGGCCGATCACCAGTACGCTGTCGCCGGAAGAAAACGCGAACTGCTCTGTGAAAATTCTACCCAACAATTGGATGCTCCTCAGGATAGCGGTATGGCATGCGCCGTTCGCCCAATACCAGCGACGTTGCCAAGGTTATGGTGCCTATTCGTCCCAGGTACATCAGGATGATCAGCATGATCTGCCCCGCTGCCGGCAGCTCGGCGGTGATGCCGGTGGACAGTCCCACCGTGCCGAAAGCGGAGATGACTTCGAAAATGATGCGGTCGGTCGATGCCTGGCTCACCTGCAGCAGTACCATGGTGCCGATGACAACCATGATACTGCCAAGCACCAGGACCGTGATGGCCTGGCGCTGCGCGGAGGCGCCCACGCGCCTGCCGAAGGCTTCGCTGTCCGGATTGCCGCGGATTTCGGCCAGTACCAGCAGGAACAGGATCGCCACGGTGCCCACTTTGACGCCGCCGGCCGTGCCGGCGCTGCCGGCGCCGACGAACATGAGCAGATAGTGCAGCGCCCACGTCTCCCGGCTCGCCAGGGCCAGGTCGATCGAGTTGAACCCGGCGGTGCGCGCTGACACCGACGTGAACGCGGCAGACAGGATCTTGTCGGGAGGCGCCATGGCGCCCAGCGTGCCGGCATTGCTCCACTCGAAGTACAGCACGCCGCAGAACCCCAGCAACAGCAGGATGAGGCTGCCAAGCAGGGTCAGCTTGGTGTGCAGCGACCAGCTGCGCGGCGAGCGTATCTTGTCGCGCAAGTCGAACAGGACGGGAAAACCTATGCCCCCGAGAAAGATGGCAAGCATCAACGGCAGCAGTATCAGGGCGTCCGGGGCATACCGCATCACGCTGTCCGGGTGGATCGAAAAGCCGGCATTGTTGAAGGCGGAGACCGAGTGGAACAGCCCGCTCCATGCCGCTTCGCCCCAGCCCAAGCCATAGCGGAAGTGGAAGCGCAGGGCCAGCACCAGCGCCAGGATCAACTCCGAGGCGACGGTCACGGCCAGCACCAGCTTGGCCACGCCGGCGACGTCGCCCAGACCCAGCGAATGGGTTTCCGTTTGCGTAATGAGCTTTAGCCGCAGCCGCGGCGAGCGGTTGACCATCAGGCCCATCAGGGTCGCTGCCGTCATCATCCCGAAGCCGCCAACCTGGAACAGCAGCATGACTACGCCTTGCCCGAACGGCGACCAGTAGCTGCCTGTGTCGACCACCGCCAGTCCTGTCACGCACACAGCGGAGACCGAGGTGAACAGCGCGACAAGCAATGGTGCCGCTTCCGCCCCGGCGCGGCAGACCGGCATCATCAGCAGTAGCGTGCCGACAACAATCGCCAGCAGAAATGCGAATGCCACTGCTCTTGCAGGGTGTAACAGACGTTGTCTTATCATTGTTGTTGGTTTGCCTAGCAGTGGGGCCAGCAGCGGCGCGGCCAGCGAGCGCCGGTGTCGCCCGGGATTGTACTATGGCGCTTTGGCGCAGGCTTGCGCTGTCTGTCCAGTGCCCGCCGCGCCGATGCGCCACCGTCGCCAAGCCCGCCGCTGACCCGCGCTTGACCCGCCGATATTCGGCGCTCCGTGCCTGCCTGCGCTATACTGTGTTTATATACAGTATCGAGGGCAGCAAATGGAGCTCACCGACAAGCTTGAAATCCTGGCCGACGCCGCGAAGTACGACGCCTCCTGCGCCAGCAGCGGGGCGCCCAGGCGCAACTCCGTCGGCAAGGACGGCCTGGGCGCCAGCACCGGCATGGGCATCTGCCACAGCTACACGCCGGACGGCCGTTGCGTCTCGCTGCTGAAAATCCTGCTCACCAATTTCTGCATCTACGACTGCCAGTACTGCGTCAACCGCCGCACCTCCAACGTGCCGCGCGCCCGCTTCACGGTGCAGGAAGTGGTCAAGCTCACGGTCGATTTTTACCTGCGCAACTACATCGACGGCCTGTTCCTCAGCAGCGGCATCATCCAGTCGGCCGACTACACCATGGAGCAGCTGGTGGCCATCGCCCGCGAGCTGCGCGAAACGCACCAGTTCCGCGGCTACATCCACCTGAAAACCATCCCCGACGCCGATCCCGCCCTGATCGCCGCCGCCGGCCGCCACGCCGACCGGCTCAGCGTGAACATCGAGCTGCCGTCGCAGGACAGCATCGCGCGCCTGGCGCCGGAGAAAAACGTGCAAACCATCAAGCTGGCCATGGGCGCCATCCGCCTGCGGCTGGACGAAAAGGCCGAAGAGCCGAAAGCGCCCGCCTTCGCCCCGGCTGGGCAGAGCACGCAGATGATCGTCGGCGCCGACGCCAGCGACGACAAGCACATCCTGGGCACGGCCGAAACGCTGTACAGCAGCTACAAGCTCAAGCGCGTGTACTACTCGGCCTTCAGCCCGATCCCGGACAGCCCGAAAAGCGTGCCGCTGGCGCCGCCCCCCATGCAGCGCGAGCACCGCCTGTACCAGGCCGACTTCCTGCTGCGCAGCTACGGCTTCCAGGTCAGCGAACTGCTGCCCGGAGACGGCATGCAGCCCAGCAACCTGGCGCTGGACATCGACCCCAAGCTGGCCTGGGCGCTGGCCAACCGCGAGCATTTTCCGATGGACCTGAACCGCGCCGACCTGGCCATGATCGCGCGCGTGCCCGGCATCGGCCTGCGCAACGCGCAGCGCATCGTCGAGCTGCGGCGCCTGCGGCGGGTGCGCTACGCCGACCTGTCGCGGCTGCGGTGCAGCATGAAAAAGATCGCCCCCTTCATCATCGTGGCCGACTACGCGCCGGCGCGCGACAGCACCCCGTCTGAGACGTTGCGCCGCGCCATGGCCGAGGCGCCGCAGCAAATGAATCTGTGGCCGGAGCTGCAGGCGGCGTAATGGCCGGTTTCGCTCAACCCATTGTTGTGGCCGGCTTCGACGAGTGGCGCGCGGCGGCGCGCCGGCTGATCGTGCGCCGCGTGCCGCCCGAATCCGTACAATGGAGCTCACCTGGAGGCGGCGGCGACTTATTCGGCGCCGTGGCCGGCCCGGCTCCCGTGCCCGGTACTGCCGATCAGCCCGTTGCGCCCGCGATAACGCGCGCAGCTGTTGGCGTTGCCGCCGCCTCGGTTACCGCGGCGCCCGCTGCGTGCGCATCGTCCGCATCGCCTGCCGACTCCGCCTTGCCCGCCATGCGCATTCCGCGCGAGCTGATGGAGCTGCTGCAAAGGGCCGCCTGCTATCGCGCGGAAGACCGCTGGGCCTTCCTGTACAAGATCCTGTGGCGCTGGCAGCAAGGCCAGCGGGAGGTGATGTCGATGGCAGACGAAGACGGCAACCGCTTGCACGGCATGGCGCGCGCCGTGCGCCGCGAAGAACACGACATGCACGCCTATTTGCGCTTCCGCGAACGGCCGGCGGGCGAGGGCGCGCCGCGCTTCGTTGCCTGGTTCGAGCCCGCGCACGACGTGCTGCCGCAGGTGGCGCAGCATTTCGCCGCCCGCATGGGCCGCGCCACCTGGCTCATCGCCACGCCGGAGGCCACCGTGCTGTGGGACGGCGCCGCGCTGCACGCCACCGGCCCGCTCGCGCGCGGCCCCGCCGACATCGAGGACGCCGGCGAAGCGCTGTGGCTCACCTACTACCGCAGCATCTTCAACCCCGCGCGCCTGAACCCGGACGTGATGCATGGCCATGTGCGTTCGCGCTTCTGGAAGAACATGCCGGAAGCGGCGCTGGTGCCAGAGATGGTGTCGCAAGCCGCCGCCGGCGCGCGCCGCGTGGGGCAGGCCAGCGCCGTGGGCCGCCGCAGCGGCGCCACCATCCCCATCGCGCCCGAGAAAGCGCAGCCCGGGCGCCAGCAGCCGCACACGCTGGACGAATGCCGCCGCTGCGAGCTGTGGGAGCACGCCACGCAAGCCGTGCCGGGGGAGGGCGCGCGGAAGGCGCGCATCATGCTGGTGGGCGAGCAGCCCGGCGACCAGGAGGATCTACAGGGCCACCCCTTCGTCGGCCCGGCCGGCGCGCTGCTCGACCGCGCGCTGGCGCAGGCCGGCGTGGAGCGCGGCAAGGTCTACGTCACCAACGCCGTCAAGCACTTCAAATGGGAACCGCGCGGCAAGCGCCGCCTGCACAAGACCCCGGCGCAGAAGGAGATCCTGGCCTGCCATTACTGGCTGGAGGGCGAGCTGGAGCAGGTCGCCCCGCAAGTGGTGGTCGCGCTGGGCAGCACCGCGCTGAAAGCCGTGCTCGAAGACAGCCACGCCGCGCTGAAAGACTACATGGATCAGCCGGTGCAGCATGCAGGCCGCTGGGTGGTGGCCACCTACCACCCCGCCTTCGTGCTGCGCGTCCCCGGCGCCGACGAAAAAGACCGCGCCCTCGCCGCCATGGTCGCCGCGCTGCGCGCCGCTGCGAAAATCGCATATGAATAGCCGATAAGCTTCGTTTTCTTCATGAAGGGAGCGGCATAGACTGGGGGCATATTCAACGCAAGGACCAGTGCCATGTCTGCCGTTCTCAGTCCCCTTCAAACTTTCGACATCAAGGTTTTCGACGCGCCGCTCGGGGCGGAAGTGACGCAGCTGGATCTGTCGCAACCGCTCGGCAACCGCGACTTCCAGCGCCTGCACCGCGCGCACCTGGACCACCACGTGCTGGTGTTCCGCGACCAGCGCATCACGCCGCAACAGCAGGTGGCGTTCAGCCGCCGCTTCGGCCCGCTGCAGATCCACGTGCTGCGCAATTTCCAGCTGGCCGAGGCGCCCGAGGTGCTGGTCATTTCCAATATCATCGAGAACGGCCAGCCCACAGGGCTGGGCGACGCGGGCCACTTCTGGCATTCGGACCTGTCGTACAAGGACAAGCCTAGCCTGGGCTCCATGCTGCACGCGCAGGAGCTGCCGGAGGAGGGCGGCGACACGCTGTTCGCCAATATGCACCTGGCCTACGAAACGCTGCCGGTGGCCTTGCGCCGCGCCGTCCAGGGCCTGCGCGCGGAGCACAGCTATCTGGCGCAGTACGAGGAGCTGCGGCGCCGCAATCCCTTCCGCCCGCAGCTGACGCAGGAACAGATCGATGAAGTCAAACCGGTGCTGCAGCCGGTGGTGCGCGTGCACCCGGAGACGGGCCGCCGCGCGCTGTTCGTCAGCGAGCACTTCACGACGCGCATCGTGGGTTTGCCGGAGGACGAGAGCAGGGCCCTGCTGGCGGAGCTGTTCGCGCACAGCGTCAAGCCGGAACACATCTACCGCCACCAGTGGCGCCCGCACGACATGGTGTTCTGGGACAACCGCTCGCTGATGCACCTGGCGGCCGGCTGTCCGGCGCACATGCGCCGCAAACTGTACCGCACCACCATCGAGGGCGACGTCCCGTTCTGACCATACCTGGAGCAAGCATGAGTAAATTGAAGTTCATCGCCGCCGCCGCCGCCGCCGCGCTGGGCCTGAGCGCGCAGGCGCAGGCCGAAGGCCGCATCCGCATCGCCGAGCAGTACGGCGTCACCTATCTGCTGCTGAACATTGCGCAGGACCAGAAGCTGATTGAAAAGCACGGCAAGCAGCTGGGCGTGGATATCGCCGTGGAGCGCACGCTGCTCTCCGGCGGCGCCGCCATCAACGACGCACTGCTGTCCGGCAGCATCGATATCGCCAGCGCGGGAGTGGGCCCGCTGCTGACGATTTGGGACCGCACCAACGGCAAGCAGAACGTGCGCGGCGTGGCGTCGCTGGGGAACTTCCCCTACTACCTGGTCAGCAACAACCCCAAGGTGAAGACCATCGCCGACTTCACCGAGAAGGACCGCATCGGCCTGCCGGCGGTGGGCGTGTCGGTGCAGTCGCGCATCCTGCAGATGGCGGTGGCCAAGCAGTGGGGCGACAAGGAGTTCAACCGCCTGGACAAGCTCACGCAAACGCTGCCGCATCCGGACGCGGCGGCGGCGGTGATCGCGGGCGGCACGGAGATCAACGCGCACTTCGGCAATTCGCCTTACCAGGAGCAGGAGCTGGCGCAGAATCCGAACGCGCGCATCGTGCTCAATTCCTATGATGTGCTGGGCGGCCCGAGTTCGTCGACGGTGCTGTACGCCACCGAGAAGTACCGCAACGAGAATCCCAAGACCTACCGCGCTTTCACGGCCGCGCTGGCGGAGGCGGCGCAGTTCGCGACCGCCAATCCGGAGGGCGCGGCGGATGCGTATCTGCGCGTGAGCAAGAGCAAGGTGGACCGCGCGCTGCTGCTGAAGATTATCAAGAACCCGCAGGTGCAGTTCAAGGTGGCGCCGCAGAACACCTACGGGCTGGCGCAGTTCCTGCACCGCGTGGGCGTGCTGAAGAACCAGCCTGCCAGCTGGCGCGACTACTTCTTTGAAGACCCGGCCATCGGCCAGGGCGGATAGGACGACCATGAGCCAGCAGCCGCAATTGCACGCCGTGCCGAAATGGCACACGCTGCCATCCGCCGGGCATCAGTCCACTGCGCAGTCCACCGCGCACTCCAGCGTGCAGCCCGCCGCGCAGCCCGCAGTGCAGCCGCTGCTGCGCGCCGAGGGCGTCAGCCTCGAGTACCGCAGCCGGGCGCACACGGTGCGCGCCACGCACGACGTCAGCTTCGACGTGTATCGCGGCGACCGCTTTGTGCTGCTTGGGCCATCGGGCTGCGGCAAGTCGTCGCTGCTGAAGGCGGCCGGCGGCTTCCTCGCGCCGAGCGCGGGCAGCATCAGCCTTAACGGGCAGGCGGTGCAGGGACCGGGGCCGGACCGCGTGGCCGTGTTCCAGGAGTTCGACCAGCTGCCGCCGTGGAAGACCGTGAAGCAGAACGTCATGTTCCCGCTGCTGGCTTCCCGCAAGCTGAAGCGCAACGAGGCCGAGGAACGCGCCATGCACTGGATCGCCAAGGTGGGCCTGGCCGGTTTTGCGGACGCGTATCCGCACACGCTGTCCGGCGGCATGAAGCAGCGCGTGGCGATTGCGCGCGCGCTGGCCATGCAGCCGGAGGTGCTGCTGATGGACGAGCCCTTCGCCGCGCTGGATGCGCTCACGCGCCGCAAGATGCAGGAAGAGCTGGGCCGCCTGTGGGAAGAGGCGCGCTTCACGCTGCTGTTCGTCACACACTCGATAGAAGAGGCGCTGGTGGTGGGCAACCGCATCCTGCTGCTGTCGCCGCACCCGGGGCGCGTGCGGGCGGAGCTGAACAGCCACCAGTTCGGCCTGCACAGCACCGGCAGCCCCGAGTTCCAGGCCGCCGCCAACCGCATCCACCGTTTGCTGTTCGACGAGGACGCATCCGCCGCGTCCGACAGCGCCGCCTCGGCCACCGTTGCCGCAGCGCCGGCCGAAACCTCCATCTCCGCCGCCGCGATTGCGATCGCCAGCGCGGCGGGCCTGCCGGCGCCGGTCACGGCTGCAGCGCCTGCTTTGCCGCTGGACGTCTATGACGCCGTGGACGCCATCGGCCGGAGGCTCGCGCTATGAGCCTGCTGCTGGAACCGCCGATCCGCCAGGAATTCGAATACGCCGCCGCGCCGCCGGCGCCGGCCAGCGTCACGCGTCCGCTGCCGCTCGCGCAGCGCGTGTGGCAGCAGGACTGGCTGCGCAAGGCGCTGATCCTGCTGGCGCTGGCCGCCGGATGGGAAGCCATCGCGCGCTGGCAGAACAACGACCTGCTGCTGCCCACCTTCCTGCAAACCGCCCAAGCCTTCATCGGCGGCATCGCCAGCGGCGAACTGCTGGAGCGCGTGCGCGTATCGCTCAGCATCCTGCTGCAAGGCTATGTGCTGGGCGTGATCGCCGCCTTCGCGCTGACCGCGCTGGCCGTCACCACCCGCCTCGGGCGCGACCTGCTGGAAACGCTGGTCGCCATGTTCAACCCCTTGCCCGCCATCGCGCTGCTGCCGCTCGCGCTGCTGTGGTTCGGCCTGGGCAATGGCAGCCTGCTGTTCGTGATCGTGCACGCGGTGCTATGGCCGCTGGCGCTGGGCGCCTACGCCGGCTTCCAGGGCGTGCCCGAAACGCTGCGCATGGCCGGCCGCAACTACGGCCTGCGCGGCCTGCCGCTGGTGGTGCAGATCCTGGTCCCGGCCGCGCTGCCTGCGATAGTGTCCGGCCTGAAGATCGGCTGGGCCTTCGCCTGGCGCACGCTGATTGCCGCCGAGCTGGTGTTCGGCGTCTCGTCCGGCAAAGGCGGGCTGGGCTGGTACATCTTCCAGAACCGCAATGAGCTCTACACGGACAAAGTCTTCGCCGGCCTGGCCGCCGTGATCCTGATCGGCCTGCTGGTCGACAGCCTGGTCTTCCGCACCCTCGAACGCGCCACCATCCGCCGCTGGGGCATGCAACGCTGAGTACACGCTGGCGAAAAATTGTTTACTATGCCTGTTCCCTCATTCAGGAGAAGGCTCCCATGCGTCATGCTTCCTATGCTTTGTTGCTCGCCCTCGGACTCACCGCCACCGCCCATGGAGCCGCGTACGCGGCCGACGCCCCGGCCGAGGAGGCGCTCAAGCATGCCAAGGCGCTGCTGGACAAGGTGCCGCTGGTGGATGGCCATAACGATCTGCCGTGGACCATACGCGAGGACAAAGCCCATCCGATGGACGTGGATGCCTATGACCTGCGCAAGCTGAACGGCCAGCAGACCGACTTGCCGCGCCTGAAGGAAGGCCGCGTGGCGGTGCAGTTCTGGAGCGTGTTCGTGCCCGGCGAATTGAAGCAGGGCTGGGCGCGCACCCAGCTGGAGCAGATCGACCTGGCCAAGCGCATGATCGCGCGCTACCCCGAGCGCCTGGTGCTGGCCACCCGCAGCACCGACATCGCCAAGGCCCGCAAGGCAGGCAAGTTGGCCAGCTTCCTCGGCATGGAGGGCGGCCACGTCATCGAGAACAGCCTGGGCGCGCTGCGCGCCTATTACGACCTGGGCGCCCGCTACATGACCTTGACCCACAACGTGACCCTGGACTGGGCCGACGCCGCCCTCGACCAGCCGCGCAACAAGGGCCTGAGCCCCTTCGGCAAGGAAGTGGTGCGCGAGATGAACCGCCTCGGCATGCTGGTGGACCTGAGCCACACCAGCCCGGACGTGATGCGCCAGGCGCTCGACATCAGCGAGGCGCCGGTGATCTTTTCCCATTCCAGCGCCCGCGCGCTGGTGGACCATCCGCGCAACGTGCCGGACGACGTGCTGGCCCGCATGGCGGCCAACGGCGGCGTGGTGATGGTGACCTTCGTGCCGGCCTTCGTCTCCACCGACTACATGCGCTGGAAGGACGGCCTGATCGCGCGCACCCGCACCATGGAGCGCGACAGCCCGGCCTACAAGGTGGTGGAGGCGGCCTACATCAGGCAGGCCGGCCCGGCGCCGAAAACCACGCTGCAGCAGGTGGCCGACCATATCGACCACGTGGCCAAGGTGGCCGGCGTGGACCACGTCGGCATCGCGGCCGATTTCGACGGCGGCGCCACCACCGAGGGCTTGCATGACGTGTCCACCTACCCGGTGCTGTTCGCCGAACTGATACAGCGCGGCTGGAAAGACGCCGACCTGGCCAAGTTGGCCGGGGGCAATATCATCCGCGCCCTGGCCAAGGCCGAACAGGTCGCCGCCCGCCTGCAGAAAGAGCGCGCCCCCTCCATCGCCGGCCTGCCGGCAAAATAGTGATCGTTCGGGGTGGTTTGATTCTTGCTTGTAACCTGGTATTGAATCAGAGCACCCCAAGATGGCACCCAAGCGACAATCAGCGCCCCCGGCGCGCAATCTACGTATCGTGGTGGTTCAGGCTGCCGACGCGGCAACGCGCGCGCACGCCCTGAACGCCGGCCTGCAGGAGGCGGGCTACGAGATCGTCGCCTCCCTTCCCGCCGACATGCATCTGCCCGAGCAGATCGCCCTGCTGCAGCCCGACATGATCATCATCGACGCCGAATCGGACGCGCGCGACGTGCTCGAGCACATCGTCATCGCCACCCGCGACGAGCGCCGCCCCATCGTCATGTTTACCGAGGACGACGCCCCTTCCAGCATGGAAGCCGCGATGGCGGCCGGCGTGTCGGCCTATATCGTGGCCGGCCTGCAGGCCGAGCGCATCAAGCCGGTGCTGAACGTGGCGCTGGCGCGCTTCAAGCAGGAGCAGAAGCTGCTCGCGGAACTGGACGACACCCGCCACAAGCTGGCCGAGCGCAAGGTGATCGACCGCGCCAAGGGGCTGCTGATGACGCGCCACGGCATGACCGAGGACGCGGCTTACCAGAAGCTGCGCAGCATGGCCATGAACAAGAATTTGAAGCTTGCCGAGATCGCCCAGCGCATCCTCGATGTCGAGGATTTGCTGGGGTAATTTTGGTGCATGCACCAGCGTGGTGCATTTTTGTAGAGGAAAAGAGCGATGACGAAGCATGCGGCACCGGAAAAGCAAGTGGTCAGGATCGGGTTCAACCCGCTGACCGACTGCGCCTCCGTGATCATGGCTGCGGTGCTGGGCTTTGATGAAAAATACGGCATCAAGATCGTGCCGAGCAAGGAATCGTCGTGGGCCGGCGTGCGCGACAAGCTGCTTACCGGGGAACTGGACGCGGCGCACTCGCTGTACGGCATGGTGTACGGCACCCAGCTGGGCATCGGCTGGCAAAAGCGCGACATGGCCATCCTGATGAATCTGAACCGCAACGGCCAGGCCATCACCTTGTCGCGCCGGCTGGCCGAGCAGGGCGCGGTGGACGGCGCCTCGCTGGCCGCGCTGATGCAAAGCGCGCCGCGCACCTACACCTTCGCCCAGACCTTCCCCACCGGCACCCACGCCATGTGGCTGTATTACTGGATGGCGGCGCACGGCATCGACCCGATGCGCCACGCGCGCGTGATCACGGTGCCGCCGGCGCAGATGGTGTCCAACCTGGGCGCCGGCCACATGGACGGCTTTTGCGCCGGCGAGCCCTGGGGGCACCGCGCCGTGATGGACGGCATCGGCATCACCGCCGCCACCAGCCAGCAGATCTGGCCCGAGCACCCGGAAAAGGTGCTGGCCACTTCGGCCGAATTCGCGCGCACGCATCCCAACACCTGCCGCGCGGTGATCGCCGCCGTGCTGGAGGCCAGCCGCTGGATAGACGCCAGCGCCGCCAACCGCATGGCCATGGCCGAGATCATCTCGGCCGTGCCCTACGTGAACACCAGCAAGGACGTGATCTGCCAGCGCATCCTGGGCCACTACCAGGACGGCCTGGGCAAGAGCTGGGAGGACGCCCACCCGCTGCGCTTCCACCACGAGGGCGCGGTGAATTTCCCTTACCTGTCGGACGGCATGTGGTTCATGACCCAGCAACGGCGCTGGGGCCTGCTCAAGGCCGATCCCGACTACCTGGCCGTGGCCAGCGCAGTACACCAGATAAACCTATACCGCGAAGCAGCGGAAATGACGGAGACACCCGTGCCGCAAGGCGTCCTGCGCAGCTCCACACTGATGGATGGCAAACAGTGGAATGGCAGCGACCCGGAACGCTATGCGGCGTCCTTCAGCATCAGGCAGTAGTAGAAACCGACCAAGAGGGTGCAGATGGCAAATTACGGAGCGGCCGCCCTGGCCACCAAGAACGAAGCGCCCGCGCTGTCGGGCGAAGTATTCGGCGCTTTGATCAATCTTTCCGGCTGGCGGCGCTTCACGTCGCAGCGCCTGGTGTTATACGCGGTGCTGGCCGGGCAGGGCCAGGAAAACGCCGCCGCCACCGCGCGCGAGGCGCTGGCGCTGTTCCGCGGCGCGCACCAGGCGCTGGTGGAAGGCAGCGACACCGTGCCGGGCATCTTCTGTCCCGAGCTGGAGGAAGTCTATTTCGGCCGCGCCGGCGGCGACCGCCAGATCCGCGAATTCATGGACCTGGCAGAGCGCACCCTGCGGGCCTGCGAGGACGAATCGCGCGGCGCCCCGGCGCTGCTGGCGCAGCTGGTCGAAATGACAACCCCGGTGCTGGCGCTGCTGAACCAGATCACCGCCATCTATGAAGAGCAGTCCAAAAAGCACGCGCTGCAGATGAAAAAGCAGCTGCGCGGCGTGATCACGGAAATTGAAACCATCGCCAAGCAGGCCAAGATGGTGGCCTTCAACGCGCGCATCGTGGCGGCGCGGGCCGGTTTCGCCGGGCGCGAGTTCGCCGTGGTGGCGGGCGTACTGTCCAACATCACCGGCGAAATCGACGACATGGTGAAAACGGCGCTGGACACGGCCAGCGCATAAAGCGCAAGCGTACGCAACACGAGGAGCTGTCATGAGCAAGCAAGGCAAAGTCACCCTGGTGGGCGCCGGTCCCGGTGACCCGGAACTGCTCACCGTCAAGGCCGCCAAGGCCATCGCCGCGGCCGACGTGCTGCTGGTGGACGACCTGGTGAACCCGGACATCCTGGCCGGCGCCGCGCCGCACGCGCGCGTGGTCCAGGTGGGCAAGCGCGGCGGCTGCCAGTCCACGCCGCAGGAATTCATCGAGCGCCTGATGATCGCCGAAGCGCGCGCCGGCCACAGCGTGGTGCGCCTGAAGGGCGGCGACCCCTACCTGTTCGGGCGCGGCGGCGAGGAGCGCGCGCAGCTGCTGGCGCACGGCATACAAGTGGAGGTGGTGCCCGGCATCAGCAGCGGCCTGGCCGCGCCGTCCAGCATCGGCATTCCGCTCACGCACCGCAGCTGGAGCCAGGGCGCGGTGTTCGTCACTGGCCACGGCAAGGACGCCGGGTCGGAGCCGAACTGGCCGGCGCTGGCGCAGAGCGGCCTGACCCTGGTGATTTATATGGGCGTGGCGCGCTGCGCCGCAATACAGGCCGGCCTGATGGCGGGCGGCGCCCGCGCGGACACGCCGGTGGCGGTGGTGCAGTCGGCCACCCGCGACGCGCAGCGCCAGCTGATCACCACCCTGGGCGAACTGCCGCAGGCGCTGGCCGCCAGCGGCCTGGGCAGCCCCAGCATCATCGTGGTGGGCGACGTGGTGCGCTGCGCCGACGCCTGGGGCGCACAGGATGGTGCACAGGGTGGTGCACGTTCGCGCGCACCATCGGAGTGCGCTGTTGCACCGCAATATGCCACCGGCACCCTGAATTAATTCGATACAGAACTAAAACCGGGCCTGCTGCCCCGGTAAACGCCCTGGCCTGTCTGGCACGCCTCTTGCAAAGGATAAGGACAGGATCAATGGCGATCCCCCAAACAAATGCGCTGGTCTAACGATGGACTGGCAGGACAACGGCGTCCGCCCAGCTTGATGTTAGATCAAGGCTGCGCGGACGCTTTTTTGTTTTCTAGACGGGATAAAAAAATGGCCAGCAAAGCTACCAGCATCAAGCTCTTCACGATCTCCACGCCGCCGATGCGCGCCTTCCACCTGACCTGGATGGCGTTCTTCATCTGCTTCTTCGCCTGGTTCGCCTGCGCGCCGCTGATGCCGGTTATTAAAGGAGAGTTTGGCCTGACGATGGCGCAGATCGCCAACATCAACATCGCCGCAGTGGCCATCACCATCGTCGTGCGCCTGATCATCGGCCCGCTGTGCGACCATTTCGGCCCGCGCAAAGCCTATACCGGCCTGCTGCTGCTGGGCGCGATCCCGGTGCTGGGCGTGGCCGCGGCGCAGAGCTACGAAAGCTTTTTATTTTTCCGTTTGCTGATCGGCGCGGTGGGCGCCAGCTTCGTCATCACCCAGTACCACACCTCGGTGATGTTCGGGCCGAACGTGGTGGGCACCGCCAACGCGGCAGCCGCAGGCTGGGGCAATGCCGGCGGCGGCGCGGCGCAAGCGCTGATGCCGCTGCTGATGGCCGCCATGATCATGCTGGGCGTGGGCGAGAAGTTCGGCTGGCGCGCCGCCCTGGTGGTGCCGGGCGTGCTGATGCTCATCATGGCCGTGGTCTACTACAAATTCACGCAGGACTGCCCGCAAGGTAACTACAGCGAGCTGCGCGCCGCCGGCATCGCCATCGAAGGCGGAAAAAAAGGCGGCTGGGACAGCTTCAAGCTGGCCGCCACCAACTACCGCGTGTGGCTGCTGTTCGTCACCTACGGCGCCTGCTTCGGCGTGGAGATCTTCATCCACAACATCGCCGCCGTCTACTACGTGGACCACTTCAAACTGTCGCTGGGCCAGGCCGGCATGGCCGCCGGCAGCTTCGGCCTGCTGGCGCTGTTCGCCCGCGCCCTGGGCGGCTGGGTATCCGACAAGGCCGCCATGCGCGGCACCCTGAACAGCCGCGTCACGCTGCTGTTCATCATGATGATCGGCGAAGGCGTGGGCCTGCTGTGGTTCGCCAACGCCGACAGCGTCGCCTTCGCGGTGATCGCCATGCTGGTGTTCGGCCTGTTCACCCACATGGCCTGCGGCGCCACCTACGCGCTGGTGCCGTTCGTCGACAAGCGCGCCCTGGGCGGCGTGGCCGGCATCATCGGCGCGGGCGGCAACGTCGGCGCGGTGGCGGCGGGCTTCCTGATGAAGGGCATGGGCGGCGACGTGCAGCAAACCCTGAGCGTCCTCGGCGTGCTGGTCGCGGCATCGGCGGTGTGTGCCATCGCTGCGCGCTTCGGCACCGAGGCGGTTGAAGAGTCGGCCCTGGCCGCAGCTTAAGAATCTAGGAGCAAAGCAATGAACATCATCGTCATCGGCCACGGCATGGTAGGCCACAAGTTCCTCGAAAGCCTGGCCACCCATGGCGGCAACGCCAAGTTGAACGTGACCATCCTGTGCGAAGAGCCGCGTCCCGCCTACGACCGCGTGCACCTGTCCGAATTCTTCGCCGGGAAAAGCGCCGAAGACCTGTCGCTGGTCAAGCCCGGCTTCTTCGACCGCGACGACATGGTGCTGCGCCTGAATGCGCGCGCCACGCAGATCGATGCGGCCGCCAAGACCGTCACCACCAGCGATGGCGAAGTGCTCAGCTACGACAAGCTGGTGATCGCCACCGGCTCCTTCCCCTTCGTGCCGCCGCTGCCGGGCAAGGAGCGCAAGGACTGCTTCGTCTACCGCACCATCGAAGACCTGGAAGCCATGCTCGAATGCGGCAAGCGCTCCAGGACCGGCGTGGTGATCGGCGGCGGCCTGCTGGGCCTGGAATGCGCCAAGGCGCTGCGCGACATGAACCTGGACACCCACGTGGTCGAATTCTCGCCGCGCCTGATGGCGGTGCAGGTCGACGACGGAGGCGCGCGCGTGCTGCGCTCCAAGATCGAAGCGCTGGGCGTGACCGTGCACACGGCCAAGAACACCACCGCCATCGTCGACGGCGTGGACGGCACCCACCGCATGCAGTTCGCCGACGGCAGCCACCTGGACGCCGACATGATCGTGTTCTCGGCCGGTATCCGCCCGCGCGACATGCTGGCCAAGGAAAGCGGCCTGGAAGTGGGCCCGCGCGGCGGCATCGTCATCGACAACAACTGCATGACATCGGACCGCGACATCTACGCCATCGGCGAATGCGCGCTGTGGGGCGGCATGATCTACGGCCTGGTGGCCCCGGGCTACGAAATGGCGCGCGTGGCGGCCAAGCACCTGCTGGGCGAAGCGGCCGAGTTCACCGGCGCCGACATGAGCACCAAGCTGAAACTGATGGGCGTGGACGTGGCCTCCATCGGCGACCCGCACGGCAAGGAAGAAGGCAGCCGCGTGTACCAGTTCATGGACGAGCGCAAGCAGATCTACAAGAAGATCGTGGTGTCGAGCTGCGGCCGCTACCTGCTGGGCGGCGTGATGGTGGGCGACGCCAGCGAATACGGCACCCTGCTGCAGATGATGCTCAACAAGATCGAACTGCCGGAATCGCCGGAGTTCCTGATCCTGCCGCAGTCGGACGGCAAGGCCAAGCCCGGCCTGGGCGTGGACGCGCTGCCGGACGGCGCCCAGATCTGCTCCTGCAACGACGTCTCGAAAGGCGCAATCTGCGCCGCCGTCGGCGACGGCGCCACCAGCATCGGCGCGCTGAAGTCGTGCACCAAGGCCGGCACCGCCTGCGGCGGCTGCGTGCCGCTGGTGACGCAGGTGATGAAGGCCGAAATGAAGAAGCTGGGCATGGACGTCAACAACCACGTCTGCGAACACTTCGCCTACTCGCGCCAGGAGCTGTACCACCTGATCCGCGTCGGCCAGATCCGCACCTTCGACGCGCTGCTGGCGCAGCACGGCAAGGGCCTCGGCTGCGACGTGTGCAAACCGCTGGCCGCCAGCATCCTGGCCTCCTGCTGGAACGACTTCGTGCTGAAGAAGGAACACGCCAGCCTGCAGGACACCAACGACTACTTCCTGGGCAACATCCAGAAGGACGGCACCTACTCGGTGGTGCCGCGCATGCCGGGCGGCGAAGTCACGGCGGACGGCCTGATCGCGGTCGGCACCGTGGCCAAGAAATACGGCCTGTACACCAAGATCACCGGCGGCCAGCGGGTCGACCTGTTCGGCGCGCGCGTCGAGCAGTTGCCGCTGATCTGGGAAGAGCTGATCGCGGCCGGCTTCGAAACCGGCCACGCCTACGGCAAATCGCTGCGCACCGTGAAATCCTGCGTCGGCTCCACCTGGTGCCGCTACGGCGTGGACGACAGCGTGGGCCTGGCCATCGAGCTGGAAAACCGCTACAAGGGCCTGCGCACGCCGCACAAGATCAAGTTCGGCGTGTCCGGCTGCACCCGCGAGTGCGCCGAAGCGCAGGGCAAGGACGTCGGCATCATCGCCACCGAAAAGGGCTGGAACCTGTACGTGTGCGGCAACGGCGGCATGAAGCCGCGCCACGCCGAGCTGATCGCGTCCGACCTGGACAAGGCCACGCTGGTGCGGTACATCGACCGCTTCCTGATGTTCTACACCCGCACCGCCGACCGCCTGCAGCGCACCAGCACCTGGCGCGACAACCTGGAAGGCGGCCTGGATTACCTGAAGGACGTGGTCATCAAGGACAAGCTGAACATCGCCGCCGAGCTGGAAGCCGAAATGCAGAACGTGGTCGACACCTACGAGTGCGAGTGGAAAGTGGCCGTCTCCGACCCGGAAACGCGCAAGCGCTTCCGCCACTTCGTCAACAGCGAGCAGGCCGACCCGAACGTCATCTTCATGGAAGAACGCGGCCAGATCCGCCCTGCCACGCTGGAAGAGCGCAAGGCCGTCGTCATCCCGATCAAAGTAGCTTGAGGAGAACCACCATGCACCGCGATATCCAAAACGACCGCTGGACCGCCGTCTGCGCGCTGGACGACATCGTACCGAACACCGGCGTGTGCGCGCTGCTGCAGGGCGAGGCCGTGGCCGTGTTCCACGTGAACGACGGCGAGCAGCGCGTGTTCGCGATCCAGAACTACGACCCGAACTCGCAGGCTTCCGTGCTGTCGCGCGGCCTGGTCGGCAACCTGGGCGAACGCATCGTGGTCGCCTCGCCGATCTACAAGCACCATTTCGACCTGCAGACCGGCGAATGCCTGGAAGCGCCGGAACACTCGGTGTCGACCTATCCGGCCCGCATCGACGGCGGCAAAGTCTGGGTGGGTGCGTAATGAAACCCGCACTGGTCGTCATCGGCAACGGCATGGCGGGCATGCGCACCGTCGAAGAGCTGCACAAGCTGGCGCCGGAGCTGTACGACATCACCGTGTTCGGCGCCGAGCCATACGGTAACTACAACCGCATCCTGCTGTCGCCGGTGCTGGCGGGCGAGAAGACGGTGGACGACATCATGCTGCACACCCGCGAGTGGTACGAGACGCACAACATCACGCTGCACGCCGGCGACCCGGTGGTGCACATCGACCGCCGCAAACGCATCGTGCGCGCGCAGTCCGGCAAGGAAGTGCATTACGACCGCCTGCTGCTGGCCACCGGCTCCAAGCCCTTCATCATCCCGGTGCCGGGCCACCAGCTGCCCGGCGTGATCGCCTTCCGCGACATCCAGGACGTGGAAACCATGCTGGAAGCCTCGCGCAACCACAAGCACGCCGTCGTCATCGGCGGCGGCCTGCTTGGGCTGGAAGCGGCCAACGGCCTGCTGCGCCAGGGCATGCAGGTGACCGTGGTGCACGTCACCGACGCGCTGATGAACCAGCAGCTCGACAAGCCCGCCGCCCAGCTGCTGCAGAAGGCGCTGGAAAACAAGGGCCTGCGCTTCATGCTCAACGCGCAGACCGCCGAGATCGTGGGCCCGGACCGCGTAACGGCGGTGCGCTTCAAGGACGGCAGCGAAATCCCGGCCGACCTGGTGGTGATGACCGCCGGCGTGCGCCCCAACATCGCGCTGGCCAAGGAAGCCGGCCTGCACTGCGACCGCGCCATCGTGGTCGACGACACGCTGCAGACCTACGATCCGCGCGTCTACGCCGTGGGCGAATGCGTGCAGCACCGCAGCGCCACCTTCGGCCTGGTGGCCCCAATCTGGGAACAGGCGCGCGTATGCGGCGCCCACCTGGCCGGCGCAGGCCACCGCCGCTACGTGCAGCAAACCTCCCCCACGCGGCTGAAAGTGACGGGCGTGGACCTGTACTCGGTGGGCGACTTCATCGGCGGCGAAGGCAGCGAAGACCTGGTGCTGCGCGACGCCAAGCGCGGCGTCTACAAGCGCCTGGTGCTGAAGGGCGGCTGCGTCACCGGCGCGGTGCTGTACGGCGACGTGCAGGACGGCCCCTGGTACTACGACCTGATCCAGAACCGCACCGACATCACCCCGATACGCCAGCACCTGCTGTTCGGCCAGGCCCTGTGCGCCGCGTAAATTATTTGGGGTCAGTTCCGGCATCGCGACACGAACTCAGCTTTAGCGTCAGACTACGGTCGAGCCCGTGTCGCAATGCCGGAACTGACCCCGACTAGGAATGGAAATTATCGTGAACCTGTCCCAAGAAAATCTGTCGGTACAAACCACTTGCGCGTACTGCGGCGTCGGCTGCGGCGTGAAGGCCACGCCGCAGGGCGACGGCACGGTTGCCGTGGCCGGCGACCAGGACCATCCGGCCAACCTGGGCAAGCTGTGCGTCAAGGGTTCCGCGCTGGGCGAGACGGTGGGCCTGGACGGGCGCCTGCTGTATCCGCAGGTGCGCGATACACGTGGCTCCGATGCACTGCGCCGCGTGTCCTGGGACGAGGCGCTGGACAAAGTGGCCGACAAATGGCGGTCCGTCATCGCCGAGCACGGCCCGGACGCGGTGGCGCTGTACGTCTCCGGCCAGCTGCTGACGGAAGACTACTACGTTGCCAACAAGCTGATGAAGGGCTACGTCGGCAGCGCCAACATCGACACCAACTCGCGCCTGTGCATGTCGTCCGCCGTGGCCGGCCACAAGCGCGCCTTCGGCGAAGACCTGGTGCCGGTCTGCTACGAGGACCTGGAACTGGCCGACATGATCGTGCTGGTGGGATCCAACATGGCCTGGTGCCATCCCATCCTGTTCCAGCGCATCGCCCGCGAGCGCGAGAAGCGCCCCAATCTGAAACTGGTGGTGGTCGATCCGCGCCGCACCGCCACCTGCGAGCTGGCCGACCTGCACCTGCCCGTCAAGCCGGGCACCGACGTGTGGCTGTTCAACGGCCTGCTCAGCTATCTGTCGCGCATCGGCGCGGTCGATCCCGAATACGTGGCGGCGCACACCAACGGCTTCGAGGCCGCGCTGGCCGCCGCCGAAGTCGATTGCGCCGATCCGGCCGCCGTCGCCAGGGCCTGCAAGATCAGCCTGGGCGCGCTGATGGAGTTCTACGAATCGTTCGCCGGCACCGCCAAGGTCATCACCGCCTTCTCGATGGGCGTGAACCAGTCCTCGGCCGGCACCGACAAGGCCAACAGCATCATCAACTGCCACCTGGTCGGCGGCCGGATCGGCAAGCCGGGCATGGGCCCGTTTTCGATCACCGGCCAGCCCAACGCCATGGGCGGGCGCGAAGTGGGCGGCTTGGCCAATATGCTGGCCGCGCACATGGACCTGGACAATTCCGCGCACCGCGACGCGGTGCAGACCTTCTGGGACTCGCCGCGCATGGCGGACAAGCCGGGCTTGAAGGCGGTGGACCTGTTCGAGGCCATCGAAGCGGGCCGCGTGAAGGCGGTGTGGATCATGGCCACCAATCCGGTGGTCAGCCTGCCGAACGCGGACCAGGTCAAGCGCGCGTTGGCCAAGTGCGAGCTGGTGGTGGCCTCCGACATCATCCTGGGCACCGACACCAATGCTTACGCGGACGTGCTGCTGCCCGCGCTGGGCTGGGGCGAAAAGGACGGCACGGTGACCAATTCCGAGCGCTGCATCTCGCGCCAGCGCGCCTTCCTGCCGGCGCCCGGCGAGGCGCGCGGCGACTGGTGGATCATCTCCCAATTCGCGCAGCGCATGGGCTACGGCGGCTTCGATTTCGGCGCCGTGCACGAAGTGTTCGACGAGCACGCGCGCCTGAGCGCATGGCGCAACAGCGCCGACGACCTGCCGCGCGTGTTCAACATCGGCGGCTTGGCGCACATGAACCACAGCGCTTTCGACACCCTGTCGCCGATCCAGTGGCCGGTGCGCGAGCACGTCGGCGTGGACGGCGGCACGGCGCGCCTGTTCGAGGACGGCCGCTACTCGCACCCGGACGGCAAGGCGCGCTTCATCGCCACCGTGCCGCGCCTGCCGGTGCACCAGGTCGACGAGGACTTCCCGCTGTCGCTGAACACCGGCCGCGTGCGCGACCAGTGGCACACCATGACGCGCACCGGCCGCTCGGCCAAGCTGGCCGACCACGTGCCGGAATCGTTCATCGACATGCACCCGCAGGACGCGCTGATCCACGGCGTGCGCGAAGGCGAACTGGCGCGCGTGACCAGCCAGTGGGGTTCGATGGTGGCGCGCGTGCAGCACGGCGGCGGCATCGCGCGCGGCGGCGTGTTCATTCCCATCCACTGGAGCGGACAGACCTCGTCGGACGCGCGCGTGGGCGGCGTGGTCAACCCGGTGGTCGACCCGGTGTCGGGCGAGCCGGAATTCAAGCACACGCCGGTGCGCATCGAGCAGTTCCGCGTGAGCTGGCATGCCTTCATCCTGAGCCGCACCGAGCTCGATCTGGACAGCGTGGCGCACTGGACCCGCATCCAGGGCAAGGAATTCGCGCGCTACGAACTGGCCGGCCGCAATACCATCGCCGATTTCAGCGACTGGGCGCGCGAGCTGCTGGGCGTGCAGGACCCGGACGCGGACTGGCTGGAGTACGCCGACCGCACCGAGGGCATGTACCGCGCGGTGCACGTGGTGGACGACCGCATCGAGCAGTGCATCTTCCTGTCGCCGCGCCTGGACCTGCCGGCGCGCAGCTGGCTGGCCGGCCTGTTCGCCGAGGGGGAACTGGCGGACGCGGACCGCGCCAGCCTGCTGATCGGCAGCCCGCTGAAGAAGGGCGTGGACGTTGGGCCCACCGTGTGCTCCTGCTTCGGCGTGGGCCGCAACACGATCTGCTCGGCCATCCGCGAGCAGGACCTGAAGTCGCTGCCGGAGGTGACTGCCTGCGTGAAAGCCGGCGGCAACTGCGGCTCCTGCGTGCCGGAGCTGAAAAAACTGCTGGCCGAAACCCGGCTGGAGATGGTCGCCGACGCGCCGGCCTGAGTATGAGCTTGATCTTCGGCGGCAATGTGTAGCTTCGCAGCAAATGTGTTGTGCATCATGATAGGAAATCTGGAAATGTGATAAATTGGCTTATCGCTTAAACGGAGGCCTCTGCAAAGAGACTGAAGCCATGCGCCGGCCAATTGTCATCCTCCCCGCCTGCACGCGGCACATCGGAACCCATCCCGACCACGCCGTGCATTCCAAGTACATCGACGCCGTTGTACAGGGGGCCGACTGCATGCCGCTGATCCTGCCCGCGCTGGGCGCGCACACCGACTTCGACGCCGTTCTCTCGGCCGCCGAGGGCATCATGCTCACCGGCTCGGCCTCCAATCTGCACGCCATCCTGTACGGCCAGGAAGTACTCAACCTCGAACTGCCGCAGGACCGCGCGCGCGACGCCACCACGCTGCCGCTGATACGCGCCGCCATCCAGCGCGGCATCCCGCTGATGGCGATCTGCCGCGGCTTCCAGGAACTGAACGTGGCGCTGGGCGGCACCCTGCACCAGGCGGTGCAGGAAGTGCCGGGCATGCTGGACCACCGCGACAGTCCGCAAGATCCGCTTGAAAAACAGTATGGCCCGGCGCACCGCGTCCTGATCGCGCCGGGCGGCAAACTCGCGCACATCCTCGATGGCGCGCGCGAGATCATGGTCAATTCCCTGCACGGGCAGGGCGTGGACCGTCTCGCTCCAGGGCTGGTGGCGGAAGCCACGGCCGACGACGGGCTGGTGGAAGCCTGCACCGTCGCCACCGCGCCCGGCTTCACGCTGGCGGTGCAGTGGCACCCTGAGTGGCAGGCCACCGCCAACCAGGATTCAATGAAAATGTTCAAAGCCTTCGGGCAGGCATGCCGTACCTACCAGGAACGCATTCCTTAGCTGCGCTCTCATTGCAGTCACGCTGCAGTCCCACGTGCACGGCCCGCGAGCAGCATCCGGCCGTGTCAGATCAAGACTTTAGAGAGCTCATCATGGCAATTCGCGAAAACTTCACCTACACCGATATGGATTTGTGGCTCAATGAAAAACGGGTCACCGAAATTGAATGCCTGGTTCCCGACCTGACCGGGGTCGCCCGTGGAAAAATCCTGCCGCGCGTGAAATTCACGCAGGAGCGCGGCATGCGCATCCCGGAAGCGGTGCTGGGCATGACCGTCACCGGCAACTACCCGACCGACGACGCGGCCTACGACCGCGCCATCTCGGCCACCGACCGCGACATGATCCTGAAGGCCGACCCCACCACCATCACCATGGTGCCGTGGGCCACCGACCCCACCGCGCAGGTGATCCACGACTGCTACTTCGCCGACGGCGCGCTGGTGGATTTCGCCCCGCGCACCGTGCTGCGGCGCGTGCTCAAGCTGTACGCGGAGCGCGGCTGGAAGCCGGTGGTGGCGCCCGAGCTGGAGTTCTACCTGACCGCCAAGAACATCGACCCCGACCTGCCGCTGAAGGCGCCGATAGGCCGCAGCGGCCGCGCCGAAACCAGCCGCCAGATCTACAGCATCGACGCCGTCAACGAGTTCGACCCCCTGTTCGAGGACATCTACGACTACTGCGATCTGATGGGCCTGGACGTGGACACGCTGATCCATGAAATCGGCGCCGGCCAGATGGAGATCAACTTCCTGCACGGCGACCCGCTCGGCCTGGCCGACAAGGTGTTCTTCTTCAAGCGCACCCTGCGCGAGGCCGCGCTCAAGCACGACATGTACGCCACCTTCATGGCCAAGCCCATGGCCGGCGAACCCGGGTCGGCCATGCACGTGCACCAGAGCGTGGTGGACGTGAAGAGCGGCCGCAACATCTTCAGCAACGACGACGGCTCGCCGGCCACGGTCTTCAAGCACTACATCGGCGGCCTGCAGCGCTACATGCCGTCGGCCATGGCCATCGTGGCGCCGTACGTGAACTCCTACCGCCGCCTGGTGCGCCACACCGCCGCGCCGATCAACATCCAGTGGGGCGTGGACAACCGCACGGTGGGCTTCCGCGTACCCGAATCCGGCGTGCAGGACCGCCGCGTGGAAAACCGCATCATCGGCGCGGACGCCAATCCCTACCTGGCGCTGGCCGTCACGCTGGCCTGCGGCTACCTCGGCATGACCGAGCAGCTCGAACCCACGCCCGCCACCACCGGCAGCGCCTACGACATGAAGTACGAGCTGCCGCAGGGCCTGCCGGAAGCGCTGGCCGCGCTGCGCAAGGAGGACAAGCTGCGCGCCGTGCTGGGCGACCGCTTCATCGACGTCTACGCCGCCATCAAGGACGTGGAGCACCAGGAGTTCATGAAGGTCATCAGCCCCTGGGAACGCGAACACCTGCTGCTGCACGTTTGAGAGGGGCGCCATCATGACGGACACGAAAACCATCCAGCAGCAGGACCACGCCCATTACCTGCACCCCTTCACCGACCACAAGGCGCTGGGCGAGAAGGGCGTGCGCGTGATGGTGCGCGGCGAAGGCATCTACCTGTGGGACTCGGAAGGCAACAAGATCCTGGACGGCATGTCCGGGCTGTGGTGCGTGGCGGTGGGCTATGGCCGCACCAGCATCTCCAAGGCAGTGTATGAGCAGATGGAGACGCTGCCGTTCTATAACAGCTTCTTCAACACCACCAACGTGCCGGCGGTGCAGCTGGCGGCGCGCCTGTCGCAGCTGGCGCCGGCAGGCTTCAACCGCGTGTTCTTCACCGGTTCCGGCTCGGAGGCCAACGACACCAATGTGCGCATGGTGCGGCGCTACTGGGACCTGCTGGGCTTCAAGGAGCGCCACGTCATCATCAGCCGCCACAACTCCTACCACGGCAGCACCATGGCGGGCGCCTCGCTGGGCGGCATGAGCGGCATGCACGAGCAGGGCGGCCTGCCGATTCCCGGCATCGTCCATATCGGCCAGCCCAACTACTACGACGACGGCGTCGGGCTCACGCCGGACGAATTCGGCCTGCGCGCGGCCTCCTGGCTGGAAGCGAAAATACTGGAGGTGGGACCGGACAAGGTGGCCGCCTTCATCGGCGAGCCGGTGCAGGGCGCCGGCGGCGTCATCATCCCGCCGGACAGCTACTGGCCCGAAATCCGCCGCATCTGCGACAAATACGGCATCCTGCTGATCGCCGACGAGGTCATCACCGGCTTCGGGCGGCTGGGGCGCTGGTTCGCCTCCGAGCCGTTCAAGCCGGACCTGATCACCTTCGCCAAGGGCGTCACCTCGGGCTACGTGCCGCTGGGCGGGGTGCTGGTGAGCGACCGCGTGGCCGACGTGCTGATAGCGCAGGGCGGCGACTTCAATCACGGCTTCACCTATTCCGGCCACCCGGTGGCCTGCGCGGCGGCGCTGGAGAACCTGCGCATCCTCGAGGAGGAGGGGCTGGTCGGGCGCGTGGCCAACGACACCGGGCCGTACCTGAAGCAGGCCTTCGGCGCGCTGGCCGGTCATCCGCTGGTCGGCTCGGCCGAGTCCTGCGGCTTCGTGGCGGGGCTCAACCTGGTCAAGCGCAAGGCGGAAAACGTGCACTACCAGGTGCGCTTCGACCCGGCGCTGGGCGTGGGCATGCTGTGCCGGGCGCACATGTTCAACACCGGCATCATCATGCGCGCCGTGGGCGACCGCATGATCATCGCCCCGCCGCTGGTGATGACGCGCGCGCAAATCGACGAGATGGTGTCGCTGATCCGCCGCGCACTGGACCTGACCCTGGAAGAAGTGCAGGCAAAGGGTTACTTGTAACCGCATTTTGGTAGTCTTCCTCGATATGCTGCATTTATAATCACGTCTCTTGCCGTGCGGCTTGGCCGCGCGCGCGCATCCCGATTAAGATTATCAATTCGCCAATATGACGACAGTCCAACCCGCCGATGCTGGCCAGCCTTTCCTGTTAATCCGCAACCTGGTCAAGGATTTTGACGGCATGCGCGCCGTAAACGATGTGTCGGTGACGATCAACAAGGGCGAAATCTTCGCCCTGCTGGGCAGTTCGGGCTGCGGCAAATCGACCCTGCTGCGCATGCTGGCCGGCTTCGAAACGCCAACCTCGGGCGCCATCACGCTGGGCGGCAAGGACATCGTCAGCACCCCGCCGTACGAGCGCCCCATCAACATGATGTTCCAGTCCTATGCGCTGTTCCCGCACCTCTCGGTGTGGGACAACATCGCCTTCGGCCTGCGCCGCGACGGCCTGCCCGCGCAGGAAGTGGCCGCGCGCGTGGACCACATGCTGTCGCTGGTGCAGCTGACCTCCTACGGCAAGCGCAAGCCGCACCAGCTGTCCGGCGGCCAGCAGCAGCGCGTGGCGCTGGCGCGCAGCCTGGCCAAGCGCCCGCAGCTGCTGCTGCTGGACGAGCCGCTCGGCGCGCTGGACAAGAAGCTGCGCGAGCAGACCCAGGTCGAGCTGGTGAACATCATCGAGCAGGTCGGCGTGACCTGCGTGATGGTCACGCACGACCAGGACGAAGCCATGAGCATGGCCACCCGCATCGCCATCATGAGCGAAGGCCGCATCCTGCAGGTGGGCGCGCCGGGCGAAATCTACGAAACCCCGAACTGCCGCTTCGTGGCCGACTTCATCGGCTCGGTCAACCTGTTCGAAGGCCGCGTCACCGAAGACCAGCCCGGCTACGTGGTCATCGAATCGGAGGAGACCAGCCACTACGTCAGCCACGGCATCACCGGCACCGACGACATGGAAGTGAGCGTGGCGGTGCGGCCCGAGAAGATCGTGCTGCAGCCGGGCGCGCCCACCATGTCGCAGCGCGCCAAGGTGGAAGAGCACGGCCACAACTGCGTGCAGGGCGTGATCGCGGCGGTGTCCTACTTCGGCAACGAAACCCACTACCAGGTGAAGCTGGACAGCGGCATGCAGCTCAAGGTGGCGCGCACCAACTCGGCCCGCCACGCCGAAGCCCGCCTGCAGCGCGAGCAGCGCGTGCACGCGTGGTGGGACGGCAGCGACGTCGTCGTGCTGACCCGCTGACCGCAGGGACGAGTTATGTTCAAGTTCCTCAAAGACCTGCTGACGCTGCGCTGGCTGAGCGGCCGCAGCGCCGTGATCGCCGTGCCCTACCTGTGGCTTATCTGCGCCTTCCTGATCCCCTTCCTGATCGTGGCGCGCATCAGCTTCACCGAAGTGGACGCCGGCAATCCCTTCGGCACCCTGGCCACCTATGCCGACGGCGTCGTCGACATCAAGATCAAGGTGTCGAACTACCTGTTCATCGCGGCCGACGAGCTGTATGTGCTGACCTATCTCAGCTCGCTCAAGTACGCCGCCATCACCACCGCCTGCTGCCTGCTGATCGGCTATCCGTTCGCCTACTTCATGGCGCGCGCGCGGCCTTCGCTGCGCCCGGTGCTGCTGATGATGGTGATGCTGCCGTTCTGGACCTCCTTCCTGCTGCGCATCTACGCGTGGAAGGGCATCCTGGCCAACCAGGGCATCCTGAACAACTTCCTGATGTCCATCGGCGCCATCCAGGAGCCGCTGCACATGATGAACACCTCGTTCTCGCTGGTGGTCGGCATGGTGTACGCCTACCTGCCGTTCATGATACTGCCGCTGTACACCAACCTGGCCAAGATGGACCTGCGCTTCCTGGAGGCGGCGGCCGACCTGGGCGCCACGCCGTGGCAGGCGTTCTGGCGCATCACCGTGCCGCTGTCGAAGTCCGGTATCATCGCCGGCGCCATGCTGGTGTTCATTCCCGCCGTGGGCGAGTACGTCATCCCCGAGCTGCTGGGCGGCCCGGAAACGCTGATGATAGGCCGCGTGCTGTGGGACGAATTCTTTACCAATAACGACTGGCCGATGGCGTCCTCCGTCACCGTGGTGGTCATTCTGCTGATCCTGGTGCCGATGGCTATCCTCAACAAACACCAGGCCGAGCAGCGCGAAGGAGACCGCAAATGACGCAACAGCAGAAGGGCTCCCTGATTCCGCGCTGGTTCGGCCGCGGCTGGCTTTCGCTCGGCTACCTGTTCCTCTACCTGCCGATTATCGTGCTGGTGGTGTTCTCGTTTAACAGCTCGCGCCAGGACATGGTGTGGAGCGGCTTCTCCACCCAGTGGTACGGCGAGTTGCTGAACGACGCCGAGATCATCGCCGGCTTCGGCCTGTCGCTGCGCATCGCCTTCCTGACGGCCTGCTCCTCGGTGGTGCTGGGCACGTTCGCCGCGTTCGTGCTGAACCGCTACAGCCGCTTCGCCGGCCGCACCCTGTTCTCGGCCATGACCAGCGCGCCGCTGGTGATGCCGGAGGTGATCATCGGCCTGTCGCTGCTGCTGATGCTGGTGTCGGTGCAGAAGATGTTCGGCTTCCCCGAGCGCGGCCTGGCCACCATCTGGATCGGCCATACCCTGCTCGGCATGGCCTACGCCACCGTGGTGGTGCAATCGCGCCTGCAGGAGATGAGCAAGTCGCTGGAAGAGGCCGCCATGGACCTGGGCTGCCGTCCATACCAGGTGTTCTTCCTGGTGACCCTGCCCAACATCAAGCAGGCGCTGGCCTCGGCCTGGCTGCTGACGTTCACCCTGTCGCTGGACGATGTGGTGCTGTCGGCCTTCCTGTCCGGTCCCGGCTCGACCACCATGCCGCTGGTGATCTTCTCGCGCGCCCGCCTCGGCCTGGACCCGCGCGTGAACGCCGTGGCCGCGCTGACCATCCTGGTGGTGACGGTGGCGGTGATCGCCTCCAGCGTCTACATGGCGCGCGCCCAGCGCGCACGAATGAAACAAGTCTCCGCCGCCGGCAAGGCGTAAAATCATGGGGCGCCCCGATCGGCGCCCCACGACAAGGAGCACAGCATGGCAGACGCACTTTGGCACGAGCGCGCACTTGCGCTGAACATCGACGGCCGCGCCTTCATCAACGGTGAGCGCGCCTGGTCCCGCACCGGGCAGCAGTTCGACAAACATTCCCCCATCGATGGCCGCAAGCTGGCCGCCGTGGCCCGCTGCGGCGCGCCCGACGTGGACGCGGCCGTGCAGGCCGCCCGCGCCGCCTTCGAGGACGGCCGCTGGGCCGGCATGCCGCCCGCCAGACGCAAGCGCGTGCTGATCCGCTTTGCGGACCTGGTCCAGCAGAACGCCGCCGAACTGGCGCTGCTGGAAACGCTGGACATGGGCAAGCCGATCAAATACAGCCAGAGCGTGGACGTGGGCTCGGCCGCCAACTGCATCCGCTGGTACGGCGAGGCGGTGGACAAGGTGTACGACGAAATCGCCCCCACCGCCAGCAGCAGCCTGGCGCTGATCACGCGCGAACCGGTCGGGGTGGTGGGCGCCATCATCCCGTGGAACTACCCGATGATCATGGCCGCGTGGAAGATCGCCCCGGCGCTCGCGGCGGGCAACAGCGTGGTGCTGAAACCGTCCGAGAAGGCGCCGCTGACCTCATTGCGGCTGGCCGAACTGGCGCTGCAGGCGGGCATTCCGGCCGGCGTGTTCAGCGTGCTGCCCGGCTACGGCAACGAGGCCGGCAGCGCGCTGGCGCTGCACATGGACGTCGATTGCATCGCCTTCACCGGCTCCACCCGGGTGGGCAAGCAGATCATGCAGATGGCGGGGCAGTCGAACCTGAAGCGGGCCTGGACCGAGCTCGGCGGCAAGTCCGCCAACATCGTCTGCGCCGACTGCCCGGACCTGGACGCGGCGGTGGCTGCGGCGGTCGGCTCCATCTATTTCAACCAGGGCGAGAGCTGCAACGCGCCGTCGCGGCTGTTCGTGGAAGAGTCGATCAAGGACGCGTTCATCGAGAAGGCGCTGGCCATGGTGCCGCGCTACCAGCCGGGCGACCCGCTGGACGAAGCCACCGTGATGGGCGCCATCGTGGACGAAGTGCAGATGAAAACGGTGCTGGGCTATATCGAGGCCGGCAAGGCCGGCGGCGCGCGGCTGCTGGCGGGGGGCATGCGGGAGCGCGCGCAAAGCGGCGGCTACTACGTGGCGCCCACGCTGTTCGACCAGGTCGACAGTGGCATGAAGATCGCGCAGGAAGAGATATTCGGACCGGTGCTGTCGGTGCTCAGCTTCACGGACGTGCAGGACGCCGTGAAGCAGGCCAACGCCACGCCCTACGGGCTGCAGGCGGCGGTGTGGAGCGCCAACATGAGCAAGGCGATCCAGGTGGCGCGGGCCTTAAGGGCCGGCACCGTGCACGTGAACCAGTACGACGGCGACGACATCACCGTGCCCTTCGGCGGCTACAAACAGTCCGGCAACGGCCGCGACAAATCGCTGCACGCGTTCGACAAGTACACCGAGTTGAAGACCACCTGGATACAGATCGGTTGAAGACAAAGGGGCCTGGCGGCCCCTTTGTCGTTAGAAGCAGTGCTCCAGCGCCGGGAAGGAGCCATCCTTGACGGCAGTCACATAGGCGCTGACCGCCGCATCGATGCTGGTCTGGCCTTCCATGAAATTCTTCACGAAGCGCGCTTTGCGGCCCGGGAACACGCCCAGCAGGTCGTGCATCACCAGCACCTGGCCCGAGCAGTCCGGACCCGCGCCGATGCCGATGGTCGGCATCGTCAGCAGCTCGGTCACTTCCTTGCCCAGCTGGGTAGGAATCGCCTCCAGCACCACCATGGCCGCGCCGGCGGCCTGCAGCTTCAGCGCGTCGGCCTTCAGCATCTCGGCGCTCTCGATGGTCTTGCCCTGCACCTTGTAGCCGCCCAACTGGTGCACCGACTGCGGCGTCAGGCCCAGGTGCGCGCACACCGGCACCGAGCGCTCGGTGAGGAACTTCACGGTCTCGGCCAGCCAGGCGCCGCCCTCGATCTTCACCATGTGCGCGCCGGCCTGCATCAGCTTGACCGCGTTGTCGAACGCCTGCTGCGGATTGGCGTAGGTACCGAACGGCATGTCGGCCAGCACCAGCGCCGACTTGTTGCCGCGCGCGACAGCCCTGGTGTGGTAAGCCACTTCGTCCAGCGTCACCGGCAGCGTCGAGTCCAGCCCGTTGCAGACCATGCCCAGCGAATCGCCGATCAGCAGCACTTCCACGCCGCAGCGGTCCATCAGCGAAGCGAAGCTCGCGTCATAGCAGGTCAGCATGGTGATCTTGTCGCCGGCGGCTTTGCGCGCGTTCAGCGCGGGGATGGTGACCGCCTTTTGCGCCACGGGTTTTGCCGGCGCTGCCGCCGGAGCCGCTGCAGTGTTTGCACCAGCGGCCGGCACAGGAGCGCTGCCCGCCATTTCGTTTCCTTGCAAATAACCAGACATGGGTGTTCCTCAAGTAGTGTGACCGGAGATGGCGCCAGTGTAATCCCTGCCGCCAAACCGCGTATTCTACCCGCGAACGAACTTTCTTTTCAGCGTGGGATTCCGAAATAGACGGCGGCCACTATTTGCCCGCGATTTGCCCACTACTTGCCGACGAAGAGGAAGGCCACGGCCGCCATGATGCAGCCGAACGCCGCCAGGTGCCGCCAGCTCACCGGCTCGCCCAGCACGGTCACCATGAAAACGCCGAACACGATCAGCGCAATGGCCTCCTGCGTCACCTTCAGTTGCCCCGCGCTCCAGCCGCTGGCAAAGCCGATCCGGTTGGCCGGCACCGCCAGGCAGTACTCCACGAACGCGATGGCCCAGCTGATCATGATGACCGTGAACAGCGGCTTGTTCATCCCGCCCTTCAAATGCCAGTACCACGCGACGGTCATGAAAATGTTGGAAGCGGCGAGCAGCAGGAGTGTTTGCATGGAATTTACAGCCGGGTGATGGCCTGGTCGGCGACGGCCGATTCGAAGCAGCGGGCCGGGACGCGGCCGGGGATGGCGATGTTGCCGGCGATTTCCAGCAGCGGCACGATGACGAAGGCGCGTTCGCACATGCGCGGGTGCGGCACGGTCAGCTCCGGGCTGTTGATCTGCTGCCGGCCGTAGAGCAGCAGGTCCAGGTCCAGCGTGCGCGGGGCGTTATGGTAGGGGCGCTCGCGGCCGTGGGCCTGCTCGATGCCTTGCAGCGCCTGCAGCAGCGCTTGCGCGCCCAGTTCCGTTTCCAGGCAGGCGACGGCGTTGATGTAGTCGTCGCCGCTGGAGTCGACCGGGGCGGTGCGGTACAGCGAGGAGACGGCGCTCACGGTGCAGCCGGGCAGGGCGCGCAGGCGCGCGATGGCGTCCTGCACGTTGGCCTGCGCGTCGCCCAGGTTGGCGCCGATGCCGATGTAGGCGGTGGTGCTCATGGTGCTCATGGTGCCCATGGCGCTCAGGACTGCGCTCATTCGCCGTCGCTGCCGCCGCCGTTGCCGGTGTCCGCGCCGGCTGGGGCGCGGCTGCGCGGCGCGCGCGGGGCGCGTGCGCGTGGCGGACGGGGCTCGCGCGGTTCACGCGGCGCGGCCACGCCTTCGGCCTCGCCGCCTGCGCCGCCGGCGCTGGCGCCGTGGCCAGCGCCGGCCGTGCTGCTGTCGGCGTAGCTGTCGCTGCCGCCGGCGTCGGCGCCTTCGCCCTTGCTACGGCCGCCGCGGCGCGGCGGACGCTTGCGTTTCGCGCCGGCGGCAGCGCCGCCGGTGTGGCTCAAACCGGCCACCAGCTGTTCGCGCTCGGTTTCGTCGCCGTCGTAGAAGGCGGTCCACCATTCGCCCAGCTCGGCGTCGATCTCGCCCGAGGCGCAGCGCAGCAGCAGGAAGTCGTAGCCGGCGCGGAAGCGCAGGTGCTCCAGCAGCTTGTACGGGTTCTTGCCGGTGCGGCGCTCGAAGCGCGGCTGCATCGACCAGATGTCGCGCATGTCCGAGCCGATCTTGCGCTGCAGCGCCAGTTTTTCGGTCTGCGAGTCCAGCACGTCGTCCGCCGCCAGGTGCAGCGCGGGGATGGGGAATTCACCGGCGGCCTTGTAGGCGTTCCACTTCTCCAGCACCTGGTGCCACAGCAGCGACGCGAACAGGAAGCCCGGCGACACGGTCTTGCCGGCGTGGATGCGCTTGTCGGTCGAGTCCAGCGCCAGGGTCACGAACTTCACGCCCAGCGGCTGCTCCAGCACCACGTCCAGCAGCGGCAGCAGGCCGTGGTGCAGGCCTTCCTTGCGCAACTGCAGCAGGCAGGCCAGCGCCTGGCCGGACATCAAGAGCTTGAGCATCTCGTCGAACACGCGCGCCGGCGGCACGTTGTTGATCAGCGGCGCCATGATGGTGATCGGCTCGCGCGTGCCGGGCTCGATCTGGAAGCCCAGCTTGGCCGCGAAACGCGTCACGCGCAGCATGCGCACCGGGTCTTCGCGGTAGCGCGCCTCCGGCACGCCGATGATGCGCAGCGTCCTGGCGCGGATGTCCTCGATGCCGCCGTGGTAGTCCCACACTTCCTCGTTGGCCGGGTTGTAGTACATGGCGTTGATGGTGAAGTCGCGCCGCTCGGCGTCCTCCGCCATGCTGCCGAAGGTGTTGTCGCGCAGGACGCGGCCATGTTCATCCTTGGGCGCGTTCTCGATCGACGGGCCGCGGAAGGTGGTCACCTCCAGCAGGTCCTGGCCGAACATCACGTGCACGATCTGGAAGCGCTTGCCGATGATGAAGGCGCGCCGGAACAGGCGTTTCACCTGCTCGGGCGTGGCGTCGGTGGCGATGTCGAAGTCTTTCGGCTTCACGCCCAGCAGCAGGTCGCGCACCGCGCCGCCCACCACGAAGGCCTGGTAGCCGGCTTCCTGCAGGGTGCTGGTCACGCGCACGGCGTTGGAGGACAGCAGGCGCGGGTCGATGCCGTGCTGGTTGGCGCCAAGGACCACCGGGACACTGGTGTCTCGTGCGGGGGCTTCTTTGACGCCGAGGATTTTGCGGATCAATTTCTTAATCATTGAATATATTTATCGTTGGCCAGCCTTTTTCGGCGGCGTGGCTGGTCAGTGCGGCGTTTGGATTGGTGGCCACCGGGTGGGTGACGACCGACATCAGCGGGATGTCGTTGTGCGAGTCGCTGTAGAAGTGCACGGTGTCGAAGTCTTCCAGGCGCTTGCCCAGTTTTTCGAGCCAGGCCTTGGTGTGCACCACTTTGCCGTGGCCCTGGGTTGGCGTGCCCACCAGTTTGCCGGTGATGCTGCCGTCGGCCGCCACTTCCGGCATGGCCGCGATCAGGTGCTCGATGCCCAGCGCCTGGGCGATGGGCGCGGTGACGAAGTGGTTGGTGGCGGTGACGATGGCCACCAGGTCGCCGGCGTCCAGGTGCTTTTGCAGCAGCGCGCGGGCCGACGGGCGGATCGCCGGGGCGATCACTTCGCGCATGAACTGCGCGTGCATTTCGTCCAGTTTGGCGCGCGGGAAGCCGGCCAGGGTGCCGAGCGAGAATTCCAGGTACTCCACCGGGTCCAGCGTGCCGGCCTGGTACTGCTCGAAGAAGGCCTGGTTGCGGGCCGCGAAGGCCTCGGCGTCGACGGCGCCGATGCGGCACAGGAATTGGCCCCATTCGTAGTCCGAATCGATGGGCAACAGGGTGTGGTCGAGGTCAAACAGGGCCAGATTCATCATTCTTTCGCTTCCGCCTGCAGCCACTCGCGCAACAGCGGCAGGGTAATGGGACGTTGGGTTTCAAGGGAATATTGGTCTAGCGCGTCCAGCATTTCCGACAGCGAGCGCATGTCGCGCCGGTAATGCGAAAGCAAATAGGGTAACACGCCGGGCGACAGCGTCAACCCGCGGGCCGCCGCCGCCGTGGTCAATGCGGCAACCTTTTCATCGTCGGTCAGGCCGTGCAGGCGGTAGATCAGGCCCCAGCCCATGCGCGTGCGCAGGTCCTCGCGCACCGGCAGCACGGCCGGCGCCACCGCGCCGCTGCACACCATGAAGGCGTTGTTGGCGCGGATCTCGTTGAACAGGGCGAAGGCGTCGATCTGCGCCAGCGGCGACAGCTTTTCGCAGTCGTCCAGCAGGTACAGGTCCACCTCCGGCGAATAGACGAATTCGGACTCGATCGAGAACGGCGAGATGTAGCGCGCCCCTTCCAGGGCGCCGAGCGCCTTCAGGATGTGGCTTTTGCCCGCGCCCATGTCGCCCCACAGGTAGGCGAAATGTTCGCGCGAAGTGCGGCCGGCGAACTCGCGCATCAGCGCGGCCACCTCGGCGTTTTGGCCCACTTCGAAGGAGTCGAGGGTGAGCACAGGCTCGGCGCCCAGGTCCAGCACCAGTTGCTTCATGGCTCGCGCCCCGCAGTTTGCATATTCGTCTTCACACTACGCATTATAAAAGCTGCTGCGCAAGTAGTGGCTGCGAAGATGTTTGAAGGCCACCATCAGGATGGCCGAGGCGGGTAGCGCCAGCAGCACGCCGACAAAGCCGAACAGCTGGCCGAAGGCCAGCAGGGCGAAAATGACGGCCAGCGGATTGAGGCCGATGCGCTCGCCCACCAGGCGCGGCGTGAGGAAAAAGCCCTCGATCACCTGGCCGGCGCCGTAGATGATGGCCACCGCGATCACGCCGCTCCAGTCGGAAAACTGCAGCACGGCGGCGATCAGCGCCAGCACCAGGCCCAGGCCGAAGCCGAGGTAGGGGATGAACACCAGCAGGCCGGTCAGGATGCCCACCGGCAGCGCCACGTCGAAGCCGGCGATGGCCAGGCAGGTCGAGTAGTACACCGCCAGCACCACCATCACCGACAGCTGGCCGCGCAGGTACTGCGCCAGCAGGGTGTCGACTTCCTCGGCCATGGCCACGGTGGCGCCGATGTAGCGGCGCGGCACGGCGCCGGCGATGCGCGCCATCATCTGGTGCCAGTCCAGCAGCAGGTAGAACAGCAGCACCGGCACCAGCACCACGGTGGCGATCCAGCCCAGCACGGCGGTGCCGCCCACGCGCGCCGAGGCCAGCACGGCGGTCCAGATTTCGTCGCCGCTGGCCACCATCTGCTGCGAGACGAGTTTTTTGATGCCGGCCGAATCGAGCTGCACCTTGATGCCCATCTCGCGCAGGCGCGGGCTCAGCACGTCGTTGGCCTTGGCCAGGAAGGCCGGGATCTGCGCCTGCAGCAGCGGGATCTCGGTCTGTAGCACCGGCACCACGATCAGCACCAGCGACAGCACGGCGCACAGGAACAGCAGCACCACCGCCACCACCGCCAGCGGGCGCGGCACGTCGAAGCGGCCCACGCGCAGGCGGTCGATGCGGTCGACGCCGGGATTGAGGGCGTAGGCGATGATGGCCGCCGCCAGGAAAGGTGTCAGGACGGGGCCCAGCGCCACCAGCAGCACGCCGAATGCCAGCCACAATGCTACCCAGAATGCCGTTTGTTTTTGTTCGACCGAGAGGGGGAATGGCATGTGGGGAAGATGTTTTTCGTAAAAACGGCAGGTTGACGGGGCATTTTGATAAAATAGCGGACTTGCCGGGTTTTGCGTCGCAAATGCATGAATTCCGGCCACCGCCTTCTATTTTACCGCCTCCGCTGCGAAATACACCATGAGCCAACCTTCTAATGTTTCCCTGTCCTACCGTGACGCCGGCGTCGATATCGACGCGGGCGATGCTTTAGTCGAAGCGATCAAGCCGTTTGCCAAGCGCACCATGCGCGAAGGCGTGATGGCCGGCATCGGCGGCTTCGGCGCGCTGTTCGAGATCAGCAAGAAGTACCAGGAGCCGGTGCTGGTGTCCGGCACGGACGGCGTGGGCACCAAGCTGAAGCTGGCCTTCGAGCTGAACCGCCACGACACGGTGGGCATCGACCTGGTGGCCATGAGCGTGAACGACATCCTGGTGCAGGGCGCCGAGCCGCTGTTTTTCCTGGACTACTTCGCGTGCGGCAAGCTGGATGTGCCGCAAGCGACCGACGTCATCAAGGGCATCGCCCAGGGCTGCGAGCAGTCCGGCGCGGCGCTGATCGGCGGCGAAACAGCCGAGATGCCGAGCATGTACCCGGCCGGCGAGTACGACCTGGCCGGTTTCGCGGTGGGCGTGGTGGAAAAATCGAAAATTATCGACGGCAAGAAGATCGCCCCGGGCGACGTGGTGCTGGGCCTGGCCTCGTCGGGCGCGCACTCGAATGGCTATTCGCTGGTGCGCAAGATCATCGAAGTGGCCAAGCCGGACCTGGAAGGCGACTTCCACGGCCGCAAGCTGGCCGACGTGCTGATGGAGCCAACCCGCATCTACGTCAAGCCGCTGCTGGCGCTGATGGCGGCGATGGAAGTCAAGGGCCTGGTGCACATCACCGGCGGCGGCCTGGTGGAAAACATCCCGCGCGTGCTGCAGCCCGGCCTGACCTGCGAGCTGGACGGCAAATCGTGGACCCTGCCGCCGTTGTTCCAGTGGCTGCAGCAGCACGGCGGCGTGGCCGACGCTGAAATGCACCGCGTGTTCAACTGCGGCATCGGCATGACGGTCATCGTTTCCGCCGCCGACGCGGACGCCGCCATGGCCCAGCTGCAAGCGGCCGGCGAAACCGTCTACCGCATCGGCGCCATCCGCGCCTCGGCGGAAGGCGAACACCAGTGCGTGGTGGTGTAATGCCCAAGGCGCGGACCTGATCCGCGCCGCGCTGGAACATCAAAGGCATGCTGCGGCATGCCTTTTTTGCATCCCAATTGATTACATTATGTATCAAATGAATTGCTTATTTTGGGATTTATGTTCTCTTCAGGAATAACTATAGTGGTTCCATGCCGAACGGAAACGACGGCAGCAGCTAAGCAAACCCAACCATCACATTCTGGAGAACCATCATGAACTCGAACATCGTCATCGTGTACCACAGCGGCTACGGCCACACCGCCAAGATCGCCGAGGCAGTTGCCGAAGGCAGCGGCGCCGCCTTGCTGGCCATCGACGCCGAAGGCCAGTTGCCTGAAGCGGGCTGGGACTTACTGGCCAAGGCGCAAACCATCATCTTCGGCTCGCCCACCTACATGGGCAACGTGAGCTGGCAGTTCAAGCGCTTTGCCGACACCGCCTCGTCGGTGTGGTTCAAGCAGGGCTGGAAGGACAAGCTGGCGGCCGGCTTCACCAACTCGGCCTCGGTGGCCGGCGACAAGCAGACCACGCTGTACACCCTGTTCACCCTGGCGCAGCAGCACGGCATGCTGTGGGCCGGCACCGGCATGATGCCGAGCAACGCCAAGAACGCCCACCGCGACGATGTGAACTACCTGTCCTCCTTCGCCGGCCTGGCCACCGCCACGCCGTCGGACGCGTCGGTGGATGAGATCCCCGCCGGCGACCTGAAGACCGCGCGCCTGTTCGGTGAACGCATCCGCCAAGTCACCGCGCGTCTTGCCTGAGGAGAGCCATCATGAACTTCACTATGAAACGCGCCGCCGCCGCGCTGACCGGCGCCTTTGCCGCCGCCGCCCTTGCCGCCAGCTTCGCCGGCGCCGCCCAGGCAGCTGCACCCAAAGCCGCAGCGCCCAAGGCAGCTGCCGCCAGCGCCGCTCCCATCGGCGCCGAAGCGCCGGACGCCAAGATCCGCCTGACCCGGGTCAGCCCGGCCTACTGGAAAGTCACCTTCGCCAACGCGCCGCTGAACATCGTCGGCCCCAAGGAAGTGCGCGAGCTGGTCAGGATCGTGGAAGCGATCGAAGCCGACCAGCAGGTGCAGGTGGTGGTGTTCGACAGCGCCATCCCGGGCAGCTTCATCGCCCACTATGACCTGCTCACGCCGCTGGAAGAATCGACCGGCATGGCGCCCGGCCCCACCGGCATGCACCCGGTGCCGGATTTGATGGTGCGCATCGCCCGCCTGCCCATCGTCACCATCTCGTCGATCCGGGGCCGCGCCACCGGCATCGGCAGCGAGCTGATACTGGCCACCGACATGCGCTTCGCCAGCCGCGAAAAAGCCGTGCTGTCGCAGTGGGAAGTGGGCGCCGGCCTGGTGGCGGGCGGCGGCCCGATGGCGCGCCTGCCGCGCCTGGTGGGACGCGGCCGCGCGCTGGAAATCCTGGTGGCCTCGGACGACGTCAACGGCGACGTTGCCGAGCGCTACGGCTACGTGAACCGTTCGCTGCCGGACGCCGAGCTGGACGGCTTTGTCGACACCATGGCGCGCCGCATCGCCTCCTTCGAGCGGGCCGCTATCGTCGACACCAAGGCGCTGGTCAACCTGGCCAGCCTGCCGCCGGACGCTGAAATGCAGCCCGGCTGGGACGCCTTCATCGCCTCGGTCAAGCGGCCGGCCACCCAGCAGCGCCTGAAAGCGCTGGTGGAGCAGGGCTTGCAACAGCCCGGCGGCATCGAGGACAACCTGGGCCGCGCCACGGCCGCCTACCGCAAATAAGCCGCCAAGGGCCGCCGGCGCCGCCCGGCAGGCCTTGCCTGGCGCCTGTTATACCCGCTCCCGGGGCGAGGCTTGCCCCAGCCGCCCCGTCATGAAATCGACAAAGGCGCGCACCCGCAGCGACAGGTGGCGCGCGTGCGGGTATAGCAGGATGAAGGGGCGCGAGGTGCCGCCGAACTGCGGCAGCAGCTCCACCAGCGAGCCGTCCGCCAGGTCGCGGTCCACGATGTAGCGGTAGGTCTGCACCAGCCCGGCGCCCGCGCGCGCCAGCGTGACGATGCCCAGCACGTCCTCGGCGCAGGTGTAGCCGCCGCTGGTCATCAGGTCGATCTGCTTGCCATCCACCTTGAACTGCCACGGGATCTTGCGCCCGCTGCTGGGCAGGTCGAACTGGATGCACTCGTGCTGCTGCAGCTCTTCCAGCGACTTCGGCGTGCCGGCCCGCTTCAGGTAGGCCGGCGCCGCCACCAGCACCAGTTCCGCATCCTCCAGCTTGCGCGCGATCAGCGATGAATCGGCCGGGTCGCGCCCGCGCACCACCATGTCATAGCTTTCCTCGGCGAAGTCGATATTGCGGTTGCTGATGTGCACCTGCACCGTCACGTCCGGATACAACGCGCGGAACTCCGGCAGCAGCGGCAGCAGCCGGTAGTGGCCGTAGGGCGTGGGCACGCTGATGCGCAGCGGCCCGGCCGGCGCCTTTTGCGCGCCGGTCACTTCGCGTTCCGCCTCCAGCAGCCGGTCCAGCGCCTCGCGGCATTGCTCGTAGTAGCGCTGGCCGCCGTCCGTGAGCCGGATCTGGCGCGTGGTGCGCACGAACAGCCGCACCCCCAGCCGCTCCTCCAGCCGCGCGATCGAGCGGCTCACCGCCGCCGGCGTCACGCCGCTCTGGTTGGCCGCCGCCGTGAAGCTGCCCAGTTCCGCCGCCTGGCAGAACAGCTCGATGGTGCCGAGCTGGATCTCGTCGAAATTACGCTGCATACATTACACCGTGTATTAAGTCATGTTCCATATTAGCCATTTATCGTCACCAATGGAATAAGTAAAGTGTGTCCATGCCGCACACAAACCCGGCGGTAACCACGCAAACCTGAACTGGAGCACACCATGAACACCACCAACAACGGCAACAAAACCGTCATCGTCACCGGCGCCTCGAGCGGCATCGGCTTCGCCATCGCCAAGGCTTACCTGGAGCGCGGCTACAACGTGGTCGGCAACGCCCGCAGCGCCGACGGCCTGCAGACCGCCGCCGCCCAGCTGGGCCATCCCGCCAACTTCCTTCCGGTGGCCGGCGACATCGCGCTGGCCTCCACCGCCGCCGCGCTGTTCGAGAAAGCCATCGCCGCGTTCGGCAAGGTGGACATCCTGATCAACAACGCCGGCATTTTCCTGCCGAAGGCCGTGGGCGACTACACCGAGGAAGAAGTCAACACCATCGTCGGCACCAACCTGATGGGCTTCTTCTACCCGTCGCAGCAAGCGGCGCGCCACATGAGCGCCAACAAGGCCGGCCACATCGTCACCATCACCGCTTCCATCGCCGAGCAGCCCAACGCCAAGGTCAACGCGCTGCTGCCCATCCTGATCAAGGGCGGCCTGAACCACGCCACGCGCGGCCTGGCGATTGAACTGGCCGGCTCCAACGTGCAGGTCAACGCGGTGGCGCCCGGCATCATCCGCACCCCGATGCACGGCACCGACGAAGGCACGCAGAACTTCCTGAAAGGCCTGTCGCCCGCCAACCGCGTTGGCGAGACCGACGACATCGTCAACGCCGTGCTGTACCTGACCGACTCCTCCTTCGTCAGCGGCACCGTGGCCGTGGTCGACGGCGGCGCAGCGGCCGGCACCTGGTAAGCGAGCTTCCCCCCACCGCAACTCACTTCACCCCAAGGAGAATCACCATGCCCTACGTAAATATCCGCATCACCAAAGAAGGCGCCACCCCTGCCCAGAAGCTGGAACTGATCGAAGGCGCGACCGACCTGCTGCAGCGCGTGCTGAACAAGAACCCGGCCACCACCTTCGTCATCATCGACGAAGTGGAGATGGACAGCTGGGGCGTGAACCGCGAGAACGTGGTGACCATGCGCGCGCGCGAAGCGGCAGCCCGCGCGGCGGCCAAGCTGGGAGACAAGTCATGAAACTGGTCTTCGCCGGCGACCCGATGTGCTCGTGGTGCTACGGCTTCGGCAAGGAGCTGACCGCGCTGACGCAGCGCCATCCGGAACTGGAACTGCAGATCCTGGTGGGCGGCGTGCGGGCCGGCGCCACCGACCTGCTGGACGATGCCGGGAAGCAGTTCCGCCTGGGCCACTGGGCCCGGGTGGAGGAGGCCAGCGGCCTGCCGTTCAACCGCGCCGGTTTCGTGGCGCGCCAGAACTTCGTCTACGACACCGAGCCGATCTGCCGCGCCGTGGTGGCGGCGCGCCGGGTGGCGCCGCAGGCCGACCAGCTGGCCGTGTTCCGCGCCCTGCAGCATGCCTTCTACGTCGATGCGCTGGACACCACCGACGGCAAGGTGCTGGCCGGGGTGGCGTCGGCGGCGCTGGCGAAGGATGGCCACGCGGTTCCGGCCGCCGTGCTGCACGCGGAATGGAACAGCGCGTCGGCCATCGCCGTCACGGCGGCCGAGTTTGCGCACGTGCGCTCGCTGGGCATCCGCAGCTTCCCGGCGCTGCTGCTGGAAACGGAAGAAGGCTTGTACGAGATCAGCCCTGGCTACGCCCATGCGGACAAGCTGGAGCAGCAGCTGCAAGCGACCTTGCAGCACGTGGCCACGGCCGAGCAGCAAGGCTGAAGCCGCAGGAGGGCGCCGGACGGCGCCTTCCTTTTTCAGACAGGAGCATGACATGCAAGACATCGACGCCAGCCCCAACGCCGCCATTACCGCCGTCGCGCAAGCCTACCTGCGCGGCGTCCATGAGGGCGACACCGTTGCCCTGGCCGCCTTGTTCGAGCCCGAGGCCCAAGTCTACGGCGACATCAACGGCCAGCCCTACTTCAAGACCATCGCCGCCTACCTCGACGGCGTGGCCGGCCGCGCCAGCCCGCAGTCGCTGGGCGAGCCGTACCGCATGCGGGTGCTGTCGGTGGACAGCATGGGCAGCATCGCCAGTGCGCGGCTGCATTCACCCATGCTGGGTTTTAACTACCACCTGTACCTCACCTTGCGCCTGACGGATGGCGCGTGGCGCATCGTCAACAAGACCTTCGCCCACATCACTTCTTGAGGATCTTGGCCACCGGCGCCGGGCGCAGGCGGAACGCGTCCGGCATGCCGGAGCCGAGCAGGGGACGCAGATACATGCGGAAGGCGTCCGTCACGCCGGTGCCGCTGGCGCTGATGAACTCGTCCTCCATGGTGCGCGTCTTGCCCGCCACTTCCGCCAGCGGCAGCAGCACGTAGTCGGCCGAATAGTAGCCGGTGCGCTTGATGGCCACCGAGCCGCAGCGGTCGCCCCACATGGCGAACTGCACCGCCTTCTCGCCCACTTCGCGCGCCTCGCGCTGGTCCACGTCCGACACGCAGCCGATGAAGGAGCGCTGCAGGTAGCCGAAGGTGTCGCCGCGCACGCGCTTGATGCCCAGCTTGGCCTTGATCTCGTCGCACAGCAGGTCGGCCAGCGCGCCGGTGCCCGACAACTGCACATTGCCGTGCGCGTCGCGCTCCACTTCCTTGGCCAGCAGGGTGGCGATGGCCTCGCCGGACGCGTCGTGGATGCCTTCGGACACGGCGATCACGCAGCGGCCGTACTGCTCGTAGGTGGCTTTCACATCCGCCAGGAACTGCTCCAGCGAGAACACGCGTTCGGGCAGGTAGATCAGGTGCGGGCCGTCGTCGGGGAACTTCTTGCCCAGCGCCGAGGCGGCCGTCAGGAAGCCGGCGTGCCGTCCCATCACCACGCCCACGTAGACCCCGGGCAGCGAGGCGTTGTCCAGGTTGGCGCCGGCGAAGGCTTGCGCCACGAAGCGCGCGGCGGACGGGAAGCCGGGCGTGTGGTCGCTGCCCACCAGGTCGTTGTCGATGGTCTTGGGAATGTGGATGCAGCGCAGCGGATAGCCGGCCGCGCTGGCGCGCTCGCTGACGATGCGCACCGTGTCGGACGAGTCGTTGCCGCCGATGTAGAAGAAGTGCTCGATCTCGTGCGCGCGCAGCACCTCGAAGATCTGCTCGCAGTAGGCGGCGTCCGGCTTGTCGCGCGTGGAACCCAACGCGGAGGAGGGCGTGGCGGCCACCATTTCCAGGTTGTGGCTGGTTTCCTGGGTCAGGTCGACGAAGTCCTCGTTGATGATGCCGCGCACGCCGTGCAGCGCGCCGTACACCCGCGTCACATGCTGGAAGCGGCGCGCCTCCAGCACCACCCCCACCAGCGACTGGTTGATCACGGCGGTGGGCCCGCCTCCCTGTGCGACCAGAATTTTTCCCGACGGCATGCGCATCTCCTTGTGAGTGGACTGCCGCCAGCTTACTCCGTTTACGCTGTTCTTACTCGGCTTTGGCGGCCGGACCGATGTGCCGGGCGAGGAATTTCTCCACCCGTATCCAGAAGTCGATCTTGGTCTGGGGAATATCCCAGCCGTGCTCCTTGTTCTCGTACTCCATCAGCTCGACTTGCGGATTGTGGGCCCTGACCGCTTTGTAGAGGCTGCGGCCGTGGCTAAGCGGAACGTATCTGTCGGTGCTGCCGTAAGCCATCAGCAGGGGCTGGCGGATGCGCGATGCTTGTTGCAGCGGCGAGGTGGCTGCCAGCTGCGCTGCATCTTGCTTCAAGTCGCCCACCAGCGCCGGAATGCCGGGACCGCGCCAGTCGACAGGCAGGTAGTACGGGTCAAACAGATCTTCCTGTTGCATCAGCGCGATGTCGGTCACGCCGGCCCAGTTGACGCCGCATTTGAACAACTGTGGATCTTTCAACAGGCCCATCAAGGCGGAGTAGCCGCCATAGCCGGCACCGGCGATACAGACCCGCTTCGGGTCGGCGATGCCCTGCTCAATGGCCCAGCGCGCAGCGTCCGCCACGTCGTCCTGCATCGACAGGCCCCACTGCTTGAGGCCGGCGCGGAAGTGCTTGTTGCCATAGCCCGCGCTGCCCCTGAATTCGGGCTGCAGCACGGCATAGCCACGCGAGGCGAGGAATTGCACTTGCTCGTCCCATTCCAGCTTGCCGCCCCGTTGCCAGGGGCCGCCATGTACGAGCACCACCATCGGCAGGTTCTTTTTCCTGTCCGTGGGCAGCGTCAGCCAGGCCGGCAGCGGCAAACCGTCGCGCGCCTTGAGCCATTTCAAGTCCATCTGAGCCATGTCGTCGGGCCGGATGGCCGGCCGGGTGGCGGCAATGGTGGTCAGCTTCCCGGTGTCGCGGCGATACACCATGTAGACCATCGGTTGCTGGTCCGAGTAGCTGCGCACCAGCAGCCACGGCGATTGTGGGCGCAGCGGCGGCGTCACCAGGTTGATCAGGCCTGGCGCCAGCGTATCGATGTGCTTTTGCACCGCCTTCATGTCCTCGTCCAGCCAGGCCATGGTGTGCCCGTCGGCCAGGACTTCGTAGCCGAGCAGTTTTCCGTTGCTGAGCACGGGTACGCCGCTGAAATCGAAGGCCGGCAGTGCGACCAGCGCTTCACGTTCCAATTCACCAGTGGCCGGGTCCATGCGGCGCAAGGCCAGCTTGTCGCCGCCGGCACGCGTGCTGACCAGCAGTTTGCCATCGGGGCTGAATGCGACCGGGTCGAAACTGCTGGCTGATTCCCCAGCGGCGTCGAAGCTGGCCAGCACGCGCCAGCTGTCGCTGTCGGGCTGCAGGTAGTAGTAGGTGCTCTTGCCGTTCATCACCGATAGCGTCAGACGCGGCCGGCCTTGCGCATCGAGCATCAATCCATGCATCGGTGCAGGCACGGACACAATGCTGGTGTTTCTGCTCAAGGTGTCGATCTTGAGCAGCTCAAAACTGACTGAGGTGCCCTTTTCGTCCCATTGTGCCCGTGCGGCATGGACCGTGTTGTTGTCCCGCCCAGGCGGTTGATCCAGAAAATAGGTGTTGTAGGGCAGTATCTCGCCCGGGGCGCTGCCATGGACTTCGCTGGATCGGCCGTCGCGGGAAACCAGCTGCCGCCCGTTGCTGCCGTCCCGGTTGACGGCGAACAGGCCCGGCGCGTAGTACCGGTTGCCAATGGCGGTCGACTTGTCGCCCAGGTTGTAGACCAGGCGCTCGTCGCTGATCCACATGAACTGGTTCACGTCGGCTTCGTCATACTGTGCCAGCACTCGCAGTTTTCCAGTGTCCAGTTCCATGACCGACAGGCCGTCGCGCGTGCGGTAGCCGCCGGTGCGCAGTGCCAGATAGCGTCCGGAAGGGGAGAGCTTGGCGCCGCTGACCGGGGCCTTTTCGAAGAAGCTGCGGACAGGCACCTGAGCGCTCGCCGGCGCCGTCAACATCAGTGCAAGCAGCAGTGCGGAGGCACCTTGCAGACAGCCTTGCAGCACTTTCAATCCCATAGCCACTCTCCCCTTTAATGATGAGAGAGCGTAGCTTGCCGCTGCCGTGCGCGGCGCGCGATACCACGCGCTGTCCGCACGCTTTACGGCGCTGCGTTCGGGCCGATGTGCCGGGCCAGGAACTTCTCCACCCGGCCCCAGAAGTCGTAGCGGTTCTTCGGCAGCACCCAGCCGTGGCCTTCCTCGTCGTACTGCACCCATTCGACCTGCTTGTTGGTTTCCTGCACCGCGTCGCGGAACTTCTTGCCATGGTAGATCGGCACGCGGCGGTCCGAGCCGCCGTAGGCCAGCAGCAGCGGCTGCGTGATGCGGGCCGCCTGCGCCAGCGGCGAGGTGGCCTTGAGCTGTTCGGCATCCTGCTCCAGGTCGCCCACCAGGTGCGGCATGCCGTACTGCTTCCACGAATCGGGCAGGTCGGACTGGAAGCTCCAGTGGCCGGTGTACATCAGCTTGATGTCGGTGACGCCGGCCCAGTCGATGCCGCAGCGGTACAGGTCCGGGTCCTTGATCAGCCCCATCAGCGTGGCATAGCCGCCGTAGCTGGCGCCGGCGATGCAGATCCGCTTGCCGTCCGCGATGCCCTGGGCGATCGCCCAGCGCGTGCCGTCGGCGATGTCGTCCTGCATCTTCAAGCCCCATTGCTTCCAGCCGGCGCGGAAGTGCGCCTGGCCGAAGCCGGTGCTGCCGCGGAACTCCGGCTCCAGCACCGCGTAGCCGCGCGAGGCGAGGAATTGCGCGTCCGCGTGCCAGCCCCACTGGTTGCCGCGCACATAGGGGCCGCCGTGCACCAGCACCACCATGGGCAGGTTCTTGTCCTGGTCCTTCGGCAGCGTCAGCCAGGCGGGGATTTTCAGGCCGTCGCGCGCGGTGTAGCTCATCAGCTCCTGCTTGCCCATCTGGCCGGGCTTGATCTGCGGCCGCGCTTCGCCCACCTTGCTGAGCTTTTTGGTGGCGCTGTTGTACAGCAGGTAGACGCGCGGCTGCCGGTCGGAATACGCTTCCACCAGCAGGTTAGGGGTTTCCGGGTGCGACGGCGGCGACACCAGGTTGATGGTGCCGGGCAGCAGCGCGTCCACTTCCGCCTGCACCGCCTGCATGGCCGGGTCGAGCCAGCGCGTGCCTTGCGCATCGGCCAGGAAGCGCACGCCCAGCAGCTTGTCCTGGCTCATGATGAGGCGGCCGCTGAAGTCGTAGTGCTCCAGCTCCACCAGCGCCTTCTCGTTGATCTTGCCGGTGGCCAGCTCGTAGCTGTGCACGGCCGACTTGTCCTTGTAGGCGTGGGTGACCACGTACAGCGTGCCGTCCGGCGCGAACGCCAGCGGCCGGAACGAGCCTGTGCCGCCGGTGAACTGGCCGAACGACGCCAGCTCACGCCAGGCCTTGGTGGCCGGGTCCAGATAGTGCACCGAGCTGCGGCCTTTTTCCGCCACGGTCACCAGGCGCGGCTCGCCCTTGCTGTCGAGCAGCCAGCTTTGCGCGTCGCCCGGGCGGTTCAGGGTGGTGGTGTAGCCGTTGCGGGTGTTCAGGCGCAGCAGGTCCACGTATTCCACCTGGCCGGGACCGGTGATCTTCTTGCTGGTGACGTAGACGTATTCGCTGTCCTGCGCGCCGCGCTGGCCCAGCATATAGGTGTGCCAGGGCAGCATGCGCGGCGCCGCCAGTCCGCTGGGCGTGTCGCCGCTGCGGCTGGCCAGCTGGCGGAATTCTTTGCCGTCGCGGTTCACCGCGTACAGGCCCGGCGCGTAGCGCCGGTCGCCCACCCCGGACTGGTTGTCGGCGGTATCGAACAGCAGGCGCTCGTCGTTGACCCAAGCGAACTGGCCCACGTCGGCGTCCTGGAAGGTGGCCACGCCCAGCGCGCTGCCGGCCGTCAGGTCGACCACCGCCAGGCGCTCGCGGCCGTTGGCGTTGACCAGCTTGGCCGCCAGGTAGCGCCCGCTGGGCGAGAGCTGGGCCGCGCTGAATTGCGGGTTGCTGAAGAAGTCCTGCAGCGGCGGCGGGGCGGCCGGCATTTGCGCCGGTATCTGCTCCGCTGCCTGCGCAGCGGCCGGCAAGGGCAGCCCCAGGCCCAGCTTCAGCGCCAGCGCGGCGCAGGCGGCCAGCGCGGTGCGCCGGGCCGGCTGTTTGCGCGTGACCTTATTTAGCATGGGCTTGCGCTCCGATATTGCGGTTCAGGAATTGCTCGACGCGGGTCCAGAAATCGACCTGGGTCTTGGTCAGTTTCCAGCCGTGGCCCTCGTCCGGGTACAGCACCCACTCCGGCGCTTGGCCGGCGGCCTGCAGCGCGTCGCGCATCTGCGTGCCGTGCTCCTGGGTCACGCGGCGGTCGGCGCCGCCGTACGCCATCAGCAGCGGACGCTTGATGCGCGCGGCCTGCTGCAGCGGCGAGGTGTCCTTCAGCTGGGCGGCGTCCTTGTCCGGATCGCCCACCAGCAGCGGCATGGCGTATTGCTTCCAGTCGTCGCTCAGGTCGGGGCGGATCTGCCACTTGCCCTTGGCGCTGTACATCAGCGCGATGTCGGTCACGCCCACCCAGTTGATGCCGCACTGGTACAGATCGCTGTCGTTGACCAGGCCCATCAGCGCAGCGTAGCCGCCGTAACTGGCGCCGGCAATGCAGATGCGCTTGCTGTCGGCGATGCCTTGCGCGGCCGCCCATTTGGCCGCGTCGGCCACGTCGTCCTGCATCTTCAGGCCCCATTGCTTCCAGCCGGCGCGGAAGTGTGCCTCGCCCAGGCCGGTGGTGCCGCGGAAGTCGGGTTCCAGCACGGCGTAGCCGCGCGTGGCCAGGAACTGGGTGTGCGGATTCCAGCCCCAGCTGCTGCCGCGCGCATACGGGCCGCCATGCACCAGCACCACCATCGGCAGGTTCTTGCCGCGGCCGGGCGGCAGGGTCAGCAGGGCGGGGATCTGCAAGCCATCGCGCGCGGCGTAGCGCACCACGGCCTGCTTGCCCATGGCGCCGGCGTCGATCTTGGGATAGCTGCTGCCCACGCGGTCCAGCTTGTTCTTTTCGCGGTCGTACAGATAGTAGCTGGACGGCTGGCTGTCCGAGTAGGCCGTCACCAGCACCATCGGGGTTTCCGGGCGGCGCGGCAAGGTCACCAGGTTGGTGGTGTGCGGCATCAGGGCGTCGATCTGCGCCTGCATCGCCTTCATGGCCGGGTCGAGCCACACCGTGTCGACGGCGTCGGCCGAGTAGCGCACGCCGAGCAGCTTGTCCTTGTCCATGATCAGGCTGCCTGCGAAGTCATAGTCGGCCACCGTCACCAGCGGTTTGGCGGCCAGCTTGCCGCTGGCGATGTCGTAGCTGTACAGCGAAGTCTTGTCCTGCCCGGCGCGCGCACTGACATACAGCGTGCCGTCCGGACCCAGCCCCACCGGCGTGAAGCTGTTCAGCCCGGAGTAGGCGGGGAACTCGGTCAGCTGGCGCCATTTGTCGGTGGCCGGATCCAGGTAGTGGATGGCGGCCTGATCGCGGTCGAGCGTCATGGCCACCCGCGCATTGCCCTTGAAATCGAGCAGCCAGGCGCGCGTCAGGCCGGGACGGCTGACCTGGCTGGCTTTGCCGGTGAGCGTGCTCAGGCGCAGCAGGTCGACATAATCGATGCCGCCGGCGCTGTATTGCGGGCTGAGGACGTAGACGAACTCGCTGTCCTGCGGCCCCCGCTGTTGCAGCAGGACGACGTTGGACGGCACCAGCTTGGCGGCAGCGGACGGGTAGTCGTAGGCGATGTTGCGGTTGGCCAGCTGCTTGTAGCCGCTGCCGTCGCGGTTGACGGCATACAGGCCGGGGCCGGACTTCATGTCGCCCGGCGCCAGCGTGCGGTCGGTCGAGTCGAAGGCGATGCGCTCGTCGTTGACCCAGGTGATGTTGCTGATGTCGGCATTGCCGAACTGCGCCACCACCTTGGCGCTGTTGTCCTTCAGGTCCAGCACGGCCAGGCGGTCGCGCTGGCCTTTCCCGCCCAGGCGCGCGGCCAGGTAGCGGCCGCTGGGCGACAGGGCGGGGCTGCTGAATTCGGGCGTGCTGAAGAAGTCCTCGGCCGGCGGCAAGGCTTCTGCCACGGCGGCCGGCGCGGCGGCGCAGGCGAACGGTGCGCCCAGCGCGGTCAGCGACAGCGCGGCGGCCAGGATGGTGCATTGAAACAGACGCTGCATGGCTATCCTTGGAATTGCAAAATAACTAATATAGCAAACTTTGGTTCACGGCCGGGGGCCGATGTGCTGGCCGAGGAATTTTTCCACCCGGGTCCAGAAGTCGATGCGGGTCTGGGGCAGCGACCAGCCGTGCTCCTCGCCTGTGTATTCAACCAGTTTCGCGTCCGGGTTGCCCTGCTTGACGGCGGCGTGGAACAGGCGGCTGTGCTGGATCGGCACGCGGCGGTCGTCGGTGCCGTGCGCCAGCAACAGGGGCTGTTTGATGCGGGCCACCTGCTCCAGCGGCGAAGTCGCCTTCAGCTGAGCCGCGTCCTGCACCAGGTCGCCCACCAGCTGCGGCATGCCGTACTGCTTCCATGCCTGCGGCAAGTCCGACATGAAGGCCCGGCTATCGGTGTACAGCAGGCCGATGTCGCTCACGCCGGCCCAGCTCACGCCGCATTTGAACAGCTGCGGTTCCCTGAGCAGGCCCATCAGGGTGGCATAGCCGCCGTAGCTGGCGCCGGCGATGCAGATGCGCTTGGGATCGGCGATGCCCTGGGCGATGGCCCAGCGCGCCGCGTCGGTGATGTCGTCCTGCATCGCCAGGCCCCATTGCTTCCAGCCGGCGCGGAAGTGCTGCGCGCCGTAGCCGGTGCTGCCCCGGAATTCCGGTTGCAGCACCGCGTAGCCGCGCGAGGCCAGGAACTGCACTTCGGCGTCCCAGTTCAGTTCATTGCCGCGCACATAGGGGCCGCCGTGCGCCAGCACCACCAGCGGCAGGTTCTTCTTCTGTCCCTTGGGCAGCGTCAGCCAGGCCGGCACGGTCATGCCGTCGCGCGCCTGGTAGTGTTTCAGGTCCATCTGCGCCATGTCCGCCGGGTTGATTTGCGGATGGGTGGCGCCCACCGGGCGCAGCTTGCCGGTGGCGGTGTTGTACAGCAGGAAGATGGACGGTTGCTGGTCCGAATAGCTGCGCACCAGTACCCACGGCGCCTGCGGCCGGGCGGCCGGCGTCACCAGGTTGATGGTGCCGGGCAGTAGCGCGTCGACCGCCTTTTGCACCGTCTGCATCTGCGCGTCCAGCCACACCATGGTGCGGCCGTCGGCCAGCACTTCGTAGCCGGCCAGCTTGCCTTGGCTGTACACCGGGCTGCCGCTGAAGTCGAAATCCTTCAGCGTCACCAGCGCCTCCTTGCCCAGTTCGCCGGTCGCCAGGTCCAGCAGGCGCAGGCTTTCCTTGTCCTGCCCGTTGTGCGCGCTGACCAGCAGCTTGCCGCCCGGACCGAAGCCCAGCGGCTCGTAGCTGCCGGCGGTGTTGCCGTAGGCGTCGAAGGTGCTCACGGTGCGCCAGGCGCCGCCGGCCGGGTCCAGGTAGTGCACGCTGCGCTTGCCGTCCTGCAGCGACGTGGCCAGGCGCGGCACGCCCTGCGGATCCAGCAACCAGTCCTGCATCGGTACCGGGCGCTTGACGTCCTCGGCCAGGCCGGTCAGCGTGTTGATGCGCACCAGGTTGAGATGCTCGAGCAGCCAGGTGTCCTCGTCCCACACCGGCCGCACCGCGTACACCCACTCCGAATCCTGCGCACCTGGCTGGCCCAGCAGCTGGGTGCTCGACGGCAGCGCCCGCTGCGACAAGCGGGTCGACATGGTGCGCTCGGTTTCGGTGCGCAGGGCCAGCTGGCGCTGGCCGCTGCCGTCGTGGTTGACGGCGTAGATGCCCGGGTACGCGCGGCGGTCGCCGGGTGCGCGCTGCTTGTCGCCCATGTCGTACACCAGGCGCGTATCGTTGATCCAGTAGAACTGGCGCACGTCGGCGTCGCCGTACTGCGCCACGACCTCGATCTTGCCGCTTTCCAGGTCGATCACGGCCAAGCCCAGGCGGCGGCCTTCGGCGCCGGTGCGCACCGCCAGGTAGCGCGCGGTCGGGGACAGGGCCGCCGCGCTGAACTGCGGGTTCTGGAAGAAATGGCTGGCGGGGATGTCGGCCGGCGTCGCCGCCAGTGCCGGGGCGGGGGCGCCGGCGGCCAGTGCGGCCGCGAGCAGGAGGGGCGCGATGCGCATGAATGGCTTTCTCAAGGTTGTGCTTTCTGGCCCGGGCCGATCTGGCGGCCCAGGAATTTTTCGACGCGGGTCCAGAAGTCGATCTGGGTGGCCGGCTTGCTCCAGCCGTGCTCCTCGTCTTCGTATTCGATCCATTCCACCTGCTGGTTGCCGGCGGCGCGCAGCGCCTTGCGCAGCCGCGCACCGTGCACCGGCAGCACGCGCCGGTCGTCGTCGCCGTAGGCCAGCAGCAGCGGCTGGGTGATGCGCGCCGCCTGCTGCAGCGGCGACGTGGCCTTGAACTGCTCGGCGTGCGTGGCCGGATCGCCGATCAGCGCCGGCATGCCGTATTTCTGGAAGTCCTTGGACAAGTCGGCATCGAAGCGCCAGTGGCCGTCGTACAGCAGCTGGATGTCGGTCACGGCGGCCCAGGCCACGCCGCACTTGAAGAGCTGCGGATCGTTCACCAGGCCCATCAGCGCGGCGTAGCCGCCATAGCTGCCGCCGGCGATGCAGATGCGCCCGCCGTCCGCGATGCCCTGCTCGACCGCCCAGTTGGCGCCATCGGCGATGTCGTCCTGCATTTTCTTGCCCCACTGCTGCCAGCCGGCGCGGAAGTGCCGCTCGCCGTAGCCGGTGCTGCCGCGAAACTCCGGCTCCAGCACCGCGTAGCCGCGCGACGCCAGGAACTGGCTGTTGGCGTTCCATTCCCAGCGCGTGCCGCGCGCGTGCGGACCGCCGTGCACCAGCACCACCAGCGGCAGCTTGCCGTGCTGGCCGGCGGGCAAAGTGAGCAGGGCCGGGATCTGCAAGCCGTCGCGCGCGGCGTAGCGCAGCACGCGCTGCCGGCCCATGCGCGCGGGATCGATCGCGGGCCGGCTGGCGCCGGCGCGCAGCAGCGCCTGGCTGGCGGTGTTGTAGGCCGAATAGAACGGCGGCTGGCGGTCGGAATAGGATTCGACCAGCACCCAGTCGGTGGCGCGGCGCAGCGGCAGCGTCACCAGGTTCGTGGTATCGGGCAGCCTGGCGTCGATGGCTGCCTGCATCGCCTGCAGCCCCGGATCGAACCAGCGCATCTGTACCTTGTCGGCCAGGAAGCGCAGGCCGAGCAAACCGTCCTTGCCCTTGATCAGGCTGGCGTCCAGGTCGTAGCCGGGAACCGTGAAGACCGGCTCGGCGGCGGCGCCACTGGCGAGGTCGAGCAGATGCAGGCCGGTGGTGTCGCCGCCCGCGTGGGCGGCGGCGGCGTACAGCCGGCCGTCCGGGGCAAAATCCAGCGCCTCGAAGCCGCCGGATGAGCTGACGAATTCCGGGAAGCTGGCGGCCACGTTCCAGGTGTTGCTGCCAGGGTCGAGGTAGTGGATGGCGATGTTGCCGTTGGCCCCGGCGATGCCCAGCCGCGGGATGCCCTGGTGGTCCGGCAGATAGCGGCGCGCGCCGGGCGGCGAGCTGACAGGCTGGCGGTCGCCGGTGACCGTGTTGAGCCTTAACAGCCGCTCGGTGTAGCCGTAGCCCGCGCCCACATAATCCACGTCGGCCACGTACACCCAGTCCGAGTCTTGCGCCCCGACGCCGTCGAGCATGAAGGTGTGCCACGGCAGCATGCGGCTGGCGGTGTCGGACCAGAGCGCGCTGTTGGTGCGCACCGCCAGTTGCCGGTAGCCGCTGCCGTCGCGGTTCACGGCATACAGGCCGGGCGCGTAGCGCTCCGAAAAGCGCTCGGCGTAGCGGTTGCCCGCCGTATATAGCAGGCGCTCGTCGTTCACCCAGCGGAAGTAGCCCACGTCGGCGTCGCCGAAGCGCGCCGCCACCTTGCGGCTATGGTCGCGCAAGTCGATCACGCTGACCTGCTGGTGTTTCGGGCCGGCTTCCTGGATCGCCAGGAAGTGGCCGGAGGGCGACAGGGCGGCCGAGCTGACGGCCGGCGGCTGGAAGAAGCTGGCGGCGGGAATCGGGCTGTCCGGCGGGCCGGCTGCCAGGGCGGGCGCGGCGATGATGCAGGCCACGGCGGCGCGCAGCGGCAGGAAAGTTGGCATACGGTCGGGCAGGTGTGCTTGCAAATTAGATAATTGCCACACAATAACATTTACCGGCGGGCTTGCCTAGTTCTGCTCCGGCGAACGGATGTGGGCCAGCAGCGCCTGCGTGTCGCGCCCGGGCGGGGGCGTCAGCAGGCTGACCACAACCATCGCCAGCAAGCCGGCGGGCACGCCGAAGATGCCGGCCGACACCGGCGCGATCTGGAGCCACTGCCCGGCCGGGCTGCCGCCCAGGATGGGATTGGTGTGCAGCATGTAGTACAGGCACACGCCGAAGCCCGCCATCATGCCGGCCACGGCGCCCTGGCGGTTGGCGCGCGGCCAGAACACGCCCAGCACCAGCGCCGGGAACATGGTCGAGCCGGCCAGCGAGAACGCCGCGCTCACCAGCGACAGGATGTCGGCCGGTTTGGTGGAGGCGGCGTAGGCGGCGATGAAGGCCACCGCCAGCAGCAGCAGCTTGGAAATGGTGACCCGCTTTTGCGTCGAGGCGCTGGGGTCGACGATGCGGTAGTAGATGTCGTGCGACAGCGCGTTGGAAATGGCCAGCAGCAGGCCGTCCGCCGTGGACAGCGCGGCGGCCAGGCCGCCGGCCGCCACCAGGCCGGAAATCACGTAGGGCAGGCCCGCGATCTCGGGCGTGGCCAGCACCAGCACGTCGCCGTCGATGGCGATCTCGGCCAGCTGCACGATGCCGTCGCGGTTCACGTCGGCGATGCTGATCAGGGGATTGAGCTTGTCCACGTTGGCCCAATAGGAGACCCAGGTGGGCAGCTTGGCAAAGTCGCTGCCCACCATGGCGGTGTAGACGTCGAACTTGACCAGCACCGCCAGCGCCGGGATGGTCAGGTAGATCAGCAGGATGAAGAACAGGGTCCAGAACACCGACACCCGGGTCTCGTGCACCGAGGGCGTGGTGTAGGAGCGCATCAGGATGTGCGGCAGGGCGGCGGTGCCCACCATCATGCAGAACACCAGCGCCAGGAAGTTGTTGCGCTTGGCGTCCGACTGGGCCCGGTCCGGCGCCGGGAAGGGCTCGGCGTGCGGCGTGGGCGGCGCCGCGCGGCGCAGGTTGTAGGCGCGCGCGGCGTTCCAGGCGGCGGCCGCTTCCTCCACGGTTTTGGGATAGTTGATCAGCGCCTTTTCCGCCGCGCGGATTTCCAGCAGGGTGGCGTTGCGCTGCTTGACCGCGTCCAGCCGGCGCTGCGCGTCGGCGCGCCCGGCGTCCCAGCTGGCCGGCAGGCCGTCGAGCTTCTGGCCGTAGTCGTTGGCGCGCTGCAGGAAGATGGCGCGCACTTCCTGTTCCTTGGGATCGCGCGCCAGGCTGGCCTCGCGCGCGCCCAGGGTGGGCAGCAGCTTGCCGTAGGCCACCTGCGGGATGGGATTGCCGCTGTGCTTGGCCGACAGCCACATGGCCGGGATCAGGAAGGCCACCAGGATGATGATGTACTGCGCCACCTGGGTCCAGGTGATGGCGCGCATGCCGCCCAGGAAGGAGCACACCAGGATCGAGGCCAGGCCGAGGAAGATGCCGACCGAGAAGTCCACCCCGGTGAAGCGCGAGGCGATCAGGCCCACCGCGTAAATCTGCGCCACCACGTAGATGAAGGAGACCATGATGGTGGCGGCCACCGCCATGATGCGCACGTAGCGCCCGTGGTGCGGGCCGCCGTAGCGCGCGGCCAGGAAGTCGGGAATGGTGTACTGGCTGAACTTGCGCAGATAGGGCGCGATCAGGAGCGCCACCAGGCAGTAGCCGCCGGTCCAGCCCATGATGTAGGCCAGGCCGTCGAAGCCGTGCAGGTACAAGGTGCCGGCCAGGCTGATGAAGCTGGCCGCCGAGATCCAGTCGGCGGCGGTGGCCATGCCGTTGAACATGGCCGGCACGCGCCGCCCGGCCACGTAGTACTCGGCCACGTTGGAGGTGCGGCTGACCAGGCCGATGGCGGCGTACAGCGTGATGGTGGCCAGCATGAACAGGTAGCCTATCCACACGCGCGGCATGCCTTCGTTTTCCAGCACCGCCAGCGCCACCAGGAAGCAGGCGAAACCGGCCGAGAACGTCAGGTAGTAGCGCGACAGGCGCTTGAAGTAGCCGGGCTTGACGCTCATGCTGGACCTTGATGGAACTGCCGGTCCAGCCGGCGCATGCGCCAGGCGTAGGCGCCGATGATGGCCAGGTAGACCAGCGAGGCGCCCTGCGCGGCCAGGTAGAACGACAGCGGCCAGCCGAACAGCATCAGCCCGGTCAGCTCGCGGGCGAAGAACACGGCGCAGAAGCTGGTGGCCAGCCACAGCAGCAGCAGGGCGGCGGTGACGCGGCGCGTCTGGCGCCAGTGCAGGGCGCGGCGCGCGCGCAGCGAGCCGGCGGCGCCGTCGGAAGGGGGCTGCCCGGGAGGCTGGGAACCGGGTGCGCCGGGGGTATGGTCATCCATAGTAGGACTCGTCTGGCTCGGGTTCGTCGTCGGGGGCGCGCAGCGGGAAGGTCAGGCGGAACAGGCTGCCGGGCAGCTTGGCGTTGTTGCTGCGCGGGTTGCTGAAGATGTCGATGTCGGCGCCGTGCTGCTGCGCGATCTCGCGCACGATGGCCAGCCCCAGGCCGCTGCCCTCGGCGCTGCTGCCCAGGATGCGGTAGAAGCGCTCGAACACGTGGCTGCGCTCGGCCGGCGGAATGCCGGGGCCGGTATCCTCCACCTCCACCACGCCCTCGTACCCGGAACGCCGCACCCGCACCGTGACGGCGCCGCCGGCCGGCGTGTAGCGCAGCGCGTTGTCGATCAGGTTGGACAGCGCCTCGCGCAGCATGGTGGGGTTGCCTTCGATCGGCACCTCGCCGTCCTGCGGCGCTTCGAAGCCGAGGTCGATGCGGTAATTGAAGGAGGCCGGCACCCAGTCGCGCACGGCGCTGCGCGCCAGCTCGGCCAGGTCCACCGGCAGCAGCGCGGCGCCGGCCTGCGGCTGGTTTTCCGCGCGCGCCAGGGCCAGCAGCTGGTTCACCAGCCGCGTGGCCGATTCCGAGCTTTTCGCCAGCTGCTCCAGCGAGCGGTGGATCTCGTCCTGGTCGGTCTGGCGCAGCGCCAGCTCGGACTGCATGCGCATGCCCGCCAGCGGCGTCTTCATCTGGTGCGCGGCGTCGGCGATGAAGCGCTTCTGCATCTCGATCGACAGCGACAGCCGGCTCAGCATCTCGTTCAGCGAACGCACCAGCGGCGTGATCTCTTCCGGCACCTGGCGCGAATCGATGGGGCTGAGGTCGTCCGAGCTGCGCGCGCGGATGCGCTCCTGCAGCTGGGCCAGCGGCGACAGTCCCCGCGCCAGCGCGAACCACACCAGGGCCAGCACGATGGGCAGCACGATGAACTGCGGCAGGATCACGCCCTTGATGATTTCGTTGGCCAGCTTGGCGCGCTTTTCCAGCGTCTCGGCCACCTGCACCAGCGCCAGCCGCGCGTCCTCCGCGCCCCGGTCCTCCAGCGCCACCCAGGAATAGGCGATGCGGATCGGCGTGCCGTGCATGCTGCCGTTGCGGAACTGCACCATGCCGGGCTTGACCTTGTCCTCCTCCGGCGGCGGCGCCAGCTCGCGGTCGCCGTCCACGTAGGCGCCGCCGGGGCCGACGATCTGGAAGTACACGCTGTCCACGTCGTCGGCGCGCAGGATGTCGCGCGCCGAGCCGGGCAGGCGCGGCGCCAGCTTGCCGTTCACTTCATGGATCTGCTGCGCCAGCACGGTCACGCTGTCTTCCAGCGCGTGGTCGAACGGCTGGTTGGCGATGGACTTGGCCACCAGGTAGGTGATCGCGATGCTCATCGGCCACAGCAGCAGCAGCGGGGCCAGCATCCAGTCCAGGATCTCGCCGAACAGCGAGTGCTGGATATCGTCTTCCTTGCCGGCGCCGGCGGGCTCCTGCCAGGACAGGTCTTCCTGGTCCTGGTCCTTGTCCTGGTCCTTGCTCTGGTCCCTGGCGGCCCCGGCCTCGCGCTCGTTCACGGCTTACTTGGCCTCGCCGCGCGGCGTTTCGCTGAATTTCTCCAGGCAATAGCCCAGGCCGCGCACGGTGGCGATGCGCACACCGCCCACCTCGATCTTCTTGCGCAGCCGGTGCACATACACCTCGATGGCGTTGTTGCTCACTTCCTCGCCCCATTCGCACAAGTGGTCCACCAGCTGCTCCTTGGACACTAGCCGCCCGGTGCGCGCCAGCAGGATTTCCAGCAGCCCCAGTTCGCGCGCCGACAGGTCCAGCATCTGGTCGTTGATATAGGCGCTGCGGCCCACCTGGTCGTAGCTCAGCGGGCCGTGCTTGATGATGGTGGAGCCGCCGCCCTGGCCGCGCCGGGTCAGCGCCCGCACCCGCGCCTCCAGTTCGGACAGCGCGAACGGCTTGGCCATGTAGTCGTCCGCGCCCAGGTCCAGGCCGTTCACGCGCTGCTCGATGGAGTCGGCGGCGGTCAGGATCAGCACCGGCAGCAGCGAGGAACGGGCGCGCAGGCGGCGCAGCACCTCCAGCCCGGACAGCTTGGGCAGGCCCAGGTCCAGGATCAGCAGGTCGAATTCCTGGGTGGACAGGGCGGTGTCCGCTTCCTGGCCATTCTTCACGCAGTCGATCGCATAGCCGGACTGGCGCAGCGAGCGGGTCAGCCCGTCGGCCAGTACGCTGTCGTCCTCGGCAAGTAAAATACGCATAATGTCACCCGGCTTCAGAAGATGCCATTGTGTTTCATTTCCCCTAACATGGCTAGTTTTTGAGCGGCTTTGAGTATTCTCAACACTTCTGAAAACAATGCTTGCAAAAAGCACTGGTTTTTTATACAGTACCACCTGTACAGACAAACCACTTGCCGAAAGATCAATCATGGACGATAAAAAAGGCGCAGTACCCGCAGCGGAAAAAGCCAAGGCCCTGGCCGCCGCGCTGGCTCAAATCGAAAAGCAGTTCGGCAAGGGCTCCGTCATGCGCATGGACGCCAGCGCGCCGATCGAAGAAGTGCAGGTAGTCTCCACCGGCTCGCTGGGCCTGGACATCGCGCTGGGCGTGGGCGGCTTGCCGCGCGGCCGCGTGGTCGAGATCTACGGCCCGGAATCGTCGGGCAAAACCACGCTGACGCTGCAAACCATCGCCGAAATGCAGAAACTGGGCGGCACCTGCGCCTTTATCGACGCCGAGCACGCGCTGGACGTGGGCTACGCGCAAAAGCTGGGCGTGAACCTGCACGAGCTGCTCATTTCGCAGCCGGACACGGGCGAACAGGCGCTGGAAATCTGCGACGCGCTGGTGCGCTCCGGTTCCGTGGACATGGTGGTGGTCGACTCGGTCGCCGCGCTGACGCCGCGCGCCGAGATCGAAGGCGACATGGGCGACTCGCTGCCGGGCCTGCAAGCCCGCCTGATGTCCCAGGCGCTGCGCAAGCTGACCGGCTCCATCAACCGCACCAACACCCTGGTCATCTTCATCAACCAGATCCGCATGAAGATCGGCGTGATGTTCGGTTCGCCTGAAACCACCACCGGCGGCAACGCGCTGAAGTTCTACGCCTCCGTGCGCCTGGACATCCGCCGCACCGGCTCCATCAAGTCCGGCGACGAGGTGATCGGCAACGAAACCAAGGTCAAGGTCGTCAAGAACAAGATCGCGCCGCCGTTCAAGGAAGCGCACTTCGACATCCTGTACGGCGCCGGCACCTCGCGCGAAGGCGAGATCATCGACCTGGGCGTGGAAGCGAAGATCGTCGAGAAATCCGGTTCCTGGTACAGCTACAACGGCGAACGCATCGGCCAGGGCAAGGACAACGCCCGCACCTTCCTGGTGGAGCGCCCCGAGCTGGCCCACGAGATCGAAAACAAGGTGCGCGCGTCGCTGGGCGTGCGCGCGCTGCCGGCGATGGGCAATGACCCGGCGCCCAAGCTCAAAGCCGTAGAATAACCCCCTGGGCGGACCACACGGTCCGCCCTTGTCACTGATGCCCATGCCACCCCTCAGCCTGAAAGCCCGCGCGCTGCGCCTGCTGTCCGCGCGCGAGCACAGCCGCATGGAACTGGCGCGCAAGCTGGCGCGCCATGCGGAGGAGGGCGACGACATTGAAGCCCTGCTCGACTTCCTCGAAAAAAACAACTGGCTGTCCGAAGAGCGCTACGCCGAATCCCTGATCCACCGCCGCGCGGCGCGCTACGGCAATGCCCGCATCGTGGCCGAGCTGCAGCAGAACGGCATCAAGGGCGAAGCGCTGAGCGAACTGAAAGCCGGCCTGGCCGAAGACGAAACCGCGCGCTGCTGCGAAGTGTGGCGCCGCAAGTTCGGCGAGCTGCCGCAGGACGCCCAGGAACGCAGCAAGCAAATGCGCTTCCTGCTGCAGCGCGGCTTCTCCCAGAAGGCCATCCAGGCCGCTATGAAAGGCGTCGACCTCGACGAGTTCTGACCCCTGCGCTGAGCCCGGCGCGCAAGCGCAAAAGTCCCTGCGGCGGCTAAGGATTTGCAACTAGTTGTTATATGCCACGTCGCAAGTCGCGCCGGGGTGTGCTACACTTTTGGGGTTTTTGCAGCACCGCGGGTGCGGTGGTTGTCCGTAGAAGCTGCGGCAACGTGCATTCTTGTTAAGAGAATAGTGCAAGGCTGCTTACTAAATTTGGCCGCGCGAGCGGCATCGGTCTTATGTCCCTGTCAACTCCAGTCTCCCGACGTGCGCTGCGGCACACGCGCGCAATAGACATCCAGGCGTTCGCGCGCGAGGATGGCCTATGGGATTTGGACGCCCATATCACCGACATCAAAGTTAACGCCACCAAGCTCGCCTCCGGCGTGCGCGAAGGCGGCACGCCCCTGCACGACCTCTCCTTACGCATTACGGTAGACCGCCAACTGAACATCGTTGCAGCCGAAGCCGTCTCTGACGCGGTTCCCTATCCCGGTTTTTGCAACACCATCGGCCCTGCCTACGCGGCCCTGGTGGGACTGAACCTGATGAAGGGATTCCGGCATGAACTCAAGCAGCGCCTGCATGGCATCGCCGGCTGCACCCATCTGACGGAACTGGCCCAGATACTGCCAACGGCGGCAGTCCAGGCCTTCGCCAATGATGTCTGGCCGACGCACGATGCGGCTAGCGACAACGTTCCGCATGAAAAGCCTTTCCAGCTCGACAAATGCCACGCCCTCCGCACCGACGGCGGGGCAGTTGCCCAGTTTTACCCGCGCTGGGTAGCCAAACCCGAGTTGGCCTAGCGCACGCACTATCCTAGTTTTTTAAACATAAACTTTAAACATCAGTTTCAATCAGAAGGGAAGCCAGCATGAAAATCCATGAGTATCAGGGCAAAGAAATCCTCCGAAAATTCGGAGTGACGGTTCCGCGCGGTATCCCGTGCCTGTCCGTAGACGAAGCAGTCAAAGCTGCTGAGACGCTGGGCGGTTCGGTCTGGGTAGTCAAAGCGCAGATCCATGCTGGCGGCCGCGGCAAAGGCGGCGGCGTGAAAGTTGCCAAATCCCTGGAACAAGTCAAAGAATACGCTGACCAGATCATGGGCATGCAGCTGGTCACCCACCAGACCAGCGCTGAAGGCCAGAAAGTACGCCGCCTGCTGATCGAAGAAGGCGCGGACATCAAGAAAGAACTGTACGTTTCCCTGGTAACCGACCGTGTTACCCAGCGCGTGGTCCTGATGGCTTCCTCCGAAGGCGGCATGGACATCGAAGAAGTGGCCGAGTCCCACCCGGAACTGATCCACACCATCGCCATCGATCCAGCAGTCGGCCTGACCGACGCTGAAGCGGCCGGTATCGCCGCCAAGATCGGCGTGCCGGAAGGTTCGATCGCCGACGCCGTCACCAACCTGCAAGGCCTGTACAAAGCCTACTGGGAAACCGACGCATCGCTGGCCGAAATCAACCCGCTGATCCTGACCGGTTCGGGCAAAGTGATCGCCCTGGACGCCAAGTTCAACTTCGACGCCAACGCACTGTTCCGTCAACCAGAGATCGTCGCCTACCGCGACCTGGACGAAGAAGATCCAGCTGAAGTCGAAGCATCGAAATTCGACCTGGCCTACATCTCCCTGGACGGCAACATCGGCTGCCTGGTAAACGGCGCCGGCCTGGCCATGGCCACCATGGACACCATCAAGCTGTTCGGCGGCGAGCCAGCCAACTTCCTGGACGTAGGCGGCGGCGCCACTGCAGAGAAAGTAACCGAAGCGTTCAAGATCATGCTGAAGAACCCGGAGCTGAAAGCGATCCTGGTAAACATCTTCGGCGGCATCATGCGCTGCGACGTGATCGCCGAAGGCGTGATCACCGCATCGAAAGCCGTTTCGCTGAAAGTGCCTCTGGTGGTGCGCATGAAGGGCACCAACGAAGACCTGGGCAAGAAGATGCTGGCCGAATCCGGTCTGCCTATCATCGCAGCCGACACCATGGAAGATGCAGCCAAGAGCGTTGTCGCCGCTGCAGCCGGTCAAGCTTAATTAAGGAATCAACATGTCCATTCTGATCAATAAAGACACCAAAGTCGTCACCCAAGGCATCACCGGCAAGACCGGCCAGTTCCACACCCGTATGTGCCGCGAATACGCGAACGGCAAAAATGCCTTCGTCGCAGGCGTGAACCCGAAGAAAGCCGGCGAAGACTTCGAAGGCATTCCAATTTTCGCTAACGTAACCGAAGCGAAAAAAGAAACCGGCGCCAACGTTTCCGTCATCTACGTACCACCAGCAGGCGCAGCTGCCGCCATCTGGGAAGCCGTGGAAGCCGAAATGGACCTGGCCATTTGCATCACCGAAGGCATTCCTGTCCGCGACATGATGGCCCTGAAGGACCGCATGGCTAAAGCCGGCTCGAAAACCCTGCTGCTGGGCCCTAACTGCCCAGGCCTGATCACCCCTGACGAAATCAAGATCGGCATCATGCCAGGCCACATCCACCGCAAGGGCCGCATCGGCGTGGTTTCCCGTTCGGGCACCCTGACCTATGAAGCAGTTGCACAGCTGACCGCTCTGGGCCTGGGCCAATCGTCGGCAGTTGGTATCGGCGGCGACCCGATCAACGGTCTGAAGCACATCGACATCATGAAGGCCTTCAACGACGATCCAGATACCGACGCGGTCATCATGATCGGCGAAATCGGCGGTCCGGACGAAGCCAATGCTGCATATTGGATCAAGGACAACATGAAGAAGCCAGTGGTTGGCTTCATCGCCGGTGTCACCGCTCCTCCGGGCAAGCGCATGGGCCACGCCGGCGCGCTGATCTCCGGCGGCGCAGACACCGCGCAAGCCAAGCTGGAAATCATGGAAGCCTGCGGCATCACCGTCACCAAGAACCCGTCCGAAATGGCGCGTCTGCTGAAGGCAATGCTGTAATTCACTTTTTTAGTGAATAATGACGGGGAGCTTAGGCTCCCCGTTTTTTTATTGCCTGGAGATTCTGCTTGGGGAAGATCATCATTTCGCGCGATGGCGTGGTGGAACAGGAAGTCCCGCTGAGCCGGGAACGGATGAGCATCGGCCGCCGCAGCCGCAACGACATCGTGCTGAGCCACCCGGCCGTCAGCGGCGAGCACGCCGTCATCACCACCATCCTCGACGAATCCTTCCTGGAAGACCTGCGCAGCACCAATGGCACCTTCGTCAACGGCCAGCGCGTGGGCAAGCATTTCCTGCAGCACCAGGACACCATCAAGATCGCCAAGTACAAGATTGAATACCTGGCCGACGGCGTGCGCCCGGTTCCGGCGCCGATGGGGGAGAGCACCACCCTCCCGGTCGCTCCGCCGCACCGTCCCGCGCCGGTTTCGGCTTCGGCTTCGGACCGCCCCCCGGCGCCCGCCGCATCGCCGGCCGCAGTGCTCGGCCGCATCGAAGTGCTGAACGGCGCCAACGCGGGCAAGCAACTCGCGCTGACCAAGCCGCTGACCACGCTGGGCCGGCCCGGCGTGCAGGTGATCGTCATTTCGCGCGCGGCGGACGGCTACTCCGTGGTCCAAGCCGACGGCGACGCCATCGCCACCCTGAACGGCGCCCTCCTCGGCAAGCAGCCCCAGCGCCTGAAAGACGGCGACGTGCTCGACCTGAGCGGCACGCGGATGGCATTCAAACAAGATTAGCCTGACAAAAATCGTCAACTGCCAAACTTCGGCAGCCCGACTGACAAAAATCGTCAGCCAGTCGGACTCGAAGTGACGAAAATTGGCGCAAATTTCATGGAAAAGGCCGGTTTTGGACCTGGCACACCAATTGCTCTAACTCAAGTGTGGCACCAAACAACCAGTTCACCTCTTGAGGAGCAGCAAAATGAAATCCATGAAAATGATGAAGAAACAAGCACAAGCCGGTTTCACCCTGATCGAACTGATGATCGTGGTCGCCATTATCGGTATCCTGGCAGCAGTGGCCATCCCTGCTTACAGCGATTACACCATCAAGGCAAAAATCGCTAACGCGCTGAGCTCCGTGGGTTCGACCAAGACCGCAGTTGCGCTGTGCATCCAGGAAGCTGGAAACAGCCCTGCTGGCTGCGCGCCAGGTTCGGGCGGTGTTCCTGCGTTCACTCCGACCAAAGAAGTTGCTAGTGTCGCTTACACCGCTACCAGTGGCGCAATCGCAGCAACTTTGGCTGGCGACATTGGTTCCGGCGTGAATAATGGTGTGATCACCTTTACCCCGGTGCTGGGTACTGCTACCGCCCCTGTATCCTCGATCGTCTGGAACGTGACGCACAGCGGCATCACCAACGCTGCTGCCGTGGCTGCGATCGAGAAAAACAACATTGCTGCTACTACTACCCCAACTCCGACCCCAACCCCGGCTCCTTAAGCTGACACCGCATCACCCGCCCCCGGCGCTACGGCGCCGGCGAAAAAAACCTGGCCTCGGCCAGGTTTTTTGCTTTCCCGCTCACACAATCTTCTGCCGGTCCGCGATCAGCGCTTCGTAGGTGAGGTTCTGCAGCAGGGTGTAGTGCGTCGGGTCGAGGTTGACGAACTGTACGCCGTAGGTGAACGCCTCCGGCTTATCGGCAGTCGCCGGCTTGATCACGTTGATATTGCGGATGCTCGCCTGCGTGTTGACCAGCACCTGCCGGTTCCCCGGCTGCGCGATCAGCGTAAACGACAGCGCCACAATCGCATCATCCGACTCTAGCGGCCTCTTCGACTCGATCAGCGCGCCCGACACGCTCAAGTTCACCAGAAACACCGACACGCCGCCAGCCGACTCGCAGCTCAGCTGCGCCGGAATATCCACCTTCACCCGCATCGCCGTGCGCAAGCTGGTGCCCTGGATTTTCGCCGGGAAGGACAGATGCGCATAAAATAGCGGCCGCCCGAACACGCGCTGCACGATGGCCGAGAACGAACACACGTTCACGCCCGAAAACACCCGTATCGTCAGCTTGTCCCCTTCGTTCACGGCGATCGGCGCGCCGTTCTCGAACGGCACCTTGACGATCATGTACTCGTCCTTCACCCAGCCGATCAGCGTGGAAAAATGCTGGATTGGCTTCATGGTCCGGTGCGTGATGAACTGTATCCTGCCGCCCACCTGCAGGTTCATCTGTTCGAATTCGTATTCCTGAGGCTTGATCTCGGCTGGCGTGGTACCACTACTCATTCGGGCGCCCTTTTTGTTGTGCCTATGTCTATAAAATTGATTATATACCGGCGTAAAAAGTTTTACACTATTGCAATAAATCGGCATTTGTCCATTACAACAATGACCTTGCGCGCATTCACCTCCTGGCTTGTTCTCCTGTTGCTCGTCGGGCAGCAAGCCGCTTGCGCCTCCGCGCTACGGCCATTGCTCAGCGACTACACGCACACGGCCTGGACCGAGCAGGATGGCGCGCCGGCCGGCGTGACCAAGTTTGCGCAAGGCCCCGACGGCTGGCTCTGGATCGCCACGCCAACCGGCCTGTTCCGGTTTGATGGCGTGCACTTCGAGCGTACCGACAAGATCTATGGCCACCCGCTGCACTCCAGCAATATCATGGGCCTGAACACCACGCCGGACGGCGCGGTCTGGGTCGGCTACCGCGTCGGCGGCGTGTCCGTGTTCAGGAAGGACGGGGCGCACACCTATATGGAAAGCGGCGGCCTGCAGCCGGTCGGCGTCGTGCATATCGAACCTGCGCCGGACGGCTCGGTCTGGCTGGCCATGCGCGACGGCGTGGCGGTGCTGGCGCCCGGCGGCAAGCGTTTCCGCTACCTGGGCGCCGAGGCCGGGCTGCCGTCGCTGGGCGTATTCCAGATCCTGTTCGCCCGCGACGGCACCACGTGGATCGGCACCACCTCGGGCGCTTACTTCCGCAAGCCGGGCGAAACCCGTTTCAGCCACGCCTGGCCGCGCACCACGCTGGTCTGGCTGGAGGAGGCGCCCGACGGCACGCTATGGGGCAACGACTTTCAACGCGGCTACTACCGGGTCCGCACCGCGCCGCCTCCCGCCGGCCAGCCGGACGGCCCCGAACTCGAGGCCGTCGGCATGCGCTTCGACCGGCAGGGAACCATGTGGCTGATCCACACCGACAGCTTTGAACGCAAAGCGGCGCCGGCCGGCCCCAGCCTGCCGGACCAGCGCTTGTCCAGCCTGAACGGCATCAGCGGCCCGTTGATAGGCGCAACTTTCCAGGACCGGGAAGGCAACCTCTGGATCGGCACCTCGCGCGGCATAGACCGGCTTCGCCCGAGCCGCTTGCGCACCTTGCCGGTCGCCAGGCAACTGGAGTATCCGGCGCTGGTGGCAGGGCCAGCCGGCGATGTCTGGGTGGGCGACTATGCCGGCGACCTGTGGAGCTACGGCCCCGCCGGCCGCATCCGCCGCGAGGTTCCCGGGCAATTGACGGCCAGCTACACGGCGCCGGACGGTGTGCTGTGGCTGGGCGGGATGGAAGGCGTGCAGCGGCGCGGCAGCGACGGCGCCCTGAGCTTGATACCCTATCCGGACGGACTGAAAAGCCTGCGTGTCCATGCCCTGCAGCAGGACGGCGACGGCGCCCTGTGGGCCTCGTTTTCCTCCGGAAAAGGCGTGTACAAGCTGGCCGATGGGCGCTGGACCAAGTCGGGCGGCCTGCAGGGCATCTCCGATCTGCTGACCACCTCCATGGCCCGCGACAGCGGCGGCAATCTGTGGATGGCGCATCTGCGCAACCTGATCACAGTCGTCGGCGGCGGCACGGTACGCAGGCTGGGACCGGACCAGGGACTGCAAGCGGGCACCATCCTGGACCTGCATCCCGACGGTAAAACCATGTGGGTGGGAGCTGAGGGCGGCGTGGCACTGTACCGCGATGGCCGCTTCGTTGCCTTGCACGGCGAGCGCAACGAACGCTTTCTCGGCGTGTCGGGCATCGTGCGCCTGCCCGGCGGCGACTTGTGGCTGCACGGCGCGGACGGCTTGTACCGCATCGCCGCCGCCGAGCTGGAAGGATGGCTGAAAAACAGCGAAACCGCAGTGGCGTTCGAGCGCTTCAATGCGCAGGACGGCATGCAGGGCCGCGCGCCGCAACTGCGGCCCGTGCCCTCGCTGAGGCGTTCGCGCGACGGCCTGCTGTGGTACGCGACCACCGGCTCGGTCGGCACCATCGACCCGGCCAACATTGCGCGCAATCCGCTGGCGCCGGCGGTGGAAGTCGTCGGCGTGGTGGCCGACGGCGTGCGCCACGCCGTCCCGCATACCGGCGTGCTGGGCCTGCCGCAGGGCACGCGCAATGTGCAGGTCGACTTCACTGCGCTGAGCCTGTCGATTCCCGAGCGCGTGCGCCTGCGCTACCGGCTGGTCGGCCTGGACCACGGCTGGCAGGAACCGGTGGGGCGCCGGCAAGCGTTCTACACCAATCTGGCGCCGGGCACATACCGCTTCGAAGTCATTGCCTCCAACGAGGACAATGTCTGGAACACCAGGGCCTCGGTGCTGGAACTGGATATACCGCCCACTTTCGTGCAAAGCGGCTGGTTCACGCTGTTGCTGGCGGCGCTGGGGCTGTTGCTGCTGTATTCCGCGTACGCATTGCGGATACGCTACCTCACGCGGCTGATGCACGACCGCTTGCTTGAGCGCCTGGCCGAGCGCACGCGCATCGCGCGCACCCTGCACGACACCTTGCTGCAAAGTATGCATTCGCTGCTGATATCGTTCGACGCGCACAGCCGGCATGTGAAGGAGGGCACGCAGGAGCGCACCCGCCTCGACCGGACGCTCAATCTTGCGGAGCAATTGCTGGTGGAGGGACGGGACCAGATCATGGATCTGCGCGCATCAGCCGTGCCGGACGTGCTGGAACGGACCCTGGAACAGGTGGGCAAGGCCTTGGCCGCGCAGCGCCCGCACGCGTTCGACATGAAGGTCGACGGCACGCCGAAACCCTTGCGGCAGGACGTGCAGGAAGAGGTGTACGCCATCGCCCGCGAAGCGCTGTTCAATGCGTCGCGCTATGCGGACGCCACGCGGATCGAACTCGAGCTGGAGTACGGCGCCGGCGCCTTCGTCATGCGCATCCGGGACAATGGCCGGGGACTGGACGAATCCGTCGCCGCTGCGGGCCACCGGCCCGGGCACTGGGGCCTGGTGGGCATGCGCGAGCGCGCCGACGGCATCGGCGCCAGCCTGGAGATCGGCAGCGAGCCGGGCGAAGGCACCGAGATCACGCTGACGGTGCCCGGCAGAATGGCGTACTGAGAATTCAGCTCGTTGCGCTCCAGTCGCCGCTCTTGCCGCCGTGCTTTTCCATCACGCGGATATTGGACATGACCATGCCGCGGTCCACCGCCTTGCACATGTCGTACACGGTCAGCAGGCCCACCTGCACGGCCGTCAGCGCTTCCATTTCCACGCCGGTCTTGCCGTAGGTTTCCACCTGCGCGGTGCAGTGCACGCTGGAGGCGGCTTCGTCGATGGTGAAGTCGACCGTCACGCGCGTCAACGCCAGCGGGTGGCACAGCGGCACCAGGTCGCTGGTGCGCTTGGCGCCCATGATGGCGGCGATGCGCGCGATTCCCAGCACGTCACCTTTCTTCGCGCTTCCCGCTAAAATGATCGCCAGGGTTTCCGGCTTCATGCGGATGCTGCCGCTGGCCACGGCGGTGCGATGGGTTTCCTGTTTCGCGCCGACGTCCACCATGTGGGCCTGGCCGGTGGTGTCGAAGTGGGTCAGCTGGTCTGGCGTGGTGGTGCTGGTCATGGAGTATAGTTCGTCAGTTGCAGGTATTGACAGGTGTCAGACAGGTATCATATCACCGTGAAATCAAAACGTTTTTTGCTGCGCTTGCTGCCCCTGGCCGCATCCTTGCTGTTCGCCGCCCCGATGGGCATGGCGCAGATGCCGCTGTCCAAGCCCTTGAATCTCCCCAGCCTCGGCGACACCGAGCGGCAGGAGCTGTCGCCGCTGATCGAACGCAAGCTGGGCGAGGAGATCATGTATGACATCCGCAGCAACAAGGATTATCTCGACGACGCTCCCATCCTCGAATACCTGAACACGCTGGGCAACACCCTGGTGGCGGCGCATCCGGGCGCGCGCGGCGAAGCCAGCTTCAATTACTTCTTCTTCGCGGTGCGCGACGGCCAGTTGAACGCGTTTGCGTTGCCGGGCGGCTTCATTGCCGTGCACTCGGCGCTGCTGCTGGCGGCGCAGACCGAGTCCGAGCTGGCTTCCGTGCTGGGCCACGAGATCGGCCACGTGGCGCAGCGCCACATCGCGCGCCAGCTGGGGCAGCAGAAGCAGGACGCGCTGATCCCGCTGGCGGCCATGATCCTGGCCGTCCTGGCGGCCAAGTCCAGCCCGGACGCGGCCATGGGCGTGATGATGGGCGGCCAGGGCCTGGCCATCCAGCGCCAGCTCAATTTCGGCCGCGACGCCGAACGCGAGGCGGACCGGGTCGGCTTCCAGATCATGGGCGAGGCCGGCTTCGACACCAGCGGCATGGTGGCCTTCTTCCAGCGCATGCAGACCGCCAGCCGCAACTACAGCGACCTGGTGCCGGCCTACCTGCTGACGCACCCGTTGACCACCGAGCGCATCGCCGACATCCAGGCCCGCATCCGCGAGCAGCCCTACAAGCAGCGGCTCGACAGCCTGGCGTTCTACCTGGTGCGTTCGCGCGCGCGGGTGCTGCAGGACTTGAGCACGCAGGGGCTGGCGGAGTCGATCCAGTATTTCGAAGGCTTGATGCAGCAGGACAACCGCCAGCAGAAGACGGCGGGCCAGTACGGCATGGCGTTCGCCATGTTCAAGAAGAACGATTTCGTGGCGGCGCAGCGCTGGCTGGACAAGGCCCGCGCCACCATCGAGGCGCCGATGCCGGCCGGCGTGTTCGGCATGGGCAAGCGCGATACGGCGCCGACCGTGTTTACCAGCTTGTCGCTGGATATCAAGCTGGCGCAGGAGTCGAATCCGGCGATGGTGGCGGCGGCCTTGAAGGAGGCGCTGGCGGCGCATCAGCAGTTCCCGCTGTCGCGCGGGATTGCGCACCAGTACGCGGAGGCGATGATCCTGTCCGGCCAGCTGGAGGAGGCGGCGCGCTTCCTGCGCGAGCAGGCGCAGTTCTACAAGGAGGAGCCGGAGGTGCACGATCTGCTGGCTCGGGCGTATTCGAAGCAGGGCAAGATGGCCTTGCAGCATATGGCGCTGGCGGAATCGTACACCTTGCAGGGCGGTACGCTGGCGGCGCTGGACCAGTTGAACCTGGCGCGCAAGGCCAGCGATGCGTCGTTCTACGACCAGGCCCAGATCGACGCGCGCGAACGCGAACTCAAGCAGCGCCGCAAGGACGCCATGGGCGACAAGTACAAGGAGCCTTAAGGCTGCGGCAGGCGCACGAAGCCGAAGCGGGCGGGAATGTCGTCGCGCCGCAAACGCTGCACGGCGACGGATGCGCCGCCGGTGCGCAGCGCGAGTGCGGCGGTGGCGGCGCTGTCTGCCAGCCAGGCCAGCAAGGTTTCGTCGCCGAGGGCGTGGCCATCCATCTCCAGCAGCGCCATGGCCTGCGCCATGTCGCGGTCGTCCAGCTGGGCCACCACGGCGCCGCGCTGCAGCAGCAGTTCGCCGTCTTCCGTCAGCCAGGCCGCGTCCGGCTGCCCCAGGGCCTCGCCGGTGTGCAGCACAAAGCCCTGCGCCGGATCGGTGCGCGCCACGAACGGCGTGGTCTCCAGATTCAGATACACCCGCTGCGGACCGTTCTGGAAATACCAGCAGCCCCGCTCGTCGCTCGCGTAATTGCGCACGATGAAGCCCACCAGCGCCGCGTTGGTCAGCTTGTCGCCGGGCAGGTTGAAGTGCTGCGCGCGCTCGTCGCGCATGCGCCAGTTGCCGCGCGCATCCAGGCCGAGCCAGCCGTAGCAGTGCGGCACGTTCGGCCATTTGGCCAGCGCCTGTTTTACGATGTCATCCATGTTTCAAGCTTCGCACATCTGGCCCCGGCCGGACGCACGGCTGGCGTTTTCGCCTTCGAGGAAATGGATCATGCGCTGCGGCAGCCAGTGCAGCGAGCCGGGCGGCCCGCCCACGGCAAAGCCGACATGGCCGCCGTGTTCCGGGTACTCCAGCAGCACCCCGGGCGCCGCCCTGCGCGGCAGGTGGATGCCGGGCAGGAAGGGGTCGTTTTTGGCGTTCAGCACCAGGGTCGGCACCGTGATGTCGAGCAGCACGTGCTTGGCGCTGGCGCGGTCCCAGTAGTCGTCCGTGTTGCGGTAGCCGTGCAGCGGCGCGGTCACCACGTTGTCGAAGGCGTACAGGTCCTCGGCGGCCATCAGCGCGTTCAGGTCGTACAGGTCGGGGAACTGCTTCAGCTTGGCCACGCACTTGGGCTTGAGCGTGTTCAGGAACATGCGCGTGTAGATGCGGTTGAAGCCGCGCGACAGCGATTCGCCGCCGCGCGCCAGGTCCAGCGGGGCCGACACGGCGCATGCCGCATCCACGATCTCGGCGCCGTGCTGCGATTCGCCCAGCCAGCGCAGCAGCGCATTGCCGCCCAGGGATACGCCGGTGGCGTAGAAGCGGCTGCAGGCGGCGTCCATGGCGCGCGCGTGCAGGCGGCGGATGATCCAGTCGATTTCGGCGGCGTCGCCGGAATGGTAGAAGCGCGGCGCCAGGTTGGGCTCGCCCGAGCAGCCGCGGAAATGCGGCACCGCGCCAGACCAGCCGCGCGCGCGCACGTCGGCCATCAGCGAGCGCGCGTAGTGGCTGTCGGACGAGCCTTCCAGGCCGTGGAACAGCACCACGAAGGGCCGGCCGGGCTGGCCGTCGACGAAATCGACGTCGACGAAATCGCCGTCCGGGGTTGGCCAGCGCTCGCGGCGGAAGGCCACCGGCGGCTTGCTGATGCAGACGGCCGGGTAGATGGTTTGCAGGTGGCCGCTGGGCAGCCACAGTGGTGCGGTGTATTTCATGGCCTTGAACCGGCTTCGGCGACGTTAATGCAGCACCTGCTGCGGGTTGTCCACCGGGATGGGGCCGGGCGCCACGGACACATGGCGCAGCACGATGCGCCAGCCCTTGGGCGTCTTGATGTAGACGTTGCTGGCCACCAGGTGGGCCGGCTCGCCGGTGGCGGCGGTGGTGCCTTCCACCACGGAGTGGATGGAACTCATCAGGTTGTGCGTCTCGTGCAGCACCGCCGGCCGGATGTGCAGGCCGCCGTGCTCGAGGATGATGGCCCACGATTCGCGGATCGCGCGGTGCCCCACCAGGCGCGGACCGCCCGGATGGATGCAGGCGATTTCCTCGTCGTCGGCCCACAGGGCCATCAGCGCTTCCACGTCGGCCCGGTTCAACGCATCGTAAAAGGCAGCTTCAACTTCGCTTGCGCTACCGTTTAGTTGCTTTTTTGACATGCCAGCCTCCGGGCGGGTGTGGATATTAGTGATGAGGTACCACGGCGCCTGGCTTCAGGCGGTACGCGGTGCCGCAGTACGGGCACTTGGCCACGCCGTCTTGGTTGAACTCCAGGAATACGCGCGGGTGCGAGGACCACAGCGGCATGGCTGGGTTCGGGCAATGGGCCGGCAGGTCTTTTCCGTCGAGCTCAACTGCAGCGGCTTGGGTGGCTTGGGTCATCTTGGCTATCTCCGTGAAACTTAGGCTGAAAACACCGATTTTAACGGATTCGCGCAATTCCAAGAATCATCGGTAGAATAGCGCCTGATCTACAGTACCGGCCGATGCCGTTCGCTTCCACTGAAACGAGGCGCGCGTGGCAGGAAAACCACATGAACGAAGCCACGCCCGCCCCCGCGCCAGCCCATTCCGCCGCTGCCGACACCAATGTTGCCCTGCACGACGAAGCCGCCTGGCGCGAAGGGCTGCGCACCGGCATTCCGACCTTGTTCGGCATCGGCGCCTGGGGCCTGGTGGTGGGCGTGGCCATGGTCAAGAGCGGCCTCACGGTGCCGCAGGCGCTGGGCATGACCTTGATGGTGTTCGCCGGCTCGGCCCAGCTGGCTTCCCTGCCGCTGATCGCGGCCGGCGCGCCGATCTGGGTCATCTTCCTGACCGCCTTCGCCGTCAACCTGCGTTTCGTGATCTTTTCCGTCATCCTGGCGCCGCATTTCGCCGGCCTGCCGTGGCGGCAGCGTTTCGTGCTCGGCTATTGCTCCGGCGACATGACCGCCGCGCTGTTCCTGCAAAAATACCCGAGCGCCGAGCCGGTGCGCGGCAAAGTGTCCTATTTAAAAGGCCTGATGTACCCCAACTGGGCGGCCTGGCAGATCGGCTCCATCGCCGGCGTGTTCCTGGGCAGCGCGGTGCCGGCCGAGTGGGGCCTGGGCTTTGCCGGCACCTTGGCCATCATCTGCATCATGGTGCCGCTGACGGCCAGCCGGCCCGCCGTGTGCGGCGTGGTGGTGGCCGGCGCGGTGGCGGTGGCCGGCGCCGGCCTGCCGTACAAGCTGGGCCTGCTGGCGGCCGTCATCATCGGCATGCTGAGCGCCATGGCCGCCGAGGAACTGATCGAAAAGCGCGCGCGCAAGAAGGGGAGCCGCCATGGCTGACTGGGAAATCTGGCTCACCATCGTGGCGCTGGCCGTCGCCACGGCCGCCACGCGCGCCTCGTTCTGGCTGGTGGGCCACCACATCACCATCCCGAAACGGGTCAACGACATGCTGCGCTATGCGCCCGCGTGCGCGCTGGCGGCCATCGTCGCGCCCGACCTGGTGCTGACCCCGGGCGGCCAGGTTCATATCGGTTTGGACAACCTGAAACTGGTGGCCGGCGCCGTCTCCATCGCGTTTTACGTGGTGCGCCGTAACATGCTGGAAACCATCGTTTTCGGCATGCTCTTCTTCACTACCCTGAGACTGTTGCATATCTTCTAAGGGATTCGGGCCCGGCGTTGCGGTAGAATAGCGGTCTTTCCAACCTTCGTCCTTTGGGTAGCCATGCAAGCTGTTCTGAACTTCATTCGTCTGCAAGATCTGATCGACCAAAATGCGCTGCAAGGCAAGCGCGTGTTCATCCGCGCCGACTTGAACGTGCCGCAAGATGACGCCGGCAACATTACCGAAGATACCCGCATCCGCGCCTCCGTGCCGGCCATCCGCGCCGCCGTTGCCGCCGGCGCCAAGGTCATGGTCACCTCGCACCTGGGCCGTCCCACCGAGGGCGAGTTCAAGCCGGAAGACAGCCTGGCGCCGGTCGCCAAGCGCCTGTCCGAGCTGCTCGGCCAGCCGGTCGAACTGAAGCAGAACTGGGTGGACGGCGCCGGCCTGGAAGGCCTGCAGGCCGGCCAGGTGGTACTGCTGGAAAACGTGCGCGTGAACAAGGGCGAAAAGAAGAACGCCGATGACCTGGCGCAGAAGATGGCCGCCCTGTGCGACGTCTACGTGAACGACGCGTTCGGCACCGCGCACCGCGCCGAGGCTTCCACCCACGGCATCGCCAAGTTCGCGCCGGTGGCTGCCGCCGGCCCGCTGCTGGCGGCCGAACTGGACGCGCTGGGCAAGGCGCTGGGCGCCCCGGCCCGTCCGCTGCTGGCCATCGTGGCCGGCTCGAAAGTATCGTCCAAGCTGTCGATCCTGAAAGCCTTGTCCGAGAAAGTGGACGGCCTGATCGTCGGCGGCGGCATCGCCAACACCTTCATGAAGGCGGTCGGCCTGAACATCGGCAAGTCGCTGGTGGAGAACGACCTGGTGGCCGAAGCCAAGGCCATCATCGACATCATGGCCGCGCGCGGCGCCGAAGTGCCGATCCCGGTGGACGTGGTGTGCGCCAAGGAATTCTCGCCGACGGCGGCGGCCACCATCAAGGACGTGGCCGACGTGGCGGACGACGACATGATCCTGGACATCGGCCCGAAAACCGCCAAGCTGCTGGCCGACAAGATCGCCGCCGCCGGCACCGTGGTGTGGAACGGCCCGGTCGGCGTGTTCGAGTTCGACCAGTTCGGCGAAGGCACCAAGACGCTGGCGCTGGCCATCGCCGGCTCCAAGGCATATTCGATCGCCGGCGGCGGCGATACGCTGGCGGCGATTGCAAAATATGACATTACCGATAAAATTGGTTATATCTCGACCGGTGGCGGCGCCTTCCTGGAGTTCCTGGAAGGCAAGACCCTGCCTGCGGTGGAAATCCTGACCCAGCGTTTCAACAAGTAATCCCCCCGGCCCCCGCCCGCGCGGGGGCTTGTGCGCCGCGTCTCTCTTCGCTAAGGAACTCTATGTCCCGTGGTACCAAAATCGTCGCCACCATCGGCCCCGCTTCCACCGACTTCGGCATCCTGGTCAAAATGATACGGGCCGGCGTCGATGTCGTGCGCTTGAACTTCTCGCACGGCAAGGCGCAGGACCATATCGACCGCGCCGCGCTGGTGCGCAAGGCCGCCGCCGAGTGCGGCCGCGAGGTGGCGATCATGGCGGACATGCAGGGACCGAAAATCCGCATCGGCAAGTTTGAAAACGGCAGGATCGAACTGGCCAACGGCGACAAGTTCATCCTCGACGCCAAGTGGGGCGAGAACGGCGAACTGGGCAACCAGGAGCGCGTGGGCCTGGACTACAAGGCGCTGCCGACCGACGTGCGCCCGGCCGACGTGCTGCTGCTGAACGACGGCCTGATCGTGCTGGTGGTAGACCGCATCAGCGGCAGCGAGATCCACACCACCGTGAAAATCGGCGGCGAGCTGTCCAACAACAAGGGCATCAACCGCCACGGCGGCGGCCTGACCGCGCCGGCCCTGACCGCCAAGGACATGGAAGACATCAAGACCGCGATGAGCTTCCAGTGCGACTACCTGGCCATTTCCTTCCCGAAAAACGCCACCGACATGGCGATGGCGCGCCAGCTGGCCAATATCGCCGGCGAGCCGTACCGCCACAAGCCGATGATGATCGCCAAGATCGAGCGCGCCGAAGCCATTCCGGCGCTGCAGGAGATCCTGGACGCGTCCGACGGCATCATGGTGGCGCGCGGCGACCTGGCCGTGGAAGTGGGCAACGCCGCCGTGCCGGCGCTGCAAAAGCGCATGATCAAGATGGCGCGCGAATCGAACAAGCTGGCCATCACCGCGACCCAGATGATGGAGTCCATGATCGTCAACGCCGTGCCGACCCGGGCCGAAGTGTCCGACGTGGCCAACGCCGTGCTGGACGGCACCGACGCCGTCATGACCTCGGCCGAAACGGCCTCCGGCAAATACCCGATCGAGACCGTGGAAATGATGGCCGCGATCTGCGTCGAGGCCGAGCAATCCGAATACAACAAGCTGGACGCCGACTTCCTCAACGTCCGTTTCACCCGCATCGACCAGTCCATCGCCTACGGCGCGCTGTTCACCGCGCACCACCTGCGCGTGAAGGCCATCGTGGCGCTGACCGAGTCCGGCTCCACCGCGCTGTGGATGAGCCGCCACAGCATCGACACCCCGATTTTCGCGCTCACCCCGAGCGTGACCACCGCCCGCAAGGCCTCGCTGTACCGCAACGTGCGCGCCTACCAGCTGGCGCAGGGCGCCGAGAGCGCCGTGGTGCTGAAACAGGCCGAGGACCTGCTGGTGGAATACGGCATCGTCAAGAAGGGCGACATGATCGTGGTCACCTGGGGCGAGCCGATGGGCCAGGTGGGCGGCACCAACGCATTGAAGATTGTGAAGGTGGGCGAGTTCCACTAAGAACCCGGCCCAGATCCCGTACCGTTTTTTTTATTGTTTGGAGTAATACCATGTCCCTCGTATCCATGCGTCAGCTGCTGGACCATGCCGCCGAAAACGGCTATGGCATCCCAGCCTTCAACGTCAACAACCTGGAGCAGGTGCAAGCCATCATGGCTGCCGCCGATGCCCTGAACAGCCCGGTCATCATGCAAGCGTCGGCCGGCGCCCGCAAATATGCAGGCGAAGCCTTCCTGCGCCACCTGATCGACGCCGCCGTCGAAGCCTACCCGCACATCCCGGTCGTGATGCACCAGGACCACGGCCAGTCGCCGGCGGTCTGCATGGCCGCGATCCGCTCCGGCTTCACCTCGGTGATGATGGACGGTTCGCTGGAAGCGGACGGCAAATCGGTGGCCTCCTACGACTACAACGTGGAAGTGTCGCGCGAAGTGGTCAAGTTCTCGCACGCCATCGGCGTGACGGTGGAAGCCGAACTGGGCGTGCTCGGTTCGCTGGAAACCATGAAGGGCGACAAGGAAGACGGCCACGGCGCCGACGGCACCATGACCCGCGAACAGCTGCTGACCGACGTGGCCCAGGCCGCCGACTTCGTGCAGCGCACCCAGTGCGACGCGCTGGCCATCGCCATCGGCACCTCGCACGGCGCCTACAAGTTCACCCGCAAGCCGACCGGCGACATCCTGGCCATCGACCGCATCAAGGAAATCCACGCCCGCATCCCGAACACCCACCTGGTGATGCACGGCTCGTCGTCGGTGCCGCAGGAACTGCTGGCCATCATCCGCGAATTCGGCGGCGACATGAAGGAAACCTACGGCGTTCCTGTCGAAGAGATCCAGGAAGGCATCCGTCACGGCGTGCGCAAGATCAACATCGACACCGACATCCGCCTGGCCATGACCGCCGCGATCCGCAAATACCTGTTCGAGAACCCGTCCAAGTTCGACCCGCGCGACTACCTGAAGCCGGCCCGCGCCGCCGCCGAAGAGATCGTCAAGGCCCGCCTGCTGTCGTTCGGCTGCGAAGGCCAGGCCGGCAAGATCAAGCCGCTGCCGCTGGAAAAAATGGCCGAGCGTTACAAGGCCGGCGCCCTGGCGCAGATTGTGAAGTAAAATTCTGTCTGGAACGGGCCGGGATCTTTCCCCGGCCCGATTTTCTTGACCGGCGGGCACGCAGACCAGCGCGCCGGTTTCGCTTTATCACATCATCCCCCCGCTATGAACAGCCTTTACCAATCCTCCATCAAGTCCCTGCCACTGCTCGGCCACGGCAAAGTCCGCGATAACTACGCTGTCGGCGACGACAAGATCCTGATCGTCACCACCGACCGCCTGTCGGCTTTCGACGTCGTCATGAACGAACCGATACCCGGCAAGGGCATGGTCCTGAACCAGATGAGCGATTTCTGGTTCGAGAAACTGGGCCATATCGTGCCGAACCACCTGACCGGCGTGGCGCCGGAATCGGTGGTGGCGCCGGACGAAGTGGAGCAGGTAAAGGGCCGCGCCGTGGTGGCCAAGCGCCTCAAGCCCATCATGGTGGAAGCGGTGGTGCGCGGCTACATCATCGGCTCCGGCTGGAAGGACTACCAGGACACCGGCAGCATCTGCGGCATCGCCCTGCCGGCCGGCCTGAAACAGGCTGAAAAGCTGCCCGAGCCGCTGTTCACCCCGGCCGCCAAGGCGGACCTGGGCGAGCATGACGAAAACATCAGCTTTGCCGAAATGGAAAGCCGCATCGGCGCCGAACTGGCCGCCAAGATGCGCGACACCAGCATCGCGCTGTACAAGGCCGCCGCCGAATACGCCGCCACCAAGGGCATCATCATCGCCGACACCAAGTTCGAATTCGGCCTGGACGAAAACGGCGTGATGCACCTGATGGACGAAGTGCTGACGGCCGACTCGTCGCGCTTCTGGCCTGCCGACTCGTACGCGCCTGGCATGTCGCCGCCGTCGTTCGACAAGCAGTTCGTGCGCGACTACCTGGAAACCCTGACCTGGGGCAAAACCGCACCGGCGCCCGCGCTGCCGGCCGACGTGATCGACAAGACCCAGGCCAAGTATTTCGAAGCCATCGAACGCCTGACCGGCGAGAAGCTGAAGGTATAAGCATGGCCGATCCTCAGAACCAACAGCCGGTGGTCGGCGTCATCATGGGCTCGTCCTCGGACTGGGACGTGATGCAGAACGCGGTCTCGATCCTGAAGCAGTTCGGCGTGCCGTTCGAAGCGCAGGTGATTTCCGCGCACCGCATGCCGGACGAGATGTATGCGTACGCCAAGAGTGCGCGCGCGCGCGGCCTGCGCGCCATCATCGCCGGCGCCGGCGGCGCGGCCCACCTGCCTGGCATGGTGGCCGCGATGACCATCGTGCCGGTGCTGGGCGTGCCGGTGCCGTCCAAGTACCTGCGCGGCGAGGACTCGCTGCTGTCCATCGTGCAGATGCCCAAGGGCGTGCCGGTGGCCACCTTCGCCATCGGCGAAGCGGGCGCCGCCAACGCCGCGCTGACGGCGGTGGCCATGATCGCCGCCACCGACGACGCGCTGGCCGAAAAGCTGGAAGCGTTCCGCGTCCAGCAGACCGGCGTGGCCCAGGCCATGACCTTGCCGCTTCACGATTTTGCCGCTTGAATAATGCGCTTGAATAATGAGTAATTCCAAGTCTTCACCGCAGGCTGCCCGCCAGCCTGCAACCCAGCCGGCCCCGTTCCTGCCCACCGCCAATCCGCAAGCCTGGCTGGGCGTCATGGGCGGCGGCCAGCTGGGCCGCATGTTCGCGCAAGCCGCGCAAAGCATGGGCTACCAGGTCGCCGTGCTGGAACCTTCCGACGACTGCCCGGCAGGGCAGGTTGCGCAGCGCCTGATCAACGCCGGCTACAGCGACGGCGCCGGCCTGGACGTGCTGGCCGCGCAGTGCTTCGCCGTCACCACCGAGTTCGAGAACGTGCCGGCCGACAGCCTGTCGCGCCTGGCGCAGCACGTGTTCGTGGCGCCGGACGCGCATGGCGTGTCGGTGGCGCAGGACCGCATCGCGGAAAAACGCTTCTTCGTCGACTGCGCGGCCAAGTCCGGCGTGCAGCCGGCGCCGCACAAGGTGATCGCCTCGCAGGAGGACATCGACGCCATCGGCGACGAGCTGCTGCCGGGCATCCTGAAAACCGTGCGCATGGGCTACGACGGCAAAGGCCAGGTGCGCGTGCGCTCCCGCGAGGACGTGCGCGCCGCGTTTGAATCCATGGGCCGGGTCGCCTGCCTGCTGGAGAAAATGCTGCCGCTGGCCTACGAAGTATCGGTGCTGACCGCGCGCGGCGCGGACGGCCAGTCGGTGGTCTACCCGATCGCCGAAAACGTGCACCGCGACGGCATCCTGTTCACCACCACCGTGCCGGGCCCGAACGTGTCGGCCGACTGCGCGAAAAAGGCGCAGGCTGCGGCGCAAGCCATCGTGGCCGAATTGGGCTACGTGGGCGTGCTGTGCATCGAGTTCTTCGTGCTGGAAGACGGTTCGCTGGTGGTCAACGAAATGGCGCCGCGCCCGCACAACAGCGGGCACTACACCATGGACGCCTGCGTCACCAGCCAGTTCGCGCAGCAGGTGCGCGCGATGGCGCGGCTGCCGCTGGGCGACGTGCGCCAGCATTCGCCGGCCGTCATGCTCAACATCCTGGGCGACGCGTGGTTCACCGACGATACCGACGCCACGCGCGAACCGGCATGGGACCAGGTGCTGGCCCTGCCGGGCGCCAACCTGCACCTGTACGGCAAGGACGATCCGCGCCGCGCGCGCAAGATGGGCCACCTGACCTTCGTCGCGCCGACGCTGGCCGAAGCGCAGCGGCAGCTGGACGCCGCCTGCGCCATCCTGGGTATCCCATCGTGAGCGCAGCGCTCGACCTGGCCGCCATCCGCGCGGCCGCCGTCCTGCTGGAAGCGGGCAAGCTGGTGGCTTTCCCCACCGAGACCGTGTACGGCCTCGGTGCGGACGCCGAAAACCCGCAGGCGGTGGCGGCCATCTACGCCGCCAAGGGCCGGCCGCAGGACCATCCCGTCATCGTGCACATTGCGCCGGGCGCCGACATCGGCTACTGGTGCAGCGACATCCCGGCCGAAGCGTACCAGCTGGCCAAGGCCTTCTGGCCCGGCCCGCTGACCATGATCCTCAAGCGCAACGCCCACATTCCCGACGCTGTCTCCGGCGGCCAGGACACGGTGGGCATGCGCTGCCCGTCGCACCCGGTGGCGATCGCCTTGCTGAGCGCCTTCAAGGGCGGCAAGGGCGGCGTGGCCGCGCCGTCGGCCAACAAGTTCGGCAACGTCAGCCCCACCACCGCGCAGCACGTGCGCGACGAGTTCGGCGCCATGGTGCTGGATGAAACGGAGGCTGCCGAAGCGGCCGCCCACGCCTATGCGGCAGCCATCACCGCCCGCATGGCCGATCCGGCCGACGCCGGCGGCGGCGCCCCCGCCGCTGCCACAACTGCTGCCGCGCTGCGCCTCGCCGTGCTGGACGGCGGTTCCAGCCAGGTCGGCATCGAATCCACCATCCTCGACCTGTCGCGCCTGGCCACGCACGGCCCGGTGCTGCTGCGCCCCGGCCACATCGGCGCGCAGGACATTGCGGACGTCATCGGCGTGATGCCCAACCTGCCGGACCAGACCGCCCCGCGCGCCTCCGGCACGCTGGAGTCGCACTACGCCCCCAAAGCCCCGGTCGCACTGGCCGACAGCGCCGCGCTGCCGGACACGCTGGCCAGGCTGGCAGCCAAGGGCCGCAAAGCCGCCGTCATCCACTACTCGGCCCTGCCGCAAGCGCAGAACGGACCGCAGCAGCCGCACCAGCATATGCCGGCCGACGCCGCCGGCTACGCCTTCGGCCTGTACGCCGCGCTGCGCGCCATGGACCAGACCGGCGCCGAATTGATCCTGGTTGAAACGCCGCCACAGAACGATGCCTGGCTCGGCGTCAACGACCGATTGCGGCGCGCAGCCTTCGGATCTTCTGGTATTGTTGAGACGTTCCTGCAATAGTGAAAGGGAACCACGCCGGAGCGGTCCGGCGCGCATAACAAGAAGAGGAGGTCGTCATGACCCGAACCTTGTATGCCTGGCTGGCTGCTGTCGTTGCCGCCGCCCCTGCTGCATCGCCGGCCCAGGACGCGTCTCCGCCGCTGGCGCCTGTCAGCATGCCCAAGCCGGGCGCCGCCTCTGCTCCGCCTCCGCCGCCGGCCCACAAGACCGCGCCGCCTTCCGCCAGTTCCGTGCAGCCAGCGCCTCCGCGCGGCACGCTGCTGGCCGGCCCCACCGTGGTCCCCATCGACCTCGTTACCGACACCGTCGACAAGCTTGAACCCGCGCTGCTGCGCACGCTGCTGAAACGGCGCGACGGCCTGCTGGGAGTCACCGGCGAGCCGCGCTGCACCATCGCCATCCACAGCATGCGCTACCAGACCGTGGGCGGGCAGGGCGAGCCGGCCGACGCCGGCGGCGTCATCATGCTGCCCTCCGGCGCCGACCCGCACTGCAGCGGTCCCCGCCCGGTGCTGCTGTACGCCCACGGCACCGTGCTCGACAAGACCTTCAGCATGGCCCGCCTGAACGGCGAAGCGCGCCTGATCGCCTCCATGTTCGCCGCCCAGGGCTACATCGTGGTGGCGCCCGACTACGCCGGCTACGGCAACTCCAGCCTGCCTTACCATCCCTACCTGAACGCCGAGCAGCAAGCCGGCGACATGGTGGACGCCCTGCGCGCCGCGCGCACCGCCTACGCCGTGCTGGGCGCCAGGCCGTCGGCCCAGCTCTTCCTCACCGGCTACTCGCAGGGCGGCTTCGTCGCGCTCGCCACGCAGCGCGCCATCCAGCTGCACCACGCCGGCGAGTTCACCGTCACCGCCACCGCCGCGCTGTCCGGCCCCTATGCGCTGGTGAAAATGGCCGACAGCATCTTCAGCGGCCACCCCAACACCGGCATCACCTCCTACCTGCCGCTGCTCACCACTTCCGGCCAGCGCGCCGGCGCCGCCCTGTACGCCGCGCCGGAGGACCTGTACGAGGCGCGCTACGCCAGCGGCATCGAAAACCTGCTGCCCAACAAGGTGCGGCTGGCCGACCTGGTCAGCAAAGGCAAACTGCCCAAGGGCGGCGCCCTGTTCGCGCGCGATTCGCAGCCGCAGGCGGCCGACGCCTCCGCCTTTTTCGCGGACAGCAACCTGGTGCGCACCAGCTACCGCAACGCCTACCTGCAGGACATGGCCAGCAACCCTTGCGAGCGCGATCCGGCCCAGCCGCTGGCGTGCACGCCGAAGCACAACCTGCGCAAATGGATGCAGAAGAACGACCTGCGCACCTACACGCCGTCCTCGCCGCTGATGCTGTGCGGCGCCGGCAAGGACCCGGTGGTGCCCTTCGCCAACGCCGCCGCCACCCACGCCTATTTCACCGCGCATGGCGCGGCGCCGCTGCTGGTGGACCTGGAAACGCCGCTGGCGGACGATCCCTATCTGCAGTTCAAACAAGCGTTCGCGCGCGAACGCGACACGATGATTGCCGATGCTGTCAAAAAGGGTAACGATCCTGTCAAGGCAGTGTCCGATCGATACCACAGCCGCCTCGCCGCGCAGTTCTGCCTGATGTCCGCGCGCAGCTTTTTCCAGTCTGCAATGCCCTGACTCTGCTATGCTGATTTGACGTAGAAATCGGCGGAGTTGGGGATGTTTTATCGGAAGTTTGTTATATTTTCGGCATTGGGGCTGGCACTGGCCGCTTGCGGCGGCGGCGGTACGGGCACCGGCAGCGGCGGCACCGGCGGCGGCACCAGCCCCGTGGTGGTCGCACCGCCGCCGCCTCCGGCCTCGCTGCGCGGCAGCCTGGCCGGTTCCCCGGCCGCCGTCTCCGTCTACGATGCGCAGGCGCTCAAGCAGCTGCTGGACAGCGCGCAAAGCGGCGCCAGCAGCATCACCAGCACGCCGCTGTGCGCCGTCAGCACCTACACCGTGCGCTACCACACCATCGGTTCGGCCGGCGAAGACACCGAAGCGGGCGCCGCCGTCATGCTGCCCTCCGGCGCGGATCCCTCCTGCAGCGGCCCGCGCCCGGTGCTGCTGTACGCGCACGGCACCTCGCCGCTGAAGTCCTACGATATGAGCAAGCTGGACGGCACCGAAGCGCGCCTGATCGCCGCCATCTTCGCCGCCCAGGGCTACATCGTGGTCGCCCCCAACTACGCGGGCTACGCCGGCTCCACGCTGGGCTACCACGCTTACCTGGACGCGGAACAGCAATCGGCCGACATGGTGGACGGCCTGCGCGCCGCGCGCGCCGCGTTCAGCCGGCTCGGCGCCAGCGCCTCGGCCCGGCTTTACGTCACCGGTTATTCGCAGGGCGGCTACGTGGCGCTCGCCACCCAGCGCGCCATGCAGACGCGCCACGCCGCGGAGTTCAGCGTGACGGCCGCCGCCGGCCTGTCCGGCCCCTACGCGCTGCTCAAATTCGGCGACGCCATGTTCGGCGGCGCGCCCACGCACGGCGCCACCGCCTTCCTGCCCATGCTGGTCAACGCCGGCCAGCACGCCGGCGCGCGCCTGTACGCCAGCCCCGGCGACATATACGAAGCGCCGTACGCCGCCGGCATCGAGGACATCCTGCCGGGCACGGTCAGCCTGGGCGACCTGGCCGGGCAGGGCAAGCTGCCCGCCAGCGCGCTGTTCGCGCTGGACTCCATGCCGCAGGCGGGCGGCAGCAAGGACTACTTCAACAACGGCAACCTGATCCGCAGCAGCTACCGCGACAGCTACACCGCCGACATGCGGCTGCGCCCCTGCGGGGATGCCGGCGCCGCCAATGCGCCCGCCTGCGCGCCGCAGCATCCGCTGCGCCTGTGGCTGCAGAAAAACGACCTGCGCAGCTACGCCCCGGCCGCGCCGCTGCTGCTGTGCGGCGGCGACGCCGACCCCATCGTTCCCTACTACAACACCAGCGCGGCGGCCGACTATTTCCGCGCCCACAACCCGAGCGGCACGCTGCACGTGGTGAACGTCGATTCCACCCCGTCGCTGTTCGGCGACGACTATTCCCAGCCCAAGCTGGGCTTCCTCGCCGCCAAAACGGCGCTGCGCGCCAATGCCGCCGTGAGCGGCGGCTCCTGCGACGCGGCCGTGCGCGACGCCTACCACGCCGGACTGGCGGCGCCGTTCTGCCTGCGCGCGGCACGCGACTTTTTCCGCGCCCGCTGAGTTGGGCCGGCGTGGGCCGGCACCGGCCGGTGTGGCTTGCCGACAACGATATGATGAATTAGTCTACGCTGCCCAATTTACAAAAATGCTCTATACAACCTCAGCCGGGGCTGGCATATTAGTCGGGTTGCGAATAGCACGCCCGTGCGTTTAGAACAAGAAAATTTTTTTCAGGAGATACAATGCGTCACACCAAACTCGCCCTGGCGGTTATTGCCTCGGCAATTCTGGCCGCTTGCGGCAGCGGCAGCCCAACCGGCGGCGACCAAACCCTCAAAGTCAAATTCGCATCCCAGGTTTCATTCGGCGACAGCCTGTCCGACGTCGGCACCTACAAGGTCGGCACCGTGGCGGCGCTGGGCGGCGGCAAATTCACCATCAACGGCAACAACACTGCGGCCAATCCTGCGCTGACCGGCAAGATCTGGATCGAGCTGCTGGCCGCTCAATTCGGCCTGCCTGCCCCATGCGCGGCGCAGACCGGCCTGGAAGGCAACGCCGCCAAGGGCTTCAGCGTGCCGGTGCAGAACCACACCGGCTGCTACGCTTACGGACAAGGCGGCTCGCGCGTCACCAACCCGGTCGGCGACAACCACAAATCCACCGGCAGCGACGTCGGCGCGCTGACCGTGCCGGCCGTCACCCAGGTGAAAAACCACCTGGCGGCCGTAGGCGGCAAGTTCAAGGGCGACGAGATCGTCTTCATGTGGAGCGGCAATAACGACCTGCTGCTCGGCCTGGAGCACCTGTCGACCGCCGCCACCGCCGCCGGCGCCACTGCCGGCAACACCGCCTTCGCCAACAGCCTGGTAGCCCAGCTGGCGGCCGGCGCCACCAATCCGCAAACCGCGGCAGCGTCCATCGGCCTGGCCCTGGCCACCGAAAACGCCCGTCCCGGCAAGACCGAAACCTCGGTGGTGACCGCCGCCGTGACCGCCGCCGTCATGGCCGGCAACACCGCCGCCGCCGTGCCGGCCAACCAGCTGGCCATCGTCACCAAGGCCAAGGCCGACGGCGCCGCCGCCGGCGCCAAGGCCGGCGCCGACTACGCCGCCGCCAACGGCCCGGCGCTGGTGCCCACCATGGTCACCGCCGCCAAGGAAGTCTCGGCCCTGGTGAAGACCCAGATCCTGGCCAACGGCGCCAAGTACGTGGTGGTCAACAACATTCCAGACGTGGCCAACACCCCGTCCGGCCTGTCGCGCTCGGAATCGACGCGTGCGCTGATCAACGCCATGGTGAAAGGCTTCAACGACACCCTGAACGCCGAACTGGGCACCACCGACGGCGTGCTGATCATCGACACCTACAGCGTCAGCCACGACCAGGCCACCAATCCCGGCCCGTACGGCCTGACCAACGTCAAGGAGCCCGCCTGCGACCTGACGGCGGCCAAGAACCCGCTGAGCAGCTCGCTGACCTGCAATGGCTCCAACCTGAAGGCCGGCGACGTCAGCCATTACTCGTACGCCGACACCGTGCACCCGACCCCGTTCCTGCACTTCCTGCTGGCGCGCTACGTGTCGGAAAAAATGGTCGTCAAAGGCTGGCTGTAATCACTGCAATTCTGGAGACATAACAAGATGAAAATTCGTTTCAATAGCGCTGTCAAAGTGCTGGCGCTGGCTGCCGCCATGGGCGCTGCCTCGGGCGCCTCGGCGCAGGCGGCCGGTGAGTGGGTGGTGAAAGCCGGTATCAACAAGATCACGCCCAAGGTCAAGAGCGGCAACGTGAGCGCCCCGGCCCTGCCGGAGAGCAAAGCCGACATCGGCTCGGACACCCAGCCGATCTTCACCATCGGCCGCATGCTGACCGATAACATCTCGGCCGAGCTGGACCTGGGCTTGCCGTACAAGCACAAGATCTACGGCGCCGGATCGCTGGAAGGCACGGGGCAGCTGGCCACCTCGGAAGTGCTGCCGCCCACCGCCTTCCTGCAATACCGCCTGTTCGAACCGACCGCCAAGATCCGTCCTTACGCCGGCGTCGGCCTGACCTACGCCTACTTCCGCAAGGAAACCGGCTCCGGCCAGCTGACCGCGCTGCTCAACCCGGGCGGCCCGGCGTCGACCTTCTCGATGAAGAACAAGTGGGCCGGCAGCGTGCAGCTGGGCGCGACCATGGCCATCAACGCCAAGTGGTTCGCCGACGTGAACGTGGTCAAGACCAGGCTCAAGACCACCGCCAGCTACTCCACCGGCCAGACGCAGGAAGCGCGCCTGGACCCGACAGCCGTTGCCGTCATGGTCGGCACGCACTTCTAAGCAGCGGCAGACCAAAAAAAAACCGCCTCACGGCGGTTTTTTTTCGTCCTGCGCCGCTTACTGGAAAGCCTGGATGCCGGTCTGGGCGCGGCCCAGGATCAGCGCGTGGATGTCGTGCGTGCCTTCGTAGGTGTTTACCACTTCCAGGTTCACCATGTGGCGGATCACGCCGAACTCGTCGGAGATGCCGTTGCCGCCCAACATGTCGCGCGCCACGCGGGCGATGTCCAGCGACTTGCCGCAGGAATTGCGCTTCATCATGGAGGTGATTTCCACGGCGGCGGTGCCGGCGTCCTTCATGCGGCCCAGCTGCAGGCATCCTTGCAGGCCCAGGGTGATCTCGGTCTGCATGTCGGCCAGCTTCTTCTGCACCAGCTGGTTGGCCGCCAGCGGACGGCCGAACTGCTGGCGGTCCATGGTGTACTGGCGCGCGGTGTGCCAGCAGGCTTCGGCCGCGCCCAGCGCGCCCCAGGCGATGCCGTAGCGCGCCGAATTCAGGCAGGTGAACGGGCCTTTCAGGCCGCGCACGTCCGGGAAGGCGTTCTCTTCCGGGCAGAACACGTTGTCCATCACGATTTCGCCGGTGACCGAGGCGCGCAGGCCGAACTTGCCGTGGATGGCGGGCGCGGACAGGCCGGCCATGCCTTTTTCCAGCACGAAGCCGCGGATCGCGCCTTCATCGTCCTTGGCCCACACCACGAACACGTCCGCCACCGGGGAGTTGGTGATCCACATCTTGGCGCCGGACAGCGCGTAGCCGCCCGGGACTTTCTTGGCGCGGGTGATCATGGAGCCAGGGTCGGAACCGTGGTTCGGCTCGGTCAGGCCGAAGCAGCCGATCCACTCGCCGGTGGCCAGCTTGGGCAGGTATTTCTGTTTCTGTTCCTCGGTGCCGAACTCGAAGATGGGCACCATCACCAGCGACGACTGCACGCTCATCATGGAGCGGTAGCCGGAGTCCACGCGCTCGACTTCGCGCGCGATCAGGCCGTAGCTGACGTAGTTCAGGCCGGGGCCGCCGTATTGCTCCGGGATGGTGGGGCCGAGCAGGCCCAGTTCGCCCATCTCGCGGAAAATGCTGGTGTCCATGCGCTCGTGGCGGAACGCTTCCAGGATGCGCGGGGCCAGCTTGTCCTGGCAGTAAGCGGCGGCGGCGTCGCGCACCATGCGTTCTTCGCTGGTCAGCTGGTCGTTCAGCAACAGGGGGTCGTCCCAGTGGAATTGCGCGCGGGCTTGGCTCATGGTGTGTGGTCTCAGGTTATGGTGAATGATCGCCATATTCTAAAACGCCAACCCCGGAGCGGCTATTCAAATGGCGACACCAATTTCCGTTTTTAGCCCAAGCTCCGGAACTGCCCGCCGTGGAACACCAGCGGCGCCTGCGGGGCCGATTCGCAGTGCTCCACCTCGCCCACGAAGATCACGTGGTCGCCCTCCGGGTAGCGGCTGCGGTTGTGGCATTCGAACCACGCGGCGGCGCCCTTCAGGATAGGCTGGCCGGTGCGCGACAGCTCGTATTCGGCGCTGGCCCACGGGTCTTCGCCCCGGCTGGAGAACAGCTTGGCCAGGTGCGCCTGGCTGGCGTTGAGCACGTTGATCACGTAGTGCGAGTTGCCGGTGAAGATGGGCAGGCTGTTGGCGCCGTTGGCCAGGCTCCACAGCACCAGCGGCGGGTCGAGCGAGACCGAATTGAAGGAACTGGCCGTCAGGCCGCGGAAGGTGCCGTCGGCCAGGCGGGTGGTGATGACGGTAACGCCGGTGGCGAACTGCGACAACGCCTGGCGGAAGTGCAGCGTATCGAATTCACGCGTATCGGCGCGGGGAGAGCTAATATTCATGGGGGACCTGTATTTTCCAACATTATGCCAAAGAACCGCACTGCACTGCATTTGCAGGTGCATGCGCCTGCGCTTTGCGTTACAGTAGTCATCATCACAGCGTGCTCTGATGGGAGGGGCGGTATGACTAGCAATGCGGAGGCGGCCGAAGTGGCCGTGTTCGGCGGCGGCTGTTTCTGGTGCACCGAGGCTGTGTACCTGGAGGTGCGCGGCGTGCGCAGCGTGGAATCCGGCTACACCGGCGGCCAGCAGCCCGACCCCAGCTACGAACAGGTGTGCACCGGCGCCACCGGCCATGCCGAAGTGGTGCGGCTGACGTTCGATCCGGCCGTTATCAGCTATCGCGACCTGCTGGAAATCTTCTTCACCATCCACGACCCCACCACGCTGAACCGCCAGGGCAACGACGTCGGCACCCAGTACCGCTCGGTGATCTATTACCAGTCGCCGGAGCAGGAAGCCACCGCGCGCCAGGTGATCGCCGAAATGGCGGTGGTGTGGGACGCCCCCATCGTCACCGAACTGTCGCCCGCGCAGCCTTTCTACAAGGCCGAGGACTATCACCAGAATTATTTCGAGCAGCACCCGCTGCAAGGCTATTGCGCCTTCGTGGTGGCGCCCAAAGTGGCCAAGTTCCGCAAGATCTACAGCAATCGCCTGAAATAGATTTGGATAAAAACTATAACAAAAAGTGGCTTCCATGAAGGTAGTGATCGTTGATGACACCCACATCAACCTGGTGTTGATGTCGCGCCTGATAGGCAAGCTCGACGGCGTGGAAACGGTCAGCTTCCAGTCCGCGCGCCCGGCGCTGGAATGGTGCAACAGCCATGCCTGGGACCTGCTGATCATCGATTACATGATGCCGGACATGGACGGCCTGGCGCTGATCGCCGCCCTGGGCGGGGGCATGCACGCGGACCCGCGCGAGCGCCCGCCGGTGCTGATGGTCACCGCCAGCACCGACCTCGACGTGCGCCACCGGGCGCTCGAGAACGGCGCCAGCGACTTCCTGATCAAGCCGATCGACAAGGTGGAGTTCCTGGCCCGCACGCGCAACATGCTGCAGCTGCGCCGCGCCACCGTCGGCCTGCGCGACGAGGTGCGCAAGGCCACCGCCGAACTGCGCGCGCGCGAGCAGGAAACCATCATGCTGCTGGCGCGCGCCTCCGAATACCGCGACCCGGAAACCGGCGCCCACATCGTGCGCATGGCGCACTACTCGCGCCTGATCGCGGCCGAACTGGGCCTGTCCGAGCAGGAGCAGGAGGACATCCTGAACGCGGCGCCGATGCACGACGTGGGCAAGGTCGGCACGCCGGACCAGATCCTGCTCAAGCCGGGCCGCCTGAACGAGGAGGAAATGGCGGTGATGCGCCAGCATGCGCGCATGGGTTACGACATCCTGAAGGGCAGCCAGGCACGCATGCTGCAGCTGGCCGCCGAAATCGCGCTGAGCCACCACGAGCGCTGGGACGGCGCCGGCTACCCGGGCGGCCACGCCGGCGAGGACATCCCGCTGGTGGGGCGCATCGTCGCCGTGGCCGACGTGTTCGACGCGCTCACCAGCGTGCGGCCGTACAAGCAGGCCTGGAGCATGGAGCAGGCGCGCCAGTACCTGCTGGACAACCGCGGCAGCCACTTCGACGCGCGCTGCGTGAACGCGCTGCTGGCGCGCTGGGGCGAGGTGCAGGCCATCAGCGCGCGCTACCGCGACGAGGGCCGGCCGGCCTGAGGCCCGGCCGCGCGGCGCTGGAATGCAGTACGCCCGCCTGCTCAAGCTGGTGCAGCGCGCCCTGGGCGCGCAGGACGGCGCCGAGATGGCGCAGCGCCTGGCGGACCTGCGCGCCATCGGCGAAACCACGCTGGCCAACGGCTTGCTGGCCTTGCTGATGGAGGGGGAGCGGGCCGACCCCGGGCCCGGCTTGCCGCCGCAGCGCGAGGCCGAGGAGGACGCGCGTCACCGGCAGGAACTCACCGAACAAATCCTGGACCAGCTGCCCATCCCCGTGTTCCTGAAGGACCGCGACGGCCACTTCCTGCGCTTCAACAAGCGTTTCGAGGAATTCACCCAGCGCACGCGCGAGGAGATCCTGGGCCGCACCATCGAGCATTTCGCCTCGCCGCGCTGGGCCGAGGCCACGCGCGCCGAGGACAGCCTGGCCTGGAGCAGCGGCCGCATGGTGACCAGCGAGCGGCGCCTGATGAGCTTTGATCCGCCGCGCGACGTGCTGGTCAGCCGCAACGTCATCAACAGCGGCGGGCGCAGCTACATGCTGGGCTACTTCATCGACATCAGCGAACAGCGCGCCGCGCGCGACGCCATGCAGCGCGCGGTGGAGTCGGCCGAAGCGGCCAGCCGCGCCAAGAGCGAGTTCCTGGCCAATATGAGCCACGAGGTGCGCACGCCGATGAACGGCATCCTCGGCATGACGGAGCTGGTGCTCGAATCGGACCTCACGCCCGAGCAGCGCGCCGACATCGGCCTGGTGAAGGCCTCGGCCGACGCCTTGCTGTCCATCGTCAACGACATCCTGGATTTTTCCAAGATCGAGGCCGGCAAGCTCGATCTGGAGGACGTGCCGTTCGACCTGCGCCAGATGGTGGAGGACAGCGTGCGCGTGATGGCGCTGCGCGCGCGCCAGAAAGGGCTGGCGCTGCGCTGCGAGCTGCCGGCCGGCCTGCCGCGCAACGTGAAGGGCGATCCGGGCCGGCTGCGGCAGGTGCTGATCAACCTGATCGGCAACGCCATCAAGTTCACCGGCCAGGGCGGCGTGACGGTGGCGGCGGCGCCCGGGCGCGAGGACGACGAGCGCTGCGACATCACGTTTTCGGTGACCGACACCGGCATCGGCATCCCGCTGGAAAAGCAGAAGCTGATCTTCGAGGCGTTCGCGCAGGTGGACGGCTCCACCACGCGCGAGTACGGCGGAACGGGGCTGGGGCTGACCATCTGCCGCCGCCTGGTGATCCTGATGCAGGGCCAGATCGGCGTCTACAGCGAGCCGGGGGCGGGCAGCACCTTCAGCTTCACCGTGCCGCTGCGGCACACCGGCCTGGCGGTGGCGGCGCCGCTGCCCGCGCTGCACATCCCGGCGGCGCGCGGCCTGGTGATGGCGGAGGGCGACGAACTGGCGGCGCCGGCTCCGGCCGCCCCTGCGGCGCTGCCGCCACGCCACGCGGACACGCGCAGCGGCCAGGACCGCCGCCGCAATACGGCCGCCGGCGGCCGCCCCGGCGCGCCGGCCGAAGCGCGCGCCGGCAGCCTGCGCGTGCTGCTGGCGGAGGACAACCCGGTCAACCAGCGCCTGGCGCTGCGCCTGCTGGAAAAGCTGGGCCACCGCGCCACGCTGGTCGACAGCGGCGTGGCGGCGCTCGAATACGCCACCAGCGCGCGCTACGACGCGGTGCTGATGGACGTGCAGATGCCCGGCCTGGACGGGCTGGCCGCCGCGCGCCATATCCGCATATGGGAGCAAAACAGGGAGCAGGGCGGCCGCCTGCCCATCATCGCCATGACCGCGCGCGCCATGGCGGGCGACCGCGAGCGCTGCCTGGAGGCCGGCATGGACGACTATCTGTCCAAGCCCATCAGCCTGGCGCGCCTGCGCGAAGCGCTGGAAAAATGCGCGGCGGCCTGCGCGCCGGGCGGCATGCCGGTGCTGGACTGGGCGGGCGCGCTGCAGCGCCTGGATGGCGACGAGGACCTGCTGCGCGAACTGGCCGCGCTGTTCCTGCAGGACGGCCCGCAGCTATGGCAGGAAGTGCTGGACGCGCAGGCCGCGCAGGACCAGGAACGCGCGCTGCGCGCCGTGCACAACCTGAAGGGCGTGCTGATGAACTTCGGCGCCGCGCGCGCCATCGCCGCCGCCGGCAGCGCAACTGCCACGGGCATGGAGGCCGCGCTGCAGCAGCTCTACTCGGCGCTTGGCAAGGAGCTGGGCCGGGCGCCGGATCAATGCGCGCCGGGCCGGTACATATAGCCGCGCGACCAGGGCAGCTCGCGCGGGTTGCGCCCCGCCTTGCCGCACACGATCTGGTACAAGCTCAGCAGGTCCTGCTCAAAGCCGTACACGCAGCCGGCCAGGTACACATGCCAGATGCGGAAGCGTTTCTCGCCAGCCAGCGTCTTGATGCGCTCCGCGTTGGCCTCGAAATTGTCGGTCCAGATCGAACAGGTGCGCGCGTAATGGCGGCGCAGGTTTTCCACGTCGTACGCCTCCAGTCCGCCCTGCTGCATGGCCTTGAGCACCTGGCCCAGGTGCACCAGTTCGCCGTGCGGGAACACGTACTTGTCGATGAACTCGCCGCCGCCGTAAGGCGTCTCGCCGCCCTCCGCGTCGGTGCTGGTGATGCCATGGTTCATGGCCACGCCGTTCTCCGCCAGCAGGGCGTTGATGGCGCTGAAATAGTCCGGCAGATGCCTCAGGCCCACGTGCTCGAACATGCCCACGCTGGTGATGCGGTCGAAGCTGCCGCGCACGTCGCGGTAATCCTGCAGGCGGATGTCCACCAGCTGCTCCAGCCCGGCCTCGCGCACCCGTTCGCGCGCCAGGTCGAACTGGTTCTGCGACAGCGTGATGCCGACGCAGCGCGCGCCGTAGCGCTGCGCCGCGCGCATCGCCAGCGCGCCCCAGCCGCAGCCGATGTCGAGCAGCGTCTGCCCGGGCTGCAGCCGGATCTTGGCCAGGATATGGTCGATCTTCTTGATCTGCGCGGTCGCCAGGTCCTCGTCGCCGCGCTCGAAATAGGCGCAGGAATACACCATGGCCGGGTCCAGGAACTGCTGGTAGAACTCGTTGGACACGTCGTAGTGGTAGCGGATCGCCTCGGCGTCCTTCTTGCGGTCGTGCGTGAAATTGCGCGCGATGCGGGCGAAGCGCCCCTGCTCCTTGAGGGTGGAGCGCGCCAGCGCGTTCACCACGGCGATCATGTCGCGTGCCGCGCCGCGCACCTCGATCAGGCCTTCCACGTAGGCCGACCCCAGGTTCGACAGCGAAGGCGTGAGCAGGTAGCGCGCGGCCGACGCGCGCGGCAGCCGTATCGTCACGCGCGGCGGCTCAGGGGAAAAGTCGAACTGCTGGCCGTTCCACAGTTCTATGCGCAGCGGCATGGCGGCCTGGTGCCGCAGGCCCGCCATCCAGGCGCTGAGTCGGTTTTGCGCGAACAAGGTAGCCTCCCTAAAAGTCAGGGCTGCAAGCGCTCCTTCTTCCAGCTGCCGTCCGCTTGCAGCGTAAACACGATGCGGTCATGGAAGCGCGAGCGCCGGCCTTGCCAGAACTCCACCCGCTCCGGCACCAGGCGGTAGCCGCCCCAGTGCGGCGGGCGCTGCGGCTGGCCGCCGCTGGCCGCTTCCACGGCCGCAAAATTCGCCTCCATCTCGGCCCGGCTGGCGATGTGCTCGCTTTGCTGCGAGGCCACCGCCGCCAGCTGGCTCTTCACGGGACGGCTGTAAAAATACGTGTCGCTGTCCTCGACCGAGGTTTTTTCCACGCGGCCCTCGATGCGCACCTGGCGTTCCAGCTCGCGCCAGAAAAACAGCAGGGCCGCATGCGGGTTCTGCGCTAACTGCCGGCCTTTCTGGCTCTCGTAATTGGTGTACCACGTGAAGCCGCGCTGGTCGTATTGCTTGATCAGCACGATGCGCGAGCTGGGCTTGCCGTCCGCGCCCACGGTGGCCACGCTCATGGCGTTGGCCTCGAATACTTCGGCCTTCATGGCTTCGTCGAACCATTTGGCAAACTGGTCCACCGGGTGGTCCAGCGTGTCCGCTTCGTCCAGGCTGGCGCGGCCGTAATCGAGCCGCAAATCGGCGATGTCGACGCCGGCGGCGACGGCCTTGGCAGCCGGCGCCGGCACTGCTGCTGCCGGCGCGATGCCCCGGCGCGCCTGCATCGCGCCGCCCAGTTCCTGCATCTGCGCCGGGCTGAAGAGGCGCTTGGCCATCGGCGCGATATGCTGTTCCTCCTGCTCCATGTGGGCCGTGTAGTCGGCGACGAATTTCTCCACCGTGGAAGCGGACAGGGCTGTATCTGTCCCTGTGGCAATTTTGTCAAGTTGTGATTTAATTATAAGCCAATCCGCATCCATTTGCTGATGCTGCTCAAGGATGCGCGGCATCAAATCGTGTAGCACGGCCGCGTCCGCGTCGCGCGCGGTGGCGTCCAGCATCGGCAGCAGGTTCTGCTCCTCGTCCTGGTGGTGCAGGTGGGCCGCGTTGTTGAAATATTTCAGCACCGCTTGCGCCGCCTGGCGCGCCTGCTCGTCGGCGCCGTGCTGCGGCAGGTGGGCCAGCAGGTTCTGCAGCGTGGCGAGCTGCTTGCGGATGCGGTCGTGGCAGTGTTTCAGCACGGCGATGGGCTGGCCGAAGTCGGGCGCCGTGTCGATCAGGGAGTTGCTCATGGAGGGCTCGTCGGTTGGCTATGGATGGTCAGGCATTCTAGAATAAATCCTTGCCGCCCGCGTCCGCTAAAATGGCGGGATGAACGAACTCATTATCCCCCCCCACCCGGACGTCGACTTCGAGCGCCGTTTCGGCGGCGTCGGCCGCCTGTACGGCCAGGCCGCGCTGGAACGCTTCCGCCGGGCCCGCATCTGCGTGATCGGCGTCGGCGGCGTCGGCTCCTGGATCGTCGAGGCGCTGGCGCGCAGCGCCATCGGGCGCCTGACGCTGATCGACCTCGACAACGTGGCCGAATCGAACATCAACCGCCAGATCCAGGCGCTGACGGACACCGTCGGCCAGGCCAAGATCCACGCGCTGGCCGGGCGCATCGCGCAGATCAACCCCTACTGCGAAGTGACGCAGATCGAGGATTTCGTCGATCCGGACAACCTGGAGCAGATGGTCGGCGTGGGCCGCTACGACTACGTGGTCGACGCCATCGACAGCGCCAAGGCCAAGACCGCGCTGGTGGCCTATTGCCACCGCAACAAGATCCCGCTGATCGTGATCGGCAGCGCGGGCGGCAAGACCGACCCCACCAAGATCGAAGTGCGCGACCTGTCCAAGACCGAGCAGGAACCGCTGCTGAAGAAAGTGCGGCGCCGGCTGCGCAGCAACTACGGCTTCCCGCCGGGCATGAAGAACAAGTACAACATCGACGCCGTGTTTTCGATGGAGCCGCTGCAGGCGCCGAACACCGGCGAAGCATGCTCGATCGACGGCGACGAGCGCGCGGTCACCGGCCTGAACTGCGCCGGCTACGGTTCCGCGATGGTGGTCACCGCCACGTTCGGCATGGTGGCCGCCGGCCACGTGCTGAACAAGCTGGCCGCCGAAGTTGCCCAGCCCGCCGCCCCCGCAAGCGCCCCCGCCGCCGCCGCAGCAGCGGCCTGAGCCGCATTTGCCCCACTTTGGGGTCCGACCCCGGAGTGGAGGGTAATGCGGCTTAGCTCGCTTGAATAAGCTGTTGATTTGTTTGGACATGTTTTGTGGCAATGGGCAGGTATGTGCCGCTGGGCAGCGATTCGACCAGCGCCACTTCGCGGACGTGCCACGGCACCGGCGCGAACTGCGCGGCGGGCGGGGCGCTCTTCGCTTCGCGCGCCAGCGTGATGTGCGGCTTGAACTCGCCGTGCGTGGCCGCTGAAAAGCCGGCCGCTTCCAGCCGCGCCATCAGCTCGGCCTGCATCGCCGCCAGCGCCGGCGGCGGCGCCGTCATGCCGGCCCACGCGATGCGCGGCCGCTGGAAGTAGCCCAGCATGTCCACCTGCAACCGCAGCGCCGGCACCGCCAGCCCGTCCAGTATCGCCAGCAGCGGCGCCAGCGCCCCGGCCGGCTGCTGGCCCAGGAACGCCAGCGTCAGGTGCAGCTTGGCCGGCGCGATGGCCCGCCCCGGCGCCAGCGGCTGCAGCCGCGCCAGCGCGGCGCGCGTGTCCTCATCCGGCCACAGCGCAAAAAAAAGCTTGCGGCCGGACGGTTGAATAATTGCATCGGATGGCTGATTTGTTATCATGTGCATCGCTTGAAACCTCAACGAAAGAATACATCATGGCCCGTCGTTCCGTTTTGTTCGCAGTCCTTTTCGCCGCCACCGCTACCCTGGCGCACGCCGCCGGCCAGGCGCCGGCCGCCGCCGATGCTCCGGCCCCCGCTCCGGCGCCGGTGGTGGTCGGCTCGGCCCAGCCCGGCCCGGCCGCCGATTCCCTGATCATCAACGACGTGAAGGTCGGCACCGGCAAGGAAGCCGTCGCCGGCCAGGTGGCCCGCGTCAACTACACCGGCTGGCTGTACCGCCCGCTGGCCAAGAACCAGCGCGGCAAGAAGTTCGACAGCTCCATCGGCCGCGAGCCGCTGGAGTTCACGCTGGGCAAAGGCCAGGTCATCAAGGGCTGGGACCAGGGCGTGCAGGGCATGAAGGTGGGCGGCAAGCGCGTGCTGATCATTCCGGCGGAACTGGCCTACGGCGCGCGCTCGGCCGGCGAGATTCCGCCGAACTCCGCGCTGACCTTTGAAGTGGAACTGCTGGACGTGAAATAAGTCCTTCGGGGCCGCGCCCCGTGGTGCGCGGCCCCGAAATCGGCGTAGACTGAAGCCTCCAGCCACTTGAGCGGAGCCCACGTCATGAATATTGCCAACGATGTCACTGAACTGATCGGCAACACGCCGCTGGTTCGCATCAACCGGATGGCCGCCGGCGCGCCGGCGCAAATCCTTGCCAAGCTAGAGTTTTACAGTCCCGCGCACAGCGTGAAAGACCGCATCGGCCTGTCCATGATCCAGGCGGCCGAAGCCGCCGGCCAGATCCGTCCCGACTCCATCATCCTCGAGCCCACCAGCGGCAACACCGGCATCGCGCTGGCCATGGTGTGCGCCGCGCGCGGCTACCGCTGCGCGCTCACCATGCCCGACACCATGAGCCGCGAGCGCCGCATGCTGCTGCGCGCCTATGGCGCCGAGCTGATACTCACGCCCGGCAGCGAAGGCATGCTGGGCGCCATCCGCCGCGCCGAGCAGCTGGCCGAGTCGGACCCGCGCTACCTGATCCTGCAGCAGTTCAACAATCCGGCCAACCCGGACATCCACCGCCGCACCACCGCCGAGGAAATCTGGCGCGACACCGACGGCCGCGCCGACATCCTGGTGGCCGGCGTGGGCACCGGCGGCACCATCACCGGGGTGGGCGAAGTGATCAAGGCGCGCAAGCCGGCGTTCCAGTGCATCGCCGTGGAGCCGGACGCGTCGCCGGTGCTGTCGGGCGGTCCCAAGGGCCCGCACCCGATCCAGGGCATCGGCGCCGGCTTCGTGCCGGCCGTGCTGAACACGCATGTCTACCAGGAAGTGATACGGGTGAAGAACGAGGACGCCTTCGCCACCGCGCGGGCGGCGGCGTCGCAGGAGGGGTTGATGGTGGGCATTTCGTCGGGCGCGGCGCTGTGGGCCGCGATCCAGGTGGCGCAGCGGCCCGAGAACGCGGGCAAGCTGATCGTCACCATCATTCCCTCGTTCGGCGAGCGCTATCTGAGCACGGCGCTGTTCTCGGGCCTGGCCGACCAGTAGCGGCCGGCCGGTAGCCAGGCGGCCGCGCCGGCCGCGCGCTCAGGGCGCCTGCAGGCAGCAGGCGTGGTCGGTGGTGCCCATTTCCACCTGCAGCGTGCAGTGGTGCACCGCGAAGTCGGCTTTCAGGCGCGCGGCGATCTCGTCGAGCGCTTCGTCGCCGGGGTGGCCGCCCGGCATCACCAGGTGGGCGGTGAGCGCCGTCTCGGTGGTGCTCATGGCCCAGATGTGCAGGTCGTGCACCTCGTTCACGCCGGGGCGGGCGCGCAGGAAGCGCTCCACTTCGGGCGCGTCCACCGAGTCCGGCACCGCCGCCAGCACCAGCTTCAGCGCCTCGCGCAGCAGCGCCCAGGTGCTCACCATGATGATGACCACGATGGCGATGCTGACCAGCGGATCGAGCCAGGTCCAGCCGGTCCACATCACGGCCAGGCCGGCCAGCAGCACGCCCAGCGAAATGGCGGCGTCGGCCGCCAGGTGCAGGTAGGCGCCGCGGATGTTGATGTCGTCCTTGGCGCCGGCCATGAACAGCCAGGCCGAGAAGCCGTTGACGGCGATGCCCACCGCCGCCACCACCGACACCGTCAGGCCGTGCACTGGGGTGGGGTTCATCAGCTGCTGCACGGCTTCCCAGGCGATGGCGCCGCAGGCGGCCATCAGCAGCATGGAGTTGAACAGCGCGGCCAGCATGGAGCTGCTGCGCAGGCCGTAGGTATAGCGCTGGTTGGGCGCGCGCCTGGCCAGGATGGCGGCGCCCCAGGCCAGCATCAGGCCCAGCACGTCCGACAGGTTGTGGCCGGCGTCGGCCATCAGCGCGGTGGAGTTGGCGATGAAGCCGTAGCCGAATTCGATGGCGACAAACACCGTGTTCAGCGCAATCGCGATGGCGAAGGCGCGGCCCTGGCTGTTCGGGTCGCCGTGGTGGTGGTGGCCGCCGTGCCCGTGGCTATGGCCGTGCTCATGCTTGTGATCGTGCCCATGATCGTGGCCATGCGCGTGCCCATGTTCATGCTTATGGTCGCGGTCATGGTCGTGATCTTGGCCATGCTCGTGGTCGTGCGCGCGGCTGTGGCCTGCGCGCTGCGGTTCATGCTGGTGGTCGTGGTCGTGTGGCATGGCTTATCCGGGTTCGGCTATATGTTCGAGCATATCGTGGAGAACGCCGCTGATGTGGGCATCGGCGGCGGAGTAGAAGACCTGCTTGCCCTGGCGCTCGGACTTGACGATGCGGGCCGCGCGCAGCAGGCGCAAATGGTGGCTGACCAGCGAGCTGCTGAGCTGCAGCGCGGCGGCGATGTCGCCCACGGCCACCGGCGCCGCCACGCAGGCGAGCACGATGCGCAGGCGCGTCGGATCGCCCAGCAGGTGGAACAGGTCAGCCAGCTGGGCGATGGAAGCGTCGGATTCGGGTGGTGTGCACATAAGTCAACATGTGAATAGGTGTTCACATGTTAGCACATTGCGGCGGGGACTTATTTTTGCAATTCAGCCTGGATCTGCCCGCGGGTTTTTGCGTCCAGCTTGTCGATGGCGCGGGTCAGCTTCTCGGCCTGGGCCAGGGCGGCGGCCTGCTGCGGTGTCAACTGGGGCGCCGCCGCGGGCTTGCCGAACAGCGCCTGCGCGCCGGTCACCAGCAGCGCGGTCAGCAGCGAGATGGCGGCGGCCGCCGCCAGCAGGCGCTGCTCGCGCGGCGTCACCAGCGGCGACTGGGTGGCGATGGCTTTCACCGGCGCGGCCGGGGCGGGCTGGTAGCCGGCAGCCGGTGGGGCGGACGATCCGGCCGGCGCCAGCCCGCCGGCGGCGCGCGCCTGCTCGGCCAGTTCCTGCGAGGCCGCGTCGATGCGCGCGATGTGGCGCTCCACCGATTCGGCCAGCACCGCTTCGTTCAGCGCCACCAGCGCGAAGATCGGATCGTCGATATCGACCTTGACGCCGGTTTTTTCAAACACGAGACTGCGCAGCTTGTGCTGGTCCATGGCGCCGTCCCGTTACCAGCTGACTTTGTCGAGCTGTTCGAACAGGTCGCGGAACACCACCTTGATGCGCTGTTTTTCCATCACGTTGAACTTGTCGCTGGCCTTCACTTCCTCGGCCGTCAGGCGCGCCGTGTTCATCTTCTTGATGTCGGCGCCGAAGGTGTCCGCGTTGCGTTGCGTGAGCACCACGCGGCCCACCACGCGCGCCGCGTTGTCGGCGTAGGTCTGCGATTCGATGAAGGACTTGCCGGAGGCCGACACCAGCTGGCCGAAGTGTTCGTTCTCCCACAGCACCAGCGGCACCGAGGTCGATTTCGCGGTGGACAGAAAGCCGGTCGCGGTGTCGTGCAGCGTGTCGCCGCCGCCGACGATGGTGTGGATGTAGACCTTGCGGCCCGATTCCTGCAGCAGCGCGAAGCAGTCGTTTTCGATCAGGTAGGCCACCAGCGGCGAGAAGGTGTTGGCGCCGTTGTCGATCACGCAGTTGCCGTCTTCTTCCAGGATGTCGATCATCAGCGCGTCGAAGCGCTTGGGGTCGATGGTGCGCGCGTCCGTCATCACCGGCACGTGCTTCACGTCCATCGCCTTGTAGCGCGAGAAGGTGGCGTTTTCCTGGTCGGTGTCGTAGCAGCGCAGCGGCGTTTCGTCCTTGGCCGCCAGCCATTGCGCCAGGATGGTCGACACCAGGGTCTTGCCTATGCCGCCTTTGCCCTGCAGGATGAAATGTACGGTGTTCTGCATCGCGCTCTCGTGAAATATGTCTCTGATTAGTGGGCCTGCCCGGCACGCACTATACCAAAAAGCGCAGCAGCCCTTGCAGCGAATGCGCCACGGCCTGTTCGCGCACGGCGCGCCGGTCGCCGCTGAACACCAGGCGCTCGGTGCGCACGCCGCCCGGCCCGGCCCAGCCGAAGCACACCGTGCCCACCGGCTTGCCGGCCACCGCGCCGCCCGGCCCGGCTATGCCGGTGGTGGACAGCGCCACCTGCGCCGCGCTGTGCGCCAGCGCACCGGTGGCCATCGCCGCCGCCACTTCCTCGCTGACGGCGCCGTGCTGCGCGATCAGGCCGGCCGGCACGCCCAGCAGTTCGGTCTTGGCCGCGTTCGAGTAGGTGACGAAGCCGCGCTCGAACCAGCCGCTGGAGCCGGCGATGTCGGTCACCGCTTGCGCCACGCCGCCGCCGGTGCAGGACTCGGCCGTTGCCAGCAGCAGGCCGCGCGCCTGCAGGGCCGCGCCCGCCTCGGCCGGCAGCCGGTCCAGCGCCGCCGCATCCGCATCTTGCCTCGCCGCCGGGCTTGCCGGTTCCGTTGCCGTGTTGTCCATTTGCGTAGTCCTCTTGCATTGCGTACAGTTATTTACTGTGCACATTCTAGCCCGCCACGCTTTGCACACGGTCAAAAAATTCTGCTCAGCAAGGGCAAAAATGCGTACACTCGACTAGCCTGCATTTACTTGGTATCTAAGTTAAAGGGAGGGGAGACATGCAGTTTGCAAGCTTGCCGCAACTGCCGCGTCTGCCGCTGCGTCTGGCGCTGCTTCTGCTGCCTTTTTGCCTGCTGTTTGGTCTGCTGATACTGGCAATGCCGCTGCGCGCCGCGGCCCAGGACCAGAACCTGGAGCGCCAGGTCAAGGCCGCCTACCTGGTCAAGTTTGCCGGCTTCGTGGAATGGCCCGAGGGCAGCTTCGTGCGCCCCGACACTCCGCTGGTGATCGGCGTGCTGGGCGCCGACGCGCTGGCCGACGAGCTCGAGCGCAGCGCGGCCGGCCACAGCGCCAATGGCCATCCGCTGCAGGTGAAAAAACTGAAGAAGGGCGAGCCGCCCGGCCACCTGCACATCCTGTTCATCGGCGCGCTCGACAAGGCCAGCCTGCAGGAGGTGCTGGCCGCCACCCGCAGCCAGCCCATGCTCACCGTGTCCGACAGCGAGGAAGCGCACGCGCTGGGCAGCATCATCAATTTCGTGCTGGCCGACGAGCGGCTGCGCTTCGAAGTGGCGCTCAAGCCGGCCGCCGCCGCCCGCATCCGCATCAGCGCGCGCATGCTGTCGGCGGCCTACCGGGTGGCGCCAGGGGGGGCGACATGACGGACCATCACAGGAAGGACGGGCACGCGACGGGCGGCAGCGTGCAGGGCGGGCACGTGAAGGGTGGGCACATGAAGGGTGGGCACATGAAGGGTGGGCACATGATACGCATGCGCTCCCTGCGCCAGAAGCTGCTCGGCGTGGTCATGCTCACCACGCTGGTGGCGCTGCTGGTGTCGCTGGCCATGATCGTGGCCTACGACTTGCGCGCCTACCACCAGAGCGTGAGCGGCGACATGGGCACGCAGTCCGAACTGATCGGCCACATGAGCAGCGCCGCGCTGGCCTTCGACGACAAGGCGCTGGCCAAGCAGACCCTGTCGCTGCTGCGGCTGCGCCCCAAGGTCAACGCCGGCGCCATCTACAACGCCAAGGGCAAGCTGTTCGCCAGCTACGTGGCGCCGGGCCAGGACGTCCATTTCCCGCAGCAGGCCGAGGCCGACGCCATGCGCTTCGAGGACGGCAAGCTGACGCTGTTCAAGCGCATCGTCGATAACGGCGAACTGGTGGGCACGGTCTACCTGCGCGCCGAGTATGAAATGGTGGGGCGCCTGGCCGACTACATGGGCATCGCGCTGCTGGTGATGCTGCCGGCCATGGGCATCGCCTACCTGATCATGCGCCGCACCGACTACATCATCACCCGCCCCATCCTCGACATCCGCGACGTGGCGCGCGAGGTGGTGCAGACCGGCGACTATTCGCGCCGCGCCGCGCCCACCAGCGAGGACGAGGTGGCGCAGCTGGTGGAGTCGTTCAACTCCATGCTGAGCGAGGTGGAGATCCGCCAGCGCGAGCTGGCGCAGTCGAACAGCGAGCTGGCGCGCGAGGCCGAGCAGCGCACGCAGGCGCAGCAGGAAGTGATGCGGCTGAACCAGGAACTGGAGCAGCGCGTGCACGAGCGCACCTTGCAGCTGGAGGCCACCAACGGCGAGCTGGCCATGGCCATGGAGGAGGCCAAGAGCGCCAACCAGGCCAAGTCGGCCTTCCTGTCTTCCATGAGCCACGAACTGCGCACGCCGCTCAACGCCATCCTCGGCTTCGCCCAGATCCTCACCTCCGACAAGCTGCCCTCCACCCTGGTGCAGAAGAAGGAGTTCGCCAGCCATATCCTGAAGTCCGGCCGCCACCTGCTCACCCTGATCAACGAAATCCTCGACCTGGCCAAGATCGAATCGGGCGCGGTGGCGCTGTCGATGGAGCCGGTGGCGCTGCAGGAGATGCTGCAGGAAGTGCGAAGCATGACCGAGCCGCTGGCGGCCGCGCGCGGCATCCGCATGCTGTTCCCGGATAACTGCCCGGCCACCGTGGGCGCCGACCGCACCCGCCTCAAGCAGGTGCTGCTCAATTTGCTGTCCAACGCCATCAAGTACAACCGCGAGGGCGGCGCGGTGGTGGTCGACTGCAGCAGCAGCGGCCCGGGCCTGTTGCGGCTGTCGGTGCAGGACACCGGCATCGGCCTGAAGCCCGAGCAGGTGGCCATGCTGTTCCAGCCCTTCAACCGCCTGGGGCAGGAGACCGGGCCGGAGGAGGGCACCGGCATCGGCCTGGTGGTGACCAAGCGCCTGGTGGAACTGATGGGCGGCGTGATCGGCGCCTCCAGCAGCCAGGGCGTGGGCAGCCTGTTCTGGATCGAGCTGCGCGCCACCGATCCGTTGCCCACGCTGCTCGACAGCGAGGCGGTGCGGGTGCTGGGCGACAGCAGCGGCCAGCGCGCGCCGGACGCCCCCGCCGCCGTGCTGTACGTGGAGGACAATCCGGCCAACCTGAAGCTGGTGGAGGAGATCATCAGCTTCCGGCCCGACCTGCGGCTGCTGTCGGCGCCGGACGCCCACCTCGGCATCGAGCTGGCGCGCGCGCACCAGCCGGACATCATCCTGATGGACATCAACCTGCCCGGCATGAGCGGGCTGGACGCCATCCGCGTGCTGCGCAGCGACAGCCGCACCACGCACATCCCGGTCATCGCGCTGACCGCCAACGCCATGCCGCGCGACATAGAAAAGGGCGTTGCGGCAGGATTCTTCCGTTACCTCATCAAGCCGATCAACATCGATGAATTCACGGAGGCCATCAACAGCACGCTGGCCCATATCGCCGAACGCAAAGCCAGCAAGGAATTGTCATGATCACCCAGGCCGACATCCTCAACGCGAAGATCCTGATCGTGGACGACCAGGCGGTCAATGTGCAGCTGCTGGAGTATTTGCTCACCACCACCGGCTACACCGCGGTCAGCTCCACCACCGATCCGCGCGTGGTGGCGCCGTGGCACGAGCAGCACAATTACGACCTGATCATCCTCGACCTGCACATGCCCGGCATGAGCGGCTTCGACGTGATGAACGCGCTCAAGCCGCTGGAGGCGGAAGCCTACCTGCCGGTGCTGGTGGTGACGGCGCAGCCGGACCACAAGCTGGCCGCGCTGGAGGCCGGCGCGCGCGATTTCGTCAGCAAGCCGTTCGACCCGGTGGAGGTGCTCACGCGCATCCGCAACATGCTGGAAGTGCGGCTGATGCACCGCGAAGCGAAGAACTACAGCGCGCTGCTGGAGCAGACCGTGCGCGAGCGCACCGCCGAGCTGCAGCGCTTCCGCAGCGCCATGGACGCCACCGCCGACGCCATCTTCCTGATCGACACCGCCACGCTGGCGCTGGTGGACGTGAACGACGGCGCCTGCCGCATGCTGGGCTACGGCCGCGCGCCGCTGCTGGCGCTGGAGCCCGAGCGCATCGGCCTGGGTTCGCGCGAGCATCTGCAGGCCCATTGCGCGGCGGCCCGCTCCAGCGTGGCGGCGGCGCGCGCGCCCGAACTGCTGGAGACCGAGCTGACGCGCCAGGACCTGGCGGCGGTGCCGGTGGAGCTGTACTGGCAGCTGCAGCACGGGGCCCGGTTCGACCACGCGGCGGGGCCGGACCCGGCCGGCGTGCAGCCCACGCTGATCTGCGTGGCGCGCGACATCAGCGAGCGGCGCCAGGCCGAGGAGCGCCTGCTGCACATGGCCCATTACGACAGCCTGACCGGCCTGCCCAACCGCACGCTGTTCTTCCAGACCCTGGCCGAGGCCATCGAGCTGGCGCAGGACAAGGAGTGGCGCATCGTGGTGCTGTTCATCGCGCTGGACCGCTTCAAGAACATCAACGATTCGCTGGGCCCGGCGGCGGGCGACGAGCTGCTGCGCCAGTTCAGCAACCGGCTGGTGCAGTGCGTGCGCATCCGCGACACCGTGGGCCGCCTGGGCGGCGACGAGTTCGCGCTGATCCTGACCATGACGCGCAACCAGCAGGACGCGGTGCTGGTGGCCAACGAGGTGCGCGAGGCGCTGCGCGCGCCGTTCGACCTGGAGGGCCACCCGGCCGCGCTGACCGCCTCGATCGGCATCGCCATGTACCCGGACGACGCCACCGACCCCGAAACGCTGGTCAAGTACGCCGACACCGCCATGGAGCGCGCCAAGCAGGCCGGCCGCGACGGCTACCGCTTCTTCACCGCCGGCATGAACGTGCAGGTGCTGGCGCGGCTGGACCTGGAGCTGGCGCTACGCCGCGCGCTGGACGAGAACGAGCTGCTGCTGTACTACCAGCCCAAGGTGAACCTGACCACCGGCCGCATCAGCGGCGCCGAGGCGCTGCTGCGCTGGCAGCGGCCCAACTACGGCCTGGTGTTCCCGGCCGAATTCGTGCCGGTGCTGGAGGACACGGGGCTGATCGTGCGGGTCGGCGCCTGGATCATCGACGCGGCCTGCCGCCAGATCGCGGCCTGGGGCCGTTCCATGGTGGGACCGGTGACGGTGGCGGTGAACGTGTCGAGCCGCCAGTTCGTCGAGGGCGACCTGGAGGGCGAGGTCAAGGCCGCCCTGGAGCGCCACAAGGTGCCGCCCGAACTGCTGGAGCTGGAGCTGACCGAGACCGCGCTGATGTCCAACGCCGAGCGCACCATCGGCGTGCTGGGACGGCTCAAGGAACTGGGCGTGAAGTGCTCGATCGACGACTTCGGCACCGGCTATTCCTCGCTGGCCTACCTGCAGCGCTTCCCGATCGACAAGCTGAAGATCGACATCGCCTTCGTGCGCGACATCACCACCAACCCGAACGACGCCGCCATCGCGCTGGCCATCATCAGCATGGCGCACAGCCTCAAGCTGCGGGTGATCGCCGAGGGCGTGGAGACGCGGCCGCAGCTGGAGTACCTGCGCCGCAACCGCTGCGACGAGATCCAGGGCTATTTCTTCAGCCGTCCGCTGCCGGCCGACGAGATGGGGCAGCTGGTGGAGGGCGGGCGCGGCCTGCCGCCGGACCCCAACCAGGCTTTCGAGCCGCCGCAAACCCTGCTGATCGTGGACGACGACGTCAACGTGCTGTCCTCGCTGCACCGCCTGTTCCGGCGCGACGGCTACCGCATCCTGACGGCGGCCTCGCCGGCCGAGGGTTTTGAACTGCTTGCGCTGTACCCGGTGCAGGTGATCGTGTGCGACCAGCGCATGCCCATCATGAGCGGCACCGAGTTCCTCAGCAAGGTCAAGGAAATGTATCCGGACACGATACGGATCATCCTGTCCGGCTATACGGGGCTGGAGGCGGTGCTCGATTCGATCAACCGGGGCGCGATCTACCGCTTCTACACCAAGCCCTGGGACGACATCCAGCTGCGCGACAATATCCGGCTGGCCTTCCACCACTACTGGCTGATGCACGGCACCGGCCGCCGCGCCGGCGAGCCGGGTGAGGACCATACGTCGCTGGCCTGAGCGCGTCAGCCGCCGAAGTGGTCGAAGCCCTGCAGCTTGAGCGCCAGCGGCGCGCCGCGCGCGTCCACCAGGCGCAGGCCGGCTTCGGCCTCGATGCGGCCCACCCGCGTGACGGCCGTGCCGCTTTGCGCGCCGGCCGCCAGCACCGCCTCGCGCGCGGACGCGGGCGCCGTGAAGCACAATTCATAATCGTCGCCGCCGGCCGCCGTGTAGGCGCGCCGCCACTCCGGCGCGCAGCCGGCCAGCACCGGCCCGGCCGGCAGCGCGTCCACTTCCAGCGTGGCGCCCACCCCGGACAGTTTCAGGATATGCCCGATGTCGCCCACCAGCCCGTCCGAAATATCGATGGCCGCGTGCGCGATGCGCTGCCGCGCCAGCAAGCGCCCCAGCGCCACGCGCGGCGTGGGCGCGTGCAGCCGCGCGCACGCTTGCGCGAACCTGTCCTCCTCCCGCGCCAGCGCCGCGCCGGCGCCCGGCTCCCGCAGGCAGGCCGCCAGCGCCAGGCGCGCGTCGCCCAGGGTGCCCGAGATCCAGATGTCGTCGCCGGGCCGGGCCGCGTCGCGCCGCAGCGCCTCGCCGGGCGCCAGTTCGCCGAAGATAGTGATGCAGATGTTGAGCGGCCCCTTGGTGGTGTCGCCGCCCACCAGCTCGCAGTCATGGGCGTCCGCCAGCGCGAACAGGCCGGCCGAAAAGCCCGCCAGCCAGCCGCGGTCGGCGGCCGGCAGCGCCAGCGCCAGCGTGAAGGCCACCGGGCGCGCGCCCATGGCGGCCAGGTCGGACAGGTTCACCGCCAGGCTTTTATGGCCCAGCCGGTACGGGTCGGCGCCGGCGAAGAAGTGGCGGCCTTCCACCAGCATGTCGGAGGAAATGGCGATCTGCATGCCGGCGCCGGGCGTCAGCAAGGCGCAGTCGTCGCCGATGCCGAGCGTGGCGCGGACAGGGCGGGGGCGCTTGAAGTATTCTGCGATGAGGTCGAATTCGGAGAGCATGCCGCCATTGTACTAGCGTACTAGGCGTTACCGCCCTCGGCCAGTTCGTCCTCCAGCGCCATCTGGCGCTTGTGGCGGCTGGAGCTGTAGCCCCACACGGCGGTCGAGGCCACGGCGGCGGCGGCCAGCAGCGCCGACTGCGCCGTGCCCGGCTCGGCGAAGCACAGCGAGGCGGTGGCCACCGGGAAGGCCACACTGGAGAGACGGAAGCTGTTGTGCCAGAACTGGTAGCTCATCGCGCGCCTTTCTTTCAAGGATGACAAAAGCATGTCAGTTAAGCCAGTCTATTACGCGACAGCTACATTGTCTAGAAGAACTAAGGCCTGCGCGCAATAGTTGCAAACTGAAAGGCGGAAGCGCCATAGAAAGAATTGATAAAATTGATAAGACCGATAGTTATTCTGCCTGATTCGTGAAAATACCTAGCTAACTGAAAGAATTGGTCTGATAGAATCGGAAGCTTTCCCGATAGACAAACAGGAAGGCAGCAAGAGCATGGATTCGTCATCTGATAAAAAAGAGGAATTGAGACAACAACTGCGCCTGGCCGCGCTCGAGTACCACGAGTGCCCCAAACCCGGCAAAATCAGTGTTACCCCCACCAAGCAGTTGACCAACCAGCGCGACCTCGCGCTAGCCTATTCTCCCGGCGTGGCTGCCCCCTGCGAAGAAATCGTCGCCGATCCCGCCAATTCGTACAAGTACACCGCGCGCGGCAACCTGGTGGCCGTCATCACCAACGGCACCGCCGTGTTGGGCCTGGGTAATATCGGCCCGCTCGCCGCCAAGCCCGTGATGGAAGGCAAGGGCGTGCTGTTCAAGAAGTTCGCCGGCATCGACGTGTTCGACATCGAGATCAACGAGTCCGACCCGGACAAGCTGTGCGACATCATCGCCTCGCTGGAGCCGACCTTCGGCGGCATCAACCTGGAAGACATCAAGGCGCCCGAGTGCTTCACCATCGAGCGCCAGCTGCGCGACCGCATGAAGATCCCGGTGTTCCATGACGACCAGCACGGCACCGCCATCATCGTCGGCGCGGCGCTGCTGAACGGCATCCAGCTGGTGGGCAAGAACATCAAGGAATGCAAACTGGTGGTGTCCGGCGCCGGCGCGGCTGCGCTGGCCTGCCTGGACCTGATCGTCGACCTCGGCTTCCCGCTGGAAAACATCTTCGTCACCGACCTGGCCGGCGTGGTCTACAAGGGCCGCACCGAGCTGATGGACCCGGACAAGGAGCGTTTCGCGCGCGACACCAGCGCCCGCACCCTGGCCGAAGTGATCCCGGACGCCGACATCTTCCTGGGCGTGTCCGCCGGCGGCGTGCTGAAGCAGGACATGGTCAAGCAGATGGCGCCCAACCCGCTGATCCTGGCGCTGGCCAACCCGAACCCGGAAATCCTGCCGGAAGACGTGAAAGCGGTGCGCGGCGACGCCATCATCTGCACCGGCCGTTCGGACTACCCGAACCAGGTCAACAACGTGCTGTGCTTCCCCTACATCTTCCGCGGCGCGCTCGATTGCGGCGCCACCACGATTACCCGCGAGATGGAAATCGCCGTGGTGCACGCCATCGCCGAGCTGGCGCACGCCGAGCAGTCCGACATCGTGGCCACCACCTACGGCATCCAGAACCTGTCCTTCGGTCCTGAATACCTGATCCCGATGCCGTTCGACCCGCGCCTGCTGACCAAGATCGCCCCGGCCGTGGCCAAGGCGGCCTTCGACTCCGGCGTGGCCACCCGCCCGATCAAGGACCTGGAAGCGTACGCCGACAGCCTGCAGCAGTTCGTGTACCGCTCCGGCACCTTCATGAAGCCGCTGTTCGCGGTGGCCAAGCAGACCCCGGCCGACATGAAGCGCATCGTCTACGCCGAAGGCGAAGAAGAGCGCGTGCTGCGCGCCGTGCAGGTGGTGGTCGACGAGCGCCTGGCCCGTCCCATCCTGGTGGGCCGTCCGGCCGTGCTGGAGAGCCGCATCCACAAGTTCGGCCTGCGCCTGCGCCAGGGCATCGACTACGACGTCATCAACCCGGACTTCGACGAGCGCTACCGCGACTACTGGACCGCCTACTACGCGCTGGCCAACCGCCAGGGCGTGACGCAGGAATACGCCAAGCTGGAAATGCGCCGCCGCCATTCGCTGATCGGCGCCATGATGATCAAGAAGGGCGACGCCGACGGCATGATCTGCGGCACCTTCGGCACCACCGACCTGCACCTGAAGTATATCGACCAGGTGCTGGGCCGCCGCCCGGGCGCCTGCGTGTACGCCGCCATGAACGTGCTGGTGCTGCCGGAGCGCCAGCTGGCCATCGTCGACACCCACGTCAACGAGAACCCGGACGCCAACCAGCTGGCCGCCATCACCATCATGGCCGCCGAGGAAATGAAGCGTTTCGGCCTGCAGCCGCGCGCCGCGCTGCTGTCGCACTCGAACTTCGGCTCCTCCAACAGCGCCTCGGCGCAGAAGATGCGCGCCGCGCTGGCCATCGTCCGCGAACAGGCGCCGGAGCTGGAAGTGGACGGCGAAATGCATGGCGACACCGCCATGGATTCCAAGCTGCGCCAGAAGATCATGCCCGATTCGACCCTGACGTCGGACGCCAACCTGCTGGTGATGCCGAACATCGACTCGGCCAACATCGCCTACAACCTGCTGAAAACGGCGGCCGGCAACGGCATCGCGGTCGGCCCCATCCTGCTGGGCTGCGCCGCGCCGGTGCACATCCTGACCCCGTCGGCCACCGTGCGCCGCATCGTCAACATGACGGCGCTGTGCGTGGTGGACGCGGTGGCCCAGCGCAAGGCGTAAACCAGCGGCTTGATGTTGCCCTGTAACAAGATGTAAGTAGTGTAAGCCCGTCCGGCCCCAATCGGACGGGCTGCATGTCTCTGTTACAATAACCGGCTGTCAAAGTTCTGTTGGAAAACGTGAATATCATGCAAAAGACTAAAAAAGCGCTCGTTACGGGCATCACCGGCCAGGATGGCGCCTACCTGGCGGAACTGCTGTTGGACAAGGGCTACGAAGTCACCGGTACCTACCGCCGCACCAGCTCCGTGAACTTCTGGCGCATTGAAGAACTGGGCATCCAGAATCACCCCAATTTGAAACTGGTCGAGTACGACCTGACCGACCTGAGCTCGAGTATCCGCCTGATGCAGAACGGCGATTTCGACGAGGTCTACAACCTGGCGGCGCAAAGCTTCGTCGGCGTGTCCTTCGAACAGCCCGTCACCACCGCTGAAATCACCGGCATCGGCCCGGTCAACCTGCTGGAAGCGATCCGCATCGTCAATCCGAAGATCCGCTTCTACCAGGCGTCGACCTCGGAAATGTTCGGCAAGGTGCAAGCCATTCCGCAGGTGGAAGACACCCCGTTCTACCCGCGCAGCCCATACGGCGTGGCCAAGCTGTACGCCCACTGGATGACCGTGAACTACCGCGAGTCCTACGGCATCTTCGGCTCGTCCGGCATCCTGTTCAACCACGAGTCGCCGCTGCGCGGCCGCGAGTTCGTCACCCGCAAGATCACCGACTCGGTCGCCAAGATCAAGCTGGGCAAGCTGGACGTGCTGGAACTGGGCAATATGGACGCCAAGCGCGACTGGGGCTATGCCAAGGAATACGTGGAAGGCATGTGGCGCATCCTGCAGGCCGATGAGCCGGGCACCTACGTGCTGGCCACCAACCGCACCGAAACCGTGCGCGACTTCGTCACCATGGCCTTCAAGGCCGCCGGCATCGCCATCGAATGGAAGGGCGAAGCGGAGAACGAAACCGGCCACGACGCCAAGACCGGCAAGACGCTGGTGCGCGTCAATCCGAAGTTCTACCGTCCGGCCGAAGTGGAGCTGCTGATCGGTAATCCGGCCAAGGCCACCAAGGAACTGGGCTGGACCCCGAAAACCACGCTGGAAGAGCTGTGCCAGCTGATGGTGGACGCCGACCTGCGCCGCAACGAGATCGGCTTCTCGTTCTGATGAACGCGCCGGTGCAAGCTTTGCAACTGCTGTCGCCCTCGCAGGAAGGCGCCGGCAAGCGCGCGCTCGTCACGGGGCTGGCCGGCTTCACCGGCCGCTACGTGGCGGCCGAGCTGCGCGCGGCGGGCTACCGCGTCACCGGCACCACGGTGCCGGGCCATGCCGACGTGTCCGGGGACATGCTGGCGGTGGACCTGACCGACCGCGCCGCCGTGGCTGACATGGTGCAGCAGGTGCAGCCGGATGTGGTGGTGCACCTGGCGGCCATCGCCTTCGTGGCGCACGCCGACATCGAACAGATTTACCGCGTCAACGTGGTGGGCACCCGCAACCTGCTGGAAGCCCTGGCAGCGCTGGCGAAGAAACCGTCGGCCGTGCTGGTGGCCTCGAGCGCCAACGTCTACGGCAACGCCGACCTGCCCATCCTGGGCGAAGACGTGGCGCCGGCCCCGGCCAACGACTACGCCGTCTCCAAGCTGTCCATGGAATACATGGCGCGGCTGTGGATGGACAAGCTGCCCATCATCCTCACGCGTCCGTTCAACTACACGGGCGTGGGCCAGCACGAGAACTTCCTGCTGCCGAAAATCGTTTCCCACTTCCGCCGCAAGGCCGCCGACATCGAGCTGGGCAACCTGCACGTGTGGCGCGACTTTTCGGACGTGCGCATGGTGGCTGCGGCATACCGCGGCCTGCTGGCGCAAGCCCCGGCCGGACAAACCTTCAACATCTGCTCCAGCACCGGCTACTCGCTGGGCGAAGCGCTGGACATGATGGGCCGCATCGCCGGCTACCAGATCAACGTGCATGTGAACCCCGCCTTTGTGCGCGCCAACGAAGTGGTGCGCCTGGTGGGCGACAACACCCGCCTGGCCGGCGTCGTGGGCCGCATCGCGCCGTTGCCGCTGGAGCAAACGCTGCGCTGGATGTACGAGGCTTGAGTGTCTTGCGCATTGGCCTTTCCACCACCACTGTCGAACCGGCCCTGACCGGCGGCCGGCTTGACGGCATAGGCGTCTACAGCCAGGCACTGCTGCGGCATTTGCCGCAGGCAGGCTGCGCGGTGCAGCCGCTGTCGTTTGCTCCTTTCGGAAAAGACGCCTCCGCGCTCAGCGTGGGCGCCGCCATGCCGCATTCCTTCCCCGTCACCACGCTGCGCGATTTGTGCACCCCCGGCGCCGTGCGCGAGCACATGCCGGCGCTGGACCTGTTTCACAGCACCGACTACCGCACCGTGCGCATGGACTGCATGGTGGTGGCCACCCTGCACGACGCGCTGCCGGTATCGCACCCGGAATGGTGCAATCCGCGCCTGCGCAGCCTGAAGAACTGGCTGCAGGCGAAAGCCGCGCGCAAGGCCGACCACGTGATCGCCCATACCGAATTCGCCATCCGCGAGCTGGTGGAGTGCTTCGGCGTGAGCGACAAGCGCATCAGCGTGGTGCCCTGCGGCGTGGACGCCGAATGGCTGGACGCGCCAGCGCCCGCGGCCATGGCCGCCACGCTGGCGCAATACGGCCTGAAACCGGGCTACTTCCTGTTCGTCGGCACGCTGCAGCCGCGCAAGAACGTCGGCCGCGTCCTGCAGGCCTACCTGGCGCTGCCGCCGGTGGTGCGCGCCAAGCGCCAGCTGGTGGTGGTGGGCGCGCCCGGCTGGCGCAGCGAAGAGCTGCAGGCGCAGATGAAGGCCGCCGTGCAGAACGGCGAGAACGTGCTGTGGCTGGACCGCCTGACCCATGCCGAACAGCTGCGCCACGTGTACGCCGGCGCCGGCGTGTTCGTGTTCCCTTCGCTGTACGAGGGTTTCGGCATCCCTGTGGTGGAGGCCTTTGCCTCCGGCGTGCCGGTGGTCGCTTCCAACACATCCTCGCTGCCGGAAGTCACGCGCGGCGCGGCGCTGGAAGTCGATCCGCTGTCGGTGCCCGAAATCGGCGCGGCCATGCTGGAGCTGGCGCGCGACGACGCGCTGCGGGCGCGCTGCGTTGCCGCCGGCCGCGTCCGGGCCGTCGAGCTGACCTGGGCCGAAACCGCCCGCAAGACGGCCGCCGTGTACCACACCCTCCTATCCTGAATTTATGCGCGTCCTCCATTTCTACAAGACTTATTACCCCGATTCGTGGGGCGGCGTCGAGCAGGTGATCCGCCAGATGTGCGTGGGCACCACGCGCCTGGGCGTGAAGAACGCCGTGCTCACGCTGACCCGCAACGGCGGCCCCGCGCAGATGGAGATCGAAGGCCACACGGTGCACCGCGTGCCGCTGAACTTTGAAATCGCCTCGAACGGCATGTCGTTCGCCGCCATCCGCAAGCTCAAGCAGCTGGCGCGCGACGCCGACGTGATCCATTACCATTTCCCGTGGCCGTTCATGGACCTGGCGCACTTCATGGCGCGCATCGACAAGCCCAGCGTGGTCACCTACCACTCGGACATCGTGCGCCAGAAGACGCTGCTGCGCGTGTACACGCCGCTCAAGCAGCGCTTCCTGAAAAGCGTGGACGCCATCGTCGCCACCTCGCCCAACTACCTGGCCTCGTCGCCGGTACTGGGCCGCTACAAGGACAAGACCCGCACCATCACCTATGGCCTGGACCAGTCCATCTATCCCAAGCCCTCGCAGGCGGTGCTGGATAAATGGCGCGCGCGCTGCGGCGAACGCTTCTTCCTGTTCGTGGGCATGCTGCGCTATTACAAGGGCCTGCACATCCTGCTCGACGCGCTGGCCGGCACCGACTATCCGGTGGTGATCGCCGGCGCCGGACCGCTGGAGCAGGAACTGAAGGCGCATGCCGAGCGCCTGGGCTTGACCCATGTCATGTTCGTCGGCGCGCTGGAGGAAGAGGACAAGGTGGCGCTGCTCGAGCTGTGCTACGCCATGGCGTTCCCGTCGCACCTGCGCTCGGAAGCGTTCGGCATTTCGCTGCTGGAAGCGGCCATGTACGGCAAGCCGATGATCTCGAGCGAGATCGGCACCGGCACCACCTACATCAACGTGGACCGGGAGACCGGGCTGGTGGTGCCGCCGAGCGATCCGCAAGCGTTCGGCGCGGCCTTGCGCGCCTTGTGGGAGCAGCCGCAGATGGCCGCCGCCATGGGCCGGCGCGCCGCCGAGCGCTACCGGGAGTTGTTTACCGCCGAGCGCATGGCGCGCAGCTACGTGGCGCTGTACCGCGAGCTGGCCGGCAAATAAGCCCGGCAAACAAGCCTCAGCGCTCGGCCCAGCGTTCCTTGATCTCGACGACGGCGGGCAGGTGTTCCAGGAACAGGTCCACCAGGCGCGCGTCGAAATGCTGGCCGCGCTGCTGGCGCAGGTACTGCACCGCTTCCTCCACCGGCCACGCTTCCTTGTAGGGCCGGGCCGAGGTCAGCGCGTCGAACACGTCGGCAATGGCCACGATGCGGCCCTCCAGCGGAATGTCCTCGCCCGCCAGGCCGCGCGGGTAGCCGCTGCCGTCCCACTTTTCATGATGCGTGAGCGCGATATTGCGCGCCAGCGCGAGCATGCCGTGCGTGTGCTCGCCGATGATGTCCGCCCCTATCGTGGCGTGCGACTGCATGATCTTCCATTCTTCCTTGTCCAGCGCGGCCGGCTTTTGCAGGATGCGGTCGGGAATGCCGATCTTGCCCACGTCGTGCATGGGGGCGGCGTGCAGCAGGTCCTCGGCGGCGGTGTCGCTCAGGCCGGCGGCCAGGCCCAGCACGCGCGCGTAGTGGCTCATGCGGATCACGTGCAGGCCGGTTTCGTTGTCCTTGTATTCGGCCGCCAGGCCTAGGCGCTGCACGATCTGCAGGCGCGTTTCCTTCAGCTCGTCCGCGCGCACCAGCGACAAATGGGTGCGCACGCGGGCGCGCACGATGGGCGGGCTGAGCGGTTTGGTGATGTAGTCGACCGCGCCGGCTTCGAAGCCGGTGACTTCGTCGTCCGGGTCGCACAGGGCGGTGGCGAAAATGACCGGGATGGCGGCGGTGGCGGGATCGGCTTTCAGGATGCGGCAGGCTTCATAGCCCGTCATGCCCGGCATCATCACGTCCATCAGGATCAGGTTGGGGCGCTCCTGGCGCGCCAGTTCGAGGGCGCGCGCGGCGTCCTTGGCGAACAGCAGGCGGTAGTGGTCTTGCAGGATGTGGCGCAGCAGCTGCAGGTTGCTCGCTTCGTCATCCACCGTCAGGATCAGCGGCTGCAAAGGGGCTTGGTTCATGGCGGACTTTCTCGGGAAGGGGGCAGCGCATCGGCCATCACGGCATCCAGTTTGGCCTGCGCCAGCGTGAAATCAAAATTCGCCACGGCTTCGTGCAGCTGGTCCAGCGCGGCGGGCGGCACGTGGCCCTGCACGTGGCGCGACAGGCTGGCCAGCGCCGCGTCGTCCAGCGCGCCGCGCCGCAGCGACTGCAGCAGCCGCTGCGCATCGTCGCGCGCCGCCGCAATGTCGAGCGCCAGCGCGGCCAGGGCCGGCGAGGGCGCGTTCTGTCCCGCCGGGGCGCCGTGGTCTTGTTGCCGGTCTTGTTGCTGATCTTGTTGTTGCTGCCGTGAGCGGATCGCCTTGAGCGCGGCAGCCAGTTGCAGCGCGCCGCCGGCCAGCACCGCCTCCAGCGTGCCGTCCGGTGCGCCCGCCGCCGCCTGCTCTTCGATATCGGCCAGCGCCTGCGCCAACTGTTCCAGCCCGAGGTTGGCCGCCACGCCGCGCGTGCGGTGCGCCAGCGCCTGGATGGCGGGGTAGTCGCCGCCGGCGCGCAGGGCGGCGAATTGCTGCGCGTCGTCGCCGTGCGCGCCGAGGAAATGGGCCAGCGCCGCCTGGTAGCCCTGCTCGCTGCCGTCCCAGCGCCGCAGCCCGGCGGCCTGGTTCAGCACATGCAGGCCCAGCGCCGCGCGCGCGCCGTACAACTCCGCAGGCACGGCTTGTGCGGCGGGCTGCGCGGCCAGCTCCAGCACGCGCGCCAGTTCGCGCGACAGCTGCGCCCAGTCGACCGGCTTGGACGCAAAACCGTCCATGCCCGCCGCCGAACTGGCCTGGCGGTGCGCTTCCAGCACGCTGGCCGTCATGGCGATGATGGGCACGCGCCGCCGGCCGGCCTGCGCCGCCTGCGCGCGGATGGCGCGGGTGGCGGCCAGGCCGTCCATCACCGGCATCTGCACATCCATCAGGATCACGTCGAAATCCGCGCTGGCCGCCAGCTGCGCGGCGGCGGCGCCGTCGGCCGCCGTGGCCACGCTGTGGCCGCGCCGTTCCAGCAGCAGCCGCAGCAGCTCCAGGTTCTGCGCCACGTCGTCCGCCGCCAGGATGCGCAGCGGCGGCAGCGCGGGGGCACGGTCCTGCGGCATTGCCGCATGCGCCGCATCGGCTCCCGCTACGCTGCCGGCCGGCGCGGCGTTTCGCGCCGGCTGCAGCGGCAGCAGCACATGGAACACCGTGCCCTGGCCCTGCACGCTCTCGGCCCAGATGCGCCCGCCCATCAGTTCCACCAGCTGCCTGCTGATGGTGGTGCCCAGGCCGGTGCCGCCGTAGCGCCGCGTCATCGACGGGTCGGCCTGCGTGAAGGGATCGAAGATGGCGTCCAGCCGGTCCGGTGCAATGCCGATGCCGGTGTCGCGCACCGCCAGGTGCAGCTGGCCTTCGCGCAGCGCCGCATGCAGCGCCACGCTGCCCTGCGCGGTGAACTTGACGGCGTTGTCCAGCAAGTTGGAGAGGATCTGCCGCATGCGCAGTTCGTCGCCGTGCAGCCGCGCCGGCAGTTGCGGCGCATAGCTGACCTCCATCGCCAGGCCCTTGGCGCGCGCGCTGGCGCCGCTGGTCGAGGTCAGCTCGTCGATCAGCGCCAGCAGGTCGTAGTCCGCCAGCTCCAGTTCCACCGCGCCCTTGTCCAGCTTGGCCGTATCGAGGATTTCATTGAGCAGCCGCAGCAGCGCGCGGCCCGCGCTGCGCACCGTGTTCAGGTGGCGGCGCTGCTCCGGCTGCAGTTCGGTGTCCAGCAGCACGTCGGTGAAGCCGAGGATGGAATTCATCGGCGTGCGGATTTCGTGGCTCATATTGGCCACGAAGCTGGCGCGCGCGGCGGCCGCCTGCTCGGCGTGGTCCTTGGCGCGGCGCAGCTCCTGCTCCATGCGGCGCCGCTCGGTAATGTCCAGCATCACGCCGTCGATCCAGCGCACCTCGCCGGCCGCGTCGCGCACCACGGCGCCGTGTTCCCAGATCCAGCGCAGGCCGCCGTCCGCATGCTGCAGCGCGTATTCGATCAGGTAGGGTTGCTCGCTGGCGATGCTGCGGTCCAGCGCCTCCACCACGTTCTGGCGGTCGGCCGGCACGATCAGCTCGGTCAGCGTGCGGCAGGCGTCCGGGCCGATGAAGTCGCGCGCCGGGTAGCCGGCCACCAGTTCCACGCCGTCGCTCAGGAACACCAGCGGATGCGCGCCGCCGGCCAGGCAGCGGAAGGAGATGCCGGGAATGTGCCCGATCAGCGAGCGGAACTGCTGCTCGCTTTCTCCCAGCGCCTGCATCATGGCGCGGCGCTCGCTGATGTCGGTGATGAACAGCACGAACACGTCCTCGCCGCCCAGGCTGGCGTGGCCCAGCGCGCGCCGGATCGGCACCAGGCTGCCGTCCTTGCGCAAGCCGTACAGTTCGGCGCCCGCGTGCGCCTGGCGCGCCTCGGCGCTGTTGCGCTGGCGCAGGTGGTACAGCAGCCCGTCCTGCGCCGACTGCTGCGGATCGGCCACCAGCACCGCCACGTTGCGGCCGATGATTTCGCTGCGCCGCCAGCCGAAGATGCGCTCGGCCGAGGCGTTGAAATCCTGGATCACGCCGTCGCCGTCGACCGAGATCACGCCGTCCACGGTGGTGGTCAGCAGCGCCCGCATCCAGCTCTCGCTGCGGCGCAGGCTGCGGTACAGTTCGCGGTAGCGCAGCAGGCCGTAGGCGCCGGTCACGAACACGGTGAAGGCCACGGTGATGACGGAAATGGCCAGCGCCAGGAAGCCGCTGCCGGGGCCGGGCGCCGAACCGGGCGGCGGCACGCCGACGAAGCGCGCCGCCTCCATGCCGGTGTAGTGCATGCCGGCGATGGCGCAGCCCATGAACAGCGCGCTCAGCGCCAGCCGCTGGCCGTTCTTCAGGTGCGGCGCGCCGCGCAGGCCGAAGCGCACCCACAGCGCCGCCGTGCCCAGTACCACCGCCACCAGCACGGAGACGGCAAACATCAGCGGATCGTAGCGCAGCACCAGGGTCGATTCCATGGCGGCCATGCCCGCGTAGTGCATGGCGGCGATGCCCAGGCCCACCAGCAGCCCGCCGCTGGCCAGCGTCCTGCCGGTCAGCTTGCGGCGGCGCACCAGGGCCAGCGCCACGCAGGACGCGCCCAGGCTGGGCAGCAGGGACAGGATGGTGAGCGAGGGTTCGTAGCTGACGCTGGTGCACAGATTAAAGGCCAGCATGCCGATGAAATGCATCGACCACACGCCGCAGCCCAGCGCCAGGCTGCCGGCCAGCAGCGCCACGGTGCGCAGCATGCGGTGGCTGCCGCCGCGCGCCTGGCCCGCCAACTGCAGGCCCATCCATGACGAAAACACCGCCACCAGCACCGACAGCGCCACCAGTTTGGGGTCGTACTGTCCATAGGTCATCAGGGCCGGATCGGCCGGCGGCGAGAACAGTTGCAACAGGGCGTTTTGGTCCATGGCGGTAGGCGAGTGAATAAATCCTGTTGCAAAAAATGTCAGCTACATACAGTATCACATTTCCATATGGAAATATGCCGGATGTTGCAGGCATGCTGAATTGCATTAAGATGGTCCTTCCCCGTGTTCAATCTGGATGAGAGCGTATGGCTGAGCTGATATGGCGAGAGAAGGCGCGGTGCACAGTGCGCAGGACGGCAGCATGAGCGCGCTCCTGCAAACGGACGCCGAATTCTTGCTGGAACGGCTGGTTGACGATGGAATCGCCGTAGCCGCCACGTTGCGCCGCACGCGCAAGGCAGGCCGGTGCGTCGTGGCGGACATGGAGGCGGCGCCCACCACTGTCACCTTTGCCAGCCCCATTCTGTACCAGGTCATGGATGAAGCAGTGGCTGCCATGCACGGCCTGCGCGTATCCGATGAACGGACCGCGCTGTGCGAAATGACCGGCAACGCTTTTATTGGCGGCCACGGCCTGGAGCAGCTGCGTCCCGGCGTGCGCTATTTCCTGTTGCGCACAGCGCACTCGGTGCTGTGGGCTGCGTGCGATGACGTGCCGGTGGTCTCATGAGCCATGTGCTTAATTGGGGGCGCTGGCGCCTGTGGTGCGCCAGCGGAGAGCCGGAAAACGGCGCCGCATTCCGCGCGGCATACGCGGCGAACGAGGTGGACGGCGTCTACGTGTCGCACGCCTACGGCTTCAACGCCGGCAACCTTGGCTTCCTGCTGGAGCTTGGGCCGCTGCGCGCGCTCAAAGTGTACGGCGCCGGCAAGGCCGACTTCTCCTGCGTGTCGCAATTGGACAGCCTGGAGTTTCTCGGCCTGGATGGCGGCACGGGTGAAGTGCGGCTGGACCGGCTGCAGCGCTTGAGCGAATTGTGGCTGGCGCTGCGTCCCGGGCTCAGTCTCCCGGAGCAGGGCCCGCCCAACGTTGAAACACTGGTGATCTCGCATCCCAAAGGCCCAGACCTGGGCTTCCTGTGCGGTTACCCCAAGCTGGTGACATTGAACGTGTCGGAAACCTCAAAACTGGAAACGCTCACCGGCCTGGAGCATTGCGCACAGCTGCAAGAACTCAGCGTCTGCTACTGTCCCAATCTCGTTAGCGTGGACGGCGTTGCCGCATTGCGCCCCCTGCGCAAGCTGGAATTCCAAAGCGACAAACGGATCGGCGGCTATGCATCATTGCGGCACCTTGCCAACTTGCAGAGCCTGATGCTGGACGGCTGCGCGCCCATCGCCGATCTGGATTTTCTTGCGCAGCTGCCCAGGCTGGAAAGTGCCGTCATCCGCAAGACTCCCATCCTGAGCAAGGACCTGTCGCCCCTGCTGCACCTGCCGGCACTGACCCATGCCTATCTGGACCGCACCAAAGACTATGGCACCTTGCCCAAACAAATCGAGCAGGCGGCCGCAACGCGCCAAGCGCAAAGGAGCAGCGATGCAAGACCCAATTAGTAGCCGGCACGGGGTATGCCGAATTGAAGACATGGGCGATGGCGACGAGGAAGAGCAGCAACTGCTGCAAGCCATGCTGGAGGAGGCGCGCACCTATCTGCAGGGCTTTGGCTGGTGCAAGGGCATTGATGCGGTGTACTTCGGCATGGGCTGCGGAAACATCTTTGCCATCTTCCTGTTCGAAATACGCAACACCGGTTTCCCGGAAAACCATTTGCTATGGGTGGTGGTGGGAGACATCCCGCCCGCCTATCTGCGCGTCGAACCGGACGGCGATCCTGAATCTGCGCTGGACATCTACATCCGCATGATGGGCAGGTGGGTGGACGCGGTGGAGCAAGGCCAGCCGGTGGACGGCCTGATTCCAGTCAACGTTCCGCCGACGGCCGAATACGCTGCCATGCTGGGCAGTCGCCTGACATTTCTGCAGGAGAATTTCTTCACCGACGAAGAATGAGGCGATGGCCGGTCCGGGAGGGTTGCTAATACGCTGGGCGCGCGGCACAAAAAAACCCGCAGTGCCTGGAAGACATGCGGGTTCTGCATTGTTACTGCTGTGCGGTAATGGTGCCCCGGGCCGGAATCGAACCGGCACGAATTTCTTCGGCAGATTTTGAGTCTGCTGTGTCTACCAGTTCCACCACCAGGGCGGCACGGTACGCGCAAGGCATACATTATAGTCCAGCCCCGGAGAAATTGTAAGCCTGCCCACGGCTGGCCTGTGTCATCATTCTGCTTACCTATGCAAACCGCCCTCAGCCGGCGCCAAACGCATGAAAAACAAAAAGATACGCGAAATTATTCTGGGCAAGGCGCTCGACCCGATGCGCTCCGAAACCCGCCATTCGATGGCGCTGGTGGCCTTCCTGGCCTGGGTCGGCCTGGGTGCCGACGGCCTGTCCTCGTCCGCCTACGGCCCGGAGGAAACCTTCCGCGCGCTGGGCACCCACACCCACCTCGGCCTGTACATGGCGATCGCCACCGCCGTCACGGTGTTCATCATCGCGCTGGCCTACAACCAGGTGATCGAACTGTTCCCCACCGGCGGCGGCGGCTACCGCGTGGCCACCAAGCTGGTGGGCCCCTACATGGGCCTGATCTCCGGCTGCGCGCTGGTGCTCGACTACGTGCTCACCATCGCCATCTCCATCGCCTCCGGCGTGGACGCGCTGGCGTCCTTCCTGCCGCTCGGCTTCCAGCCCTACAAGCTGTGGGCCGAGATGTTCTTCATCGCCCTGCTGATCGTGATGAATCTGCGCGGCCTGAAAGAGGCCATCCAGATCCTGCTGCCGATCTTCGTCGGCTTCGTGGTCACCCACTTGATCCTGATCGTGTACGGCATCGTCGCCCACTCGGAGCACCTGCCCGGCTTGATCCCCAGCACCATCGACGAAACCGTGAGCCTGGCGCAGGGCATAGGCTGGACCGGCGTGGCCGGCATGCTGCTGCTGGCCTACTCGCACGGCGGCGGCACCTACACCGGGCTGGAAGCGGTGTCCAACAACGTCAACCTGCTGGCCGAGCCGCGCGTGCGCACCGGCAAGATGACCATGCTGTACATGGCGCTGTCGCTGGCGGTGACGGCGGGCGGCATCATCATGCTGTACCTGCTGTGGGACGCGCAGCACGTGCCGGGCGAAACGCTGAACGCGTCCACCTTCAAGAGCATCATCAATCACATGGACCTGGGCGGTCCGGTGGTGAACCAGGTGCTGCTGGCGGTGGTGCTGGCGTTCGAGGCGGGGCTGCTGTTCGTGGCGGCCAACACCGGCTTCCTGGGCGGCCCGTCGGTGCTGTCCAACATGGCGGCCGACTCCTGGGTGCCGCACAAATTCCGCTACCTGTCGACCCGGCTGGTGACGCAGAACGGCATCCTGGTGATGGGCCTGGCCGCGCTGGCCATCCTGTGGTGGACCGGCGGCAGCGTCACCCTGCTGGTCGTGCTGTATTCGATTTCCGTGTTCCTGACCTTCGCCATTTCGCTGTTCGGCCTGTGCCTGTACTGGGTGCGCAACCGCAAGAAGAACCCGCGCTGGCTGGGGCGCTTCCTGCTGTCGCTGGTCGGCTTCACGATTTGCGCCGGCATCCTGGTGATCCTGCTGATCGAGCGCTTCGCCGAGGGCGGCTGGGCCACGGCGCTGATCATCGGCGGCATCGCCGCCGTGTGCGTGGTGGTGCGCAACCACTACCGCGAAACCAAGCGCGCCATCCATTCGGTGGACGAGGTGTTCGCCAGCCAGCCCTTCGGCGCCAACCGCGAGCCGGTGGAGCCGGACCCGCAGGACCAGACGGCCGTCTTCATCGTCGGCAATTCGCGCGGCGGCGGCTTGCACGCCTTGCTGTGGGTGCAACGCATGTTCCCCGGCCACTTCAAGAACTTCCTGTTCATCAACGCGCGCACGGTGGACTCGCACGCCTACGGCGGCGAAGGCGCGCTGGAGCAGATGCGCCGCGACGCGGAAACCACGCTGGAGTATTTCGTGGACTTCTGCCACAGCCACGGCATGGCGTCCTCGTCCTACCTGGGCTTCGGCACCGACGCGGTGGACGAGGTGACGCGCATGTGCGAAGAGATCAGCAACGAATTCCCCAACGCGATCTTCTTCACCAGCAAACTCATTTTCTCCGCCGACAACTGGTTCACGCGCGCCCTGCACAACCAGGCCTCCCTCGCCATCCAGCGCCGCCTGCACCTGGAAGGCTTGCAGATGGTGATTTTGCCGATGAAGGTGTGATCAGGGCAGCAGCTTGCGCATGGTGGCGTTGGCCAGCAGTTCGCCGCGCACGGCGACCTGGTTGCGGGTTTCGACCGTGAAGCCGTGGCGCGCGAACAGCGCTTCGGCGGTCAGGCTGACGTCCGAGCGCAATACCGCGATGCGGCGCTGGGTCGCCAGCGCGAACAGGTGTTGCAGCAAGGCCTGGCCGATGCCGCGCCCCGCATACGGCGCGGCCACGAAGAACATGTCGATATAGCCCGAGGGTTGCAGGTCGGTGAAGGCGGCCAGCTCGCCGTCCAGTACCGCCACCCAGCTCTGGTTGGCGCGCATGCGCTGTTCCCACAAGGCGGCATCGTAGTCGTCCGGCGCCCACGCGCGCAGCTGTTCGGCCGTGTAGTGGCGGCTGGCGAGGCCATGTACGGAGGAATGGAAGATGGCGCGCAGCAGGGCCTCTTCGCCGCGCTGGTAGGGTCGGATCTGCATGCGGCTATCTTACTCCGCCGCTTACCCGTCTGTCCGCGCAAATTGCGGTTTGACCCCGCCAATCGGCCGTTTGTCGCGCGCGTGCTGCGATGCGGCGGCCGCTTTGCTATCTTGATCTTGTCCCCGCTACAACGAGAACAGCGGTGACCGCCAGGTCAACCAGCATACGGAGAAGCATCATGAAAAAAGCATTCCTCGCAGTGGCGGCCGTTGCCGCGCTTTCCATCTTCGCCGGCGGCGCCGTTGCCGCTCCGCAGGCAGCCGGCGCCACCGCCGACAGCGTGCAGATCAAGCGCGCCGGCTACAAGCTGTCGCCGTCCGAGTTCAATGACTACGCCTATCTGTTCGTGCTTAGCAACGGCAGCAAGATCAAGTTCACCAACAGCGTCAACCGCTACTACGCCGAGCTGCCCGGAAATGGCCGCGTCGAGATGTATCCGCAGGCGCCGGGCGTGTTCAAGACCGCCGCCGGCACCCGCTTCGAGTTCCGCGAGGAGGGCGAGCTGGTCGCCATCGACAACCTGGAGCGCCTGCCGATGGCGCAGGCGGTGCCGGCCAGCGGCATGACCGTATTGGCCCGGCGCTAGCAGGCCGGAGCGCGCCTGTCCACGGCGCTATTGGGAAGCGCGCCGGGATAGAAATAATCAGTGAAGCCGGACATTCCGTTGCGCCGCGCGGCTGCTAGTATGGAATGGTGCTGCAGCGGCCTTTCCGCTGGTGGGAGTGCGCGATGAAAACTTATGTGGGCGCCGTCGTGGGCGCGGCCTTGGGCTTGAGCATGTTCTGCGCCTATGCGGAACCGCAGTCGGACAGCGTGCAGATCAAGGCGCCGCAGCAGGCGCCGCAAGCGATGCGGCTGGCGCCGGGCGAGTTTGACGACTACGCCGCCACCTACAGCTTGAGCAACGGCCGGCGCATCGCATTCTTCCAGCGCGGCCAGCGCTACTTCGCGCAGCTGCCTGGCGAAACGTGGCTGGAACTGCAGCCGCGCGCGCCGGGCGTGTTCGTCACGGCCGCCGGCGTGCGCATGGAGTTCGGCGCCAAGGGCGCGGAACTGACGATACGCAATTACGAACGGCTTGCCGCAGGCGCCGGGTTGCCCGCCGGCTCGGTGATGATGGCGGTGCGCTGAATCAGGCGGCGTGCGTGCTGCGGCGGTCCGCCATGCGGCGTTCCGGGCGCTGCAGCGGCGCCGTGTCCAGCCGCTCTTCCAGCAGTGTGAAGATGTCGTCCTTCGACAGCACGTAGCGCTCCAGCAGTTCTTCCTTGATCGACTCCATGGCGGCGCGGTAGTCGCCGATGGCGCCCAGCGTGTAGCTGTACAGCTCGTCCGCCTTGGCTTCCACTTCGGCCAGCGTGTGCTCGTTGTTGTCGTGCTTGAACTGGCTGTAGTCCAGCTTGGAGCGCGAGTACATCGACAGCTGGTTGACCATGGTGTCCAGCATGCGGGTGGCTTTCTGGATGTCGTTCTGGCTGCCCACCGAGATGCCGCGCGCGCCGTAGAACAGTTCCTCCGCCGCCACCCCGCCGTACAGCTGGATCACGTCCTGCTCCAGCTCCTCCAGCGTGCGCAGCGCCATGTCGTCGCCGGCCGACAGCACATAGCCCAGCGCGCCCAGCTTGGACACCGACTCGGTGCTGATCTTGAGCAGGTGCGATTTTTCCTTGATCTCGGCCAGCGGCAGGCCCTGGCGCAGATAGGGATCGATCTGCATGAAGAAGTGGCCCAGCTCGTGCAGCGCGATGCGCTCGCGCTGGCGGGTTTTCTCGGCCGTGGTGGCGCGGTCGGTCAGGCCGATGGTGGCGCGCTCGAAGGCGCGGAACATCAGGTCGGTGTCGATGACCTTGCTCTCCTGGATGGCGATCATGCTGGCGCGCTCGACCACCGTTTCCAGCACCGCCGGACTGAGGTTGGCGGTGATCTCGGCCACCTGGTTCAGGTCCAGCCTGTTCCAGTCCACGCAGCCTTCCTGCTTGCGCTTGAGGAAGGATTCCACCAGCTGCGCGCGCTCGTTCTTGTTCGGCAGGCGGAAGTTGATCTTCACGGAGAAGCGGCGCAGCATGGCTTCGTCCATCTGCGAGCTGGCGTCGTCGAAGTTGGAGGCCACCACCCAGATCACGCCCGCGCCTTCGTCCTTCTTCACGCCGTCCAGCAGGCCGAGCAGGGTGTTGGCGGTGTCGTCTTCCCATTTCTTTTCGCCGCGTCCGCGCGGCATGAACAGCGCCTGCGCCTCGTCCAGGAAAATGATGCAGGAGCCGCGCGCGCAAGCCTTCTTGTACAGCGCGTTGAGCGCCTTCGAGCCGCCGCCGATATAACCCGACTCCAGCGCCGAGCCGGACGCCTGGATCAGCGGGATATTCAGGCGCTTGGCCAGGTAGCCGGCCAGCTTGGTCTTGCCGGTGCCCGCCGGGCCGGTCAGCATCACGTTGAAGGGCTTGTCGATGTTGTGCGACTGGTACACGCGGCGGTTGCGTATCATGTCTTCCAGGTGCAGCACTTCCTGCTTGATGTCGTCCATGCCGATCAGGTCGTCCAGGCTGCCCTTCAGCTGGTCGGGCGAGATCACGCTGGCGCTCATGCCCATGCCGGGGATGCCGAACTTCAGGCCCAGCAGCAACAGCAGCACCACGGCGATGTCGAACGCGTGGCGCTGCAGGAAATCGCGGGTGGGGGCCAGCGCGCCGCCGTCGTCCTGCAGCACGGCCTTGTGGCTGGCCAGCCAGTCTTCCTGCGCAATGCCGTAGGGAATGCCGTTGCGCAGCAACACTTCGCGCTCCAGGCTCAGGTGGGAGGTGCTGGGCACTTTCACCACGTGCAGCTCGGGCGCGTCCTTGAACTTGTAGATGTAGCGCGGCGCTTCCGACAGCGGCTTGGCCACCAGCAGGTAGGCCAGGCGCTCGCGCTGGCCCGCCAGCGCGGTGATCTCGGCGATATTTTGCGAGCGCACCACCGGGCTGGTGTCTTGCGCCACGTTGCTGCGCCAGGCGGCCAGGCCGATGGCCAGCGCGATGGCGGCCAGCAGGGCGATGCGGACCCAAGTATTCTTGAGCGCGAGCTGAAGCTTGTAGATGTTGAACATGTTTTTTTGGACTCGGCAGACGGCTGGCGGGCTGTGGCCAGAAGATGTCGTACAGGGGCTGGAGCGCAGGGTGGGGCGGTGGCCAGCGTTGCTTTCAAGCATGCCTTAAGGCAATGGATATCGAGCACTATAGCGTGCTCTGCCCATTTTGTGTGCAGTCGGCGCAGAAAAAAAAGGCCTCAGCCACAGCGTGGACAGCTTGATAATGCCTTGATTACAAGGACTATTTTGCTTTTTCTAACAGTGCATACTTGCGTTCCAGGCGGGCCAACGCGCCGTCGCGGCGCATGCCGTCCAGGGCCGCGTTCATCTTGTCCACCAGCGCGTCCGGCAGGGCCGGATTGCAGGCCAGGTAGACCTTCACCTTGTGGAAAGCCAGCAGCGGTACCAGTTCGCCGCTTTCGATTTCCGGGAAGCGCGACGGCGCCTGGCTGCCCACCCGCATGCCGATGGCCCACACGTCGATGCGGTTGAGCAACAGCTTTTTCGGGTTGGAGGCGTCGTTCTGCACCGGCTCGACCTTGAAGCCGCGTGCGCGCAGGAATTCGTCGCGCGCGTCGCCGTGGTAGGTGCCGATGCGCAGCGGGCGCGCGTCTTCCAGGGTGCGCAGCGGGAAGGTGTGGCCCGGGCGGCCGATGAAGACCCATTCGGCCTCGTCGGTGGGGCCGACCCATTTGAACTGGCGCTCGCGCTCCGGGGTGCGCGAGGTGGAATAGATGCAGGTGTTGGCCTGGCGCTGCGCCAGCATGTAGCCGCGTTTCCACGGCAGGATGTCGATCTGGTATGGGATCCCGGCGCGCGCCAGCATTTCGCGGACCTTCTCGGTCTCGCGGCCGGTAACCTGGTCGCCTTCCTTCCAGCTGGCCGGCGGCACGTGCTCGCCGGCGATGAACAGCGCGCCGGGGCCCGGATCGGCCAGCGCGGCGGACGGCGCCAGCAGCGCGCATGCTGGCGGGAACGCCAGTGGAAACCACAGCGCAAGCGCTGGAAATATTGCCCGTAAGGTAAGTCCTGTTGCCATGGCTACTCTCTTGATTGAGCCCAGCATAGCACGGCGGCGGACTATGGCATGCGCCGGTACAGCCTGAAACGTTCCTGGCGGTCGGAGGCGCGGCGGCCTTCCCACAGCTGCTGCCAGTGCGGCGCGCGGTACGACGGCGCCAGCTCCACGCTGTCATCCACCCGGATGTTGTCTTGCACCAACAACATCGGGCAGCTCTGGCCCGGCTTGCCGAACGGCAGTTTGCCGAAATAGACGAAGGAGGCGCGCTGGGCCGGGGCCACGTTGGTTTCCACGCAGCCGGTGCCGGGCGGCACCACGGCGGCGGCCTGGCGCGCCACGGTGGCGTAGCTCTTGCTGTAGTTGGCGGCCGGCAGGAACAAGGTCATGGCCAGGATCCACACCAGGATCAGGCCGCCGGACGACAGCACCACGGCGCGCCACAGCACGGCCGGCTGGCGCGACAGGCGCCAGTGCACCAGCATGAACCAGCCCACGGTGGCGCAGAAGGCCACCAGCACGGCCGGGGTGCGGAATTCGGGGTTGAAGCCGGGCACCAGCTTGAGCGCGTTGTGCGCCGCCTTGGCCGGCCAGCCGGTCAGCATGGCGCTCCAGAACAGCCACAGGGTGGCCGCGCACAGGGTCAGCACCATGACCGAGAACCAGTCGATGGCGTTGATGGCGCCGCGCTTCATGGTCAGCAGGCCGAAGGCGGCCATGATGGCCAGCGGCGGCAGCAGCAGCAGCAGCTGGCCTTGCTCGGGGGCCGGGTGGAACAGGGCCAGCAGCGTGGCCATGCCGGTGAAGGTGACCGGCACCACGATGTGCAGCACGCGGCGCTGGCGGCGCCAGGCGTACACGGCCCAGGCGGCGAACGGCCAGGCCGGCCAGAAGAACCACACGCCCACCCGCAGGAAATAGCCCAGCGACTGCGGCGTGGGCAGCGCGATCTGCGCGTAGTTCCACTGCATCCAGGCCGACAGCTGGGCGTCGCCATGGCTGAGCACGGCGGGCAGCAGCCACGGCATGGTGGCCAGCGCGCCCACGCCGGCCGACACGGCCAGGTGGCCCAGCGTGCGCCCGGCCGGCATGGCCAGGAATTGCGAGCACAGGAACAGGGCCAGCACCAGGAAGGCCGGCGCCAGCCAGCCGCGCGCCAGCACCATCAGGCCGAGCGCCAGGCCGATCAGGGCGGCGTTGCGCACCGACGGCAGTTCCATGTAGCGCACCGAGCGGTACAGCAGCAGCGACAGCAGCGCCACCTGCAGCGGTTCGGCGGTGGTGACGTGGCTGTGCACCAGCAGGCCCAGGCAGCCGAGGTAGATCAGGCTGGCCGCGTCGGCCAGGGTGCGGCCGAAGTCGTCCGGCTCGGGCTGGCCGCCGAAGGCCAGCTTCAGGGGCTGGGCGTCCTGGCGGCGGCCCAGCGCGAAGGTGACGTACCACAGCGACAGCACGCCCAGCAGGAAGACGATGATGGTGGACACGCGCGCGGCCAGCACGTCGCCCAGCAGCCAGCCGAACAGCTTGATGCAGGCCGCGCCCAGCCAGAACGCCAGCGGGCCTTCGTCGGGCATGGGCAGGCCGGCGATATTCGGCCACAGCCAGTCCTGCAGGCTGCCTTGCGCCATGGTCCACATGATGCCGAAGCTGGCGGCGTCGTCGCTCTTCCACGGTTCGCGGCCGATCAGGCCCGGCAGGATGTACAGCAGGCCGAGGGCGTAAATGGCCCAGCGGGGCAGGGCGAGGGTGGCGGCGGCGGGCAGACGGACAGGCTTCATCGGCAGGGGCGCAAAAAGGAATGAGTATGAATGAAAAAAAGGCAGCCGTAGCTGCCTTTTTTCTTGCACTGGGGCAGATTAGCCTGCAGCGACGGAAGTCTTGGAACCGACGGAACCGAACTTCTGGCGGAATTTCTCAACGCGGCCAGCGGTGTCGACGATTTTGTGCTTACCGGTGAAGAATGGGTGCGATTCAGCCGATACCTCGATCTTGACCAGAGGGTATTCTTTACCTTCGTGCTCAATTTTTTCGCGGGTCTGGATGGTCGAACGGGTGATGAACTTGAAGTCGCACGACAGGTCGTGGAACACAACTTCGCGGTAGTCTGGATGGATTTCTGGTTTCATGTGCTTCTCTCTAGAGGTAGGTAGCCAAACAGCACTTCGTCGGTCGTCCAGCTTCTTGACCCGATTGCCGCTCACTTGCCAGTGGTTAAAAACAACCGTCGATTATACAGCGGATAAAAAAAAGCGGCAAGCCAGGCTTGCCGCTTTGTCATGATGGGTGGGGATTAACCGCCACGCCTCATCATGTCGAAGAATTCCAGGTTGGTCTTCGTGGCCTTCATCTTGTCGAGGATGAACTCCATCGCTTCGATCTCGTCCATCGAGTACAGCAGCTTGCGCAGGATCCAGATCTTCTGCAGCTGGTCGGCCTTGATCAGCAGTTCCTCGCGGCGGGTGCCGGACTTGTTCAGGTTGATCGCCGGGTACACGCGCTTCTCGGCCAGGCGGCGCTCCAGGTGCACCTCCATGTTGCCGGTGCCCTTGAATTCCTCGTAGATCACGTCGTCCATGCGCGAGCCGGTTTCGATCAGCGCGGTGGCGATGATGGTCAGCGAGCCGCCTTCTTCGATGTTGCGGGCAGCACCGAAGAAACGCTTCGGACGCTGCAGCGCGTTGGCGTCCACACCGCCGGTCAGCACCTTGCCGGAGGCAGGGATCACGGTGTTGTAGGCGCGCGCCAGGCGGGTGATCGAGTCCAGCAGGATCACCACGTCTTTTTTCATCTCGACCAGGCGCTTGGCTTTTTCCAGCACCATCTCGGCGACCTGCACGTGGCGGGTGGCCGGCTCGTCGAAGGTGGAAGCGACCACTTCGCCGCGCACCGAGCGCTGCATCTCCGTCACTTCCTCTGGACGTTCGTCGATCAGCAGCACGATCAGCGTGACGTCCGGGTGGTTGGCGGTGATGGCGTGCGCGATGTGCTGCAGCATGACCGATTTGCCCGACTTCGGCGAGGCCACCAGCAGGCCGCGCTGGCCCTTGCCGATCGGCGAGATCAGGTCGACGATGCGGCCGGTGATGTTCTCGGCGCCGTTCATCTCGCGCTCCAGGCGCAGCGGCTCGTTCGGGTGCAGCGGCGTCAGGTTCTCAAACAGTATGCGGTGCTTCGAGGCTTCCGGCGATTCGCCGTTGACCTTGTCTACCTTGACCAGTGCGAAATAGCGCTCGCCGTCTTTCGGCGTGCGCACTTCGCCTTCGATCGAATCGCCGGTGTGCAGATTGAAGCGGCGGATTTGCGAAGGCGAGATATAGATGTCGTCGGTCGACGCCATGTAGGACGCGTCCGGGGAGCGCAGGAAGCCGAAGCCGTCCGGCAGCACTTCCAGTGCGCCGTCGCCGAAGATCTGCTCGCCGGACTTGGCGCGCTTCTTCAGGATGGCGAACATCAGTTCCTGCTTGCGCAGGCGGGCCGCGTTGTCGATGTCCAGGCCGATCGCCATCTCCAGCAGGGCGGAGACGTGTAAGGCCTTGAGTTCAGATAGATGCATATGTGTGAGTGTCCCGTGACGGGAAGAAAAAGGTAGGGGAGGGAACTGCGTGGGGTTGATCAAATTAGGGAAACGGTATGGCCCGTTTCCCCCGGCCAAGCAGGCGGTGCTGCGGGCGCAGCGCCGCCTATCTTACTTAAATATTGCTGTCGATGAAAGAGGTCAGCTGGCCTTTTGCCATGGCGCCGACTTTTTGCGCTGCCGGCACGCCGTTCTTGAACAGAATCAGGGTCGGGATGCCGCGGATGCCGAACTTGGCAGGAACAGCCTGGTTGGCGTCCACGTCCAGCTTGGCGATGGTCAGCTTGCCTTCGTATTCCTTGGCCACTTCTTCCAGGATCGGGGCGATGCTCTTGCAAGGACCGCACCATTCCGCCCAGAAGTCCACCAGCACTGGACGGTCGGATTTCAGCACTTCGGTGTCGAAGGATGCGTCGGAGATGTGTTTGATATTTTCGCTCATGTTTTTCCCTCGGTGGGGGGTATAAGTTAGTTACGCCTGGATGATTATGCCACTGTAGATGGATATCGTCTTGACGCTGCCGGGTTACAGGCCGCAGATGGAGACATATTCCATGAATTCAACAGATGCCCTGGATGATGGCAAGAGGATAACAGGCGGGAGATGGATCAAATAATAACGCATTTTTGCCGCGTGTGCGGAAAATGCTGTTGTGGCTTGCAGGCAACACTTTCGGCGACACGTTTTTCCACGCCCGGCTACAGCGCCGGCCACGCGCTGCGGTGCGCCAGCGCCAGGCCCACCAGGTCGCCCAGCTCGGCCGGCGCTACCGGCTTCTTGCAGGCGCCCAGGATGGTCAGCCCCTGCGCCATGGCCAGGCGCTCGGCGGCGCGCAGCACGCCGGCGTCCATGCCCGACAGCAGCACCACGGCGCCGCGGTAGTCGCCCTCGGCCACCAGGCGCAGGAATTCGATGCCGTCCATGTCCGGCATCGACAGGTCGCACACCAGCATGTCGCGCGGGGCCTTGGCCAGCAGCGCCAGGGCCGCCTTGGCCGAGGTGGCGCTGGCCACGTCGAAGCTGCCGAGCTGCGGGCTCAGGTCGTCCAGCATGTCTTCCAGCAGGGCCAGCATGAAGGCGTCGTCGTCCAGCAGCAGCACGCGCAGCGGGGAGGGGTGTGTACTCATCGGTTAATTGTCGTTGGCGAAAGTGGTGTTGTTCATGATGACTTCGGTGATCTGCTCAAGCAGCGGCCACAGCCCGGCGGCCAGGGCGCGCGCGCGCGCCAGTTCGTCCTGCGGCGTGCCCGGCTCCAACTGCTCCAGCGCCAGGCAGATGTCGGCCATGCCGAGCGCGCCCACGGTGCGCGCCGAGGACTTGATGCGGTGCCCCAGCTCGCGCACCCGCGCCACATCGCCGCGCGCCAGCGCGTTGTCGATCTCGTCGAAGCCGTCCTGCGTGGTCTGCAGGAACTTGAAGGCGAATTTGCGTATCTTCTGCGGATTGTAGCCCAGCAGCTGCGCCAGGATGGATAAATCGACCACCGCCGGGTCGCCCGCCAGGGTCGGCTTGAAGGCAGGCGCGCGCGGGCGCGCCGGCGGCGCGGCGGTGCCGGCCTGCAGCCGGGACTCGCTGTGCTCGGCGCGCTGGGCCGGCAGCCAGTTGGCGATGGTCTGGTACATCAGCGCCGGCTGGATCGGCTTGGAGATGAAATCGTCCATGCCGGCGTCCAGGCAGCGCACCCGGTCCTCGCTGGTGGCGGTGGCCGTCATGGCCAGCACGCGCAGTTCGGCCAGCTCGGGGTCGGCGCGGATGCGGCGGGTCGCCTCCAGGCCGTCCATCAGCGGCATCTGCACGTCCATCAGCACGCAGTCGAAGCTGGCCTGGTGCAGCAGGGCCAGCGCTTCCTGGCCGTTGTTGGCCAGGCACACCGAGCTGCCCGCCTCCTCCAGCATTTCCAGCGCGATCTGCTGGTTGAAGGTGTTGTCCTCCACCAGCAGGATGCGGGCGTCCTTCAGCGCGGCCATGACAGCGGCGGTGCGCGCGCTGGCCACCAGCTCGGCGGCCGCGTCGCTCACGCTGCTGATCAGCTGCGGCACCGCGCGCGAGGATACGCCCAGCCGCGCCGTGAACCAGAAGGTGCTGCCCTGGCCCGGCGTGCTGCGCACGCCGACCTCGCCGCCCATCAACTGGGCCAGTTGCTTGCAGATGGCCAGGCCCAGGCCGGTGCCGCCGTATTCGCGCGTGGTGGAGGTGTCGGCCTGCTGGAAGGACTGGAACAGCTTGCCCATTTCCTCTTCCGACAGGCCGATGCCGTGGTCGCGCACTTCGAAGCGCACCAGGCAGTTCGCGGCGTCGCTGACGGCGTTGACCACTTTCACCACGATGTGGCCCTGTTCGCTGAACTTGATGGCGTTATTGGTGTAGTTGATCAGCACCTGGCCCAGCCGCAGCGGGTCGCCGCGCAGCACCGGCGGCAGGGTCGGGTCGAGTTCGAACAGCAGGTTCAGGCCCTTGCCGGCCGCCTTCGGCGCCACCACCGTGGTCAAGGTCTGGATCACGTGGTCGAGCGCGAAATCGACCTGCTCGATCTCCAGCTTGCCGGCCTCGATCTTGGAAATGTCGAGGATGTCGTCGATGATGCCCAGCAGGTGCTCGCCGGCGAAGCGGATCTTTTCCAGGTAGTCGCGCTGGCGCGGGTCGAGGTCGGTCTTCAGCGCCAGGTAGGCCATGCCGATCACGCCGTTCATCGGGGTGCGGATTTCATGGCTCATATTGGCCAGGAACTGGCCCTTGGCCAGGCTGGCTTCCTCGGCCACCTGCTTGGCCTGGTCGAGCTGTTCGGTGCGCTGCGCCACGCGCTCTTCCAGGTGTTCGTTCAGTTCGCGCAGCGCCTGCTCGGCGTGCTTGCTGTCGGTGATGTCGATCGACATGCAGATCAGGTAGGCCGGCTTGCCGCGCTCGTCGAACACCGGGTTCTTGAAGGTGCGCAGGTGGCGCAGGTCGCGCAGCGTGGGGTTCCACACGGTTTCCTCGTAGTCCAGCATCACGCCGCCGGCGAAGGCGGCCGCGTCGCGCGCGCGGAACGCGGCCAGCTCGTCGGGCGAGTGGAAGGCGCTGTCGTCGCCGCCCATCAGCTCTTCGAAGCGGAAGCCGAACTGCGCCTCGCAGGCCGGGTTCATCAGCAGGAAGCGGCCGTCCGGCGCCTTGATGAACAGGCCGGTCGGCATCATCTTGATGATTTCCTGCAGCCGCTGCTCGCCCTGGCGCAGCGCGTCTTCGCTGCGCTTGCGGTAGCTGATGTCGGTCAGGCTGGCCACCGCCATCGGCGTGGCGCCCAGCTCGTCGCGCATCGGCTCGGCGTTCACCGACAGCCAGCACTGGCTGCCGTCGGCCTGGCGCACGCCCATCACCACGCCGCGCACCGACTGGCCGGACACCAGGGCCAGGTACACCGGGTGCTCGTCGCGCGCGAACGGCAGGCCGTCCTCGTGCACGCCGGGCCACAGGCCGGCGCCGGGGTGGGCGGCCGCGCCCAGCATGCGCGCGGCGGCCGCGTTGCTCTCCAAAATCAGGCCGTCGCCGTTCAGCACCACCAGGCCGTTGGTCACCGCGTTGAACACCGAGGCCATGCGGCGGCTGGAGTTGCGCAGCGCCTGGTCGGCCAGGCGGCGGTCGTTGATGTCGGTGATCATGGCCAGGGTGCCGGCGTAGGCGCCGCTGTCGGCGTTGACCAGGGTGGTCGACAGCAGGCCCCACATCGGCGTGTGGTCCTTGCGGAAGAAGCGCACGTCGCCCTGCTCGGCCTGGCCGGAGCTGCGGCGGCGCTGGTGGCGCAGCAGCAGCGCCTGGCCTTCCTCGTCCATGAAGGCGCTCATCGGCTGGCCCAGCATCTCCTCGGTCTCGTAGCCCAGCATGCGCGCCATGGTGGGGTTGACGAAGGTGGTCTTGTCGTCGGCGTCGGTCATCCAGATGCCTTCGGCGGCGGTCTGCACGATCAGGCGGTAGCGTTCCGAGTTGGCCTGCAGCGCCTCCTCGGCGCGCTGGCGCTGCGTCATGTCGCGCAGCGACAGCACCGACAGGCCCTGGCCGGCCATCTGGATCGGCGCCAGGTGCACCATGGCCGGGAAGTGGCTGCCGTCCTGGCGGCGCGCGGTCAGCACCCGTCCCGGCAGGCCGGGACGGGTGAACAGTTCGCGCGGGCGGCCCGGCGTGCTGCGCATGGTGTCGGGCACCAGCAGGTCCATCGACAGGCCGGCCATCTGCTCGGCGGCGCCGTAGCCGAAGCACTGGGCGCAGGCGCCGTTGGCCTGGCGCACGTGGCCGTGGCGGTCGGCCAGCATCATGGCCGCCGGCGTCGCTTCCAGGATGGCCGCCACGCGCGCCTCCTCGGCGGCGGTGCGCTCGCTGATGTCGCCCAGCGTGCCGGTCATGCGCAGCGCGCGGCCGCTGCTGTCGCGCGCCACCACCATGCCGCGCCCCAGCACCCATTTCCAGCTGCCGTCGCGGCAGCGGATGCGGAACTCGCAGGACAGCGCGGTGCGCTCGGCGCCGTCCTGCCCAGGCGCCGGCATCGGCGCCGGCTCGGCCGCCGCGCTGGCCGCGGCGCTGGCGGATACGGCAGGCGCCATCGGCACCATGAATTCGTCGGCCACGCGGGCCTGGTCGTCCGGATGCACCAGCGCCATCACCTGCTGCACATTGGGCTTGAACTCGGCCGGATCGTAGCCCAGGATGTCGCAGTAGCGCGGCGACAGGGTCAGCAAGTCCTCCTGCGGCAGCCAGTCCCACACGCCGTCGCCGGTGCCGTCCAGCGCGAAGCTGGTCAGCTGCTCGGCCTTGCGGGCGCGGTCCTGGGCCGCCGCCAGCTCCAGCTTCAGGCGCCGCAGCCGCAGCGCCCCGGCCACCGCCAGCAGCAGTGCCAGGATGGCCGCGCCGGCGCCGTACTGCCAGGACGCGCCGTCGGCCGGCGGCTGGTACAGCAGGCCTTCCAGCGGGAAGTTGGCCGGCATCATGCCCAGGCTGGCGTAGGTGTCGGCAATGGCGCGCCAGCGCGCCGGGTTGCTGTAGCCCAGTTCGATCAGGCGCTGCTCCAGCAGCGGAATGGTCTGGTGGGCCTCGAACATCAGGTGTTCGCGGCTGTGGCTGTTGGGATAGCGCGCGCGGATCAGGTCGGCGATTTCACCCGGGTGGGCCATCGCGTACTGCCAGCCGCGCAGGGTGGCCGCGCGCATGGCGGCGGCGCGCTTGGGATGTTCGCGCAGCTCGCTCTCGGTGGTGTACAGGTTGTCGCCGTAGAAATCGATGCCGGCCGCGCGCGGGGAAATCACGTCGTAGCGCACGCCGGCGCGGTCCAGCAGGTAGGGCGCTTCCGAGGTGTAAGCCGACATGGCGTCCACCTTGCCGTTGATCAGGTCGTCCAGGTTGAAGCTGTGCGGCAGGCTGTGCAGCTGGTTCAGGTCGATGTCCTGCTGTTTGAAGTAGGCGCGCAGTTCCTCGTTGCCGGGGGCCAGCATCAGGCGCTTGCCGCGCCAATTCAGCGGCGCGCCGTTGTCGCTGCGCCGCACGAACAGCGCCGACGCGGAGTGCTGGAAGATGGAGGCCAGCACCACCACCGGATCGCCGGCGGCGCGCTTGAGCAGCAGGGCGCTGCTGCCCACGCCGTACTGCGCTTTGCCTTCCAACACGGCCTGCACCGGGTCGGCGCCGGGCTGGGCCTCGCGCAGGGTGACGTCCAGCCCCGCCTCGCGGTAATAGCCCTTGTCCTGCGCCGCGTAGTAACCGGCGAACTGGAACTGGTGCAGCCATTTCAGCTGCACGGTGATGGGTTCGGCCGCGCCGGCGCCGCCCGCCGGCAGCAAATTGGCCACTACAGCAGTCAGCACGGCGGCCAGTGCGGCAGCCCGGCGCGGGCGGCGCAGGCCGGGCGGCAAACTGGACTGAGGACGGCGATGCAGCAAGAGCTTCCCTTTCGCAAATGCGACATAGGGCGCGGCGGCTGTCTTGTCCAGCCCGGCGGCCCTTCTCCAGTCAACTATAGCATCGAAATTTTGGCTGTAGGGTTTACTTTGTGGCCGCTGGGCATCAGCTTTTTCATTACTTGCAACTTGCAAGCAAAGCCCTTCCGGCCTAGGCGAAACTGCCGGCGAACTGGTAGCGGTGGCCCGGGTGCCACATGGTGGCGATGGAGGCCACCCGGCCGGCCGAGCGGGTCTGGCGCTTGAGCACCAGGCAGGGCTGGCGGGGGTCGATGGCCAGCATGTCGGCGATGTCGCGCGGCGGGCTGAGCGCTTCGATGCTGTAGGTGGCCCCCTGCAGCGGCGCGGCGGCCATCAGGTATTCATTCGGGGTGACGGCGGCGAAATCCTGGCTCATGTAGAGCGGCGCGCAGGCCGGGTTGACCCAGCGGTCCTCGACCTGGATCGGCACGCCGTTCTCGAAGTGGACGATGACGGAATGGAACAGCACCGAGGCCGGCGGCAGTTCGAACTGCTTGGCCAGCAGGTCGCCGGCCTTGCTCTGCTCGAGCAGTTGCAGGCTGCTGCGGTGGGCGTGGCCGCGCGCGCGCACCTCGTCGGCGATGCTCTTGATTTCCAGCAGCGTGGCCTGGTATTTCTGCTGCGCCACATAGGTGCCGGAACCCTGGCGGCGCGTCAGCACCTGCTCGGCGGTCAGCTCGCGCACGGCGCGGTTGACCGTCATGCGGGACACGCCGAACTGCTTGACCAGCGCCTGTTCGGACGGGATCACGTCGCCTTCCTTCCAGGTGCCTGCGGCGATCTGCTCCAGCAGATGGTCCTTGATGCGCTGGAAGATAGGGGTGGTTTCGGCTGCCTGTGCTTGGTTCATAGAAGGATTTTAATTCAAAAGCAAGAGTCGGGGTGTGGCGATCTTGGCGTCTGGCTACCATGGCCCCATAATGAATCCACTTCGGAGCAGTCATGGACACCACTTTCAACAATGACGACGAGCGCTGGGCCGCGGTGCAGCAGCGCGACGGCGCGGCCGACGGCCAGTTTTACTATTCCGTGCGCAGCACCGGCGTGTATTGCCGCCCCTCGTGCGGCGCGCGCCCGGCGCTGCGCCGCAACGTGAGCTTCCACGCCAGCACGGCCGAGGCCGAGGCGGCCGGGTTCCGCCCCTGCCTGCGCTGCAAGCCGGACCAGCCGCCGCTGGCCGAGCGCCACGCCGCCATGGTGGCACAGATGTGCCGCCTGATCGACGAAGCCGAGAGCGAGCCGGACCTGGCCAGCCTGGCCGAGGCCAGCGGCATGAGCCGCTTCCACTTCCACCGCATCTTCAAGGCCCAGACCGGGCTCACGCCCAAGGCCTACGCCGCCGGCGTGAAGCAGCGCCGCATGCAGGCCGGGCTGGCCGGTCCCGGCAAGCAGGCCAGCGTGACGGACGCCATCTACGCGGCCGGCTTCAATTCCAGCGGGCGCTTCTACGCCCAATCGTCCGGCGCGCTGGGCATGACGCCGAAAGCCTATCAGGCCGGCGGCAGCGGCGCGGCGATCCGCTTCGCGGTGGCCGAATGCTCGCTGGGCGCCATCCTGGTGGCCAGCACCGGCAAGGGCATCTGCGCCATCCTGATCGGCGACGACCCGGACGAGCTGGCGCGCGACCTGCAGGACCGCTTCCCGAAAGCGGAGCTGATCGGCGCCGAGAAGGACTACGAACAGGTGGTGGCCGCCGTGATCGGGCTGGTGGAGGCGCCCGAAATCGGCCTGGCGCTGCCGCTGGACGTGCGCGGCACCGCCTTCCAGCAGCGCGTGTGGCAGGCCTTGCGCGAGATCCCGGCCGGGCAGACCGTCAGCTACGCCGAACTGGCCGAGCGGGTAGGGGCGCCGCGCGGCGCGCGCGCCGTGGCGGGCGCCTGCGCCGCCAACGCCATCGCCGTGGCGATTCCCTGCCACCGCGTGGTGCGCAACGACGGCTCGATCTCCGGCTACCGCTGGGGCGTGGAACGCAAAGCCGCGCTGCTCGAGCGCGAGGGTTCCAAGTGAACGCCGCGCTGCCCGCACCCGATGCCGCTGCGCTGTCCGATTTCCGCCGAGCCGGTCCGATGACCCGCCATGCCGGCGGCCCCGCGCCGAGCGCCTTCACCGGCCTGTCCGCGCGCTGCGCGGCGCTCGACTGGCAGGGCATCGCCGAACAGCTCGACGCCCACGGCTGCGCCCTTGTCCCCGGCCTGCTGACGCAAGAAGAATGCGTCCGCCTGGCCGGCGCCTACGCCAAGCCCGAACTGTTCCGCAGCCGGGTGCTGATGGAGCGGCACGGTTTCGGCAAAGGCGAATACCAATACTTCGCCTACCCCTTGCCCGGCCCCATCGCCGAACTGCGCGCCGCCCTGTATCCGCCGCTGGCGCACATCGCCAACCGCTGGTACGAAGCCATGCAGCTCGAACCGCGCTTCCCGCCGGAGCATGAAGACTTCATCGCCCGCTGCCACGCCGCCGGCCAGACCCGTCCCACGCCCTTGCTGCTGCAATACCGCGCGGGCGACTACAACTGCCTGCACCAGGACCTGTACGGCGAGCATGTCTTCCCCCTGCAGGCGGCCGTGCTGCTGTCGCAGCCGGGCGCCGGCTATGAAGGCGGCGAATTCGTGCTCACCGAGCAGCGCCCGCGCATGCAGTCGCGCGCCGAGGTGGTGCCGCTGGAGCAGGGCGGCATGGTCATCTTCCCCGTCTTCCACCGTCCCGTGAGCGGCACGCGCGGCGTCTACCGCGTCAACATGCGGCACGGCGTGTCGCGCCTGCGCAGCGGCTCGCGCCACACCCTCGGCCTCATCTTCCACGACGCAAACTAAGGCAGTTCCCGGCCCGAAAACGGGTCGATCGAGTACGGGTGGCACTGGTGCAGGAAGCCTTCCTGCGCGGCCACCCGCTCTATCCACGCAGACACGTGCACGAACTCCGCCAGCGGCAAATTCGCCTCCTCCGCCCGGTGCGTGTACGCATACAGGGACATGTCCGCAATGGTATATGCGCCGCCGGCGATGAAGGGCCGCGCGGCCAGTTCCCGGTCCAGCATGCGCAGCGCATGCAGCGCGCCTGAGCGCTTCATCGCCACCAGCCCGGCGGGGCGCCGTTCCAGCTTGCCTGTCATGGTCCAGTGGCGCAGCGTGGCGATGGCGCCCACGTAGTCCTGCTCGAACGACATCCACTGCATCACCTTGGCCTGCCCAAAACTGTCCTGCGGCAGGTAGCGCGTGCCCTGTGCCAGGTAGGCCAGGATGGCGTTCGACTCGGCCAGCACCCGGCCGTCCTCCAGCCGCAGCGCCGGCACCGCGCCGGTGGGATTCACCACCAGGAACTCGGGCCGCCGGCCTTCGCCCTCGAAAATGCTGATGTATTCGGAGCGGTAGGGCAGTTGCAGGTGGTTCAGCAGCAGGCGCACCTTCCAGGCGTTTTGGGAAGGCAGGTAGTCGAACAGGGTCAGCATGGTCACTCTCCAGGGAAAAACCATATTGGACCAGCTTGCAAATTTCGCTACACTCTCCTTCTTGCTATTGAATCCACTCTGGAGATTGTTGAGATGCGCCTGACCACCATGATGTTTGCCCTCGCCGCCGCGCTGCCCGTACTGGGCACCGCCAGCGCCGCCACCATCGTCGACAACGCCAACGGCTACACGCTCAACGCGGCCGGCCGGCTGGTGAAGTTCACCGCCCTGGCCTACGACGGCGAAGGCAGGATCATCGCGGTGGGCAGCAGCAAGGCGGTGGCGGCCAAGGCGCCGGCCGGCGCCACCCGCGTCGATATGCAGGGCAAGACCGTGCTGCCGGGCCTGATCGACGCGCACGGCCACGTGTTCGGCCTGGGCGCCATCGCCACCGGCGTGGAGCTGTACAGTTCCACCTCGCTGCCGGGCGCGCTGCAGGCCGTGGCCGACTTCAGCAAGGCCAACCCGCAGCGCGCCTGGGTGGTGGGCAACGGCTGGAACCAGGAGATCTGGAAGCTGGGCCGCTTCCCCACGGCGGCGGAACTGGACGGCGCGGTGGCCGACCGCCCCGCGCTGATGCACCGCGTGGACGGCCACGCCGTGTGGGTCAACAGCAAGGCGCTGGCGCTGGCCGGCATCACCCATGAGACGCCCGACCCTGCCGGCGGCAAGATCGAGCGCGATGAAATCGGCCGCCCGACCGGCATCCTGGTCGATGCCGCGATGGACCTGGTGAACAAGGTGGTGCCGGTGCCCACCGAGGCCGAATCGCGCGCCTCGCTGGACGGCGCGCTCGCGCACATGGCCAAAGTGGGCCTGACCAGCGCGCACGACGCCGGCATCGGCATCAATGAAGACCGCCTGTTCCGCGCCTACGCCGACGACCGCAAGCTCACCGCCCGCGTCTACGCCATGATAGGCGACACCACCGCTGACTTCGACCAGCTCTCCAAGGATGGCCCGCTGCAGAGCTACGCCGGCGGCATGTATGCGCTGTCGGCGGTCAAGCTGTACTCGGACGGCGCGCTGGGCAGCCGTGGCGCCGCGCTGCTCGCCCCCTACAGCGACGCCAAGCACACGCACGGCCTGCTGTTCTACAAGAACGGCGAGATGCTGGCCAAGATGGAAAAGGCCATGAAGGCGGGCTACCAGGTCAACGTGCACGCCATCGGCGACGCCGGCAACCACCAGATCCTGGACGCCTACGCCGAGCTGCTGAAGAAATACCCGGCCGCCGCCGCGCAGCGCCACCGCATCGAGCATGCGCAGGTGGTGACCCTGGCCGACATCCCGCGTTTCAAGGCGCTGGACATCATCCCGTCCATGCAGCCCACCCACGCCACGTCCGACCAGAACATGGCCGAGCAGCGCGTGGGCCCGCAGCGCATCAAGGGCGCGTACGCGTGGCAGACTTTCCTCAAGCAAGGCTCGAAGATCGCCTGCGGTTCGGACTTCCCGATCGAGTCGCCCAACCCGCTGGCCGGCATCCATGCCGCCGTTACGCGCCAGAACGCCAGCGGCGCCCCGGCCGGCGGCTGGTACAAGAACGAAGCCATGACGCTGCTGCAAGCCTTCCGCTGCTTCACCCTGGACGCCGCCTACGCCGCGCGGCAGGAAAAGGACATCGGCTCGCTGGAAGCGGGCAAGTGGGCCGATTTCATCGTCACCGACGCCAACCTGTTCAAAGTCCCCGCCGCCAATATCGGCAAGATCATCGTGCTGCAAACCTGGGTGGCCGGCAAGCAAGTGTATAAACGCTAAGTTTTTCGCTTGGTGGCCTGCATCCGGATCGGGAGCAGACAGTAGAAATGGGTTGACTTGGTTGTATAGACAACTTATGCTGGGAAGATGCGCGGAGGGCGCGTGGCGATCCCTTGCCCCTCCGCATCACCTGCTACCAAGGAGACGACATGAGCACTTCCCTCGCCAACGATCCACGTTTCGACGCCACCCGCAATATCCGCGCCCCGCGCGGCCCCGAGCGTGTCTGCAAGACTTGGGGCGCGGAAGCGGCCTATCGCATGCTGCAGAACAACCTCGACAACGAAGTCGCGGAAAACCCGCAGCACCTGGTGGTGTACGGAGGCATCGGCCGCGCGGCGCGCAACTGGGCCTGCTATGACCAGATCCTCGCTTCCCTGAAAGAACTGGAAGCCGACCAGACCCTGCTGATCCAGTCCGGCAAGCCGGTCGGCGTGTTCCAGACCCACGAGGATGCGCCGCGCGTGCTGCTGGCGAACTCCAACCTGGTGCCGAAGTGGGCCAACTGGGAGCACTTCAATGAGCTGGACCGCGCCGGCCTGTTCATGTACGGCCAGATGACGGCCGGCTCCTGGATCTACATCGGCACCCAGGGCATCGTGCAGGGCACTTACGAGACCTTCGCCGAAGCCGGCCGCCAGCACTTCGGCGGCGACATGTCCGGCCGCTGGATCCTGACCGCGGGCCTGGGCGGCATGGGCGGCGCGCAGCCGCTGGCGGCCACCTTCGCCGGCGCCGTCTCGCTGAACATCGAATGCCAGCAGAGCAGCATCGACTTCCGCCTGCGCACCAAGTACCTGGACAAGCAGGCCGCCTCCATCGACGAGGCGCTGGAGCTGGTCAAGTTCCACACCGAACGCAAGGAAGCGGTTTCCATCGGCCTGCTGGGCAATGCGGCCGAGATCCTGCCGGAGCTGGTCAAGCGCGCCAAAGAGGGCGGCCTGGTGCCGGACCTGGTGACCGACCAGACCTCGGCGCACGACCTGGTGAACGGCTACCTGCCGCGCGGCTGGAGCGTGGCGGACTGGAAATCGGCGCAGCAGGACCCCGAGCGCCACGCGCGCCTGGTGGCCGCCGCCGCCGATTCCTGCGCCGCCCACGTGCAAGCCATGCTGGAGTTCCAGCAGCTGGGCGCCAAGGTGGTCGACTACGGCAACAACATCCGCCAGGTGGCCTTCGACCAGGGCGTGGAAAACGCCTTCGACTTCCCCGGCTTCGTGCCGGCCTACATTCGCCCGCAGTTCTGCGAGGGACGCGGCCCGTTCCGCTGGGTGGCGCTGTCCGGCGACCCGGAGGACATCTACAAGACCGACGCCAAGATCAAGGAACTGTTCCCGCACCACGCGCAGGTGCACCGCTGGCTGGACATGGCGCGCGAGCGCATCGCCTTCCAGGGCCTGCCGGCGCGCATCTGCTGGCTGGGCCTGGGCGAGCGCCACATCGCCGGCCTGGCCTTCAACGAGATGGTGCGCAACGGTGAGCTGAAAGCGCCCATCGTGATCGGCCGCGACCACCTGGACACCGGCTCCGTTGCCAGCCCCAACCGCGAAACCGAAAGCATGAAGGACGGCACCGACGCCGTCTCCGACTGGCCGCTGCTGAACGCGCTGCTCAACACCGCCGGCGGCGCCACCTGGGTCTCGCTGCACCATGGCGGCGGCGTGGGCATGGGCTACTCGCAGCACTCCGGCGTGGTGATCGTGGCCGACGGCACCGACGCAGCAGCCAAGCGCCTGGCGCGCGTGCTGGTGAACGACAGCGGCTCGGGCGTCATGCGCCACGCGGACGCCGGCTATGAAACGGCTGTCGCCTGCGCCAAGCGCAACGGCCTCAATCTGCCCATGATCAAGTAAGGAATACCCAATGACTCAAGCTCAAACCCAAAACCAAGCCTGGACCCTGAACCCGGGCAAAATGACGCTGGCCGAGCTGCGCGCCGCCTGGACCGCCAGTGCGCCGGTAATCCTGGCCGCCGAAGCCTATCCGGTGATCGAAGCGTCGGCCGCCGCCGTGCGCGCCATCGTGGCCAAGGGCGACGCCGCCTACGGCATCAACACCGGTTTCGGCCTGCTGGCCAAGACCCGCATCCCGGACGAGAAACTGGAACAGCTGCAGCGCAACCTGATCCTGTCGCACTCGGTGGGCACCGGCGAGCTGCTGTCGGACGCCGTGGTGCGCCTGATCATGCTGATGAAGATCGGCAGCCTGGCGCGCGGCTACTCCGGCGTGCGCCCGCTCATCATCGACACCCTGCTGGCGCTGTACAACGCCGGCATCATGCCCGCCATTCCGGCCAAGGGTTCGGTCGGCGCCTCCGGCGACCTGGCGCCGCTGTCGCACATGACGCTGGCCATGCTGGGCGTGGGCGAAGTGCGCCACAACGGCGAGCTGGTGCCCGCGCTGGACGCGCTGAAGGCCGCCGGCATCGCCCCGGTGGTGCTGGCCGCCAAAGAAGGCCTGGCGCTGATCAACGGCACCCAGGTTTCCAACGCGCTGGCGCTGCACGGCCTGTTCATGGCCGAGCGCCTGCTGGAGGCGGGCATGGTCACCGGCTCGCTGTCGCTGGACGCCGCCAAGGGCAGCGATTCGCCGTTCGACGCGCGCGTGCACGAAGTGCGCGGCCAGCCTGGCCAGATCGCCGCCGCCGGCATCTACCGCGAGCTGGTGTCGAACAGCGCCATCCGCGCCTCGCACCTGGTGGGCGACGAGCGCGTGCAGGACCCGTACTGCCTGCGCTGCCAGCCGCAGGTGATGGGCGCATGCATGGACATCATCGGCAACGTCAGCCGCACGCTGCTGATCGAAGCCAACGCCGTCACCGACAATCCGCTGCTGTTCCAGGAGGGCGACAGCGCCGTGGTGGTCTCGGGCGGCAACTTCCACGCCGAGCCGGTGGCCTTCGCGGCCGACACGCTGGCGCTGGCCATCGCCGAAATCGGCAGCATTTCCGAGCGCCGCATCGCGCTGCTGATCGACGCCACCCTGTCCGGCCTGCCGCCCTTCCTGGTGCGCGATCCGGGCGTCAATTCCGGCTTCATGATCGCCCACGTGACGGCCGCCGCGCTGGCGTCGGAGAACAAGTCGCTGGCCCATCCGGGCAGCGTGGACACCATCCCGACCTCGGCCAACCAGGAAGACCACGTCTCCATGGCCACCTACGCGGCGCGCCGCCTGGACGACATGGCGCACAATACGGCTGTCATCCTCGGCATCGAGCTGCTGGCGGCGGCGCAGGGCATCGACTTCCACCGTCCGCTGAAGACCTCGCCGCAGCTGGAGCATGTGCACGCGCAGCTGCGCGCGCAGGTGCCGTTCTTCGACGCCGACCGCTTCTTCGCGCCCGATATCGAGGCGGCCAAGCAGATGGTGCTGAAGGGTGAGCTGAGCGCTACCTGCAAGAACCTGTTCACGCCGCTGCATCCGTAAAGAGTTTCAGGGGGACGATCAGATGGATTTCCAATTCACGGCAGGCAGCCTGCCATTGCTGGTGTCGATGCCGCACGTGGGCACCGACATCCCGGACGATATCGCGGCCAGCTTCGCGCCCGCCGCAGCGGTGAAGACCGATACCGACTGGCACCTGGTGCAGCTGTACGGCTTCCTGCGGGAGATGGGCGCCTCGACGCTGGCGGCGCGCTGGTCGCGCTACGTGATCGATCTGAACCGTCCGCCCGAGAACACCAATCTGTATCCGGGGCAGGACACCACCGGCCTGTGCCCGGTGGACACCTTCGGCCGCGAGCCGCTGTACCCGGCCGGCGGCGCGCCCGATGAAGCCGAAGTGCAGCGCCGCTTGCAGCTGTACTGGAAGCCCTACCACGGGCAGCTGCGCGCTGAGCTGGACCGCCTGCTGGCGATCCATGGCCGCGTGGTGCTGTGGGACGCGCACTCCATCGCATCCGTGGTGCCGCGCTTCTTCGAAGGCAAGCTGCCGGACCTGAACTTCGGCACCGCCGACGGCGCCTCCTGCGCGCCCGGCATGACGGACGCCATCGCCACGCTGGCGCAGGCGCACGGCGGCTACACGGTGGTCGTGAACGGCCGCTTCAAGGGCGGCCACATCACGCGCCACTACGGCAAGCCGGCGCAGAACGTGCACGCGATCCAGCTGGAGATGTGCCAGTCCACCTATATGGACGAGACGGCGCCTTACGGCTACCGTCCCGACCTGGCCGCGCAAGTGCAGCCGCTGCTGCGCCAACTGACGCAGGCCGCAGCCGATTGGGCGGCGAAGGGAGAGCCAGCGTGAGCGCGCTGTTCGCAAAAAACGCGCTGCTGCCCGGCGGCTGGGCGCAGGACGTGCTGCTGCAATGGGACGCCGGCGGAGAGCTGATCGGCGTCACGCCCAAGGCCCTGCACCCGGCCGGCGTGGAGCTGGCCGAATACGCCATCCCCGGCATGGTCAACCTGCACTCGCACAGCTTCCAGCGCGCGCTGGGCGGCCTGACCGAGAAGGCGGGGGACGGGCCGGACAGTTTCTGGACCTGGCGCGACCTGATGTACCGCTTTGCCGGCAACATCACCCCCGAACACATGGAAGCCATCGCCGCGCAGCTGTTCAGTGAATGCCTGCGCCACGGCTACACCTCGGTGTGCGAGTTCCATTACGTGCAGCGCGCGCCCGGCGGCGCCATGTACGCCAACGCCGCGGAAACCGCCGTGCGCGTGATCGCCGGCGCCAGACTGGCCGGCATCGGCGTGACCATGCTGCCGGTGCTGTACAGCTACGCCGGTTTCGGCGAAACGCCGCTCAAGCCCGAGCAGCAGCGTTTCAAAACCGACGCGCACGACGTGCTGAAAATTATTGGCGAGCTGGAAACGCTGCGCGACGCGCAAACCGAGGTCGGTGTTGCGCCGCACTCGCTGCGTGCCGCTTCCGTGTCCCAGATCAAAGAAGTGCTGGCCAGCTTGCCGCACAATCGCCCGGTGCACATCCATATCGCCGAGCAGCAGGGCGAAGTGCGCCAGTCGCTGGACTTCAGTGGACGGCGTCCGGTGCAATACCTGTATGATGAGGTGCAAGTGGATAGCCGCTGGTGCCTGGTGCACGCCACCCACCTGGTGGACGGCGAAGTGCAGTCCATCGCGCACAGCGGCGCGGTGGCGGGCCTGTGCCCGACCACCGAGGCCAACCTGGGCGACGGCCTGTTCCCGCTGGAACCGTTCCTGGCCCAGGGCGGCCGTTTCGGCATCGGCAGCGACAGCCATATCTCGCAGAGCGCCGTGGAAGAATTGCGCTGGCTGGAATACGGCCAGCGCCTGATGCAGCAGCGCCGCAATATCGCGGTGTCGCCCGGACAGCGCAACGTGGGCGACTTTTTGTGGCAGGGCGCCTTGCAGGGCGGTACGCAGGCGGCGGGGCGCGCAGTGGGCGCGCTGGAAGCGGGCAAGCGGGCGGACATCGTCGTGCTCGACGACGGCCATCCGAATCTGTACGGGCTGGCGGCGGACGAAGTCCTCGGCACCCTGGTATTCAGCGGCAACGACAATCTGGTGAAGCATGTATTGGCTGGCGGCCAGTGGGTGGTGCGCGAGCAGAAGCACGCGGCGCAACAGGCCATCGCCGCGCGTTTCAAACAGACGCTGGCCGAACTGCGGGAGTTCCGGTAATGAGCAAGCTGATACAGTACGCAAGCCTGCATGCCACGCCATGGAAGAACGGCGGCGGCAGCACCACCGAGATCGCCATCGCGCCCACCGGCGCCACCTTCGACAACTTCGACTGGCGCATCAGCCTGGCCACGATAGCGCAGAGCGGGCCGTTCTCGGTCTTCCCCGGCATCGACCGCACGCTGACGCTGGTGAGCGGGCCGTGCGTGGTGCTGGACGTGGGCAACGAGCGCCAGGTGGCGCTCAGCGAGCGCGAACCGGTGGTGGCCTTCCCGGGCGAGATCGCCGTATCGGCCACGGTGGGCGACGGCCCCACCACCGATTTCAACGTCATGACGCGGCGCGCGCGCTGCAGCCACCAGCTGGAGCGGCGCGTGGTGCGCGACTTCTCCACGCTGGAACGGCGCAGCCCCACCACCATCGTGTTCCTGGCCGAAGGCGAAAGCCTGACCATGATCAGCGCCGACGAGCGCGTGGCCATGGTGCGCTACGACGCGCTGGTGCTGAACACCGAGGACGTGTGGACCCTGGAGGCGTCCAGCGCCACGGTGTTCATCGTCGATATCATCCCCAACGAGGAAGAAGACGAATAATGATGTGGGACGTGTTGTACACCAATGTGCACCTGGCGGCGATGACCGGAGGCTACGGCGAACTGCGCAACGGCGCCATCGCCGTCAAGGACGGCCGCATCGCGTGGCTGGGCGCGGCCGATGACGCCGCAGCGGCCGGCAGCGCCGCCGCCGTGCATGACGGCGCCGGCTGCTGGCTCACGCCCGGCCTGATCGACTGCCACACGCACATCGTCCACGCCGGCAACCGCAGCGACGAATTCGAAGCGCGCCTGAACGGCGCCACCTACGAGGAAATCTCGAAGGCCGGCGGCGGCATCATGTCCACCGTGCGCGCCACCCGCGCCGCCTCGGACGACGAGCTGTATGCGCAAAGCCTGCCGCGCATTGCCAGCCTGCTGGCCGAAGGCGTCACCACGCTGGAGATCAAATCCGGCTATGGCCTGACGCTGGAGGCGGAAGCGAAAATGCTGCGCGTGGCGCGCCGCGTGGGCGCAACGCTGCCGGTCAACGTGGCCACCACTTTCCTCGGCGCGCACGCCGTGCCGCCCGAATTCGCCGGCCGCGTGGACGACTACGTGGCCGAAGTGTGCGCCATGATGCCGCTGCTGGCCGGCCAGGACCTGGTGGACGCGGTGGACGCCTTCTGCGAGCGCATCGGCTTCAGCAACGCGCAGACCGAGCGCGTGTTCCAGGCCGCCGCCGCCCTCGGCCTGCCGGTCAAGCTGCACGCCGAGCAGCTGTCGGACCAGCGCGGCGCCGAGCTGGTGGCGCGCTACCGCGGCCTGTCGGCCGACCACCTGGAGCACCTGACGGCGGACGGCATCGCCGCCATGAAGGAGGGCGGCACGGTGGCCGTGCTGCTGCCGGGGGCCTACTACTTCCTGCGCGACACCACGCCGCCGCCGGTGGCCGCCTTGCGCGCGGCCGGCGTGCCGATGGCGGTCGCCACCGACAACAATCCCGGCACCTCACCGATGACCTCGCTGCTGCTGGCGATGAACATGGTCTGCACCCTGTGGCGGCTGACGCCGCTCGAAGCGCTGGCCGGCTGCACCGTGCACGCGGCCCGCGCGCTGGGCCGCCAGGACCACATCGGCACACTGGAAGTGGGCAAGCGCGCCGACTTCGCGTTGTGGAATATCGCGCGCCCGGCGGACCTGTCTTATTCCTTCGGCTACAACCCCTGCCGGGGCGTGGTCAACGGCGGCGTGCTGCGGGCGCCGGCGCTCTAAAATCCCGCCCGGGGCGCTGGCGATCGTGTACATTAATACGATCACCAGCGCCCATCTCCACATCATCATGCGTCCGATCCGCCTTGCCGTACTGCTGGCCCTGAGCACCCAGGCCATTGCCCAGACACCGCCGTCCCCCGTGCCTCCCAGTCCGGACGTGCCGGTGGTCGCCACCACGCCGGCCCAGCCGGCCGCGCCCGGGGCGCCCGCCGCCGCCGCCGCCGCTGCGGCAGCGGTCGCCGCGCCCAAGCCGTTTGCCGAAATCACCAAAGGCGCGCAGCGCCTGCCGGGCTTCTTCGCCCTGTACCAGAAGGACGAGAAGGTATGGCTGGAGCTGAAACCTGAACAGTTCGACAAGCCCTTCTTCATGTCCGTGAACACCCCCAACGGCATCGGCGAGCGCGGCGTGTACGGCGGCCAGATGACGCGCAGCGAAGTGGTCATCTTCCGCAAAATCGGCAACCTGGTGCAGCTGATCGCGCTGAACACCGACTTCCGCGCCAAGCTGGGCACGCCGCAGGCGCTGACGGTGTCGCAGGGCTTTTCGGACAGCCTGCTGAGCGCCGCGCCGGTGGCCAGCGGGCCCAATCCGCAAGGCAAGGGCATCCTGGTGGAAGCGAACGCGCTGCTGTTCACCGACATCCCCGGCTACGCCACGCGGCTGGACTACGCCTTCCGCCTGCCCTACAGCCTGGACCCGCGCAACAGCAGCTTCAGCAACGTGCGCAGCGACGACAGCATGACCGGCCTGCACGTGAACGCGCACTACTTCGTGCCGCGCATCGCCGCCGCGCCGCTGGTGCCGGTGCCGATGTACACGCCGCCGCCCTTCACGCTGCCGGACCCGCGCAGCATGTTCCTCGGCTTCTACTACAGCTTCATGCCGCTGCCCGAGCAGCCCATGCCGGCCCGCGCGGCGGACGACCGCATCGGCCACTTCGTCACCACCAGCCTCGATTTCACGGACGACATCAAGCCCAGCCAGGCCAGCCATGCGGTGAACCGCTGGCGCCTGGAGAAGAAAGACCCGGCGCTGGCGCTGTCCGAGCCTAAGCAGCCCATCGTTTACTGGCTGGACAAGAACATCCCCGAGAAGTACCGCGAATCGGTGAAGCAAGGCGTGCTGGCGTGGAACGCCGCCTTCGAGCGCATCGGTTTCAAGGACGCCATCGTGGTCAGGCAGCAGGACGCCAAGGACAATTTCGACACCATGGATGCGCGCCACGCGTCGGTGCGCTGGTACGTGGGCGTGGACGCCGGCTTCGCCATCGGCCCCCGCCAGGTGGACCCGCGCAGCGGCGAGATTCTCGATGCCGACATCGGCATGTCCGACGTGTTCGCGCGCGGCGCGCGCCGCATGGCCAGCGAGGACGTGCGCTTCGATCCGGCCGGGCACAACCATGCGGGCCATGAGAACCGCTGCGACTACGGCATGGAATCGGCCCAGGAAATGGGCTTCGCGCTGGACCTGATGGAAGCGCGCGGCGACTTCGAGATGGACAGCCCGCAGGCAGAGACCGTGGCGCAAGCCTATGTGCGCGCGGTCATCATGCACGAAGTGGGGCACACGCTGGGCCTGCGCCACAACTTCCGCTCGTCCACCATCTACAACCTGAAGCAGCTGCAGGACAAGGCTTTCACCAGCAAGAACGGCATGAGCGGGTCCGTCATGGACTACACGCCGTTCAACCTGGCGGTGAAGGGCGAGCAGCAGGGCGAGTACGTCACGTCCACACTGGGGCCGTACGACTACTGGGCCATCGAATACGCGTACAAGCCCATCGCGCCGGAGCAGGAGAAGGACGAGCTGGCGCGCATCGCCAACCGTTCCAGCGAGCCGCTGCTGGCCTTCGGCACCGACCAGGAAGCCTACGGCGGCGTGTCCGATCCCGGCGTGAACATCTTCGACCTGGGGGACGATCCGCTGGCCTACTTCCAGAAGCGCCTGACCATGTCACGCGAGCTGTGGGACCGCGTGCAGACGCGCCGCCTGAAGCCGGGCGAGAGCTACGAATCGCTGCGCCGCAGCTTTGAATTCGGCTTTGCGCAGTTTGCGCGCGTGATGCCGGTGGTGGTGAAATACGTCGGCGGCGTCACCCATTTGCGCGACCACGCGGGCACCGGCCGCGCCACGTTCACGCCGGTGCCGGTCGAGCGCCAGCGCGCCGCGCTCAAGCTGCTGACCAACAACCTGTTCCGCACCGACAGTTTCAAGTTCACGCCGGACATGGTGAGCCGCCTGGGCGGCGACCAGCTGGTGAACCGCCTGCGGCCCGACGTTTCCATCGGCAGCCACGTGCTGGCGTTGCAATCTGCCGCGCTGGACCAGCTGATGTCGGACCCGGTGGCGGGCCGCCTGCTCGATTCGCAGGAGAAGGTGGACCAGCCGAAGAAGGCGCTGGCGCTGGACGAGCTGTACACCACGGTGCAGTCGGCCGTGTGGAGCGAGCTGAAAACCGGCAAGGACATCGGCAGCATGCGGCGCAACCTGCAGCGCGAACACCTGAAGCGGGTGGCCGCGTCGCTGCTGCGCTCCGCGCCCGGCGCGCGGGCCGACGCGCGCAGCCTGCAGCGGCAGCAGGCGCTGGTCCTGCAGCGCGACCTGCGCGGCGCCATGGCGGGCGCCATCAGCAACGAAGCGCGGGCCCACCTGGCCGAAAGCTACGAAACGCTGAGCCAGGCCTTGAAAGCGCCGATGCTGCGCACGGGCGCCTGACTTGCGGCGCCTGGGCAGCGGCGGCGCTACGTGGTGCGGCGTCCTGCGCGCGGCCGGCGCCGGCTTGGGCGCCTTGCTGCTTGCGGCATCGGCATCGGCATCGGTGCCGGCGGCTGCGGCCGACGACGGCGTGCTGCGCATCGGCTCCAAGCGCTTCACCGAGTCCTACATCCTGGGCGAAGTGCTGGCGCAGACCGCCGCGCCGCACGTCAAGGCCGAGCACAAGCAGGGGCTGGGCAACACCGCCATCGTGCTGGCGGCCCTGCAGGCCGGAAAAATCGATGTCTATCCCGAATACACCGGCACCATCGCGCTGGAAATCCTCAAGCGCGGCACTTCCGCGCCGCTGGAGCAGCTGCGGCGCGACCTGGCGCCGCTGGGCCTGGGCGTGGCGGTGCCGCTCGGCTTCAACAACACGTACGCCTTGGCCACGCGCAGCGGCGGCGGCCCGCGCACGCTGAGCGGCCTGGCCGCGCAGGGCGGCTACAAGTTCGGCCTGTCGCATGAATTCATCGGCCGCGCCGACGGCTGGCCCGGCCTCGCGCAGCGCTACGGGCTGCCGCAGAAACCGGTGGGCCTGGATCACGGCATCGCCTACGAAGCGCTGGCGCAAAAGCAGGTGGACGTGATCGACATCTACTCCACCGACGCCAAGATCAGCCAGTACGGCCTGCGCGTGCTGGAAGACGACCAAGGCTACTTCCCCCGCTACGACGCCGTGCTGCTGTACCGGCTGGACGCCGCCCGGCGCTTCCCGGCAGCCTGGCGCGCCATCCAGCAGCTCGAAGGCCGCATCTCCGCCGCCGACATGATCGCCATGAACGCCGCCGCCGAAGTCGAAGGCAAGAGCTTCGCATCAGTCGCCGCCGCCTGGCTGGCAACTCATGCCGCCGGCACTGCGCCACCCGCGCCACCCGCGCCATCGGCCGCCGCCCCCGCCCCGGCTCCGCGCCCCGGCCTGCTGGCCAAGATCTTCGACGCCAACCTGTGGACGCTCACGCGCCAGCACGTCACCCTGGTGCTGCTGGCGGTGGCGCTGGCCTGCGCAGTGGGCGTGCCGCTTGGCGTGCTGGCCGCCTACGTGCCGCGCTTGCGGCAAACGGTGCTGGCGCTCACCGGCGTGCTGCAAACCATCCCCTCGCTGGCCCTGCTGGCCATCATGATCCCCGTGCTGGGCAGCATCGGCACCGGCCCGGCGCTGGTGGCCTTGTTCGTGTACGCGCTGCTGCCCATCGTGCGCAACACCTGCACCGGCATAGGCCAGGTGCAGCCCGGCCTGAAACTGGCCGCGCAAGCATTGGGATTGAGGGGATGGCACAAGCTGGTGCACGTGGAACTGCCGCTGGCCATGCCGGTGATACTGGCCGGCGTGAAAACGGCTGCGGTGATGAGCGTGGGGACGGCCACGATAGCGGCCTTTATCGGCGCCGGCGGCTACGGCGAACGCATCACCATAGGCCTGGCCCTGAACGACAACGACATGCTGCTGGCGGGCGCCTTGCCCGCCGCCGCACTGGCCCTGCTCACGCAAGGCCTGTTTGAACTGCTGGAGCGCCTGGCGGCGCCCGGGGCGCGCACGGGCCGGTAAGGCCCATAAACGGGCCGCTAATCAGTCGCTGGCCAGGTGCGACAGCGCGTCGCCGGTCACGCGGCAGATGCGCCAGTCCGGCATCACGGTGGCGCCCATGCCCTGGTAGAACTTGATCGCGTTCTCGTTCCAGTCCAGCACCGACCACTCGAAGCGGCCGCACTTGCGCTCCACCGCCAGCTGCGCCAGCGCCACCAGCATCTGCTTGCCATAGCCCTTGCCGCGGCAATTCTGCTTCACGTACAGGTCTTCCAGGTACAAGCCCTTCTGGCACAGGAAGGTGGAGAAGTTATGGAAGAACAGGGCAAACGTCACCACTTCGCCGTTTTCCACGCCCACGATCGCCTCGGCCGCCGGATGGTCGCCGAACAGGCTTTCATGCAGCTTGCGCTCGTCGGCCACCACCATGTGTTCCAGTTTTTCAAACACCGCCAGTTCAAAAATCATGCCGAAAATGGCGTTGACGTCTTCAGGCAGTGCGGGGCGGATGGACAGGCTGTTTGAGCTCATGATGCTTCGAGGTTGCTTTCTAAAGGGGTTGATTTGGCAGGCGAGGGCGCTTTCAGCGCCCAGGCCACGCTGGACAGGCACAATACCATGCCGAACCACTCCATGGCACCGGGCCGGTAGTGTTCCAGCTGGATCGACAGCAGCACCGAGATCACCGGCGTCACCACGCCGATGTACACCGCCTTCTGCGAACCGATGCGGTGGATCAGCGTGAAATAGGCGCCGAAGGCGATCACGGAGCCGAACAGGGACAGGTAAATCAAGCCGGCCCAGTAGCTCGGGCGCGAAGGCAGGCGGAATTCCTGGCCGTTGAGCAGCGCCCAGCCAGCCACCGCCACGGTGCCCCAGAACATGGCCCAGGCCATCGTCAGGAATACGTTGGAGGACTCCTCGCGCACCTTCACCACCACCACATTGCCGATGGTGCTGGCCACGGTGGCGCACAGCGCCAGCCCCAGGCCGAGCAGGAAATGGCCGCTGCCGCCGGACAGGATGTCCTTCCACGCGTGGTGGATAGGCTCGTAGAACAGCAGGATCACGCCGCAGATCGACACCGCCGCCGCGTTCCACATGCGCCAGGTGAGCGGCGTGCCGAACATGAGCCGGTTGCAGATCGGGGTCCAGAACACCATCAGCACGAACAGCACGGCCACCAGCGCGGACACCAGGTACTGCTCCGACGTGTAAGTGCATACATAGCTGATGGCGAACGTGGCCACGCCCTGCAGCATCATCCAGCGCTGCACCCTCCACGGCATGCGCAGGCGGTCGCCGCGCAGCAGACACCAGGCGAACAGGGTGGCCGAGGCCAGGCCGAAGCGGTACACGATGGAGACGGCCGGGGCCACGTCGCCCAGCTGCAAGGTGATAGCCCAGAAGGTGGAGCCCCAGATCAGGCAGGCGAGGGCGAAGAGGATAGGCGAGGACATCCGGGCAGTATACGGACTTTCCCGGCGTCTTGCTTGGGGCTAAGTTTTGTAAGGCCTGCTCAGTAGGCCAGTTTCAGCTTGCGGTACAGAAAGCTCAGCACGAACAGCGGGCCGATCAGCAGGAAGCGCACGTCATCGAAAAAGGACGGCTTCTTGCCCTCGATCTTGTGGCCGATGAACTGGCCGATCCAGGCCAGCACGAAGATGGCGATGGAAAGCGGCAGGATGAACGGCGGCGGCAGCACCGACAGCACGCCCAGCATCGCCAGCGACATCACCAGCATGCCCGCCGCGAACGGAATCGACAGGCGCACATAGTAGGCCAGCGACAGCAGCACCACGCCCAGCGCCGCCAGCGGCTGCAGGCACCAGATCAGGCCCAGCAGGGAAAACACGATGGCGGGCACGCACACGAAATGGATAATCTCGTTGGTGTGGTTCAGGTGGCTTTCGCTATACTTGGCCAGCAGGACATCGATGGGACGCGGTTCACTCATGCTCAGAATCTCCAGCATTGCTATTGTTCAATACGACCGTCCGATTCTACACTGGAACCCTGCCCCGACAAGAGGCCATGACGAACAAACAAGAAACCCCGGCGCTGACCGGCCTGGCCCCGGTGATCGACGGCCGCACCCGCATTTTAATCCTGGGCAGCTTCCCCGGCGCCGCCTCGCTGGCCGCGCAGCAGTACTACGCCCACCCGCGCAACCTGTTGTGGCCCATCCTGTCCGCGCTGACCGGCGAAGACCTGGCAGGCTTGCCCTACGCCGGACGGCTGCCGCGCCTGCTGGCGCACGGATTCGGGCTGTGGGACGTGCTGGGCGCCTGCGAGCGCGAGGGTAGCCTGGATTCCGCCATCCGCAAACCCGCCGCCAACGACTTCGCCCGCCTGCGCGAGCTGTGCCCGCAGCTGGAAACGGTGGGCTTCAACGGCCAGACCTCCGGCAAGTTCGCCCCGCAGTTCGCCGCTGCCGGCTACCGCGCCGTGGTACTGCCATCCACTTCGCCAGCCCACGCATCATTGACGCTGGCACAGAAGCTGGAGCGGTGGAGAGTGCTGCTCTAGCTCCGTTTGAAGTATTTTTCCGGGCCTGCGAATCCTTTTGGCGGATGCCTCCCTCTTAGCTTGTGCAGCATCCACACAAACCAAAGGAGACCACATGTCCGGATACCAAAGCCCAGCAGACTTGACCCTGGCGAAAGAACTCATCCAGCTCGCGCCGACGGAGGCGAAAGCATTCCTCGGCCTGAAGGCGGCTGCCGAGCGCGCAGACGGCGCCATTCCAGAGAAGTACCGCGAACTGATTTCCATCGCGGTCGCCCTGACCACCCAGTGTTCCTACTGCATCGACGCGCACGCGAAGAACGCCGCCAGGGCAGGGGCGACGCGCGAGGAGATCGCCGAGACGGTATTCATCGCCTCCGCCCTGCGCGCCGGCGCGGCAGTCGGCCACGGCCTGCTTGCGTTGCGGCTGTATGATGAAGCCGTTCCCTCTGGCGCAAGCGGTGCTGCTCAAGTTACCCTGCCATGAGATAGCGCCTTGCTCGCTGTAGAATGCGGCATGAGCAAGCAACTTAAAATATCGAGAATTCTGCACGCCGGTTATGTGTTCGAGTGCGAAGGGACGCAGATCGCATTTGATACGATCTTCGAGAATCCGTTCAGCCGCAATTGCCACGCTTTCCCGGACGTGCGTTTCGACCACGAACAGATCCGCGAGCAGAAGTTCGCGGCTGTGTTCATCTCGCACTTCCATGACGACCACTGCTCGCTCGAGAGCCTGGACTTGCTGGACCGCGCCACGCCGCTGTACATCTACTGCATCTTCGAGGAGCTGTTCGACATGGTGCGCCGGCTCGGCTTCGCCAACGTGCAGCAGCTGCAGCTGAACGTGCCGGTGCATGTCGGCCCGTTCGAGGTGATTCCGCGCGAGGCGATGGATGCGGACGTGGATTCGATGTTCCAGGTGAAGGCGGCCGGCATGAATGTGCTGAACGTGGTCGACTCGTGGATCGACGACGGCACGCTGGCCCAGTTGGCGCAGCAAGGCCCGTGGGACGTGGTGTTGTGGCCTTTCCAGACCATGCGCGAGATCGAGGTGCTGCAGCCCTCGCGCAGTGCGGCAGCACCGCCGGAACTGCCGGAGGAGTGGATCGCGCAGCTCAAGGTGCTCAAGCCGCGTTACGTGGTGCCGAGCTCCTGCCAGTTCCTGCAGGAGCCGTGGTCCTGGTACAACCGCGCTTTCTTCCCGATCAGCTACCGCCAGTTCGCGCAGGAGGTGGGCGAGGCGCTGCCGCAGGCGCAGGTGGTGCGGCTCAATCCTTCGGTGTCGGTGCTGCTGGACGCCGAGTCGCTGACGGCTGCGCCGCCGCTGCCGTGGATCACGCCGGTGGGCGATCAGGATGCGGACTATCAATACGAGGGCAACGCCGCGCCGCCGCGCACCGCCGACATCGCGCGCCATTTCGCGCCGCTGACGGCCGAGCAGGCCGCGCGCGTGACGGGCTACTGCCGTTCCGGCCTGCTGGAGAAATACGGCGATGTGGAAGCGTCGTCCGGGTATTTCGACGAGACGCGCTACTGGCAGCTGTCGGTCTACGACCATGCCGGCCAGGTTACGCGGTTCCGCTACCGGCTGGAAGCCGGCGGCGCCCATGCGGATGAGGGCAGCGCGCCGCTGGGCTGGACCACGGAAATCCCGGCGGCCAAGCTGTACGCCGCGCTGGAGCTGGGAGAGTCGCTGACGTCGATGTACATGCGCATCAACGACGCCGTGTTCGACCCCGCCACCGAACGCGATCTGGAGGACGCCGACGCGGTCGACGACCCCCTGATCCGCTGCCTGTTCAGCGACACCTTCGGCGCCTACCAGGCTGCCCAGTTGCGCCGCCTGCTGGCGCGCTAGCCTGGAGGATGACGAAAGCCGGCTTCCCGTTGGTGCCGTATGGCGAGTACCAGCGCCGTGTCGAATTCAGCCTCGTAGCTGTAAAGGGCGACATACCCGGTTCGGCCTTGCGAAATAATAAGCTCGCGCAGGCCGGATTCGGCTGGCCTGCCTATCAAGGGATGGCGGGCCAGTATGTTCACCGCCTCGGTAATCAGGTCCAGCGCTTCAGTTTGTGCCTTCTCACCGTTTTCCTCGAGAAAATCAAGAGTACGATCGAGGTCGGCAAGTGCCTGCCCGGAGTAGCTTATTTTCGCCATGGCTTGGCGCCAGGTTTTTCCGCCAGCCTGCCGCCTACCCGTTGGCGCAAATAGCCATGAACATCGTCCGCGTCGTGGCCCAGGCCGGACGTCAGCATTTCCTCCCGCGCTGCCAAGGCTTGCTCTACAAAGCGCGAGCGCTGCTCCACGGCATCCGCCGCCTGGCGTATCGCATCGACCATGAAAGCGTGGGTACTGACGCCAAGTTCTTGCGCAGCGGAGACGGCGCGCTGCTTCAGTTCATCGGGAAGTTTGAGCGAAGTGGTCGACATGGCTGTGAAATGCGAAGGAGGTGTTACTAGAGTAGCACCAACCTCCCGAGGCTGCAACGTCGCTTATTTACCCAGCAAGGCCAGCGACTGTTCCCAGTCCCCGCTCCAGTCGTACAGGAAATCGTGCGACTTGAAGGCGCGCTTCAGGGAGCCGATCGGCACCCCGTACACGTCGTGCAGGCCCAGCGCCAGGGTGACCGGGTTCCACACCGCGTTGCGCTTCGATTTTTTGGCGCTGGCCTTCACGCGCGCGCCGTCGTCGCCGAAGATGCCGATGGCGTCGTCCAGCGCCTTGTCCAGGTCCAGCCTGGCCAGGCGGCCGAAGGCGGCCAGCACCTCGGCTTTCGGAATGCCGAACTGCGATTCGCGCGCCGTCTCCCCCTTGGGCGGCCTGGCCGCTTCCTCGGCCTCGTGCTTGAGCCGCCCGGCCAGCTTTTCCACTTCCTTCTTCAGGAAGCGCAGTTCGTGCAGTTCGCGCCGGAAGCCCGGCTCGGGCAGGCGCGTGACGATCTTGTAGGCGTCCTTGGTGATGGTGATCAGCACGTCCGCGCTGCCGGCGGCCAGGCGCTGCGTGTCGCCTTCGTAGAAGATGGGCGCCGCGTAGCCGCCGTTGGCGTCGCCGAACAGCTCGGGGTAGGCCGCGTCGTAGTCCAGCCAGACGTAGGGCGTGAGCCCTTGCTCGATCAGCCGCGCCAGCGTCCACGGCGTGGCGGTCTGCTGCGCCAGCCAGGCGCAGGCTTCGTCGGTGGTGGCCCGGAAGGGCAGGTCGGTGGTGCTCATAATTCTTTCTGCGAAATAGTTTTGTGCGGCGCACAAAACTGTGTTACACTTGCGTCTTCGGTGGAGTTCTGAACCCTGCCGAGCCCTGGGAGACGAGCGATGCCGCGTGTGTAAAGCTGCGAAGCACTCAAGTCGGATGGGGATTGTAGTTCAAGATACGATAGTCGGTTTACACATTGGAGGCACCACGCAGATAGCATGGGCGTCCGAAGCTCCGGCACCGCGCAGATAGCACGGGCCAAGCAGCGATTGTAGCATTATTGGCAATACATTGAAACGAAGCCCGCAGCAAGCGGGCTTTTTTTTTCCCGCCTCCCGTCCTCCCCCAGTTGGTCCCCGAATTCGGCGCAGCAGCGCCCACACAGGAGTAAATGCATGGCTAAAGAAGAACTGATTGAAATGAGTGGCGTCGTGTCCGAAGCGCTGCCGGAACTGCGTTTCCGCGTGGACCTGGACAACGGCCACAAGCTGATCGCCTATACCTCGGGCAAAATGCAAAAGAACCACATCCGCATCCTGGCGGGCGACAAGGTGACGCTGGAGCTGTCGCCGTACGACCTGACCAAGGGCCGCATCATTTTCCGCCACATCGAAAAGCGCGGCCCGGCGCCGACGCAAAGCTTCCCGCGCCGCCGCTAAGGCCGCCGCGTGAGCTGCCCACCTCAGCTCACACCTTAAAGAACGCCACCAGCTCCTGCAGCGTTTCGGCCTGGGCGCTCAGCTCCTCGGCGGTGGCTGCCAGCTGCTCGGACGAGGCGGCGTTGGTCTGGGTCGATTCGCCAAGCTTGCCCATGGCGTGATTGATCTGGCCGATGCCGGCACTCTGTTCGTCCGAAGCGGCGCTGATTTCCTGCACCAGGCTGGACGTCTTGGCGATCGCCGGCACTATCTCCTCCAGCAGCACGCCGGCCTGTTCCGCCATGCCGACGCTGGCGTGCGCCGTCTCGCCGATTTCCTGCGCCGCCACCTGGCTGCGTTCGGCCAGCTTGCGCACCTCGGCCGCCACCACCGCGAATCCCTTGCCGTGCTCGCCCGCGCGCGCCGCCTCGATGGCCGCGTTCAGCGCCAGCAGGTTGGTCTGGTACGCGATGTCGTCGATGATGACGATCTTCCTGGCGATCTGCTGCATCGCCGCCGCCGTTTCCGCCACCGCGCCGCCGCCGGCCTGCGCCTTGCTGGCGGCATTCTCGGCGATGTCCGCCGTCACCTTGGCGTTGGCCGAATTCTGCTGCACCGAAGCGGTCATCTGCTCCACCGAGGCGCTGGTCTGCTCCACGCTCGCCGCCTGTTCGCTGGAGCTCTGGCTGAGCGACTGCGCGGTGGCGCTGGTCTGGTTGGCGGCCTCGCTGATGCCGTCGGCCGCCTCGCGCACCTGTCCCACGGTATCGGCCAGGCGCTCGACCATCAGCTTGAGCGAGCGCGCCATGCTGCCCGTGTCGCGCGGGGCCAGCTCGATGCGCTGCCGCAGGTCGCCTTCGGCCACCTTCAGCAGCACCGCGTTCACGTAGCCCGGTTCCCCGCCCAGCTGGCGTATCAGGTGGCGGCTGATGGCCCAGCCGATGAGGCTGGCCAGCAGGGCGATCACCGCCACGCTGGCGCCCATCAGGTTGCGGGCCTGGCGCTGCTGCGCGATGCGGGCGTCGATCAGCGCGCCGAGCTGGCGCAGGCCGGCGTACACCGCGTCGAACTGCGTGTCGATGGCGCGCGTGGTGAAGGCGATGTAGTCGGCCGGCGGATAGTCGATGGCGGCGGCCACCACCTTGCCGTGCGCCAGGTCGGACACTTCCTGCGCCATGCGCGTGGCGCTGGCGACCGCGGTGCCCAGCGCGCGCTCGACGGCGGCATTGCCGTCGTAGCTTTTCTGGAAGGAGCGGGTGGCGCTGTCGATCGCCAGCCTTTCCTTGGCCAGCAAGCCGTACATGGCTGCGCGGCCGTCGATGTCGATCTGTTTCGAGGCCAGGATGCCGGCGCCCTTGGCGCGCAGCTGGCCCGTACTTTCGGCCAGCTGCGGCAAATCGAACAGCACGCCGCGCATCAGGTAGTAGCTGTCGGCGTCCGGGTCCAGCGCCAGGCCGTAGCGGTCCGCCACGCCCTCCAGCAACAGCAGCAGCACTTCGCACAGCGCGGTGTGGCCCTGGTAGCTGTCGGCCGTGCTCAGCGTGCGCGAGGCGACCCGGGTTTGCAGCGTCTGCCAGTCGTTGCGCACCTGCGCCAGCAGCCTGGCGGTGGCGCGGTGCTCGCCCTTGAGCAGGGTTTCCACTTCGGTCAGCGTGCGGCCCACCTCGTCGGCCTTGGCGCTGCGCTGGTCGGCCAGCTGGCCGGTGGTGACGAAGGCGGCCGACAGGCCGCGGTGCTGCTGCACCCGCTGCAGCAGGCGCATGGCCGCTTCGCTGGGCGCCACGCCGCTGCGCTCGGTGACCGAGTAACTGATGCTCTTGTTGCTGCCCTCCAGGAACAGCACCAGCGGAGGCAGCACCAGCAGCACGCCCATCACGCCCAGCAGGGCAAAACGCTGCCACAATTTCATGCTGTTCAGTAGTCTTGCCACGTCGCCTCCAAAGGTCAGTCAATAGTCCATCAGGGCAGAACCTGCACCGCGATGCCGGACGCCATGCCCGGCGCGCGGTACACGCGCTGTGTGGCCTTCTTGAAGTCTTCCGGCCTGGCGCGCGGAATCTCCATGAAGGTTTGCGGGTTCAGGTCCACCAGCGGAAACCAGGAACTCTGCACTTGCACCATGATGCGGTGGCCGCGCCGGAAGGTGTGGTTCACCTCGCCGATGCCGTAGTTCAGCGCCTCCACCTTGCCCGGAACGAAAGGCTCGGCCTTCTCGAAGCTGTGGCGGAACTTGCCGCGCAGCGGATTGCCGCGCACCAGCTGCTGGTAGCCCGCCATGTTCGCCTGCGGCGGGCCCACGTCGTGCTCGTCCTCTTCCTTGTTTCCTTCCTGCTTCGGATAGTCGTCCGGATACACGTCGATCAGCTTCACCACCCAGTCGGCGTCGGTGCCGGTGGTGGACACGAACAGCTTGGGCGACACCGTGCCCACCACCGTCACGTCCTCTTCCAGCACTTCGCTGCGGTAGACCAGCACGTCCGGCCGCGAGGCGGCGAAGCGCTGGTCGGACACCATGTATTCCTTCGGCACGCCGGTGGCCGGGTAGCCGATGTAGGGCACCGGCTTGGCCGGGTCGCTGACGTATTCGTCGTAGCCGGCGCCGCTGATGGCAGCCGGCTGCTGCCAGCCCAGCGTGCCGTTAGCGCCGAAGTACAGCGTACGCGCCCTGGCCTGCTGCGGCGGCCAGGCGCTGTAGCTGCGCCAGACGTTGCTGCCGGTCTCGAAGGCGCGCACGTTGGGCGCGGGGGCCGCCTTGGCATCCTTCAAGTGCTGCTCGAAGAATGGCAGCAGGATGTGCCGGCGGAAGTAGTCCGAGGTCTTGGCGTCGAAGCGCACGTGGCCGAGCCGTTTGCCGTCGTCGCCGGCCCAGCCGCCGTGCACCCACGGGCCGATCACCAGGCCGTTGTAGATGCCGGGATTGTGGCGCTTGATGGACTGGTAGGTGGTGAACGGGCCTTGCAGGTCTTCCGCGTCGTACCAGCCGCCCACGGTCAGCACGGCGGCCTTGATGTTCTTCAGGTGCGGCGCGATGTTGCGGCTCTGCCAGAAGGCGTCGTAGGTGCTGTGCTCAACGTTGGGCCAGAACAGCGCGCGCTGCTTGTCCGTCATGGCGGCGCCGATTTTCTCCAGTGTGCGGTGCTTCAGGAAGAAGTCGTAACCGTCGCTCACGCCGTAGTCGAAATCGGTCCAGGTGGCCGGCAGCGGGGTGGGGTTCGGCTCTTCCGTGAAGGCGGCGTAGAAGTCGAAATTGGCCGCCAGCATGAAGGCGCCGCCGTGGTAGGAGTCGTCGCCCATGTACAGGTCGGTGACCGGCGCCTGCGGCGAGGCGGCCTTGATGGCCGGGTGCGAATCGATGATGCTGGCCGAGGTGTAGAAACCGGGGTAGGAGATGCCGTGGATGCCGACCTTGCCGTTATTGTTGGGCACGTTCTTCAGCAGCCATTCCACGGTGTCGTACATGTCCTGGCTTTCGTTGCCTTCGCCCGGCTGGCGCCTGGCGTTGGCATGCGGCGTCATCTCCTGCCACTTGCCTTCGGACATGAAGCGGCCGCGCACGTCCTGCTTGACGAAGATGTAGCCGCTGGTTTCGAACTCGCGCGACGGGCCGATGCGCTTGGGGTAGAAGTCCACGCCGTAGCGCAGCTTGTCGTCCACCGTCACGCCCGCGCTGTAGGGCGTGCGCTGCATCAGGAAGGGATAGCGCTGCGAACCGTCCTTGGGCACGTAGACGGTGGTGAACAGGCGCACCCCGTCGCGCATGGGGATGCGGTATTCGTACTTGGTGTAGTGCTCGCGCACCGAGTAGGTCTCGGCGGGGGCATCGGCGGCGCGGGCGGCGTTGCCTGCGTGCGCGCTGCCGAAGGCCAGCAGCAGGCCGAAGGCCAGGACGGAAAGAGGAGTGCGTAATGCGGTGCGGAGTGCGGTCATGGGCGTTTACGTAGTCGGGACTGAGCCCCGCAGTGTAACCCGCCCATTGCGCAAGTTGTCAATTTGAATAGGTGTTGCGCTGGCGTTCCTGGAACTTCAGCCGGTCCAGCTTGGCCGCGTACAGGTCGTGGTCGCTGCGCGTGGTGCTGTTGTCCATGGCCAGCTTCATGTGCTTGTCGGCGGTTTTCATGTCGCCCAGGTAATAGGACGCCACCGCCAGCCAGAAGTGGAACTCATGGTAGTAGGGCGCGCGGTCCACCTCGCGCGCGAACAGCTGGCGCGCCTTCTTGTAGTCGCCTTCCTTCATGGCATTCTGGCCAAGGTTGAAATAGTGGAAGGGCGGGTTCGGTTCCAGCCGCGCCAGCTCCTCGCGGATGGCGGCCGCTTCCAGCGTGCGGCCCATGTTGTCGAGCACTTGCACCAGGTTGAACATGGCGATGGTGTTGTTCGGCTGCAGCACCTGGGCGTAGCGCAGCGCCGCCTCCGCCTGCGGCAGGTTGCCGTTGTGCTGGTAGACGATGGCCAGCGTGTTGTAGGAGCTGAAGAAGGTGGGGTCGGCCTGGGTGGCCTTGCGCGCCCACCAGTAAGCCCGTTTCAGTTCCTTTTGCGCCAGCGACTCGGCGGCGCGGTTGTTCATGAACATGGCGATGATGCGCTCTTCCGAGATGGGGACCGCCACCAGGTTCTTGGTTTCGGCGGGCGGTTCGAAGTCCACCACCATGTACTGGTTGGGCTCCACGCTGTGCACGTCCTTCATGCGCGGCTTGCCCAGCACCAGGTTCACGTGGCCGCTGGCGAAGTACAGGCTGCCGGTGCGGCTCCAGGTTTCCTCGGTGGTGATGGCCTGGTACTGCACCGACATGTCCATCTCGCGCGCCATGGCCGCCGTCATCACCACCAGCGACAGGCAGTTGCCGCGCCGCGCCTCGAAGGTCTGGCTGGCGTTGCGGGTCATGCTGGCGTCGTATTCCAGCTTGAGCTGGTCGCGCTTGTAGAGCGCGTCGAACAGGATCAGCTGCGGCGCGCGCTTGGCGCGCGAATGCGCCAGCGTTTGCGCGTACTGCTTCATTTCGTCGGTGAGGGCGAAGATCTGGCCGGCGTTGATGTCGGCGTCGGGCTGGCCGAACAACTGGTCCTGGAACAGCTGGGCAGAGGGCGGGGGAGGCGCTACGGTGGCGCAACCGGCCAGCAGCAGGGATGCGGTGAGCGACAGCAGCAGGGCGGCAAAGCGTTTCATGGTACACCTCCATGAAACAAGTATCCTCGGCTGCCATGCCACTGTCAAACAGCAGTTATGCGGCGCTGCGGCATGGCAGCGGTGATGGATTTCAGCCCAGCGGCTGGGCTTCCACCGGCTGGCCTTGCGCATCGAAACGCTGCGCCACGGATACCGCGTGCAGGCCGATGGTGGCCAGCGCGTCGGCAATGTCGTCCACCTCCAGCTGCAGGTCGCAGCCGAGATCGATCGGCTTGTCGCAGGACAGCAGCACCGTGTTGCCGCTGTACAGGTTCACGCGCAGCACCATGTCGCCGCGCACGTCGGCCGGCGCGATGACGGCGCTGGCGCCGGGATGCGCCTGCAGCGCCCGGCCCAGCCTGGCCATCATGTCCAGCATGGCGTATTCGGCTTGCGCCTGTTCCTTGGCGCCGTAGAACAGGTCCTGGTACAGGAAGTTCAGCTCCAGCGGGCGCGCGCCGGCCAGGCAGCGCCGCACCAGCGGCGCTGCCTTCAAGGTCCACTGGCGGTAGCGTTCCATGCGCGCGGCGTAGTAGTCGTCCTGTTCCTGCTCGCCTTGCGGCGGCTGGTAGAACGGGTCGTCGGCGCGCTTCAGCGCAAAGCCCAGCAGGAAGCGCAGCTCCACCGCCGTGTCGTCCGCGCCAAAGGCGGTGGCGGCCCAGCCGCCCATGCTGCGCTCGAGCGCGGGCGCGGCCTGCATTTTCTTTTCCGTCATCGACGTGGCTGCTTCGCGCACCATGGCGTTCAGCTGGCTGTAGCTGACGCGGTCGATCTCGTCCAGGTCGTAGGCGTGCTGCACCAGCACCACCTTGGCTTTCGGGCTTTCCAGGCCGTCCTGGGTGAAGCTCTGCAGCAGCGCTTCGAAAGCGGCTTCGTCCTGGAATTCCTGCGCCTGCACCAGGCCGCCGGTGCTGTGCACGAAGACGGGAATGGCGAAGGCGTTGATCTCGATGTCGGGCTGGCCTTCGCGGCGGATCAGCACCGTGCCGGCCGCTTCCTCGATGGTCTCGCGCAGCAGGCGGTAGGCGTCCACGTCTTCGAAGCGGGCCAGTTCGATGGCGCTGTAGAGCAGCTCGTCCTTCTTCTGCTGCACGTATTTGCGCACCTGGCGCGGCAGCTCGGCAGCCTTCTGGCGCAGCTCGGCGCTCAGCTGTTCGCTGTCCTCCTGTTCGGCCAGTTCCAGGGCGGCCGCGCACAGCGCCTCGGCCAGGAATTCTTCTTTTTCTTCGGGTGGGGTGCTGTTCTTGCGGGGAGCGGGGCGCTTATTTTTAGGCATGTGTGCGCTGATGGCGTATTTAATGTTCGGTGTGGAAGGTTTCGTGCAATTCGTCGAGCAGGTCGGCGGTTTCGTCCTCGGACAGGCCGAGGTGGGCGCAGGCGATCTCGCCGCCCTTTTCCCATTCCAGCGAGCTGCCGTAGCCGTGGAAGCGCTGGATGCCCTTGTCGGCCAGCACAGAGAGCGCTACCAGCGAGCGCACGGCGTCGTCGGTGGCGTCGTCGTTCATCACCGCGTAGTCGTGGTGATGCAGGATGGCCCAGGACACGTCCGGCGACAAGCCCCAGTTGCGCGCCAGCAGGCAGCCGATGGCGGCGTGGTTGGTGCTGTGGCGGGCGTCCTCGACCAGGGTGAAGGTCTGCTCGGCGTCGCGGCTGGCCAGGGCGAAGGTTTCCTTGTAATCGGGGAAACGGCTCATCAGCAGCGGCACGCCGATATCGCAGAACAGGCCGAAGGTGTGGGCGATGTCCGGCGGCGCGATGCGCAGCTTGCGCGAGGTGAACACCAGCGCCTGCGCGCGGCGGGCCGAAATTTCCCAGAAGCTGTCCAGGGTGCCGTCCTTGCCGTCGATGGCCTGGCGCGCCAGCAGCCCGGTCAGCAGCGCGGCGCACTGGTTGATGCCGAGGAAATTGATGGCCTGCTCCACCGACTTGGCCTTGCGCGCGGCGCCGAAGAACGGCGAGTTGGCCAGCTTGAGCAGCGCGCCGGACATGCCGACGTCGTTGCCGATGATGCGGGCGATGCGGCGCGGCGAGGGATCGCTTTCCGCCAGTTCCCGTTGCAAGTCGACCAGCAGGCTGGGGCGCGGCGGTATGCGGATGGAGCGCAGCAGGGCGTCTTCTACCGTGGAGGCGATTACCGGGGCTGGGACAGCGACTGAGTTCATGATTGGTTGGGGGCGGGTCCGCACGAAGTTCCGATTATCGCTTGTTCCGCGTTGCTGTAGCGCAAAATCCCAAGAAAAAAAGTGTAAATGTGGTACGCATTCGTGAAACATTGGCAGTTGTGCACGGCACCCGCCTGCGCGCGCACGCGCTACTATTGTGCTTATGACTACTTTCATAGCCGGGATAGATTTTAGCGCACCTTCGCACGAGGTGGCGCCGCAGCTGATCGGCCTGACGGTGCTGGTGAACGGCGTGGGCGGGCGCATCGTGGAGACCGAGGCCTACGACATGACGGAGCCCGCGTCGCACACCTTCAGCGGGCCGAGCGCGCGCAATGCCGCCATGTTCGGGCCGCCCGGGCATGCTTATGTGTATTTGTCGCACGGCATCCACTGGTGTCTGAATTTCGTGTGCCGCGAGCCGGGGCACGGGGCGGGAGTGCTGATACGTGCCATCGAACCGTTGGCGGGGCTGGACGCGATGCGGGTGCGGCGCGGCGGCGAGGACGTGCGCATGCTGTGCTCCGGGCCGGGCAAGCTGTGCCAGGCGATGGCGGTGACGCGTGCGCACAACGGTCTGGCATTGACGGCCTCGCCGTTCGCGCTGTCCGCGCGCGAGGGAACGCCGGCGCTGGCCGTGGGGCCGCGCATCGGCATCTCGAAGGCGGTGGAGCTGCCGTGGCGCTTCGGCGAGGCCGGCTCGCGCTTCCTTAGCCGGCCGTTCCGGTAGGGCGCTGGCGCGGCACGGGCTGCGTCACCGCCAGCCCGCGCATCGGGCTGCGCGGGGCGCGGCGTTCAGGACCGGGCGCTGCAGGCGCAGGCGCGGGCGGCGCCGCCTCGCCGCTGTCGTCCAGCTGGAACACCCCCACCGCCTGCGACAGTTGCGCGGCCTGTTCCTGCAGGCTCGCGGCGGCGGCGGCCGCCTGTTCCACCAGCGCGGCGTTCTGCTGCGTCACGTCGTCTATCCGCTCCACCGCCTGGTTGACCTCGGCGATGCCCTGCGCCTGCTCCGCGCTGGCGTCGCTGATGCGGGTGATGATGTCGTTCACCTGCCGCACCGAGGCCACGATGTCGTCCATGCTGCTGCCGGCCTGGTTCACGCAGGCGCTGCCGCTGTCGATGGTGGCCACCGAGGCTGCGATCAGCGCCTTGATCTCCTTGGCCGCGCCGGCCGAGCGCTGCGCCAGCGTGCGCACTTCGGAGGCCACCACGGCGAAGCCGCGCCCGGACTCGCCCGCGCGCGCCGCCTCCACCGCCGCGTTCAGCGCCAGGATATTGGTCTGGAAGGAAATGCCGTCGATCACGCCGATGATCTCGACGATCTTGCGCGAGCTGGCCCGTATCGTGTCCATGCTGTCGACCGCCTGCGCCACCGCCGCGCCGCCCTTGCTGGCCAGGCCGCTGGCGCTGGCCGCCAGTTCGCAGGCCAGGCGCGCGTTGTCCGCGTTCTGGCGCACCGCCTGCGTCAGGTTCTGCATGGCACTGGCGGTTTCCTCCAGCGACGCGGCCTGGCGCTCGGTGCGGTTGGACAGGTCCAGGTTGCCGCTGGCGATTTCGTGCGAGGCGGTGTCGATCGACTGCACCGCGCCCGTCACGGTGCGCAAGGTCCGGCTCAGGTTGGCGATGCTCTGGTCCAGCGCGCGCGCCGTGTCGGCGATTTCGTCGCGGCCCTCGTTGGGCTTGCCCAGCGCGAGCCGGCCGGCGGCCAGTTCGCGCACCGCCTGGCCGATGGCGTGGATGTCGCGCAGCAGCGCCGCGCGCACCCGTATCGTGGCCAGCAGCGACAGCGCGATCGACAGCAGCGCCAGCCCGGCCATGGTTACGCCCAGCGCCTGGAAGTCGGCCTGGGCCTGGTCGTGGGCCTGTTCGCTGAGGGTTTTTTCCAGCGCCGCCAGCTTGCCCAGCTGCTCGTTGAGCAGCACGAACTGGGCCTCGGCCTTGGCCATGGAATTGGTGGCGATGGACTGGTCGATCGCGGCGATCTCCATGGTCTCCAGCACCAGCTTGCGGTAGCCCGCCAGCGCCTGCGCGGAGGCGTCCACGAACTTGCGCTCGTCCGGATCGGCCACGGCGGCCAGCGCGGCCAGCTGCTTGTCCACGCCGGCGTGGCGCGCCTTGATCTGCGCGCTCAGCGCGTCCAGCCGGGCCTGCGCGAAGCTGCCGTTGATCCAGGCCAGCAGCTGGTAGATATTGGCGTGCGCGAACCTGGCGTCGCCCATCACGCTGGCGGTCGCTTGCAGGCGCGCGGCGCGCACCTGCACCAGGTTCTCCATCGACGCGTTCTGGCGCACCATGCCGTAATAGGCGCTGGCCGAGGTCACCACCAGCAGCACCAGCACCAGGCAGGGCGCCAGCAGCAGTTTCGGTCCGATCCGCAATTTGTTCAGCATGGCAGCCTCCCCGGCTAGGTGTGCAATTGCAATTGCTGCTGGCTATTTCTTGTAGATACCGGCTTCCAGCACCACGTCGCCCACCCGCAGGATGTAGGTGGTTTTCGGCTCGATCTTGCCGCTGGTCGGGTTCTTGTACATATAGTCCACCCAGCCCTTGCCCTTCTTGGCGGCCAGCTCGATGATCTCGCGGCGGTACTTTTTGCCGTTGGCGTCCGGCACGTCGGTCAAGTCCTTGCCGACGATGGCGGGATTGACCGGGTGCGCCAGCACGATGCCGGTGTTGATGTCGCGCATGTCCACGTACAGCGAGCCTTGCAGGAAGTCCGGGTCCTTGGCGCTGATCTTCTTCATCATTTCCTCTTTGCCGTGGGCCTTCATGAAGGCGGCGCCGCGTTCGGCCATGGCGATGGCGTCTTTCTCGGTCGGTTCGGCGCCGGCCCAGGCCGGGGAAATGCTTGCAGCTGCGCCCAGGCAGAGCAGGGTGCCGATCAGGATGCGTTTCATGGATGTCCTCCAATGGGTTGTGTGTCGGAATACTTTACGTCCGGCAGGCGGAGTCCGAATTGCGATAACGCAAGCTTGCTGCACGTCATGTTCAGCGCATGTAGATGCGTCAAAGAATCGTTCCTTTCTGGAAAATAGCCGGGTGCAACTTGATCTGTGGCAACGCGTTTTTCGTCTTGAAAACTACGATGAAATTCCCATCGAAATCCCTCGAATCCCCATTAACCAGGAGATCGCAATGACCGCAGACTCGGTGCTCGTGAAGTTCAAGCCCTATACCCGCCAAACCATCAAGCAGGCCCGTCAGTGGGAATGGATGCCCGACGACTTGCGCGAAGCGACGCAGGTGGTGTCGCACGTGCTGCCGTTCCGCACCAACGAGTACGTGCTGGACCAGTTGATCGACTGGAACAACGTGCCGGACGATCCGATTTACCGGCTGGTGTTCCCGCACCGCGACATGCTGGCACCGGACGAATACGCGCATTTGCGCGACCTGGTGCTGGTGAAGAAGGACGACGCGGCCATCGCGCAGTACGTGCACGGCATCCGCATGCGCATGAATCCGCACCCGGCCGGGCAGATGACGCACAACGTGCCGCGCGTGAACGACGCGCCGCTGAAAGGCCTGCAGCACAAGTACAAGGAGACGGTGCTGTTCTTCCCCAGCGCCGGACAAACCTGCCACGCCTACTGCACCTTCTGCTTCCGCTGGCCGCAGTTCGTCGGCATGGAGGACATGAAGTTCGACGCCAAGGAAACCACGCAGCTGGCGGCCTACCTGCGCGAGCACAAGGAAGTGACGGACGTGCTGATTACCGGCGGCGACCCGCTCATCATGAACACGCGCTCGCTGGCCGAGTTCATCGAGCCGCTGCTGGCGCCGGAACTGGCGCACATCCAGAACATCCGCATCGGCACCAAGTCGGTGGCCTACTGGCCGCAGCGCTTCGTGTCCGACAAGGACGCGGACGATTTGCTGCGCCTGTTCGAGCGCGTGGTCGCCTCGGGCAAGAACATGGCCATCATGGGCCATTACAATCACGCGGTGGAGCTGCGCCAGGAGATCGCGCAAAAGGCGGTCAAGCGCATCGTCGGCACCGGCGCCACCTTGCGCATGCAGGGGCCGCTGATCCGCCACATCAACGAGGACCCGAAAAGCTGGGCCGAGCTGTGGACCACCGGCGTGCGGCTGGGGGCCATCCCGTACTACATGTTCGTCGAGCGCGACACCGGGCCGCGCGCGTATTTCCAGCTGCCGCTGGCGCGCGCGCACGAGATCTTCCAGCAGGCTTACCAGATGGTGTCCGGCTTGTCGCGCACGGTGCGCGGGCCGTCCATGAGCGCGTTCCCGGGCAAGGTGGTGATCGACGGCGTGGCCACCATCGCGGGCGAAAAGGTGTTCGCCTTGCAGTTCCTGCAGGCGCGCAACGCGGACTGGGTGCGCAAGCCGTTCTACGCCAAGTTCGACCCGCATGCGACGTGGATGGACGACCTGGTGCCGGCCTTCGGCAAGGAGAAGTTCTTCTTCGAGGAAGGCGAGGCGGCGCCGCGCAAGGTGATCCGCCTGGCCACCGCGCGCGGCGACGCGGTGCTGCCGCCGTCCGGCTGCGGTTCGCACAGCAACGCGGCCTGACGGAGATGATGCCATGGCCGATGGAGATTCCCTGGGGCGCGCGCGCCGCCGCTTCGTCGTGGCTGACGTACGGCGTGCCGGCCGTGATCGGCCGCGTGCGCGCGCCGGGCTCGCTGCCCGGCGTGCAAGTGTTCTTCCTGGTGTTCCTGCCGTTCGCGCTGGGCCACTACATCTCCAGCCTGCTGCGCAACGTGAACGCCATCCTGGCGCCGCAGCTGATGGCGGAACTGTCGCTGTCGCCCGCCCAGCTTGGCCTGCTCACCAGCGCATACTTCTTTTCCTTCGCGCTGGTGCAGCTGCCGGTGGGCATGGCGCTGGACCGCTACGGCCCGCGCCGCGTGCAGTCCGCCATGCTGGGCGTGGCCGCCGCCGGTGCGCTGGCCTTCGCCGGCAGCCGCGAACTGAACCAGCTGCTGCTGGCGCGCGCGCTGATGGGCATCGGCCTGGCGGGCTGCTTCATGGCCGCGGTCAAATCCATCTCCACCTGGATCTCGCCGGCCAAGCTGCCCTCGGTGCAAGGCTACCTGATCGCCGCCGGCGGCCTGGGCGCGGCCAGCGCCACCTTGCCGGTGCGGCTGGCGCTGCGCTATATCGACTGGCGCTGGCTGTTCATCAGCCTGGCCGCCGGCTGCGCCATCATCGCCTTGCTGATCTACCTGCTGGCGCCAACCCCGCCGGAAGCGTCAGGCAAGCCGCCGCGCATGCCATGGCACCGCATGCTGGCCGAGGTCTACACCAACCCCGTGTTCCGCGAGACCGCCTGCCTGGTGCTGATCCCGCACGCCGTGTTCTTCGGCATCCAGGGCCTGTGGATCGCGCGCTGGCTGAACGACGTGGCGCACTTCGACCAGCAAGCCACCGCCTGGCTGCTTTACCTCGGCATGGCGGCCGTCATCTTCGGCGCCATCTCGGTCGGCATGATCACCGAATGGGCGGCGCGCAAAAACATCGCGCCGCTCAACGTGGCGGCAGTTGGCATCGCGCTCTACATTGCCATCCAGTGCGGCTTCGTGCTGAACTGGGCGCCCAGCTACCAGCTGCTGTCGGTGCTGTTTACGCTGGTGGGCACCATCACCGGCATCGAGTACGCCATCGTCGCGCAGGCCATGCCGCCGGGGCTCACCGGGCGCGCCTCCACTTGCCTGAACCTGTTGATCTTCCTGGGCGCGTTCGCCGTGCAGGCGGGTTTCGGCGCCATCGTCGGCCTGTGGCGGCCGGACGCTTTGCAGCACTATCCCGCCGCCGCTTACCGCACCGCGTTCGGCGTGCTGGTGCTGCTGCAACTGGCGGGCCTGATACGCTTCCTGGCGCGCCGCCGGGGTCGCTCCGCGCGATCCGGTAAAATGGCGGCTATCAACTCCAAGGAAGACTATGAAACTGGTTCGTTACGGCCGTCCCGGCAAAGAGAAGCCCGGCCTGATTGATGATGAAGGCAAGCTGCGCGACCTGTCCGGCGTGATCGATGACATCGGTCCCGAACAGCTGTCCGACAAGGCCATCAAGAAGCTGTCCAAGATCGTCCACGCGGACCTGCCGCTGGTGCGCGGCAATCCGCGCATGGGCGTACCGGTGGCCAAGGTGGGCAAATTCATCGGCATCGGTTTGAACTACTACGACCACGCCGCCGAAATGAACCTGCCGATCCCGAAGGAACCGATCGTGTTCATGAAGGCCACCACCTGCCTGTCCGGCGCGGACGATCCGGTGATGCTGCCCAAGGGCTCGAAGAAGACCGACTGGGAAGTGGAGCTGGGCATCATCATCGGCACCCGCGCGCGCTACGTGAGCGAGGCGGACGCCGAGAAGCACATCGCCGGCTACTGCGTGATCAACGACTTGTCCGAGCGCGAGTACCAGCTGGAGCAGGGCTCGCAGTGGGACAAGGGCAAGGGCTGCGACACCTTCGGCCCGGTCGGCCCGTGGCTGGTGACGCGCGACGAGGTCTATCACATCGACAAGCTGGACCTGTACCTGGAACTGAACGGCAAGCGCATGCAGACCGGCAGCACCGAAAACATGATTTTCTCGGTGCGCCAGATCGTCAGCTACCTGTCGCAGTACATGACGCTGGAGCCGGGCGACGTGATCGCCACCGGGACGCCGCCCGGCGTGGGCAACGCCCGCAAGCCGAAGCGCTTCCTGAAGAAGGGCGACTTCATGCGCCTCGGTATCGCCGGCCTCGGCGAGCAGCAGCAGGACGTCATCGCATACCAGCAGTACTGAGCGCGGTAGTAACGTCAAGCTGTCCCCACGCTGGCCAGGGCCCTGGCCAGCGCCTCCTGCAGCCGCCCCACGATCTCCCCCAGCTCCGCCTCGGTGGCGATGAAGGGCGGCGCCAGCAGCACATGGTCGCCATGCTCGCCGTCGATGGTGCCGCCCATCGGATACACCATCAGCCCGCGCCCCATGGCCGCTTCCTTCACCGCCGCGTGCAGCCTGGCCGACGGCGCGAAGGGTTCTTTGCTCTCGCGCTCCTTCACCAGCTCCAGCGCCCAGAACAGCCCCCGTCCGCGGATATCGCCCACGTGCGGATGGTTGCCGAAAGCATCCCTCAGCATGCGCCGGAAAGCCGCGCCGCGCACCGTCACCGCGCCCAGCAGGCAGTCGCGCTGGATCACGCGCTGCACCGCCAGCGCCGCCGCGGCCGCCACCGGGTGGCCGATATACGTGTGCCCATGCTGGAACACGCCGCTGCCCTCGCGGATGCGCTGCACCACTTGCTCGCGCGCCACCACCGCGCCGATCGGCTGGTAGCCCGCGCCCAGCCCCTTGCCCAGCGCCACCAGGTCCGGCAGCACGTTCTCCTGCTCCACCGCGTACAGTGTGCCGGTGCGGCCTATGCCGCACATCACCTCGTCGGCGATCAGCAGCATGCCGTACTTGTCGCACAGCGCGCGCACGCCCTTGAAGTAGCCCGGCGTGGGCGGAATGGCGCCGCCGGTGGCGCCCACCACCGGCTCGGCGCAGAAGCCGATCACGTTTTCCGGCCCGGCCGCCAGGATCTCCGCCTCCAGCTCCGCCAGCAGCGACGCGGTGTAGTCGTTCAGCGTCTGCTGCGGCAGGCGGTCGCGGTATTCATAGCAGGCCGACACGCGCCGCACATCCATCAGCAGCGGCGCGAAATGCTTGCGGCGGAATTCGTTGCCGCCCAGTGCCAGCGCACCCAGCGTGTTGCCGTGGTAGCTCTGGCGGCGCGCGATGAACACGCTGCGCTGCGGCTGGCCGCTCTCCACGAAGTACTGGCGCGCCAGCTTGAGGGCGGTCTCCATCGCTTCCGAGCCGCCGGACACCAGGTAGACATGATTCAGGTCGCCGGGCGCGTCGAAGGCCAGGCGCGTTGCCAGTTCTTCCGCAACCTCGGTGGTGAAAAAGCCGGTGTGGGCGTAGGCCAGGCGGTCGATCTGCGCATGCATGGCGGCCAGCACGTCCGGGTGGCCGTGGCCCAGCGAGGATACTGCGGCGCCGCCGCTGGCGTCGAGGTAGGTGTTGCCGCGGCTGTCGTGCAGGGTGATGCCTTTGCCGCCGATGGCAATCGGCGGCGTGTGATGCAGGCTGCGGTGAATAATGTGGCTCATGTCGTCCTCACGTTGATGTGGAGAGACGACGATAGATCGCCGCGCAGCCGTGGTTGTTGATTTTTATCGCATCAACCGCGAATAAGTGCATCTCAGGATGAACGCTTGCGCGCCACCACGCCCAACATGGCCAGGCCGGCCAGCAGCATGCCATAGGTCGCAGGCTCGGGGATGGGCGGGATGTTCATCGACACCAGGCTGCCCACCTTGTCCGTGCTATTGCCCTCGTACATGCCGACCTTCAGGTGCGGCGACGTGAAGTTCTGCGTGCCGCCCGCGAAGGTGAACTCGAACACCATGTCGTCCGTCAGCGCAAGGTGCGTGCCGAAGGCGCATACTTTCATGGGATTCGCGCCGTTGACGCAGCCGTTGGCGGACAGTTCGTTGGTGTTGATCGTCCAGCTGAGGCCACCGGGGGGCGCGGCAGTCAGGGACACGCTGGTGAACGAGCCGATGTCCTTGAGGCCGATCATGCCCAGCGTGGTGGCTGTCGACCAGTCGCCAGTGGGATTGGCCGCATCGATTTCGAGCCGCAGCACGCTGTCGGTGAACGACGATGTGAAGGTGACGCCCTGGAATTCCAGCACCCCGGCACTGGCGGCGCCTCCCATGCCCAAGGTGGCGGCAACCGCGATGGATCCTGCAATGCGCTTGAGAAATAACGACATGATGTACTCCTTTTTGAAAAAGCGTTCGGGACTGCACCTTCATAAATAGCACATTGCTAGTGACGTTAATGCCGAAAATATCAATCGTGCGCCGTTATTTCATGATATTTGCTGCTAATATTTCCTGATGACAGTACGCCTCGGTCCCATCCCCTTCGCGCAGCTCTCGCCGCCGCAGCAAGCTGCCGCCCAAGCCATCATCGACGGCCCGCGCGGCGCGTTGTATGGCCCCTTTGTTCCCCTGATACGCAGCCCGGAGCTGATGGAGTGCGCGCAGCGCATGGGCGAATACCTGCGCTACCGCAGCGCAATCGGCACGCGCCTGTCGGAGCTGGCCATCCTGGTGACGGCGCGGCAGTGGAACCAGCAGGTGGAATGGGCCATCCACGCGCCCATCGCGCTGCAGGAGGGCATCAGCCCCGCCATGGTGGACGCGATCGCGGCGCGCCGCCGGCCGGACGCCATGATGGACGACGAGGCGCTGGTGCACGACTTCTGCATGGAACTGCACAGGGATAAGCGGGTGTGCGACGCCACCTACAACGCCGCGCTGGCGCGCTTCGGCGAGCACGGGGTGGTGGATTTGATGGGGCTGAACGGCTACTACACGTTCCTGGCGATGGTGATGAATGCCGCGCAATCGGCAGCGCCGCCGTCGAGCGCGGCGCCGCTGCCGTAGCGGGGGGGATTACGCGGCCAGGCCGCGCGTGACGACGTCGGCGACGACTTCGTTGAGGTCCTTGCCGCTGTCCCTGGCCAGCGCTTGCAGCTGCGCCACCAGCTCGCTATTCAGTTTGACGGCGAAGGGCACCAGGCCCAGGGCCTGGTCGCGGCGGCGCTGTTCGCGCTTGTCCACCGCCTCGCCGGCGGCGCCGGTGTTGCCGAATCCGGCCGCGCCAGGGGCAACCATCTTGCCCATCAACTTCTTGGCGTCGCTTTTTGCCATGCCGGTTTTCTTCATTTTCTGCTTTCAGTGGTACTGCGGGGTTAGGCCAGGACCTTCTTCAGCCATGCGCTGATGTGCACAACCTCTTCCTGGCACAGCGAGTGCTGCATGTAATAGTCGTGCCATTCCACCTGGTAGCCCAGCTTGACCAGCAGGTCGCGCGAGGCTTCGGCGCGGGCCACCGGGATCACCGGGTCCATGCGGCCGTGCACCATGAAGACCGGCGTCTGCAGGCTGGCTTCGCTGCGTTCGGCGGCGGTCTTGTCGGCCAGCGGCACGTAGCCGGACAGGCACATCAAACCGGCCAGCTTTTCGGGATGGCGCAGGCCGGCCTGCAAGGTCATGGCGCAGCCCTGCGAGAAGCCGGCCAGGATGATGCGTTCGGCCGGGATGCCGCGCGCTTTCTCGCGCGCGATCAGCGCCTCCACTTGCAGCTGCGAGGCGCGCAGGCCTTTCTCGTCTTCCTGGCGGCCCAGGTCGGTGTGGATGATGTCGTACCAGGCGCGCATCACGTAGCCGTTGTTGATGGTCACCGGCATGGTGGCCGCGTGCGGGAAAATGAAGCGGATGGCGGGCAGGCCTTCCAGGTCCAGCTCATTCACCATGGGCACGAAGTCGTTGCCGTCGGCGCCCAGGCCGTGCATCCAGATGATGGACACGGTTGGGTTGGCGCCCGTTTCGATTTCGATATTTTCCAGCAGTGCAGTCATGTGCAAATCCTCAGGCAGGCTTGATTGCCGATTTGGGGCGGAATGCCTTGCATACCGCCGGATTGGTTTCCATGTAGGGGCCGCCGATCAGGTCCACGCAGTACGGCACGGCCGCGAAGATGCCGCCCACCAGCTGCTTGCCGTCGGCGTCCTTCAAGCCTTCCAGGGTTTCCTTGATGGCTTTCGGCTGGCCGGGCAGGTTCATCACCAGCGCGGCGTGAGGTTCACCCAAACCAGCGGTCTCGCGGATCACGGCGGTCTGGCGCGACAGGATGGCGGTCGGCACGAACTGCAGGCTGATCTGGCGCATCTGCTCGCCGAAGCCCGGCATTTCCTTGGTGCCGATGGCCAGCGTGGCTTCCGGCGTCACGTCGCGGCGCGCGGGGCCGGTGCCGCCGGTGGTCAGCACCAGGTGGCAGCGGGCCACGTCGACCAGTTCCACCAGCGTGGCCTCGATCTGCGTGCGTTCGTCCGGGATCAAGCGGGTTTCGACGCGGAACGGCGTCGTCAGCGCGGACGACAGCCATTCCTGCAGCGCGGGCAGGCCCTTGTCTTCATAGACGCCGCCGCTGGCGCGGTCCGAGACCGACACCAGGCCGATCACCAGCACCGGCGCTGACACGTCACTCGTCATCTTCTTCGCTGTCCTCGTCTTCGCCGCCGGCCTCGTCGGCCTTGGCCTTGCGGTGCTTGGCGTCGACCTGCTTCAGGATCTGGAAGATTTCGCGGTAAGCCTTGGGCGGCTTGTTCTCGGCCTGCTCCTTGCGGGCGTTGCGGATCAGCGTGCGCAGGTGCTGCACGTCCAGTTCCGGGTTCTCCGACAGCAGCGTGGTGAGCGCGTTGTCGTCGGCCAGCAGCTTGTCGCGGCGGCGTTCCAGCGCGTGCATGGCGGCCGTATCGGCCTTGGACGCGCCTTTCCAGCCCTCGATGGTGCGCTGGATGACGGCCACTTCTTCCTCGTCCAGGGTGCGCATCTTCTTGCCCACGAACTGCATGGCGCGGCGGCGGCCTTCGTGATTGGTGATGGTTTGGCAAGTCAGGATGGCCTCTTTCACGTCCTCCGGCATGGGGACGCGCTTGACGCGGTCGCGCGGCGCTTCCACCAGCTCGGCGCCCAGCGCCTGCAGGGCGTCGGACTGGCGCTTGAGTTCGGTTTTAGATGGGCGCTCGTATTCTTGTTCGAACTCGGAAGATTGGAAGCCGACGGCGCCCCGGTTTGCATTTGGCATGATAACTGTGAGGCAGGGCGTGAACCCGGCCTGTAAAAACTGTAAACGACTGCTATGATAACTGTTTTAACGGTCACCCGAAGAAAACACCACATGAGCGACTCCGCATTTAGCCACAGCCAGGATCAATTGAAGCAGCTTGCACGCGACGTTTTGGCGTACGCGCGCGAGAAAGGCGGCACCGATGCCGCCGTCGAGATCAGCGAGGGCAGCGGCTTATCCGTCTCTGTGCGCAAGGCCAAAATCGAGACCATCGAGCAGAACCGCGACAAGGGCCTGGGCGTGACCGTGTTCATCGGCCAGAAGCGCGGCAACGCCAGCACCTCGGACTTTTCGGCCGCCTCGCTGCGCGCCACCGTGGACGCGGCCTACAACATCGCCAACTTCACCGCCGACGACGACTGCGCCGGCCTGGCCGACGAGGACATGCTGGAAACTAATCCGCGCGACCTGCAGCTGTACTACCCGTGGCTGATCTCGACCGAAGAAGCGGTGGCGCTGGCGCAGCGTGCCGAAGCGGCCGCCTTCGAGGTGGATCCGCGCATCACCAACAGCGAAGGGGCGGGCGTGCACGTGCAGCAGTCGCACTTCGTGTCGGCCAACTCGCGCGGCTTCATCGGCGGCTACCCGTACTCGCGCCACACGCTGTCGGTGGCGCCGATCGCCGGCAAGGGCGCCAAGATGCAGCGCGACGACTGGTACAGCTCGGTGCGCGACGCCGCCAAGATGGCCGCGCCGGAAGCCATCGGCCGCTACGCCGCCGAACGCGCGCTGGCGCGCCTGAACGCGCGCAAGCTCGACACCCGCACCTGCCCGGTGCTGTTCGAAGCGCCGCTGGCCGCCGGCCTGCTGGGCGCCTTCGTCCAGGCCACCTCGGGCGGCGCGCTGTACCGCAAGTCCACCTTCCTGCTCGACAGCCTGGGCAAGTCCGCCTTCCCGTCGCACATCCAGATCAAGGAAGACCCGCACGTGATCGGCGCGGTCGGCTCGGCGCCGTTCGACGAAGAGGGCGTGCGCACCCAGCGCCGCGACGTGGTCAAGGACGGCGTGGTGCAGGGCTATTTCCTGTCCACCTACTCGGCGCGCAAGCTGGGCATGAAAACCACCGGCAATGCGGGCGGCTCGCACAACCTGTCGCTGACGTCCTCGCTGACGAAGAGCAACGACGATTTCGTGGCCATGCTGAAGAAAATGGGCACCGGCCTGCTGGTGACCGAACTGATGGGCCAGGGCACCAACTACGTCACCGGCGACTACTCGCGCGGCGCCTCCGGCTACTGGGTGGAAAACGGCGTGATCCAGTACCCGGTGGAAGAGATCACCATCGCCGGCAACATGAAAGAGATGTTCCAGCAAATAGTCGGTATCGGTTCGGACGTACTGGTGCGCGGCACCAAGCAGACCGGCTCCATCCTGATCGAAAAAATGGTTGTTGCAGGAAGCTAATTTTTCGTTGCAAGCTTGCCCACGTTTCCATACACTGTCCCCGGCAATATTCAAAAACCTAGGAGACAATGTATGGAACGCCGTTCATTCATTACCAAGGCCGCAGTCGGCGCCACCGCAGGCGTAATCGCCGCCCCGGCCCTGGCGCAGTCGCTGCCCACCATCAACTGGCGCCTGGCGTCCAGCTTCCCCAAATCGCTGGACACCATCTTCGGCGCCGCCGACACCTTCACCAAGCGCGTCTCCCAGCTCACCGGCGGCAAATTCAACATCCGCTCGTTTGCCGGCGGCGAAATCGTCCCCGGCCTGCAGGTGATGGACGCGGTGCAAGCCGGCACGGTCGAGTGCGGCCACAGCGCCTCCTACTACTACTTCGGCAAGGACGCCACCTTCGCCTTCGACTGCGCGGTGCCGTTCGGCCTGACCTCGCGCCAGCACACCGCCTGGTACGACCAGGGCGGCGGCCGCGAGCTGACCCGTGAATTCTTCAAAGGCTACGGCATCATCAACTTCCTGGGCGGCAATTCCGGCACCCAGATGGGCGGCTGGTTCCGCAAGGAAGTCAAATCCGTGGCCGACCTGAAAGGCACCAAGATGCGCGTCGGCGGCTTCGCCGGCAAGGTGCTCGAGCGCCTGGGCCTGGTGCCGCAGCAGCTGGCCGGCGGCGACATCTACCCGGCGCTGGAAAAGGGCACCATCGACGCGGCCGAATGGGTCGGCCCGTACGACGACGAAAAGCTCGGCTTCCACAAAGTGGCGCCGTTCTACTACGCGCCGGGCTGGTGGGAAGCGGGCGCCTCGTTCTCGTTCTACGTCAACATCAAGGAATGGGAAAAGCTGCCCAAGGAATACCAGGCCGCGATTGAATGCGCCTCGTACGAAGCGCACGTGGTGATGCAGGCCGAATACGACTTCCGCAACCCGACCGCGCTGGCGCGGCTGCTGAAGAGCGGCGTCAAGCTGCGCAACTTCCCGAAAGACATGATGGACGCCTGCTACAAGGCGGCCAACGACGTGATGAACGAAGAAGCCGCGCGCAACGCAAAGTTCGCCAAGATCTACGAGCCATGGAAAAAGTTCCGCCAGGACCAGAACCAGTGGGCCTCGGTGGCCGAAGCGACGATGCAAAACTTCCTCATCAGCGCCGGCCGCGGCAAGTAATCTCATTCCGTAAAGACAAATGGGGTCAGGGTTAATTAATTTTGCAACTAGTTGCAAAATTAATTAACCCTGACCCCATTTTGCTTATCGGCAAAGGGGGCTTTGGGGCTGGCCGCAGGCGATCAGGCGGCCGACGTCGGGGTTGTCGAGGTAGCGCACGTGGGCGTCGATGGGATTTTCGAAGGCGCCGAACCAGGTGCGGGCGTTGGATACCAGCACGTTGTGCACCGCCACGCCCGGGCGTTCGTATTTTTCCTTTTGCAGCGTGTAGGACAGCAGATCGTTCGGGTCCGTGAACGCGACCAGCGTCAGGCCCGCGATGGATGCCGGCGCGGCCATTGCGTCGCTGGCGCCGCGCGCGCTGCGCCGCTCCAGCACGCGCTGCAGGCTGTCCTGCGGCAGCGCGCGGCGGCCCACTTCCAGCGGCAAGCCCTGGTCGGCCAGGCCCAAAATGGGGATCTGGTTGGCCGCCATCACCAGGTAGGCCATGCGGTCCAGCGTCTGCTGGGCGGCGTCGGCGGCCCGCTTGGCGTCCGGCGTGGCGCCGCGCTCGTCCAGCATGCTGCTCAGCGTGTCGAACAGTATCTTGCTGCCCAGGCTTTCCGAGATCACCACCAGCGGCGCGTCCGGCGCCGAGCCGGCCGTGGCGCGCAGCACCGCGTCGCGCATGCGCTGCTGGATCTGGCCGCGCGCTTCGCCCTGGTAGATCAGCGCGTCCGGCAGGCAGTCGTCCATCAGCAGATCCTTCACCCTGGCGTTGATGCTGGCGCGCTGCGGCGTATAGGGCGGGCTGCCCTGGCAGATGGGCGACTTGTCGGTCTGGTCGTAGCACAGCTGCTGCTTGAGCGGCGTGGTCAGCGGCGACCAGATCAGCGACTGGAAGCGGATCGCGCCGTCGCCGGCGGGCACGGTGGCGGGGATGATCTCGATCTGCCCAGCGCCGGGCTCAACACCGGCCCTGGCCGCGGCCGAGGCGGGCGGCGGCAGGTTGGCGGCCAGCGCGCTGCTCAGCTGCTGCACGGTCTCCGTGGCCCAGCTGGCGTCGTGCGTGCACATGCCGTGCACCAGCAGCACGTCGACCTGGTGGCCGGGCGTTTGCGTGACGAAATGGGCCAGTCCGGGGAAGGTGGCGCCCGGCTCCATGATCTGTGCGGGCCGGTAGGGCATGCTGCAGGCGGCAAGGCACAGCAGCAAAGGGAAAAGGCGCAACGTTTTCATAGCGGGCTCCTGGCTAGGCTCGGGAGACCATGATCTGCTCAGGCGGACTCCGCCGCAAGCGTAAACTTGCGGCGGGTTTGTGCTACATCAGAACTTCATTTCCATCAGCGCGCGCACTACGGCGGTGGTGGGGGTGATGGTGCCGTCGCGCAGCGTGCCGGTGGCTTCGACGAAGGTCGATTCGCTGTAGTTGTCCTGGTGCAGGGCGTTGGCCAGCGAGATGCGCAGCTGGTTCTTCGGATTGAATTTCCACAGGCCGTACAGGTCCAGCGAACGCTTCGGTATCGTGTAGGCGTACTGCTTCTCCGAGATGCGCACCGGGCCACCGCTCTGGAAGCTGAAGCTGCCGCCCAGCGTGAGCGGCAAGGTGTCCAGTTTCCAGTCCGCGCCGACCGTGCCGCTGACCGGGGTCTGCTGGTCCAGGCGGTTGTTCGGGCCGGGCACGGAGTCCAGGTCGGACCAGTTGCGCGACAGGTTGGCGCGCATTTCAATCGCCGGCGCCTTCGGGTACATGGAGCGCAGCGGCAGCTTGGCTTCCAGTTCGATGCCGCGCGTGTTGGCGGTGCCGGCGTTCATGGGGCGCGACACGTACAGGCCGTCGATCAGCGCCACCTGCTGGCGCGTGATGTCCTTGATGCGGCGCACGAAGGTACTGGCCGTCATCAGGCCGCCGCCCGGCAGGTAGTGCTCGAACGCCAGGTCCAGCCCCCATGCCAGTTCAGGCTTCAGCAGCGGGTTGCCGGTCTGGTCCGGGCTGGTGGCGGTGTTGTTGTTGGAGGCGAAGCGGCGCGGGATCAGGCTGTTCACGCCGGGCGCCTTATAGGTGCGCGACACGCCCAGGCGCACCTGGTCGGCCTTGCTGCCGGGGATTTTCCACAAGGTCTGGAACAGCGGGCTCCACACGCTGGACTTGTTGCTCACCGGCGCGTAGTCGTTGCCTTCGCTGGTGGTTTCGATGCCTTCCCAGCGCAGGCCAAAGTACACCGACCAGCGGTCCGTGATGGTCCATTCGTCCTGCGCGTACAGGGCCAGGCGCTGCACTTCGGCGTTGTAGACCTGGTCCAGGTCCGACACCGGCGCGCCGATCGGGCTGCTTTCGCGCTGGATGCGGTCTTCGTCGCGCTTGCTGTAGCCGGCGTCCCAGCCGGTGGCCAGCGCGTGGCCTTCGAACAGCGGCGTGGAGTATTTGCCGGTGGTGGTGAAGCCCTTGTCGGTGGAGTCGGACGTGACCAGGCGGTCCACCGCCAGCACATTGTTGGCGAAGTATTGCAGCGCGGGCGCCTCGGTGGAGCGCTTGTTGTAGTTGGCGCCGCCTTTCACTTCCAGCTTGGCGCCGGCGGCCAGCTTGCGGGTCCAGGTCAGGTCGGTGCGCAGCAGGGCCACCTCGGAATCGATGTCCACGCCGGTGGCGCTGTAGCGCGGCAGCTTGCCCTGCAGCGTGTTCACGCGCTCGTCCGTGTCGCCGCGGAAGCGGTTCACGTTGACGAAGCTTTGCGAGGTGACGATGTCGTTCGGGCCGAGGTTGATGTTGACGCGCGGCGACAGGTTCAGCGCCCGGAACGAGCCCTGGCTGGTCTGCTCGGTGCGGCGCAGCAGGTTCTGTTCGCCGGCCGGGGTGGTGCCGGTGGTGACGATCTCGGCCGGGCGGTTGAACTTGCCGTAGGTGACGCCGCCGCCCACCGCGTAGGAGATGGCCCCCTTGCGGTCGGAGATCTGGAAGTTGGTGTTGGTGCCGAGCTTTCCGTTGTCGTCCTGCAGGCCCACCTTGATTTCGCGCTGGGCCGTGACGATGGCTTTCTTCAGCACGATGTTGATGCCGCCGGCGATGGCCTGGGTGCTGAACTCGGCCGTGGCCGCGCGCATCACTTCGATGCGTTCTATCATGTCCGGCGACAGCGAATCGAGCGAGAAGCCGGGCGGCGCCGGTTCGCCGTTCAGCATGATCTGCGTGTAGCCGCTGCCCAGGCCGCGCATGCGGATGTCGCCGCCGCGTCCCTGCACGCCGCCCACGGTGATGCCCGGCAGGCGCTTGAGCACCTCGCCGATGGTGGTGTCGCCGTTCTTCAGGATTTCCTCCTGCGTCACCACGATCTTGGTGGCGGTGTCGTTGCGGCGCGCATCATAGGTTTCCGCCGCGCCCTTGATCTCCACCTTCTGCATGGTTTCTTTGGCGGGCTTGACGGGTTCATCCGCCGCGTAGGCCTGGATGGTGCCGAGCAGGAAGGGGGCAGTGCCGAGCAGGCGCAGAAAAGCAGGAGACGGGCGGAGCCGTTGAGTCATGTTGATTGCCGGTTGGGTAATGTTTGCACAAGAAAAAGCCCGCTCAGGGCGGGCTTTTCCACTTTGGCAGTATGGTAATAGGAACGTTGCCTATTTTCAATTCCGCCGTGGGGATGCGGAAGAAATATCGCGTTATTGCGCCTTAACCGTTGGCGCGCAGCGACATCAGCACCGGTTGCAGGATGGCCGCGCCCAGGCGGGCGCTGCGGGCGCCGTCCCAGCCGGTGACCGGGTCCGGGTCGTTGGCGTTGTCCTTGAACGGCATTTCCAGGGTCAGCGACAGGCAACCGAAGGCGTGCGAGATGTGCGGCGAGCCCATGGTCAGGGTTTCCGGCGTCAGCGGGCTTTCGCCGTAGCCGAATTCGTCCTGGAAGTCCGGGCTGGCGATCTTGAAGTCCTCCACGAAGCGCTGCTGGCGCGCCGCGTCGGCCTTGCTCCAGCTTTCCAGCGCTTCGCTGCCGGCCGTGAACACGTAAGGCAGGCCTTCGTCGCCGTGGATGTCGAGGAACAGGTCGCAGCCCACTTCCTTCATCTTGTTTAGCACCAGGAACACTTCCGGGCTGCGCTCCATGGTCGGGTTCAGCCATTCGCGGTTGAGGTTGGCGCCGGCCGCGTTGGTGCGCAGGTTGCCGCGCACCGAGCCGTCCGGATTCATGTTCGGCACCACGTAGAACACCGCTTCCTGCAGCAGCTGGCGGCCGAACGGGTTGGCCACGTCCAGCAGGGCGTCGACCATGCCTTCCACGAACCATTCGGCCATGGTCTCGCCCGGGTGCTGGCGCGCGATTACCCATACCTTCGGCTTGCCGTCTTCCGGCTCGCCGATCACCATCAGGTTCATGTCGTGGCCGTCGATGGTGCTGCCCAGGTCTTCCACGCGCACGTAGTCGTTCAGCTGGGCGTTGTCCAGCAGGGCCAGGTGGCGTTCCCACGAGTAGGGCTCGAAGTAGGCGTAGTAGACGCTGTCGTATTCCGGCGTGTGCTCGATGACCATGGTCTTGCCGTCGTACGAGGTGGGCACGCGGAACCAGGTTTCGCGGTCGTAGCTGGCGGCGGCCTGGTAGTCCTTCCAGCCGTCCGGATAGGCGGCCTGGCCGGCGTTCAGGAAGTTCATGGTCAGCGGGGTCGCCTTGGCGCCCTGCACGCGGAAGTAGAACCACTGGATGATGTCGGCAGCGGAGTCTTTGCGGATGTTCAGGTCGATCGCGGAGGGGTCGTCCGCGCGCAGAACGTCGATGGCGCCAGCATCGAATTGGTGGCTGATTTTGATGGGCATGCTTCGGTCCTGATGGGTAAAAGTATCGGGTGTGCGACATGATACTAGTTTTATGGACAAGCTTGGGATTGCAAGCTTGTTAATTCAGTCATACACTAGGCCGGGCTTCCCTACCAAAACAACACCGGAGACTGAACTTATGCAGCGTCGTTCCTTCCTGAAAAATGCCACCCTGGGCGCTGGCGCCAGCGCGCTGGCCGTGGCCCCGGCGCTGGCCCAGGCGCAGCCCGCCGTCAGCTGGCGGCTGGCCTCGAGCTTCCCCAAGACCCTGGACACCATCTACGCCTCGGCCGACCACTTCTGCAAGCGCGTGGCCGAGCTCACCGGCGGCAAGTTCACCATCCGCCAGCACGCGGCGGGCGAAATCGTGCCGGGCCTGCAGGTGATGGACGCGGTGCAGGCCGGTACGGTGGAAATGGGCCACACGCCGTCCTACTACTATTTCGGCAAGGATCCGGCGTTCTGCTTCGACTGCGCGGTGCCGTTCGGCCTGACCTCGCGCCAGCAGACCGCGTGGTACGACCAGGGCGGCGGCCGCGAGCTGATGCGCGAGTTCTACAAGGGCTACGGCATCATCAACTTCATGGCCGGCAACACCGGCACGCAGATGGGCGGCTGGTACCGCAAGGAAGTGAAAACGGTGGCGGACATGAAGGGCCTGAAGATCCGCATCGCCGGTTTCGCCGGCCGCGTGATGGAGCGCATGGGCGCGGTGCCGCAGCAGATTCCGGCCAGCGACGTCTACGGCTCGCTGGAAAAGGGCACCATCGACGCGGCCGAGTGGGTGGGCCCGTACGACGATGAAAAGCTGGGCCTGCAGCGCGTGGCGCCGCACTACTACGCGCCGGGCTGGTGGGAGGCCGGGCCGCAACTGTCGTTTTATATCAACATCAAGGAATGGGAAAAGCTGCCCAAGGAATACCAGGCGGCGGTGGAGTGCGCCAGCTACGAGTGCCACGTGATCATGCAGGCCGAGTACGACACCAAGAACCCGGCCGCGCTGGCGCGCCTGCTGAAGAACGGCGCCAAGCTGCATACCTTCTCGAAAGAGATCATGGACGCGTCGTACAAGCTGTCGGCCGCCGTGATGGAAGAGGAAGCGGCCAAGAACGCCAAGTTCAAGAAGATCTACGAGCCGTGGAAGAAGTTCCGCCAGGACCAGAACCAGTGGGCCTCGGTGGCCGAAGCCACCATGCAGAACTACCTGATCAACGCCGGCCGCAGGTAGTGGCGCTGCAGGACGCTTCGCCATGACCGGGGGGCATCTCATCGGCATCGCCGTGCTGCTGGCCGTCCTCGCCGGGCCGGCGGCGCTGGGGCTGGCCGGATGGTTCAAGGCGCGCCGCGCCCGGTCGTCCGCCGCGCCTGGCCGCAGCGCGCGATGGCGCTGGAGATGGACGCTGATGTCGGCGTTGCTGTACGTCTTCGCTTTCAACCTGACCTTCTTCATCCAGGAGTTGTTCCTGGTGCTGCCCAAGGCCCTCACGCCTGGCTTGCGCGCGACCCTCTTTCACAACAACCACCGCTGGGAGGGCGACAACCCGCTGGCAAGCCTGTTCCAGGGCACGGGCGCGCTGGCGACCTTGCTGGCGGGCGGTGTTTGCGCATGGCTGTTGTGGCGAGGCGCCGGCAAATCGGCTGCCGCGCGCCTGTCCCTGTTCTGGATGGCTTACAGCGGCATATTCATGGCGTTGCCGCAGGTGGCCATCGGTGCCGTCAGCACCCAGAGCGATCTGGGGATGGCGATGGTGTACCTGGGTATGGCTGACGCCGCCAAAGTGATCGCGGCGGTGGTTGCGCTTGCCGCTATCCCGCTGTTTGCCGGCTGGCTGCGGCTTCTTTTGCTTGATAAGGTTGGCCACGCGGACCGTATCGCCAGCTCCAGAGGGCGCAACCTGTTCCTGTTAGAGGTCGCGGTGCTGCCGGCCCTGCTTGCGCTCCCTGCGATTTTCCTGTTCCGTATCCCAAGGGATTGGACGGAAGTAGTCGTGGTGCCGGTGGTGGTGACCATCGCCGGCCTGGTTTGGATGCAGGCCGGAGCCTGGCGCTCCAGCAGGGCAACTGGCAGCACGGCCGCAGCGGAGTCGATTGCCTGGCCGTTTTGCGCGGTTGCGGGTCTTTTGCTGGTCTTCCACGTGCTGCTGAGGCCGGGTGTGCGCTTCTATTGACGGCGCCGCAGCTTCTTGCCGATCCTTACGCGGCTGCGTGCAGCGGCAAGTCCAGCTGATGCCATGCGGCCATGGCGGCGGCCAGCTCCAGGCTGCCATGGCCGCCATGGCGCAGCAGGCCGCGCATGCTGTCGGCCAGCACGTCGGGCGATTCGCCCTGGCCCAGCTTGAATTGTCCCTGCACCGTGCGCACGTGGGCGCGGAAGGGCACGATGTGCTGGCTCAGCACGTCGTAGCGCGGGCTTTCCTCTAGCCGCCACGGGCATTCCTCGCCCGCGTCCATCTGGTCGACAAGGGCCTGTAGGGCCGCGCGCGTGGCCTCGGCGCCGCTGCCGAATTCCAGGTCGACGTCGAATTGCGCCATTTCGTAGTTCCAGGTGGGCGCGTTGCGGCGGTCGCGCAGCCAGGCGGAAGAGATGTAGCCCTGGGCGCCGGTGAACACCAGCAAGGCCCGTCCCGCCTGGCGCAGGCCGGCCAGCTGTGGATTGTGCGCCGACATGTGGCCGATGAATTCCAGTTCGCCGCTGCCAGTACGCTGCAGCACCAGCGGCAGCGGGGTGGCCTGCGAGCCGCTGTCGCCATGGCTGACCACCATGGCGAGCGGGTGGCGCTTGACGAGGTCTTCGATCGGCCGCAGGTCGGCTGGGCGGAAAATACTGGTGTGATACATTGCGCGTCTCCGGTGGGTTGGTGCCGCCATTGTGCGGCGCGCGCCATGGCGGCGAAAGGCGCGCCATGCAATGCGCGCGTTCACCGGTGAACAACACAAAGGGTGGATATGGCAGGCAGCGACAAACTGGGATGGGGCGATTTGCATGTGCTGCACGCGGTGGCCAAGACCGGCTCGCTGTCGCAGGCGGCGGCGCTGCTGGGCACCAGCCATCCGACCGTGTTCCGCCGCATCCAGGCCATCGAACAAACCCTGGGGGCGACGCTGTTCGAGCGCAGCCGCCAGGGCTACCGCGCCACGGCGGCGGCGGCTGAATTGCTGGAGCTGGCCGAGCATATTGCGCAACGCCTGAACGACATCTCCGGCTCGGCCGGCCCCGACGGCGCCGTCGGCGGCAGGGTCCTGCTGAGCACGACTGAAACCATGCTGCCGGGCGTGTTGCCGCCGGTGCTGGCGAGGCTGCGGCAGACTGCGCCCGGGATACTGGTCGAGCTGGAAATCGCGGACGGCCTGGCCAACCTGCAGCGGCGCGAGGCCGACGTGGCGTTGCGGGCCGGCGGCCAGCCGCCGGACGATCTGCTGGGCCGCGTGGTGTGCGGCATCGAGACCACGGTGTACCGGCCGGCGGCGTGGGAGCCGGTCGACGAGGCGCGCCTGGCCGGTGTGCCGTGGGTGTGCCTGGATGAGGGTTTTGCGCACTTGGCGTCGATGCAGTGGCTGAAGGAGCGCGGCCTGCTGGCCCACGCCGCCGCGCGCTGCAACAGCACCGTGGCCGTCATGCGGCTGGCCGAGCAGGGCATGGGCCTGGCGATGCTGCCGTGCTACCTTGGCGACGCCAGCCCGGCGCTGCGGCGCGTGCTGCCGCCGCAGCCGCAGTTTCGTTCCGACCTGTGGCTGCTGTCGCATGCCAGCGCGCGCGGCGTGGCGCGCATCGGCGCCGTGCTGGACGCGCTGGCCGACGGCCTGCGGCGGCAGGCGGACCTGTTCGAAGGCCGCCGCCCCTGGCCCGCTCCCTAGCTTGGCAAATGCGCTTTCGCTGAGCCAGATCAACATGGCCTGCGTCCCGGCTTGCTATCTTGGCTTGCGGCCCTCCGCATTGTGCGGCCGCGCCGCGCAAACCAGGAGACGACCATGGATCGGGGCAGGAGGGCTGAGCTTAGATGCCATCCGCGATCCCGCAGCCTTCCCGCTTGTTGCGCCGCGCTGACAAATCCTTTCACTGTGGAAAATGTGCGCTACACTGCCTTGGCCGCCTGCCGGGGCAGCGCGCGGCTTTTTTTTTCATATCGATAAGGGGACACAGATGAAGCAGCTGTTTCGGGTAGTGTTGGCGGCCTTGCTGGCCTGTTCGTTCTTGCCGGCTGCGTCGGCGGCGAATGTGGGGTCGGCGGACGAGGCGGTGGCGATGGTGAAGAAGGCGGCCGCCTACATCGCGGCCAACGGCAGGGACAAGGCCTTCGCTGAAATTAACAACCCCAGCGGCCAGTTCAAGGACCGCGACCTGTATATCGCCGTGCTGGACACCAAGGGCGTGACCCTGGCGCACGGCGGCAACGCCAAGCTGATCGGCAAACCCATGATCGACCTGAAGGACGTGGACGACAAGCACTTCATCAAGGCCTTCCTCGACGTGGCCGCCACCAAGGGCAGTGGCTGGGTCGATTACAAGTGGCCCAATCCAGTGAGCAAAGCCATCGAGAAGAAGTCCACCTACGTGGAGAAGGCCGGCGACCTGGTCATCATCTGCGGCATCTATAAAGGCTAGTCCAGCCCGCCGAAGCGCTGGTAGAAGGCGGCGCCGGCTTCGGCGGTGGTGTCGTCTTCGCGCCGCAGCACCGTCAGCACGTGCTGCTCGGCGGCGCCGGCCACCAGGCGGTACAGCTCGCGCGCCAGCTCGTAGGCGGCGGCGCCCGGCCACGGCTCGGGCAGCAGCTCCACCGGCAGTTGCGGGTCATGCAGCTGCACCCGGCGGTAGGCGTGGATCAGCAGCGAACGGATCACGAAGGCTTGCTCCGGCTCAGGCTGGTGCCCGGCGCGCAGCAATGCCAGCAGGGGTTCGAACTGCGCGATGAATTGCTGGTAGCCGTCCATCACGCCGCTCAGGTCCCAGCCCTCGTCGATCATTTCCCGCAGCGGACGGCCATTGCGCGCGCCCGGCATCTCGGCCGCGTGGCAGATGAACAGCTTGTCGCGCGTGCCGGTGCGGACCAGCAGCTCGTCCAGCGTGTCCGGGTTGCCCGCCGGGTGGCCGAACACCCCGGCCGACACCAGGCCGTAGCCTTCCCACACCAGCTCCTTGCGCAGCAGCGCGCGTTCCGCCGCGCCCAGGCTGTTGCCGCTCATCACCAGAGTCCAGTTGCCGTCCCAGTGCACGTGCAGCGGCGAATAGACGCGGCGCTGCGCGCGCGCCAGGCGGGCCTGCGATTGCGGCGGGATGGAATACGACGAGCGCCGCCCGTCGCGCTGCGACACCAGCCAGCCTTCCTGCGCCAGCCGGAACACGGAGGTGCGCAGCAGCCTGTCGTTCACGCCGAACGGCGCCAGCAGCTCGATCAGGCTGCCCAGCCACACCACGCCGCCGTGCGGCACGATGGCGTCGCCGAAGATGGTCATCACCAGCGACTTCGAGCGCGGCGGGTCGCTGGCCAGGAAGTGGGCTATCCATTCGTTGCTGTTCAGGGTCTTCATCTTGCGCACGGGTGGTTTTCTCTCAAGCCGGGAGTTTACTTTGCTGCGGCTTCGGCGCAGCATTATTTTTCCTGCATCTGGACATTCTGGCACCAACACGCCCCGAAGGGATACAGTTTTTTGATTTGAGTCAAAAAAACAGTATGCAAACGAATTTTTGTATCGTAATATGGTCCCACACCTTGAACGAGGAGACAGAACATGTACGCACAGATGGTTGAAACCGGCCTGAAGAAAGTTCAGACGAACCAGGACATGAGCGCCGAGGAGCGCGAGTTCCAGGCCCGTATCGACGCCGGCGTGAAGATCGAGGCCAAGGACTGGATGCCGGACGCCTACCGCAAAACGCTGATCCGCCAGATCTCCCAGCACGCCCACTCCGAAATCGTCGGCCAGCTGCCCGAAGGCAACTGGGTGACCCGCGCCCCCACGCTGAAACGCAAGTCCGTGCTGCTGGCCAAGATCCAGGACGAGGCCGGCCACGGCCTGTACCTGTACAGCGCCGCCGAAACCCTGGGCGTGTCGCGCGACGAGCTGCTGGCGGCCCTGCACAGCGGCAAAGCCAAGTATTCCAGCATCTTCAACTACCCCACCCTGAGCTGGGCCGACATGGGCGCCATCGGCTGGCTGGTGGACGGCTCGGCCATCATCAACCAGATCCCGCTGTGCCGCTGCTCCTACGGCCCGTACGCCCGCGCCATGATCCGCGTGTGCAAGGAAGAATCGTTCCACGCGCGCCAGGGCTACGACATCATGATGTCGCTGGCCAAGGGCACGCCGGAGCAGAAGGCCATGGCGCAGGACGCGCTGAACCGCTGGTGGTGGCCGTCGCTGATGATGTTCGGCCCGTCCGACGCGGAATCGGTCAACAGCGCGCAGTCCGCGCAGTGGCGCATCAAGCTGTTCTCGAACGACGAGCTGCGCCAGCGCATGGTGGACCAGACCGTGCCGCAGGCCGAATACCTGGGCCTGACCGTGCCCGATCCCGACCTGAAGTTCAACGCCGAAACCGGCCACTATGAATTCGGCGAAATCGACTGGAGCGAGTTCCAGGCTGTCCTGAAGGGCAACGGCCCGTGCAACCGCGAGCGCCTGCGCACCCGCGTCAAAGCCTACGAGGACGGCGAGTGGTTCCGCGACGCGCTGGTGGCTTACGCCGACAAACACAAAGAGGAAAAGGCTGCGGCCTGAGGAGACATAAGATGAGCAAAGAATGGCCATTGTGGGAAGTTTTCATCCGCAGCCAGCACGGCCTGGCGCACAAGCATGTGGGCAGCCTGCACGCGTCCGACGCCGCCATGGCGGTCAACAACGCGCGCGACGTGTACACCCGCCGCAATGAAGGCGTGAGCATCTGGGTGGTGCGCGCCACCGACATCGTGGCCAGCAGCCCGGCCGACAAGGACGCGCTGTTCGAGCCGTCCAACAGCAAGGTCTATCGCCACCCCACCTTCTTCCCGATGCCGGAAGAAGTGAAGAACCTGTAAGCGGGACGCGGTCATGGACAAACTCATGGACGATAAAATTTCCTGGCTGCTGCGCCAGGGCGACAACGCCCTGATCCTGAGCCAGCGCCTGTCCGAGCTGTGCGGCAAGGGGCCGGCGCTGGAAGAGGACATGGCGCTGACCAACGTGGCGCTGGACCTGCTGGGCCAGACCCGCATGTGGTACAGCTACGCCGGCGAACTGGAAGGCGCCGGCCGCGACGAGGACAAGCTGGCCTACCACCGCGACGCGCACGACTTCAAGAACTGCCTGCTGCTGGAGCAGCCGAACGGCAACTACGCCGACACCATGATGCGCCAGTTCTTGTTCGACACCTGGCACTACTTCTTCATCGGCGCGCTGACCAAGTCCAGCGACGAGCGCATCCGCGGGATCGCCGAGAAGTCGCTGAAGGAAGTGACCTACCACCTGCGCCGCAGCGGCGACCTGATCGTGCGCATGGGCGACGGCACCGACGTCAGCCGCGCCAAGACGCAGGCGGCGGCCGACGAGCTGTGGATGTACACCGGCGAACTCTTCAAGTACGACGCTGTGGACCAGGCCATGGTGGCCGCAGGCGTGGCGCCGGCCTCCGAGCCGCTGCGCGCGCAATGGCTGGCGCACGTGAGCGACATCTTCGGCGAAGCCACCTTGACGATGCCGCCGCCGGACGCCTGGATGCAAAAGGGCGGCAAGCAGGGCGTGCACAGCGAGCACCTGGGCTACCTGCTGGCCGAGATGCAGTTCCTGCAGCGCGCCTATCCCGGATCGGAGTGGTAAGTGAACGCCGCCGCTGTTGCTTCCACGGCCGCCGCCGTCACCGCTGACCAGGTCTGGGCCTGGCTCGCCGAGGTGGCCGACCCCGAGATCCCCGTGATCTCGGTGGTGGACCTGGGCATCGTGCGCGATGTGCAGGTGGACGGCGACGGCGCATGCACCGTCACCATCACGCCCACCTACTCGGGCTGCCCGGCCATGCAGGTGATCGCGGACGCGGTCACCGATGCGCTGCGCGGGCGCGGCATCGAGCGCGTGGAACTGCGCACGCAGCTGTCGCCCGCCTGGACCACCGACTGGATGAGCGAAGAGGGCAAGGCCAAGCTGAAAGGCTACGGCATTGCGCCGCCCGCGCAGCAGGTGGTCGACATCAGCGGTCTGCGGCGCGGCGCGTCCGGCAGTGCCGACCTGGCCGCCGGCGTGCGTAGAGGCGCCATCGCGCGGCCCAAGGTGGTGTGCCCCAACTGCGGCTCCAGCCACACCGAAAACACCAGCCAGTTCGGCTCCACTCCGTGCAAGGCGCTGTACAAATGCCTCGACTGCCGCGAGCCGTTCGACTACTTCAAGTGCCACTGAGAGCATAACCATTATGAGCAAATTCTATCCGCTGTCCGTCGCCCAGGTGAGCAACGAAACGCGCGACTGCATCGCCGTCACCTTCGCCGTGCCGCCCGAACTGGAAGAAAGCTTCAAATACCAGCAGGGCCAGCACCTCACGCTGCGCACCCACATCAACACCGAAGACGTGCGCCGCTCCTACTCGATCTGCTCCGCCGTGCAGGACGGCGCGCTGCGCGTGGCCATCAAGCGCACGCCCGGCGGCATGTTCTCCACCTGGGCCAACGACACGCTCAAGCCGGGCACCGTGATCGAAGTGATGCCGCCCATGGGCCACTTCAACGTGCCGCTGGACGCCGCCAACCGCAAGAACTACATGGCCTTCGCGGCCGGCAGCGGCATCACGCCCATCCTGTCCATCATCAAGACCACGCTGCTGACGGAACCGAACAGCCACTTCACGCTGTTCTACGGCAACCGCGCCTCGTCGTCGGTGATCTTCAAGAACGAGCTGGCCGACCTGAAGGACATCTACACCGAGCGCCTGAACATCGCTTACGTGATGAGCCGCGAGCAGCAGGACATCGAGCTGTTCAACGGCCGCATCACGAAAGAGAAGGCGCAGCAGTTCCTGCAGCACTGGGTGCGCGTGGAGGACTACGACAACGCCTTCATCTGCGGCCCGGAAGACATGATGCACGGCGTATCGGCCGCGCTGCAGGAAGCGGGCATGCCGAAGGCGAACATCAAGATCGAACTGTTCGCGGCCAGCATACCGAAGCACCAACACAAGCCGCGCGCGCAAGCCGACGTGGGCACGGGGCTGACCGAGGTGACGGTGGTCATGGACGGCAACCACACCATGTTCACCATGGAGCGCGACAAGGAATCCATCCTGGACGCCGGCCTGCGCGCCGGCATCGACATGCGTTACTCCTGCAAGGGCGGCGTGTGCTCCACCTGCCGCTGCAAGGTGCTGGACGGGAAAGTGGACATGGACGTTAACTACGCGCTGGAAGACTACGAAATCGCGCGCGGCTTCGTGCTGAGCTGCCAGAGCTTCCCGGTGACGGACAAAGTGGTGGTCGATTTCGACCAGGCCGAATAAAGAGGAACGTTGGAGGAGACGCCATGAGCTACGAGAATATTCTGTTTGAGATCAAAGGCGGCATCGCCAAGCTGACGCTGAACCGCCCGGATAAGCTGAACAGCTTCACCCAGGCCATGCACCTGGAAGTGCGCGACGCGCTGGCCAAGGTGCAGGCCGACAAATCCGTGCGCGTGCTGCTGCTCACCGGCGCCGGGCGCGGCTTCTGCGCCGGCCAGGACCTGGGCGACCGCGCCGTGGAACCCGGCGCCAACGGCGTGGATCTGGGCGACTCGGTGGAAAAATTCTACGCCCCGCTGGTGCTCACGCTGCGCAGCCTGCCCATGCCCGTCATCTGCGCCGTGAACGGCGTGGCGGCAGGCGCGGGCGCCAACCTGGCGCTGGCCTGCGACATCGTCATCGCCGGCAAATCGGCCAGTTTCGTGGAAGCGTTCTGCCGCCTGGGCCTGATCCCGGACACCGGCGGCACCTGGATCCTGCCGCGCCTGATCGGCATGGCGCGCGCCACCGGCCTGGCCATGCTGGGCGAAAAACTCACCGCCGACCGCGCCGAGCAGTGGGGCCTGATCTGGAAGGCCGTGCCGGACGAGCTGCTGATGACCGAAGCCGCCGCCATGGCCGAACACTTCGCCGCCGCGCCCACCAAGGGCCTGGCCTTCACCAAGAAGGCGCTGCAGATCAGCCACTGCAACTCGCTGCCCGAGCAGCTCAAGCTGGAAGGTGAGATGATGCGCGAGCTGGGTTACAGCCATGACTACCGCGAAGGCGTGGCCGCCTTCATCGCCAAGCGCACGCCCGAATTCAAAGGAGAGTAAGCAATGGCAGCTCTGGATAAAGCCAGCGTCGTCGCCGTCATCGGCAGCGGCGCCATGGGTTCTGGCATTGCGCAGGTGGCGGCCGCCGCGGGCCACACCGTCAAGCTGTACGACACGCGCGCCGAGGCGGTGCAGAAAGCCATTGCCGACATCGCCAAGGTCTACCAGAAGCTGGTGGAGAAGGGGCGCATGACGGCCGCCGACGCGCAAGCCGCCAGCGCGCGCCTGCAAGCCGCCGGCGGCCTGGCCGACATGGCCGATGCCGCGCTGGTGGTGGAGGCCATCGTCGAGAACCTGGACGTGAAGCGCTCCCTGTTCGCCGACCTGGAAGGCGTCGTCGGCGGCGAGTGCATCCTGGCCACCAACACCTCGTCGATTTCCGTCACCGCCATCGCCGCCAAGCTGCGCCGGCCGCAGCGCCTGGTGGGCATGCACTTCTTCAATCCGGTGCCGCTGATGGCGCTGGTGGAAGTGATCAGCGGCCTGGCCACCGAGCCTGCCGTGGCCGAAACCGTGTACGACACGGCCATCGCCTGGGGCAAGAACCCGGTGCACGCCAAATCCACGCCCGGCTTCATCGTCAACCGCGTGGCCCGCCCCTATTACGCCGAAGGCCTGCGCCTGCTGAACGAACAGGCCGCCGACGCCGCCACCATCGACGCCGTGATGCGCGATGCGGGCGGCTTCCGCATGGGCCCATTCGAGCTGATGGACCTGATCGGGCACGACGTGAACTATTCCGTCACCCAGTCCGTCTTCAGCGCTTATTACAACGACCCGCGCTTCACGCCATCGGTGATCCAGCAGGAGCTGGTGAACGCCGGCTTCCTGGGCCGCAAGTCGGGCCGTGGCTTCTATGCCTATGGCGACGGCGCCGTGGTGCCGCCCGCGCAAAGCGAGGCCGCGCAAGCCAGGCCGGAATACGTGAGCTACAGCGTGGAACCGGGCGCCAGCGGCGCATCGGCCGTGACGGACGCCGTGCTGGCGCGCTTCCAGGAACGCGGCATCGCCGTCACGCTGCGCAAGGCCAGCGAGGCGTACGGCCACGCGGCGGCGAACGTGGAGGAGCACGCGCCGGCCTTCCACTGCAACGGCGCTGCCGTCTACCTGACCGACGGCCGCAGCGCCACCCAGCGCGCGGCCGACAACAAGCACCCGGACACCGTGGTGTTCGACCTGGCGCTGGACTACGGCAAAGCCACCCGCATCGCCATCGCCGCCGCCGACCAGTGCAGCGCTTCGGCGTACAACGCCGTGGTGGGCCTGTTCCAGGCCGCCGGCTTCGCCGTGACGAAGCTGGACGACGTGCCGGGCCTGGCCGTGATGCGCACCGTGGCCATGCTGGCCAACGAAGCGGCGGACGCGGTCAACCAGGGCGTGTGCAGCGCGCAGGGCGCGGACACCGCCATGCAGAAGGGCGTGAACTATCCGCGCGGCCCGCTGGCCTGGGCCGACGCCGTCGGCGTCGAGCGCATCGCCACCGTATTGAACAACCTCGCAGCCGCCTACGGCGAAGACCGCTACCGCGTGTCGCCGCTGCTGCGCCGCAAACAGGCATCGGGAGCGACGTTCCATGCATAAGGATGCACCAGTATTGAGCGCCGCCGAGGCGCAAGCGCTGGCCCAGGCCGCCGGCGACACCATGTTTGCACGCGACCGCGCCAGCCAGGCGCTGGGCATGCTGCTGGCCGAGATCCGGCCCGGCTACGCGCGCATGACCATGCCGGTGCGGGAGGACATGCTGAACGGGCACCAGACCTGCCACGGCGGCTTTATTTTCGCGTTGGCGGACAGCGCCTTCGCGTTTGCGTGCAACAGCCACAACCAAAACACGGTGGGCGCCGGCTGCACGATCGAGTACCTGGCCCCCGGCCGCCAGCACGACCTGTTGACGGCGGAAGCCGTGGAGCAGGCGCTGGCCGGCAAGAGCGGCATTTACGACGTCAAGGTCAGCAACCAGGACGGACGCATCATCGCCCTGTTCCGTGGCAAATCGCACCGCGTCAGCGGAGAGGTGGCGCCGCGGCAGGGTTAGGTCAAGACCAGAATACGAGTCGAATACGAGGAGACAGCAATGGTTCAACGCAATCCCGCCCCAGCTGACCTGGAGCCTATCGAACGCGCCAGCAAGGACGAGCTGCAGGCGCTGCAACTGGAACGCATGAAGTGGACGCTGAAGCATGCGTATGACAACGTGCCGCACTACCGCGCCGCCTTCGACGAAAAAGGCGTGCACCCGGACGACCTGAAGACGCTGGCCGACCTGGCCAAGTTCCCCTTCACGGACAAGAAAACCCTGCGCGACAACTATCCCTTCGGCCTGTTCGCCGTGCCGCGCGAGAAAGTGGTGCGCATCCACGCATCGAGCGGCACCACCGGCAAGGCCACCGTGGTGGGCTACACGCAGAACGACATCGACACCTGGGCCAACGTGGTGGCGCGCTCCATCCGCGCAGCGGGCGGCCGCGCCGGCGACATGGTGCACATCTCCTACGGCTACGGCCTGTTCACCGGCGGCCTGGGCGCGCACTACGGCGCCGAACGGCTGGGCTGCACCGTGATCCCCATGTCCGGCGGCCAGACCGAGAAGCAGGTGCAACTGATCCAGGACTTCAAGCCCGAGATCATCATGGTCACGCCGTCCTACATGCTCAACATCATCGAGGAATTCCAGCGCCAGGGCCTGGACGCGGCGGAGTCGTCGCTGAAGGTGGGCATCTTCGGCGCCGAACCGTGGACCGACGCCATGCGCGCCGAGATCGAAGCGCGCGCCGGCATCGACGCGGTGGACATCTACGGCCTGTCCGAAGTGATGGGCCCGGGCGTGGCCAGCGAGTGCATCGAATCGAAAGACGGCCCGGTGATCTGGGAAGACCATTTCTACCCCGAGATCATCGACCCGGAAACCGGCGAAGTGCTGCCGGACGGCTCGGACGGCGAGCTGGTGTTCACCTCGCTGTCGAAGGAGGCGCTGCCCATCATCCGCTACCGCACGCGCGACCTGACCCGTTTGCTGCCGCCGACCTCGCGCTCCATGCGCCGCATCGGCAAGATCACCGGCCGCTCGGACGACATGATGATCATCCGCGGCGTGAACGTGTTCCCGACCCAGATCGAAGAGCTGATCTGCAAGATGCCGAAGCTGGCGCCGCAATACCAGCTGGTGGTGAGCCGCGACGGCCACCTGGACAAGCTGGACGTGATCGGCGAGCTGCGCCCCGAGCTGACCGGCAAGCTGACCGCCATCGAGGTGGAGGCGCTGGCGCGCGAGCTGGAGCATGCCATCAAGACCTATGTCGGCGTCACCACCCGCGTCAGCCTGCTGGCATCGAACAGCATCGAACGCACCATGACCGGCAAGGCCAAGCGCGTCATCGACAAACGACCAAAGATAGTCTAAGGAACGAACATGAACGAAGCATTCATCTGTGACGCGGTACGCACCCCCTTCGGCCGCTACGGCGGCGGCCTGGCCGGCGTGCGCGCCGACGACCTGGCCGCATTGCCCATCGCCGCGCTGAAACAGCGCAACCCCGGCGTCAACTGGGCCGAAGTGGACGACGTCTACTACGGCTGCGCCAACGGCGCCGGCGAGGACAACCGCAACGTGGGCCGCATGGCCGTGCTGCTGGCCGGCCTGCCGGTGGAAGTGCCTGCCAACACCATCAACCGCCTGTGCGGCTCCAGCCTGGACGCGGTGGGCATCGCCGCGCGCGCCATCAAGTCCGGCGAGGCGCACCTGGTCATCGCCGGCGGCGTGGAGAGCATGACGCGCGCGCCTTTCGTCATGGGCAAGGCCGACAGCGCCTTCTCGCGCGCGGCCAAGATCGAGGACACCACCATCGGCTGGCGCTTCGTCAATCCGCTGATGAAGGCGCAGCACGGTATCGACTCGATGCCGGAAACGGCGGAAAACGTGGCCAATGAGTTCAACATCAGCCGCGCCGACCAGGACGCGTTCGCCGTGCGCAGCCAGCAGCGCTGGGCGGCGGCGCACGCGGCGGGCCACTTCCAGAGCGAGATCGTGCCGGTGACGATCCCTCAAAAGAAAGGCGATCCAAAGATCATCGACACCGACGAGCATCCGCGTCCGGACACCACCATCGAGATGCTGGCCAAGCTGAAGGGCGTGGTCAAGCCGGACGGCAGCGTCACGGCGGGCAATGCCTCCGGCGTGAACGACGGCGCCTGCGCCATCCTGCTGGCTTCGGCCACGGCGGTGGACAAGTACGGCCTGAAGCCGCGCGGCAAAGTGCTGGGCATGGCCACGGCCGGCCTGGCGCCGCGCATCATGGGCTTCGGTCCCGCGCCGGCGTCGAAGAAGGTGCTGGCGCAGCTGGGCCTGACCATCGAACAGATGGACGTGATCGAGCTGAACGAAGCGTTTGCCGCGCAGGGCCTGGCCGTGACGCGCGACCTGGGCCTGGCGGACGACGCCGCCCACGTCAACCCGAACGGCGGCGCCATCGCCATCGGCCACCCGCTGGGCGCATCCGGCGCGCGCCTGGTGACGGCCGCGCTGAACCAGCTGGAACGCACCGGCGGCCGCTACGCCCTGTGCACCATGTGTATCGGAGTTGGGCAAGGCATTGCACTGGTAATCGAACGCGTTTGAACACGATCCAAAATAAAACCACGGAGACAAAAATGTTCACGAATATCCTGAAAAAGACCGTCATCGCCGCATCCCTCGTCATGGCCGCCGGCAGCGCCCTGGCCCAGAACATCAAGATCGGTTCGGTGCTGTCGGTATCCGGCCCGGCCGCTTTCCTGGGCGACCCCGAGCTGAAAACGCTGCAGATGTATGTCGAGAAGATCAACGCCGAGGGCGGCGTGCTGGGCCGCAAGCTGGAGCTGGTGCACTACGACGACGGCAGCGACGCCGCCAAGGCCAACGGCTTCACCAAGCGCCTGATCGAGTCCGACAAGGTGGACGTGCTGATCGGCGGCACCACCACCGGCGCCACCATGGCCATGGCGCCGCTGGTGGACAAGGCGGGCCTGCCGTTCATCTCGCTGGCCGGCGCGGTGGTCATCATCGACCCGGTGAAGAAATGGGTCTTCAAGACGCCGCACACCGACCGCATGGCCGCAGAAAAGGTGTTCGAGGACATGAAGAAGCGCGGCATCAGCAAGGTGGGCCTGCTGTCCGAGACCAGCGGCTTCGGCGCCTCCGGCCGCAAGGAATCGCAGATCGTCGCCTCCAAGTACGGCATCACGCTGGTGGCCGATGAAACCTACGGCCCGAAAGACACCGACGTCACCGCGCAGCTGACCCGCATCAAGAACACCGCCGGCGTGCAGGCGGTGTTCGTGTTCGGCCTGGGCCAGGGCCCGGCGGTGGTCACCAAGAACTACGGCCAGCTGGGCATGACCGCGCTGCCGATGTACCAGTCGCACGGCGTGGCGTCGGACGAGTACCTGAAACTGTCCGGCAAGGCCGCCGAAGGCGTGCGCCTGCCGACGCCGGCGCTGCTGATCGGCCAGATGCTGCCGGCGAACGATCCGCAGAAGGCCATCGTCACCGGCTACGACAAGGCTTACCGCGACCGCTACAAGGTGGAGCCGTCCACCTTCGGCGGCTACGCGCTGGACGCGCTGAACCTGTCGGTGGACGCCATCAAGCGCGCCGGCGGCACCGACAAGGAAAAGGTCCGCACCGCGCTGGAGCAGACCAAGGGCTTCGTCTCCACCACCGGCGTGTTCAACATGACGGCCAAGGACCACATGGGCCTCGACCTGTCGGCGTTCCGCATGGTCGAAGTGAAGAACGGCGACTGGCAGTTGCTGAAGTAAGCAGGGGACCATCATGCTCGCCCAATTCCTCCAATTCCTGTACTCGGGAATGACGGTCGGTTCCGCCTATGCACTGGCGGCGCTCGGCTTTACCATCATCTACAACACCAGCGGCGTGATCAATTTCGCCCAGGGCGAATTCATCATGCTGGGCGGGATGCTGGCCGCGATGATGGCGGGGGCGGGTGTGCCGCTGCCGCTGGCCATCATCGGCGCCGTCATCCTCACCGCCATCGTCGGCCTGGTGATGGAAAAGGCGGTGATCGAACCGGCGCAGAACGCGCAGGTGGTCACGCTTATCATCATCACCATCGGCGCCTCGCTCGTGGTGCGCGGGCTGGTGCAGATCTGGCTGGGCAAGGGAACGCACACGCTGCCCGCCTTCTCGGGCGATGCGCCGATCGAGTTCCTGGGCGCCAGCCTGCTGCCGCAAAGCCTGTGGGTGCTGGGCGTAACCCTGCTGATCGTGGCGGCGCTGGGCTGGTTCTTCGGCCGCACGCTGCTGGGCAAGGCCATGCTGGCCACCTCGCACAACAAGCTGGCTGCGCAGCTGGTGGGCATCAACACGCGCCGCGTGCTGCTGCTGTCCTTCGGCCTGGCCGCGCTGCTGGGCGCCGTCGGCGGCGCGCTGCTGGCGCCCATCACCTACACCTCCTACGACGCCGGCATCATGCTGGGCCTGAAGGGCTTCGTGGCGGCGGTGCTGGGCGGACTGGGCGGCGGCGTGGGCGCCATCGCCGGCGGGCTGATACTGGGCATCGCCGAGGCCATGACGGCAGGGTACATCTCGTCCGCCTACAAGGACGCGGTGCCCTTCGTGCTGATCCTGCTGATCCTGTTCTTCATGCCGCGCGGCCTGTTCGGCGCCAAAGTATCGGAGCGCGTATGAAGACCTTCGCTTCCCGCCACGCTGGCCTGCTGATCCTGGCGCTGGTGCTGGCCGCGCTGCCGCTGCTGCTGCCCAACGCCTACTACTTCGACGTGGCGATCCGCATCGCGCTGAACGCGGTGGTGGTGATCGGCCTGAACCTGCTGATGGGCTACACCGGCCAGATCAGCCTGGGCCACGCCGGCTTCTTCGGCCTGGGCGCGTATGCGTCCGCTGTGCTGACCACGCACTACAACTGGCCGCCGGTGGCCGCGCTGGCTGCCGGCGCCGCCGCCACCGGCCTGCTGGCCTTCGTGCTGGCGCGCCCGGTGCTCAAGCTGAAAGGCCACACGCTGGCCATGGCCACGCTGGGACTGGGCATCATCATCTCCATCGCCATCAACAACGAGGGTCAGTGGACCGGCGGGCCGGACGGCATTTCGGTGCCGGGCTTCGCCGTCTTCGGCTTTGAAATCACCGGCGAGAAGTCGTGGTACGCCGTGGCCGCCGCCTTGCTGCTGCTGGTGACCTGGTTCGCGCTGAACCTGATCGATTCGCCGGTGGGCCGCGCGCTGCAGGCCATCCACGGTTCCGAAGTCGCTTCGCGCGTGGTCGGCATCGACACCACCCGCTTCAAGGTGCGCGTGTTCGTGCTGTCGGCCGTGGTGGCCAGCATCGCGGGCAGCATCAGCGCGCACTATATCGGTTTCATCACGCCCAATATGGCGGGCTTCTTCCATTCCATCGAGCTGGTGACGATGGTGGTGGTGGGCGGCATGGCTTCCGTGTTCGGCTCCATCCTGGGCGCCGCGCTGCTGACCTTGCTGCCGCAGCTGCTGTCCGCCTTCGAGGGCTGGGAAGTGGTGGTGTTCGGCGCCATTTTGATGCTGACCATGATCTTCCTGCCGCGCGGCCTGGTGCCGTCGCTGGCGCGCCGCCGCAGCAAGCCCGCAGCGGGCGACGGCGCGGCGCCGCTCAAGCTGGTGAAGAAGCAGGGAGGCGGCCATGCTTGAGATCCGCAACCTGAGCAAGAGCTTCGGCGGCGTGCACGCGGTGCAGAACGTGAGCTTCGCCATCAAGGAAGGCGCCATCCACTCGGTGATCGGCCCCAACGGCGCCGGCAAGACCACGCTGTTCAACCTGATCACCGGCGTCTACACGCCCACCATGGGCGAGATCCTGCTGCGCGGCGAGAACGTGGCCGGCATGTCGCCGGACGCGCTGGCGCGGCGCGGCATGAGCCGCACCTTCCAGAACCTGCAGATCTGCCTGAACATGACGGCCATCGACAACGTGATGGTGGGCGCGCACCTGCGCCTGAACCAGAACCTGTTCGCCTCCATGCTGCGCCTGCCGTCGGTGCGCAAGGCCGACCGGGTGTGCCGCGACGAGGCCGCGCAGCTGATGGATTTCGTCGGCGTGGGCCAGTACGTGGACGCCGACTCGACCCAGATGCCGTACGGCGCCCTGAAGCGGCTGGAGATCGCGCGCGCCCTGGCCGCGCGGCCGAAAGTGCTGCTGCTGGACGAACCGGCCGCGGGCCTGAACCACACCGAAACCGGCGAGATCGAAGCGCTGATCCGCAAGGTGGCGCAGTCCGGCGTGACGGTGGTGCTGGTGGAGCATGACATGAAGCTGGTGATGAATTTATCCGACCATATCCTGGTGCTGGACTACGGCAAGAAGCTGGCCGAAGGCACGGCCGCCGAAGTGCGCGCCAATCCGGACGTGGTGGCGGCCTATCTTGGAGCGGCAGCATGAGGGATGCCATGACGAACAATACCGACGTGACGGTGAAACCGCTGGTGCTCGAAATCAAAGGGCTGACCAGCCACTACGGCCGCATCCAGGCGCTGCACGGCATCGACATCGAAGTGCGCCAGGGGCAGCTGGTGGCGCTGGTGGGCGCCAACGGCGCGGGCAAGACCACGCTGCTGCGCGCCATCTCCGGCGTGCAGCCGATCAGCGGCGGCAGCATCCACTTCAGCGGCCAGGACGTGAGCCGCGCCAGCGCGGACAAGCGCGTGCGCGCCGGCATCTGCCAGGTGCCGGAAGGGCGCCAGGTGTTCGGTCCCATGTCGGTGGAGGACAACCTGCTGCTGGGCGCCTACACGCGGCCCAAGGCCGAGGTGGCGGCGGACATGGAGCGCATGTACCAGCTGTTCCCGATTCTGAAAGAGAAGCGCCTGCTGCTGGCGGGCACGCTGTCCGGCGGCCAGCAGCAGATGCTGGCCATGGCGCGCGCGCTGATGGGCAAGCCGTCGGTGCTGCTGCTGGACGAACCGAGCATGGGCCTGGCGCCGCTGCTGATCGCCGAGATCTTCCGCATCGTGGCCGGCCTGCGCGACCAGGGCATCACCATTTTCCTGGTGGAGCAGAACGCGCACGCGGCGCTGTCGATCGCGGACGTGGGCTATGTGATCGAGACCGGCGCCATCACGCTGTCCGGTCCCGGCCCGGAGCTGCTGAAGAACGAACAGGTGCAAAGCGCCTACCTGGGCATGTAAGGAACCGCCATGGTCAAAGTATATGAAATGAACGGCATCACCCCGGTGGTCCATCCCACCGCCTACGTGCACCCGAGCGCGGTGCTGATCGGCGACGTGATCGTCGGCCCGCGCTGCTACGTCGGCCCGCACGCTTCCATGCGCGGCGACTTCGGCCGCCTGATCCTGGAGGAGGGCTCCAATCTGCAGGACGGCTGCATCATGCACGGCTTCCCCGGCGAGGACACGGTGGTGGAAGTGGACGGCCATATCGGCCACGGCGCCGTGCTGCACGGCTGCCGCATCGGCCGCAACGCGCTGGTGGGCATGAACTCGGTCATCATGGACAACGCCGTCATCGGCGCCGACAGCATCGTCGCGGCGATGAGCTTCGTGAAGGCCAATATGGTGGTGCCGCCGCGCAGCATGGTGGTCGGCACGCCGGCGCGCATCATCCGCCAGGTTACCGACAGCGAGATCAACTGGAAGTCCTCCGGCACCGCCCAATACCAGGAGCTGAGCGTGCGCTCCCTCGCCACCATGCGCGAGACCGTGGCGCTCACGGAAGTGGAGCCGGACCGCCAGCGCATGCAGTGGGAATCGTCGCTGCCGCTGCACCTGCACAAGAACGCAACCGAATAAAATAGACTGGAGAAAACCGCATGGCACCAACTCTGCAAAGCCTGATCGCCGGCCGCTGGCACGGCAAGGAAGCGGCCACCCCGCTGCACAGCGCGCTGAACAACAGCCTGATCTACCATACCCACGCCGAAGCCATCGACTTCAGCGAAGCCGTCGCCTACGCCCGCAAGACCGGCGTGCCGGGCCTGATGAAACTGGACTTCCAGCAGCGCGCCGCGCGCCTGAAGGCGCTGGCCATGTACCTGATGGAGCGCAAGGAAGAGCTGTACAAGATTTCGCACCTCACCGGCGCCACCCGCGCCGACAGCTGGGTGGACGTGGAGGGCGGCATCGGCACCCTGTTCGCCTACGCCAGCATGGGAAGCCGCGAGCTGCCGTCGTCCAACGTGCTGCACGAAGGCCCGGCCATGGCGCTGGGCAAGCGCGGCGGCTTCGCCGGCACCCACATCCTGGTGCCGCGCGGCGGCCTGGCGGTGCACATCAACGCCTTCAATTTCCCGATCTGGGGCCTGCTGGAGAAATTCGCGCCCAGCTTCCTGGCCGCCATGCCCTGCATCGGCAAGCCCGCCACCGCCACCAGCTACCTGACCGAAGCCGTGGTGCGCATGGCGCATGAATCCGGCCTGCTGCCGGAAGGCGCGCTGCAGCTGGTGATCGGCAGCACCGGCGACCTGCTGGACCGCCTGGGCGGCGCCGACGTGGTGACCTTCACCGGCTCGGCCGACACGGCCGCCAAGCTGCGCACCAACCGCAACCTGATCGCCAACTCGGTGCCGTTCACCGCCGAAGCGGATTCGCTGAACTGCGCCATCCTGGCGCCGGACGTGACGCCGGACGATCCCGAGTTCGACCTGTTCGTCAAAGAGGTGGCGCGCGAGATGACCGGCAAGGCCGGCCAGAAGTGCACCGCCATCCGCCGCATCATTGTGCCGAAAGACCGCGTGGACGCGGTGGCCGAACGGCTGCGCGAGCGCCTGGCGAAAGTCACCATCGGCGACCCGTCGGTCGAAGGCGTGCGCATGGGCGCGCTGGCCTCGAAAGACCAGCAGCGCGACGTCGGCGAGCGCCTGGCCCTGCTGGCGCAAGGCAACGAGATCGTGTTCGGCGAGAAGGACGGCTACAAGCTGATCGGCGAAGGCGTGGCGGAGGGCGCGTTCTTCTCGCCCACGCTGGTCCTGTGCCGCAACGCCGGCAGCAACGACGCGGTGCACGACGTGGAAGCCTTCGGCCCGGTCAGCACCATGATGACCTACGACGGCATCGACGAGGCGCTGGAACTGGCCGCGCGCGGCAAGGGCAGCCTGGTGAGCACGCTGGTGACCAAAGATCCGAAGACGGCAGCCTACGCGGTGCCGATCGCCGCCGCCTCGCACGGGCGCGTGCACATCCTGGAGCGCGAATCGTCGGTGGACTCCACCGGCCACGGCTCGCCGCTGCCGCAGCTGAAGCACGGCGGCCCAGGACGCGCGGGCGGCGGCGAGGAGCTGGGCGGCATCCGCGCGGTGCGCCACTTCCTGCAGCGCGCAGCCGTGCAAGGCTCGCCGACCATGCTGGCCGCAGTGACGGGCGAATACGTGCGCGGCGGCGCCGTGAACGAAAGCGAAGTGCATCCCTTCCGCCGCCACTTCGAAGACCTGAAAATCGGCGACTCGCTGCTGACGCACCGCCGCACCGTGAGCGAAGCGGACATCGTCAACTTCGGCGGCGTCTCGGGCGACTACTTCTACATGCACTTCGACGACATCGCCGCCAAGGACACGCAGTTCGGCAAGCGCATCGCGCACGGCTACTTCGTGCTGTCGGCGGCGGCGGGGCTGTTCGTATCGCCCGCGCCGGGCCCGGTGCTGGCCAACTACGGCCTGGACAACCTGCGCTTCATCACCCCGGTGGCCATCGGCGACACCATCCGCGCGCGCCTGACCTGCAAGCGCAAAGTGGACCGCAACCGCACCGACGACAAAGGCCTAGGCCAGGGCGTGGTGGCGTGGGACGTGCAGGTCACCAACCAGAACGACGAGCTGGTGGCCAGCTACGACATCCTGACGCTGGTGTCGAAGCACGCCTGATAAAACCCCGCTAGTGATTATTGGATAGTTTTGTTGCTAGGAATTAACGTTATCATGGCGGCTTGTTAAACTCCGCGAGATCGCCATGATGCGCCGGCTAACCTGTTTCATGCTGCCGGCCCTGCTGGCGGCCACTCTTGCCGGCTGCGCCGTGCAGCATATTCCCGCCAAACTGACGCCGCCTTCCGTTGCGCCTGCGGGCGCTCGCGCGCTGGCACAAGAGCTGGAGATACAACTGGCTACCGGCTATCGCCGCACGCTGGCGGCAGGCAGCCGCTGGACCCATGCCGGAAGCATCGTGCAAGGCGATGTCTATCGTCCGTATCAAAGCGTTTTTACCCTCGAAGGCTCGCATGTGCACGAGGCTTACCTGGTGGTCGAAGGCGGCCGCCTGGTGGGGTTCTATTTACCTGCCGAGAAGGGCTTCTCGCCCCTGCAGCCAACACTCCCATTCTCCCTACAATAAAAGGACTAGCATGAAATTGTCGCATTTGGCCATCGCCGGCCTCGTTATCGCATTGACCGGCTGCGCCGCCACCGGCCCGAAATACAAAGAAATGGAAGCATCGGTTCCGAAGCTGAGCGCGGACCAGGGCCGCGTGTACTTTTACCGGAGCACCAGCATGCTGGGCAGCGCCTTGACCCCTGCTATCAAATTCGACGGAAAGGAAGTGGGTCAATCGAAACGTGGCGGCTACTTCTTCGTCGATACCGGCGCGGGTAGTCATGAAGCGTCCACCAGCACCGAAGCAACCAACAAGGTTACCTTTGTTCTAGACAAGGGTGAAGTGAAGTACGTGCGCACCTCGGTTTCGATGGGCTTCCTGGCTGGCCATGTCATTCCTGAACTGGTCAGCGAGGACGAAGCGAAGAAAGAAATGGCTGAACTGAGCTATACCGGCGCAGCCAAGTAAGCAGCACGCCGCAACCGCGCGTGTTAATTTACCGCACGCGCAAGGCCGAACGGGTCGTCGATGCTGTGGGCCGGTTCGGTGAACCATTTGGGGCCGGACTCGGTCATGTAGAAGTGGTCTTCGTGGCGCACGCCGAATTCGCCGGGGATGCAGATCATCGGCTCGTTCGAGAAGCACATGCCCGGCGCCAGCGGGGTGGTGTCGCCGCCCACCAGGTAGGGCCATTCGTGGATGTCCAGGCCGATGCCGTGGCCGGTGCGGTGCGGCAGGCCGGGCAGCTTGTAGCCGGGACCGTAGCCGTCCGCTTCCAGTGAACGGCGCGCGGCCTGGTCCACCTGCTCGCACGGCACGCCCAGCTGGGCCGCTTCGAACGCGGCTGCCTGGGCTTTCTTCTCGCTGTTCCACACGCTTCGCTGGCGCGCGCTCGGCTCGCCGTACACATAGGTTCGGGTGATGTCCGAGATGTAGTTATGCAGCTTGCAGCCGGTGTCGATCAGCACCGTGTCGCCCTGCTTCAGCGTCTGCACATAGCTCACGCCGTGCGGGTAGGCGGTGGCCTCGCCGAACAGCACGATGACGAAGTAGGAGCCGGGCGCGCCCACCTTGCGGTGCGCGGCGGCGATGAACTGTTCCACTTCGGTGGTGGTGATCCCTTCACGCAGCATGCTGGCGGTGGCCACGTGCACGGCCAGGGTCATGTCCTTGGCGCGCTGCATCAGCGCGATCTCGGCGGCGGACTTGCGGGTGCGGCAGTGCGCCGTCACGCTGCGCGCGTTCTCCAGCGCGTAGCCCGCGGCCAGCGGGCGGATGCCGTCGTAGATGAAGAAGGCGGCGCTTTCGCAGATGCCCACGCGCGGCGGCTGCGCAGCATCGGCGGCGATGCCCATGCGGCCCAGCGTGTCCACGAACAGCTGGTAGGGGCTTTCGTGCTCGTGCCAGCCATTCACTTTGCCTTCCACCAGCATGAAGTCCAGCAGCGTGCTTTCCTCGAAGGCGGGCGCGATGTACTCCAGCGCGCCTTGCGCGGGCAGGATGGCGCCCACCATGCGCTCGCTGGCGTGCCAGCGGGTGCCGGTGAAGTAAAGCAGGTTGGAGCCGGCGTTGATGTAGATGGCGGCGATGCCTTGGTCGCGCATGTAGGCCTGGGCCCGGGCGATGCGCTGCAGGTGCTCGTCCTTGCCGATGGGGATGGCGCCCGCCGTCATGTCCGACAGGGTCGCCAGTGCTTGTTCCGCTGTTTTGCCGCCTACGCCTATGCTCATTGTCATGCTGTTTGTCATACTAGCGTCCTCCAGAAGTGATGGCCGGGATGATATCAGTTTTAGGGGGCGGCGCGCCCGTGAACAGGTCGGCCGGATAGGTGAACAGCCAGTCGGCGTAGCGCGGCTTGCGGTTCAGGCTTTTGTCCTCGTCGCGGAAGCCGCCCTGCTTGATGGGAGCCTGTTCGGACAGCGAATACACGCCCACGATGCGGCCCTGCTGGCGCAGCAGGCCCCATTCGGCCTTGCCGGTGATGGGATCCTTGTAGAGCCGGCGCAGATGGCGTTTGGCGCCGGGGTAGCGCGGGTCTTTCAGCAGTTCTTCCAGCGTGAGCGGGTACTGCGCCGCGCCGCCCGCACCCTGCGCTTCGTGGTAGCGGCCCAGCGCCTGGCGGAACTCGTGCCCGATGAACAGCAGCTGCGCTTCCTTGTCGCGCCGAGCCGCCGTGGCGTAGGTTTCGGAGGCGATGGCCAGGCCCACCCCCATGAAGGCCACCAGCATCAGGGTCCAGATATAGGCGAAGCCGCCTGGCCGCCCCGGCATCATAGCTGGCCGAAGGGAACGCCGTCGCGCGTGCTGCCCTTGGCGCCGCTGCGCACGTCGGCCACGCCGGTCTTTTCGCTGTCCTGCGGCGCCACCAGCTGCCAGGTGGCGGCCGATTCGGTGATGGGGTCGACCGGCACCTTGTTGAAGTAGCGGTGCGTCACCAGGTCCGCCAGGCCGGCGGGGAATTCACCCTTGTCGCCATAAAATTTGTCGATGCTGATGCGCAGCACTTTCAGGTTCACCTTGAGCGCCACTTCCTTGGATTTCTCCACCGAGCCGAAGTAGCGCGGCAGCGCCACCGTCAGCAGCAGCGAGATGATGGCCAGCACCACCAGCAGTTCGATCAGCGTGAAGCCTTGTTTGCGCATTGCGGTCACCATGCTTTGAGGGGAATGCCGTTCAGGCCCACCTTGTCGGAGCGCGAGAAGACGTCGAACACGTCCTCGCCTTCGGTGGGGTTGTCGGGCGGCGCGCTGTAGGAGCGCTTGTGCCAGGTGGCGGCGGCGCTGGCGGTGCCGGCCGGTGCGAACGGGTCGCGCGGCAGGCGGCGCAGGAAGTAGATGTTCTGTTTGCGCGGGCTGCGCTGATCGGGCACGCCTTCCACCAGCTCTTCGAGCTTCTTGGGGAAGCCGGAGTCGCCGATGTTCAGCTTGATGCTGCCATTGTCGGCCGCGCGCTTGTAGGCGTCGATGGCCTCCCGGATCTCCAGCAGCGCGGCGCGCAGCTGGTGCTCGCGCTCGCGCTGCACGGCCACCTGCACCATGGGCACGGCCACCGCCGCCAGCGTGGCCATGATGGCCAGGGTGATCATCAGCTCGATGAAGGTGAAGCCGCGCGGGGCGGCATGCGGTGCGCGGCCCGGCATTTACTGGCCCTTCTTCGGCACGTTCGGCACCGGGCCCGCCGGCTCGGGTTTGGCCGAGCTGGAAGGCTGGGCGAAGGCGCTGCCCTGGTCGTCGCCGCCCGTCATGGGGGAGTTGCGCGGCGGCGGCGGCGGTTCCGATGGCGGCTGCAATGCGGCCGGCTGCGCGGCCGGTTGCCCGTAAGCGGCGCTTGCCGCGCCGGCGCCGCTGTCGTTGCCGGCGAGCGGTCCGCGTCCGCCGATATGGGATTCGGTCCCGGACAGGAATTCGGCATCGCTCAGCTCCGGCCTGCGGATCGCGCGCACCAGGCGCGGCGTGATGGACAACACGATCTCGCTGCGCGAGCGGTCGTCCTTCTGGCTGCCGAACAGGCGGTTCAGCATGGGCAGCTCGCCGATGCCGGGCACCTTGTTGCCGGTGCTGCGGTCCTCGTCGCTGATCAGCCCCGCCAGCATCTGCGTTTCGCCGTCGCGCAGGCGCAGCACGGTGGAGGCGCTGCGCGTGCCGATCTGGTACGCCTGGGTGCCGGACTTGCTGGTCACGTCCTTCACCACATTGCTCACCTCCAGGTTGACCTTGATGGCCACTTCGTCGTCCAGGTAGACGTTCGGCTCCACGTCCAGCTTCAGGCCCACATCGATATAGTTCACGCTGTCCGAGCTGACGCCGTTGTTGGTGGTGACGGTGATGACCGGCACGCGGTCGCCGATCAGCACCTTGGCCTTGTCCTTGTTGCGCACGCGGATGCGCGGGTTGGCGAGGATGTTGCTGTCGGTGTCGGTCTTGAGCGCATTGATGACCACCGAGCCCAGTTCCAGGTTGGTGGTCTCGCTGTTCACGCGGTGCAGGTCGGCCAGTTTCAATCCGCCCAGGCTGGTCGCCGCGCTGCCCACGCTCAGCTTGGCCTGCTCCGGCCAGCGCACGCCCAGTTCCTGCAGGCGGGTGCGCTTCACTTCCAGCACTTCCACCTCCAGCACCACTTCGGGGTCCGCCACGTCCTGCACGGCGATGATGCGCTCGGCCATGCGGATCAGCTCCGGCGTGTCGCGCATGATGATGATGCCCACCCGTTCATCGGTGACGATGTCGCGCGCCTTGAGCAGCGTTTTCAGCGTGAAGGCCACCTGCTTCACGTCCGCGTTGGTGATAAAGAAGGTGCGCACCAGGAGCTGCTGGTAGTCCTTCACCTTCTGCGCCGTGTTGGGGTAGATGGTGATGGAGCGGTCGCCGGTGATGCTTTGTTCCAGCTGGTTGGAGCTGAGTAGCATGGCGATGGCTTCCTCGATGCTGGCGTCGCGCACGGAGATGGTGGCGCGCAGGCCGGGATCGACTTCCTTGTCGAAGGCGAAGTTCAGGCCGGAGACTTTGCCGATGAAGTCGAACACCGAGCGCAGCGGGGCGTCGCGGAATTCCAGCGTCACCGGCTTGCGGTAGGCGGCAGCCAGGCGGCCGGCGCCGGGCTTCTGGCGCGACTGTTCGTCCGCGATGCGGGCTTTCAGGCGCAGGGCGTCGCGCTGGCCGGGGCGCTCCTGCAGCACGGGGCGCAGCAGCTCCTGGGCGGCTGCCAGGTTGGCTTCGCCGCCGCGCCGGGCAACCGTTTCCGCCTCGGCCACGGCCTGCCGGTAGCGTGCGTCCTGCGCCAGCGCGGCCTGCCCCTGGCGGGCGACGGCGTTATTGGGATCGATGGCGAGCGCTTGCTGGTACAGGCTGTCGGCCTGCGCGGCGCCGGCCTCGGTGCCTTGCGCGCGCTGGGCGTCGGCGCGGGCGTTCAAGCCGTTCACCAGGCTGGTTTTGCGGCTCAGGAGGGTGATGCGGTATTGGGCGTTGTGGGGATCTTCGCGCACCGCCTGTTCCAGCCTGGCCAGGCCTTGCTCGGTCTGCCCCGCGTCCAGCAGGGCGTTGCCTTCAGTGTAGGTCTGGCTGCTGGCGCAGGCGGCCAGCAGGACGCTCAGCGCCAGGATGTGCAGGCGTTTTGCTGCGGAGTGATTCAATTCGTGTCCCCTACGGCTAAAGTTTGTTTCAGGTTGAGCGGCAGATAGGTGAAGGTCAGCGCGCCATTGACTGCGCCGTCGAGCCGGTAGCTGTCGCCGATTTTCTCGCCGACGCGGGCGACGATGTTGCGGTCTTCCATCTGCAGGAAGTAGGCGGTTTTGCCGTCGTCGATAAAGCGGCCCACGAACAGGAAGGGCAGCGTGGGTGCGCCACCGGCGCCATTCCCGGCTGGCTGCTCCGGAGCGCGCGCGGCGGCGGGCTTGAGCGGGGATGGGGCTTGCCAGCCCTGGCTGGCGAACAGGTTGCCCAGTTCTTCGTCCGCCACGCGGCGCTGGATCTGCAGCTCGGCGGGGATGGCGGGCGCCAGGGGGCCGGCGGCCTTGGCTGCGGCGACGGCGTCGTAGGCGGGGCGCGGCGTGGCCGCCGCAGGGGAGACGATCATGCCTTCGTCGTCCGGCGCGAACCAGGCTGCGAGCAGGGTTGCGGCGGCTGCACCGCCCAGTATCAGTTTCCTCATCGCGCGCCTTCCGCTTTGCGCACCAGCAGCACGAACTGGATGCGCGCTTCGGTGTCGCCGCTGTCGATGCGCTCGCGCTTGAAGGCGACGCTGTCCAGCGTCAGCGTGGGCATGGCTTGCAGGGCTTCCAGCATGAAGGCCTGGACGCTGGCGTATTCGGCCTTCACGGGCAGGTTGATCTGGTAGTGCATGAAGCCGGCGCGCGGCTCGGGCTGGGCTTTGTATTCGGCCTTGGCGAGCGGCACCTTGTGCCTTGCGGCGATGTCCACCAGCGTTTGCAGCTGTTCGGGGATGGCCGCGTGCGCCGGCAGATAGGCGTAGAAGGCGCTCAGGCCGTCGGCTGCGGTGGGGGCGGGCGCCTGCGGCTGCGCTGCCGTGCGGGCCGCCGCCACTTGCTGGCGCAGGGCAAGTTCCCGCTGGTGCATGCCGGCCGCGTGCCACTGCGCCAGCAGCGCTGCGGCCAGGGCGGCGGCGCCGATGGCTGCGGCGCGGCCGGCCTTGCGCCACAGGCGCTTGCCTTCCCAGGCCAGGCGCGGGCCGGCCTGGGCGGGTAGCGCAAGCTTCAGCGCTGCGCCGGATTTCATTGCCGCCATTGTGCCTCCAGCTGGAATCGGTATGCCTGGCCAGCGGCGCCGCTGGCCATGTCGTGTTTGACAAGGTAGACGGAGCGGAACATCTGCTGCTGGTTCAGGAAGGCCAGGTAGCTCAGCATGTCCTGCGCGGATTCCGCCTCGGCGGCGATCTTGAGGGAGCCGGATGGGGCGGCGACGGCGGCGGCCGTGGCGCCGCCTGCCTGTGCGGCATCAGCCTCCTGCACCGGCTGCCCGTTCAGGTCGAGGCCGAGCAGGGCGACGTGCAGGTCGGCCGGCGCTTGCAGGGTTTTCAGCAGGCGCGCGACAGGCAGGTTGAGCTGGCGCACGGCTTCGGTGACGACTTTGGTTTGCTGGTCCTGGTCGCGCTGCTGGGTGGATGTGAGCGCCGGCTGGGGCGCGCGGCGGGGTTGCGCCTGGGCGAGCTGGGTTTCCAGGCGCTGGATTTCATTCGCTTGCTGCAGCCAGCGCGAGGCGGATGGGAGCAGGGCGACGATGCCTGCCGCGAGCAGCGCAAGGCGCCAGCCGTTCAGCGGCGGGGCCGCGCGGACGAAGGAGATGCGGGTGACGCTCATGCGGCCTCCCGGGGGCGGCCGGTTTTGCCGGCGCTGCCGCTGCCTTCGCTGTTGCCGCCCGTCTCAGGCACGATGGATAACGGCAGCTTGGCGCCGCGCGCGGCTGTTTCCGTGCCTGGCGCATGCGGCCCCGCGGCGGTGGCGGCGTGGCTGAACGGCGAGCCGGCAAGACGGAAGCGCGCGGGGAGCTGGCCTGCCGCGAGGCCGCTTGCCTGGCCGCTCAGGTCGACCACGGCGACGTCTGCGATGGACGCCAGCTCGGGGGCGCGCAATGTCCAGCGCTGCCAGGCTTGCGCCAGTTCGCCGTGCCATGCGGCGCTGCAGGGCTGCGATTGGATGGCGCTCGCGCGTCCGTTCGCCAGCGCTGCCATGGTGATGCGGCCTGGCTCGATGATGGCGAACGCCTCCGGTTTGGCCGGTGCGAGCCAAGCGCAGACTGTGCTGGCCAGCGGCTCGATGGCGGCGCAGCGCGTGCCGTGTTCGGCGGCCAGCGCGTGTAGCGCGTCCAGCAGTCCGGTGGCTATGCCGCAGACCAGGCGCGGCTGGCCGTACGGCGCGTCATCGCTGCTGGCGGTCCAGGCGCGCGCGGCGTCGCCGTAGACGGCGGCGAGCTGCATGTTGAGGAAGCGCGGGGCGGCCGGTTCGGACAGCAGCGCGTCGCTCCACGGCGCCATCAGCATCTGGCACCAGCGGCCGGACAGGCTCACGTGCAGCGGCAGGCGCGCCGCCAGGGCCGCCCGCGCGGCGGCGCCTGCCCCGCGCTCCACTGCCCCGGTCCCAGCCCCGGCGAGCAGGGCGCGCAGGGCGGAGAGCGGGGCCTGCCATTGGCCGGCCGGATTGCTGAAGTCGACCTGCAGCGCGCCCTCTTCGGCGATGCGGCCGCCGTGGCGCACCACTGCCAGCAGGCGTTGCGGCGCAAGGTGGATGTGCAGCGTGCGGCGCGCCGGAAGCATCCCGGCGATGCGTTTAATAAGTGACACGGTTCAGCTCCGTCAGCGTGGTTTCTCCCAGCCGCACCAGCTCCAGCGCGGCTTCCCGCGCCAGCCGGAATCCGTTCTGCGCGGCCTCCTCCTTCATGCGGCTGACCGGCGCGCGGGTGCAGATCATTTCGCGCATGGCGTCGTTCAGCATCAGCACCTCGGCCACCGCCTTGCGGCCCTTGTAGCCGGTACCCCGGCAGTGGCCGCAGCCGGCGCCGGCCTTGAAGCGCCATCCCTGCACGGCTTGCGCGGTGAGGCCGCTGTCGCGCAGATCTTGCGGGTCGGGCGGCACGTCCACTGCGCAATGTTCACAGTTGAGGCGCAGCAGGCGCTGCGCCACGATGCCGTTCAGCGCCGCCGCAAAGCTGTACGGGTCCACGCCCATGTGCAGGAAGCGGCCCACCACGTCGAACACGTTGTTGGCGTGCACGGTGGTGAAAACCAGGTGGCCCGTCAGCGAAGCCTGCACCGCGATCTGCGCGGTTTCGTCGTCGCGGATCTCGCCGATCAGGATCTTGTCCGGATCGTGCCGCAGGATCGAGCGCAGGCCGCGCGCGAAGGTCAGGCCCTTCTTTTCGTTGACCGGGATCTGCAGCACGCGCGGCAGGCGGTATTCCACCGGGTCTTCGATGGTGACGATCTTGTCGCGCCCCGTGTTGATCTCGGTGATGGCGGCGTACAGCGTGGTGGTCTTGCCCGAACCGGTGGGGCCGGTCACCAGCAGCATGCCGTGCGGCTTGGCGGCCAGGCGGCGGATCTGCACGATGGCGTCCGCGTTCAGGCCCAGGCTCTCCAGCCGCAGCGCGGCTGCGGCGGCGGTCAGCGCGCGCCGGTCCAGCAGACGCAGCACCGCGTCCTCGCCGAAAATATTGGGCATGATGGAGACACGGAAGTCGATCTCGCTGCCCTTCGCGCGCACCTTGAAGCGGCCGTCCTGCGGCACGCGGCGCTCGGCGATGTCCAGCTCCGCCAGCACCTTGATGCGCGAAATGATCTGCTCGGCCATCTGCAGGCCCTGCACCTGGCCGGCCTGCACCAGCACCCCGTCCACCCGGTACTTGATGACCAGGCTGGCCACGTCGCACTCCAGGTGGATGTCGCTGGCCTGCACTTTCAGCGCGTCGTAGATGGTGGAGTTGACCAGCTTGACCACCGGGCTGCTGTCCTCGCTGATGCGGATCAGCGAAATGTCCTCGATGCTCTGGTCCAGGCTTGCGTCGCCGGCCGCGTCCTCGTTCATGCCGGCCATGGCCTGCTGCGCGGATTCCTGCTGCGCCAGGTAGGCAGCCATGTCGTCCGGGTGCGCCAGCGCCACCGTGAAAGCGGCATCCACCGTGTAGGCGGCCCATTGCAGCACGTCGTCCGCGAAGGGATCGGCAATCACCAGCACCAGGCCGGCGCCGCCGTCCATCAGCACGCATTCGCGCTGCGCGCAGTCGGTGTAGGGCAGCAGGGCGTAGGCGGGCGTGCCGGCCTGCAGGCTGGCCATGGGCCAGCAGGAATAGCAGAACAGCGCGGCCAGCTGGCGCGTGAATTCGTCCGGCACCAGTCCGGCCATGTCCTCCAGCACCGCCAGCTGCGGCCGGCCTTCGGCCTGCGCGGCGGCGGCTGCGCTATGCAGCAGGGCGGCGGAAAGGACCGGCATCGCCGGGGCGCGTGCATTCATGAGAGGCTCCCGGCGAGTTCGAATATCGGCATGTACATCAGCACCACCACGCCGCCGATCACGACGCCGATCAGCGTCATCAGCAGCGGTTCCAGCATGCGCGAGGCCCAGTCCACCCAGCGCGCGAATTCCTCGTCGTGGAACTTGGCCGAGCGTTCCAGCATGTCGCCCAGGCGGCCGGTGTTCTCGCCCACCTTGAGCAGCGACTGCGCCACCGGCGTGGCCAGGTCTTGCAGCTCCAGCGCGGTGGAGAAGGGTTGGCCTTCCTCCACCGCGCGGCGGGCCCGGGCCAGCGCCAGCTGCTGTTCCGGCAGCAGCATGGCCGACACCATGGCCAGCGCCTTCGGCAGCGGTATGCCCGCGTGCAGCAGCAGGCTGAGGGCGCGGTAGAAGCGCGCCAGGCGGAATTCGGCGGCCTTGGCGGCCAGCAGCGGCAGGCGCAGCACCTGCAGCAGCAGGGCGCCGCGCACGGCGGCGTTGGTGGCGGCGAACACGGCGCCGCCGGCCGCGCCCAGCAGCGCGCCCAGGCACAGCCAGGGATGGGCGGCCAGCTGGCGCCCGAAGGCCAGCAGCATTTGCGACATCCACGGGATTTCGCGGCCGGAGCTTTCGTACACCACGCTGAACTTCGGCACCACGTAGCCGAGCAGGAACAGGGTGACCAGCGCGCCCACGCACAGCAGCATCACCGGATAGATGGCCGCCGACACCAGCTTCTTGCGGATGGCGTCGAACTGCAGCTGGTAGGCCACGTAGCGCGCCAGCGCTTCGGGCAGGTTGCCGGAGCGCTCCGCCGCGTGCACGGTGGAGACATAAATGTCGGGGAAGATGGCAGGGAAGCCTGCCAGGGTTTCGGAAAAGCTTTTGCCTTGCTGGAGCGCGAGCCGGATGCCCGCCAGCGTGGCCTTGGCGCTGCCGCGCGCTTCCTTGTTGTGCAAGGTGGCGATGGCTTCGCTCAGGTTCAGTCCCGCTTCGAGCAGGGCCAGCAGCTCCTGGCTGAACTGCAGCAATGGGAAGGGCTGTGAACGTGCGGATGCCGTGGACGGCGCGGCGTGGCCGTCAGCCGGCTGCGCGCCGCTGCCGATGGCCAGCACGCGCCAGCCCTGGCGCAGCGCGAGGCGTACCGCTTCTGATTCGCTGGATGCGTCTACCGCGATGGTCTGGCGGCCAGCCGCGCCGCTTGCGGCGCGCTGCACCTGTATCTGGAACTGCATTACCGCCCTTCACGATCGTACTCGGAAGCCGAGCTGAGCCGCATTCGGGAACTCGGCGTCCCCGTCAGACCCCGAATGCGGCTCAGGCTGGCTAGTTGCCGTGCATGCTACGCTTACTGGGTTACCAGGCTAACCTTGTCCAGCACGAACGAGGTCTGGGCCGACGAGTCTTCCGTCATGGCGAACGACAGCGTCACCGTCTGGCCTTTGTACGGCAGCAGGTTGAAGGTGCGGGTCTGATAGCCGGTGGCCTTGTTCAGGTTGGAGTAGGTGGCCAGCGTGCCGAGCACCGCGCCGCTGCTGTTTTTCACCGTCACCGTCAGCTTGTCGTAGACGGTGCTGGAGGTGGTTTCAGCGGTGTCGATGTGCAGCGCGAAGTTCAGCGTGGCGCCGGTAGCGGTCGAAGGGATGGTCACCGCTTGCGTCAGCGTTTCGGTGGCGGTGGTGCCGTTGCCGCCCAGCCAGGCGAAGCGGGTGCCTTCGAACGCGGTCTGGCCGCTGAAGGAGCCGATCACGCCGGTGGTGCCGCTCCAGCCGGTGGTGCTGGACTCGAAGCCGCCGTTGGTCACGCGCTCAACGCCGCTCACCGTGGACACGGTCAGGGTGGCGTTGTTCGAGGTTGCCGTTACAGCCGGCGACGACGAGTCGGTCACGGTGGCCTTGAAGACGGCGCCGTTGTCGGCGCTTTGCGCGGTGAACGAGTAGGTGGGCGAGGTGGCGCCGGAGATCAGCGCATTGTTGCGGTACCACTTGTACACGTACGGCGCGGTGCCGCCGCTGGCGCCCACGGAGAACGAGGCGGTGGCGCCCGGGGCCACGGTGATGCTGCCCGGCTGGGTGCCGATGGTGACGGCGCCGCTGGCCACTTCATCCACGTCCAGGCCGACGTTGATGGCCGCGTAGGCGCGCTTGACGGCGGTGGCTTCCTTGCTGCCCACGCCGTACAGTTCCTCGGCCGCCGTGATCATCTTGGTGCGCGCGTCGGCGTAGTTGGTGGACGAGGTGAACTTGGTGGTCAGCGCCTTGAACCAGATGCGGTAGGCCTTGTCGTTGCCGATGCCGGTCATGGCCAGCGGCTGCTTGGTCAGGTAGGAGCTGTAGAAATCGCTGCTCGATGTGGAGTTCGAGCCTTGCGACAGGAAGTAGAACATGCGGTTGTTCGGGCCGCTGCTGTAGTGCACGTTCAGGTTCTTCAGCGTGCTGCTCCACTGGTTCGGGCTGCTGCCGTCCTTGTTCGGCTTGTACATCCAGCGCAGCGGCTGGCCGCTCTTCGAGATTTCCTTGCCCATCATCCAATCGTTGCCGGTGGCCGGAATCACGTTGCCGGTGCCGCCTGCGCGGGCATAGGCTTCGGTCATCTCGCCGGCGATGTCGGCGCCCGATTCATTCAGGCCGCCCGACTCGCCCGAGTAGGTCAGGTTGGAGGTGGCGTCGATCACGCCGTGGCCCATCTCGTGGCCGATCACGTCGATCGAACCGAGGTTGTTGAACGACGAGCCGCCGTCGCCGATGTACATGCACTTGCAGCTCGGGTCGAAGAAGGCGTTGTCGTAGTTGTTGTCGACGTGGACGGCGATGTAGGTGGAGGTGTTGTTACCGTCCAGCGACTGCCAGCCCAGCGTGTTCTTCATGGTGTCGTAGGTGTTCATCAGACCCCACATCGCGTTCACGGCGGCGGTCTGGCCGTTGGCGTTGGTGGTGCTGCCGCCGCTGATGTACTGCTGGCCGTCGCCCCAGGTGTTGGTGCTGTTGGTGTACACGCTGCCCGGGCTTGGATTCGATTCCGGCGCGTGGTTGGCGTTGGTGATGGCGTTGCCGCCGAAGGTGCCGCCCACGCCGCGCGCAGGGTCTTTCATCTGGTAGGTGCTGCCCGACAGGGTGGTGTTGATCGGCACGGCGCCGTTGTACTGGCTGTTGCCGGTGCCGACCACGGTCTGCAGCGCTTCCCACTGGGCGATCACGGCGCCGGTCTTGGCGTTGACCACGGTGTCGTGGTACACCGCGCGCTTGCGGCTGTCGGCCATGCGGGTTTTCACCAGGTAGGCCAGCTCGTAGCGGTCCACCACCTCTTCCAGGTCGACCGCGTTCAGGGCCGATTCGGCCTTGTTCAGGGCCGAGGCCACGCGCACCGATTTCATCACCGGATAGATCAGCAGTTCGGCCTGCGGCGCCCAGCGGTGCACGCCGTTCGGCGCCACGCTCTTGACCACGGAGGCGATGGCGTCGGCGCTGCTCAGCGACGGCGTCAGTTCCGGCGCGCCGGTGCGGCTGCCGTTGGCGGCCACGCCGCGCGGCGCGTTCAGGCCTGCGCGGCGGTCGGACACGGATTCGCTGACGATGTTGTCGGTGGCGTCGGTCACGATCACGGACTCGGAACCGAACACGCGCAGGCCGTTAAAGGTGTGCTGGGCGCGGGTGATCTTGGTGCCGGACACGCCGGGGTGCTGGCCGCCGATGGCGAAGCCATGCTGCATGCCCAGGCCGGCCGAGCTGGGGCGCTTGGCCAGTTTGGCTGCCAGGCCGGCGCTCTCTTGTGGAGAGGCCTGGGCGACGGGCGCCGCCATCATTTGGGGGCCGGCCGCGTGGGCCTGGGCGGCGAGCATCATCGGCAGGGCGGCGATGGCTGCGGCAAGCATGTTTTTACGTAGGTTCATCTTCTCTCCAGGGTTTCGTTAGTGTTCTGGCAGTGCTTTTGGCGGGCCAGCGCAGCGACACTATTCCTTGCCGATGCGACAAGTCAAAAAACTTGGAAAATGAGTCGTGGAAGCGAAAACTGTTAAAAATGGGACAAACTTGCCGTTTGCCTACGCCGGGATTGCCTACAAAATCGCTAGCAATGGCGCACGATAGGTGGGTTTTATGTCGATACTGTGTGTTACACGCAACGGAATAGACGTAACACTCTATTTTCGTGACGTACGCGACACATTGCCCATTTATTCAGCATGCTCGGGTTGCAATTTCTTAATGTTGCGATCTACACTAGAAGCACAAAGCGCAGGGCTCGACCCAACAAAAACGACGCGCACCGGGAACTACAGGGAACAGAGAACATGACCACACGCACAGCGCCACCCCAGCCCTCATAGGGCCACGCCGGGCCTCGCCGCCGCCCCCAGCACATCCGTACGCCGCCCGCCGCAATCCGGCTTCCGCGGTGCCATCGCGCGCCTTCGTCCACCCGTGGCCAGGTGCGCAGGGACAGCTTTTTTCTTTGTTTACTATGCTCTCTATATCTACCAAAGTTGAGCGGATCGTCATGGAATCGCCCTTCCTCACCGAGGGACTGGGGCGCGGATTGATCAACCTGTCGGAACTGGCGCGGCAATTGCAGCCGCAGCTCGAAACGGACCTGTGGAAGCCGGTGGGGCAGGCGGCCGTGGTGATGGCGCTGCGGCGCGTGGCCGAGCGCCTGCCGCAGCACGAGGCGGCCGCGCACGGCGAGCTGTCGCTGGCGCGCAAGACCGGCGAGCTGACCACCCGCACCGACCTGACGATGTACACCTTCCGCTATTCGGAGAATACCTATGAATGCCACCGCCAGTTGCTGGCCGTGGCCGCGCCGCAGCAGGGCGCTTTCGTGTCGGTCACGCGCGGCATCCACGAGGTGATGGTGGTGTGCAGCCGCCCGCTCACCAGCGCGATCGACGAGGTGTTCGTCACCGAGCGCCAGCTGGCGCGGCTGGAGAACCTGAACGCGGTGACCTTGCACCTGGACCCGGAGACCTTCAACATGCCGGGCATTTACCACGGCATCCTGAAGAAGCTGGCCTGGGACAAGATCAACCTGGTGAACATGATCTGCACCCACACCGAGCTGACGATATTGCTGGAGCAGCGCCAGACCGGCGCTGCGATTGCGGTGCTATCGCGCCTGGTGGCGCAATAAGCGCCTAATCAGCACGCAACGATGAATCAGCCGGCCAGCTGTCCGCGCACGCGGGCGATGGCCTTGCGCACCTGGTTCGGCGCGGTGCCGCCCACGTGGTCGCGCGCGGCCACCGAGCCTTCCAGGGTCAGCACCTGGAAGATGTCCTGCTCGATCAGGGCGGAGAAGGCCTGCAGCTGCTCCAGCGACATCTCGGACAGGTCGATGCCCAGGTCCACGCAGGCGCGCACCGCGTGCGCCACGGCCTCGTGCGCGTCGCGGAACGGCAGGCCTTTCTTCACCAGGTAGTCGGCCAGGTCGGTGGCGGTGGCGTAGCCCTGCAGGGCCGCCGCGCGCATCGCTTCCGGCTTGACGGTGATGCCGCCGGCCATGTCGGCGAAGATGCGCAGCGTGTCCATCAGCGTGTCCACGGTGTCGAACAGCGGTTCCTTGTCTTCCTGGTTGTCCTTGTTGTAGGCCAGCGGCTGGCCTTTCATCAGGGTCAGCAGGCCCATCAGGTGGCCGTACACGCGGCCGGTCTTGCCGCGCGCCAGTTCCGGCACGTCCGGGTTTTTCTTCTGCGGCATGATGGACGAGCCGGTGCAGAAGCGGTCGGCGATGTCGATGAAGCCCACGCGCGGGCTCATCCAGATGATCAGCTCTTCCGACATGCGCGACACGTGCGTCATGATCAGCGAAGCGGCGGCCGTGAATTCGATGGCGAAGTCGCGGTCCGACACGGCGTCCAGCGAGTTGTGGCACACGTCGTCGAAGCCCAGCGTCCTGGCCACTTGCAGGCGGTCGATCGGGAAGGTGGTGCCGGCCAGCGCGGCGGCGCCCAGCGGCAGGCGGTTCACGCGCTTGCGGCAGTCGGCCATGCGCTCGGCGTCGCGGCCGAACATCTCAACGTAGGCCAGCATGTGGTGGCCGAAGGTGATCGGCTGGGCCACTTGCATGTGGGTGAAGCCCGGCAGGATGGTGTCGGCGTGTTGTTCGGCCAGGTCGGTCAGCGCGCCGCGCAGCTGGTTCAGCAGGCCGGTCACGTCGTCGATGGCGGAGCGCACGTACAGGCGGATGTCGGTGGCCACCTGGTCGTTGCGCGAACGGCCGGTGTGCAGGCGCTTGCCGGCGTCGCCTACCAGCTCGGTCAGGCGCTTCTCGATGTTCAGGTGCACGTCTTCCAGGTCCAGCAGCCATTCGAACTTGCCCGCTTCGATTTCCTGGCTGATCTGGGCCATGCCGCGCTGGATGTCGGCCAGGTCGGCCGCCGTGATGATCTGCTGCGCGGCCAGCATGCCGGCGTGCGCCAGCGAGCCTTCGATGTCGGCCTTGGCCAGGCGGTTGTCAAAAAATACAGAAGCCGTGTAGCGTTTGACGAGGTCGGAAACCGGTTCGGAGAAGCGAGCGGACCAGGCTTCGCCCTTCTTGGAGAATTGATCAGTCATGATTTTTATAAGAGGGTGGGCGTGCGGATTAGCGACGATTATAAACAAGGTTGGCCTTCCTCACCGATTCCGGGCCGCCACGGGCGTGACAGCCGGGCCGAAATCGCCGATCATGGCGCTATGAAGATCCGGGAGAGCAGACCATGAAGCAGCCAGCCAAAGCCAGCCTGTTGTGCGTTTTGATGGCGGGTGCGCTGTGCGGCACGGCCGCCGCCGGCAGCGTGGAGGCCACTGCAGCCGCTGCGCCAGCCGCCGTTCCCGCAGCGGCCAGCGCCGCCGCGACCGCCGCCGATCAAGCCGCGCCGGCCGCCGCCGACAAGGCCGCGCCGGCCATCGCTCCCGAACTGGCGACGCTGGACGGCATCCTGTCCGCGCTGTACGGCACCATCTCCGGCGCTGCCGGCGCGCCGCGCGACTGGGAGCGCCTGCGCAGCCTGTTTACGCACGAGGGCCGCATGGTGGTGCACGGCCCGAACAAGAGCGGCGACATGACCACGCGCGTGCTCACCATTTCCGACTACATCTCGCGCGTGACGCCGGTATTCGCCAAGGAAGGCTTCTACGAGACGGAACTGGCGCGCACCACGGACAGCTTCGGCCAGATCGCCCACGTGTTCAGCACCTATGAGTCGCGCCGCTCGCCGGACGAGGCTGCGCCCTTCCAGCGCGGCATGAACAGCATCCAGCTGGTGAACGACGGCCAGCGCTGGTGGATACAGTCGCTGGTGTGGCAGGCCGAAACGGAAAAGAACCCGCTGCCGGCGCGTTACCTGAAAGGCAAGCATTGAACATCAGTACCGACAAGGCGGCACTCGATATAGCCCTTATTCACGCTTTTCTCAGCGAGCGTTCCACCTGGGCCGCCGGCATGCCGCGGGCGCTGCTGGAAAAGGCCATTGCCAACTCGCTGTGCTTCGGCGGCTACCAGGACGGCAAGCAGATCGCCTTCGCCCGCGTGATCACGGACGGCGCCACCTTCGCCAACCTGGTGGACGTGTTCGTGCTGCCCGAGCACCGCGGCCTGGGCCACAGCAAGCGCCTGGTGGCGGCCATCATGGCCCATCCCGAACTGCAGGGCCTGCGCCGCTTCACGCTGGCCACCGGCGACGCCCACGGCCTGTACGCCCAGTTCGGTTTCACGCCCCCGCAGCGTCCGCAGACGCTGATGGAGCGCTATTTCCCCGACGTTTACGTCAAATGAGCGACGTGAAATGAGCTACTGCCACTGCATCAGCGCGGGCGGGATCAGCAGCAGCAGCGCCATTACCGCATAGATCAGCTGCAGCGGTATCATCCACTTGGCCCAGGTGATCCAGGGAATGCGCGCCAGGGCCAGCACGCCCACGGTGATGCCGGAGGTGGGTATCATCGGCGTGGTCAGCTCGCCGAACTGGAAGGCCAGCACCGCCGTCTGGCGCGTGACGCCCACCAGGTCCGCCAGCGGCGCCATGATGGGCATGGTCAGCGAGGCCTGGCCGGTGCCGGAGTGGATGAAGAAGTTGATCACGGTCTGGATGCCGAACATCTTCTGCGCCGCGAACACGGGGCTGGACGACTGCACCAGCGGCAGCAGGCCATGCAGCATGGTGTCGATGATGTTGGCGTCGCGCGCCAGTATCATGGTGCCGCGCGCCAGCGCGATCACCAGCGCCGTGCCCACCAGGTCTTTCGCGCCCTGGATGAAGGCGCCCACCAGTTCGTCCGAATCCAGCCCGCCGATGATGCCGATCAGGATGCCCATGGTCATGAACAGCGCCGCGATCTGCTCGATGTACCAGTCGAACTTCACCACGCCCACCACCATGCCGAGCAGCGAGGCTGCGAAGATCCCCAGCACCACCTTGTGCTTGAGCGTCATGCCGGCGAAGTCGCTCAGGTCGAGCTGGCTTTCCTTGCGCTTTTCCAGGTCCAGCAGGTACGTCGGGCTCAGTTCGGGACTGCGCTTGATGCGCGCCGCGTACCACATCATGAAGGCAACCGTGAGGGCGGTGGCCACTGCCCAGCACAGCAGGCGGTAGCTCATGCCGGAGAACACCGGGATGCCGGCGATGCCCTGCGCGATGCCGACGTTGAAGGGGTTCAGGAAGGCGGCCCCGAAGCCCACCTGCGAGCCGAGGAAGGGGATCGACACGCCGGTGATGGTGTCGTAGCCCAGCGCGAGCGCCAGCGGCACGAAGATGAGGATGAAGGGGATCGCCTCCTCGTTCATGCCGAAGGTGGCCCCGCCCAGCGAGAACAGCGTGATGAACACCGGGATCAGCGCGGCCCGCACAAAGGGCGAATGCGTGTGCGCCTTGGCGATGGTCTTGATCATGGCGTCGATCGCCTCGGTCTTGTGCAGCACCTGGAAGGTGCCGCCCACGATGAGGATGAAGCCGATGATCAGGCCCGCTTCGGCGAAGCCCTTGATCGGCGCCATCATCAGCGCCGTCAGTCCCTGCGGTTTGCTCTCGACGTAGTGGAAGGTGGCCGGGTTGATCAGCTGCTTGCCGTTGACCAGGTGGGTGTCGTATTTGCCGCCGGGGATCAGCCAGGTGGCCAGCGCGATCAGCGCCAGGATGGCGAAGACGAGGACGTAGGTGTTCGGGATGCGGAGTTTCATAACTTCCTTATTGTCCTATTGGCTGAGCAGGTCGCCGGAGCGGAACGCCTCGGCGCCCGCCACTTTGCCGATGTTCCAGCCGCGCAGCACGTGGCGGTGCGCGGTGCGCGCGAAGAGCACGCCGTCCACGCTGCAGCATACGGTGCTGGTAACGCCGCTGGCCGGATCGATCACGTCCGCCACGGCGTCGCCCGCCTTGAGCCGCTCTCCCATCTCGCGCTTGTACACCAGCACCCCGGCGTGCGGCGCCAGGATAGGTTCCACGCCTTCCAGCGGAGTGGCGTCGCACAGCGGCGCGGGCAGCTCGCCCACTTCCGCATCGAGCACGCCGGCCTGCGCCAGGAAGCGCACCAGCGCGTCCGCGTCCTTCTGCGCCAGTTCATAGCTCACGTCCATTTCGCCGCGCAGTTCCACCGTGGTGGACAGGCAGGCGGGAGGAATCGGATACGCGTCGCCGAAGTGCTCCTGCAAGTCCCACCACAGGCGGCTGCAGGCCTCGTCGAACGGCTCGCCGCCGGCCGCCAGTGCCAGCAGCACCGCGTGGGCGCCCATCAGGCGCGCCAGCGGCGCAATGCCGTCCGCCAGCGGCGTGCCGGCGTAGATGTGCAGCACGGCCTCGTTGTCGCAGTGCAGATCGAGCACGATGTCCGCATCGATCGCCATTTCCAGCAGCAGCTTCTTGTGCGCTTCGCCGTCGGACTTGGGCTGCCACGCCGCCACCGAGGCCAGCGCGTGCTGGCGGATGGTGCGCACGTTGGCATCCGCGTCCGGTCCCAGCTTGCCCGCCAGCGTGGTTTTCAGCTCACCGGCCACGTGCTTGTAGGCGCGGTTGAAGTTCACGCCGGTGGTCAGGTCGAAGCGGCCGAAGGGTGCGCCGTGGATGGCTTGCGACAGGCCGATGGGGTTGGCCGCCGGCACCAGGATAATCTCGCCCTTGACCTTGCCCGCCGCGTCCAGCGCCTCCAGCTGCTTGCGCAGGAACTGCGCCACCAGCATGCCGGGCACTTCGTCCGCGTGCAGCGCGGCCTGGATATAAACCTTCTTGCCGCTGCCGGGCGTGCCGTAGTGGTAGCTGGTCAGTTCGAACTGGGCGCTGCTCTGGGGCGCCGAGATGGGGTGCTTGATGGGGGAACGAGCGGGGTGACTAGCGGGTTGATTAGCGGTTCGCATAGGGAAGGCCTGGTGGTGTGGTATCGAAGGATTATGCGCATTTGATGTATATTTGCAAGCAGTAGGCACCGTTCCGGGCGCCTCCCCCCGCAATTTCTCTGTAAAACGGACTGGATATGGGTGTACTCAAGACTTTGATTCATAGCGTTGGCCGTTTTTCTCTGCTTTGGTACGCCATCGTCGGCGCCCATACGCATGCGCATGCCGCCGAACCGGCGCAGCCGAAAGGCTCGCTGGTCATCATCGGCGGCGGCCTGCGCGGCGACAACGCCGACATCTGGCAGCGCATCGTGCAACTGGCGGGCGGCAAGGGCGCCCGCATCGCCGTCTTCCCTTCGGCCGCCGGCACCCCGGAACGTTCCGGCCAGGCCATCATCGGTTATCTGAAGCGCTACGGCGCCGACCCCTTCCTGGTGCCCATCGCCGTCAAGCTGGCCAATAGCGACTACCGCAAGGCGGCCGACGACATGACCCTGGCCGACCGCGTGCGGCGCGCCGACGGCGTGTACTTCGCCGGCGGCGACCAGGGCCGCATCACGCAGGCGCTGGTGCGCGCGGACGGCACCCGCACGGCGGCGCTGGACGCCATCTGGGACATCTACCGGCGCGGCGGCGTCATCGCCGGCACCAGCGCCGGCGCGGCCATCATGAGCAGCACCATGTTCTACGACGCGCGCCGCGTGCTGGCCACGCTGCAGGAGGGCGTGGCCGACGGCAAGGACATCGCGCCCGGCCTGGGCTTCATCGGCGACGACATCTTCGTCGACCAGCACCTGCTGATACGGGGCCGCTTCGCGCGCATGATCCCGGCCATGCTGAAGAAGGGCTACCAGCTCGGCCTGGGCATCGACGAGAACAGCGCCATGGTGGTGAACGCCAAGCGCGAAGTGGAGATCATCGGCTACCGGGGCGCCATGCTGCTGGACCTGTCGCGCGCCACCATGGATTCCGAATCGAGCGCCTTCAACGTCAGCAATATCCTGATCAGCTACCTGGACCGGGGCGACAAGTTCAACATCGCCACCCAGACCTTCACGCCGGCGCCGGACAAGGCCGACGGGCGCCTGGACAACACGCGGCCGGTGCGGCGCGGCGCGGTCTACAGCAACGACATCCTGGGCAACAGCGCGGTGGTGGACCTGATGGAAAAGCTGATCGACAGCGACCAGCAGGACGCCATCGGCATCGCCAGCGGCGACCCGCGCGGCACGGCGCCGGAAATCGGCTTCGAGTTCCGCTTCTCCAAGACGCCTGAAAGCACGGGCTATCTGTCGTCGGTGGTGGAAGCGTATTCGATTCTGAACCTGCGGCTGGACATCCGTCCCATAGAAGTGCAACGTCCGCTGTACAAATACAAGAACTAAATTTGGCGGGGCCTGCCTTAGAATACCGGGCACACACTCCCGGTACAAGGACTCCGCCATGACCCACTCCACCAAGGCCCGCGCCATGCTGTTCGGCGCGGCGCTCGCCCTGACTTCCACCGCCTTTGCCGCGCCTTACGCCGTGCCTGCCGCCGCCAAGGCCGCACCCGCGACGGTGCGCCTGGACTATCTCCACACCGGCAACGCCCTGAACGAACAGTATTCGATCGACCGCGTGGTGATCGAGCCGCTGCCGTGGGCCGGCAAGCTGTCGCGCAACCTGGACGACACCGACCGTGGCGTGAACCGGGTGGAAGTGGTGGACGCCAAGACCGGCGACCTGCTGTACTCGCGCGGCTTCTCCACCATTTTCGGCGAGTGGCGCAGCACCGAGGAAGCGCAGAAGATGAGCCGGGGCTTCCAGGAGTCGGTGCGCTTCCCGAAACCGGACCGCCCGGTGAAGGTGCGCATCCTCAAGCGCGACGAGCGCAACGCCTTCTCGGTGGTGTGGAGCGTGGAGATCGACACCGACGCGCAGGACGTGGTGCGCAAGCAGGAACCGGCGCCCGCCAAGCCGATTCCCATCCGCGTCAGCGGCCCTTCGCCGGACAAGGTGGACCTGCTGATCATGGGCGATGGCTACACCAAGGCCGACATGGCCAAGTTCGAAGCCACCGCGCGCCGCCTGGCGGACTACCTGTTCAGCGTGTCGCCGTTCAAGGAGCGCGCCAAGGACTTCAACGTGTGGGGCCTGGCCGTGCCGACCCAGGAGTCCGGCGTGTCGCGCCCGTCCACCGGCGTGCACCATGCGAGCCCGCTGGGCACCCGCTACGACATCTTCGGCAGCGAGCGCTATGTGCTGGCGCTGGACAACCGCGCGCTGCGCGACATCGCCCAGCACGCGCCGTACGAGTTCATCGAAATCCTGGTCAACAACGACACCTACGGCGGCGGCGGCATCTACGGCCAGTTCAGCACCGCTGCGGCCAACAGCGACTGGGCCAACTATTTGTTCGTGCACGAATTCGGCCACCACTTCGCCGGCCTGGCGGACGAGTACTACACCTCGCCGGTGGCCTACCAGTCCACCGGCGAGCGGGTGGAACCGTGGGAGCCCAACGCCACCGCGCTGCGCGACCCGTCCAAGCTGAAATGGAAGCACCTGGCCAACCCCGCCACGCCGCTGCCCACGCCGTGGCCGAAAGCCGAATACGAGGCGCATTCGCGCGAGTACCAGAAGACGCGCGCCGCGCTGCGCAAGGCCAACCGTCCCGAGTCCGAAATGAGCGCGCTGTTCAAGGAAGACCTGGCGTGGACCAACAAGCTGTTCTCGGCGGCGCCGCACAAGCATGAAGTGGGCGCCTTCGAAGGCGCGAACTATGAGGCCACCGGCTATTACCGCCCGGCGCAGCAATGCCTGATGTTCGACCGCAGCGAGAAGTTCTGCGCCGTGTGCAGCGAGGCGGTGGGGCAGACCATCGACCTGTATTCGCGCGATCCGCGCTAATCGGCGCTAATCGCCCTTTACGTTTGGTAACGTTTGATACGAGTACTTAGTGCGCCACCGTACAGATAGGGAAGGTAGCTCAGCATATTCTGGACCCGTGACAAGAAACAAGCACATCCCAGAAAACTACTGAAAGGTCCATACCATGAATAAGCTGATTGCTACCCTGATCGCAGGTCTGTTCGCCAGCGCCGCCATGGCGCAAACCCCGGCGCCCGCCGCCGACGTTGCCAAGGCCCAGGCCAAGGCTGAAAAATCGGTAGCCAAAGCCGAAGCCAAGGAAATCAAGAAGGACGCCGCTGCCGATGAAGACGTAGCGAAAGCCCAGGCCAAGGCCGACGAGAAAGTCGCCAAGGCCCACGCCAAGGCTGAAAAGACCCACATCAAGGGCGAGGAAAAGATCGCCAAGGCCGACCCTGAAGACAAGGTGAAAGCCGAAGCCAAGGCCGACAAGAAAATGGCCGACGCCAACATGAAAGTCGACAAAACCCAGGCCAAGGCCGACGCCAAGGTAGCCAAGGAAAAGGCTGAAGCGATGGAAGAAAAAACCATCGCCGCCGCCAAGACCAACGAGGTGAAAGCGAAAGCCGCCGCCGACGTGAAAGCCGCCACGGTCAAGTAAGCGGCAGCTAAGAACTAAAAGGGGGCCGGCAACGGCCCCCTTTTTTTATGCCCGTTTTCATGCCAGTTCCACGCGGTTGCGGCCGGACTGCTTGGCCTTGTACAGGGCGGCGTCGGCGCGCGAGAGCATGGTCTCCACCGGCGTGCCGCTGCCCGCCGCGCAGTGCACGCCGATGCTGACGGTGGAGTTGAGCAGCTTGCCGTCGCCCACCGCCACCGTGTGCCGCGCGAAGGCGTCGCATACGCGCTGGGCGATGATGCGCGCGTCGTGCTCGCTGCAGCCGGGCAGCAGCACCGCGAACTCTTCCCCTCCCAACCTCCCCAGCAGGTCGCCGCCGCGCAGACAGCCTTCGGCGATGCGCGCGAAATTGATCAGCACCGTGTCCCCGGCCGCGTGGCCATGGTTGTCGTTGACCTTCTTGAAGAAGTCAATGTCCATCATCAGCACCGCCAGCGGGCGCCGCATCAGCTGCGGCGCGGCCAGCAGCTCGCCGGCGCCCAGCATGAAGCCGCCCCGGTTCAGCACGTGCGTGAGCGGGTCGTGCGAGGCGGCGTACTTCAGGTGCTCCAGCAGCTCGTTGCGCGCCACCATCACGCTGGCCACCGTCAGCGGCGCCAGGGCCGTCAGCGTCACGCCCACCCGCAGCGACATGATGGCCTGCTGGGTGTCGAAGTTGGCGCCGATGACCAGCGTGCCGCTGGAGATGGCCAGCAGGGTCCACATGGAGAAGAACAGCGTAATGCCGGCCGTGGCGAACAGGCTGTAGGTCAGCGCGCACCACAGCATGGCGGGGATGGGGTAGGGGATCACGCCCGGCCCGCCCAGCTGGGTGCCCAGCCACAGGCTGCCGGCGAAGGCGGCCAGCGGCGCCACCTGCTCCAGGCGCCAGCTGGGCCAGTCGGCGCGCCGCTTGTGTTCCTTCATCCAGCGCCGCAGGTCGGGGAAGGTGAGCATCACCGGCAGGATGGCGATGTAGTTCACCAGCTCGGTTGAGAACCAGAACGCGAAACCGTAGGCGGGGCTGCCGCCGAACAGCACCGGGTGGATGAAAATGCCCGCCACGCCCGCCGCCGCCGCAGCGCACACCACCACCAGCACGAAGCGCAGCATGGAGCGCGGGTGGCGCAGGCCCTGGTGCTCAATGCTCATGCGCGCCAGCAGCGCGTAGCCGGTGAATACGCCCATCAGGTTGGTGCAGGTGAGCATGGCGCTCTTGGCCCAGCCGTGCTGCATATAGAGGTCGGCCAGCATGTAGCCGGCGGCGGCGGCCAGCCAGTGCAGCAGGTTGGGAGGATGCCGGCGCCGCAGCAGCAGGCCGACCAGCACGGCGTTGGTGGGCCAGAACGCGGCCAGCACGCCGGGCGGCGCGGTGTAGATGCCGAAGATGGAGCAGGCGAAGACCACGGCGCCGACCAGCAGCGCATCCTTGAGGTCAAAGCCGGAACGGCCGTTGGTCATGAATTCCTCCACCCGAATCAGCCCATTGTGAGCATGTCGATAGCCCAAGTCAATTGGGTGGAGGAAGGGGGCTGCCTTACTTGGGCGCCAGCGTGGACGCTTTGATACGCTGTACCAGCTCCTTGCCCTTGCGGGCCCGTTTGCCGAAGTGCGGCGCCAGCACGTTGCCGGACATTTCCAGCTCGCGCGGCTTGGCCGCCATGGTGCCGTGCACGATCACGCCTTTCTGGCTGATGGCGGCGGCCGACAGCAGCGTTTCCTTCGGATCGAGTTCCATCAGGATCACGCCGCGTCCGCCGTTGGTCAGCGTTTTCATTTCGCTCATGCCGAACACCAGCAGGCGGCCCTTCTCGGACAGCGCGGCCACGGCGCTGGCGTCGTCCGCCACCACCGACGGCGGCAGCGGCAGGTCGCCTTCGTCCAGCGTGATGAAGGACTTGCCGCCCTTCAGGCGGCTGACCATGTCGCCGGCCTTGGCGATGAAGCCGAAGCCCGCGCTGGAGGACAGCAGCAGCTGGGTGGCGGCCGGGCCGGCGAAGTAGTGCTTGATGCGCACGCCGCCCGACAGGTCCACCAGCGTGGTGACCGGCACGCCGTCGCCGCGCGCGTTCGGCAGCGCGGCCACCGGCACCGAGTACACCTTGCCGTTGTCGCCGAAGCCGAGCAGGGTGTCCACGGTGCGGCACTCGAAGGCGTCGTGCAGCGCGTCGCCCACCTTGAAGGTGAACTGGGTCTTGTCGTGGCCGATGCCGGTGCGGGCGCGGATCCAGCCTTTTTCCGAGATGATGACGGTGACCGGTTCGTCCACCACCTTCTGCTCGGCCACGGCTTTCTGCGCTTCCTCGATCAGCGTGCGGCGCGCGTCGCCGTAGGCTTTGGCGTCGCTCTCGATTTCCTTGATGATGATGCGCTTCATCGAGGACGGGTTTTCCAGCAGGTCCGTCAGGGTCTGCTTTTCCTTGCGCAGTTCGGCCAGTTCCTGCTGGATCTTGATCGCTTCCAGGCGCGCCAGCTGGCGCAGGCGGATTTCCAGGATGTCTTCGGCCTGGCGGTCGGACAGCTTGAAGCGTTCGATCAGCGCCGCCTTCGGATCGTCCGAATTGCGGATGATGTGGATCACTTCATCGATGTTCAGCAGGATGGTTTCGCGGCCTTCCAGGATGTGGATGCGGTCGTCCACTTTCCTCAGGCGGAACTGGGTGCGGCGGGTGACGGTCTCGAAACGGAAGCCGATCCACTCGCTGATGATGTCGCCGATGCCCTTCTGGCGCGGGCGGCCGTCGCTGCCTATCATCACCAGGTTGATCGAGGCCGACGATTCCAGCGAGGTATGCGCCAGCAGCATCAGCATGAATTCGGTCTGGTCCTGGTTCTTCGATTTCGGCTCGAACACCAGGCGCACCGGCGCGGCGCGGCCCGATTCGTCGCGGATGGTGTCGAGCGAGCCGAGGATCAGCTGCTTGAGCGCCAGCTGGTCCGGCGACAGCGCCTTCTTGCCCATCTTGACCTTGGGGTTGGTCAGCTCCTCGATCTCCTCCAGCACCTTCTGCGAGGAGGTGCCCGGCGGCAGTTCGGTGACCACGGCCTGCCACTGGCCGCGCGCCAGCTCTTCGATCTTCCAGCGCGCGCGCACCTTCATGGAGCCGCGGCCGGAGGCGTACATGTCCTGGATCTGCGCCGGCGGGGTGATGATCTGGCCGCCGCCCGGGAAGTCCGGGCCGGGGATCAGCGCCATCAGTTCGGCGTGGCTGATCTTCGGATTGCGGATCATGGCCACGGCGGCCTGCGCCACTTCGGTCAGGTTGTGCGAGGGGATTTCAGTGGCCAGGCCCACGGCAATGCCGGAGGCGCCGTTCAGCAGCACCATCGGCAGGCGCGCCGGCAGCAGGCTCGGTTCTTCGGACGAGCCGTCGTAGTTGGGCTGGAAGTCCACCGTGTCCTGGTCGATTTCGTCCAGCAGCAGGCGCGAAATCGGCGTCAGGCGGGCTTCGGTGTACCGCATCGCGGCCGCGCCGTCGCCGTCGCGCGAGCCGAAGTTGCCCTGGCCGTCGATCAGCGGGTAGCGCAGCGAGAAGTCCTGCGCCATGCGCACCAGCGCGTCGTACACCGACTGGTCGCCGTGCGGGTGCAATTTACCCAGCACGTCGCCCACCACGGTGGCGGACTTGCGCGGCTTGGCGGTGTGGCCCAGGCCCAGTTCATTCATCGAGTACAGGATGCGGCGCTGCACCGGCTTCTGGCCGTCGCACACGTCGGGCAGGGCGCGGCCCTTGACCACGGAGATCGCGTAGTCCAGGTAGGCGCGCTCGGCGAACGTGGACAGCACCAGCGTTTCGCCGCCGTCGCCGCCATCGCCGTCGTCGCCGTCGTCGCCGCCGTCATCGCCGCCGCCGTTGCCGTCATCGCCGCCGCCGCTTTCGGCGATGGCGTCCTCCAGCGGCTGCAGTTCGTCCACCGTCTCGGCCACCGGGTTCACGCCGGGGCCGGTTTTTTCTGTACCAGCCGCAGCTTCCGGCGCCGGTTCGTCAAAGAGATTTGCTTGATGAGTCATGTCAGATAACGTGTGCTGTATTAAATGTCGGCTTCGACTTCGTTGCCGTGTTCCTCGATCCATGCGCGGCGGGCGGCGGCTTCGCCTTTACCCATCAGCATGTTGAAGCGCGCCGAGGAGCTGGTGTGGCCGGGGCGGCCCACCTTCACCGGCAGCAGGCGGCGCGTGTCCGGGTTCATGGTGGTTTCCCACAGCTGCTCGGCGTTCATCTCGCCCAGGCCCTTGAAGCGGGAGATGGACCAGCTGCCGTCCTTCAGGCCGTCCTTGCGCAGCTTGTCCTCGATGGCCACCAGTTCGCCGTCGTCCAGCGCGTACAGCTTCTGGATCGGCTTCTTGCCGCGCGCCGGCGCGTCCACGCGGTACAGTGGCGGACGGGCGATGCAGATGTGGCCCTTCTGGATCAGCGCCGGGAAGTGGCGGAAGAACAGCGTGAGCAGCAGCACCTGGATGTGCGAACCGTCCACGTCCGCATCGGAGAGGATGCAGATTTTGCCGTAGCGCAGGCCGGACAGGTCCGGCGAGTCGCCATTGGCGTGCGGGTCGACGCCGATGGCCACCGAGATGTCGTGGATCTCGTTGTTGGCGAACAGGCGGTCCTTGTCGGTTTCCCAGGAGTTGAGCACCTTGCCGCGCAGCGGCAGGATGGCCTGGAATTCCTTGTCGCGGCCCATCTTGGCCGAGCCGCCCGCCGAGTCGCCCTCGACCAGGAAGATCTCGGTGCGGGTCACGTCGGTCGATTCGCAGTCGGTCAGCTTGCCCGGCAACACGGCCACGCCGGAGGATTTTTTCTTTTCCACTTTCTGCAGCGAGCGCAAACGCGACTGCGCCTGCTTGATCACCAGCTCGGCCAGCTTCTTGCCGTAGTCGATGTGCTGGTTCAGCCACAGCTCCAGCGGCGGCTTGGCGAAGGTGGACACCAGGCGCACCGCGTCGCGCGAGTTCAGGCGCTCCTTGATCTGGCCCTGGAACTGCGGGTCCAGCACTTTGGCCGACAGCACGAAGGAAACGCGCGCGAACACGTCTTCCGGCAGCAGCTTCACGCCTTTCGGCAGCAGCGAGTGCATCTCGGCGAAGTTCTTCACGGCGCCGAACAGGCCGTCGCGCAGGCCCGATTCGTGGGTGCCGCCGTTCGGCGTGGGGATCAGGTTGACGTAGGATTCGCGCACCACGGCGCCGGTTTCGGTCCACGCCACCACCCAGGCCGCGCCTTCGCCCTCGGCGAAGCCTTCCGCGTCCGGGCCGGCGAACTGCGCGCCCTCGAACAGCGGGATCAGGGTTTCGCCGTCGGACGTTTGCGCCAGCGCTTCGGTCAGGTAGCCGCGCAGGCCTTCGTCGTATTTCCAGGTTTGCGAGTCGCCGGTCTTGGCGTTGTTCAGCGTGACCGTCACGCCCGGCAGCAGCACCGCCTTGGAACGCAGCAGGCGCTGCAGCTCAACCTGCGAGATCAGCGAGGAGTCGAAGTACTTGGCGTCCGGCCAGGCGGTGACGCGGGTGCCGGACTTCTTGCCGTCCTTCGGCGCCGGCATGGAGGTCAGCGGTTCGACCACGTCGCCGTGCTCGAACACCAGGTGGTGGAAGCCGTTGCCCTTGTCGTCCTTGCGCCAGACGGAGATTTCCAGGCGCTTGGACAGCGCGTTGGTGACCGAGACGCCCACGCCGTGCAGGCCGCCCGAGAAGGCGTAGGCGCCGCCCGAGCCCTTGTCGAACTTGCCGCCCGCGTGCAGGCGGGTGAAGACGATTTCCACCGTCGGCACGTTCTCCTCAGGGTGCAGGCCGACCGGGATGCCCCGGCCGTCGTCTTCCACCGTAATGCTGCCGTCGGCATTCTGCGTGACGATGATGTTTTTGCAATGGCCGCCCAATGCCTCGTCGGAGGCATTGTCGATCACCTCCTGGATGATGTGCAGCGGGTTCTCCGTGCGGGTGTACATGCCCGGACGCTGCTTGACGGGCTCCAGGCCCTTGAGGACGCGGATGGATGATTCGCTATAGTCGGAAACTGGTTTTTTAGTGGCCATACGTGATCAAGCTAGGTTGTGCGGTTCTTATTGGTGCGGCAGATTATTTGCAAAATACTGTGCTGGTGCCATGCAAAACGCTGTGATTATATACAGTTATTTTGCATGGCAAGTGCTTTCTGCGCAACGCCGGCAGGCGCGCTTGCTTGCGCATTCTATCCGCAACCGGCGGCAACGGCGGGAAACAAGGCGCTGGAAATGGCGGGTAATTGTGGTTAAATGGGGAAAAGCGGTGCAAAAAACACCACGTCCGGTCCCTGGTTCGCCCATGAATGCAGACATTTTTCCGTTCGCAGTGCGCCTGATCGGCTTTGCCGAAGCGCAGGCCGGTGGCCTGGCGGCGGCGCTCGCGCGCGCCCCGCTGCATGGGCCTGCCAGCGGGCCGGGGTACTTTTGCCTGTCGGCCGACAGTCTGCAAGAGCCGGATCTGCTCATCGTCAACGGCGCGGACCTGAAGGCGCTCGCCGCGCTGGCGGCGCTTAGTCCGGGCGACGTGCGTCCGGCGCTGCTGCTGGGCGCGCCGGCGCCGGTGCCGGGGCTGCCGTATCCATCCTTGCCCCTGCCGTGCGACGACGACAGCCTGCACGCCGAACTGGCGCGGCTGGTGGAGCGCCGCGCCGACGCGCTGGCCCGGCTGGCCGGCACCGGCCTGCCGCCGCCGGCCGAACGGCGCACCGGCCAGCGGCTCGACCTGGACCTGACCGATCCGTCCGAATACGCGGTGCTGCGCAGTCCGGGCCAGGACCGGCGCGGCGCCGTGCTGGTGGTGGACCGCAACGCGCGCTTCAGCCAGCACATAGCCAGGCTGCTCAAGCCCTGGGACATTCCTTCGCTGTGGGCGTCCGACGAGCCGTCCGCGCTGGCCGCCTGCGCGGACGCGCCGCAGATGCTGGCGCCGGTGGCGGTGGTGCTGCTCAATACCGCGCTGGCCGGGATCGACCCGTACGCCCTGTGCGCCGCGCTGCGCGCGCAGGGCGGCGGCCGCGCGCCAGAGGTGGTGTTCATGGTGTCCAGCGGTTTCCCCTACGACAGCGCGCGCGCCGGCGCCGCCGGCGCCGCCGGCCTGCTCGACAAGCCGGTCTCCGACGCCACGCTGCGCGCGGTGCTCAAGCGGCTGATGCGCATCTCGGGCTAGTGCACATCGCAGGCAGGTGCATGGCGCGGGCTAGTGCGCATGCCCGCGCCGCCGCCGGACCGACAGCACCGCCGCCAGCGAGCCCGCCGCGATGCAGGCCGCGCCGAGCAGCGTGGCCGCCTCCATCCCCATCGCCAGGCCGGGGCCGGCAATCAGCAGCGCCCCCAGGCCGGAACACAACAGCGGCAGCCGGGCGTGGCGGGCGCGCGCGAACCACGCCAGCGCGGCCAGGTTGAGCAGCAGCAGTAGCAGCAGAAAGGGCCAGGAGCGGCTCCAGCCGGGCAGGTAGGAATAGGCCGCGATGCCGGTCATGCTCAGGTAGGCGGCGCCGCAGATCGGGCACTTGGGCAGCAGCGCCAGGCCTGCGGCCCACAGCACCGGCATGGCCTGGCCGGCGCCGGCCAGGCGCGGACGCCCGGCCCGGCCGGCTTGCCGGGCCGCGTGCTGTCCTCCTGCCAGCTGCGCGGCGCGTTCGGCCAGGTCTTGCGGCTGCCACTCCAGGCGCTGGCAGCTTGCGGCGATGCGGCCGTCCGCATCGAGCAGGAACACTTCGATGCGGTGGCGGTTCACGATGGAGGAGATGTAGTTGACGCCGTTGTTGAAGTAGGCCGCGATGTCGTCCCTGCCTTCGGTGGCGCGCAGCAGGTGGCAGTCGTCGCCGGTGGCCAGCCGGCGGCTGTCCGCGTAGCCCTGCAGGCGCGGCGGCAAATCGTAGTCCGGGTCGTAGCTGACGGCGTTGATGCGCACCAGCTGCCCCAGGCCCTGCGCGGCCAGCAGCCTTTGCACCTCGGCCAGCTTGCAGATGGTGAGCGAACACTTGCGTTCATTGTCGCAGCGCGTATAGAAGAACGCCGTGATGCAGGGCTTGCCGGTGAAGAGATCGGCCCAGCCGTGGGCGCGGCCGGCCTGGTCTTCGAAGCGCGCCAGCGCAATGTCGCCGTGGGCCCGGGAAGGGCGGGTCCAGGGCAGCGGCGCACCGCAGCAGCCGTCCTCGCCGCCGCCGTCCTCGCCGCGCGCTGCCAGCCAGTCCTGCGTGCGCCGCACCTCCTCCAGGGCGCTGCCGTCGCCCTCCGACGCGGCCACGCCGCCCCAGCGCTCCAGGTCAACCAGGTCGTCTTGCAGGGCGAGCGTCTGCGCGGCGCGCTCCAGCGCGGCCCGCGCGGCGGACGGCGGCGCCGGCGAGCGGCGCAAGGCGCGCGCGGCGGCGGCCAGCAGGTAGGGGCTATGCTCGCTTTGCAGTTCCGCCAGCAGCAGCGGCAGGGCGGCTGCGGGCAGGGGCTGGCGGCCAAGCGCAGCGAGCACCCAGCCGCGCCGCCGCACTGCTTCGGCGCCGCTTTGCTGGCCGTAGGCGGGGTGCTCCTCGGCCAGCAGCTCCAGCAGGGCGGGAACGTCGCGCGCATGCGCGGCCACCGCGTCGCGGAACTGCTGTGCTGTCCATGGTTGCGCGGTCGCCGGCATGCTGCTTCCTCAGGTATAGCGCTCCGCGAGCTTTTGCGCCGCCAGCGTCATCGGCGAGGCTTGCCCGCCGCTTTGCCGGCTCAAGCTGTCGACGTGGGATTTGAGCTTGCTGTCGCCGGCGATGGTCTCGTCGCTGGCAAAGTGCGCCAGCACGGTCATGCCCAGGGTTTTCATCTGGTCGTCCTCGCCGGTGCTGACGGCGATGTCGCGCGCGCAGGTATGCAGGCGCTGCGGGGCGAGCTGCTGCAGGGCGCATGCGGCCAGCTGGCGGATCGGGTTGCCTTCCTGTTTGTCGCGCAGGATTTTCTCGAACATATTGGCCGACTTGGGATCGGCCGCCAGCACGCGCAGCGCTTCGCGCCGCACTTCGTGGCTGGGCGGCTTGGCCGCGATGCGGCGCGCCACGTCATAGGCGCCGCTGTGCATGTCGTAACTGAGCATCTGCAGCGCCTGGGCCGCAGGCAGCAGCGCCTCGTCCGGCGCTTCCAGGCCCTGTATCAGCAAAGCCTGGGTGTCGCCGTCGTGTTCGCGCGCCAGGATGCCGATCGCGTCCTCGCGCAGGCCGGTGTCCTGGTCGGTGCGCAGGGCCCGCAGCGCCGTCAGATAGGCGCTGCGGTAGGGCGCAAAGGCGGCCGGGTCGAACGTGGCCGTCTCCAGCGTGCGCAGGGCGGCCTTGCGCAGCGCGGCCGGCTGTCCAGGGTCGCGCAGGGTGGCGACAACCTGGCGGAAAGTGGCGCGGTCGCTGATCGCAATCTGCTGCAGCATGGACATTGCGGCCACCTTGTCCTTGGTGGCGCCGTCGCCGAAGGCCCGTTTCACGAGGGCTGCAGCGGTGGGCCGCCGGGCGGCCGGTTTTTTGCTTGCCATGGCCGGTTCTCCTTTGCCGTGTCAGTTCACGTTGTCGTAGGCGAAGCCCAGGCAGGCCGCGCGCAGGCGGCTGCCCTGGAAGTCGATCATGTCGCGCACCAGCGGCCTGGGGCCGGGCGCGGCCACGCAAGGCGAGCGTGCCAGGTCGCCGCCGGGCGCGGTGGGCGGGCGCGGCGCGGCGATGACGCCGTTCCAGGGCCACAGGCTGTCGTTCAGGTTGTGGCCTTGCAGGTGGCTGGTCGGCGTCGGCCCGTTGTCGTACGCCGGCGCTGCGTTGGCGTCGAAGCGGTTGTGCAGGCGCTGCCAGCGCGCCCACAAGCGGTCCACATTGCAATGCAGGAGGAAGAACAGGGGATCCTTGGCGGCGGTGGCAATGCCGGAGATGCTGCCCCTGAAATAGCTGGTGTGGGCCGCCCCGTGGGGGTTGAATTGCATGTCGCGGAAGCCGCTGTAGCTGGCGCCGAGCTGCATGGTGGCTTCTTCGCTGAGCACGTCCGGCGATGCGCGCAAGGCCGGATTGGTGTCGCCTATCCTGCGGATCACGCCGATCTGGCCGTCCGTGGCCCACATCGTCAGCGGATTGGACGGGCTGAAGTCGACGAAGCCGTCAGCGTCGGCGTTGCCCATGAAGTCGGGGCTGAACAGATTGGCGGCGCGCTTGTCGAAGCGCCAGTATGGCAGCGCAACCGAGGGATCGATCGCCTGCAGTTCACGTTCCAGGTCGAGCAGGTAGGCGCGGTGCCAGGGCAGGAAGCCGGGGCCGCCGTGCGCCTGCGCGTCCGGCAGGCCGCCCACGTGCATGTTGCGGAAATCGACGAACCGTCCCGCGCCGCGGTCATTGAGCTTGGCCAGCGCGGCGAGGAAGCGGTCGCGCTCGGACGGCGTGAGGGTATTGGCGTCCTTGCGGACGCGGACCATGACGGGCAAGGTGCCGAGCGGCCTGCCCTGGGCATCCCGCGCGGCGATGCCGACGTCGCCGTTCTCCCGGCTGGCCTTGCCGTAGCGCCCCATCACCCACACCGTGACGGATTGCCCGTTGCTGGGCAGGGCCACGTTCAGCGTGGCGCGAGGCGGGCCGGCTTCGGTGCTGCTAAAGCGCAGCGAGCCGCCGCCGGGTTTGGCCTGCTCGGCAAGGGTGACGCTAACGCTCGCCGGCAGTGGCGGTGCGTCCAGCAGCCGGAGACGCAAAGGGGATGGCGTCCATGTAAGAAAGCGCGCGGCCGCATTGCTGTGGCCATTGATAGTGAAATCGATACGCATGCCAGGTCTCCCTCGTATTTGTAGTTTTCCAGCGATGCCGTTTACCAATATAGCGAGGGCTTTCCGGGACAAATACGCGAATTGTCACGCGGTGAAAAAGAGCGGTGATGCGCGCTTCGCGTATACACCGCCTTTATGGCGCGCCGCGTGCTTTTTAGACCGTTTTTACGGCGCCGCCGATAAGCTGTTCAGCATCGAATCTGCATAAAGGAGGCCGACATGATTATCGCAATCGCCAACCAGAGCGGCGGCTCGGGCAAGACGCTGGTCGCGAGCTACCTGGCGCTGCTGCGGGCCCGCGCGGGACGCAAGGTGCTGCTGCTGGACGCCGATCCCAAACAGTCGGCGATGGCGTGGAACTGCGAGTGCATTGCCGCCGGCATCCAGCCCCGGGTCCCGGCCCGGCCGATGCGCGGGCGCGACGTGCCCGCCGAACTGGAGGTGCTGCGCCGCTACTACAACGACATCGTGATCGACACCGAAGGGCGCGACACCGTGCAAAGCCGCGCCGCGCTGATCGCCGCGCGCCTGGTGCTGGTACCCGTGTCGGCCGAGCAGGCGGACCTGGCCAGCCAGTATCAGCTGATCGCGCGCCTGAATTCGGCCCGCATGTTCAATCCCGGCCTGCGCGTGCTGTTCGTGGCGTGCTGCGGCTGCCAGGGGCCGGAAAACGAGCAGCTGGCGGCGATCCGCGCCTACGCCTCGCGCGTGATGTCCGCCTCGCTGGCCTGTACCGTCATCCACAAGGACAAGGCGGCCGATGATATGCCGGGCTTGTACCGCGAAGTGTTCGCCGCCTGACCAATTTACCCACCGAAGAAAGACTGCATCATGAAGAAACTGCTGCTTGCCACCGCCTTTGTCTCCACCTTCGCCGCCTTCGGCGCCTCCGCGCAGGCCGAAGAACAGAAGCCGGACCACGACATCAGCTTTAACGCCGCCGCTGCCTCGGACTACCGCTACCGCGGCATTTCGCAGACCCGCCTGCAGCCTGCGCTGCAGGGCGGCGCGGACTATGTGCACAACCCGAGCGGCTTCTACGCCGGCGCCTGGGGCTCCACCATCAAGTGGACCAGGGATGCGGGCGGCGACGGCAGCGTGGAGCTGGACCTGTACGCGGGCAAGCGCGGCCAGCTGAGCGCCGACATATCCTACGACGCGGGCGTGCTGACCTACGTCTATCCATCCAATGAACTGAAACACGTCGCCGGCTTCGCCAACGCCGACACCACCGAGGTCTACGGCCAGCTGGGCTACGGCCCCGCCTACATCAAGTATTCGCACGCGGTGACCAGTCTGTTCGGCTTTGTCGACAGCAAAAACAGCGGCTACCTGGACCTGGGCGCCAATCTCGACGCGGGCGGCGGCTACACCGTCAACCTGCACGCCGGCCACCAGAAGGTGAAAAATTCCAGCCAGGCCGACTACACCGACTGGAAAGTCGGCGCCACCAGGGACTTCGGCGTGCTCACCGGCGCGCTGGCCGTGATCGGCACCAACGCCGGCAAGGCCGCCTACGCCTCGCCCGCCAACGGCAAATTCCTGGGCAGGACCGCGCTGGTGCTGACCGTCAGCAAAGTGTTCTAGACCGTTACGTTCCCGCCGCAGGCCGGCAGCGCCAGGGTGCATTCCCGGTGCGGCCGGCCTGTTGCCGTTTCAGCCCATCATCGGCGCATTTTTACACCTTGTTTACACCCTCCCCGCCAGTCTTTACACCGATTTTAGACCCCCGCCGATAAGCTGGAAACATCAAAACAAGACCTGCGAGGGGTTAAAAATGGATGTCGTGTTTATGTGCGCAATCGCTGCGGCCGGGTTGTTTGTGTACCTGGTGCTGGCGTTGCTGAAAGCGGAGGATCTGTGATGACGATGCAATCCTCGATGGAGTCGTTTCTGCTGCTGGCGGCCTTCCTGGCCGTGCTGCTGGCGCTGGCCTGGCCGCTCGGCATCGTGCTGGCGCGCGTCGGCGACGGCGGCCGCGTGCCCGGCTTCGGCTGGCTGGAAAAGATCGAACAACTGCTGTACCGCGCGGCCGGCGTGCCGCTCAAGGCCGAGGAACGCGGCCAGGGCTGGAAAGGCTACGCCGCTGCGCTGCTGGTCTTCAACTGCATCGGCGCGGTGGTGGTCTACGTCCTGCAGCGGGTGCAAGCCTGGCTGCCGCTCAATCCTCAAGGGCTGGGCAACGTCAGCCCCGACTCCTCCTTCAACACCGCCGTCAGTTTCGTGGCCAACACCAACTGGCAGGGCTACAGCGGCGAGCAGACCATGAGCTATTTGGTCCAGATGCTGGCGCTGACCTGCCAGAACTTCTTCTCGGCCGCCACCGGCATGGCCGTGGCCTATGCGCTGATACGCGGCTTCAGCTCGCGCTCGGCCAAATCGATCGGCAATTTCTGGGTCGACGCCACGCGCTCCACGCTGTACGTGCTGCTGCCGCTGTCGCTGCTGCTGGCCGTGTTCCTGATGGGGCAGGGCGTGATCCAGAACTTCTCCGCCTACAAGGAAGTGGCGCTGCTGGACCCGGTGAGCTACACGGCGCCCGACGGCGGCGCCATGACAGCCGCCACCCAGACCATCGCCATGGGGCCGGTCGCCTCGCAGGAAGCGATCAAGATGCTGGGCACCAACGGCGGCGGATTCTTCAACGCCAACTCGGCCCACCCTTACGAGAACCCGACCGCGCTGACCAACTTCATGCAGATGCTGGCCATCTTCATCATCCCGGCTGGCCTGTGCTTCGCCTTCGGCCGCATGGTGGGCGACCGCCGCCAGGGCTGGGCCGTGCTGGGCGCTATGACCCTGCTGTTCGTGGCCGCCACCGCCGTGGTGCTGGTGGCCGAGCAGCAGGCCCACCCCGCGCTGCAGGCGCTGGGCGTGGACCAGGCCATGAGCGCCACGCAATCGGGCGGCAATATGGAAGGCAAGGAAACCCGCTTCGGCATCAGCGCCTCTGCCCTGTTCGCGGCGGTCACCACCGCCGCGTCCTGCGGCGCCGTGAACGCCATGCACGATTCCTTCACGCCGCTGGGCGGCATGATCCCCATGCTGCTGATCCAGTTCGGCGAAGTGATTTTCGGCGGAGTGGGCTCCGGCCTGTACGGCATGCTGGTGTTCGCCATCATGGCGGTGTTCATCGCCGGCCTGATGATAGGCCGCACGCCGGAATACCTGGGCAAGAAGATCCAGGCCTATGAAATGAAGATGACCTCCCTGGCCATCCTCGTCACGCCCATCCTGGTGCTGTGCGGCACCGCCATCGCCGTGATGACGGAGGCGGGCCGCGCCGGCATCGCCAACCCCGGCGCGCACGGCTTCTCGGAAATCCTGTACGCCTTCAGCTCTGCGGCCAACAACAACGGCAGCGCCTTCGCCGGCTTGTCCGCCAACACGCCGTTCTACAACACCATGCTGGCCATCGCCATGTGGTTCGGCCGCTTCGCCGTGATCGTTCCCATCCTCGCCATCGCCGGTTCGCTGGCCGGCAAGCAGCGCCTGCAAGCCAACGCCGGCACCATGCCGACCCACGGCGCCATGTTCATCGGCCTGCTGGTGGGCGTGGTGGCGCTGGTGGGCGTGCTCAATTATGTACCGGCGCTGGCGCTCGGCCCTGTCGTCGAACATCTGCAACTGACCAAATAAGAGGAGGCCATCATGTCGCAAACGAACGCACTGGCGGGCATTACGCCGCCCAAGCGCCTCAAACTGTTTGATTCGGAACTGCTGGTCCCGGCCATCGCGGACGCCTTCCGCAAGCTGCATCCGCGCACCCAGCTGCGCAGCCCCGTCATGTTCGTGGTCTACGTCGGCAGCATCATCACCACGCTGCTGGCGCTGCAGGCGGCGCTGGGCAAGGCGGCCGACGGCGCCAGCGCCGGCTTCGTGGCCGCCATCGCCGTGTGGCTGTGGTTCACGGTGCTGTTCGCCAACTTGGCCGAAGCCATGGCCGAAGGCCGCAGCAAGGCGCAGGCGGCTTCGCTGCGCAGCCTGAAAAAGAGCGTGGTGGCCAAGAAGCTGTCCGCGCCCCGCCACGGCACCGCGTGGCTGCCGTGCGACGGTCCGGATCTGCGCAAGGGGAACTTCATCCTGGTGGAGGCGGGCGATGTCATTCCCATCGACGGCGAAGTGGTCGAAGGCGTGGCCTCGGTGGACGAAAGCGCCATCACCGGCGAATCGGCGCCCGTGATCCGCGAGTCGGGCGGCGACTTCTCGGCCGTTACCGGCGGCACCCGCGTGCTGTCGGACTGGCTGGTGGTGAAGGTGACCGCCAACCCCGGTGAAACATTTTTGGACCGCATGATCGCCATGGTGGAAGGCGCCAAGCGCAAGAAGACCCCGAACGAGATCGCGCTGACCATCCTGTTGGTGGCGCTCACCATCGTGTTCCTGGTGGTGACGGTGACGCTGCTGCCGTTCTCGCTGTTTTCGGTGGCGGCGGCCGGCTCGGGAGCACCGGTCACCATCACGGTGCTGATCGCGCTGCTGGTGTGCCTGATACCGACCACCATCGGCGGCCTGTTGTCGGCCATCGGCGTGGCGGGCATGAGCCGCATGATGCAGGCCAACGTCATTGCCACCTCCGGCCGCGCGGTGGAAGCGGCGGGCGACGTGGACGTGCTGATGCTGGATAAGACCGGCACCATCACGCTGGGCAACCGCCAGGCGTCGGCCTTCGTGCCCGCGCCCGGCGTGACCGAGCAGCAGCTGGCGGACGTGGCGCAACTGGCCTCGCTGGCCGACGAAACGCCGGAAGGGCGCAGCATCGTGGTGCTGGCCAAGCAGAAGTTCAACATCCGCGAGCGCGACATGGCCTCGCTGCAGGCCGAGTTCGTTCCGTTCACCGCGCAGACCCGCATGAGCGGCGTGGACCTGCAGGGCCGGCAAGTGCGCAAAGGCGCGGCCGACTCGGTGAAGAAGTACGTGGAGTCGCTGGGCCTGCCGTATCCGGCCGAGGTGGCGCGCGCCGTGGACGACGTGGCGCGCCGGGGCAGCACGCCGCTGGTGGTGGCCGACGGCGGCCGCGTGATGGGCGTGGTGGAGCTGAAGGACATCGTCAAGGGCGGCATCAAGGAGCGCTTCGCCGAATTGCGCCGCATGGGCATCAAGACCGTGATGATCACCGGCGACAACCAGCTGACCGCCGCCGCCATCGCCGCCGAGGCGGGCGTGGACGACTTCCTGGCCGAAGCCACGCCGGAGGACAAGCTGAAGCTGATCCGCAGCCACCAGGCCGAAGGCCGGCTGGTGGCCATGACCGGCGACGGCACCAACGACGCCCCCGCTCTGGCGCAGGCCGACGTGGCCGTGGCCATGAACTCGGGCACGCAGGCGGCCAAGGAAGCGGGCAATATGGTGGACCTGGATTCGAACCCCACCAAGCTGCTGGAGATCGTCGAAATCGGCAAGCAGATGCTGATGACGCGCGGTTCGCTCACCACGTTCTCGATTTCGAACGACATCGCCAAGTACTTCGCCATCATCCCGGCGGCTTTCGTCGGCACCTATCCTCAGCTGAAGGCGCTGGACGTCATGCACCTGGCCAGTCCCTCGTCGGCCATCATGTCGGCGGTGATCTTCAATGCGCTCATCATCATTGCGCTGATCCCGCTGGCCCTGAAGGGCGTGCAGTACCGCGCCATCGGCGCCACCGCGCTGCTGCGCCGCAATCTGCTGGTGTTTGGACTGGGCGGCATCATCCTGCCGTTCATCGGCATCAAGCTGATCGACATGCTGCTGGCAGCGTTCAACCTCGTTTAACCAGGAGCCATCATGAAAACCCATATTCGCCCTGCGCTGGTCATCTTCGGCGCGCTGACCCTGATCTGCGGCGTGCTGTATCCGCTGGCCGTCACCGGCATCGGCAGCGCCGTGTTCCCCGCGCAAGCGGCAGGCAGCATGGTTGAAGTCGGCGGCAAGGCGGTCGGCTCGGAGCTGATCGGCCAGTCCTTCACTTCGCCCAAGTACTTCTGGGGCCGCCCTTCGGCCACCGCGCCCATGGCCAACAACGCGGCCGGTTCCAGCGGTTCCAACCTGGGGCCGCTGAATCCGGCGCTGGTGGAGGCGGTGAAAGGCCGCATCGCCGCGCTCAAGGCCGCCGACCCGGGCAACACGGCGCCGGTGCCGGTGGACCTGGTGACCGCATCGGCCAGCGGCCTCGATCCCGAGATCAGCGTGGCCGCCGCCCAGTACCAGGTGGGCCGCGTCGCCGCCGCGCGCGGGCTCGGCGCGGAGCAGGTGCGCGCGCTGGTCGAGCGCGAGATGCGCGGCCGCGTGTTCGGCTTCTTCGGCGAGCCGCGCGTGAACGTGCTGGCGCTGAATCTGGCGCTGGACGGCAAATCCGCGCATACTCGCTGAATCGTCCTGAAACGCGAAAAACCTGCAAGGCACCATGTTCCCAAACGACGGCCAACGGCCCGATCCCGACGCGCTGCTGGCGCACGTCCAGGCGCAGGAGCGCAAGGCTGCGCGCGGCCGGCTGCGCATCTACTTCGGCGCCTCGGCCGGCGTCGGCAAGACCTACGCCATGCTGTCCGCCGCCCGCAAGCTGAGCGCGGCCGGGCAGGCCTTGCTGGTTGGCGTGGCCGAAACGCACGGCCGCAGCGAAACCGCCAGCCTGCTGGACGGCCTCGATGTGCTGCCGCTGAAGGAGGTGGCGTATCGCGGCAAGGTGCTCAGGGAATTCGACCTTGACGCGGCGCTGGAACGGCGCCCGGCGCTGATCCTGGTGGACGAACTGGCGCACTCCAACGCGCCCGGGTCGCGCCACCCCAAGCGCTGGCAGGACGTCGAAGAGCTGCTGGAGGCCGGCATCGACGTGCTTACCACCGTCAACGTGCAGCACCTCGACAGCCTGAACGACGTGGTGGGCGGCATCACCGGCATCCGCGTCAACGAAACCGTGCCCGATACGGTGTTCGACCAGGCCGACGAGGTGGTGCTGGTCGATATCCCCGCCGACGAACTGCTGGCGCGCCTGAAGAGCGGCCGCGTGTACCAGGGGCCGCAGGCCGAGCGCGCGTCGAAGAACTTCTTCCGCAAAGGGAACCTGATCGCGCTGCGCGAGCTGGCGCTGCGCCGCACCGCCGACCGGGTGGAGGACGACGTGCGCGCCTACCGCGTCGAGCAATCCATCGACGCGATCTGGAAGACCGGCGCTTCGCTGCTGTGCTGCGTCGGCCCGCGTCCCGGCTGCGAGCACGTGGTGCGCAGCGCCGCCCGCCTGGCCGGCCAGCTCGGCACCGAATGGCACGCGGTGTACATCGAAACGCCGGCCTTGCAGCGCCTGCCCGAAGCGGAGCGCGAGCGCATTCTGAAAACGCTCAAGCTGGCGCAGGAGCTGGGCGCCGCCACCGCCGTGCTCACCGGCGGCGACATTGCCGCCACGGCGCTCGAGTATGCACGCAGCCACAACCTGTCCAAGATTACGCTGGGGCGCGGCCGGCCGGGCCGGCCCTGGCGCGCCGCCCACATCCGGCGCATGGCCAGCCTGGCGCCGGATGTGGACCTGATCGAGATCGGCGCCGCCAGCCGCGAGCGCGCGCCGGCGGCGCAGCCGGGCGGCCTGGCAGGACTGTCGCCGTTCGGCCGCACGCTGGTCAACCCCTTCAATCCGCGCGACGACGCGGCAGCCGCGCGCGCCGGCGCCGGCCCCGCTGCCGATGCCGGCCAGGACGAGCAGCCGGACCCCGCCGCCAAGCGGCGCGGCTGGTCCTACCTGGCCGCCGCAGGCGCCAGCATCGCCAGCGCGCTGATCACCGCGCCGCTGCTGCCCTATGTCGACCTGGCCAACATCGCCATGCTGTTCCTGCTGGTGGTGGTGCTGGTGGCGGTGCGGCTCGGGCGCGGCCCCTCGGTGCTGGCCACCTGCGTCAGCGTGCTGTGCTTCGACTTTTTCTTCGTGGCGCCGCGCTTCAGCTTCGCGGTGTCGGACTTCCAGTACCTGATCACCTTCGGCGTGATGCTGGCGGTCGGCCTCATCACCGGCCACCTGACGGCCGGCCTGCGCTTCCAGGCGCGCGTGGCCTCGCACCGCGAAGCGCGCTCGCGCGCCCTGTACGAATTCGCGCGCGAGCTGTCCGGCGCCTTGCAGACCGAGCAGATTTTCGACAGCACCCGTAGCGCCGTGCAGGCCGCGTTCCGCGCCAGGGCCACCTTGCTGCTGCCGGACAGCGAAGGCCGGCTGCAGCAGGCGGGCGCCGCCAGCCTGTCGGTGCTGGACATCGGCATCGCCCAATGGGCCTACGACCGCGCCGAAAGCGCGGGCCTGGGCACCGACACGCTGCCGGCCAGCCGCATCTTCTACCTGCCGCTGGTGGCGCCGATGCGCACGCGCGGCGTGCTGGCCATCGAGCCGGAAAACCGGCGCTGGATGCTGATCCCCGAGCAGCGGCAGCAGCTCGACACCTTCGCCGCGCTGGCCGCTATCGCGCTGGAGCGGGTGCACTATATCGAAGTGGCGCAGGGTGCGCTGGTCAGCATGGAGTCCGAGCGGCTGCGCAACTCGCTGCTGGCGGCCCTGTCGCACGACCTGCGCACGCCGCTCACGTCGCTGGTCGGCCTGTCCGAATCGCTGGCCGGATCGAAACCGGCGCTGGCGCCGCAGCAGCTGGACCTGGCGCAGGCGCTGCACGCCGAATCGCTGCGCATGAGCACCCTGGTGTCCAACCTGCTGGACATGGCGCGCATCCAGAGCGGCGAAGTGAAGTTCAACCTGGAATGGCAACCGCTGGAGGAGGTGGTGGGGAGCGCCCTGCGCGCCAGCGCGCCGCAGCTCAGGCAGCACGCCGTCAGCACCGATCTGCCGCACGACCTGCCGCTGCTGCGCTATGACGCGGTGCTGATCGAGCGCGTGCTGTGCAACCTGCTGGAGAACGCCGCCAAGTACACGCCCGCCGGCTCGCGCATCGCCGTGAGCGCCGCACCGCACGGCGCCTGGATGAATCTGATGGTGTACGATGACGGGCCGGGCCTGCCGCATGGCCGCGAGGAGGCCGTGTTCGAGAAGTTCACGCGCGGCGAGCGCGAATCGGCCAAGCCGGGCGTGGGACTGGGGCTGGCAATCTGCCGCGCCATCGTCGAGGCGCACGGCGGCACCATTAGCGCCGCCCCTTCGCCGCTGGGCGGCGCCGCCTTCGTCATCGCGCTGCCGCTCGGCACGCCGCCCGAACCGCCCAAAGAACTGATGGAATGATGACTACCCGACCGATGGAAAAACTGAGCGAAACTTCGCCCGTCGCCCTGCTGGTGGAAGATGAACCGCAGATCCGCCGCTTCGTGCGTGCCGCGCTGGAAGAGGAGGGCTGGCACGTGCACGAATGCCCCACCATGCAGCGCGGCCTGATCGACGCCGGCACCCGCAAGCCGGACCTGGTGGTGCTCGACCTCGGCCTGCCGGACGGCGACGGCGTGGCCTTCCTGCACGACCTGCGCAAATGGTCCACGGTGCCGGTGATCGTGCTGTCCGCCCGCGTCAACGAGGCCGACAAGATCAAGGCCTTGGACGCCGGGGCCGACGACTACTTGACCAAGCCTTTCGGCGTGGGCGAACTGCTGGCCCGCGTGCGCGCCACCCTGCGCCGCCAGCGCCAGCCGCAGGCCGACGTCGCCGGCATCGTGCGTTTCGGCGCCGTGGAGGTGGACTTGCAGAACCGCCGCGTCACCAGGGGCGGCGAAGGCGTGCACCTGACGCCGACCGAATACCGGCTGCTGGCGGTACTGGTGGGCAACGCCGGCCGCGTGATGAGCAACCCGCAGCTGCTGCGCGCCGTGTGGGGCCCTTCGCAGAGCGAAAACGGCCACTATTTGCGCATCTACATGGGCCATCTGCGCCACAAGCTGGAAGACGACCCCGCCCAGCCGAAGTACCTGCTGACCGAAACGGCGGTCGGCTACCGGCTGCAGCTGCCTGGCTAGAAACAAATTGTAATTCTTCTCATGCGCGCCAAACGCGCGGCCTAAGATTAGCCATCGAACGCATGAGGAGAGCATGATGGGCTACATACTGCACGGCACAGACTGGGACGACGATATCGACGGCACCGCCGGCGACGACGACCTGTACGGCTACGCCGGTTACGACTCCCTGTTCGGCGGCCGGGGCGACGACTACCTGAACGGCGGATTCGACATCGACGAGGCCTTCTACAACGGCTACCGCGACGAGTATTCGGTGCTGGCCGACGGCGGCCAGTTCTGGGTCAGGGACTATGTCGGCGACGACGGCCTGGACCTGCTGATGAACGTCGAGCGCCTCAACTTCAAGGACGGCGCGGTGGCGCTGGACATCGACGGCAACGGCGGCGAGGCCTACCGGCTGTACCAGGCGGCTTTCAACCGCGAACCCGACGAGGTGGGACTGGGCTTCTGGATTTCGCACCTGGACCATGGCGCCAGCCTGCGCGCCGTGGCGCAGGGCTTCGTCAATTCGGACGAGTTCCGCGCCACCTACGGCGTGAACCCCAGCGCCACCGAGATCGTGGTGCGGCTGTACGCCAACGTGCTGCACCGCGCGCCTGAGCAGGCAGGCCTGGAACACTGGGTCAACATCCTGAACTCCGGCCAGGACACCGTGGCCGGCGTGCTGGTCGGCTTCAGCGAGAGCGCGGAGAACTACGCCCAGCTGATCGGCAAAATGCAGGACGGCGTCGACTACCAGCCTTTCGTTTAAGGCTGCAGCAAGCCTATTTGCTGAGCATGCGCATGGCCCGTTCCAGGCCCTCGATGGTGAGCGGGAACATGCGGTTGTTCATCAGCTGGCGGATGACGGCGATTGACTGGCGGTACTGCCACAGCCCTTCCGGCTCCGGGTTGAGCCAGATGAACTTGGGGAAGGCGTGCGTGAAGCGGCCCAGCCATTCGGCGCCGGCTTCCTCGTTGTTGTATTCCACCGAGCCGCCCGGCTGCAGGATTTCGTAGGGGCTCATGGTGGCGTCGCCGACGAAGATCACCTTGGTGTCCGGCGTGTATTTGCGCAGCACGTCCCAGGTGGGGAAGCGCTCGGCGTTGCGGCGGCGGTTGTTCTTCCACAGGTAGTCGTACACGCAGTTGTGGAAGTAGAAGAATTCCATGTTCTTGAACTCGGTCTTGGCGGCCGAGAACAGCTCTTCCGTGCGTTCGATGTGGTCGTCCATGGTGCCGCCCACGTCGAGCAGCATCAGCACCTTGATGTTGTTCTTGCGCTCGGGTTGCATCTTGATGTCGAGGAAGCCGGCGTTGTTGGCGGTGGCGCGGATGGTCTGGTCCAGCGCCAGCTCGTCCTCGTGGCCTTCGCGCGCGAACTTGCGCAGCCGCCGCAGGGCCACCTTGATGTTGCGCGTGCCCAGTTCGCGCTCGGAGTCGTAATCCTTGTAGGCGCGCGCTTCCCACACCTTGACCGCCGTGCGGTTGCCGCCCTTGCCGCCGATGCGCACGCCTTCCGGGTTGGTGCCGCCGTTGCCGAACGGCGAGGTGCCGCCGGTGCCTATCCACTTGCTGCCGCCCTCGTGGCGTTCCTTCTGCTCTTTCAGCAGTTCGTTCAGGCGGTCCATCAGCTTGTCGTAGCCAAATTTTTCCAGCGCGGCCTTCTGCTCGTCGCTCAGCTCGCGCTCCATGCGCTTGATCAGCCAGTCGAGCGGAATGGCGCTGTTGGTTTCGAAGGCGCCGTTGATGCCTTTGAAGTACTGCGCGAAGGCGCGGTCGAACTTGTCGTAGTGGGCTTCGTCCTTCACCAGCGTCAGGCGCGACAGATAGTAGAAGTCGTCCATCGAGGCGTCGATGACGTTCTTCTGCATCGCTTCCAGCAAGGTCAGGAACTCCTTGATGGAGACGGGGATCTTCGCGTCTTTCAGCGTGAAGAAAAAATCGATCAGCATGCTCAGTCTCTGCTTAACTTGTAGCGCAAGTGCGCCTTGATTTCCGGCCATTCGCCGCGCACGATGCTGTAGATGACGGTGTCGCGCACGGTGCCGTCGCGCCGCATGCCGTGGTGGCGCAGCACGCCGTCCTTCTTTGCGCCCAGGCGCTCGATGGCTGCCTGCGAGGCGTGGTTGAAATTATCGGTGCGGAAGCCGGCCACGGCGCAGCCCAGCGTTTCAAACGCGTGCGTCAGCAGCATCAGCTTGCAGCTGGTGTTGACGTAGCTGCGCTGGCGGCTGCGCGCGTACCAGGTGTAGCCGATTTCCACGCGGTCCAGCGCCGGCACGATGTCGTGGTAGCTGGTGCTGCCGATCACTTCTTCGGTCACGCTGTCGATCACGGCGAAGGCGAAGCGGCCGGGCCGCATCTCCAGCGAGGTGGCGATATAGGCTTGCACCTGGTCCGGTTCGGGCACGGAGGTGATGCGCAGCTTCCACAGCTCGCCGTCGCAGGCGGCGGCCAGCAGGCCGGCGGCGTGCTGCGGGCCGAGCGGCTCCAGGCGCACGCCGTTCAGCTCCAGCGTCACCGCGGCGAAGTTGGAGAGGGCGGCGTTCATCAGCGGTTGGTCCGGTTCATGAACACCAGGCGCTCGAACAGGTGCACGTCCTGCTCGTTCTTCAGCAGCGCGCCGTGCAGCGGCGGCACCGCGGCCTTGGCGTCCTTGCTGCGCAGCGCTTCCGGCGGGATGTCTTCGGCCAGCAGCAGCTTGAGCCAGTCCAGGAACTCGGAGGTGGACGGCTTCTTCTTCAGGCCTGGCACGTCGCGCACCTCGTAGAAGGTCTGCAGCGCGGTGGCCAGCAGTTCCTGCTTCAAGGTCGGGTAGTGCACCTTGACGATCTGCTCCATCGTGTCCTTGTCCGGGAACTTGATGTAGTGGAAGAAGCAGCGGCGCAGGAAGGCGTCCGGCAGTTCCTTCTCGTTGTTGGAGGTGATGATGACCAGCGGGCGGTGCTTGGCCTGCACCATTTCGCGCGTCTCGTAGACGTAGAACTCCATGCGGTCCAGCTCGCGCAGCAGGTCGTTCGGGAACTCGATGTCGGCCTTGTCGATCTCGTCGATGAGCAGCACCACCGGCTCCGGCGCGGTGAAGGCTTGCCACAGCACGCCCTTGACGATGTAGTTGTGGATGTCGCGCACGCGCTCGTCGCCCAGCTGCGAGTCGCGCAGGCGCGACACGGCGTCGTATTCATACAGGCCCTGCTGTGCCTTGGTGGTGGACTTGATGTGCCACTGCATCAGCGGCATGTCCAGCGCGGCGGCCACTTCCTCGGCCAGCATGGTCTTGCCGGTGCCCGGCTCGCCCTTGATGAGCAGCGGGCGCTGCAGCGTGAGCGCCGCGTTCACGGCCAGTTTCAGGTCATTGGTGGCGACGTAGTTGTCCGAACCCTGGAAGCGTTGGCCTTGGCCCTTGTTTGCTTGCATAAAATGGCGTCTCTTAGTGGAAAATGAATCCCACGAGTATATGCCAGAACGCTATACCACACTGCGGGCGGATGATGTGGACTCGCAACTTGTTATTGGGTTAGAATCGTTGGCTGGTAGTGTAAAAGTCAACTTTTGCGACTACTGTATCACGCAGTATCAATAATATTACTGACGTTAACCTAGCCATCCACCATGAAAAAAATCTACGCAGTTCTCGTGCTCGCAGGCATCGCCAACGTTGCCGCAGCAGCGGACATCGTTGGAAACGCCAAGGCGGCTCCAGCCAAGATCGAAATGTGTATCGGTTGCCACGGCATCCCCGGCTACAAAGCCACTTTCCCGGAAGTGTTCCAGGTGCCGATGATTGGTGGCCAGACGGCTAAGTACATCGAGAACGCGTTGCAAGGCTACAAGAAGGGCGAGCGCAAGCATCCTTCGATGAAGGGCATCGCCGTCAGCCTGTCGGACCAGGATATCGCCGACATCGCTGCCTTCTATTCGCAGCAGACCGCTAAAACCGCGCAGAAATGAGGCCTCACGACATGAAAAAACTGATCATCGCCCTGTTCTGCGCTTCCGCTTCCTTCGCCGCCACCGCCGGCGGCAATATCAACGCCGGCAAGGCGCTGGCCGAGAAATACAGCTGCGCCGCCTGCCATGGCAAGGACTACAATTCGCCGATCGACCCGTCGTATCCCAAGCTGGCCGGCCAGCACAAGGATTACCTGCAGCACGCGCTGACCGCCTACAAGCGCGGCGACGCGCCCAACGGCCGCAGCAACGCCATCATGACCGGCCAGGTCAAGCCGCTGACCAACCAGGACATCAAGGACCTGGCGGCGTACCTGCACAGCCTGCCTGGCAATCTGGTGACGCAGCGCTGATCTGCAGCGCAGCATCGGCCCTTGAAGAAAGCCACGCAGCGCGTGGCTTTTTTTATTCCGGCTGCAGCGTCAGCCGCTTGATGGCGGCGTTCTTGCCATAAGTGGCCGAGGCCAGCAGCGGGGCGGGGCAGCGCACGCGGTACAGATAGCTGCGCTCTTCGCCGTCGGTGCTGCGGCGCAGCAGTTCCAGCTGCAGCGGGGCCGGGCAGGCGCGCAGCAGCGCCGCCTCCGGCGCGCCCGCTTCGGCGCCCTTGCGCGCCAGCGCGGCGCCAACTTCCTTGGTCACTTCCGGTTCCACGTCCTCGATGGCGCGCTGCGCCTGCGCGGGCGGCAGCGCGCAGCCGGCGGCCAGCACGCAGCTCAATGTCAGGGATAGCACTCGTCGCATGGGCTTCGCTCCTTGTAAAGTTGGCCCATCTTAGCCCGGCTCGCGGCCTTTTCCAAATTGTCTCAAATTGAACAAAACGCGGCGTTCTGTCTAAAAAGGCCTGCTTTTACAAAGGCGCAAAACGCATGGCTATACTCGGCTGGCAGTCATATGCACCAGCATATGCCCCCCTTATTTGCATCAACCGAACTGATAGGAGTCGTTGCCGCATGCGCCACTTTGCCCGTCCCATCCTCGCATCCCTGATCGTCCTCGCCTATGCCGGCGCCGCCCACGCGGACAGCCGCTCGGTGGACAACCTGACGCTGTTCTCCAACACCAAGGCCGGTTCGGCCGAGGATGCGCTGCGCCAGAATGCGGCCCGCTTCGGCCTGCCGTCGTCGCTCAAGAACCTGGAGCTGGTGCGGGTGCAGGAGTCGCTCACCGGCAAGCACTACCACTATCAGCAAATGCTGCGCGGCCTGCCGGTGGACCGCGCCGTCATCATCGTGTCGATCGGCAAGGGCGGCCAGCTGCTGAAGATCTTCAACGAAACCCGCCACATCTCGGACGAGGTGGACGCCAAGGCCGTCAACCAGCTGTACAACCAGTCGCAGATCTCGGAAGACCAGGCGCTGGACAAGGGCTGGAACAACATGAAGGTGCAGCACCCGCTGGTGGACGTGCCGCGCACCGAGCTGGTGTGGGTGCCGAGCAAGGACGGCGTGCAGCTGGCGCGCAAGGTCAGCATTGAAGCGCAGATGCCGACCGGCGGCTTCGTGCAATTCCTGAACGCGCACGACGGCAGCGTCATCGATTCCTACTCCACTTCGATCCCGCGCAAGGGCGAACGCTCGCTGGAAGCGCGCGCCAAGGTGGGCGGCCCGGTACTGGACCGCCGCAGCGCCATGAAGGCCGCCAGCGACGCCCAGGCAACCCAGGCGGCGCGCACCTCGCTGCGCGCCGCCGCCCCGGCCGCCGCGCTGGCGTCCGGCATCAACGGTTCCGGCTACGCCTTCGATCCCGATCCGCGCACCGCGCTGGCCACCGAGGCGCTGACCGACACCTCGGCCGCGTCCGCCTTTGACGCCGGCTATTCGAACAAGACCCTGCGCGACCTGACCGTGGTGGGCAGCAACTACACGCTGACCGGCCCGTACGTCAACATCAAGAACATCGAAGCGCCCAACACCGCGCCATCGACCACCACCAACGGCGTGTGGACGGCCAAGCGCGGCAGCAACGCCTTCGACGACACCAACGTCTATTTCCACCTGGACCAGAACCAGCGCTACATCCAGTCGCTGGGCTTCACCGGCACCAAGTCCATCATCAACCGTCCGTTCGACGTCGACACCGACGGCCTGAACGGCGACGACAACTCGCACTACAGCTACGGCGGCAGCACCGACTACCTGGCCTTCGGCCACGGCTGCGTGAACGACAGCGAAGACGCGGACGTGATCCTGCACGAATACGGCCACGGCATCCACCGCAACATCAACTCCGGCTGGAGCGGCGGCGACACCGGCGCCATGGGCGAAGGCTTCGGCGACTACTGGGCCGCGTCCTATTCCTACAGCACCCCGAACGGCAAAACCTTCCACCCGGAATGGGCCTTCAGCTGGGACGGCCACGGCGCCTGCTGGGCCGGCCGCATGCTGAACCGCACCGACGCCAAGTACAACGCCAGCAAGACCTATGGCGCGCACCAGTCGGTGACCGAAGCGGGCGTGACGTTCTCGTCCGACGAGCTGTGGTCGGCGCCGCTGTACGCGTCCATGGTGTCGCTGATCGCGGCCGGCAAGCCGCGCGGCAATATCGACCAGATCATCCTGGAAGCGCACTTCGGCCTGGGCAGCAACGTCAAGATGCCGGCCATGGCCACCGCCATCGTCAACGCCGCCAAGACGCTGTACCCGGCCGACCTGACCTACGCCAACACCTTCCAGGCCAAGTTCGAGGCGCAGGGCATCCTGTCGTCCACGCCGACCGGCCCGACCGTGGCGGAAACCGAGACCAACAACACCATCGCCACCGCGCAAGTCATCGCCACGGCCGGCACCACGGTGAACGGCACCATCAGCGCCAATTCGGACGTGGATTACTACAAGGTGACCCTGCCTGCCGGCAAGACGCTGACCGTGACCCTGACCCCGAACGCCACCTCGGATTACGACCTGGAGCTGTACAACAGCGCCGGCACCAAGCTGACCTCCAGCACCAAGGGCACCGGCCAGGCGGACACGGTCACCAGCACCGCGTCCGGCGTGCTGTACGCCAAGGTGATCCGCTACAGCGGCGGCACCGGTTCGACCAACGGCAAGTACACGCTGTCGGCCGGCTGGTAATGGCTGCGTAGCAAAGAAAAAACCCGCCGCGGCGGGTTTTGTCGTTTCAGCGCGCCGCGCGGCGCTGCACCGCTTCGATATAGGCCAGCCCGTCCAGCGGCTGGCCGCTGCGCTGGGCGTTCCAGATCATCTCGCCCAGGCATTCCATGATCTGGTGCTGGGCCTCGTGCGCCGAGTCCAGTTTCAGGGTCAGCGCCGTGGCGGCCGCGCGGATGCCGGGCGGCTGGTCGATCGAGATCTGCTCGTCGATCGACAAATGCATGGACAGGTGCAGGAAGGGATTGGTCTGGCCGCTGTCGACGGAATAGTCGCGCGCCAGGGCCGCGTCCACGTCGCTGAGGATGTCGGCGTATTCGGGGTGGTGGCGGATCCAGTCGCCAGCCATGGTTTCCAGCGGCGTCAGGATGTCGTTGGCGCGCTGTTTCTGGAACACGGCGCAGAAGAAGCGCCGCACATCGTCGGAAGAGGGATTAAACATGGACGGTATTGTACCCTGACGTGAAAACGGACGCCGAGGCGTCCGTTTTGCTTTACTCCTGGCCCGGCAGCACGATGCGGGGCGCGTCGGCCGCGCAGTCGCAAGGATCGCCCCCCACCAGTTCCGGCGTACCCACTGCGGCGGCGGCGTTGGCGGCGTTGGCAGCCACCGCGGCGCTTGCCTTGTTGGCATTGTTGCTATTGCCGCCATTGCTACCATTGTTGTTGCCGCTGCCATTGCTGCCGCTATTCCTGGGCGCGTGCGGCTGGCGCAGGTAGCGCGACGTATGGTGGCGGTTGCCGTTGCCGTTGCCGTGCGCCGGCCACGTCAGGAAGCGCGACAGTTCCTGCAGCGCGCGCTGGTAGACGTCGCGCTTGAACTCGATCACCACGTCCAGCGGCACCCAGTACTCGTGCCAGCGCCAGGCGTCGAACTCGGGATGGTCGGTCAGGCGCAGGTTCACGTCGTTGTCGCGCGCGCACATGCGCAGCAGAAACCAGATCTGCTTCTGGCCACGGTAATGGCCCCGGATCTCGCGCTTGATGAAGTGGTCCGGCACCTCATAGCGCAGCCAGTCGCGGGTGCGGCCGACAATCTTGACGTGTTCCGCCCGCAATCCTATTTCTTCCTCAAGCTCCCTGTACATCGCCTGTTCAGGCGTTTCGCCGTACTTGATCCCGCCTTGCGGGAACTGCCATGAGTGCTCGCGCACCCGCTTGCCCCACCACACCTCGTTATGGGCGTTGAGCAGGATGATGCCGACGTTGGGCCGAAACCCTTCACGGTCGAGCATGTTGCACCTCAAACTTTCTGCTTGCAGTGCGTCCTTCTTATATTTTTGCCCACAAACCTGCGCGCCAGCCCGGTTTTCGGGGTACGAAAACCGTCGGCGGGCCATCTAATGAACGCATTTGTATAAAGTATGGACGCATCAGCCAGCTAATCCTTTAAAATTAGGTTGATTATAACTCTCTCTTTTTAAAAAGAATTCACCGTATGCGTGCCTCCCGATTTTTTATTTCAACTCTCAAAGAAGCGCCTGCCGACGCCGAGATCGTCAGCCACCAGCTGATGATGCGCGCGGGCATGATCAAGCGTCTGGGCTCCGGTATCTACACCTACATGCCGATGGGCCTGAAGGTGATCCGCAAGGTGGAAGCCATCGTGCGCGAAGAGATGAACAATGCCGCCGCCATTGAGCTGCTGATGCCGCTGGTGCAGCCGGCCGAGCTGTGGCAGGAGACCGGCCGCTGGGACAAGATGGGCGCCGAGCTGATGCGCGTGAAAGACCGCCACGGCCGCGAGTTCGCCATCCAGCCGACCTCCGAGGAAGTGATCACCGATGTTGTTCGTTCGGAAATTAAATCCTACAAGCAGCTTCCGTTGAATTTTTACCACATCCAGACCAAGTTCCGCGACGAACGCCGTCCGCGCTTCGGCCTGATGCGCGGCCGCGAGTTCACCATGAAGGACGCCTACTCCTTCGACCGCGACCTGGCCGGCATGCAGCAGTCGTACAAGGTGATGTTCGACGCCTACACCCGCATCTTCACTCGCTTTGGCCTGAAGTTCCGCGCGGTGGCGGCCGACAACGGCGCCATCGGCGGCACCGGTTCGCATGAATTCCACGTGATCGCCTCCACCGGCGAGGACGCGCTGGTGTACTGCCCGACCTCGGACTACGCGGCCAATATGGAAGCGGCCGAGGCGCTGGCCTCCGGCACCCGTCCCGCGCCCGGCGCCGAACTGGTGAAAACCGCCACGCCGAAAGCGGCCAAGTGCGAAGACGTGGCCAAGCTGCTGGGCACCGCGCTGAGCAACACGCTGAAGACGCTGGCGCTGACGGTCGAGCACGAAGGCAAGGACGGCAAAGCCGGCACCAAGGAATACTTCATGCTGCTGCTGCGCGGCGACCATGAGCTGAACGAGATCAAAGTGGGCAAGGTGCCCGGCCTGGCCAACCACCGCTTCTCCACCGAAGCGGAGATCCTGGAAGTGTACGGCTGCATCCCCGGCTACCTGGGCCCGATCGGCACCAAGGCGCCGGTCACCGTGGTGGCCGACCGCACCGTGGCCAACATGGCCGACTTCATCACCGGCGCCAACGAGGCGGACTTCCACTACACCGGCGCCAACTGGGGCCGCGACGTGGCCGAGCCTGCCATCGTGGCCGACCTGCGCAACGTGGTCGAGGGCGACCCTTCGCCGGACGGCAAGGGCGTGCTGGCGATCGAGCGCGGCATCGAAGTGGGCCACGTGTTCCAGCTGGGCACCGCTTACTCCGAGTCGATGAAGGCCACCTTCCTGGACGAGAACGGCAAGGCCGCGCCGCTGCAGATGGGCTGCTACGGCATCGGCATCACCCGCATCCTGGGCGCCGCCATCGAGCAGAACTTCGACGACAAGGGCATCATCTGGCCGACCTCGCTGGCGCCGTTCGAGCTGGTGCTGTGCCCGATGGGCTACGACCGCAGCGAGCTGGTCAAGGAAGAGACCGACAAGCTGTACGCCGCCGCGCAGGCAGCCGGCATCGACGTCATCGTGGACGACCGCGGCCTGCGCCCGGGCGCCATGTTCGCCGACTGGGAACTGATCGGCGTGCCGCACCGCGTGGTGATCGGCGAGCGCGGCCTGAAGGAAGGCAACCTGGAATACCAGGGCCGCCGCGATGCCGAAGCCACCGCCGTGCCGCTGGCCGAGGTGGTCGAGTTCATCAAAGGCAAAGTGCAGCAGTGAGCACCCTGAGCCATCAGCGCAAGGGCGCGGACAGGCGCCGGTTCTGGGCCCGCCCGCTGCGCTGGTGGCATGTGCTGGCGTTCTCGACCGGCGTGCTGAGCGCGCCGTTCGGCTTTGCCGGCAACCAGCAGGAAGAAGCGCTGGCCGACTCGGTGCGGCTGGCGCTGTCGAACGCCATCCTGGACGCCCGTCCGCCCAAACCCGCTTTCAGCAACGCGGCCGACCGCCAGCGCTACGAGCTGTGGCTGGCGCAGATGTCGGCGCGCCTGAAGCGCAAGCTGCCCGACGAGCAGCTGCGCACCGAGTTCCTGGAAACGGCATGGTACGAAGCGCGCCGCGCCGGACTGGAGCCGGGACTGGTGCTGGGGCTGATCCAGGTGGAATCGGCGTACCGCAAGTACGCGGTGTCGGTGGTGGGCGCGCGCGGCTATATGCAGGTGATGCCGTTCTGGACCAATGTGATCGGCGACAGCGACCGCCGCAAGCTGTTCAATATGCAGACCAATCTGCGCTACGGCTGCGCCATCCTGCGCATGTATATCGACATGGAGCGCGGCAACCTGTTCCTGGCGCTGGGCCGCTACAACGGCTCGCGCGGCCGGCCCGACTATCCGAACGCCGTGCTCGCGGCGTGGAACAACTGGAAGTACACCCCACCGATCTGATTCTCCGCAGCACCGTTTTCAGATAAGATGGCTGCCTTTGCAACTTGAAGGTGGGCCATGGAAAATCGGATTCAGCGTGCGGCGGCAGGGCTTGCCATAACCGCGCTTGCAGCAACCCTGGCTGGCTGTGCCGGCCCCGGCTCCCGCCCGGCCGGCCCGCAGGCCGATGCGCCGGTGCCGCCCGCCATGCCGGCTGAATCCACGGCGCTCAAGCACATCATTTTCCTGGTCGGCGACGGCATGGGCATCAACACGCTGACTGCCGCGCGCAACTATGCGGTGGGCGAGTCCGGCGACCTGGCGATCGATACGCTGCCTGAAGCGGCTTACGTCAAGACCTATTCCAACGACATGCAGGTGACCGACACGGCCGCCGCCATGTCGGCCTACATGACGGGCGTGAAGACCAATAACGGCCAGCTGGCCGTTACCGGTTGCGCAGCCCCTGGCAGCGCCGGCGGTTCGGCTGCGCCGCGCGCGCCGGCCACGCTGCTGGAGCTGGCGCGCAAGCGCGGCTGGGCGGCCGGCGTCGTCAACGCCGCCAGCGTGACCGATCCGCTGACCGCTGCGGGCTACGCGCACGCTTGCCAGGCCTCGCGCAACGAGGACATCGCCGCTGCGCTGGTGCCGGGCGGCGCGGGCTACAACGAACAGCTGGTGGGCGGCCTGGACGTGGTGCTGGGCGGCGGCGCGCAGCACTTCCAGAAGCGCGCCGACGGCCGCGACCTGCTGGCCGAACTGCGCGGCCAGGGCTACACGCCGGTGGCCGACGCGGCTGCGCTGCAGGCGCTCAAGCCGGTAGCGGGCCAGCGCGTACTGGGCCTGTTCAACGGCGCGGTGCACGCGCCATCGGCCAGCGCCGGTGCAGCGGCGGGCGCGCAGGCGAACGGCAAAGAGCCGTCGCTGCCGGCCATGACCTCGGCCGCCATCGACGTGCTGGCCAGCAGCGGCAAGGGCTTCTTCCTGGTGGTGGGCAACGGCCAGATCGGCCACGCGCAGCGCGCCTCGACCGCGCGCCGCGCGCTGGATGAAACCGTGGCGCTGGACGGCGCGCTGAAAACCGCGATCGACAAGATGCAGGCCATCGACCCCGGCCTGAAGCGCACCCTGATCGTCATGACCGCCAGCAGCGACAGCACCCTGATCCTGAACGGCTATTCGATCCGCACCGGCAAAACCACCGCCACCGAACCGGGCGTGCTGGGCCTGGTGCGCAAGTACACGGACGGCAAATACTACAAGGACCTGGACGACGTGCCCTACACCATCATCGGCTACGGCAACGGCGTGAACCGGGTCAAGGGCAGCCGCGCCGGCGGTTCGCTGCTGAGCGACGCCATCGTCACGGAACCGAACTACCGCCAGGAAGCAGTAGTGCGCATGGCGCCGGGCGCCACCACCAACGGCGGCACCGACGTCTACCTGGGCGCCATCGGCGCGCGCGCGGCGGACTTCCGCGGCACGATCGAGAACACCCAAGTGCATACGCTGATCAAGAACGCAGCCGGCTGGTAAAGGATTTATACGATATGAAACGCAACCTGATCACCGCGGCGCTGCTGGCCGCCGCCACCGCCGCCAACGTCCACGCGGGCGAAGCGAAGAACGTCATCTTCTTCCTCGGCGACGGCATGGGGCCGACCGCCATCACCGCCGCGCGCATCTACCAGTACAAGGAAGAGGGCCTGCTCAAGTTCGAGCGCCTGGAGCGCGTGGCGCGCATCAAGACCTATTCGCAGGACGCGCAAACCACCGACAGCGCGCCTTCCATGGGCTCCTACATGACCGGCGTGAAGATCCAGAACGAAGTGATCTCGATGTCGTCCGACACCAAGGCCATGGCGCCGAAGAAGGACGCGCACGGCAACCTCACCATCGACAGCTGCGCCGCCGGCAACGGCCGTCCCGCCGTGACGATACTGGAGCTGGCCAAGGCGCACGGCAAGGCCGTGGGCGCGGTCACCACCACCGAAGCGACGCACGCCACGCCGGCCTCCACCTACGCGCACAGCTGCCACCGCAACAGCGGCTACGCCATTGCCGCGCAGGCGGTGCCGGGCGGCGCGGGCTACAACCCGGCGCTGGGCGACGGCCTCGACGTGCTGATGGGCGGCGGCCGCCACCACTTCACGCCTTACAGCGCCGACAACACCAAGGGCCGCGCCGACGGCCGCGACCTGCTGGCCGAACTGGCCGCGCGCGGCTACGCGGTGGCCACCGACCGCACCCAGATGGAAGCGGCCCGGCCGGGCAAGAAGTTCATCGGCCTGTACGCCAAGGAGGACCACCTGGCCTATGAGCTGGAGCGCGGCGCGCGCAATCCGAAAGGCGAGGCGGCCACGCAGCCGTCGCTGTCGGAAATGACCTCCAAGGCCATCACGCTGCTCTCGGCCAGGCCGGAGGGCTTTTTCCTGATGGTCGAAGGCGGCAAAATCGACCACGGCCTGCACGACTCGAACGCCAAGCATGCCCTGGTGGACCTGGTGGCGTTCGACGACGCCGTCCAGACCGCCATCGACCGCATGCAGCTGCTCGATCCGGGCCTGCGCAACACGCTGATCGTCATCACTGCGGACCACGACCACACCTTGGCGTTCAACGGCACCGCGCGGCGCGGCAACCCGATCCTGGACATCGTGCGCAACGCGGACGGCACGCCGGCGCGCGACGCGGACGGCCGCACCTACACCGCGCTGGCCTTCGGCAACGGCCCGAACCGCCCCAACGAGCGCGCCGACGTGGCCAGCGACACCGCGCTGGGCGACCACTACCACCAGGAGACCGGCATCCGCATCAAGGGCGAAACGCACGGCGGCGGCGACGTCAAGCTGTACGCCACCGGCGCTGGCGCGCAGGCGTTCAAGGGGACCATGGAGAACACCAAGGTGTTCGATCTGATGAAGGCCGCCTTCGGCTTCAAGTAAAGGAATGACAGCAAAAGAGTAAAAAGCGCGGGACGAAAAAAAGGCCCCGGCCGCGTGTGGCGACGGGGGCTTTAGTGTGCGCTGCGCACCCGCAGGCTCTTATTTCAAGTGATCGGAGATCAGCTTGGTCATTTCGAACATGGATACTTGGGCTTTGCCGCCGAAAACGGCTTTGAGCTTGTCGTCTGCATTGATCATGCGGCGGTTGGCCGCGTCTTGCAGGTTCAGCTTCTTGATGTAGTCCCACACTTTCTTGGTCACTTCGGTACGCGGCAGCGGGGAGGCGCCTACCACGGCGGCCAGCGAAGCCGATGGGGTCAGTTCCTTCATGAAGGCGGCGTTCGGTTTGCGTGGTGCTGCTGCTTTCTTGGCGGCGGCTGGTTTGGCGGCGGCGGTTTTAGCCGGAGCTGCTTTTTTGGCCGCAGGCTTTGCTGCTGCTTTCTTTGCTGGTGCTGCTGGGGTTTTCTTGGCTGTTGCCATATTCGAGCCTCCTTAACGAACACAGGGAAAAGTTGCGCAATTCAATCGCACGGCTAATATTGGTGGGGATTTGCCGACTATGCAAGTGTTTTTCGTGTTTTTTCTCGGAAACGCCACGCAAGGGCAAAGGAAGCGCAAAGGGGCCAGGGTTAATTAAATAACCCTGGCCCCTTTTTGCCGCGCCGCACCGGATTAGCGCAGGCCCGGCATCATGCCCTTCATCGAGCGCATCATCTTCATCATGCCGCCGCCGGAGAGTTTTTTCATCATGGTCTGCATCTGTTCGAACTGGTTCAGCATGCGGTTCACTTCCTGCACCTGCACGCCGGCGCCGGCCGCGATGCGGCGCTTGCGGGTGGCTTTGATCAGGTCCGGCTTGGCGCGTTCGGCCGGCGTCATCGAGTCGATGATGCCGACCATGCGGCGCACCTGCTTGTCGGCCTGGTCCATGTTGGCACCGCCGGCCGCCTGCTGGAACTGGGCCGGCAGCTTGTCGACCAGGCTGGCCATGCCGCCCATTTTCTTCATCTGGCCCAGCTGCGCCTTGAAGTCGTTCATGTCGAACTTGCCGCCGGATTTGACCTTCGCGGCCAGGTCGGCGGCCGCCTTGGCGTCCACTCCCTTGCGCGCTTCTTCCACCAGCGCCATGATGTCGCCCATGCCCAGCACGCGGCTGGCCATGCGCGCCGCGTCGAACGGCTCCAGGCCGTCGAGCTTTTCGGACACGCCGGCGAACTTGATCGGCTTGCCCGTCACGTGGCGCACCGACAGCGCGGCGCCGCCGCGCGAGTCGCCGTCCAGCTTGGTCAGCACGATGCCGGTCAGCGGCAGCGCGTCGTTGAAGGCCTTGGCGGTGTTGATGGCGTCCTGGCCCAGCATGGCGTCGACCACGAACAGGGTTTCGATCGGCTTGACCGCCGCGTGCACGGCGGCGATTTCCTTCATCATCTCTTCGTCGATGCCGAGGCGGCCGGCGGTGTCGATGATCAGCACGTCGTGGTAATGCTTCTTGGCCCAGTCCAGCGCGGCCAGCGCGATGTCGACCGGCTTGTCCTGCGCGGTGGAAGGGAAGAAGTCGGCGCCGACCTGGCCGGTCACCGATTGCAGCTGGGCGATCGCGGCGGGACGGTACACGTCGGCCGAGACGGTCAGCACTTTCTTCTTCTTTTCTTCCTTCAGGTATTTGGCCAGCTTGCCGACGGTGGTGGTCTTACCCACACCCTGCAGGCCGGCCATCAGGATGATGGCGGGCGGCTGCTGGGCGAACGACAGCTGCGACGCTTCCGGACCGAGGTCGGCGCCCATCAGGGCGGCCAGCTCGCGCTGCACCACGCCCACCAGGGCCTGGCCCGGCGAGAGCGAGGACAGCACTTCTTCGCCGAGGGCTTTTTCCTTGACCTTGGCGATGAACTCGCGCACGGCCGGCAGGGCGACGTCGGCCTCCAGCAGCGCCATGCGCACTTCGCGCAGCATGTCGGCGGTGTTGGCTTCGGTCAGGCGCGCCTCGCCGCGCATGGTCTTGACGACCTTGGCAAGGCGCTGGGTCAGATTGTCTAGCATGGTCAACCTACTAATTAATATGCATGGTCCGGCGGCAGGCCGGAAAGGCGCCATTTTACCGCATCGCACCGGCACACGGTGCGATGCGGGCCGGGTCAGTTCGGCAGCAGCAGGCGCAGCACGGCCGCGCCGGAGATCAGCGCGAAGCTGTTCGGACCGGTCGGCACGATGGCGGCCGGGTGCTCCAGCCCGGCCGGCAGCGCCGTCAAGCGCGTGCCCAGCGCGCCGGGCACGCCCGCCACGACCGACTTGTTGCCGGCGGCGTCGGTGGCGTAGATGACGTTCTGCACCGCGTCGGCGCTGTAGACCTTGCCGTCCGGCGCCGCCTTCAGGCCGGCCGGCAGCGCGGCCACCGTGCTCACCATCGCCTGCGGCGTGATGCGGCGGATCTTGTCGTTGTCGCTGACAAACAGGTTGCCGTTCACGTCGATGCCTTCCAGCGTCGGCGCGAAGAAGGTGACGGCGGCGCCGGTGCCATCGGTCGAGGTGGAAGCGCCGGCGGCGGCCGGTACAGAGGCACCGGCGAACAGGCTGACCTTGCCGTCCTGCGCGACCTTGTACAGCGCGCCGCCCTTGGGCGAGGACAGGCTGCTCCACGGCCACTTCGCCGACACGAACAGGTTGCCGTCCGCATCGGCGAACACGGCGGTGGGTTTCATCGTGAAGGCCGGGTCGGCCACGACGGTGGTGGTGGCGCCGTCCGGCGCGATTTTGCGCAGCCACAGGCCGTGTGGCTCCTCGTTGCGCGAGTTGCCGATCTGGGCGCTGCTGCTGTCGCCGTCGGCGTGGCCGAACTGGATGCCGGGCCGGGTGCGCGTGACGACGTTGCCGGCGGGATCGACCTGGCGGATCGCGCTGGGCGGGATGGGGATGGCGCCGCCCAGGTCTTCGCCGTCGGCCAGCACCAGGTTGCCGTTGCTGTCGGTGTCCATGGCGGCGATCTTGTTGAAGCGCGCCGCGCTGCCGCTGCCGTCGATCAGGCCGCTTCCGCCCAGCGAGCCGGCCAGCAGGGCCAGGCCGGTGCGCTGGCGCGGGTCGGGCGTGAGCGCCAGCCTGGCGCTGGCGCTCACGCCGCCCGAGGTGGCGGTGATGGTCACCGGCGTGATGGCGGCCACGGCCGCCGCCGGCGGCGTGTAGGTGACGCTGGCGCCACTGGCCGCCGACAGCGTGCCGGGGCTGCCGCCGGCCAGCGTCCAGCTGACCGCCGCGTTGTGGCCCAGCACGGCGGTCAAGGTCACCGGCTTGTTGCCGAGTATGCGGCTGGCCGGCATGGACAGGCTGACGGTTTGCGCCTGCGGCGGCGTGACCTCGGGGGGCGGCACGGCGGACGAGTCACCGCCGCCGCAGGCGCCCAGCACGAGCAGCCCGGCCACGGCCGCCAATGCGGCTGCGCGCGGCAGCCGCGGGAGGCGTGTGTAATTAGAAATCAAGTTGAACTCCGGGGACAAGGCAGGGAGGGCGGGCAGCGCGGCTGCCCGCGATGTGGATTATTGTGGCAGCACCAGGCGCAGCACGGCGCCGCCGGAAATGACCACCAGCACGCCGGGGCCGGCGCTGGCCACGGCCGGGGTGTAGTCCAGGCCGCCGGGCAGGGCGCCCAGCTGCGTGCCGGCCACGCCGGTCACGCCGGCCACCACGCTCTGGGTGCCGTCCGGCCTGGTGCGCAGCACGGTGTAGTTGCCGGGCGTGTAGCGGTTGCCGTCGGGGGCGTTCAGCAGGCCGTCCGGCAGCGCGGCGATGGTGGTGACCACGGCGGCCGGCGTGATCTTGCGGTACACCGGCACGGCCGGCGTGGCCTGGGTGTACTCGGCGACGTACAGGTTGCCGGCGCCGTCGATGCCGGCCAGCGTGGGGTAATGGAAGCGCGCCGCGATGCCGGTGCCGTCCAGGCGCTCCGGGTCGCCGGCGGTGTAGTTCTCGGTTCCGGCAAACAGCACCGGCAGGCCGTCCGGGCCGATCTTGAAGATCGCGCCGCCGCGGCCCGGCACCACGCCCACGCGCGAAGGATGGCTGGACAGGTAGGCGTTGCCGCCATTGTCGACCGCGATGCCGGTGGTGGTGCGCTGCAGCGCGTCGTAGCGGAAGCGCGTAGTGACGGTGCCGTCCGGCGCGATCTTGCGCAGCGCCAGGCCGTAAGGCTCGGGGAAGCTGGCGCTGACGTTGCCGGTCAGGTCGGCCACGTAGACGTTGCCGAGCGCGTCCACCGTCAGCAGCGACGGATTCTTGAAGCGCGCGGCGGCGCCCGGGCCGTCGGCTTCGGTGCCGCTGTCGGCGGCGGCGCCGGCCAGCAGCGATAGGCCGGGCGTGCCGGGCGACGGCAGCACCATGAAGCTGACCACCTTGCCGGCGCCGCCGGCGCTGACCAGGATGGACACATTGGCGGCCACGTCCAGGCTGGCCGGCGGCGTGTAAGTTACGCTGGGGCCGGTGCCGGCCGACAGGCTGCCGGGCGAGCCGGCCAGCAGCTGCCAGCCGGCGACGGCGGCGTGGCCGGCCTGCGCGGTCAGGGTCACCGGCGCGCCGCCGGCCAGCACCGGCACGGTGGGCGCGCCGACGTCGAGGGTGGGCGGCGTGTACGGGATGCGCGGCAAGGTCAGCTTGACGATGCGCTGGCCCGAGAACAGCGCGTACGTGTAGGGTCCGGTGGGAATCAGGCCGACCGGGCCGGACAGCAGGCCGGGCAGCTCGCCCAGCACTTCGCCGCCCTGGCCGCTGACGCCTGCCACGATGGTGCGGCCGCCGCTGGGGTTGCTGCGGTAGACCACGCCTTCCGGCGGGGCGGTGTGGTACAGCTCGGTGCTGCCGTCGGCCTGCGTGGTCAGCACCTCGACGGGTGCGCTGATGGTGCTGACCACGCCGGCCGGCGTGATCTTGCGGTAGGGCTGGCTGGGCGAGGTCGACGTGCGCGCGTCGGACAGGTAGATATTGTCCTCGGCGTCGAAGCCGGCCAGGACAGGGGCGTTAAAGCGGGCCGTTGCCAGCGGGCCGTCCACCAGCGCGTCGCTGGCGGTCTTGTCGTGCGGCGCCACGCCGGCCACCAGCACCGGCTTGCCGTCCGCGCCTAGCTTATACAGGGCGCCGCCGTAGGCATCCAGGTGCATCAGCGAGTGGCGCGCGCCGGTGGTCAGGTAGACGGTGCCGTTGCGGTCGGCCCCGATGCTGGTGACCGAGACCGGGAAGCCGGGCGCCAGGTCATTGCCGGTCGACAGCGTGGTGACCACGCCGGCCGTGCTCACGCGGCGCACGCTGAAGCGGTTTTCCTGGGACGGCTGGCCGTCCTGGTCGATCACGTACAGCGCGCCGTCCGGCGCGCTGGCCATCAACTGCGGGCGGCTGAAGCGGGCCGCCGCGCCCTGGCCGTCGATGGCGGGGGCGCCGTCGGTGGGGCCGGTGCGCCCGGCCACCAGGCTCAGGCCGGGCTGGCCGGGGTCGGGATACAAGGTCAGCTTCAGCGTTTTGCTCAGGCTGCCCACGGTGGCGTTGACGGTGACCTGGGTGATGGCGGCCACGGCGGCCGGCGGCACATAGCTGACGGCGGCGCCGCTGGCGGCCGACAGGCTGCCGGGGCTGCCCGCCGCCAGGGTCCAGGCCGGCGCCGCGCCGGTGGCGGTGGTGGCGGCCAGGCCGATGGACTTGCCGCCGGCCACGGTCTGCCATACCGGCGCCGAGACCGCCAGGGTTTCGGCGACGGCGGGCGGGGTGGGGCCGGGGCTGGTGGTGGAACCGCCGCCGCCGCCGCAGGCGCTCAGCGCGAGCAGCGAGGCCAGCAGCGCGGCGCGCCGCAACGGGGAGAAAGGCTGGGTCATGGGAACTCCGGGATTGAAGGGGGCGACAGGGCAAAGGGGCAAAAAGGGCAATATTGCCCCGACTGTAACCCGCCGCGCCGCCGCACAATCTCACGGATTGTCACCCGGGCGCTGCAGTTTTGTAACGAAGCGTGACGGCGCGGCGAAAAAATTGTTCTGGATTGCGGGCAACGCTTGTACTATTGGCTGAGAAGAAAAATTGGCGTGACGGCATGGTTCACCACCTAAACAGGAGACACAGATGAAGCTGAAGGCGATTGCAACGGTACTGGCAGCGGCGCTGCTGACGGCGGGCCAGGGCGCGGCCCAGGCCCAGGAAGTGGTGCGGCTGGGCAATCTGAAGTTCGCGCACTACGGCGCCGTCTCCTATATCAAGGAGATCGCGCCCAAGTGCGGCATCAAGGTCGAGGAGCACATGTTCGCCAAGGGCCTGGACGTGATGCAGGCCATCATCGCCGGCGAGCTGGACGTGGGCACCACCGCCTCCGAGGCCGCCATCTCCGGCCGCGCCGGCGGCGCGCCCATCGTGGTGGTGGCCGGCTTCGCCAAGGGCGGCGCGCGGCTGGTGGGGCGGGCCGACCTGAAGCTCAAGTCGGTCAAGGACTTGAAGGGCAAGCGGGTGGGCGTGACGCGCGGCGGCATCCAGGAAGTGCTGCTGCTGGCCGAGCTGCAGCAGGCCGGGCTGACCGTGTCCGAGCAGCCGGGCAAGGACGTGCAGCTGGTGCTGCTGGCCTACGCGGATTTGAACCAGGCGCTGCTGGGCAAGAACATCGACGCCATGATGCAGTCCGAGCCGCAGTCCTCGCAGGCGCTCAACAAGGGCTTCGGCACCGAGATCCTGAAGCCCTACGACACCCCGATCGGCGAGCCGATCCGCACCATGGTGATGACGGAGAAGTTCTACAAGGAGAAGCGGCCGCTGGCCGAGAAGTTCATGCGCTGCTTCGTCGAGGCCACCAAGACCTTCATCGACCAGCCGGCCGTGGCCGAGAAGTACGTGCGCGACGTGGTGTTCAAGGGCCAGATCAGCAGCGACGACTTCCAGGACGCGATCAGCAATTCGCCGTATTCCTACGACATCACGCCCGAGCACATCCAGATCACCACCGACGTCATGGTCAAGACCGGGGTGGGCCGGATGAGCAAGCCGCCGGTGGCGAAGGACTGGGTCAAGACCGACCTGCTGGACGCGGCCAAGAAAAGCCTGAACGTCAAATAAGGGGGCGCGATGAGCCGATTCCTGGGCGCGGTGGCCTGGCGCGAAGCGGGCGTGGGCATGGTGGTGCCGGCGGTGGTGATCGCGCTGTGGCAGGCGGTGGCCATGCTGGGCTGGGTCAACCCGCAGGTGCTGCCGTCGCCGCTGGCGGTGGTGGAGAAATGGTTCGCCTACCTGCTGCCGCTGCAGCCCTACGCGGCGGACCAGGGCAGCTGGCTGGCGTGGGCGCTGTCGGGCGAGCTGATCCACGATTCGCTGGGCAGCTTGTACCGGGTGGCGGTGGGCTTCGCCATCGGCGCCGGACTGGCGTTGCCGCTGGGCCTGTCGATGGGGGCCAGCCCGCGCGTGTACGCGTGGATGAACCCGCTGGTCCAGCTGCTGCGCCCGATTCCGCCCATCGCCTACATCCCGCTGTCCATCCTGTGGTTCGGGCTGGGCAACCCGCCGGCCGTGTTCCTGATCGCGCTGGGGGCCTTCTTCCCGGTCTTGATGAACACCATCGCCGGCGTGCGCCAGGTCGACAGCATCTATATTAGAGCGGCGCGCAACCTGGGCGCTTCCGGCGCCACCATGTTCCTGCGCGTGATGCTGCCGGCCGCCGTGCCCTACATCCTGTCGGGCGTGCGCATCGGCATCGGCACCGCCTTCATCGTGGTGATCGTGTCGGAGATGATCGCCGTCAACAACGGCCTGGGCTTCCGCATCCTGGAGGCGCGCGAGTATTTCTGGTCCGACAAGATCATCGCCGGCATGATCACCATCGGCATGCTGGGCCTGGCGATCGACGTCGGCATGGACCGCCTCAACAACCACCTGCTGCGCTGGCACCGGGGACTGGAGCACTGATGGCACAGATACAGATTTCCAACGTGAGCAAGGTGTTCCAGACCGCCGAGCGCGACGTGGTGGCGCTGCGGGACATCGAGCTGGCGATACCGCAGGGCCAGTTCGTCTGCCTGCTGGGGCCGTCCGGCTGCGGCAAGTCGACCCTGCTGAACGCGGTGGCCGGCTTCGCGCCGCCGTCGTCCGGCCAGATCGTGGTCGACGGCCGGCGGGTCGACGCGCCGGGGCCGGAGCGCGGCATGGTGTTCCAGGAGTACGCGCTGTTCCCGTGGATGACGGTGGCCGACAATGTCGCCTTCGGGCTGCAGATCAAGGGCTTGCCCAAGGCCGAGATCGACGCCACCGTGGCGCGGCTGCTGAAGATGCTGTCCCTGGGCGACTTCGGCAACCGCTTCCCGAAGGACCTGTCGGGCGGCATGCGCCAGCGGGTGGCGATCGCGCGCGTGCTGGCGCTCGATTCGCCCATCATGCTGATGGACGAGCCGTTCGGCGCGCTCGACGCGCTGACCCGGCGCAACCTGCAGGACGAGCTGCTGCGCATCTGGTCCGAGCTGAAGAAGACCATCATCTTCGTCACCCACAGCATCGAGGAAGCCATTTACCTGGCCGACCGGATTGTCGTCATGACCTACCGGCCCGGCACCGTCAAGCGCGACCTGGTGGTGGACCTGCCGCGCGGGCGCGACCCGGCCTCGCCCGAGTTCAACGCCCTCAAGCGCGAGCTGGGGCAGCTGGTGATGGAGGAGCAGCAGCGCCACCACAACGACGAGCTGCGCATGGCGGCGGTGGATTGAGGCGGGGGCGGGCATCCGAGGGCGGCCAAGCGGCGCGGCATAGTGTAAACTCTCCGCCATGCAGACTTATTTTCTGATCGCAGCCGCGTTGCTGTATATAGTGTGTGCCGTGCTGCCGCCGCGGCGGGCCGGACTGATCTCGGCCGCCACGGCGGCGGCCTGGCTGCTGCACGGCGCCAGCCTGTGGCTGGCGGTGGCGGCGCCCGGCTCGCTGCGCATCGGCTTTGCCGCCATGCTGTCGTCGGCGCTGTGGATTTCGGTGGCCGCCTACTGGCTGGAGAACCGCAATTTCGCGCTGGACGGCCTGCGCCGCATCGTCATGCCGAACGCGGCGCTGGCGGTGCTGCTGCAGGCCGCCTTCCCCGGCGCGCTGGTGGCGCTGGACGGCAACGCGCGCATGCTGGGCTGGCACATCGCCATCGCCACCCTGGCCTACAGCACCCTGACCATCGCCGCCTTCCACGCGGTGCTGATGGCGCTGCAGGAATCGCGGCTGCACACGCGCGGCCAGCGCGCCGGCTTCCTGTCGGCCGCGCTGGACCAGCTGCCGGCGCTGCTGACCATGGAAAAGCTGCTGTTCCGCCTGATCGCCTTCGGCTTCGTGCTGCTCAGCCTGACCGTGCTGTCGGGCATCGTGTTTTCCGAGGAACTGTTCGGCAAGGCGCTCAAGTGGGACCACAAATCGGTCTTCACCCTGCTGTCCTGGCTGCTGTTCGCGGCGCTGCTGGCGGGCCGCCACTTCCGCGGCTGGCGCGGCAAGACGGCGCTCAGTTTCACCCTGGCGGGCTTCGCCACCTTGCTGCTGGCCTATGTCGGCAGCCGTTTCGTACTGGAAGTGGTTTTGCATCGAGGAATGGCATGACACGTATCTTGTTCTGGCTGGCGCTGATTTTCCTGGTGGTGGCGGCGATCCGCAGCAAGCTGCGCGCGGTCGCGCGCCGCAGCGACCCGCACGAAGCGGCCCGCGTGGCGGCCGCGCGCGCGGCCGCCGAAGCCGAGGCGCTGGCCCAGGAGCGGGCGCGCCAGGCCGGCTCGCCGCAGGCGCAGGCGCGCGCGCGCGCCGTGGCCGAGGCGGAAACCATGCTCAGCTGCGCGCACTGCGGCGTGTTCTTCCCGGCCTCCGAAGCGGTGCGGCGCGGCGGGCGCGATTTCTGCAGCCAGGCGCACGCCGAGCAGCCGGCGCCCTGATGTGACGGCGCGCCTGCAAGCGCTGACGGCCGCGTCGCGCGACACCTTCTGGCGCTCGCTGCAAACCCTGAACGCGACGCGGGTGGTGATCGCGCTGGTGCTGCTGGCCTATCTGAGCGTGGACACGCGCGGCCTGCGCGGCGCCGGCACGCTGATGTACGCCCAGGTGTGCGCGGCCTATCTGCTGCTGGCGCTGGGCTTCGCGGCACTCACCAGCAAGGTGCGGCGCCGCTTCCTGGCCCAGCTGCTATTGCAGATCGCCTGCGACCTGGCCCTCATTTCGCTGCTCTACGTGGGCGCCGGCGGCGCGCGCAGCGGGCTGGCCATCCTGTACCTGTTCCCGCTGGCCGGCCTGGCCATCCTGGCGCCGCTGCTGCTGGCGCTGTTCTCGGCCTCGCTGGTGGCGCTGTTCCTGCTGGGCACGGCGCTGTGGCAGATGGTGGCGCACGAGGCCGACAGCACCCTGCTGCAGGCCGGCCTGTTCGGCGCGGCCTTCCTGGCGGCGGTGCTGGTGGTGAACCGCATGGCGGCCAAGCTGATCGGCCAGGAGGAGCTGGCGGCGCGGCGCGGGGTGGAGATCGGCGTGCAGCAGGCGGTCAACCGGCTGGTGATGTCGCACATGAGCGACGGCATCGTGGTGCTCGGCGCCGACGGCCAGGTGGTGGCCGGCAACCCGGCCGCGCAGCAGATGCTGGGCCTGGCCGGCGACGCGCAGTTCCGGCTCGACGCGGCGCCGGCGCTGGCGCCGCTGGCGCGCGCCTACCGCGACTGGCGCGCCGACCCGGCCCAGGCCACGGCGTTTTTGACCATCAAGCCCTACACCGACCCGGCGCTGCAGGACGTGACGGCGGCCTGGAGCGCGCGGCGCGACCTGGCCGCGCATCTGAAGGTGCGCTTCGCGGCGGTCGAGGCCGAGGGCGTGCAGCGCGGCGTGATCTTCCTGCAGGATGTGACGGCCATCGAGAACCAGGCGCAGGAACTGAAGCTGGCCTCGATGGGGCGGCTCACGGCCAGCATCGCGCACGAGGTGCGCAACCCGCTGTCGGCCATCGGCCACGCCACCTCGCTGCTGAGCGAGGACCTGGCCGGGCCGGTGCACACGCGCCTGCTCAAGATCGTGGGCGACAATGTGGCGCGCGTGAACCGCATGGTGGAGGACATCCTGCAGCTGTCGCGCAAGGTGCAGCCGCACAGCGAGCCGCTGGCGCTGGCCGGCTTCCTGGCCGAGCTGGCCGCCGAGTTCCAGGACACGCACGCGCTGGCGCCGGGCATCGTGCAGGTGGACGCGGCGGCGGCCGGCGGCGGCGCGGCCGGCGCCGTCACGGTGCGCTTCGACGGCCTGCATTTGCGCGAGGTGGTGCTGAACCTGCTCAACAACGCGGTGCGCTACGCCAGCGGCGGGCCGGGCAGCATCCGGCTGTTCGTGGTGGGCGGGCGCGGGCGCGGCATGGAGCTGCACGTGCAGGACGACGGTCCCGGCATTTCGCCCGAGGTGCGGGCCCACCTGTTCGAGCCGTTCTACACCACCTCCAGCAAGGGCACCGGGCTGGGCCTGTATCTGGCGCGCGAATTGTGCTTGAATAACGAGGCCATGCTGGACTATGAATACCGCTACGACCACGGCGTGCAGGCCGACGGCAGCCGCCGCTCCAGCGGCCGCTTCGTGATCACGTTCGCCAGGCCGGGCGCCTGAACCACCTACTATATAGAAGGACACCCATGAGTGCTCCCCGCAGTTCCCCGCGCGTGCTGGTCGTCGACGATGAAGCCGACCTGCGCGAGCTGCTGGAAATCACCCTGCTCAAGATGGGGCTGGACGTGGACAGCGCCGAGAACCTGGCGCAGGCGCGCGCCTACCTGGCGCAGGCGCAGGGGGAGGGCGCGGACGGCAAGGGCGCCGCGCCCTATGCGCTGGTGCTGACCGACATGCGCCTGCCCGACGGGCTGGGCTTGGAGCTGGTGCGCGAGGTGTCGGCCAGCTTCCGCAACACGCCGATCGCGGTGGTGACGGCCTACGGCAGCGCCGACAACGCGGTGGTGGCGCTCAAGGCGGGCGCGTTCGACTACATCAGCAAGCCGGTGGCGCTGGACCAGCTGCGCGTGATGGTGCAGTCGGCGCTGCGGCTGAACGCGCCGGCGGCCGGGGCGGCCGGCGCGGCGGCGGGCGAGCCGAGCCGGCTCAAGGGCGACTCGGCCGTGATGCAGGCGCTGCGCGCGCAGATCGCGCGCCTGGCGCGCTCGATGGCGCCGATCGCCATCAATGGCGAGTCCGGCAGCGGCAAGGAGCTGGCCGCGCGCGAAATCCACGCGCAAAGCTCGCGCGCCGGCAAGCCGTTTATCGCCGTCAACTGCGGCGCCATCCCCGAGGCGCTGATGGAGGCCGAGTTCTTCGGCTACCGCAAGGGCGCGTTTACCGGCGCGGCCGACGAGCGCGACGGCTTTTTCCAGGCCGCCAACGGCGGCACCCTGATGCTCGACGAGGTGGCCGACCTGCCGCTGGCCATGCAGGTCAAGCTGCTGCGCGCGATCCAGGAGCGGCGCGTGCGCAAGATCGGCGCCACGGCCGAGGAGGCGGTGGACGTGCGCATCATCAGCGCCACCCACAAGAACCTGGAGCAGCTGGTCGAGCGCGGCGCGTTCCGGCAGGACTTGTTTTACCGGCTCAACGTGATCGAGCTGAGCCTGCCGCCGCTGCGCGAGCGGGCCGACGACCTGGGCCTGCTGACCGACGCCATCCTGGCGCGGCTGGGCACCTTCGAGCAGCGCGTGGTGCTGGGGCCGGGCGTGCTGGAGGCGCTGCGCGGCTACGCCTTCCCGGGCAATGTGCGCGAACTGGAGAACATCCTGGAGCGCGCGCTGGCCTTCGCCAACGACGGCGTGATCGAGGTGCGCGACCTGGCGCTCAAGGGCAGCCGCGTGGCCGACATGCCGCCCGGCTACGTGCCGCCGCCGGCCGAGCTGCGCCACGACGCCCCGGCCCAGGCCGCGCCGCAGGGCTACATGCCGTTGCCCGCCGCGCCGCTGCCCGCCGCGCCGCTGGCGCCGCGCCCCCGCGCCGCGCCCGGGACGCAGGCCGCCGCCGCGCCGCCGCCCGCGCCGTCCGCTCCGCTGGCGCCGCCGCCGCTGGACGCGCTGCCGAGCAACCTGCCGGACTACCTGGCCCAGGTCGAGCGCGACATCATCATGCGCGCGCTGGCGCAGACCCAGTACAACCGCACCCAGGCCGCCAGCCTGCTGGGCATCAGCTTCCGCCAGCTGCGCTACCAGATGCAAAAACTCAACATCCAGGAGCCCGAAGGCTGAGCGGCGCCGGGTAGACTATAATGCTGCCCCGTCGCCGGCTTTGGGGTGCGGCGCCGCGTCTTTCAGTCCGGCAATGTTGCGTTTTCGCCAGTGCACACTCGGGCGCGGGCGGCGGCTGCCAAACTAAAAGGCAGTGCCCAAATCGGTGCGTTAGTACTCGCTAACCCGCTACGGCCTGAACGCTAGGGCGTCTTAAAATGTCAATAGAAATTTTGCCACCCGGGGCCAAATTTCCCCCTTGTCGAGACCCCATAGGCTCACTACAATTAGTGCGATAATTTGACCGATTCACTAGATGTAGTGTTAAATCTTGGCAAACGTTCAAAGATGCTTTTGGGCAACTGACGAACTTTATTCTCACAAAACACGCGCGCAGCACGCTGCTAAACCAGGAGCTTCAATGCAATCTACTCAAGACATCACCAACAATCCGGCGCCACAAGCGCCGGCATCGGCGGGCGCAGTCAGCGGCCTGGCCACGGCTGCCAGCGCGCTGGGCGATTTCCGCATCATCCGCCGCAACGGCGCGGTGGTGGCGTTCGAACCGTCCAAGATCAATGTCGCCATGACCAAGGCTTTCCTGGCCGTGCACGGCGGCCAGAGCGCCGCGTCCGCCAGTGTGCGTGAGATCGTCGAAGAGTTGACCAACAGCGTGGTGTCGGCGCTGGTGCGCCGCCAGCCGTCCGGCGGCACCTTCCATATCGAAGACGTGCAGGACCAGGTGGAACTGGCGCTGATGCGCTCGGGCCAGCACGACGTGGCGCGCGCCTACGTGCTGTACCGCGCCAAGCACATGGAAGAGCGCCGCGCCAAGAAGGACGCGGCCGGCACTGCCGCCGCCGCCGAGCCTGAACTGAGCGTGACCGAAAACGGCGTGCGCCGTCCGCTGGTGATGCAGGAAGTGCGCGACCTGATCAACGCGGCCTGCTCCGGCCTGGAAAAACACGTGGACGCGGACGCCATCCTGGCCGAGACCGTGAAAAACCTGTACGACGGCGTGCCGGTCGAAGAACTGCACAAGTCCGCCATCCTGGCCGCCCGCGCGCTGATGGAAAAAGACCCGGCCTACTCGCAAGTGACGGCCCGCATCCTGCTGCACACCATCCGCAAGGAAGTGTTCGGCCACGAGGTGCCGCAAGCCAAGGCCGCCGCCGAGTACATCACCTACTTCCCGCAGTACATCGCCAAGGGCATCGACAACGAGCTGCTGGACGCCGAGCTGGCCAAGTTCGACCTGGCCAAGCTGGCCAAGGCCCTGGTGGCCGACCGCGACCTGCAGTTCGGCTACATCGGCCTGCAAACCCTGTACGACCGCTACTTCCTGCACGTGCGCGACGTGCGCATCGAGATGCCGCAGGCCTTCTACATGCGCGTGGCCATGGGCCTGGCGCTGCGCGAGGACAACCGCGAAGCGCGCGCCATCGAGTTCTACAACCTGCTGTCGACCTTCGACTTCATGAGCTCGACCCCGACCCTGTTCAACTCGGGCACCCTGCGCTCGCAGCTGTCGTCGTGCTACCTGACCACCGTGTCGGACGACCTGGAAGGCATCTACGACGCCATCAAGGAAAACGCGCTGCTGGCCAAGTTCGCCGGCGGCCTGGGCAACGACTGGACCCCGGTGCGCGCGCTGGGCGCCCACATCAAGGGCACCAACGGCAAATCGCAAGGCGTGGTGCCGTTCCTGAAAGTGGTCAACGACACCGCCGTGGCGGTCAACCAGGGCGGCAAGCGCAAGGGCGCGGTGTGCGCCTACCTGGAAACCTGGCACATGGACATCGAGGAATTCCTCGACCTGCGCAAGAACACCGGCGACGACCGCCGCCGCACCCACGACATGAACACGGCCAACTGGATTCCCGACCTGTTCATGAAGCGCGTGATGGAAAAGGGCGACTGGACCCTGTTCTCGCCGTCCGAAACGCCGGACCTGCACGACAAGGTGGGCAAAGCCTTCGAGCTGGCCTACACCGGCTACGAAGCCAAGGCCGCCGCCGGCGAAATCCGCGTGTTCAAGAAGATCGCCGCGCTGGACCTGTGGCGCAAGATGCTGTCCATGCTGTTTGAAACCGGCCACCCTTGGATCACGTTCAAGGATCCGTGCAACATCCGTTCGCCGCAGTCGCACGTGGGCGTGGTGCACTCGTCGAACCTGTGCACCGAGATCACGCTGAACACCGGTCCGGACGAAATCGCCGTCTGCAACCTGGGTTCGGTGAACCTGCCGGCCCACATGAAAGAGGGCAAGCTGGACCACGTGAAGCTGCAAAAGACCATCCGCACCGCGATGCGCATGCTCGACAACGTGATCGACATCAACTACTACGCGGTCGACAAGGCCCGCAACGCCAACATGCGCCACCGTCCGGTGGGCCTGGGCGTGATGGGCTTCCAGGACTGCCTGCACATGATGCGCGTGCCGTTCTCGTCGGACGCCTGCGTGGCCTTCGCCGACACCTCGATGGAAGCGGTGTGCTACTACGCCTACCTGGCCTCGACCGAGCTGGCCGAGGAGCGCGGCCACTACGAGTCGTACAAGGGTTCGCTGTGGGACCGCGGCATCCTGCCGCAGGACTCGATCGCGCTGCTGGCCGAAGAGCGCGGCGGCTACCTGGAGCAGGACCGTTCGGCGGCCATGGACTGGACCCCGGTGCGCGAGCGCATCAAGAAGTTCGGCATGCGCAACTCGAACTGCGTGGCGATCGCCCCGACCGCCACCATTTCGAACATCATCGGCGTGTCGGCTTGCATCGAGCCAACGTTCCAGAACCTGTACGTGAAGTCCAACCTGTCGGGCGAGTTCACCGAGATCAACTCCTACCTGGTGCGCGACCTGAAGGCGCGCGACCTGTGGGACGAGGTCATGATCGCCGACCTGAAGTACTTCGACGGTTCGCTGACCAAGATCGACCGCGTGCCGCAAGACCTGCGCGACATCTACGCCACCGCGTTCGAAGTGTCGCCAAGCTGGCTGGTGGAAGCCGCCTCGCGCCGCCAGAAGTGGATCGACCAGGCCCAGTCGCTGAACATCTACATGGCCGGCGCCTCGGGCAAGAAGCTGGACGAGACCTACAAGCTGGCCTGGCTGCGCGGCCTGAAGACCACCTACTACCTGCGCACCATCGCCGCCACCCACATGGAGAAATCGACCTCCAAGACCGGCGCGCTGAACGCGGTGGCCGTGGACGGCGGCATGTCGGCCAGCGCCATCGCTGCCGCGGCCCCTGCGGCAGCAGCGGCTGCAACCGCCGCGGCACCGGCCGCCGCCGTGGAAGACGGTGCCGCCTGCTACCTGCGTCCGGGTGACGACGGTTTCGAGGAATGCGAAGCCTGCCAGTAATACAATAAGAAGGACCGCGCCGCGTGCGCGGTCCGTTTGCTAATTCAAGAAGGAAATATCATGCTGTCCTGGGACGAAGACACTGCGCCAGCCGCGCAACCCCAAGCACCACTCAACGCCGAAGGCACCGCCGAGCAGATCGCCCGCCGCGTGAACGCCGACGACAAGCGCGTCATCAACGGCCAGACCGACGTCAACCAGCTGGTGCCGTTCAAGTACAAATGGGCCTGGGACAAATACCTGGCCGGCTGCGCCAACCACTGGATGCCGCAGGAAGTGAACATGCAGCGCGACATCGAGCTGTGGAAGAACCCGAACGGCCTGTCCGAGGACGAGCGCCGCCTGGTGAAACGCAACCTGGGCTTCTTCGTCACCGCCGACTCGCTGGCCGCCAACAACATCGTGCTGGGCACCTACCGCCACATCACGGCGCCGGAATGCCGCCAGTACCTGCTGCGCCAGGCCTTCGAGGAAGCCATCCACACCCACGCCTACCAGTACATCGTGGAGTCGCTGGGCCTGGACGAGCAGGAAATCTTCAACGCCTACAACGAGGTGAAGTCGATCCGCGACAAGGACGAGTTCCTGATTCCGTTCATCAACACGCTGACCGACCCGGCTTTCACCACCGGCACCGTGGAAAACGACCAGAAGCTGCTGAAATCGCTGATCGTGTTCGCCTGCCTGATGGAAGGCCTGTTCTTCTACGTCGGCTTCACCCAGATCCTGGCGCTGGGCCGCCAGAACAAGATGATGGGCGCCGCCGAGCAGTACCAGTACATCCTGCGCGACGAGTCGATGCATTGCAATTTCGGCATCGACCTGATCAACACCATCAAGATGGAAAATCCGCTGCTGTGGACGCCCGCCTTCAAGGAAGAGATCAAGGGCCTGTTCCTGAAGGCCGTGGAGCTGGAATACGCCTACGCCGAGGACACCATGCCGCGCGGCGTGCTGGGCCTGAACGCGGCCATGTTCAAGGGCTACCTGCGCTTCATCGCCAACCGCCGCGCCACCCAGATCGGCCTGGAAACGCTGTTCGACCAGCCTGAGAATCCATTCCCATGGATGAGCGAGATGATCGACCTGAAGAAGGAACGCAACTTCTTCGAAACCCGCGTGACCGAATACCAGACCGGCGGCGCCCTGAACTGGGACTGATCCGCTTCTGCTTCCCCAAGAACCCGGCCTCCGCGCCGGGTTTTTTTATGGGCGCTGGGTTGGCCCCTGCGGGCCCCTCTGCCTAACGTGTCGATTCCATGTGCCTAATCCTGCCTCATTTCGCCTAATTTGAACTTTTTATTTTCCCCGCTGTCCAACAGACAGAAATAGGCCAAACGAGGCATGATTAGACAGGGGAACGAGTATGGATAGGCAGAGGGATCTGGCAGGCATACCGCCTGCCGCGCGGGTCGAGCTCAGGGACTACCTGCGCACGTCCGGCAGCACGCTGAGCATGTCCGAGGCGCTGAGGCTGGCCATCAAGCACTGGATCGCCGCCCAGCGCGCCGCCGCCGAGCCGGCGAGGGGCTATCAATGGAAGTTGTTGTTCCTGCCCTCAGGGAGCTTGATCCGGATGCGCCATGAGGAGCAGTACTATGTCGCCGAGGTGGTGGGCGACGAGCTGCTCTACCGGGGCATGCCGGTCTCGCCACGGCAGTTGACGCTCATGGTGGCCGGTCACGGCCGGAACGCCTGGCGCGACGTCTGGGTGCGGCTGAACGGTGAGCGGAACTGGACCCAGGCTGCCCGGCTGCGGCGCGTGTTGGAACAGCAACCTGCGGCGCAGTCGCCGGTCGAGGCCATGGCCGCCGCCGCCCGCACCATGAGCGACGTGCTGCAGAGCACCTTGGCCCTGGTCGAGCACGTGCATCATAAAGCCTCACTGCGCCCCGAGCAGCGCATCCCCAAGCGCCGGCGCCAGGAAGACATGCTGCCGGACGAGTGATTCAGTATGCCCGCGCTCACCGGCGCGCAGCGCACCTGCCAGCTCAGAAAACTGGTGGATCGGAAAATGCTGCAGCCCATCCACGAAGGCGCGCGGCAGTACTCGCTGTCCTTCACCTCAAGCTACCTGCTGCGCGGCGTGGTCAAGGCGCTGGGCGGGCAGGGCTTCATCCCGCCGTCGCTGAACTAGCCGGCGGCGGCGATCGCCTCGATCTCGATCATCGCCTCCGGCGCGTACAGCGCCGCCACTTCCACGATGGTGTCGGCCGGGTAGGGCGGCGCGAACCACTGGCGGCGCAGCTCGACGATCTTGCCGAAGTGCCGCATCGACGTCAGATAGATAGTCACCTTGATGACGCGCCGCAAGTTCGAGCCGCCGGCCAGCAGCACCCGCTCCAGGTTGCGGAACGCCTGCGCGGCTTGCGCGTCGAAATCATCGGGCCCGACGATGGCGCCGTCGTCGCCCACGCCGGCCTGGCCGGATATATAGAGCAGCCCGCCGGCGCGGATCGCCTGCGACAGCAGGTAGGGCGCGTACGGGTCGGGCGTGGTGTGGATCTGTTCGATCTGCATGACGAGTCCTTTCAATGACTGAGTTAAAATAAACCGAAGCCCATTATGCGAACGCCGCTCCATGGCGGCAAACGATCATTCCTCATTCGATAGATGAGAAAAACTAAGCCATCAACAGCATGAGAAAACTGCCCGCCATCGGCGCGCTGCGCGTGTTCGAAGCGGCCGCGCGCCGCCTCAGCTTCAAGGACGCGGCCGAGGAGCTGAACGTCACGCCCACCGCCGTCAGCCACCAGATCAAGCACCTGGAGCAGGCCATCGGCGTGGCGCTGTTCGAGCGCGGGCCGCGCCGCGTCACGCTGACCGCCGCCGGCCGCCAGCTGTTCCCCACCTTGCGCGACGGCTTCGACAGCATCGAGCGCGCCATCGAGCAGCTGGTGCGCGCGCAGGGTGCGCAGGTGGCGCGGCTGTCGTCGACGGTGGCTTTCATGGCGCGCCGCCTGGCCACCCGCGCCGGCGCCTTCCGCGACGCCTACCCCGACTGGACCTTGCGCCTGGACGCCTCCAACGAACTGGTGGACCTCGACGCCGATGCCGACGCCGCCATCCGCTACGGTAGCGGCCTGTATCCCGGCCTGCTGGTCGAGCACCTGTTCGAGGACCGCTTCGCCCCCGTGTGCAGTCCGCTGCTCAACATACGCAGCATGCGCGAGCTGCGCCGCGCCACCTTGATCCACTTCGAGTGGGGCGACGCGGTGCGCGGCGACGAGCGCGCGGTCGAGTGGCGCCAGTGGCTGGCCGCCGCCGGCGCGGCCGGCATCGACGCCGACACCGGCGTCTCCTTCAGCGAGGAACTGCACGCGGTGCAGGCCACCATCGCCGGTCAAGGCATCGGCCTGCTCAGCCTCACTTTGGTGGAGGAAGAGCTCGCGGCCGGCGTGCTGGTGCAGCCGTTCGAACTGTCGCTCGAGAGCTTCCGCTACGACCTGGTGTACAGCGCGCGCGCGTCGGCGCGGCCGGCCACGACGGTGTTGCGCTACTGGGTGCGCGAGCACTTCGGCGCGCACTGAAAGTGCGCTTGAAAGCGCGCTCGAAAGTGCGCCTGCGCGCACAAGGCTTCCTTGCCCGCGCGCCGAAAAAATGCGCGCGCAATTTTCAATTTCGCGCGCGCGCATCGGCGTGATCGACGACGCCGAACGCGCGTAAAAATCGGCGCGCAGTGTCTTCATTTGACGAACTAATGTGCGATAGCGCGCCTAACGTGCAAAAAAGAGTGCGAAAGTGAGTTGTGCCGGTTGCGCACCGACAAGGTTTTCGTGTACTTTACGAGATTGAATTTGCGTGATTTTTTTTGTGCGGTTTTTTGAGCCGCGCGGCCCCGCAAAACGATCAACAAAATGGGATACGAACACGCACGAGTATGCACAAGACCGCACCGTTTTTTCGATGACCGCCTTGCCTGAAAACGACTCAGGTCGGGCGGTTTTTTCTTCGAAAAACAAAACGTGATGTGGCTGCGATGGGGACGACCGGAGCTGAGCGCACGCCCGCGACCCGCGAACATCGCAACAAGATTTAGTGCGTCGGCCGTTCAAGTGAACGACGACGTCAGGGCTGAAGCGCTGCAAACGTGAGGAGTTGCAGCAGTTCAGCTGGTGCCGAATTCATTAGCGCAAACCGTCGTTTGCGCCGATGAATAATTCGCCTGGCCAGGGGGCCGGACGGGTTTAAATCTTGTGCGTAATTCTCATCTCTAGATGAAGGAGAGACCAAAATGGCTACAGCAAAAGCAAAGAAAGAAGTAAAGAAACCAGCGGCTAAACCAGCCGCTGCCGCCAAACCAGCCGCTAAGAAAGCCGCCGCCAAACCGGCAGCCAAGCCAGCGGTGAAGGCTGCCGCTAAACCGGCCGCCAAGCCAGCAGCGAAGAAAGCCGCCGCCAAACCGGCAGCCAAACCAGCCGCTAAAGCAGCAGCCAAGCCGGCAGCTAAACCAGCAGCAAAGAAAGCAGCCGCCAAGCCGGTAGCGAAAAAAGCCGCAGCGAAGCCAGTAGCGAAAAAAGCTGCAGCCAAGCCAGCAGCCAAGCCGGCAGCGAAAGCAGCAGTCAAGCCGGTAGCGAAGAAAGCCGCCGCCAAGCCAGCAGCCAAGCCAGCAGCGAAGAAAGCCGCCGCCAAACCGGCAGCTAAACCAGCAGCGAAGAAGGCAGCAGCTAAACCGGCAGCGAAGCCGGCAGCTAAGCCGGCAGCCAAACCAGCCGCCAAGAAAGCCGCCGCTAAACCAGCAGCGAAGAAGGCCGCAGCTAAACCTGCTGCCAAGCCGGCTGCCAAGAAAGCTGCCGCCAAACCAGCAGCCAAAGCTGCCGCTAAACCAGCAGCCAAGCCAGCAGCCAAAAAAGCTGCCGCTAAACCAGCAGCCAAGCCGGCCGCCAAAGCTGCTGCCAAGCCAGCCGCTAAACCAGCCGCTAAACCAGCCGCTAAAGCTGCAGCCAAACCAGCAGCCAAGCCGGCCGCTAAAGCAGCCGCCAAGCCTGCCGCCAAGCCTGCGGCTAAAGCAGCAGCCAAGCCTGCGGCGAAAGGCGTCGCCAAGCCAGCAGCAAAAAAGGCCGTTAAGGCAGCTGCCAAGCCGGCAGCTGCCAAGCCAGCAGCCGCTCCTGCTGCTGCTCCGGCAGCAGCGCCGGCCGCTGCGGCCGCGCCAGCTCCAGTAGCCGCCAAACCGGCAGCGAAGAAGCCGGCCGCGCCGAAAGCTGCCGCTCCTAAGAAGGAAGCCGTCAAGCCTGCGGCGCCGGCCGCCGCTGCCGCAGCACCTGCTGCCGCACCAGCCGCCAAGACCGTGCCAACCCCGGCGGCCGCATGGCCGTTCCCGACCAGCACTCGTCCATCCTGAGCTGAGTCGTCGCTAGCCTTATGAGGCGAGGCCGCTGTGTGAGACAATCACACAGCGGTTTTTTTATGGAGGGAGCCCGTGCTAAGTATCGTTATGCTGATAGTGGACACCATCGCCGGTTTGCTTGGCGCTGTCCTGTTGTTGCGCTTCTGGATGCAAGCCATCCGCGTGCGTCCACCCTCGTCGGTGGCCCAATTCACCTTCCAGCTGTCGGACTGGCTGGTGCGCCCGCTGCGCCGCGTGGTGCCGGGGGTGGGCGGTTTCGACTGGGCCAGCCTGATCGGCGCTTTCCTGATCGTGTTCCTGGCCACCTCGGTGCTGTTCTTCGTCGGCGCGCCGTGGCAGACCGTGCTGCTGGCCGCGCTGCACCGCTTCCTGCAATGGATCCTGTACGGCTTCATGGCCATGCTGGTGATCGAGGCGATCTTTAGCTGGGTCAACCCGCACGCGCCGCTGGCGCCCTTCATCCGCGCCCTCAACGAGCCGCTGCTGCGCCCCCTGCGCAAGGTAGTGCCGCTGGTGGGCAACCTGGACCTGTCGCTGCTGGTGGCGCTGATCCTGCTGCAGATCGCGCAGCTGGTCCTGGGCATGCTGTTCGGCCGCTAGACAAAAAAAGGGGACGCCGCGGCGTCCCCTTCTTCATTGCGCCGCAGGCGCGTCAATCTCACTCGTAACGGTAGCCGAAGGCCGCCTCGAAGCGGTCGGCGATCTGCGCCGTCGTTAGCACGTGGTTCTGCGCGCCCTTGTGGGCGATCTTGATCGCGCCCAGCAGGCTGGCCAGGCGGCCGGTGGTTTCCCAGTTCAAGTCGTGCGTGATGCCGTACAGCAGGCCGGCGCGGTAGGCGTCGCCGCAGCCGGTCGGGTCCAGCACCGCCTCGGCCGTCACGGCCGGAATGACAATGCGCTGGCCGCCGGTGTAGATCTCCGAACCCTGCTCGCCGCGCGTGACGATCAGCGCCTCCAGGCGGGCCGCGATGTCCTGCAAGGTCAGGCCGGTCTTCGACATCAGCAGCTCGATCTCGTAGTCGTTGCAGGTCACGTAGGTGGCCTTGTCGATGAAGGCGATCAGCTGCTCGCCGTTAAACATCGGCATCTGCTGGCCCGGGTCGAACATGAAGGGGATGTCCAGCGCGGCCAGGTCGTCGGCGTGCTTGAGCATGCCCAGGTGGCCGTCCGGCGAAATGATGGCCACGCGCGCCGCGCCGGCGTTGGCCACCGGGTTCTCGTGCGCGAACGACATCGCGCCCGGGTGGAAGGCGTTGATCTGGTTGTTCTCGCTGTCGGCGGTGACGAAGCACTGCGCCGTGTAGGCGTCGCCCTTGACCAGGATGTTGGCCGTCGAGATGCCCAGCTTCTGCAGGCGCGCCAGGTAAGGCCCGCTGTCCTGGCCCATCACGCCGACGATGCGGCCGTCGCCGCCCAGCAGTTTGAGGTTGTAGGCGATGTTGCCCGAGCAGCCGCCGAACTCGGTGCGCATGGTCGGCACCAGGAAGGACACGTTCACTTTGTGCAGCTGGTCGGCCAGCAGGCTGTCGGCGAAACGGCCTTCATGCTGCATGATGAAGTCGATGGCGAGCGATCCGCAGATCAGGGAAGTCTGGTTCATGATAGTGTCTTATGGGTAGAAAACTGCGATGTGATAGCCCGATGCCTTGATCTGGGCCAGCTCGAAATACAGCTTAACCGATTGCTCGGAGCGTGGCGCGAAACCTTTGGCAAGGTCGGCCGGTTTGCCTGCATTGGCCGCGTTGGCCAGGTACTCGCGCGGCGCGAACACGCGCCGCAGCACCGGCTTGCCGGCGTCGTCGTTCAGTATCAGCTCGATGTGCGGCCAGGCCTGGGCGCTGCGCGCGCCGTTGCGCAGGGTGGTGGTGAAGCTGAATACATTGTCGGCCAGCGTCTGCAGCTCGCCTTGTTCGATGCTCAGCGCGTCGATCTGCGCCGGCAGGTCCACCGTGCAGCCAGCCAGCGCACAGGCCGACACCAGCGCCGGCTTCAGCGCCGGCACGGCGGCGGCCAGCGGGTTGCGGAAGGTGCCCAGCACCTGCGCGGCCAGCGCGGCCAGCAGCAGCGGGATACCGAGCGCCATGGCCACGCGGGCGGCCTTGCCGACCTGCTGGCGGCGCCGGCCGCGCTTGACGAAGCCGGGTTCGTCGTCGTCCGCGGCATCGGCCAGGCCGGCCGAGACGGGCGTGGCAGGACCGCTGCCGGCGGCGGTGCTGTCTTCGGCGACCGGGAGCGCTTCGGCTTCCGGTTGGCGATCCGATTCAGTGTCCGTTTCGGTGTCCGCTTCGGTATCCGCTTCCGTTCCCGGGGTCTCCTCGGAGCCGGCATCGGCGGCCGGGGGCGCGGCGCCGGACAGCGTGACGATGTCTTCATCGTCGTCCACCGGCGCGCCGCTGCGGGCCGGGTAGGCGTCCAGCTCGAAACTGTCGTGCAGCGCGACGGCGGTCAGGTGTTCGTCCGGGGACAGGTCCAGCGTGGGCTCGCTGCGGCCATCCGGCTCGTCGCCGTCCAGCGCGGACAGGGCGGGGGAGGTTGCTTGCGGCTCGTCGTCGAGGTCGACGTCCAGGTCCAGGTCGAAGGCCTCGTCGTCGCGCGGCGCGGGCGCGGGCGCGGCGTCGGCGGCAGGCTCCGGTTCCGGCTCGGGCGCGAACTCCTGCTCCAGCTCCGGCGCAGCGTCGTTCTCCGCTTCTGCGGCGCGCGCGTCGAGCGTGGTGATCAGGGCTTCCAGTTCGGGGGAGGAGGTGGGCGCCGGAGTCGGCGCCACTGGCAGGTCGATGATGGCGGGCTGCTTGAGCGCCGCATCCACCAGCGCGGCATTGCCGTCGAAAACTTCATTGCAGGCGCCGCAGCGCACTATGCCCCCACGCAATTTCAGCTGGTCGTGGGCGACCCGAAATATCGTGTTGCAGTGGGGGCATTTGGTGGCGAGCGCCATCGTGCTGGCGAGGGCTTAGCGGGCTTGCGGTGCTGTATCGCTGCCAAGCACGCCGTGCAGCGCGACCCAGCCGTCCAGCTCAGCCCAGACGCCCAGCTTGATGAACGGCGCGTACGCGGCCGCCACTTCCTCCGCCTGGCGTGCCAGCACGCCCGACAGGATCAGCGCGCCGCCCTCGGCCACGCGGCCCGACAGCATCGGCGCCATCAGCTTCAATGGGCTCGACAGGATGTTGGCCACCACGATGTCGAAGCGCGCACTGGCGTGCGCCGACGCCGCGAAGCTGTCCGGCAGGAAGTACTCGATCTCGCTGACCTGGTTGCGCGCCGCATTGTCGCGCGCCGACTCGATCGCCTGCGGATCGATGTCCACGCCGGCCACCGCGCCCGCGCCCAGCTTCTTGGCCACCATGGCCAGGATGCCCGAACCGCAGCCGTAGTCCAGCACCGTCTTGCCCGGCGCCGGGTGCGCTTCCAGCCACTCCATGCACAAGCGGGTGGTCGGATGCGAACCGGTGCCGAAGGCCAGGCCCGGGTCCAGCTCCAGGATCAGCGCGTCCGGGTCCGGCGCCTCGTGCCAGCTCGGCACCACCCAGATGTTCTTGCCGATGTGGATGGGATCGAACTGCGACTGCGTCAAGCGCACCCAGTCCTGCTCCTCCACGCCGCGCAGCGTGTACTTCGGCACCTCGGCCAGCTGGATGGCGGCGGCCGCGTCGGCCACGATGGCCGCCTGGTCGGCGTCCTCGCCGGTCAGCGCCACCACGCGGGAATGGTCCCACGCCGCCTCTTCCGGCTCCATGCCCGGCTCGCCGAACAGCGGCTTCTCGGCGTCGGTGCCCTCATCGGCATCTTCCACCGAGACCGACAGCGCGCCCGCTTCCATCAACGCGTCCGACAGCGCCTCGGCATGGTCGCGCGCGACCTCGATGACGATTTCTACGTAGTTCATTTGTCCGCCTTGGGCATCGCTGCCAGTTTCTGTTCCAGGTAATGGATGTTGGTGCCGCCTTCGATGAAGCGCGCGTCCACCATCAGTTCGCGGTGCAACGGGATGTTGGTCTGGATGCCCTCGACCACCATTTCCGACAGCGCGATCTGCATGCGGCGGATGGCCTGCTCGCGGGTGGCGCCGTAGGTGATGACCTTGCCGATCATCGAATCGTAGTGCGGCGGCACGTAGTAGCCGGCGTAGGAGTGCGAGTCGACGCGCACGCCAGGGCCGCCCGGCGCGTGCCAGGAGGTGATGCGGCCCGGCGACGGCGTGAACTTGAACGGGTCTTCGGCGTTGATGCGGCACTCGATGGCGTGGCCGGCCAGCATCACGTCGCGCTGGCGGAAGCGCAGCTTCTCGCCGGCGGCGATGCGGATCTGCTCCTGCACGATGTCGATGCCGGTGATCATTTCCGTCACCGGATGCTCCACCTGCACGCGGGTGTTCATCTCGATGAAGTAGAACTCGCCGTTCTCGTACAGGAACTCGAAGGTGCCCGCGCCGCGGTAGCCGATCTTGCGGCACGCTTCGGCGCAGCGGTCGCCGATCTTCTCGATCAGCTTGCGCGGGATGCCCGGCGCCGGCGCTTCTTCAATCACTTTCTGGTGGCGGCGCTGCATCGAGCAGTCGCGCTCGCCCAGCCACACGGCGTTCTTGTGCTCGTCGGCCAGGATCTGGATCTCCACGTGGCGCGGATTTTCCAGGTATTTCTCCATGTAGACTTCCGGATTGCCGAACGCGGCGCCGGCTTCGGCCTTGGTCATGGCCACCGCGTTGATCAGGGCCGCCTCGGTGTGCACCACGCGCATGCCGCGCCCGCCGCCGCCGCCGGCCGCCTTGATGATGACCGGGTAGCCCACCTTGCGCGCGATCTGCACGATGGCTTTCGGGTCTTCCGGCAGCGCGCCTTCCGAACCGGGCACGCAAGGCACGCCGGCCTTGATCATGGCCTGCTTGGCCGACACCTTGTCGCCCATCATGCGGATCGATTCGGCGCGCGGGCCGATGAACACGAAGCCGGATTTCTCCACGCGCTCGGCGAAGTTGGCGTTCTCCGACAGGAAGCCGTAGCCCGGGTGGATCGCTTCGGCGTCGGTCACTTCAGCCGCGCTGATGATGGCCGGCATGTTCAGATAGCTCAGGGTGGAAGCGGCCGGGCCGATGCAGACCGACTCGTCGGCCAGCTTCACGTACTTGGCGTCCTTGTCGGCTTCGGAGTGGACCACCACCGTCTTGATGCCCATTTCTCGGCAGGCGCGCTGGATGCGCAGCGCGATTTCGCCGCGGTTGGCAATGAGGATTTTTTCAAACATGGCAGGTTCTGTGTTTGTGGGGAGCGGCTGCTCCAGGGTGTAGAGAGAATGCGGAACCAGATCGGGGCGGCGGCCGGCGGAGGCGTCCACAGGCCGCGCGGCCGATTTAGCCGATCACAAACAGGGGTTGGCCGAACTCGACCGGTTGGCCGTTTTCCACCAGGACCTGGGTCACAACGCCGGACACGTCCGCGTCGATTTCGTTGAGCAGCTTCATCGCTTCGATGATGCACAGGGTGTCGCCTTCCTTGATGGACTGGCCCACTTCGACGAAGGCGGCAGCGCCCGGCGCCGAAGAGCGGTAGAAGGTACCCACCATCGGCGACTTGACCACATGGCCGGTCGGCTCAGCGGGGGCAGCCGGGACGCTGGCGACTGGCGCGGCCGCGACGGGCGCGGCGTGCTGCTGGTACTGCGGCTGCATGCCTTGCGGTTGCATCATCACAACCTGGTTTTGCGGCATGGCGGACGACTTGACGATGCGTACTTTGCTCTCGCCTTCCGTCACTTCGAGCTCGGCAATATCCGATTCAGCGACCAAGTCAATCAACGTCTTGAGCTTGCGTAGATCCATCTGAGACTCCCTGTGTATCTTTGTTATGTGATTGTGGGCAGCGCGCCATTGTGGGGCGGCGCCGCGATAAATGCGCGCAGATCGCGTAGATTAACGGTTTTTAAGAGCAAAGTCGATGGCTAAGCGATACCCGTCCATGCCCAGGCCGCAGATCGTTCCTTGCGCGACCGCGCTGAGAAAAGAATGGTGGCGGAATTCCTCACGCCGGTAAATGTTCGAAATATGGACTTCCACAAACGGGATCGCCACCCCGGCCAGCGCATCGCGCAGGGCCACGCTGGTGTGCGTCAAACCGCCCGGGTTGATGACGATCATGTCCACGCCCTCGCCGCGCGCGGCGTGGATGCGGTCGATCAGCGCGCCTTCGTGGTTGCTCTGGAAACAAGACAGCTGCGCGCCGGCCGCTTGCGCCTGCGCCTGGGCCGCCCGTTCCACATCGGCCAGCGTGTCACTGCCATAAACCTCAGGCTCGCGCGTCCCCAGCAAATTCAGGTTGGGGCCATTCAGTAGCAGGAGGTTTTTTGCCATGTGTTCAGACCGTTTTCCGCGAAAGTTTCGCATTTTGCCGCCAACAGCGACCCTTGGCAAGTGAAAATATATTGCCGAAATTATTACATGCTTGCAAGATCCGCACGCAATTCATCGAACTTCAGGCGGCCCAGGTAGGTCTTTTTGACCTGGCCGTCGGCGCCGATGAGCACGGTGAACGGCAAGCCGCCATGGGCGTTGCCCAGCTGGCGCGACAAGTCCGTGCCGCTCATGCCGCCCACGTACACAGGATAGGCGATTTTGTGTTTGTCGGCGAATTCGGCGATGTTTGTGGGGCTATCGATGCCGATGCCGATGATTTGCAAGCCCTTGCCGGCCTGTTCGCCCTGCAGCGCCGACAATTCCGGCATTTCCTCCACGCAGGGCGCGCACCAGGTGGCCCAGAAATTCACCACCAGCGGCTTGCCCTGCCACTGCGCCAGCGCCTGCTCCACGCCCTTGCTGTCCTTGAGCTTTTGCTGGTACAGCACCGCCACCGGCGCCGCTGCCGCAGTGCCCGCCGCAGCGGGCTGGGCTGCGGGACCGCTGGCGGCTTGGTTCGCGGGTTTGTTCGTGTTCAGATTGGCCCACACGCCGGCCGCGCCGCAGGCGATAGCAATCGCCGCGTATACAAGATAGTTCTTCTTAAACATTATATTTCGTAGTTGTATTAAATATCGTGGCTGTCAGATACCAGCAAGGCCCGCACGCCCGCGATGTCCGCGCGGATCTGCCTGCCGTCGCTGCGCGCCTTCAGCGCGCCGCGCATATCGTCCAGTTCATACAGCGCCGCATGCACGCCTTCCTTGTGCCACAGGAAGCTCACCGTCTCCACCGGCTCGTAGCGCGGCCCCTTGAAGTGCGGCGTTTCCGAGATGTCGATGTTGACGTTCTTATTCAGCAGGAAAATCTCCACCTCCTTGGCGCTGTCGGCAAACAGCTGCAGGTGGATATCGTCGTGCGGCCCGGCCGTGCCGTTCAGCACAGCGCCGGTGAGGAAGGGATTGTACTGCTCCAGCGCCTCCATCACCTGCAGCGCGGCGGTGCGCAGCCGGAACAGGCGCGCCGGCTGCGTGTCGGCGTTGAACAGCGCGTGGTACAGGCGCACCTCTTCCTCGATCTGGTTGTTGTCGGGCAGCACGCTGGCGCCGGCATTGTGCTGCTCGCCCAGCACCTGGCGCGCCGCCTTGCGCTTGGCCGTGGCGTAGTCGGCGCCGTCGGCCGCAATCAGGCGCGCCGCCGCCGCCGCGACCTGCGCGCGCAGTAGCTGAATGTCATCGTTTGGGGGAAGCGTCATGTCCGAGATCATACTCTGAACCGGAAGAAGCCACGCGTCAGGTAAAATCACCGTCCTGACAGTTTGTCCGACGTTCGTTTCATAAGCACCCTCAACATGCATATTCATATACTAGGTATTTGCGGCACCTTCATGGGCGGCCTGGCCGTGCTGGCCAAAGAGGCGGGCCACCGCGTCACCGGCTGCGACGCCAACGTCTACCCGCCGATGAGCACCCAGCTCGAAGCCCAGGGCATCGAACTGATACAGGGCTTCGGCCCGGAACAGGTGGCGCTCAACCCCGACCTGTATGTAATAGGCAACGTTGTCTCGCGCGGCAATCCGCTGGTGGAAGAAATCCTCAACCGCAGCCTGCCCTACGTGTCCGGCCCGCAGTGGATGGGCGAACACATCCTGCGCAATAAATGGGTGCTGGCCGTGGCCGGCACGCACGGCAAGACCACCACCTCGGCCATGCTGGCCTGGATCCTGGAAGACGCCGGCTACGCGCCCGGCTTCCTGATCGGCGGCGTGCCGATGAACTTCGGCATCTCGGCGCGCCTCAGCGGCTCGACCGGCGGCGCCGGCGTGGACTCGGACTTCTTCGTCATCGAGGCGGACGAATACGACACCGCCTTCTTCGACAAGCGCAGCAAGTTCGTGCACTACCACGCCAAGACCGCCGTGCTGAACAACCTGGAATACGATCACGCCGACATCTTCCCCGATCTGGGCGCCATCGAAACCCAGTTCCACCACCTGGTGCGCACCGTGCCCGGCATCGGCCGCGTCATCGCCAACGCCGACGAGGCGGCGCTGGGCCGCGTGCTCAAGCGCGGCTGCTGGAGCGAGAAGGAAAGCTTCGGCGGCCTGGACGACGCCAACTGGAAGCTCAAGGAGCACGAAGACGGCAGTTTCGACGTCGTCTTCAACGGCGCCGTCGCCGGCCAGGTGCGGTGGCAGCTGACCGGGCGCCACAACCGCAGCAACGCGCTGGCCGCCATTGCCGCCGCGCGCCACGTCGGCGTGCCGATCGCGCAGGCGGCCGAGTCGCTGGCGAAGTTCGAAAGCGTCAAGCGCCGCATGGAAGTGCGCGGCGTGGTCAAGGACGTCACCGTCTACGACGACTTCGCCCACCATCCCACCGCCATCGCCACCACCGTGGGCGGCCTGCGCCAGAAGCTCAAGGCCGGCGCCGCCGCCGGACGCATCCTGGCCGTGCTCGAGCCGCGCTCCAACACCATGAAGCTGGGCGCCATGAAAGACGCCTTGCCCGGCAGCCTGGCCGAGGCCGACCTGGTGTTCGGCTTCGGCAGCGAAAAGTCGCTCGGCTGGAGCCTGGGCGCCGCGCTCGCGCCCATGGGCGCGGTGGCCAGCGCCTACGACGACCTCGACACCATGGTGCAGGCCATCGTCGCGCAAGCGCGGCCGGGCGACCACGTGGTGGTCATGAGCAACGGCGGCTTCGGCGGCGTGCACCAGAAACTGCTGGAGGCGCTGGCCCGATGATTTTGTACCTGCACGGATTCCGCTCCTCGCCGCAATCGATGAAGGCGCGGCTGATGGGCGAGCGCATGGCCGAACTGGGCCGCAGCGCCGGCTATCTCTGCCCGCAGCTGCCCGCCTCGCCCAGGCTGGCCATGGAACTGGCGCTGTCGCTGGTGGACGGCGTGCCGGCGCAGGACTTGACCGTGGTCGGCTCCTCGCTGGGCGGCTACTACGCCACCTGGCTGGCCGAGCGCCTCGGCTGCCGCGCCGTGCTGCTCAACCCGGCCATCGTGCCGCGCCAGGACTTGCAGAAGCACGTCGGCGTCACCACCCAGTACCACTCCGATCAACCGTTCGAGTTCAAGCCTGAATATATAGACGAGCTGCGCGCGCTGGACGTGGCGCGCATCAGCAAGCCCGAGCGCTACTTCCTGATTGCCGCCACCGGCGACGAAGTGCTGGACTACCGCGACATGGTGGCGCACTATCAAGGCGCGCACCAGCACGTGATCCAGGGCAGCGACCACGGCATCAGCGAATTCGCCGACTATATAGATGAGGTGCTGGCGTTTTGTGGTGTCAGCGCCGGCGGCCCGCGGTGAAGGGCCGTTCGCTGCGTCTTGCGAACTGGCACAGCCATGTGATCGCCGTCAACGCGCCGGAAGCCGTGCGCCACTGGCTCACCGGCGGCGGTTCGCTGACGAATAAATTGAAAGCGCACAGCCGCGCCTTCCGCGTGCAGAAACTGCACCAGAGCCCGGCGCTCTGCCTGGCCGACGAGGCGGCCGCCATCGGCCTGCACCGCCCCAGCCGGGTGATTGAACGCGAGGTGCTGCTGCGGTGTGATAATACGCCCGTGGTGTTCGGCCACACGGTGGTGCCGACCTCGGCCGACGCCGGCGACTGGCCGCTGTTCAGCGCGCTGGGCGAACGCTCGCTCGGCTCCACGCTGTTCGGCGACCCGCAGGTGCGGCGCGGCGAACTGGAATTCGCGCGCCTGCGCGCCAGCCACCCGCTGGCCCGGCGCGCGCGCGCCGCAGTGGGCCGCGACGCCGCAGGCGTGCAGGACGAACAGATATTGTATGCACGGCGCTGCTTGTACCAGCGCCACAATGGATTGCTGCTGGTCACCGAGGTCTTCATGCCCGCGGTGCTGGACCTGGTGCAAGCCACGGCAAATTCGACTTTAGAGAACAACACATAAAAATGAACGTATTTTTCGAAGAATCCGGCGACTTCAAGGTCGGCTCCATCATGTCCCACGCGGGCGAGGCCTACCAGGTTGAAATGGCGAGCGGCAAGCGCAACAAGGTCAAAGCCAAGGACGTGCTGCTGCAGTACGAAAAGCCGGCCCCGGCCGAACTGCTGGAGCAGGCCAAGGCGGTGGCCGCCGAGATCGACCTGGAGTTCCTGTGGGAAGTGGCCGGCGAGGAAGAGTTCGGCTTTGCCGAGCTGGGCGCCGAATACTTCGGCCATGCGCCGCTGCCGCACGAAGCGGCCGGCCTGATCCTGGGCCTGCACAACGCGCCCATCTATTTCTACAAGAAGGGCCGCGGCCGCTACAAGAAGGCGCCCGAGCAATCGCTGCGCGCGGCGCTGGCCGGCATCGAAAAGAAAAAACAGCAGGCCGTGATCCAGGCCCAGTACGTGGAAGAGCTGAAAGCCCACAAGCTGCCCGACAGCATGAAGCCCATCGTCTGGCAGCTGCTGTTCAAGCCGGACAAGAACACCATCGAATACAAGGCGCTGGAAGCGGCCTGCAACGACACGCACCAGAGCCCGCAGCGCCTGATGCTGGCCGCCGGCGGCATCGCCTCGCCGAAGGACTTGCACATGTCCAAGTTCCTGTTCGAGAACTTCCCGAAAGGCGCCGGCTTCCAGGACGTGCCGGTGCCGAGCGCGCCGGCCAACCTGCCGCTGGCCGCCGTGGAAGCGTTCTCGATCGACGACGTCACCACCACCGAGATCGACGACGCCTTCTCCGTCACCCACCTGGCCGACGGCAAGGTCAAGGTCGGCATCCACATCGCCGCGCCCGGCCTGGGCATCCGCCCGGACGACGCGGTCGACAAGATGGCGCGCGCGCGCATGTCCACCGTCTACATGCCGGGCGACAAAATCACCATGCTGCCGGACGCCATCGTCGAAGCGTTCACGCTGGCCGAAGGCAAAACCTGCCCGGCGCTGTCGCTGTACGCCACGCTGGACCCGGCCGACTGGAGCGTGGTCGGCACCGAGACCCGCGCCGAGCTGGTGCCCATCGCCAACAACCTGCGCCACAACACGCTGGACGACCTGGTCAACGAGGAAACCCTGGCCAGCGGCGCGGGCGAGTACCCGCGCAAGGCCGAGCTGGGCCTGCTGTGGAAATGGGCGCTGCAGCTGGAAGCGGGCCGCATGGTCAAGCGCGAAGGCTTCGGCCTGAAGCCGGAGCAGAACAACCGCGTCGACTACAACTTCTACGTCGAGGACGACGTGGTGACCGTCACCCGCCGCAAGCGCGGCGCGCCGCTGGACAAGATCGTCGCCGAGCTGATGATCTTCGCCAACAGCACCTGGGGCAAGCTGATGCACGACCACGGCGTGCCCGGCATCTACCGCAGCCAGGGCCAGGGCGTGGGCGGCTGGGCCGCCAAGATGCAGGTGCGCATGCTCACGCACGCGGCGCCGCACCAGGGCCTGGGCGTGGACCAGTACGCGTGGAGCACCTCGCCGCTGCGCCGCTACACCGACCTGGTGAACCAGTGGCAGATCCTGGCCGTGGCCGAGAAGGGCGTGGCCGCCCCGTTCGTGGCGCCGTTCAAGCACAAGGACGCCAACCTGTTCGCCATCGTCTCCGCCTTCGACGCCGCCTACTCCGCCTACAACGACCACCAGAGCAATATGGAGCGCTACTGGTGCCTGCGCTGGCTGGGCCAGCAGGAGCAGCGCCAGGTGGAAGCGGTGGTGCTGAAGGACGAAGTGTTGCGCCTGTCCGACATCCCGCTCATCATCCGCCTGGCCGGCATGCCGCCCGCCGCGCGCGGCGCCCAGGTCAAGCTCGACATCCTGCGCTGGGATGAAGTGGACCTTAGCGTCGAAGCGCGCCTGCTGGAAATCGTCACCGCCCCGGCCGCCTCCGATGCCGAGCTCGACTACGAAGAGGAAGACGAAACCCCGGCCGAGCACGAGCAAGCACTGGCCGCCGCCGCCGCGCCCGCCGACGAGCAAGCCGAAGTGGCCGACCTCGCCAGCGAAACCGCCGTCACCGAGCCCGCCCCCGAGCAAGCCGGTTAAACAGGCAAACCTGCCAGGCTGAGCCGCATTCGGGGTCAGACCCCGAATGCGGCTCAGCCTGCCGATCTGCCCGATCCGCCACCCCAGGCTCCGCTTGTCGTAGAATGTCCCATCTTTGATGTTGCCGACGGTCCCTGCGTGAAGTCTTTACAAGAAAACCGCTTCCTGTATTTCGCATCTGGCGTTTCCCTGCTGGCGCACGGCGTATTGCTGGCCGTGACCTTCGTGGCGCCGAAAAACTTCAAGATCGAGCCCACCGACCCCGGCCTGGAAGTGATCCTGGTAAACGCCAAGCACGACAAGGCGCCCCTGAAGGCCGACGCGCTCGCGCAGGCCAACCTGGACGGCGGCGGCAAGGCCGATGCCGGCCGCGCCAAGTCGCCGCTGCCGGACATGCGCAAGAACGAAACCGGCGAGAGCGTGAAAGCCACCAAGCGCCGCATCGCCGAGCTGGAGGAAACCCAGCGCAAGCTGCTGACCCAGGCCGCGAAGCAGAATCCGCTGAGCGCCGCGCCGGTGACGGAAAAGGTCAAGCCCGACCCCATGCCCAGCGGCGCCGACCTGCTGGAAAGCAGCAAAGCCATCGCCCGCATGGCCGCCGAGATCACCCAGACCATCGACGACCAGAACAAGCGCCCCAAGAAAACCTTCATCACCCCCAGCACGCGCGAAGTGGGCTACGCCATGTACTACCAGCGCCTGCAGCGCAAGGTGGAAGAGATCGGCACGCTGAACTTCCCGCAGAAGAACGGCCGCAAGCTGTACGGCGAACTGGTGGTCTACATTCCCATCTTCCAGGACGGCACCATCTACGAAAAGGAAGGCGGCGTGCGGGTGGAAAAGAGCTCCGGCAACGACGCGCTGGACGAGGCCGCGCTGCGCATCGTGCGCCGCTCCGCGCCGTTCGGCAAATTCCCGCCGAACATGCTGTCCAGCGAGCGCGACGACCTGTGGGTCATCATCACCCGCTTCAAATTCACGCGCGAAGAAAAACTGGAATCCGACCTGACCGGCTCAAACTAAAACAACATGGATTGCTTCAATGGATAAGTATTGCGTTTTCGGCAACCCTATCGGCCACAGCAAATCGCCCGACATCCACGCCGCCTATGCGCAGCAGACCGGCCAGCAGCTGACTTATGAAAAGCGCCTGGCGCCGCTGGACGGCTTCGCCGCCGCCGTGCGCGCCTTCGTCGCCGAGGGCGGCAAGGGCGCCAACGTCACCGTGCCCTTCAAGCTGGAAGCCCACAAGCTGTGCGGCGCGCTCACCATGCGCGCGCAGGCGGCCGGCGCCGTCAACACCCTGCTGTTTACCGAAGACGGCACCATCGGCGACAACACCGACGGCGCCGGCCTGGTGAACGACATCGTGGCCAACGCCGGCGTGCCCATCACCGGCAAGCGCGTGCTGCTGCTGGGCGCCGGCGGCGCCGCGCGCGGCGTGGTGCTGCCGCTGCTGGAACACCATCCCTCGCAGCTCACCGTCGCCAACCGCACCGTCGCCACCGCCGAGGCGCTGGTGGAACAGTTTGCCGCGCTGTCCGGCGGCGCGGCGCTGTCCGCCTGCGCCTTCGACGCGCCGCGCGGCCAGTACGACATCGTCATCAACGCCACCTCGGCCAGCCTGAGCGCCGACCTGCCGCCGGTGCCGCCCGAAGTGTTCGGCCCCGGCACCCTGGCGCTGGATATGATGTACGGCAAAGAGCCGACTGTTTTCATGCAGTTCGCCGCAGATCACGGCGCGATCGTGCGCGACGGCCTGGGCATGCTGGTCGAGCAGGCCGCCGAGGCGTTCCTCGCCTGGCGCGGCGTGCGCCCGCAAACGACGGAACTATTGGCCCAACTTCGTTCTAAGCTATGACAAAAGCGCGCAAACCGGCGGCCACGCGCGGCAAGTGGTGGTGGGTGAAGTGGCTCTTCATCGCCCCGGTGCTGCTGTTTGTCGTGGTGCAGCTGTATTTCCTGCTGCAGATCTGGTGGTGGGTGGGCCACAATCCCACCACCACCGCCTTCATGCGCGCCCAGCGCGCGGCGCTGCAGGAGGTCAATCCCAAGGCCAACATCCAGCAGCAGTGGGTGCCGTACGCGCGCATCTCGGGCAACCTGAAACGGGCGATTATCGCGTCCGAAGACGCCAATTTCTCCGACCATGAAGGCGTGGACTGGGAAGCGCTGCAAAAAGCCTACGAGAAGAACAGCAAGAAGAAGAAGGTGGTGTCGGGCGGTTCCACCATCACCCAGCAGCTGGCCAAGAATTTGTTCCTGTCCGGCTCGCGCAGCTACCTGCGCAAGGGCCAGGAGCTGATCATCACCTACATGCTGGAAGCGCTGATGGACAAGGAGCGCATCTTCGAGATCTACCTGAACGTGGTGGAGTTCGGCAAAGGCATTTTCGGCGCGGAAGCGGCGGCCAAGCACTACTACGGCATCAGCGCCTCCAAGCTGGGCGCGGCGCAGGCCGCCAAACTGGCCGTCATGCTGCCCAACCCCCGCTTCTACGACAAGCACCGCGACTCCAACTACCTGGCGCGGCGCACCGGCGTCATTTTGAGACGTATGGGCTCGGCTGAGTTACCATAGGGCATCATCTTATTCGGGAGGCGGCATGCTTGATCGGCAGCGCGGTATCAGTCTGATTCTAGTGGCGGTGCTGATGGCGGGCGTGGCGGCGCTGGCGATGGCGGCCATCTTCTCCATGCGCTACGAGCGCAACCTGTTTGCCGAAGGCGTGGCCAAGCTCACCGGCAAGGCCCCGGCGGCCGCTGCCGGCGCGGCATCGTCCACGGCCGCAGCCATCCCGTCCACGCCCGGCAACCAGCTGCGCCGCTGCGTCATCAACGGCAAAACCGTGTTTTCCGACACTGAATGCAGCGCCGCCAACGCCACCACTAAAAACGTTGTCGTGCATGAAACAAAGGGCGTGGAAGCGCCCAAGGCGCCCAAGCCGGACCCGGCCGCCGCAGCGCCGCAGGACCTGCGCGCCAAAATGATAGAAAACGCCACCCGCTGAGGCAAAAAACAGCAAGCAAAGGTGGCCGAAAAAAGGGCTTGCGGGTACACTTGCGCTGTTTCGTTCCCACCGCTGGCTGAGAGTGCCTATGATCAATGTCTTCGTCTTACAAAATGGCCGTCTCAACCAGGTTCCCATCGAATCCCGTGAAGACCTGGAAAAGCTCGAACCCGTCTGGGTCGACCTGACCGATCCGAACGACGACGAGCGTGCCTGGGTCAAAGCCATTTACGGTGTAACGCTGCCGGGCGAAGACGAAGTCAAAGACATTGAAGCCTCGGCCCGCTACTACGAAGCGGAAAACGGCGACCTGCACCTGCGCACCGACTTCCTGCTGGAGGAAGACGACGGCCCCTCGCGCATCGTCACCGTGGCCTTCATCCTGGCCAAGAAAATGCTGTTCTCGGTCCACACGGACGACCTGCCGGTATTCCGCCTGGTGCGCATGCGCGCCCGTTCGCGGCCCGGCTCCATCGCCGACTACATGGACGTGCTGCTGGACCTGTACGCCACCGACGCCGAGTACTCGGCGGACGCGCTGGAAGGCATCTACCAGAACCTCGAAGAAGTGTCGGGCCGGGTGCTGCAGGAAGAGTTCACCGACAAGGACGCGGCCGACGCGCTGAGCGCCATCGCCCACGAGGAAGACTTGAACGGCCGCATCCGCCGCAACATGATGGATACGCGGCGCGCGGTCAGCTTCCTGATGCGCGGCCGGCTGCTCAATTCCGAGCAGTTCGAGGAAGCGCGCCAGATTCTGCGCGACATCGAATCGCTGGACGGTCACACCTCTTTCCTGTTCGATAAGATCAACTTCCTGATGGACGCCACGGTCGGCTTCATCAACATCAACCAGAATAAGATCATCAAGATCTTCTCGGTGGCCAGCGTGGCCTTCCTGCCGCCGACGCTGATCGCCAGCGTCTACGGCATGAACTTCGACAACATCCCCGAGTTGAAGTGGGCGCTGGGCTACCCGTGGGCCTGGGGCTTGATGATCACCAGCGCCATCGCGCCCTTCCTCTACTTCCGCCACCGCGGCTGGCTGAAATAACGGCGCCCGAGCCCCGGGCTATCCCACGCGCGGACTGAAATCCAGGGTGAGCGAGCGGTGGTAGGGGATTTCCTGCCATTGGGCATGCAGCGCCTGGGCGCGCTGGTACAGCGTGGCGTGCACGTCGATGCCGGCCAGGTCGAACGGCGCATGGCCGCGCGCGGCGCAGGCGTTGTTGGCGGTTTTCAGGAAGGCGTCCAGGTCGAAGCTGCCGCACCAGAGCTGGGTTTGCAGGCCCTCGACAATGGCTTCCACCTGCGCCGCCTGCTCGTGCAGCGCCGGCTTGCCGGCATCGGGCGCCGCCGGCGGCAGCAATTGGGCGTCCGCTCCCAGCGCCACCTGGCTCAGGAAACCATGGCGCAGCGGCAGCGCGGATTCCACCACGTAATGGATCAGGCCGTGCGGCAGGATGCCCTGGCGCGGCATCAGCGAATCGGTGGCGCTGCCGTTGTTGCGCACAAAACGGAGCACGTCGTACTTGTCATTACTGGAACGTTTTTCTGCTATAAGTTTCATTCCAGTAGTATGCCTTTTCCAACATTGTTGAATTCTATCCAACAGTCACGAAAAGCTTTTTGCGCACCTCATTGATGAATTCCGCCGGCTCGTCCAGGCTCAGATAGATCTTCTCCAGCGCCTGCTGGCGGCCGAACAGGTCGGGCAATTGGCTGCCCGGCTTGAGTTCGATCAGCACATTCGGCGCGCCCAGCTGGATATAGCGGCGCAGTCCCGCGCGCCGCCGCACCGTGCCGCTGGCCTCGTGCACCGCCTGCACCATGGAATAGGGAATCGTTGCGTCGGCCGCCAGCGCACCGCAGCGGATTAAAATCGCGCCATTTGCCAGCGATACAGGCCGATATAAAGTCGCGCGATAATCCGCCACCATATACAGCAATGCCCACGCGCTCAGCGCGCTTGCCACGATAGCCGCCGTGGGCGACCAGATGAAATGCAGCAGCATATGCATCAGCGGCAGCTCGAACAGGACGGCGATAATAAATCCAAGCTGATTCGACGCATTGCCGCCATGGCGCGCATAGCCGAAATGCCGCTCGCCGCTGAATTCCAGCGTTGCCCCTTTGCGCAGGAATAGCGCGTAATACCAGATCCGCGCCTCGAATAAAGCCAGCGCGGCATACATATTCTGTCCCAGCATTCCGTCTATGGACTGTTTTAACGCCGCGTCGGCATTGCGGGACGAACGCAGCATGCCCGCTAGTTTATAAATCAGGAAAGCGGCAACCGCAATTTCCGCCGCCGCCCCTAAAGCCAGCGAAATATAACGGTAGTCCTCCAGCGTATGGAATAGCACCTTGCTGTGCTCGGGAATAATATAGCGGCCGATAAAGATGGCCAGCATCGCCAGCGACAGCCAGCGCATCAGCAGTTTCTTCAATCCCGGACGGTACAGCCACCAGTAAATCAGCGGCAGCGTCACGGTGAAGTCGAACAGCAGCGTCCATTCCGGCACTGCGCGCAATCGAAACGCGAAGTAATAGCTGACGGTCATAGCCAGCAGGATCAGGGCGAACCAGTATTTCCGTTGCGGTAGCAGAGCCATGCTTTCCTCGCGTGGTGATTTTAGTAAGTACTGTACCTCAGCCGGCATTTGGCTGCCGGTGCCGGGCAAGCCGTATCCCGCCCGATTCTGGCGTGTTCAAGCCAGAAGCTGGCATAAAATGGGCAAAAAAAAAGCCGCCGCAGCCCGGGAAGGGGATTGCGGCGGCTTTTTCGCGGCCGGATTACTTCAGCGACGCAAATACTTTCCGTGCTGCCGCGATGGTCTCGTCGATCACCGCATCGTCGTGCTGGGCGGAGACGAAGCCCGCTTCAAACGCCGCCGGTGCGAAATAAACGCCTTCGTCCAGCATGGCGTGGAAGAAGGCATTGAACTTGGCGCGGTCGCCGGCCATCATTTCCGCATAGTTATTCGGCGGCACTTCGCTGAAATACAAACCGAACATGCCGCCTTCGGCATCGGCGCAGAAAGTCACGCCGGCTTCTTTCGCGGCGGCGGTTAATCCAGCGGCCAGGCGTTTCGCCGACGCGGCCAGTTTGTCGTAGAAACCCGGCTGTTGAATAATCTTCAGCGTGGTCATGCCGGCAGCCACCGCCACCGGATTGCCCGACAAAGTGCCGGCCTGATAAACCGCGCCCAGTGGCGCCATTTTACTCATCAATTCAGCGCTGCCGCCGAAAGCCGCCACCGGCAATCCGCCGCCGATCACTTTTCCCAGCGCGGTCAGATCAGGTTTAATGCCATACAATTCCTGCGCGCCGCCCAGGCCCACGCGGAAACCGCACATCACCTCGTCGAATATCAGGATCGCGCCGTGCTTGGTGCACAAATCGCGCAAGGCTTGCAGGAATGCCGGCGTGCCTTTAATCAGATTCATATTGCCCGCCACCGGTTCCACAATAACGCAGGCGATTTCGGCACCGAAATTGGCGAATGCCTCGGTAATCTGTTCCACATTGTTATAGTCCAGCACCAGCGTGTGCTTGACGAAGTCCTCCGGTACGCCGGCAGAAGTCGGATTGCCGAAAGTCAGCAAGCCGCTGCCGGCTTTGACCAATAAGGAATCGGCGTGGCCGTGATAGCAGCCCTCGAATTTGATAATCTTGTCGCGGCCGGTGGCGCCGCGCGCCAGGCGCAGCGCGCTCATGGTCGCTTCGGTGCCGGACGACACCAGGCGCACCTGCTCGATCGACGGCACCAGGCGGCAGATTTCTTCCGCCATCTCGATCTCGGCCTCGGTCGGCGCGCCGAAGGACAGGCCGCGCGTGGCCGCTTCCTGCACCGCCTTCACCACGTCCGGGTGCGCGTGGCCGACGATGGCCGGGCCCCAGGAGCCGATGTAATCTATATAACGCTTGCCGTCCGCGTCCCAGAAGTAGGGGCCTTCGGCGCGGGTGATGAAACGCGGCGTGCCGCCCACCGAGCGGAACGCGCGCACCGGCGAGTTGACGCCGCCGGGCGTGGTTTTCTGGGCGCGCGCGAACAGCGTATCGTTCTTCGATTCAGTCGTCATGATGTCTCTTTATCAAATTTACATACTACGTTGGGAGGGACCGGAAGGTCCGGTTGGGCACCAGCTTGCCCATGCCGTAGCGTTGGGCATGGGCCAGCGCGCCCTGGGTGTAGTCCTGCGCCAGTTGCACGGCGGTCGGGGTGTCCGCGCCGCGCGCCAGGAAGGCGGCGATGGCGGCCGACAGCGTGCCGCCCGCGCCGAGGAAGGGGCCGGGCAGGTGCTGCCAGGCGTCGTGCCGCACCACGCCGTCGGCGCCGTACAGGGTGTTGGCGCGCACCGCGTCGCCATGGCCGGCGCCGGCCGGGGTGCCGGTCACCAGCACGAATTCGCAACCCAGTTCGATCAGGTAGCGCACATCGTCTTCAATCGACGCGTCGCCGTTGGAGTCCATCTCGCGCCAGGTTTCGGCCAGGCGGCCCAGCTCAACCTGCGACAGCATCAGCACCGACGTCTGCGGCACCAGCAGCTGGCGCACGATGGTGAGCAGCTCTTCGGCGTCCTCGCCCGGTTCCGGCAGGCGCGAACTGAAGGGGTCCAGCACCAGCGGCGCGTCCGGATAGTCGGACACGATTTCGGCGATGGCCGAGGCGTGCTCCATGTTCTGCAGCGCGCCGATCTTGAAGGCCGACACATGCGCGTCCTCCAGCAGCACGCGGGCCTGGTCGGAGACCCAGTCCGGATCGGTCTCCTGCAAGTCCTCGATGCGGGCGCTGTCGCCGATCAGCAACGCGGTGGTGACGGCAAGACCCTGGCAGGCCAGGGCGGAAAACACGGCCAGGTCGGCGGTGACGCCGGCGGCGCCCACCGGATCGACGGCGCCGAATGTCAGGATAAGGGGAGAAGTTTGGTTTTGCACGGCTGGTAGATTAAGATACCTGATTCGGCATTTTACTTGATAGAAGGTGACACAACGTGAGTAGCAATGAAACAACGCAGGCCTACCAAACCTGGATGTGCCTGATCTGCGGCTGGATCTACGACGAGGAAGCCGGCCTGCCGGAAGAAGGTATCGCAGCGGGCACGCGCTGGGCCGACGTGCCGATCAACTGGACCTGCCCGGAATGCGGCGCCCGCAAGGACGATTTTGAAATGGTGGCGATTTAAGCTATCGTGTCGGTACATCCCGGTGAATGAATATGACGACTACGCCGCAAGCGACAGGTTTGAAGATCATGGTGATCGACGATAGCAGCACCATTCGCCGGTCGGCCGAGATATTCCTGAGCCAGGCTGGCTACCAGGTGGTGCTGGCCGAAGACGGCTTCGATGCCCTGGCCAAGATCAACGACCATCACCCGGCGCTCATCTTCTGCGACATCCTGATGCCGCGCCTGGATGGCTACCAGACCTGCGCCCTGATCAAAAAGAGCGCCAAGTTCCACGCTACGCCGGTCCTGATGCTGTCCTCCAAGGACGGCCTGTTCGACCGCGCGCGCGGCACCATGGTCGGCTCGGCCGCCTACCTGACCAAACCATTTACCAAAGACAGCCTGCTGGCGGCCGTGCGCGAGCATACCGCAGGCGCGGCGGGGGTCTGAGCACCGTGAGCATAGCGAGGGCATTATGGCCATACAAAGAATACTGATCGTCGACGATTCGCCGACCGAGCGCTACTACCTGACCGACATCCTGGTCAGGAACGGCTTTTCCGTCTCCACCGCCGAAAACGGCGAGGAGGCGCTGGTGAAAATCAAGGCCGACAAGCCGCAGCTCATATTAATGGACGTGGTGATGCCCGGCGCGAACGGCTTCCAGGTCACGCGCTCCATCGCCCGCGACCCGGACCTGCAGGACGTGCCGGTGATTATCTGCTCCAGCAAGAACCAGGAGACGGACCGCATCTGGGGCTTGCGCCAGGGCGCCAAGGACTACCTGGTCAAGCCGGTCGACGCGGCCGAGCTGCTGGCCAAGATCGCCGCCCTTGGCGGCTAAGCGATGAGCAGCGCCGAGACCGGACTGTCCACTCCTTCCGGCGCCGAGCGCCGCAGCCGCCTGCGCCGTTACCAGGCGCAGCTGCTCGAACGCATGCACGACGCGCAAAGCGGCGCGGCCGCAGCCGGGCGCGAACTGGGCGTGCAGTTCGGCGCCAGCCGCTGCCTGCTGGACCTGACCCAGATCGGCGAGATCGTGCCCTGGCAGCCGGTCAGCCCGGTGCCGCTGGCGCAGGACTGGTACCTCGGCCTGGCCAACGTGCGCGGCCAGCTCACCGGCATCATCGATTTCGCGCGTTATCTCGACTACGCTGCAACCCCTCCCGCGGCGGACAGCCGCATCATCACTTTCGCGCCCGGCCTGGGCTTTAACTGCGCGCTGCTCAGCGCGCGGGTGCTCGGCCTGCGCAAGCTCGACGACATGACGCCGGCGCCGCTGGCGGACGACGTTCCATCCTGGTGCGTGCAGCAGTTCCTGGACCAGGAAGGGCAGCTGTGGTCGCGGCTGGACCTGGCCCTGCTGGTGCAGGAAGAAAGGTTCCTGCAAGTCGGTCTGTAATATTTTTGCAAATGAGGGACGGTGTAATGGGATTCATCAAGAATTTGTTCGCACGCTCCAGCCAGGACGCTCTCCAGGAAGCGGCCCCTGATTCGGAATTCGCCAGCTATGGCGCCGCAACCGCGCAGGCCCCGGCCGCTCCGGCTGCCGCATCGGCACCGGCGCCCTCGGCCTCCGCCGCGACTTCATCACTCCCGTCAGCCGCCGACAGCGGCGAAGCCGGCGCCCCGCTGCGCCTGCGCGACGCGCTGCGCCGCCGTGGCAGCGGCGGCGCGGCCGACAGCGGCCCCGGCATCAAGCTGCCGCTGATCGGCCACCTTCCCGCACAGCGCCAGCTCAACATCCTGTCCACCGCGCTGGCCGCCTGCATCCTGCTCAGCGTGGGCGCGGTCGGCCTCAACATCCGCAACAGCAGCATCACCTCGGCCCAGACCCAGATCGCGGCCGACGCGCTGATGCACTCGCAGCGCGTCGGCAAGGCCGCGCCCAACGCGGTGCAGGGCAATCCCGAAGCGTTCCGCCAGCTGGAGGACAGCCGCAAGGAACTGAACCAGGACTTCAAGCTGATGCAGGCCGGCGGCGTCTACCAGGGCCGCAACATCGGTTCCCCGAACGCGGCCATGGCCAGCGCCGTGGCCGCCGCGCGCAAGGTGTGGGACACCTCCGAGCGCTCGGCCGACACCATCCTGCGCCTGAAACCGGAGCTGACCGGCCTGGAAAAGACCCTCAAGCAGCTGGACCGCCTATCGCCGGACCTGCTGGAGCAGACCGAAGCCATCGCCGCGCTCAAGCTGCTGCGCGGCGGCAGCGCGCGCGAGATGGCCGCCCTCGGCAAGCTCACCATGCTCACGCAGCGCATGAACCGCAGCGTCAGCGAATTCATCACCGCCGGCGGCATCAGCGCCGAAACCGCCTTCCAGCTGGGGCGCGACATCACCGTGTTCCGCAACACGGTGGACGGTTTCCTCAACGGCAGCGAAGCGCTGGCCCTGCCGGCCACCCGCGACGCCGAGCTGCGCACCCTGTTCACCGAGCTGAAAACCCCGTTCGAAACCTACCAGCAGCTGGTCGGCTCCGTGCTCGACAAGCTCGATAAATTCACCGCCGCCAAGGTGGCCGAGCAGCAGATCTTCAGCGAGAACGAAGCGCTGCGCGAGCGCCTTGGCGCCGTGCTGGCCGAATACCGCGCGCAGCAGGATTCGCTCACCCTGAGCTTCTGGCTGATGGTGGCCGCCGGCCTGCTGACGCTGCTGGCCGCCGCCGCCATCGGCCGCGTGCTGCTGCAGGACTCCAACAACCGCACCCGCGGCGCGGACCGCCGCCGCCAGGAAGCGGAAGCCATGCGCCTGCAAGCGCAGCGCAAGGAGGAAGAAGCCAAGGCCATGAACGACCAGAACCAGGCCGCGATTCTGCGCCTGATGAACGAACTGCAGGAAGTGGCCGACGGCGACTTGACGGTGCAGGCCACCGTGTCCGAGGACATCACCGGCGCCATCGCCGACTCGGTCAACTACACGGTGGAAGAGCTGCGCGGCCTGGTCGGCCGCGTCACCAGCACCGCCGAGCAGGTCACCTCCGCCTCCAGCCATGCGCAGAACATCTCCAGCGACCTGCTGCTGGCGTCGCAGCAGCAGTCGCGCGAAATCCAGGACGCCAGCGCCACCGTGGTGAAGATGGCCAACGAGATTACCGAGGTGTCGAAATCGGCCTCCGAGTCGGCCGACGTGGCGCGCCAGTCGGTGGCGGCGGCGCGCCAGGGTTCGACGGCGGTGGAAAACGCCATCAAGGGCATGCACGAGATCCGCGAGCAGATCCAGGAAACCTCCAAGCGCATCAAGCGCCTGGGCGAATCGTCGCAGGAAATCGGGGAGATCACCGAGCTGATTTCCGACATTACTGAACAGACCAACGTGCTGGCGCTGAACGCCGCCATCCAGGCCGCATCGGCCGGCGAAGCGGGACGCGGCTTCTCGGTGGTGGCCGAGGAGGTGCAGCGCCTGGCCGAACGCTCCGGCGAAGCGGCCAAGCAGATCGGCGCGCTGGTGCGCACCATCCAGACCGACACCCACGACGCGGTGGCGGCAATGGAAAAGTCTACCCAGGGCGTGGTGGAGGGCGCGCGCCTGTCCGACGCGGCCGGCGCGGCGCTGTCGGACATCTCGCAGGTGTCCAACCGCCTGGCGGAGCTGATCCAGGGCATTTCCTACGCCACCGGCATGCAGGCGACATCCGCCAGCGGGGTAGCGCAGAATATCCAGCATATCCTGTCCGTGACCGAACAGGCGCAGGACGGCACCCAGCAAACCGCGCAGTCGATTCACAAGCTGTCCATGCTGGCGCAGGAACTGAAAAATTCGGTTTCGCGCTTCCGCATCTCGGCATCCTGATTACTTTGAAAGACCCAGCATGACCAAACCCGATTTTCCGACCGCAGCGCAATTCGACACCGGCCCCTTGTCCTGGGTGATGGTGGAAATCCGCGAGGCGCTGGTCCGCTCCAGGACCGCCTTGTTCGAGGCGGGCGGGCGGGCGCCGGAAGACCAGGCCACCTCGCTGCAGCACGCGCGCAGCCATTTGCACCAGGCGCACGGCGCGCTGCAGATGGTGGACGTGGACGGCGTGGAAGTCATGACGCACAGCGCCGAGGAGGCGCTGGAGCGCTTCAAGTCCGGCGCGCTGAAATGCAGCCCGGACAACGCGCAGACCGTGGCCAATCTGTACCAGGCGCTGACCGAATACCTGGAGGAGCTGCTGGCGGGGGCGCCGTTCCAGCCGGTGCGGCTGTTCCCGTACTACCGCGCCCTGCAGGAAATGCTGGGCGCCGAGCGCATCCACCCGGCCGACCTGTTCTTCCCCGATCTGTCGCTGCAGGCGCGCATGCCTGCCCCGGCCTCGGCCGAACCCGGCGCCGGTGCTCCAGACTACCCGGCCTGCCGCCAGCGCTTCGAGCGCGCCTTGCTGCCCTACCTGAAAAGCACGGACCCGGCAGTCCAGCAAACCCACGCGGCATCGCTGCGCGACGCGGTGGCGCAAGTGGCCGACGCGCAGCAGGACCCCAAGGCGCGCACCTTCTGGCTGGTGCTGCAAGCCTTCGCCGAGCTGGTGGCGGCGGGCCACCTGGAAGGCGGCCTGTATGTAAAGCAGCTGTTCGGCCTGATCAACCTGCAGATGCGCCGCCTCACGCAAGGCACACCGGAGCTGCCGGACGCCATGCTGCGCGAAGCGCTGTTCTTCATCGCCACCGTGCTGGCCGGGCCGCATGCGGACGAGGTGTCGCCGCTGGTGCTACACCTGGGCAGCGTGTTCGGCCTGGAAGGCGCGGTGCCGAAGGATTACGAGGCGCGCCGCTACGGCCAGATCGACGCGGAAGTGCTGGCCCGCGCGCGGCAGGCCATGGCCGAAGCCAAGGCGGCCTGGCAGCACCTGTCGGAAGCGGTGATCGATCCGGCGCTGGACGAGGCCTTCGGCCAGGCCCTGGCGGTGGTGGCCGTCACCAGCGACAAGCTGGGCATGGCCGCGCTGGCCACGCTGATGCGGCAACTGGCAGAAGTGGCCAACGCCGCCGTCACCGCCGGGCGCAGCGAAGCGCTGGCGATGGAAATGACCACCGCGCTGCTGTTCGCCGAACATGGCCTGGAACACATCCGCCACCTGCCGGACGACTTCTCGGTCCACGCCGACACCATCGGCGAGCGCCTGAAAGCGCTGCTGGCCGGCGGCGACGCGCCCGATCCTGCGCAGTGGCAGGGCGGCCTGGCGCAGCAGATGCAGCAGGACGACACCGTGGCCGCGCTGGCGCTGGAAATGAAGATCGGCCTGCGCCAGGTCGAGAAGGTGCTGGACGAGTACTACAGCGACCCGTCGCTGCGCGCGCCGCTGCAGGAGCTGGACAGCGTGCTGCACCAGCTGCAGGGCGCGCTGGCCATCCTGGACCAGGACGACGCCATGCGCGCCGCGCTGCACGTGAAAGGCGAAGTGGGCAAGCTGGCCTCGGGCCAGGGCGACGCGTCGCAGGAATCCCGGCTGCTGGACGACATTGCGCAGAACGTCGGCGCGCTGGGCTTCTTCGTCGACATGCTGGCGCAGAACGCCGCCGCCGCGCGCGAGCGCTTTGCATTCGATGAAGGGGAGGGCGCCTTCCGCGCCGTGCCGTTCAAGAAACTGGCCGCCGCCGGCACGGTGCCGGTGCCGGTGCTGGAAGAAACGGTGTCGCCCACCACCTCGCCCACGCCCGCGCCGGCGCCCGAACCGGCGCCTGAGGCAAGCGACGCGGCGGTGGAAGCGGAGCTGCTGGAGATCTTCATCACCGAAGCGCAGGAAGTGCTGGAGTTCGTGCGCGGCACGCTGGCCAAGCCGCGCGCGGAGGCCGGCAGCACTGAAAACCTCGCCATGCTGCGGCGCTCTTTCCATACCCTGAAGGGCAGCGGGCGCATGGTCGGCCTGAACCAGTTCGCCGACGCCGCCGCCAGTATCGAGCGCGCCATGAACGTCTGGCTGGCCGAACAGCGTCCCGCAACGGAAGCCCTGTTCGGATTGCTCGAATACGCCGAGCAGGACATGAGCGCCTGGGTGGCCGAGCTGGTCGCGCAAGGCGTTTCGCCGCGCAGTGCCGATGCCCTTGGCGCCGCCGCCGCCCGCGTCCAGGATGGCGCCCCGTTCGAGCTGCCCGCCACCGATGCCACCGATGCCGCCGCCGCCGCCGCTCCGCCCCCCGCCGCGCTGCCTCCCGCCGATGCAGCCGAGCCGGAAGACGCTGCGCCGCCGGCCCCCGCAGCTCCCCGCGAGCCGCTGCAAGTGAACGGCAACGTCATCGAATTCCCGACCACCGCCGTGCCGCTGGTCCCGCCGGAAGAAGACAACGTCAAGCACATCGGCGCGCTGACCATCCCTCTGCCGCTGTACAACATCTACCTCGCCGAAACCGACGAGCTGGTGCGCCTGCTGGCGCGCGACTTCGGCGAATGGCGCCATGAAGCCAGCCGTCCGGTCAATCCAGAAGCGCTGCATGCCGCGCACACGCTGACCGGCACGTCCGGCACGGTAGGCTTCAAAGCCCTGCGCGACCTGGCCCACGCGCTGGAACAGACGCTGGACGGCCTGCAAGCCCCCGCGCCGCACCTCGACCACGCCCAGCACGACTTGCTGGACTTCGCCGTCGAACGCATCCGCCAGATGCTGCAAAGCTTCGCCCTCGGCGAGGTCGCGCCCGAACAGCCCGAATTGATCAGCGCCCTGCACAAGCTGCACGACGAACTCTCCGTACCGGCCGGCGCCAGCCCCGATCTGGATGAACGCCTCGACACGCTGTTTGCCACCACCGGCGAACCCGTCCCCGCCGTTCCCGCCGCCGCCGCCGCCGCCGATGCGGCCCCCGCTGTAGCCGCAGCCGATGCCGACGACCCCGCCGCCAAGCTGGATGCGCTGTTCGCAGCCGCCTACGAAAGCCTGATCGCCAGCCCGCCGCCAGCCTCCGACTTCGCCAGCCGCGCGCCGGCCGAAAGCACCACCGCGCCGAAACCATCCGCCCCCGCCGCGCGCGACGATTTCGACGACCTGTTCGACTCAGCCTTCGACGACGCCTTCGCCGCCCCCCTGTCGCAAATTGCCGCGCCCGCCGAAGCTGAATCCGATGCCGAAGCCGAAGCCGAGCTGGCGGCCGCCGCCGAGCCGCCGCTGGCCAGCGTGCCGGACGTCCCCGCTGCTGAACCCGAACCGGAACCGGAACCCGAGCCGGATGTCATCGTCATCCCGCTGCCGGAAGCGCCTGCCGAACTGTCGGCCGCCGCGCCGGGCGGCTTCCACGACGAGCTGGATCCCGACCTGCTGCCCGTCTTCCTGGAAGAGGGCGCCGACCTGCTGCCGCAAATCGGCCAGTCCCTGCGTACCTGGCAGCGCAGCCCGTCCGACTTCAGCCACGCCCACATGCTGCAGCGCGTACTGCACACCGTGAAGGGCAGCGCCCGCATGGCCGGCGCCATGCGTCTCGGCCAGCACGCGCACGAAATCGAGACCCACATCGAAAACATGGTGCACGCCAACAGCGCGTCGCCCCAAGCGTTCGAAGAGCTGCTGGCCCACTACGACCACGCGCTGGTCCTGTTCGAGCAACTCCAGCACCCCGCCGCGCTGGCGGCAGGCGCCGCCGCCGGCGCCGCCGCCCCCGACGCCGCCCAAGGCAGCGCCGAAGAAGCTGCCGCACCGCTCCATGCCGGCGCCGTGCCATCGCCCGATGCCGCCGCCGCATCCGAAGCCGCAGACGCCCCATCGCGCGCCCCCGCCGCGCGTCCCGCGCCCGCCGACGACAGCGACCCCGCCGCACGCTCCCCGCTGGTGCGCGTCCGCGCCGACATCCTGGACCGCCTGGTGAACCAGGCCGGTGAAGTATCCATTTCCCGCTCGCGCCTGGAAAATGAAGTCGGCTCCCTGCGCACCTCGCTGGCCGACTTCTCGGACAACCTCACCCGCCTGCGCCGCCAGCTGCGCGAGATCGAAATGCAGGCCGAATCGCAGATCGCCTCCCGCATGGCCATCTCCAGCGAGCGCGAATTCGACCCGCTCGAATTCGACCGCTTCACGCGCCTGCAGGAACTGACCCGCATGATGGCCGAAAGCGTCAACGACGTGGCCTCCTTCCACGAAAGCCTGAGCCGCAGCGTGGACACGGCCAGCGGCGACCTGGCCCAGCAAGCCCGCATGACGCGCGACCTGCAGCGCGACCTGATGCGCGTGCGCATGGTGCCCTTTGCCAGCATCTCAGAACGCCTGTTCCGCGTGGCCCGCCTGAGCGCCAAGGAAATGGACAAGCGCGTCAACCTCGACATCCGTGGCGGCGCCGTCGAAATGGACCGCAGCGTGCTGGAACGCATGGCCGCGCCGTTCGAACACCTGCTGCGCAACGCCATCGTGCACGGCGTGGAAAGCCGCGCCCAGCGCAGCGCCGCCGGCAAGGACGAAACCGGCGAACTGCTGGTGCAGGTCAGCCAGCAAGGCAACGAAGTGGTGCTGGAATTCAGCGACGACGGCGCCGGCCTGGACCTGGAGCGCATCCGCGACAAGGCACGCCGCATCGGCCTGCTGCAGGAAGGCGAAACGCTGAGCGACGCCGACACCGCCGGACTGATCTTCGAACCCGGCTTCTCCACGGCGGACGCGCTGACCGAGCTGGCCGGCCGTGGCGTGGGCATGGACATCGTGCGCTCCGAAGCGCAAGCGCTGGGCGGCCGCGTGGACACCGCCACTGAAAGCGGCAAGGGCGCGCGCTTCACCATCCACCTGCCGCTCACGCTGGCCGTGACGCAGGTGGTATTGCTGTCCGCCGGCGGCCGCACTTATGCGCTGCCGTCGACGCTGGTCGAGCAAGTGCTGCAGATGAAGGAAGGCGCGCTGCAGGAAGCGCGCGGCAAAGGCCACGTGGCGCTGCAGGGGCAGCAATCACCGCTGCACTACCTGCCGGCGATGCTCGGCCAGGCCAACGCGCAGCCGCCCGCGCAGCGCTCCGCGCCGGTGCTGATGCTCCGCAGCGGCAACGAGCGCGTGGCGCTGCAGGTGGATGAGGTGGTGGGCAACCGCGAGGTGGTGGTCAAGAACATCGGCCAGCAGCTCGCGCGCATGCCCGGCATTTCCGGCGCCACGGTGCTGGGGTCGGGCGAGATCGTGCTGATCCTGAATCCGGTGGCGCTGGCGCAGCACCTGGCCAGCCGGCCGGACCTGGCGGGACGGCAGGACGGCGCCCCCGCCAGCGCTGCCGCCCCGGCGCCGCTGGCCGCGCTGGGCAGCACCATCATGGTGGTGGACGATTCGCTCACCGTGCGCCGCGTGTCGCAGCGCCTGCTGGAGCGCGAAGGCTACCGCGTGCTGCTGGCCAAGGACGGCCAGGATGCGCTGGAACAGATGCAGGAGAGCCGTCCCGACCTGATGCTGGTCGATATCGAGATGCCGCGCATGGACGGCTTCGACCTGACCCGCAACGTGCGCGGCGACGAGCGCACCAGGGACATCCCCATCATCATGATCACCTCGCGCAGCGCCGACAAGCACCGCAACTACGCCATGCAGCTGGGCGTGAACGCCTACTTCGGCAAGCCGTTCCAGGAGCCGGTGCTGCTGGGCGCCATCGAAGGCCTGTTGGCGGACCAGCGGCGCGCCACGCAAAGTTAGTTCGCCTTCACCACCGCGTAGCGCTCCAAGGTGCGCTTGCGCGCCTCGTCATGCATCGCCAGCGGCTCGGGATAGTTGTCCCCGAGCAGCACGCCTTTGTCCGCCAGCAGCATGCGCGGCACCAGCCATGGCGCGTGGATTTCCTTGTTGTCCAGCTGCGCCAGTTGCGGCAGGTAGCGCTTGATGAATTTCCCCTCGCTGTCGAACTTCTGCGACTGCGTCACCGGATTGAAAATGCGGAAATAGGGCTGCGCATCGCACCCCGACGACGACGCCCACTGCCAGCCGCCGTTGTTGGCCGACAGGTCGAAGTCGTTCAGATGCAGCGCGAAATACGCCTCGCCCCGGCGCCAGTCTATGCCCAGGTCCTTGATCAGGAAGCAGGCCGTCACCATGCGCAGGCGGTTATGCATATAGCCGGTGCGGTTCAGCTGCAGCATGGCCGCGTCCACCAGCGGGTAGCCGGTGCGGCCCTCGCACCAGGCCGCGAACAGCGCTTCCGCCTGCGGCCCGGTTTCCCACTCGATGGCGTCGTACGCCGGCTTGAACGACGCCCCCGCCACGTGCGGATGGTGGTACAGAATCATCATGTAGAACTCGCGCCAGATTAGTTCCGACAGCCACACCGCGCCGCCTTCGCCCGCCAGCCCGCGAGCCGACAGCCCGGACACCGTGCGCACCAGGTGCCGGATCGACACCGTGCCGAAGCGCAGGTGCAGCGACAAATACGACGGGCCCTTCACGGCCGGATAGTCGCGCGCCGTGCCGTAGTCGGCCACCCGCGTCAAAAAATCCTCGAACAGTTGCGCGCCGCCGCTCATGCCGGCCGGGATCTTCAGTTCTGACAGGTTGGTGGGTTCGAAGCCCAGTTGCGCCAGCGTGGGCAGATCGGGCGCGGAGGAGGGCGCCGGCGCGAAATGCGCCGCCAGCGGCTCCACCGGCAGCGCCGCCAGGCACTCCGGCTCGGCCAGCATCTTCTTCAGCCACGCGTTCTTGTACGGCGTGAACACCGAAAATGGCGTGCCCGACTGCGACAGCACCTCGCGCTTCTCGAACACCACCTGGTCCTTGAAGGTGAAGAAAGGCCGCGCATCGGCCGCCAGCGCCTTCGCCACCGCATCGTCGCGCGCGATGGCGGCCGGCTCGTAGTCGTGGCTGGCGAACACCGCGTCCACCCCCAACTCGGACGCCAGGCGCGGAATTTCCTGCTCCGCCACGGCGTGCCGCACGATCAAATGCCCGCCCAGCTGCTGCAGTTCCGCCGCCAGCTCGGCCACGCAGGCGTGGATGAACTCCACCCGCCGGTCCGCGCGCGGCAGACCGTCCAGGATGGCCTTGTCAAAAATGAAAGTACAATGCACGCGCGCGCTGCGCCGCAAGGCGTGGTGCAGGGCGGCGTGGTCGAAAGCGCGCAGGTCGCGCCGGAACCATACCAGCGAAGTATTGAGTGTCGTACTGAAGGTCATGGGATTGCCAAACTCGTGTGCCGGGTCAAGACCGGGGCCGATTTCCGGCCTAATATAGGGGTGCGGCAGCACCGGAAGTGGCCGTAACGGCGTTTCATAGTAAACTATCGTCTGAATCATTATAAAAGAACACCCGCAGCCCAGCAGAGAGAGCAACGCGTATGAAGAAAACTAAAGCTGGTCACGCTCTGCCCGCTCCCGGCCGACTCCAGGAGCCTGATGATCCGTTGGCGCCCGTCGCGGCCAAGGACCCCGCCGCCCTGAACCTGGCGAACCACTTCCTGATCGCCATGCCCGCCATGCAGGACCCGGTGTTCGGCGGCACCGTCGTCTACGTGTGCGAGCACAACGAAAACGGCGTGCTTGGCGTGGTCATCAACAAACCCACCGACATGACCATGCAAGTGCTGTTCGAGCGCATCGACCTTGAACCAGCGCCCAGCCTGGCGCCGGCTATCGTCGATGAACCCATCATGTTCGGCGGCCCGGTGCAGGACGACCGCGGCTTCGTGCTGCACACGCCGGGGGCGCGCTACTCGTCCTCGCTGACGGTGACCGACGACGTGGCCTTCACCACCTCGATCGACGTGCTGGAAGCGGTGGCGCGCGGCGCCGGCCCGGAACGCATGCTGGTATCGATCGGCTACTCGGGCTGGAGCCCGGGCCAGCTGGAAGACGAAATCAGCCGCAACGGCTGGCTCACGGTCGGCGCCGACGCCCACATCCTGTTCGAGGTGCCGGTGGAGGAGCGCTATTTCGCGGCCATGAAGCTGCTCGGCTTCGATCCGCTGATGCTCGCGTCCGAAGCGGGCCACGCCTGATGCGGTGCTGAGCGTGGAGCAACTCGACACCATCCTCGGCTTCGATTTCGGCATCAAGCGCATCGGCGTTGCCATCGGCAACAGCGTGCTGCGCCAAGCGACGCCGCTGGCCGTCATTTCCAGCGTCGGCAACGACGCGCGCTTCGGCGAAATCGCCGAGCTGATACGGCAATGGGAGCCGACCCGCTTCGTGGTCGGCCTGCCCAGCCATCCGGACGGCACCGCGCACGACATGACGGCGCGCTGCCGCAAGTTCGCCAATCAGCTCAACGGCCGCTTCAACCTGCCGGTGGTGCTGGTCGACGAGCGCTACTCGTCGGCCGTCATTTCGGCCAAGCGCGGGGAGGTCATCGACGACCGCGCCGCCTCCATCATTTTGCAACAATACTTTGACGAATATGTCCCTACCAACTAACCCCACCGCGCCGGCCTCGCTGGACGCGGAAGCGCTGTACGCCGAGCTGCTGCAGCAGGTGAAAGCCGGCCTGGCCGACGCCCACGAGCCGGCCATCGTCGGCATCCACTCCGGCGGCGCCTGGCTGGCCGAGCGCCTCGCGGCCGACCTCGGCCTGTCGTCGCGCTGCGGCGTGCTGGACGTGTCCTTCTACCGCGACGACTTCGCGAAGAAGGGCCTGCCGGCCGAAGTGAAGCCCACCCAGATCGGTTTCGACGTGGCCGGCGCCACCCTGCTGCTGGTGGACGACGTGCTCTACACCGGCCGCACCACCCGCGCCGCCATCAACGAGCTGTTCGACTACGGCCGCCCGGCGCGCATCATGCTGGCCGCGCTGGTCGACCGCGGCGAGCGCCAGCTGCCGGTGGCCGCCGACTTCGTCGCCGCGCGGGTCGCGGTGCAGCCGGGCCAGGCGCTGCGCCTGAAGCGCACCGACGCCGGACAATTCACGCTTACCATCGAAAACGACCATGCTTAATCCGCAACTGAACAAACACGGCGAGCTCCAGCACTTGCTGTCGATCGAAGGGCTGCCCAAGTCCATCGTCAACCACATCCTGGACACCGCGTCCTCCTTCGTCGGCGTGTCCGACCGCGAAGTGAAGAAAGTGCCGCTGATGCGCGGCAAAAGCGTGTTCAACCTGTTCTTCGAGAACTCCACGCGCACCCGCACCACCTTCGAGATCGCCTCCAAGCGCCTGTCGGCCGACGTGATCAACCTGAACATCCAGGCTTCCTCGGCCAGCAAGGGCGAATCGCTGCTCGACACCATCGACAACCTGTCGGCCATGCACGCCGACATGTTCGTGGTGCGCCACTCGCAGTCCGGCGCGCCCTACCTGATCGCCAAGCACCTGAACGACCACAAGCAGAGCCACGTGCACGTGGTGAACGCGGGCGACGGCCGCCACGCGCACCCGACCCAGGGCCTGCTGGACATGTACACCATCCGCCACTACAAGAAGGACTTCACCAACCTGACGGTGGCCATCGTGGGCGACATCCTGCACAGCCGCGTGGCCCGTTCCGACATCCACGCGCTGACCACCCTGGGCGTGCCCGAAGTGCGCGCCATCGGCCCGCACACGCTGCTGCCGGGCGGCCTGGACCAGATGGGCGTGCGCACCTTCACCAACATGGATGAAGGCCTGAAGGGCGTGGACGTGATCATCATGCTGCGCTTGCAGAACGAGCGCATGAACGGCGCGCTGCTGCCGTCGGCGCAGGAATACTTCAAGAACTACGGCCTCACGCCGGAACGCCTGGCGCTGGCCAAGCCGGACGCCATCGTCATGCACCCGGGCCCGATGAACCGCGGCGTGGAGATCGACTCGGCCGTGGCCGACGGCCCGCAGGCGGTGATCCTGCCGCAGGTCACGTTTGGTATTGCAGTCCGCATGGCGGTGATGAGTATTCTGGCAGGGGCGAAGGAATGAAACTGGTAATCAAGAACGGCCGCGTGATCGACCCGGCCAATGGCGTGGACGGCGTGCAGGACCTGTACATTGAGGACGGCAAGGTGGTGGCGCTGGCGACCGCTCCTGCCGGCTTTACGGCCGGGCAAACCATCGACGCCAGCGGCCTGGTGGTCGCCCCCGGCCTGGTCGACCTGGCCGTGCGCCTGCGCGAACCGGGCTACGAATACAAGGCCACGCTGGAATCGGAAATGCAGGCCGCCATGCAAGGCGGCGTCACCAGCCTGGTGTGCCCGCCCGACACCGACCCGGTGCTCGACGAGCCCGGCCTGGTGGAAATGCTCAAGCACCGCGCGCGCCGCCTGGAGCAGGCCCACGTGCACCCGCTGGGCGCGCTGACCATCGGCCTGAAAGGCCAGTCCATCACCGAAATGGCCGAGCTCACCGGCTCCGGCTGCATCGGCTTCTCGCAGGCCGAAGTGCCGGTGGAAGACACCACCGTGCTGCTGCGCGCGCTGCAGTACGCCAAGACCTTCGACTACACCGTCTGGCTGCGCCCGCAGGACGCCTACATCGGCCGCGGCGGCGTGGCCCACAGCGGCCCGCTGGCCTCGCGCCTGGGCCTGTCCGGCGTGCCGGTGATGGCCGAAACCATCGCCCTGCACACCATCTTCGAGCTGATGCGCGCCACCGGCGCCCGCGTCCACCTGTGCCGCATCTCCTCGGCCGCCGGCCTGGCGCTGGTGCGCGCGGCCAAGGCCGAAGGCCTGCCGGTCAGCTGCGACGTCGGCGCCCACCACGTGCACCTGACCGACGCCGACATCGGCTTCTTCGACTCCAACGCCCGCGTCACGCCGCCGTTCCGCGCCCAGCGCGACCGCGACGCCATCCGCGCCGCGCTGCTGGACGGCACGGTCGACGCCATCTGCTCCGACCACACCCCGGTGGACGACGACGAAAAGCTGCTGCCGTTCGGCGAAGCCTCGCCGGGCGCCACCGGCCTGGAGCTGCTGCTGTCGCTGGCCCTGAAGTGGGCCGCCGACTACGCTGCCGCCCAGCCGGGCATGGACCAGGAGGGCGCGCTGGCGCTGGCCGTGAGCCGCATCAGCGCCGACGCCGCGCGCGTCTCGGGGCTGGACCGCAGCCACGGCGCCGGCCAGCTCGGCGTGGGCAGCGCGGCCGACGTCTGCATCTTCGACCCGGCCGCGCGCTGGACCGTGGACGGCCGCGCGCTGGCCAGCCAGGGCAAGCACACGCCGTTCCTCGGCTACGAGCTGGCAGGGCAGGTGCACACCACCATCGTCGCCGGCCGCGTCGCCTACCAGCGCAACGCCCGCTAATTTTTTTTCGTTTGGGGTCAGGTCCGGCATCGCGCCATTTGGCGCGATGCCGGACCTGACCCCGCCTGTGGAAGTGTGAATATTTTGCTTATTTACCGCTTGCTGCGGATGGTGCTGCACGTGCTGTACGGCATGGCCGTGTGCGCCACCATCTTCCCCTGGATCGGCGTCGCGGCGCGCAACCGCCACATCCGGCGCTGGTCGCGCACCTTGCTCGGCATCTGCAATGTGAAGGTGGAGATGGCGCCGGACAGCGCCCAGCCGCTGGAGCACGCCATGATCGTCGCCAACCATGTGTCGTGGCTGGATATCTTCGTGGTCGATGCGCTCTATCCCTGCCGCTTCGTGGCCAAGGCGGAGATCCGCTCCTGGCCGCTGGCCGGCTGGCTGGCCGAGAAGGCGGGCACGGTGTTCATCGCGCGCGGCAGCAAGCGCGACCTGCGCAATATCTTCAAGGGCCTGGTGCACAGCCTGCAGGCCGGCGAGCGGGTGGCCTTCTTCCCGGAGGGCACTACCGCGCCGCAAGGTTCGCTGCTGCCTTTCCACGCCAACCTGTTCGAGGCGGCGGTGGACGCCAGGGTGATGGTGCAGCCGCTGGCGCTCAGCTATTCGGACGCCTCCGGCGGCCACCACCCGAACGTGGATTTCATCGGCGAGACCACCTTCGCCGAGAGCGTGCTGGCCATCCTGCGCGGCACGCCGGTGCGCGCGCGCCTGAAGTACATGCCGCCCATCGACGCGGCCGGCGGCCACCGCCGCGAGCTGGCGCAGGCGGCGCATGACGCCGTCGCGGCCGGGCTGGGCATCGCGCCGGAGCCCGGCGGGTTGCGGCCCAATGCGGCCTGACCCTCCCTACCTTTTGCCCGCGTGCTCCCGGTATTCGGGGCACTGCACCTGCATCAGCGACCTGTCGTCCAGGCACACGGCCGACAGGTAGCCGCCCCACACGCAGCCGGTGTCGAGCGCGATCAGGTTCGGTTTCAACATCAGCCCCAGCGCCGACCAGTGGCCGAACACCACCGTCACGTCCTGCGTGCGCCGGCCCGGCACCTCGAACCACGGCATCAGGCCGCTGGCCGGGTCGGCCTTGGCGCTTTCCTTCAGCTTGAAGTCCATCACCCCGTCCATGCTGCAAAAACGCAGCCGCGTCAGCGCGTTGACGATGCAGCGCAGCCGCGCCGGCCCTTGCAGCTCGTCGCTCCAGGCCTCCGGCTGGTTGCCGTACATCTGCGCCAGGAAGCCGGTCCAGGCGGTGCCGCGCAGCGCCGTCTCCACTTCGCCCGCCAGCGCCATCACCTGCGCCGCGTCCCACTGCGGCAGCACGCCGCCGTGCACCAGCAGGTGGCCGTTGCGCAGCATGGCCATGGGCCGCGTGCGCAGCCAGTCCAGCAGTTCGGCGCCGTCCGGCGCTTCCAGGATGTGCTCCAGCGTGTCCGAACCGGACGCGGGGCGGATGCCGTTGGCCACCGCCAGCAGGTGCAGGTCGTGGTTGCCCAGCACGCTGTCGATGCGGCCGCCGCTGGCCACCGCCAGCGCGTGCACATAGCGCAAGGTGGCCAGCGAGTCCGGCCCCCGGTTGATCAGGTCGCCCGTGAACAAAATGGACGGTGCCTGTTCTTCCTGGGCAAGGATGCGGTCGACCAGGGCGACGGTCTGGTCGTGGCAGCCTTGCAGGTCGCCAATCACATAGGTTTTCATAAGTGTTGCAATTGAAGAAATAAGTTGTAAGCGGCGCTAAAATCTCGCGGAATCCGGCGAGTTTCACATAAAATCATGCCTATGACTAATTCAACGCTCTGAGCGGGACGCTAAATGATTTTTGTTACAGGCGGTGCGGGCTTTATCGGCTCTAACTTTGTACTCGACTGGCTGGCACAATCGGATGAGCCCGTCCTGAATTTTGACAAGCTGACCTACGCGGGCAACTTGAATAACCTGGCCACGCTGAAGAACGACAGCCGCCATACCTTCGTGCGCGGCGACATCTGCGACCAGGCGCTGGTGCTGGAACTGCTGCGCACCCACAAGCCGCGCGCCATCGTGCACTTTGCCGCCGAAAGCCATGTCGACCGGTCCATCCTCGGACCCGGCGAGTTCATCCAGACCAACATCAACGGCACCTTCAGCCTGCTGGAGGCGGCCCGCAGTTACTGGGGCGCGCTGCCCGAGGCCGAGCGCGCCGCGTTCCGCTTCCTGCACGTGTCCACCGACGAGGTGTACGGCACCCTGGGCCCGGACGACGCGCCCTTCAGCGAAACCACGGCCTATGCGCCGAACAGCCCGTACTCGGCCTCCAAGGCCGCCTCGGACCACCTGGTGCGTTCCTACCACCACACCTACGGCTTCCCCACCCTGACCACCAACTGCTCCAACAACTACGGCCCCTACCATTTCCCGGAGAAGCTGATCCCGCTGATCATCGCCAACGCGCAGGCCGGCAAGCCGCTGCCGATCTACGGCGACGGCCAGCAGGTGCGCGACTGGCTGTATGTGAGCGACCACTGCGCGGCCATCCGCCGCGTGCTGGACGCGGGCCGCCTGGGCGAGACCTACAACGTGGGCGGCTGGAACGAGATGGCCAACCTGGACGTGGTGCACACCCTGTGCGACATGCTGGACCAGCTCAAGCCGAAGGCGGCCGGCAGCTACCGCGACCAGATCACCTTCGTCAAAGACCGGCCCGGCCATGACCGCCGCTACGCGATCGACGCGCGCAAGCTGGAGCGCGAACTGGGCTGGAGACCCGCCGAGACCTTCCAGACCGGCATCAAGAAAACCGTGCAGTGGTATCTCGACAACCAGCCCTGGGTGGCCGACGTGCAGTCGGGCAGCTACGCGAAATGGGTGGAAACCAATTACTTCAACCGGGACGGCGCGCAATGACCAATCCTGTCAGCAATCCTGTGAGCAGCCGCAAAGGCATCATCCTGGCCGGCGGTTCCGGCACCCGCCTGTACCCGGTCACCATGAGCGTGTCCAAGCAGCTGCTGCCGATCTACGACAAGCCGATGATCTACCATCCGCTGACCACGCTGATGCTGGCCGGCATGCGCGAGATCCTTATCATCTCCACGCCGCAGGACACGCCGCGCTTCCAGGACCTGCTGGGCGACGGCAGCCAGTGGGGCATCAAGCTGAGCTACGCGGTGCAGCCTTCGCCGGACGGCCTGGCGCAAGCCTTCATCATCGGCCGCGAATTCGTCGGCGACTCGCCGTCCGCGCTGATCCTGGGCGATAACATCTACTACGGCAACGACCTGGACGCCTTGCTGCGCAGCGCGGCCGAACAGGAATCCGGCGCCACCGTGTTCGCCTACCACGTGCACGACCCCGAGCGCTACGGCGTGGTGGAGTTCGACAAGGAGCGGCGCGCCGTCAGCATCGAGGAAAAGCCGGCCGTGCCGAAGTCGAACTACGCGGTCACCGGCCTGTACTTCTACGACAACCAGGTGTGCGACATCGCCGCCGGCATCAAGCCGTCCGCGCGCGGCGAGCTGGAGATCACCGACGTCAACCGCGCCTACCTGGAGGCGCAGCAGCTCAACGTGGAGGTGATGGGGCGCGGCATGGCCTGGCTCGACACCGGCACCCACGAGTCGCTGCTGGACGCGTCGCAATTCATCGCCACCATCGAAAAGCGCCAGGGCCTGAAAGTGGCTTGCCCGGAAGAGATCGCCTACCGCAAGGGCTATATCGACGCGGCCCAGCTGCGCCGGCTGGCGGAACCGCTGAAGAAAAACAACTACGGCCAATACCTGCTGCAAATCCTGGAAGACAAGGTTGTGTCGCGATGAAAATCCATGCCACCCCGCTCGAGGGCCTGCTGCTGATCGAGCCCACCGTGTTCGGCGACGCGCGCGGTTATTTCTACGAAAGCTTTAACGCGCGCCGCTTCACCGAGCTGACCGGCGTGACGGCCGAGTTCGTGCAGGACAACCACTCGCGCTCGGCCAAGGGCGTGCTGCGCGGCATGCACTACCAGATCCAGCAGCCGCAGGGCAAGCTGGTGCGGGTGACGGCCGGCGCCATCTACGACGTGGTGCTGGACCTGCGCAAGAGTTCGCCGACCTTCGGCCAGTGGTATGGGGTGGAACTGTCGGCGGACAACAAGCACCAGCTGTGGATACCGCCCGGCTTCGCGCACGGCTTCACCGTCACCAGCGACATGGCCGAAGTGCAGTACAAGACCACCGACTACTGGGCGCCCGAGTTCGAGCGCTCGGTGATCTGGAACGACCCGGCGGTCGGCATCGTCTGGCCGCTGGACGGCGAGCCCTTGCTGTCGGCCAAGGACAAGGGCGGCGTGCCGCTGGCGCAAGCGGAAACCTTCCCATGAAGATCCTGCTGACCGGCAGCAGCGGCCAGGTGGGCTACGAGCTCGAGCGCAGCCTGCAAGGGCTGGGCCAGGTGGTGGCGCTGGACCGCAGCCGCATGGACCTGGCCGACCTGGACCAGGTGCGCGCCGTGATCCGCGCCGTGCAGCCCGGGCTGATCGTCAACCCGGCCGCCTACACGGCGGTGGACAAGGCGGAAAGCGAGCCGGAGCTGGCCTTCCGCATCAACGCCGAGGCGCCCGGCGTCATGGCCGAGGAAGCGAAAAAGCTGGGCGCGGCGCTGGTGCACTATTCCACCGACTACGTATTCCCGGGCGACGACCCGGCGCCGCGCGCGGAGGGCGACGCCACCGGCCCCATCAATGTATACGGCGCCAGCAAGCTGGCCGGCGAGCAAGCCATCGCGGCGGCCGGCATTCCGCACCTGATTTTCCGCACCAGCTGGGTGTACGGCATGCGCGGCAAGAATTTCCTGCTCACCATGCTGAAACTGGCGCGCGAGCGCGACGAGCTGCGCATCGTGGCCGACCAGCACGGCGCGCCGACCTGGAGCCGCACCATCGCCGACGCCACCGCGCTGGTATTGGCCCAGGCCCGGGGCGGAACCCAAGGCCCGGCGGCGGGTGCCGAGTGGTGGACGCGCCACAGCGGCATCTACCACCTGAGCAGCCAGGGCCAGACCACCTGGTTCGAGTTCACCCAGGCCATCATCGAGCAGGCCGGCATCGCGTGCCGGCTGCAGCCCATCACCAGCGCCGAATACCCGGTGCCGGCGCGCCGGCCGCATTATTCGGTGCTGTCTTCCCAGCGCCTGATGGAGCAGTTCTGCCAGCTGCCGCACTGGCGCGACGCGCTGGCCCTGTGCATGCGCTAGGCCTGGCGCGCAATTGTATCGAATGGTAAGCGCGGCGCGGTGCGCGGCGGTATTTGTTAAAATCCTGCCGCCCCCTGCGATTGCGCATGGCTGGCCGCATTGCGGGTTGGCACGCGCTCCGGAATCTTGTATTGATAGATAATAATGTTTTCATTCTTAGTCAGCTTTATTGCGTCCGCGCTCCTGACCTTGCTGGTCATTAAAGAAGCGAAATTGCACGGGCCGGCGCTTGATTCGGATTTCGGCGGCGTACAAAAAAACCACGTTCATTCGGTGGCCCGTATCGGCGGGCTGTCGATATTCTTTGCCGTCGCATTAAGCGCGTGCATCTCCATTTGGCGGGTGCCGGCCATGACCAGCTGGATGGTGTCGCTGATGGCCTGTTCCTTCATCGCTTTCGCCGGCGGCATCGTCGAGGATTATACGGGCAAGGTGAGCGCCATGCGCCGCCTGCTGCTGACCATGGCGGCCGCTTTGCTGGCTTATTTCCTGCTGGACGCGCGCCTGGACCGCATCGATTGGCCATTCTCGGTCTGGCCGCTGGCTATCTGGCTGGCGCTGCCGCTGTCGGTACTGGCGGTGGCCGGTATTGCCAATGCGATTAATATTATCGACGGTTTTAATGGCCTGGCCAGCGTGGTCACTATCTGCATGCTGCTTTCTCTCGGTTATGTGGCCTTGCAGGTCAACGATATGTTCGTGCTGGTGGCGGCGCTGATGGTGGCAGGCGCCACGGCCGGTTTCCTGATCTGGAACTACCCGGTGGGCCTGATCTTCCTGGGCGACGGCGGCGCCTACTTTATCGGATTTATGCTAGGCGAACTGGCGCTGCTGCTGGTGGTGCGCAATCCGCAGGTGTCCACCTGGTACGCCGCGCTGCTGCTGCTCTATCCGGCTTTTGAAACGCTATTTTCGGCCTATCGCCGCATGTTCGTGCGCGGCAAATCGCCGACCATGCCGGACGGCATACATTTACACAGCCTGATATTCCGCCGCATCGTGCAATGGGCGGTGGGACGCAAGGAAGGGCGCGCCTTATTGCGCCGCAATTCATTGACCTCGCCTTATCTGTGGATGTTTTCGCTGATGGCGGTTATTCCCGCCACCATGTTCTGGCGCCATACCTGGGTGTTGATGGTCTTCTGCCTGTTGTTTATGACCAGCTACATCTGGTTATATGTGCGCATTGTGAGATTTAAAGCGCCACGGTGGATGATACGGCACAAGAAACACTAGGAAAATTTACATTTTGTAGTATATTTCGATCAGAATCATTTTACCCAATCACAAAAGGATAAAGTTATGGATCTGACGAATCTGTCTTCGGCTCAATTGCGCGATCTGCAAAAACAGCTGGAGCGCGAATTAAAGAAACGCGAAAGCGAAGACCTGGCGAAAGCGCGTGAGCAGATACTGGCCATCGCCCAATCCGTCGGCGTACCGGTGAAAGACCTGATCGGCAATGCGGTGCGCGTCAAGACCGGCAACACGGTGGCGGCCCGCTACCGCAATCCGGCCGACGCGTCGCAGCAATGGACCGGCCGCGGCCGCCAGCCGAAATGGGTCAAGGAATGGGTCGATTCGGGCAAGGCGCTGGACGGCCTGCGCATCTGACGCCCCGCGCGCGGCGCGGGCTGTCGTCAGCTTCGCACCCGCGTTACAGGTTATACTTGCAAGCAATTGGCTAGCAATTGCATCGGCGCCCGCACTTGTGCGGGCTGCTTTTTTGTGCAGGCTGTTTTTTTCTCACTTTCCAATATCCCCTATGGTCTCCCTGTCTAAATCGATCTTCAAAGCTTACGATATCCGCGGCATCATCGGCAAAACCCTGGACGCCGGCGTTGCCAGGCAAATCGGCCACGCCTTCGGCCTGGCCGCCGCCGCCAAGGGCGAACGCAGCGTGGTGATCGGCCGCGACGGCCGCCTGTCCGGCCCCGAGCTGGCCGCTGCGCTGGCGCAAGGCCTGCAATCGGCCGGCGTGGACGTGATTGACCTGGGCGTGGTGGCCACGCCGATGGTGTACTTCGGCACCAACGTGCTGTCGGCCAAATCGGGCATCATGGTCACCGGCAGCCATAACCCGCCCGACTACAACGGCTTCAAGATGGTGCTGGCGGGCGAAGCCATCCACGGCGAGGCGATTACCGGCCTGTACGACTCCATCCTGGCCAACGCCGATAAGGTGGCGGCCGAGCCGGGCGCCTACAGCACCCACGACATCCGCGCCGAATACCTGGCGCGCATCATCGGCGACGTGAAGATCGCGCGCCCGATCAAGATCGCGGTGGACTGCGGCAACGGCGTGGCCGGCGCCTTCGCGGGCGACCTGTACCGCGGCATGGGCTGCGAAGTGGTGGAACTGTTCTGCGAAGTGGACGGCACCTTCCCCAACCACCACCCGGACCCGGCGCATCCTGAAAACCTGCAGGACCTGATCCGCGCGCTGCAGGAGACCGACGCCGAGATCGGCCTGGCCTTCGACGGCGACGGCGACCGCCTGGGCATCGTCACCAAGGACGGCCAGATCATCTACCCGGACCGCCAGATGATGCTGTTCGCGCAGGACGTGCTGACCCGCCATCCGGGCGAGCAGATCCTGTACGACGTGAAGTGCACCCGCCACCTGGCGCCGTTCATCGAAAAGAGCGGCGGCGTGCCGCTGATGTACAAGACCGGCCACTCGCTGGTGAAGGCCAAGCTGAAGGAAACCGGCGCCCCGCTGGGCGGCGAAATGAGCGGCCACATCTTCTTCAAGGACCGCTGGTACGGCTTCGACGACGGCCTGTACTCGGGCGCGCGCATGCTGGAAATCCTGACCCGCGAAGCCGATCCGTCGGCGCTGCTGAACTCCCTGCCGCAGTCGGACAGCACCCCCGAGCTGCACCTGCACCTGAAGGAAGGCGAGAACTTCATCGTCATGGACAAGCTGCGCAGCGACGCCAAGTTCCCCGGCAACGAACGCATCATCACCATCGACGGCCTGCGCGTGGAATACGCGGACGGCTTCGGCCTGGCGCGCTCCTCGAACACCACCCCGGTGATCGTGATGCGCTTCGAAGCCGAAACGCCGGAGGCGCTGGCGCGCATCCAGGGCGAGTTCAAGCGCGTGATCCTGGCCGCCAAGCCGGACGCGGAACTGCCTTTCTAACGCGGTTTTCACGTTCCTTATGAAGATCCTGCTGGTGCGCGTCTCCTCCCTGGGGGACGTGCTGCACAACATGCCCATCGTGGCCGACATCGCGCGCCACTATCCCGACGCGCAAATCGACTGGGTGGTGGAAGAGGGCTACGTCAGCCTGGTGCGCCTGAACGGGCGGGTGCGCAACATCATCCCGTTCGCGCTGCGGCGCTGGCGCAAGAGCCTGGGCAGCCCGGCCACGCGCGCCGAGATCAAGGCCTTCTTCCGCACGCTGCGCGCCGAGCAGTACGATTACGTGTTCGACACCCAGGGCCTGCTCAAGACCGGCATCATCATGGGCGCCGCGCGCGTGGTGAAGGGCGGGCAGAAGGTGGGCCTGGCCAACGGCAGCGAAGGCTCCGGCTACGAAGGCATTTCGCGCTTCTTCCACACCAAAAGCATTCCGCTCGACCCGCGCACGCACGCGGTGGCGCGCGGCCGCCTGGTGGTGGGCACTGCGCTGGGCTATCTGGCCGACGCCGCCGGCACGCCGGCCGACTTCGGCCTGCCCGCCGTGTCGCCGTCCGATCCGCGTCCCGAGTGGATGCCGGTCGGGCCGTACGCCGTCTACTTCCACGGCACCGCGCGCGACGCCAAGAAATGGGCGCCGGCCAACTGGATAGAACTGGGCGCTGCGCTGGCGCCGATGACGATATTGCTGCCGTGGGGCTCACCGAAAGAGAAAGCCGAAGCCGAAGCGCTGGCCGCCAGCCTGCCCAACGCGCGCGTGCTGCCCAAGCTGTCCATGGCGGACGCGGTGCTGCTGGCGCGCCATGCGGCGCTGGCCGTCGGCGTGGACACCGGCCTGACGCACATCGCGGCCGCCTTCACCACGCCGACGGTGGAGATCTACGCCGACTCGCCGCGCTGGAAAACCGAGGGCAACTGGTCGCCGAAAATCATCAACCTGGGCGACCGCGGCGCGCCGCCGCCGGTGGCCGAAGTGCTGGCCGCCGCCCGCAGCGTGCTGCCCGGTCCGAACTGACATGCTGAGACTCTACTCCCTGATGTGGTGGCTGGCCATGCCGCTGGTGCTGGGCCGCCTGTGGTGGCGCGGACGCAAGGAAGCGGGCTACCGCCAGCACTGGAACGAGCGCCTGGCGGTCTACCGCCCGCGCGCCGCCAACGACGAACCGCACACCATCTGGCTGCACGCCGTCTCCGTGGGCGAAACCCGCGCCGCCGAGCCGCTGGTGGACGCGCTGCTCAAGGAATACCCGCGCAGCCGCATCGTCATGACGCACATGACGCCGACCGGCCGCGCCACCGGCAAGCAGCTGTTCGGCAAGCACGGCGCGCGACTGGCGCAAGCCTATCTGCCGTACGACACCATCACCATGGTGCGGCGCTTCATCAAGCACTTCGAGCCGCGCATCTGCATCCTGATGGAGACCGAAGTGTGGCCGACCCTGATCGCCGAATGCGGCAAGGCCGGCGTGCCGGTGGTGCTGGCCAACGCCCGCCTGTCCGAGCGCTCGCTGCGCAAGGCGCGCAAACTGGGCACGCTGATCGCGGACGCCGCGCGCGGCATCACCCTGGTGGCCGCGCAGACCGAGGCGGACGCCGAACGCGTGCGCTCGCTGGGCGTGCCGCAAGTGGCCGTCACCGGCAGCATCAAGTTCGACGTGGTGGTGCCCGCCGCCGCGCTGTCGACCGGCGCCATGCTGCGCGCGCAGATCGGCGGCCGTCCCGTGCTGCTGTGCGCCAGCACCCGCGAAGGCGAAGAAGAACTGATACTGGACGCGTTCCGCGCCGCGCTGGCCGCTGCCGGCGCTGCCGCCATGCCTCCCGATACGCTGCTGCTGCTGGTCCCGCGCCACCCGCAGCGCTTCGACGCCGTCGAACAGATGGCGCTGACGCGCGGCCTGCCCACACAGCGCCGCAGCGCGCTCACGCAGCCCGGCGCCTCCGTGGCGGTAACCACCCAAGTCCTGCTGGGCGACTCCATGGGCGAAATGTTCGCCTACTTCTCCGCCTGCGACGTGGCCTTCATCGGCGGCAGCCTGCAGCCCCTGGGCGGCCAGAACCTGATCGAAGCCGCAGCGCTGGGCAAGCCGGTGCTGATCGGCGAGCATACCTTCAACTTCGCGCTGGTCACCGAGCAAGCCGTGCAAGCCGGCGGCGCCGCCCGCATCGCCAGCGCCGAAGACCTGATGCGGCAGGCCGCCGGCCTGCTGCGCGACGACAGCGCCCGCGCGGCCATGGGCCGCAGCGCCCAGGCCTTCGCCAACCAGCACCGCGGCGCCACCGCGCGCACGCTGGCGCTGCTGCCGGCCCTGTTGCCGCAGGAAGCACACGCCTGACAATTGCGGCTGGCGGCTGGCTTTGATCAGCTGAACAGCACCGGCAGCTCCTGCGCGCGCTTGCGCAGCAGGGCTTTGGCTTCGTCGTACGCCGGGTAGATGCGGCCGACGGCGGCCCAGAATTGCGCGCTGTGGTTCATTTCCAGGATGTGCGCCAGTTCGTGCGCCACCACGTAGTCGATCAGCGGCAGCGAGAAGTGGATCAGGCGCCAGTTCAGGCGGATCACGCGCTGCACCGTGCATGAACCCCAGCGCGTGCCGGCGGACGATAGCGCGAAGGCGCTGTATTCCACCCCCAGGCGCGCCGCGTACAGGTCCAGGCGCTGCTCGAACAGTACCTTGGCCTGCTGCTGCATCCACGCGCGAACGCGCTCCTTGAGCAGCGTTTCGGTGGCGCCCTGCACCAGTCCCATATGCAGCTCGCGCGTGTCGGCGTTGTAGTCGGTGCGGTTGCGGGTTGCCGTGTACAGGCGCAGTTTCAGTTCGCCGCCCAGGTAGGGCAGCACGGCGCCGTCTTCCCACGCCACCGGCGGCTTTTGCAGCCGCGCCGCGCGCCGTTCGCGCCGTTCGTCCAGCTTGGAGATGATCCAGTGCTGCTTGGCGCGGATGGCGTTGTCGATCTCGGCCACGCTGACGCGCTTGGGCGCGGTCACGCGCAGGCCATCGTCGTCGATCATGAAGCCGATCGAGCGGCGCGTGGAGCGGCGCAGCGTGTATTCGAGGATGAACTGGCCCACCAGCAGCTGGCGGCGCGGCAGCGCGTCCACTTCCGGCGCGGGAGGCTCCGGCGCGCGCACCGGGATAGGCGGCGGGCGCAGCAGGTTGGCGCTGGGCGGTGCGTGGGTTGCGGACGCGTCGCCGGCGGCGGAGCGGAATGGCGCTGCGTCAGACTGGGAAGCAGGGCCAGGCGGGGCCGGTGTTGCGGAAGCAGGGGATACGGAAGCAGGGGATGCAGGGCGGGGAGCCTGCCAGGTGGAAGGTGCGGGAACGGGAACGGGCGAGGACGGCTGGCGCATCACCGCCGCATTGGCGGCGGGGCCGGCGGGGCGCGACGCCACGCCCGGCGCGCTCTCGCCGAACAAATCGAGCTGCCCCTCGCCGGCCTTGCTGGCCGCCGGCCTGGCAGCGGTGGCCAGGTCCTCTAGCCAGCGCTGTAGGCGTGGGGCGAAATGACGCGCATTTCTGATTCTATCCACTGTTCCACCTGCTCCATCAACTCGTCCGGACTGCGTCCTTCCGAGGAAATCGGCTTGCCGACGGAAACCGTCACCTTGCCGGGCTTCTTGATAAATGAATTCTTGGGCCAGCATTCGCCCGAGTTCAGCGCGATCGGCACCACCATGGCGCCGGTCTCGATGGCCAGGCGCGTGCCGCCGCTCTTGTACTTGCCGGACTGGCCCACGGGAATCCGCGTCCCTTCCGGGAACATGATAATCCACAGGCCTGCCTTCAGGCGGCGCTTGCCGTGCGCGACCACCTGCTTGAAGGCGTTCTTGCCCTGCTTGCGGTCGATCGGGATCATGCGCAGCGCGGCGATGCCCCAGCCGAAGAAGGGGATGTACAGGATCTCTTTCTTGAACACGAACACCAGCGGGCGCGGCAGGCTGCACAGCAGGAAGATGGTTTCCCACGCCGACTGGTGCTTCGACAGCACCACGGCCGGCGCGTCCGGGAAGTTCTCCCAGCCCTTGATCTCGTATTCGATGCCGCAGATGACCTTGGCGCACCAGATGATGAACACATTCCAGCGCGAGACTACGTAGTAGCGCTGGGCGTACGGCAGCGGCGTTGCCAGGATGCAGACGACGCACCAGATAATGGTGGCGATCGCCATGACGACGGCGAATATCAAGGAACGCAGAAACAGTACAGGCTTACCCAATGCGATACTCCAGAATCTTAATCAGTTGGCCGCGGCGGCAGCGGCTGCCACCGCAGCAGCGGGAACGGGAACCTTCAGCAGATGGTCCACCATGGCCGCCAGGTTGGCGAAGACCATTGTACCGGGTGGCAGGCCGCCCGTGGCATTGGTTTTTTCGCCTTTCCCGGTCAGCACCAGGTAGGGCGTGCAGCCGCTGATGAAACCGGCCTGCAGGTCGCGCAGCGAATCGCCCACGGTGGGCACGCCCTTCAGGTTGACGTTGTAGCGCTTGGAGATCTCGGCGAACATGCCCGGCTTCGGCTTGCGGCAATCGCAATTGTCTGCCGCCGCGTGCGGGCAGAAGAAGATCGCCTCGATCTCGGCGCCCACCTGCTGCGCCAGCGAATGCATCTTCTGGTGGATGGCGTTCAGCACCGCCATGTCGAAATACTCGCGCGCGATGCCGGACTGGTTCGACGCCACCACCACGCGGTAGCCGGCCTGGTTCAGGCGGGCGATGGCCTCGAGCGATCCCGGCACCGGGATCCACTCGGCGGGCGACTTGATGAAGTCCGGCGAATCATGGTTGATCACGCCGTCCCGATCAAGGATGATCAGCTTCATCGCGGCGCCCATGTCAGGCCGCCAGTTTCGAGATGTCGGCCACGCGGTTCATCATGCCGTGCAGGGACGACAGCAGCGCCAGGCGGTTGTTGCGCAGGGCGACATCCTCGGCCATCACCATCACGTCGTTGAAGAAGGCGTCCACGTCGTCGCGCAGCTGGGCCAGCGTTTTCAGCGTGCCGGCGAAGTCGCCCTTGGCGAAGGCGGCGTCCACTTCCGGCTGCACGCGCACGATGGCGGCGTGCAGGTTTTTCTCGGCCGTGTCCTGCAGCAGCGCTGCGTTCACGCCCAGGCCTCCGGCTTGTGCGAGGGCTTCCTCGTTCTTCTTCAGGATGTTGGTGATGCGCTTGTTGGCGCCGGCCAGCGAGGCCGATTCCGGCAGCGCGGCAAAGGCTTGCACCGCTTCCAGGCGCTGCACGATGTCGTCCAGGCGGTCCGGGTTCTGCGCCACCACGGCTTCGATCTCGTTCGGCGTGAAGCCGCGCTCGCGCAGGATGCCGCGCAGGCGGTCCAGCATGAAGGCTGCCACGTCGGCGGTCGGATCCTTGAAGCCGGCCACGGAGGCGAATTGTTTGGCGGCGTCGGCCAGCAGGCCGGAGATCGACAGCGGCAGGCGCTTCTCGATCAGCATGCGCAGCACGCCCAGGGCGTGGCGGCGCAGCGCGAACGGGTCCTTGTCGCCGGTCGGCGCCAGGCCGATGGCCCAGATGCCGACCAGGGTTTCCAGCTTGTCGGCCAGGGCCACGGCGGTGCCGGTGGCGGTGGCTGGCAGGGCGTCGCCCGCGAAGCGCGGCTGGTAGTGTTCGGACGCGGCCAGCGCCACGTCTTCGTGCTCGCCGTCGTGGCGCGCGTAGTAGGTGCCCATGATGCCTTGCAGCTCAGGGAACTCGCCCACCATGTCGGTCAGCAGGTCGGCCTTGGACAGGCGCGCTGCGCGTTCGGTCAGGGCCACGTCGGCACCCAGCTTGCCAGCGATGGCGCCGGCCAGCGCGGTCACGCGCTCGCTGCGCTCGGCCTGCGTGCCCAGCTTGTTGTGGTACACCACGTTCTTCAGCAGCGGCAGGCGCGATTCCAGCGTCTTCTTCTTGTCCTGCTCGAAGAAGAACTTGGCGTCGGACAGGCGCGGGCGCACCACGCGCTCGTTGCCGCCGATGATGGCTTCCGGGGTATCGGTGGCGATGTTGGAGACGATCAGGAAGCGCGAACGCAGCTTGCCGGCCGCGTCGGTCAGCGCGAAGTATTTCTGGTTGGTCTGCATGGTCAGGATCAGGCATTCCTGCGGCACGGCCAGGAACTCTTCCTCGAAGCGGCATTCGTACACCACCGGCCATTCCACCAGCGCGGTCACTTCGTCCAGCAGCGCTTCAGGCATCAGCACCTGGTCGGCGCCGGCTTTTTCCAGCAGCGAGGCGCGGATCTTTTCCTTGCGCGCGTCCACGCCCGGGATCACCTTGCCCTGTTCGGCCAGGGTGGCGGCGTAGGCGTCGGCGTTGGCCACGGCTACGCTGCGCGCGCCGGGGGCGGTCAGGAAGCGGTGGCCTTCGGTCAGGTTGGACGCGGTCAGGCCCAGCAGCGTCAACGGCAGCACGTCGGCGCCATGCAGCGCGATCAGGCTGTGCGCGGGGCGCACGAACTGCACGGTGCTGCCGTCCGGACGCTGGTAGCTCATCACTTTTGGAATCGGCAGCTTGGCCACGGATTCTTCCAGCGCGGCTTGTGCCCCGACTACCAGATGCGATCCCGGCACCGTATGGGTGTAGAAGAAGCTCTCGGCTTTGCCGTCCTGTGCACGTTCCAGTTCTTCGACGGTCAGGTTCGGGAAGCCCAGCGCGGCCAGTTTCTTGGCCAGCGGCGCGCTCGGGTTGCCGTCCTTGTCCAGCGCCACCGACACCGGCAGCACTTTTTCGCGGAGTGGCTTGTCCGGCGAGGTGGTGCGCACCTTGGTGATGGAAACGGCCAGGCGGCGCGGCGTGGCGTGGATGGTCGCGGCGCTGTCTTCTTCCAGGAAGTCGCGCGATTTCAGGCCGTTGACGATGCCGGAGGCGAAAGCGGCGCCCAGTTTGGCCAGCGCTTTCGGCGGCAGTTCTTCGGTCAGCAGTTCAATTAACAGGGTCTGGTTCATGTTCTTCTAATCTTTTACGCGGCAGCGGTGGGAGCAGCGGCAACTGCGGGAGCCATCGGGAAGCCGAGGCGTTCGCGGGAATCGTAGTAAGCCTGAGCCACGAGGCGCGACAGGGCGCGCACGCGGCCGATGTAGGCGGCGCGTTCGGTCACCGAGATGGCGCCGCGCGCGTCCAGCAGGTTGAAGCTGTGCGACGCTTTCATGATCTGCTCGTAGGCAGGCAGCGTCAGTTGCAGCTCGATCAGGCGCTTGGCTTCGGATTCGTGGTTGTTGAACTGCGCGAACAGCAGCTCGGTGTTCGAGTGCTCGAAGTTGTAGGCCGACTGCTCCACCTCGTTCTGGTGGAATACGTCGCCGTACTTCAGCGTCTTCGTTTCACCATTCTCTTCCCACTGGGTCCACACCAGGTCGTACATATTCTCCACGCCCTGCAGGTACATGGCCAGGCGTTCGATGCCGTAGGTGATCTCGCCCAGCACCGGCTTGCAATCGAGGCCGCCCACTTGCTGGAAGTAGGTGAACTGGGTCACTTCCATGCCGTTCAGCCAGACTTCCCAGCCCAGGCCCCAGGCGCCCAGGGTCGGGCTTTCCCAGTCGTCTTCAACAAAGCGCACGTCGTTCTGCTTCAGGTCCAGGCCCAGCGCTTCCAGCGAGCCCAGATACAGGTCCAGGATGTTTTCCGGGGCCGGCTTCATCACCACCTGGTACTGGTAGTAGTGCTGGCCGCGGTTCGGGTTCTCGCCATAGCGGCCGTCTTTCGGGCGGCGCGAAGGCTGCACGTAGGCCGCGCGCCAAGGCTCCGGGCCGATCGCGCGCAGGAAGGTACCGGTGTGGAAGGTGCCCGCGCCGACTTCCATGTCGTACGGCTGGAGCAGGGCGCAGCCCTGCTTGTCCCAGTAGGATTGCAGCGTCAGGATGATTTGTTGAAATGTGAGCATCGTTATTCTTTGGGATGGCTAGCCATAAACGGTTAATTTTAGCCGTATTTGGCAACTAATCGGGGTTGTTGGAACGCTTATTTGCGTTTTTTCGGGCCCACAGCCACGCGCCGGCCACGGCCAGCGCGGCCAGGGCCAGGAACAGGCGGTTGCCCAGCACGATGTAGGGCGTGTCGCCCGCCATGCCGCGCACCGAGGCCTTCAGCACGCCGGCCTGATAATAGGGCAGCGCGGCCGTCACCTTGCCGTGGCTGTCGATCACCACGGTGGCGCCGCTGTTGGTGGAGCCCAGCATCGGGCGGCCGGTCTCCAGTGTGCGCATCTGCGAAATCTGCAGGTGGTGCGGGATGGCCAGCGATTCGCCGTACCAGGCCAGTTCGGACACGTTCAGCAGCAAGGTGGCCGGATTCGGATCGTTGGCCAGGTTCGCCGCGATTTCCTCGCCGAACAGGTTTTCGTAGCAGATGTTGGGCAGCACGCGCTGCGACTTCACCTGGAACGGCGCCTGCAGCGCCTTGCCCGGCGTCTGGTCGCCCAGCGGGATGTGCATCATGTCCGTAAACCAGCGGAAGCCGGTCGGAATGAATTCGCCGAACGGCACCAGGTGGTGCTTGTCGTAGCGGTAGGTGGGCAGGCCCGATTCCGGCGGCAGGCCGATCACGCTGTTGGAATACTTGGTCGGGCTGTCCATCAGCGGGATGCCCAGCACCAGGTGGCTGCCCGAGCGCTTGGCGAACTGGCCCAGGCTGGGCAGGTAGTCCTGCGGCAGCTGGTGCTGGAACAGCATGATGGCCGTTTCCGGCGTGGCGATCAGGTCGGCCGCTTCGGCCGTGACGGTGTCGCGGTAGCGCAGCAGCGTGTCCAGGGTGTGGCGCGCGTCGAACTTCTGCTGCAGCGGCGTATTGCCCTGCAGGAGGCGCACCGAGATCGGCTCGCCCACCGGGTGGGTCCAGTCGACGTAGCGCAGGCCGATGCCGATGCCCATGACGGCGGCCAGGCCGCCCAGCGCGAACCAGCGCGTGCGGTGCGCCGCCAGCAGCAGCGCGCCGGCGCACAGCGCTGCCAGCCAGCTGATGCCGTACACGCCCACGATGGCGGCATAGCCGCCCAGCGGCGCGTCGTTATGGGCGTAGCCGGCGGCGGCCCAGGGGAAACCGGTGAACAGCCAGCCGCGCACCCACTCGAACAGCGCCCACATGGCGGGCAGCATCAGCAGGTTGGCGGCGGGCAGCGGCAGCAGCCAGCGCTTGCGCAGCCACAGCGCCGAGTACATGGCCATGGCGGCGTAGGTGCCCATGGCCACGGCCAGCAGGGCGATGGCGGCCACCGCCAGCGGCAGCGGCAAGCCGCCGAAGCGGTTCAGCGCCACCACCAGCCAGTGCGTGTTGGCCAGGCACCAGCCGAAGCCGAAGGCCCAGCCCACCAGCGCGCCGGCTTTCGGCGTGGCCGAACGCAGCGCCTGGTAGAACAGCAGCGCCAGGCAGGCGATCTGCAGCGGCCACCAGCCGAAGGGGGCGAAGGAGAACACGCTGGCGGCGCCCGCCAGCGCGGCGATGATCATGCGGCCACGGGTGCTGCGCTGTGGTGCGGGAGCATCGCCGGGTTTGGCGCGGCGCCAGCGCATCAGTCTTGTTCGTCCACGGCCGGCGGCAGCTTCTCCACCAGCAGCACGTGCAGCTGGCGCGCGTCGGCGCGCAGCACTTCGAAGCGCAGGTTGCCGATGTCGAAGGTGTCGCCCTTGTGCGGCATGCGCTCAAGATGCTTGACCGCGAAGCCGCCGATGGTGTCGGCGTCCTCGTCGGACAGGTCGGTGTCGAGTTCCTCGTTGAACTGGCTGATCTCGGTGAGCGCCTTGATGCGCCAGCGCGGGCCGAACTTGCCTTCCTTGATCGAGAGGATGTTGTCCTCTTCCTCGTCGAAGTCGTATTCATCCTCGATGTCGCCGACGATCTGTTCCAGCACGTCCTCGATGGTGATCAGGCCGGCCACGCCGGAATATTCGTCAACCACGATGGCCATGTGGTTGTGGTTGGCGCGGAAATCGCGCAGCAGCACGTTCAGGCGCTTGGACTCGGGAATGAACACGGCCGGGCGCAGCATGTCGCGCACGTCGAAGCTCTCTTCCGCGTAGTAGCGCAGCAGGTCCTTGGCCAGCAGGATGCCGATCACCTTGTCGCGCTCGCCCTCGATGGCAGGGAAGCGCGAGTGGGCCGTTTCCAGCACAGTGGGCATCCATTCCTCGATGGGCTTGGAGATGTCGATCACGTCCATTTGCGAACGCGGCACCATGATGTCGCGTGCGGACAGGTCCGACACCTGGAACACGCCTTCGATCATGGACAGCGCATCGGCGTCGATCAGGTTGCGTTCGTGGGCATCGTGCAGCACTTCGAGCAGTTCCGCGCGGTTCTCGGGCTCGGGGGAGATGAAAGCGGTGAGTCGCTCAAAAAGCGATCTATGGGGTTTGGCGTCAGTCTTGACGCCACTAGGGTGCTCTTGCATAGGAGGCGTGAGCCAGTTGTTTCGAAGTGCTATAGGATACTACAAATGGCCGGGGGACCTCGATTTTACGCAAATCGGCGCTACAATGGAGGGCCAAGCCACCTGAGCGGAGTCCGCCATGATCAGCAGCGTTTCATCCTTGAATCCGGCCAGCGGCCTGGCGCCGCAGCGCAAAATCGCCGAGCAGGACGCCCCGCCGGACGTGGCTACCGTCGCGCCGGACCCGCAATCGATAGCCGGCGTGCCGCCGGCCGAAGCCAGCCCGGAAGCGCCGCCGCCCGAGGCGCCGGTGCCGATGCGTTTCGACAGCGCCCCGCCGCCCGACACCACCGCCCGTTTGATCGAAAAGACGCCGTTCGACGTCAACCGCGCCATGCTGGGCACCACCGGCACCCAGGGCGGCTGATCCGGTTCAGGCGTACGGGTCGGCGTAGCCCAGCCCGGCCAGGATCTCGGTTTCCAGGCCTTCCATTTCGGTAGCCTCTTCATCGTCCATGTGGTCGTAGCCCTGCGCGTGCAGCACGCCGTGCACGATCAGGTGGGCGGTGTGCTCCTCCACCGACTTCTTCTGCTCGGCCGCTTCCTTCTGCAGCACGTCGGTGCACAGGATGATGTCGGCGCGGGTCGGCTCGTCCTCGGCATAGTCCTCGCCCTCGTTGTAGGCGAAGGTCAGCACGTTGGTGGCGTAGTCCTTTTCGCGGTAGTCGCGGTTCAGCACGCGGCCTTCCCCGGCATCCACAAAGCGTATCGTCAGCTCGGCCGGCGCAAACAGCGCGGCCTTGATCCATTTGCGCACCATGGGGCGGGTGATGCTGTCCTGCAGGCGCGGGTCGGCGTACTGCACCGACAGGGTCAGTTTATTTTTTTCGGACATGTTTGACGGCGGCAGTCTTGGCGGGGGTGAACAGGGGCGAGATTTCGGCGGACGCGTTGTGCGCGCTCTCGTAGGCGTCGACGATGCGCGCCACCAGCGGATGGCGCACCACGTCGGCGCTGCTGAACTGGGTGAAGGCGATGCCGCGCACGTCGCGCAGCACGTGGCTGGCGTCCACCAGGCCGCTCTTCAGGCTTTTCGGCAGGTCGATCTGGGTGGTGTCGCCGGTGATCACGGCCTTGCTGCCGAAGCCGATGCGGGTCAGGAACATCTTCATCTGCTCCACCGTGGTGTTCTGCGCCTCGTCCAGGATCACGAAGGCGTGGTTCAGCGTGCGCCCGCGCATATAGGCCAGCGGCGCGATCTCGATCACGCCCTTCTCGAACATTTTCTGGGTGCGGTCGAAGCCCAGCAAGTCGTACAGCGCGTCGTACAGCGGGCGCAGGTAAGGGTCCACCTTCTGCGCCAGGTCGCCCGGCAGGAAGCCCAGGCGCTCGCCCGCCTCCACCGCCGGGCGGGTCAGGATGATGCGCTTGACGGCGTCGCGCTCCAGCGCGTCCACCGCGCAGGCCACCGCCAGGTAGGTCTTGCCGGTGCCGGCCGGGCCCAGGCCGAAGCTGATGTCGTGGTCGAGGATGTTGCGCAGGTATTTGATCTGGTGCGGCGTGCGGCCGCGCAGGTCGGCGCGGCGCGTTTTCAGCACCGGGCTGGTGATGTCCGGCTCGTTGAACGGCGGCTCTTCGTGGTCCGGCTCCAGCGGCGGCGCCAGGCCGGCGCGCTGCTCCACCAGGGCCAGCTGCACTTCCTCCACCGGCACCACCTTCTGCGCCACGTTGTAGAACTGCTCCAGGATCTGCACCGCGCGCTCGGCGTTGGTGCCGTTGACGATGAATTTTTCGCCCCGGCGGAAAATGGTCACGTCCAGCGCGGCGGAAATCTGGCGCAGGTTTTCGTCCAGCGGACCGCACAGGTGCGCCAGGCGCGTGTTGTCGAGCGGTTCGGGGATGAAGTAATGCGGCTGGCTGGGTGTCTTGGTTTTCAAAGGGCGCTGCCTGGTAGGTTTTACTGAATGCCGTTAGTTTACCGTATCGTGGCGCGCGCCGCGATTTTCCCTGCTAGTTGATGCTTAGACATTGCTTTCGGCCGGGCTTGCCCTACAGTCGAATGAACGGTCCATCTTTCAACGGAGCAAACCATGGCAGTCACTGCGATTCCCAGCGTGAGCGGCAGCAATCCGGCGCAGCAGGCCAGCGTCGTCACCGACCAGCGCGCCGAGCAGGCCCGCCAGCTGCGCCGCGAGGAAGCGGCGCGCCGCGAGCAGGAAGTGGCCAGTGCCGAGCAGCAAACCCAGCAGACCCAGCAAGCCGCGCGCGCCGAGCAGGAGCGCCAGACGCAGCAGGCCGACGCCGTGCGGCGGCAGCAACTCGAATCGCAGCAGAGCAGCCAGAACAGTACGTCGCCTTCCGCCAGGGTCGGCCAGAATATCAACACGACTGCGTAAACTCCAACTCGGCCCGCGTCCTGCGGGCCATTTCCGCTGCAGGCTGACGGCCGCAGGCCTGCGTGACCCGCCGTAATTATTTCCTAAAAGTTCTTCCGTGCGCCACGGAATATTCCCGTGTGTTGAAATGGCATTGTTGCTAAGAATTCTAGCGGGTGCTTGACCTTACACAAGCTTCGCTAGTCGCGGCTTGGCCGGAACGGGCTGGTTTGGTATTAGAATTGTTATTGAAATTGCAATGCCATTCCGGGATAGACAACTCACTAGACGAGGAAAAATCATGGCACACCACGCCCTTGCTTCTCAAGAAAGTTACAACCCTAATCATCTGTTGGATATGCTGCTGGGCAAGATGCAGCTGAAGAACGACGCCGCGCTGTCGCGCATGCTGGAAGTGGCGCCGCCTGTCATCAGCAAGATCCGCCACCACCGCTTGCCGGTCGGCGCCTCGCTGCTGATCCGCATGCACGAAGTGACCGGCATGAGCATCCGCGACCTGCGCGACTTGATGGGCGACCGCCGCACCAAGTATCGCCTGTCGGATGCGCAAGGCCGTCCAAAGCCAGAGGACCGTCCGGAAAAGCAGCAGGACGCCGGCACCTACGCGCACTGAGGTGCGGCGCGTGGCCAGCGGCGCCGGGGCCGGGACTGCGATGTTCCGGCCTGGGCAGTCAGCCTAGTCGGCAGCCTAGGTAAGCAGCACCATTGCAATTTCTTCGTATTGCAGTTCCGTCTCGCGGAACAGTTGCAGGTAAACCGCTTCATCGAGGCCTAGCGCGGTCCAGGCCACGGTGGAAACCGGCGGCACCAGGCCGTCCGGCATTTGCGCCAGGTCGAGCGCATGGGCAATGGCGTCCGCCACGTGGATGATGGCCGCCAGGAAGCCCGCCCCGGGCGCCTCCGGGTTGTGGTGGTGAGCGATCGCCAGCCGCATCGTGTCTGAAAAATTCCAGTGTTCCGCCAGCGCCATGCCGGCATCGACGTGATCGATGCCCAGCACCGCGCGTTCCGCTTCCAGCGGCGTGCAGTCATGCTCGTTGCGGTAGGCGATGGCCTGCTCGTACGCTTTCGGGAAGCAGGCCACCAGCACCAGGCGGCCGATGTCGTGCAGCAGGCCGGCCGTGAAGGCGTAGTCCTGGTTGAAGCGCATCTGGCGCGCCAGCACCTTGGCGCAGGCCGCGCTGGCGATCGAATGGCGCCAGAAGGCCTTGTGGTCGAAACCGGCGCAGGAGCGCTCGGCGAAGCAGCCGGTGAGGGCGGCCGCCGTGATCAGGTTGCGCGTGGCCTGGAAGCCGAGGAAGGTGATGGCCTGCTGGATGGTGGTCACCTTGACCTGCAGCCCGTACAGCGAGGAGTTGGCCAGGCGCAGCGTCTTGGCCGTCAGCGCCTGGTCGTGCGACACCTTCTTGGCCAGCACCGAAATGTCCACGTCCTCCTGGTCTATGCTGTTGAGCAGTTCCATCACCACGGCGGGCAAGGAGGGCAGGTCGTCCAGGTTTTTTACTACATCGTCGTATGTCAGCATGGCGCTCATTCTTCAGCGGGGGCGTGGCCCAGGCGGTAATCGGTCACGAAGCGGCGCAGCAGCGCGCTGGCCCAGTCGCTGTCGCTGTCCGGATCGTTCTTGCGGAACAGGCGGGCGATGCGCTCCAGCTGCTGTTCCCGGTCCGCGGCCTGCTCGGCCGCGCTGGGCTGCTGCGCCGTCGCGATCGGCAGCGCTTCGATGCCGTGGCGCGGCATCAGCGCCAGCATGGACTCGGTCAGCACCGTGCCTTGCGGCAGCAGCACGTGACCGTGCGCATCCAGCAGTTCATCCGACAAACTCATTCCGGGCTCCACCTGGCCCAGGGGCAGGTGCTGATAAGTGGCGCTCATTGCAGCCTCCGTCGTTCTCGTCGCACGATCTTACCATCGGCGCCGTGGGCGAGTCGAAAATCTTGCCAAGTTGCTAGGCATACTTTACATTGGGGCGTTGCCGTCATATCCGTGCCGCGCAGGACTGGGAGGAGTGCTCGATGTATGGGATCCAAGGTCGACTGACCTTGCTGTTCGTGGTGATAGTCACCCTGGTGCTGGGCATCTCCGGCACCTATGCGCAGTACAGCCTGAGCCACGAACTGGAAGTGAACAACCAGCGCCTGCGCCAGGGCGTGCTGACGCGCTTGCAGACCAGCTTGCCCTCCGCGCTGTGGGACCTGGACAAGGCCAAGGTGGACAACATCGTGGCCGCCGAAATGCTGCCGCCCGAGCTGGTGGCGATCCGCGTCTACGACACCTCGGTGGGCCTGTTCTCCGGCAAGCTGCGCAAGGAAAACGGCAGCGTCGGCCAGATCGAATCGGACCTGCCGGTGGGCGGCATGCCGGTGGTGGCCGACCTGGCCTACCGCGACGCCGGCGCGGCCGGCAACGCGCCCAAGCCCGTCATCGTGGGCCGGGTGGTGGTCAATTTCAGCCGCGCGCAGATGGACGCCACCTTGCGCAGCGAAGTGCAGCGCAAGGTGATCGAAGTGCTGCTGCTGGACTCCATCCTGGTGGCGGCGCTGGCGCTGAGCCTGCGCATCGTGTTCGACCCGCTCAAGCAGCTGCGCGACGGCTTGCACGACCTGGCCACGCGCGGCTCGGACGAGGTGGGCGAGCTGCCGGAAAACCGGCGCGACGAGCTGGGCCAGGTGATCCGCGGCTTCAACGCCATCCAGCGCCGCGTGAAGGCCATCATCGCCCGCACCCGCGAGGCCGAGGACGAGGCGCGCCGCGCGGCGCAGGAAACCGCCAAGGCGCTGGACGACCTGCGCCGCACCCAGGAGTCGCTGCTGCAGGCCGAGCGCCTGGCCTCGCTGGGCGGGCTGGTGGCCGGCGTGGCGCACGAGATCAACACCCCGGTGGGCATCGCGCTGACCAGCGCCTCGATCCTGGCCGAAGCGACCGAGAAGGTGCACCAGTCGGTGGCCGAGGGCGCCATCAAGAAATCGGAAATCCTGAAATACCTGGAGACGGCCAGCGAAAGCACCAAGCTCATCATGAACAACGCCTACCGCGCCGCGCACCTGATCCACAGCTTCAAGCAGATCGCGGTGGACCAGGTGAGCGAAGTGCGGCGCCGCTTCGAACTGCGCGAGTACATCGGCGAGGTGGTCTCCAGCCTGCAGCCCAAGCTGAAGAAAACCCATATCCAGGTGGACATCGACTGCCCGCCCGAGATCGTGCTGGACAGCTACCCGGGCGCGCTGGCCCAGGTCATCACCAACCTCACCCTGAACTGCGTGGAGCACGCCTTCGAGCCGGACGCCGAAGGCCGCATCGCCATCAACGTCAAGCTGGACGGCGACTGGGTGGAAATGCAGGTGGTGGACAATGGCAAAGGCATCCCGCCGGACATGCTGGACAAGGTGTTCGACCCCTTCGTCACCACGCGCCGGGGCCAGGGCGGCACCGGCCTGGGGCTGAACATCGTGTTCAACCTGATCGCCAAGCAGTTCGGCGGCACCATCACCGTGGCCAGCACGCTGGGGCAGGGCGCCAGCTTCGTGCTGCGCATTCCGCGCGTGACGCCGATCGAAGGCGAGGCGGGCGGCCGGCCGCACGCGGACGCGCCGCTGCATGCTTAAAAAGGCGTGAAACGCCCGCCACGCGCGCCGCAACTGCCGCATACTAGGGTTTTGCTGTAAAGGAGGCAACGATGGGGACACGCAGGCATATCGCCCTGTTGCGCGGCATTAACGTGGGGCGCGCCAAGCGCGTGGCCATGGCCGATTTGCGCAAGCTGGTTGCCGACCTGGGCTACGGCGACGTGCGCACCGTGCTCAACAGCGGTAACGTGGTCTACGACTGCCCGGCCGGCGCGGCCGCCGCCGATCCTGCCGAGGCCGCCACCCGCATCGAGGAAGCGCTGGTGCTCAAGCTGGGCGTGGGCGCGCGCGTGACGGTGCTGGACGCCGACCAGCTCGAGCACGTGGTGCAGGACAACAGCCTGCAGCCGGTGGCCGACGATCCGTCGCGCCTGCTGGTCGCCGTGCTGAACAATCCGGCCGACCGCGAACGGCTGCTGCCGCTGGCGCACCAGAGCTGGGAGCCGGAAGCGTTCGCGCTGGGGCGCTGGGCCGCCTACCTGTGGTGCGCGGACGGCATTTTGGCCAGCCGCGCCGCGGCCGCCATGGGCAATGTGCTGGGCGACGCCGTCACCACCCGCAACTGGACCACGATCAGCAAACTGCACGCGCTGGCCTGCCAACGGCAGGCTTGAATTCAAGGAGACGATGATGGCACTGGTGGAAGGCGAATTTGACGTCACGATGAGTCCCGAGCACATGTCGGTGGGCGCTTCCGGCTTCGGCCTGCGCCGCATGGTGCTCGACAAGCGCTACCACGGCGCGCTGGAGGCCAGCGGCAACGGCGAAATGCTCAGCTTCATGGGCGCCGCGCAAGGCTCGGCCGGCTACGTGGCGATGGAGCGGGTGGAAGGCACGCTGGACGGCCTGAGCGGCGGCTTCACCTTGCAGCACAACGGCATCATGGACCGCGGCCAGCCCAGCCTGAGCGTGCTGGTGGTGCCGGACTCGGGCAGCGGCGACTTGACCGGGCTGAGCGGCAAGCTGGACATCCGCATCGAAGACGGCAAGCACTTTTACACATTCGACTACGTGATCGCGGCGCTGCCCTAGCGTTTGCGCTACAATGGCGCCATTATTTGCTATACGGCAACAAAATGAACAAAGATCTCTACAAGGGCGTGCTGATCATGGCCGGCGTGCTGGTGGTGCTGGTGGTGGGCGGCTTTGCGCTGTCGGACAACGGCTTGCAGAAGGCGGGCTGCGTCGGCCGCGCCATCGGCAGCGGCATCTCGGTCGGCAATATCGCCTCGGTCTGCGGCCTGGGCCGTTGAGTAGCTAAGCAGCGCCGAAGCAGGCGGTGAACGCCTGGCGCGCCGGATGGTGCAGCACGTCGCCGCGCCACACCAGCATGGTCTGCACCAGCGCCGTCTCGGGCGGCAGCGCGTGGCAGCGGATGCTGCCGGCCAGCTGGCGCTGCTTCAACACTTCCTTCGGCATCAGCGCCACCCCCATGCCGGCCGCCACGCAGCCCAGTATCGCCTCGAAGGTGCCGAACTCGGAAATGCGCGTGGTGGCCACGTTGCTTTCCGCAAACCAGTTCTCCAGCCGCCGCCGGTAGGCGCAGCCGCTGCGGAACACCAGCAGCGCGCGCCGCGCCACGTCGCGCGGGCTGTGCACCGGGCCTTGCGCCGCATCGGTCAGCAGCACCAGCTCCTCCTCGAACACCGCCAGCTGCGCCAGCTCCGGCCGCAGCACCGGCGCGGCCACCAGCGCCACGTCCAGCTTGTGGTTGAGCACGGCGTGCACCAGCTGGTCGGTGGGCGCCGTTTCCAGCAGCAGGTCCACCTCCGGATGCTTGTTGTGGAAGGCCGCCAGCACCAGCGGCAGGCGCGCGGCGGCGGCGGTTTCCATGGCGCCGATGCGCAGCTGGCCGGAAGGCCGCTGGTCGCCGCGCACCGAGGCCTGCGCCTCGTCGGCCAAGGTCAGCAGGCGGTCGGTATAGGCCAGCAGGCGTTCGCCCTCGGCCGTGATCAGCAGGCGCCGGCCGGCGCGATGGAACAGCGGCACGCCCAGCCCGTCCTCCAGCTGCGCCAGCCGGGCGGACACGTTCGACTGCACGCGGTTGAGCCGCGCGGCGGCCTGCGTGACGCTGCCTTCCTCGGCCACGGCTTTGAAGATGCGGAGTGCGGACAATTCCATGGCGTTCTCAAAATGCGATAGGTGGAATCATTATTATTCATTTTTCTGGATATGCAAACCATCCTATAGTGAATCCATGAAAACCGCTACCACACCCTCGCGCGCTGTATTGCTGGCCTGCAGCTTCGCCTTCATCATCGTCCAGCTCGACGTCACCATCGTCAACGTCGCCTTGCCCCGCATGGGGCGGGAACTCGGCGCCAGCGTGGGCGGCCTGCAATGGGTGGTCGACGCCTACACCCTGGGATTTGCCGTGTTCCTGCTGTCGGCCGGCGTGCTGGGAGACAAGTTCGGCTCCCGCCGCGTGTTCCTGGCCGGCTTCTGGCTGTTCACGCTCGCCTCGGTGGCCTGCGCGGCCGCCACCGGCGCCATGATGCTCAACATTGCCCGCGCCGTGCAGGGCATAGGCGCCGCGCTGCTGGTGCCCAGTTCGCTCGCCATCCTGAACGCCAGCTACGCGCACGACAAGGTGCAGCTGGCCAAGGCCGTGGGCTGGTGGACGGCGGCCGGCGGCGTGTCGATTGCGCTGGGGCCGGTGCTGGGCGCGGTGCTGCTGGAGCTGGCCGGCTGGCGCAGCATCTTCTGGGTCAACATTCCGCTGTGCCTGGCGGGCGCCTGGCTCACGCTGCGCGCCGTGCCTGCCGCGGCCGGCAAAGACCCGCAGCGCGCCTTCGACATGCCGGGCCAGTTGCTGGCGGTGGTGGCGCTCACCGCCTTCATCGGCGCCGTCATCGAAGTGCACGCGCTGGGCTGGAGCCACGCGGTAGTGCAGGGCGGGCTGGCGCTGGCCGCGCTGGCGGGGGCGGTCTTCCTGTGGGTGGAAGCGCGCAGCAAGGCGCCCATGCTGCCGCTGGCGCTGTTCCGCAGCGCGGGCTTCAGCGGCGCGGTGGCCTTCGGCGTGCTGGTGAACTTCGCCTACTACGGCGTGATCTTCGTGCTGAGTTTTTACCTGCAGAGCATGCGCGGCTACACGGCCCTGGAGGCGGGCATGATCTTCCTGCCGCTGACGGGCACCTTCATCTTCTCCAACATCGCCAGCGGGCGCATGTCGGCGCGCACCGGCTTGCGGGCGCCCATGATCGTCGGCGCCTTGATAGGCGCCAGCGGCTACGCCTTGCTGGGCGTGTTCGGCATCTCAGGCGAGGCCGGCTTCTGGGCCATGCTGCCCGGCCTGGCCCTGATCCCGGCGGGCATGGGCCTGGCCGTGCCGGCCATGACGACCTCTATCCTGTCCAGCGTCGGCGCCGGCCAGGCCGGCACTGCCTCGGCGGTGCTGAACACCGCGCGCCAAGTGGGCGGCGCGCTCGGCGTGGCGGTCTATGGCGCCATGGTGGCCGCCGCCACCCCCGCCATGGCCATGACCGGCCTGCGCACCGCGATGGCGATTTCCGCCGCGCTGCTGCTGGCCGCCGCCACCATCGCCTGGCAGTGCGTGGCTGCACCCAAGCCTGTCCTGGCCGCGGCCAGCGCATGATCCGCCGCGGCGGCGCTCGGGCGCTTATGCGCCGCCGGCCTGGCGCTGGCGGAAGCTGGCGACTTTGTGGCGGTTGCCGCAGATCGCCATGCTGCACCAGCGCCTGCGGTGCGACTTGGTGCGGTCCACGAACCACATCGAGCATTCGGGGTTCTCGCAATGCTTCACCAGCGTAAAGTCGCCCGCCACCAGCTCTGCCGCCGACTCGGCCAGCGGCGCCAGCACCTGCTGCGCCGTATCGGCTGCATACACCGGCCGCAGCGCCAGCGCGCCATCCTCCCCGGCTGCCAGCGCCATATGGCGCCGCCCATGCGCCAGCGCCGCGTTCAATGCCGCCAGGTCCGCCCCATCCACTGCCAGCCCCGTCTTGCGCGCCGCCACCAGCCTGCGCACCAGCTCGCGCAGCGCGCGCGCGTGGTCCAATAAGCCAGGCAGCCCGGCCACCGCAGCAGCAGCCGTCGCAGTAGCCGCAGCAGCGCCGCCCGGCAAATACCCTGTGCGCACCAGCCAGTCCGCCACCTCGGCGCCGCTCTGCCAGCCATCCACCGCCGCCCCCTGCACCTGCATCACGGTATTGAGCAAGTCCAGCGCCGGGTGATCGCCCAGAAATTCCATCGTCATTCCATTCTCCGCAAGAGTGAATTCCAGTGTAACCACTAAAAATAAGTTTTACAAGTTTCAATTTTACGCTATTCTTGTAACCAGTAAAACGCAACTTAACCAGTTTCATCAACCGAAGGAGTCCACCATGTCGAAGCAAGCCACCTTCCGCACCGTTTCCGCCGACGGCGTCAACATCTTCTATCGCGAAGCCGGCGCGCCCGATGCGCCGGTGATGCTGCTGCTGCACGGCTTCCCCAGCTCCTCGCATATGTTCCGCGACCTGATACCGCTGCTGGCCACCAAGTACCGCGTCATCGCGCCGGACCTGCCGGGCTTCGGCTTCACCACCGTGCCCGCCGAACGCAATTACAGCTACACCTTCGACAAGCTGGCCGCCACCATGGAAGCCTTCGTGCAAGCGCTGGACGTGAAAAAATACGCGCTTTACGTGTTCGACTACGGCGCCCCGGTCGGCCTGCGCCTGGCCGCCGCCCACCCTGAACGCGTCACCGCGCTGGTCTCGCAGAACGGCAACGCCTACCTGGAAGGCCTGGGCGACGCCTGGCTGCCGATCAAGCAATACTGGGCCGAACCGGATGCGCACCGCGAAGCCATGCGCGGCTTCCTCACGCTGGACGCCACCAAATGGCAATACACGCACGGCGTCGCCAACCCGGACGCGGTGGCCCCGGAAGCCTACTACCTGGACGCCCTGCTGATGGAACGCCCCGGCAATGCCGAGATCCAGCTGGCGCTGTTCCTCGACTACGCGAACAACCTGCCGCTGTACCCCGTGTTCCAGCAATTCTTCCGCGGCACGCAAGTGCCGACGCTGGTCATCTGGGGCAAGCACGACCCGTTCTTCATCCCGCCCGGCGCCGAAGCCTACCGCCGCGACAACCCCAACGCGGTGGTGAAACTGCTGGACACCGGCCACTTCGCGCTTGAAACCCACGTGGAGGAAATCGCCGCCGAGATCCACACGCTGCTGGCGCGCGCCCTGGCGTAAGAGGGAGAGCCGGCCCCCGATCCCACCCACGGGGCCGGCTTGCGCTAGACTGGAGGTTGATTCAGTTTTCTCAACCAAAGTAAGACAATATGAAACGCTCCCTACCCGCGCTGCTGCTGGTCGCCGCCGCCATCGCCGGCTGTGCAGGCAGCAAGAATAAACCAACCCAGTCCCAATCCGAACCCGTCACCGACAATCCGCAGGTCCTGCTGCTGGGCGAAGTGCACGACAACCCCGACGGCCACAAGCTGCGCTACCAGCAGCTGTTCCGCCGCGTGGAAGCCGGCTGGCGTCCCGCCATCGCCATGGAGCAGTTCGACCGCGAAAACCAGGCCCTGCTCAGCAAGGCGCAAAAGGACTGCCGCGACGCGCAGTGCGTCATCCTGGTGATGGCCGGTCCGCGCTGGGACTGGGACCAGTACCGCCCCATCATCGACCTCGCGCTGCGCTACGACCTGCCGCTGATCGCCGCCAACCTGTCGCGCAAGGACGCCTCGGTGGTGGTGCGCGATGGCGTGGCCTCCAGCTTCGACGAGAAAACCGTGGCCCAGTACCGCCTGAAGGAAGCGCTGCCGGCCGACATCGTGCAGGGACAGCAGAAGGAAATCGTGGCAGGCCATTGCAATATGCTGCCGGACATGATGGTGCCCGGCATGGTCAACGCCCAGGTCGCGCGCGACATCTGGATGGCCAAGCTGCTGCGCGACCAGCAGCCGCGCGACGTGGTGCTCATCGCCGGCAACGGCCATGTGCGCAAGGACTACGGCGTGCCGCGCTGGCTCAACGCGGTGGAGCCCAGGCTCACCATCCGCAGCGTGGGCTACGTGGAGGCGGCGCCCGCGCCCGGCCTGTACGACGCCAGCTACACCGTGCCGAAGAAGCAGCGCCCCGACCCGTGCGCCAGCCTGAAGCCGAAATCGTAGATCATGACCGCCATGAGGAGGGCAGGATAATGGAAACCACCTACAAGGAAAGCGCGCCGACGCGCGCCGACATCGACGCGCTGACCGGGCCGGCGGTGCTGGAATTCGGCACCAACTGGTGCGGCTACTGCCGCGCCGCCCAGCCGCCGCTGGCGCAAGCCTACGCGGCCTACGAGCAGGTGCCGCACTACAAAGTGGAAGACGGGCCGGGACGCTTGCTGGGACGGTCCTTCCGCGTGAAGCTGTGGCCCACGCTGGTCTTCCTGCGCGACGGCAAAGAGGTCGCGCGCGTGGTGCGGCCCGAATCGGCCGACGAGATACGCGCAGGCTTCGCGGCCATCGAATCGGCATCCAGCGCGGCCGGGGACTAAGCCGCCCCACTGCACCGGCATGACATGATGCGTCCTTGGCGTTTTTCGCCGCCGGGACGTATCATGTGGCCCTCAGCAGGCCTGCCGCGCTTTCCACCGGAAGCCGGCTGCCCCCGCCGCAAACTGTACCTGGCACCATCCCCGCCCGTGCAGCGGCGCACTCCTTGCCGGCCATCCGCGCCGCTTGCCTGCCTGCGCCCGTCGTCCATCGCAAACAGGAGCAGTAATGAGTCAGCCTCACCCCGGCGCCCCCAAGGCCAATTCCCCCGCCACCGTCTTGTTCGCCAGCCTGATCGGCACCACCATCGAATTCTTCGACTTTTATATCTACGCGACCGCCGCCGTGCTGGTCTTCCCCAAGCTGTTCTTCCCGGCCGGCGACGCCGCCGCAGCCACCTTGCAGTCGCTGGCCACCTTCGCCATCGCCTTCTTCGCGCGCCCGGTCGGCTCGGCCGTTTTCGGCCACTTCGGCGACCGCATCGGCCGCAAGGCCACGCTGGTGGCGGCGCTGCTCACCATGGGCTTGTCCACCGTCGCCATCGGCCTGCTACCGACCTACGCCGCCATCGGCACCATGGCGCCGCTGCTGCTGGCGCTGTGCCGTTTCGGCCAGGGCCTGGGCCTGGGCGGCGAGTGGGGCGGCGCGGTGCTGCTGGCCACCGAGAACGCGCCGCCGGGCAAGCGTGCCTGGTATGGCATGTTCCCGCAGCTGGGCGCGCCGATCGGCTTCTTCCTGTCCGGCTCCATCTTCCTGGTGCTGACCCAGGTGCTGACCGACGAGCAGTTCTTCTCCTACGGCTGGCGCATCCCCTTCCTTTCCAGCGCGCTGCTGGTCGTCGTCGGCCTGTACGTGCGCCTGAAGATCACCGAAACGCCGGACTTCCAAAAAGTGCTGGACAAGGGCGGGCGCGTGAAGATCCCCGCCGTCACCGTGTTCCGCGACCACACCCGCATGCTGGTGCTGGGCACCCTGATGGCCATGGCCACCTTCGTGCTGTTCTACCTGATGACGGTGTTCACGCTGAGCTGGGGCACCACCGCGCTGGGCTACACCCGTAAGGACTTCCTGATCCTGCAACTGTTCTCGGTGGTGTTCTTCGGCCTCACCATCCCCGTTACCGCGCTGGTGGCGGACCGCTACGGCCGCCGCCTCACGCTGATCGTGGTGTCCGCGCTGATCATGGCCTTCGGCCTGGTGCTGGCGCCGCTGTTCGGCTCCGGCAGCACCATCGAAGTCACGCTGGCCATGTCGATCGGCCTGGGACTGATGGGCATGACCTACGGGCCGCTGGGCACCATGCTGTCCGAGCTGTTCCCGGCCGAGGTGCGCTACACCGGCGCCTCGCTGACGTTCAATCTGGCCGGCATCCTGGGCGCCTCGCTGGCGCCCTACGCCGCCACCTGGCTGGCCACGCACTACGGCTTGAGCTATGTCGGCTACTACCTCTCCACCGCAGCGGGCCTGAGCCTGGTCGCGCTGCTGCTGTGCCGCTCGCGCAACTGACGCGCCGCCGTGGCCGCGCGGCCACTACGTAGGTTGACGTATGTCGTAGTCATCCCTCAATGGTTAATCTCATGTCAATAGTGAACCACAACATGAGAGAGGCCTGGGATGATGAAGATACGAAAACGAGCGTTGTTGGCTGCACTCGCGGCGGCGGCGCCGATGCTGGCGCAGGCGGGCGCCACGATACCGATCGGCGAGGATAAATCCGTCAGCGTGGGCTTCGGCATGCGCGGCTCCTATTCCAGCATCGAGGACGGCGCGCCGAACGGCACGTCGCGCTCGAACGACCTGAACCTGGACAGCGCCCGCCTGTTCTTCGGCGCTTCGCTGAACAAGAACATCAAGGGCATGTTCAACACCGAGTGGGACGGCGACAAGATCCGCGTGCTGGACGCGGCCGGCCAGTTCGCCATCTCGCCCGAACTCAATATCTGGGCCGGCCGCCTGCTCTCGCCCAGCGACCGCGCCAACATGGCCGGGCCGTACTACTCGCTGGGCGGCGGCTACTGGGCCGGCGTCTCCTCCCGCTACGGCTATAACGGCGGCATCTTCCGCGGCCGCGACGACGGCGTGGTCGTGTGGGGCAATGTGCTGGAAGGCGGCAAGCTTGGTTACTCCTTCGGCGCCTTCGAAGGCCACACCTTCGGCATCGGCTCGCTGACCCAGAACCAGGCCAAGGCCGCCGGCGTGAAAACCTCCGACTCGCTGATGTACGCCGGCCGCGTGCAGTACGACTTCTGGGGCGCCGAGCCGGGCTACTACGGCACCGGCAACTACCTCGGCGGCAAGGACATCCTGGCCATCGGCGTGGCCGCGCGCCAGCAGAAGGACGGCGTGCTGACGGTGGCCGGCGTGGGCGACTACAGCGCCTGGAACGTGGACTTCCTGCTGGAGAAGCGCATTCCCGGCTCCGGCGCCTTCGCCATCGAAGCCGCTTACTACGATTACGACACCGACAACGTCATCAAGTCCGAGCAGGGCGAGGCCTGGTCGGCCGGCGCTTCCTACATCTTCGAGCAGGGCCTGGGCGCGGGCAAGCTGCAGCCCTTCGTGCGCTTCCAGAAGTTCACCCCCGACACCCGCCTCAACACGCGCCAGAGCGACGTCGGCGTGAACTACATCATCGACGGCTACAACGCGCAGGTCAGCGCCGTGTATTCGCGCACCAAGGTCGCGGCCGCGCCGGACCAGAACAAGCTTGTCGTCGCGCTGCAACTCCAATACTAAACACCACACTTAACGAGGACCGCCATGCAAACTCGCCGCACATTCATCGCCACCTTCACGCAGATCGCCGCCGGCGCCGCCATGCTGATGGGAGGCGTTTCCGCGCAGGCGGCCGACACCATCAAGGTCGGCATCCTGCATTCGCTGTCGGGCACCATGGCCATTTCGGAAACGTCGCTCAAGGACGTGGCCCTGATGACCATCGACGAAATCAACGCCAACGGCGGCGTGCTGGGCAAGAAGCTGGAAGCCGTGGTGGTGGACCCGGCCTCCAACTGGCCGCTGTTCGCCGAGAAGGCGCGCCAGCTGATCGCCAAGGACAAGGTGGCCGCCGTCTTCGGCTGCTGGACCTCGGTGTCGCGCAAGTCCGTGCTGCCGGTGTTCAAAGAGCTGAACAGCATCCTGTACTACCCGGTGCAGTATGAAGGCGAAGAGCTGGAGAAGAACGTGTTCTACACCGGCGCCGCGCCCAACCAGCAGGCCATTCCCGCCGTGGAGTACCTGATGAGCAAGGACGGCGGCGCCGCCAAGCGCTTCGTCCTGCTGGGCACAGACTACGTGTACCCGCGCACCACCAACAAGATCCTGCGCGCCTTCCTGAAGAGCAAAGGCGTGAAGGACAGCGACATCGACGAGGTCTACACCCCGTTCGGCCATTCGGACTACCAGACCATCGTCGCCAACATCAAGAAGTTCTCGGCCGGCGGCAAGACGGCGGTAATCTCCACCATCAACGGCGACTCCAACGTGCCGTTCTACAAAGAGCTGGGCAACGCGGGGCTGAAAGCGACGGACGTGCCGGTGGTGGCGTTCTCGGTGGGCGAGGAGGAGCTGCGCGGCGTGGACACCAAGCCGCTGCTGGGTCACCTGGCGGCGTGGAACTACTTTGAATCGGTGAAGAACCCGGTCAATTCGGAGTTCATCAAGAAGTGGAAAGCCTACGCCGTGGCCAAGAAGCTGCCCAACGCGAACACCGTGGTGACCAACGACCCGATGGAAGCGACCTACGTCGGCATCCACATGTGGAAGCAGGCGGTGGAAAAGGCCGGCACCACGGACACCGACAAGGTGATCGCCGCGATGGCCGGCCAGAGCTTCAAGGCGCCGTCCGGCTTCACCCTGACCATGGACGCGACCAACCACCACCTGCACAAGCCGGTGATGATAGGCGAAATCAAGGGCGACGGGCAGTTCAGCGTGGTGTGGAAGACCAAGGCCCCGCTGCGCGCCCAGCCATGGAGTCCCTTCATCAAGGGTAACGAAGGCAAGCAGAAGATGTGATGAAGATGACGACCGCGACTCTTAAAGTGGCGCGGCGCGCGGTCGTCGCGGCTGCGCTCTGCCTGCAAGCCCTGGCGGCGCATGCCGCCATCGATCCGGCGCTGCTGCAGCCGCTGGCCGGCGACGATCCGGACGCCCGCATCGAAGCGGTGGGCAGGATCGCCGCGCTGGCGGACGCGGACGCGCTCAAGGTGCTGCAAGCGCTGAACGGCGACACGCTGTACGCCACGCCGGACGGCGCCATCCTGGTCGTCGACGGCGACAAGGCCTGGAACCCCGCCACCGGCGCCACCGGCCCGGTGCCGGACGGCGTGGACGGCGTGGTCGTCAACAACCGCCTGCGCGGCGCGGTGGAGGGTGCGCTGTCCGGCATGGCGCTGCTGTCGCCGCAGCGCGAACAGCGCCTGGCCGCGGCGCTCCAGCTGCAAGCCAAATCCGCCGACCCGGCGCAAGCGCCGCTGATACGCAAGGCCTACGCGCTGGAGCGGGACGCGGACATCAAGGCCATACTGCAAACCCTGGTCGCCACCGCCGACCTGCAGTCGCCCGACGCGGCCGTGCGCCGCGCCGCAGTGGCCAGCCTGGCCGACAGCGGCGGCGCCGCGCTGCGTCCCGTGCTGCAAGCCATGCTGGTGCAGGACGGCGGCAGCTTCGCCGAGCCGGACGCCTCGGTGCGCACCGCCGCCGTGGACGCGCTGAGCCGCATCGACAGCCGCATCGCCCGCACCGAATTCGTCGGCAACCTGTTCTATGGCGTGTCGCTGGGCAGCGTGCTGCTGCTGGCCGCGCTCGGCCTGGCCATCACTTTCGGCCTGATGGGCATCATCAACATGGCGCATGGCGAGCTGCTGATGATAGGCGCTTACACCACATACTTGTGCCAGTCGCTGTTCCGCAAGTACTTCCCGGACGCGCTGGACTGGTACCTGGCCGCCGCGCTGCCCGCCGCCTTCCTCGTCGCGTTCACCGTCGGCGTGGCGCTGGAGCGCACGGTGATCCGCTGGCTCTACGGGCGGCCGCTGGAAACCCTGCTGGCCACCTGGGGCATCAGCCTCATGCTGATGCAGCTGGTGCGCACCATCTTCGGCGCGCAGAACGTGGAAGTGGCCAACCCGTCGTGGATGTCCGGCGGCGTCACCGTGCTTGGTTCGCTGGTGCTGTCGTACAACCGCATCGCCATCATTGTATTCGCCATCATCGTGGTGGTGGCGGTGTGGCTGATCCTGAACAAGACCCGCCTCGGCCTGTTCGTGCGCGCCGTGATGCAGAACCGCCGCATGGCCGACTGCGTGGGCGTGCCCACCGGCCGCATCGACATGATGACCTTCGGCCTGGGTTCCGGCATCGCCGGCCTGGGCGGCGTGGCGCTGTCCCAGCTTGGCAACGTGGGGCCGGACCTGGGCCAGGCCTACATCGTGGACTCCTTCATGGTGGTGGTGCTGGGCGGCGTGGGCCAACTGGCCGGCACCGTGATCGCCGCGCTGGGCCTGGGCGAAGTGAACAAATTCCTCGAACCGCTGGCGGGCGCCGTCATGGCCAAGATCTCCATCCTCGTGTTCATCATCATTTTCATCCAGCGCCGGCCGCAGGGGCTGTTCGCGATGAAAGGCAGGAGCGTCGAATGAGAACCGCCTTGTATTCCCCGCGCGCCTGGACCGCGATCTGCGTTGTGGTGGCGCTGGCCGCGCTGCTGCCGCTGCTGAACCTCGCCTTCCCGCCGGGCCATGCGCTGCACGTGTCCAGCTATGCCATGGGCCTGGTCGGCAAATTCATGTGCTACGCGCTGGCCGCGCTGGCGCTGGACCTGGTGTGGGGCTACACCGGCATCCTGTCGCTGGGCCACGGCGTGTTCTTCGCGCTGGGCGCCTACGCGCACGGCATGTACCTGATGCGCGCCATCGGCCGCGACGGCGTCTACCAAAGCACGCTGCCGGATTTCATGGTCTTCCTCGACTGGAAAACCTATCCCTGGTACTGGTCGATGACGGACAATTTCTGGTACTGCATGGCGCTGGTGGTACTGGTGCCGGGCGTGCTGGCCTTCGTGTTCGGCTACTTCGCCTTCCGCTCACGCATCAAGGGCGTGTACTTCTCCATCATCACGCAAGCCATGACCTACGCCTTCATGCTGCTGTTCTTCCGCAACGACACCGGCTTCGGCGGCAACAACGGCTTCACCGACTTCAAGCGCATCCTCGGCTTCAGCGTCACCGCGCCGGGCACCAAGGCGGTGCTCTACCTCGTCACGCTGGGCTTCCTGGTCGGCGCGCTGCTGCTGTGCCGCTGGATCGTCACCTCCAAACTGGGCCGCGTGCTGCAAGCGGTGCGCGACTCCGAATCGCGGCTCATGTTCATCGGCTACAACCCGCTGTGGTTCAAGCTCTTCGTGTGGACCTTGTCGGCGGTGCTGTGCGGCATAGCGGGCGCGCTGTACGTGCCGCAAGTGGGCATCATCAACCCGTCCGAAATGTCGCCTGCGAATTCGATCGAGATGGTGATCTGGGCGGCGGTGGGCGGACGCGGCACGCTGGTCGGCCCCATCATCGGCGCTTTCACCGTGAACGGCCTGAAAAGCTGGTTCACCGCCGCCTTCCCGGACCTGTGGCTGTTCGCGTTGGGCCTGCTGTTCATCCTGGTCACGCTGTTCATGCAGAAGGGCATACTCGGCCTGGTGGAGAAGCTGAAACGCGGCGCGCCCGAGCCAGAACCTGCGCCTGAACCTGATGCGGCGCCGGCGCCGGCCGCCGCGCCAGCCAAGGAGGCAGCATGACAGTCAAACGCGAAGGCCTGGACACGGAACACGGCATCATCCTCTACCTGGACGACATCACCGTGTCCTTCGACGGCTTCAAGGCGCTCAATAAATTGAGCCTGAATATCGGGGTCGGGGAGCTGCGCTGCATCATCGGCCCCAACGGCGCGGGCAAGACCACCATGATGGACGTCATCACCGGCAAGACGCGGCCCACCTCCGGCAGCGCCTTCTTCGGCCAGAATTACGACCTGGCCGGCATGACCGAATACGACATCGCCCACGCGGGCATAGGCCGCAAGTTCCAGCGCCCCACCGTGTTCGAGCAGCACACGGTGTTCGAGAACCTGGAGCTGGCCGCCAAGATGGACAAGCGCGTGCGCCCCACGCTGTTTGCGCGCCTGAGTTCCGAACAGCGCGACAAGATCGCCGAGATCCTGCGCCTGATCCGGCTCAACGGGCAGGAAGAGCGCCTGGCGGGGCTGCTGTCGCACGGCCAGAAGCAGTGGCTGGAGATCGGCATGCTGCTGATGCAGGAGCCGCAGCTGATCCTGCTGGACGAACCGGTGGCCGGCATGTCGGACGCGGAAACCGCGCGCACCGCCGAGCTGCTGAACGAGTTGCGCGGCAAGCACTCCATCATGGTGGTGGAGCACGACATGGGCTTTGTCGCCGAGATCGCGCAGCAGGGCGAGGTGACGGTGCTGCATGAAGGATCGGTGCTGGCGCAGGGCCGCATGGACCAGGTGCAGGCCGACGAACGCGTGATTGAAGTCTATCTGGGACGCTAGGGAGCCATATGCTGCAAGTCGAACAAGTGAACCAGTACTACGGCTCGTCGCACACGCTGCGCGGCGTGTCGCTGTCGGTGGAGAAAGGCGAGTGCCTGACGCTGCTGGGGCGTAACGGCGTGGGCAAGACCACGCTGCTCAAATGCCTGACCGGCGTGCTGCCGGTGGCGCGCGGCAAGGTGACGTTCAACGGGCGCGACATCACGCGCCTCAAGCCGCACCAGCGCGCGGCGGCGGGCATCGCCTATGTGCCGCAGGGGCGGGAGATCTTTGCGCGGCTCACGGTGGAAGAGAATCTGCTGATGGGCATGGCCACCTTGTCGCGGCGCGAGGCGACCACCATCAGCGGGGAGGTGTACGAGCTGTTCCCGGTGCTGAAGGAGATGCTGGGGCGCAGGGGAGGGGATCTGTCGGGCGGGCAGCAGCAGCAGCTGGCCATCGCGCGCGCCATGCTGGCCAGGCCGAAGCTGATTATCCTGGACGAACCCACCGAGGGCATACAGCCGTCCATCATCAAGGACATCGAGCGGGTGATACGGCTGCTGCGGCAGCGCGGGGATATCGGCATCCTGCTGTGCGAGCAGTATTTCGATTTTGCGCGCGCGCTGGCGGACAAGTTCGTGGTGCTGTCGCGCGGGGAGGTGGTGGCCTGCGGCGCGCCGGAGGAGATGGACAGCGAGGACGTGCGGCGGCATCTGGCGGTGTAGCGGCGCCAGCGGCGCTGGATGGTTACGCGCTCGCCGCCACCGCACCGGAATCCGCCGAGCCGCGCAGCTTGTTCATGGCCAGCGACGCGGCGGCAGTGCGCGTCTCCACGCCCAGCTTTTCGAACACATGCTCCAGGTGCTTGTTCACCGTGCGCGGGCTGGTGCCGAGGATGTCGCCGATATCCCGGTTGGTCTTCCCCTTGATCACCCAGTGCAGCACTTCCGACTCGCGCGTGGTCAGCTTGAACAGCGCCACCAGCGCCTGCACCTGCGCCGCGTCAGACTCTTCGCGCAGCACCACCATCCACTGTTCCTGGCTGCTCACGTCCGCCGCGCTGAAGATCAGCCGCGCGGCGCCCTGGATCACGTTCAGCGGCGGATGATCCTGCCCCGCGCGGCGCGCCTCCACCGTGGCCGCCAGCCACGCCGTCAGCTCGGCTGGCGTGTCGGCCAGCTGGCCCGTGCCCGGCAGCGCGAAGTAGTTCTGCATCAGCTGCCGCGCCAGCGGCGTTTGCCACACGATGCGCCCGGTGCGCGGACCGATCGCCAGCGCCGCGTTGCCGAAGGCGTCCAGCGCGCTGCGCGCCTGGTTCATCAGCCGCGCCGTCTGCAAGTGCGCCGCGATGCGCGCCAGCACCTCGCTCTGCCGTATCGGCTTGGTCACGTAGTCCGTGCCGCCCGCGCTGAAGGCCGCCAGCACATGCTCGGTTTCGGTCAGCCCCGTCATGAAGATGATGGGCACGTGCCGCGTGGCGATCTGCGCGCGCAGCTGGCGGCAGGTTTCAAAGCCGTCCATGCCGGGCATCACCGCGTCCAGCAGGATAATGTCCGGCACCGCCTGCGCGCAGCGCTCCAGCGCGTCCGCGCCGCTGTTCGCCACCAGCACCGTGAAGCCCGATTCGTCCAGCGCGTCGTGCAGCACCGCCAGGTTCTCCGGCACGTCGTCGACGATCAGCACCAAATGGCCGGGGCGGTGCTCAAACTGCTTCGGTATCATGGTTTTCTCCTGGTTCCTTGGTTTGTTCCGGGATTTGTTCCAGCAAGCGCGCCATCGCATCGAGCTGGAAGCGCGCCGCGTGGCCGCGCATGGCGGCGATGAAGGCCGAGTACTGCGGGCCGAGCATGGCGATTTCGTCGAGTTGGTGCACGATGCCGCGCACATAGCCCAGCTTGAGCTGGGCGCGCAGCTCCGCCAGCTGGGCGGCGGGCGGGAAGACGAGAACCGGCGGCGCTTCCTGCGCCTCGGCCACGATCTCGCTGCTGATGCCTTTCGGCGCCGCGTGCGATATCCACTCCAGCTGCAGGCGCCGGCCTATCCAGTCCAGCAGCTCGGCCACGTTTACCGGCTTGACGAAGAAGTCCTCGGCCGGAATCGCGGCCGGGTTGTCCAGCCCCTTGTCGTAAGCGTTGGCGGAGACGATGGCGATCGGCGCCTCGCAGCGGTGCACCTGGCGGATAATGCGGCTGGCCTCCCAGCCGTCCATGCCCGGCATGGCCAGGTCCATCAGGATCAGGTCCGGACCGAAGGCGGCGTAGTTGTCCACGCAGTCCGCGCCCGACACGGCCTGCGCCATTTCGAAGCCCAGCGGCGCCAGGATGTTGACCAGCAGTTCGCGGTCCACGCGCTCGTTGTCCACCACCAGCACCTTGCGGCGGCGGCCCGCATAGCCGGTGCGCACCGGTTCCGGCGCGCCGTCCGCGCGCGCTTCGGTGTGCACGCGCGGCAGCATCAGCTTGATCTTGAACACGCTGCCGCTGGCCGGCGTGCTGTTGAGCGTGAGCTCGCCGCCCATCAGCTGCGTCAGCATTTTGCTGATCGGCAGACCGAGGCCGGTGCCGGCGGCGCCCGCGTGCTCGCCGGCGCTGCCGCGCGTGAACGGCTCGAAGATGCTCTCGCGTTCCTCTTCCAGGATGCCGGGGCCGCTGTCCTCCACCTCGAAGGCCGCCATGTCGCGCGCGTAGCGCACCCGGAACACGACGCCGCCGCGTTCCGTGAACTTGACCGCGTTGCCGAGAATGTTGATGAGGATCTGGCCCAGCCGCTTGCGGTCCGCGCGCACCACGCGCGGCAGCTCGCCGCTCAGCTCATAGCGGAAGGACAGGCCCTTGCTGGCGGCCTGCTGCTCGAACATGCGCACGATCTGGCCGATAAAGTCCGGCAGCTTCACTTCCTTGATGTCGAAACTGAGCTTGCCACCCTCGATGCGGGCGATGTCCAGCGTGCCTTCGATCAGCGACAGCAGGTGCTCGCCGCTGCCGCGTATCACGCGGATGGCCTGCTGGCGGTGCTCCGGTATCGACGGGTCGTTGTCGAGCAGCTGCGCGTAGCCGAGGATGCTGTTGAGCGGCGTGCGGATCTCGTGGCTGATGCCGGCGATATAGCGGCTCTTGGCCTGGTTGGCCTGGTCGGCCTGCTTCTTGGCCTGCTGCAGCTGGGCGTCGGTCTGGCTATGCAGTTCGATTTCGCGCGTCAGCAAGCCGGTCTGGCGGTTCGATTCCTCCTGCGCCACGCGGCGGCTTTCGCTGGTGAGCACCAGCCACCACGCCACGATGCCGCTGGCCAGCAGCAGCGCGCCGAAGATCTTGATGAAGGCCACCCGCAGCTGCGGCAGCATGGTGGAGCCGGCCTCGATCAGCAGCCGCTCCTCGTGCACGTAGATCAGGCCGAGCAGGCCGCCGAGGAACAGCAGCGTCACCATCATCAGCAGCAGGTAGTGGCCAAGGCCGCTGGTGATGTAGGGCCACATGGACTTGGGCAGCAGCGCCTTCATGGCGCTGTCCCACTGTTCGGTGAAGCGCGCGTGCGGTTTGCAGACGTCGTTGCAGCGCGCGTCCAGGCAGCAGCACAGGGAGCAGATCGGGCCCTGGTAGGCCGGACAGTGCGCCATGTCTTCCGACTCGTATTCCTTGGAGCAGATGCAGCACACCTTGTGCAGCGTGGCGGCGGGCGCGGGCTGGCGCGCGATGTAGTACTTGCCTTTGGTGGCGATGGCGATCAGCGGCGCGGCGATGAAGGCAGTGCCCAGCGCGATAAAGGCCGAGAAGGCCTGCGCCTGCGCGCCGAACAGGCCAGTGAACGCCGCCACCGACAGCACCGACGCCAGCACCATGGCGCCCACGCCCACGGGATTGATGTCGTACAGGTAGGCGCGGCGGAACTCGATGCCCTTGGGGCTCAGCCCGAGCGGCTTGTTCACCACCAGGTCCGCCACCACGGCGGTGATCCAGGAAATGGCGATGTTGGAGTACAGTCCCAGCACCTGGTCCAGCGCCTGGAACACGTCCAGTTCCATCAGCAGCACGGCAATCAGCGCGTTGAACACCGCCCACACCACGCGGCCGGGATGGCTGTGCGTGAGCCGCGCGAAGAAGTTGGACCACGCCAGCGAGCCGGCGTAGGCGTTGGTCATGTTGATCTTCACCTGCGAGATGATGACGAAGCAGGCCGTCACCAGCACGGCGGCGGTGGGGCTGGCGAACACCTGCTGGAAGCCGGCCAGGTACATCTGGTTGGGGTTGACCGCCTGCGCCAGCGCCACCCCGCTGTTGATCGCCAGCAGCGCCAGCAGCGCGCCGCCCAGCATCTTGGCGATGCCGAGCAATATCCAGCCGGGGCCGGCGACCAGCACGCCCAGGTGCCACCGGACGCGGTTCTTCGCGGTCTTCTCCGGCATGAAGCGCAGGAAGTCCACCTGTTCGCCGATCTGGGTGATGAGCGCCACGCCGACGGCGGTGGCGGCGCCGAAGGCCAGCATGTTGAACTGGCCGTTGCCGGGCGACTGGCCGGCGAACTGCCCCAGTTGCGTGAACAGTTCCGGTTTTTTGACGGCGATGGCGATAAAGGGCAGCACCAGCAGCACCAGCCACACCGGCTGCGAAATCATCTGGATGCGGCTGATGAGGGTCACGCCGTGCGTCACCAGCGGGATCACCACCAGCGCGCTGACCATATAGCCTATCCAAAGCGGCAGGCCGAAATACAGCTCCAGCGCATAGGCCATGATGGCCGCTTCCAGCGCGAACAGGATGAAGGTGAAGGAGGCGTAGACGAAGGACGAGATGGTGGAGCCGATGTAGCCGAAGCCGGCGCCGCGCGTGAGCAGGTCCATGTCCACGCCGTACTTGGCGGCGTAGTAGCTGATCGGCAGGCCGGTCAGGAAGATGATCAGGCCCACCGCCATGATGGCCCAGAAGGCGTTGATGAAGCCGTAGTTGACGGCGATGGTGCCGCCTATCGCCTCCAGCACCAGGAAGGAGATTGCGCCGAAGGCGGTGTTCGATACGCGGAACACCGACCATTTGCGGAACGAGCGCGGCGTGTAGCGCAGCGCATAGTCTTCAATGGTTTCGTTGGCCACCCAGGTGTTGTAGTCGCGGCGTATCTTGACGATGCGCTGCGGCGGTTCCTGATCGGCCACGCCCGTTTTTGGTGCAGACACCGGCATTTCGCAGTCCCAGGTAGCGTAGTCCTGGTATGACTAGCAAGATTTACGCCCGGGGTTGGCCGGCGCGCTCGCGCGTCACCTCGTCCACCATCTCGCGCATCGCCGCCAGCAGCGGGTGGCGCGCCGTGTGCTGGGTGCCGTAGCCCAGGTTGAAAGCGTAATCGAAATCGGCCGGGTTCATGCCCTGGTTGTGCTGGATCATGGTCTCCAGCTTGTCCAGGCCCTTCACGATGCGCGCCTCGGGCGAGGCGGCGCCGTCGTACTCGTCCCACAGCGACAGCAACTGCGCGCGCAGCCGTTCCGGCAGCGGGGCGGCCAGCGTCTGCAAGTCCTCCCGCTCGCGCGCCGACTTGTCCGGCATGCCGGGCGTCTGCGCGATGGCGGGGATGTCGCCGTGGATCGCCTCGCCCAGGTCGTGGATCACGCACATCTTGAGGATGCGCGCGAAGTCCAGCCCGGGCAGTTCGTCTTCCAGCAGCATGGCGAACAGCGCCAGGCGCCAGCTGTGTTCAGCCGTGCTCTCGCGCCGGCCTTCGGAGGTATGCGCGGTGCGCAGCACGTTCTTGAGCCGCTCGGCCTCCTGCAGGAAGGCGATGCAGCCGGTCAGTTCGGATTTGTCCATGCCGCTACTGTACCAGCAGCCGCTTTTTTTGCCGCAATTTGGTGCAAACCGGTGCGAAAGCGTGGGCACGGTAGTTGCATCTTGAGAGGGACCGGCATCCCGACACCTCACCCTTGAAAGGAATCACCATGCTGCAATCGACCCACACCCAGGACGCGCACATGGCGCTGAGCGCCCGGATCGTCACCGCCAAGGCCATGAAGGATTTGACGTGGGCACAGCTGGCCGAAGGGACCGGCCTGAGCGTGCCCTATGTGACAGCGGCCCTGCTGGGCCAGCACGCGCTGCCGAAGGAGGCCGCCTTCGCGGTGGCGGAGCGGCTGGGCCTGGGCGCGGAGGCGGCGGCGCTGCTGCAAACCATCCCGCTGCGCGGCAGCATTCCGGGCGGCGTGCCGACCGACCCCACCATCTACCGCTTCTATGAAATAGTGCAGGTTTACGGCACCACGCTGAAGGCCCTGGTGCACGAGCAGTTCGGCGACGGCATCATCAGCGCCATCAACTTCAAGCTGGATATCCAGAAGGTGGACGACCCGGAGGGCGGCTCGCGCGCCATCGTCACGCTGGACGGCAAGTTCCTGCCCTATAAACCGTTCTGAGTGAGCGAACGCAGTTCGGCGCGCATGGAGGAGGCGCGCTGGGCGCCCACGCCGGCTTCGTACTCGGCCTGCGCCTGCGCCCAGTAGACGTGGGCTTCCTCGTATTTGGCCTGGCCGGCGGCGGTGAGCGAGAACACCAGCTTGCGGCTGTTTTCCGGGTCGGGCGCCTGCTGCACCAGGCCGTCGCGCGTCAGCGGCTTGATGGCGCGCACCAGGCTGGTCCTGTCCATCACCATGCGTTCGGACAGCTGCTGCATGCCGATGCCGGGATAGGCGCGGATGACGGCCAGCAGGCTGTATTGGGACGTGGCCAGGCCGGACGGCGCCATGTGGCGGTCGTACAGCGCGGTGACGTAGCGCGCAGCCTGGCGCAGCGCGAAGCAGTGGCACTGCGGCGTTTCGAGGTCGGCGGGATGGCTGCTCATGGCTGGGCCTTTTGCTGGATGCCGGCCACCAGGGCGGCCAGGGAGCGCGCAGCCAGGCGCGCTTCGAAACCGGCTTGGGCGTCGTCCAGCACTTCGCCCATGCTGTCCTTGATATGATCGCTGATCGGGCACAGCGGCTGCACGTCGTAGCCGTGGATGGAGAACGTGGCCGGGGCTTCGCTGGCGCGGTAAATGTCGAGCAGAGAGATGTCCTGCGGCGGGCGCGCCAGCGTGCAGGCGCCGTGCTTGCCGCGCGTAGTGCTGACGATGCCGGCCTTGACCAGCTTGGCGATCGAGCGCCGCACGAAGGTCGGCTCGGCATTGACGCTGCCGGCCAGTTTTGCGGAGGTGACGTCCTCGCCGTAGTGGTAGCCCAGCACGGCGGCCACGTGGGCGGCGACGGTAAATTGTACGTTCTTCTGTGACATGGTAGAGCTTTCAGCCTGACTTCCAGCGGCAAGTGTACCTTACACGGCGCGGCGGAGCATGGCGGGTTACGCGCCTTTGGCGCTAACCCGCCATGCCTGCGCATCAACCCCAGCCGCCGCCCAGCGCCCGGATCAGCGCCACGGTGGTGACGGCGCGGCTGCCGCGCAGCTGCACCGCCGTGCGCTCCACCGCCGCCAGGTTGCGCTGCGCGTCCAGTAGCTCCAGGTAGCTGGAGCGGCCGGCGTCGTACAGCTTCTGCGCCAGCTCGGCAGAGCGCCGCGCGGACACCACGGCGTCCTCGATCTGCCCGGCCTGGCCTGCCAGGATGCGCAGGCCCGCCAGGCTGTCCTCCACCTCGGCGAACGCCACCAGCACGCTTTGCCGGTAGGCCGCCACCGACTCGTCCAGCACCGCCTCGCTGCGCGCCACGTTGGCCTTGTTGCGGCCGCCGTCGATCAGCGGCGCCGACAGCAGGGCGCCCAGCAGCCAGGAACGGCTGCTCACCTTGAACACGTCCGCGAACGCGCCGCCCACGCCGCCGCCCGATGCGCCGATGTTCAGCGCCGGGAACATGGCCGCGCGCGCCACGCCGATGCGCGCGTTGGACGCCTCCATGGCGCGCTGCGCGGCGGCGATGTCCGGCCGCCGCTCCAGCAGCGCGGACGGCAGCCCGGCCGGGATCGCCGGCAGCAGCGCCGCGTCCAGCAGCGGGCTGGCGCCAGCCGTGAAGTCGGCCGCCGGTTTGCCCAGCAGGACCGCCAGCGCATGCTCGGTGGTGGCGCGCTGGCGTTGCAGGCCGATGGCGTCGGCGCGCGCGGACGACAGCTCGGTCTTGGCGCGCGCCAGGTCGAATTCGCCGATGTCGCCCAGGTCGAAGCGGCGCTGGTTGACCTTCACGTTTTCCTCGCGGGTCTGCACGGTGCGCGCCAGCGTGTCCAGTTCGGCGTCGGTGGCGCGCAGGCGGAAGTAGGTCTGCGCCACGTCCGCCTGCAGGGCCAGCAGCACGGAGCGGTAAGTGGCTTCCGCCGTGGCGGTGTCGTTGCGCGCCGCCGCCACATTGGAGGACACGCGGCCGAACAGGTCCACCTCGTAGCTGGCCGTCAGCCTGGCGGTGTAGCTGGTGTGCGGCGACATTGGCGTGCCCGCCGGCAGGCCGGCCTGCGCGGGCGAGGACAGGGCGCGCTGCGCGCCCAGGTTCACGCCCACCTGCGGCACGCGGTCCGCCTCGGCGATGCCGGCGATGGCGCGCGCCTGCTTCACGCGCGCCGTGGCGCCGGCCAGGCTGGCGTTGTTGCGCGTGGCCTCGGCGATCAGCGCCGTCAGCGCCGGATCGTTGAAGGCCAGCCACCACTCGCCGCGCGGCTGCTGCTCGGCGGCGCGGGCGGGTTGCCACCGCGTGCCGTCGGCGGCGGTCAGCACTGGCGCTGCGGCCTCCTTGAATGCCGTTGGCACGGCGATTTCCGGCTGTTTGAATACTGGTGCGGCACACGCCGTCAGCAGCAGGGCCGCCAGCAGCGGTGCGGCTCCCTTTGAGATCACGCTTTTCATATCATTTTCCTTCCAAAGCGGGTGCCGCCGCATCGGCGGCGCGCTGGTTCTCCAGCCGCTTGGCCAGGGTGCGCAGCAGCACGTAGAACAGCGGCGTGAGGAACAGGCCGAACAGGGTTACGCCCAGCATGCCGGCGAACACCGCAACACCCATCGCATGGCGCATCTCCGCGCCGGCGCCGTGCGAGAACACCAAAGGCACCACGCCCATGATGAAGGCGATCGACGTCATCAGGATAGGGCGCAGGCGCAGGCGGCACGCTTCCAGCGCCGCTTGCAGCACGGTGCGTCCATGGTGTTCCAGTTCGCGCGCGAACTCCACGATCAGGATCGCGTTCTTGGACGCCAGCCCCACCAGCACGAACAGCGCAATCTGCGTGAAGATGTTGTTGTCGCCGCCGGTCAGCTTCACGCCGATCAGCGCGCTCATGATGGACATCGGTACAATCAGGATCACCGCCAGCGGCAGCGTCCAGCTTTCGTACTGCGCGGCCAGCACCAGGAACACCAGCAGCACGCACAGCGGGAACACATACACCAGCGTATTCCCGGCCAGGATGTTCTGGTAAGTCAGCTCGGTCCATTCATACGCCACGCCCTGCGGCAGCACCTCCTGCGCAATGCGTTCCAGCGCCGCCTGCGCCTGGCCGGACGAATAGCCCGGCGCCGGGCCGGCGTTCACGTCCGCCGCCGCATAGGCGTTGAAGCGCTGCACCCGGTCCGGGCCGTAGCTGTCGGTGATGCGCATCAGCGAGGACAGCGGAATCATCTCGCCCTTGTCGCTGCGCACCTTCAGCTGCGCCACGTCTTCCACGCGCGAGCGGAACTGCGCGTCCGCCTGTACGCGCACCTGGTAGGTGCGGCCGAACTGGTTGAAGTCGTTCACGTACAGCGAACCGAGATTGATCTGCAGCGTTTGATAGATGGTCGCCAGCGGCACGCCCAGCTGCTTGGCCTTGTCGCGGTCGATGTCCGCGTACAGCTGCGGTACATTGATCTGGTACCCGGAGAACACGCCGGACAGCTCCGGCGCTGCGCGCGCCTTTTCCACCAGCTTCTGCGTCGCTTCGTACAGCGCGTCGTAGCCAAGGTTGCCGCGGTCTTCCACCATCATCTTGAAACCGCCGATGGTGCCAAGGCCATTCACCGGAGGCGGCGGAAACACCATCACGAACGCGTCCTGGATCGAGCCCACCCGTTTGTTGATCTCCGCTGCGATGCCGGGGGCGCTGGTTTCCTTGCTGTTGCGCTGGTCGGGCGCCAGTTCGCCCACGAACACGATGCCGGAGTTGGGCGCGTTGGTCAGGTCGTTGACGGACAGGCCGGGGAAGGCCACGGTGTTGCGCGCGCCGGGCACGCCCAGCGCGATGTCGGCGGTGCGGCGGATGACGGACTCGGTGCGGTTCAGCGAGGCGGCGTCCGGCAGCTGCGCGAAGCCGACCAGGTAGCCCTTGTCCTGCGACGGCACGAAGCCGGCCGGCACCACCTTGAACATCACGGCGGCCAGCGCCACCAGCACCAGGTAGAAACCGATCGATGCCGATTTACGCGCCAGCACGCCTTTCACGCCCGTTTCATACTTGTGCGAGGAGCGGCCGAAGAAACCGTTGAACCAGCTGAAGAAGCGGCCGAACAGCTTGTCCATCACGCGGGTGACGGCGTCCTTCGGCGCATCGTGCGGGCGCAGCAGCGCGGCCGCCAGGGCAGGGGCCAGGGTCAGCGAGCTGAATGCCGAGATCACCGTCGAGATGGCGATGGTGAGCGCGAACTGGCGGTAGAACTGGCCGGTGAGGCCGGGCACGAAGGCGATCGGCACGAACACCGCGCACAGCACCAGGGCGATGGCGATAATCGGCCCGCTCACTTCCTTCATGGCCTGCACCGTGGCCGCGCGCGGCGTGAGGCCGTTGGCGATATTGCGCTCCACGTTTTCCACCACCACGATGGCGTCGTCCACCACGATGCCGATGGCCAGCACCAGTCCGAACAGCGTCAGCGTGTTGATGGAGAAGCCGAAGCCGAGCATCACGGCGAAGGTGCCCACCACCGATACCGGCACCGCCAGCAGCGGGATGATGGAGGCGCGCCAGGTTTGCAGGAACACGATCACCACCAGCACCACCAGCGCAATCGCTTCCAGCAGGGTATGGATCACGGCCTTGATGGATTCGCGCACGAACTGGGTCGGGTCGTACGCAACGCTGTACTTCACGCCTTGCGGAAAGGCCTTGCTCAGCTCTTCCATCTTGGCGCGCACGTCGGCCGACAGCTGCAGGTCGTTGGCGCCGGGCGATGCGAAAATGGCCAGCGCCACCGCCGGCTTGTTGTCGAGCAGCGCGCGCAGCGCGTAGGAACCGGAGCCCAGTTCCACGCGGGCCACATCGCGCAGGCGGGTCAGCGCGCCGTTTTCGTTGGTGCGCACGATGATGTTGCCGAAGTCCTCCTCGGTCTTCAGGCGGCCCTGCGTGTTCAGCGTCAGCTGGAACTCGCTGTCCTTGCTGGGCGAGGCGCCCACCACGCCGGCGGCCACCTGCACGTTCTGTTCGCGGATGGCGTTGGCGACGTCGGTGGCCGTCATGTTGCGGGCGGCGACCTTCTGAGGGTCGAGCCAGATGCGCATGGCGTAGTCGCCCGAGCCCAGGATGTTCACCTGGCCCATGCCGGAAATGCGCGCCAGCTGGTCCTTCACGTTCAGCACCGCGTAGTTGCGCAGGTACAGTTCGTCGTAGCTGCCCTCGGGCGACACCAGGTGCACCACCATGGTCAGGTTGGGCGAGGTCTTCACCGTGGTCACGCCGATCTGGCGCACCTCTTCCGGCAGGCGCGGCAGCGCACGCTGGACCCGGTTCTGCACTTCGGTTTCCGCCTGCTGGATATTGGTGCCGATCTTGAAAGTGACGGTCAGCTTGAGCGCGCCATCCGACGTGTTTTGCGAGGACATGTAGATCATGTGCTCCACGCCGTTGATCTGCTCCTCCAGCGGTGCGGCCACCGTTTCGGCGATCACCTTGGGATTGGCGCCGGGGTACTGTGCGGTCACCACCACCGAAGGCGGCACCACGTTGGGGTATTCGGAGATGGGCAGCTGGAAGATCGAGATCAGGCCTGCCACGAACACGATGATGGACAGCACCGCCGCGAAAATCGGCTTGTCCACGAAGAAGCGCGAGAAGTTCATGATCAGTTCCCCTTGGCCGCAGCCGATGCGGCCGGGGCGGACAGCGCGGCCACTTTGGCGCCGGCCTGGCCGCCATCCATTTCCACCAGCTGCGGCGACAGCGGCGCGCCGGGGCGCACGCGCTGCAAGCCGTTGACGACGATCTTCTCGCCCGCCTTCAGGCCGGAGCGCACGATGCGCAAGCCGTCCACGGTCTGCCCCAGCATCACCTGGCGGTATTCGGCCTTGCTGTCCGGCGTGACCACGTAGACGAATTTGCGGCTCTGGTCCGTGCCGATGGACTGCTCGCTGATCAGCAGCGCGGCGGCGCGCGCCTGCGCGCTGTTATTGGTCTCCAGCTGCACCCTGGCGAACAGGCCGGGCACCAGCAGGTTGCCGCTGTTGGCGAACACGGCGCGCATGCGCACCGCGCCGGTGCGGGTGTCGAGCTGGTTGTCGACGAATTCCAGCTTGCCCTCGTGCGGGAAGCCGGCTTCGCTGGCCAGGCCGATGCGCACTTTCACCGGCTGTCCGCCGTGCGCCCGCGCGCCCACGTTCAGGTAGGTGGATTCGTCGCCGTCGAAGCTGGCGTAGATCCTGTCGTCCGAGACCACGGAGGTCAGCACGGCGGACGGATCGATCAGGTTGCCCACCGTGATTTCGGCCTTGCTCACGCGGCCGTCGATAGGCGCGGTCACCTGGGTGTAGCCGAGATTGAGCCTGGCCGTTTCCGCCTGCGCCAGCGCGGCGCGCGCGTTGGCGTCCAGTTCCTTCAGGCTGGAGGCGCGTTCGTCGTATTCGCGCTGGGCGATGGCTTTATCGGCCAGCAGCTTCTCCGCGCGCGACAGTTCCAGGCGCGCCAGTTCGGCCTTGGCCTTGGCCGCGTGCGCGGCGGCGTCGGCGCGCTCGGCTTCGGCCTGGAAGGGGCGGGTGTCGATCACGAACAGCACCTGGCCCTTTTTCACCTTGCCGCCCGGCTGGAAGTTTACCGCCGTGATGTAGCCGCCCACGCGCGAGCGGATCTGCACGCGTTCGATGGCTTCCAGGCGGCCCGAGAATTCCTGCGTTTCGGTCACCTGTTTTTCCAGCACCACGGCGGCGGTGATGGGCGCGCCCTGGCCGGCGGCGCCGCCAGCGGCGGCCGGCTTGCTGTTGGCGTCGCCGCAGCCGCTGAGCACGGATGCTGCCAGCCCGGCGCTGGCCAGCAGGGCAATGATGGGTCGGAGGGGCATGGTGATTTCCTTAATGTTGAGAACAATCCCGGGACAAAGTGTGCATATGCACACTTCAATTGAATGTGATTATAATCGTCGCATTTAAGAAGTCAACAAAAAAGCCCTGCGCCGTTTCCGGGGCAGGGCTTTCTTGATGAATCCTGGTGGTGATAGGTGGACTTGAACCACCGACCCCAGCATTATGAATGCTGTGCTCTAACCAACTGAGCTATATCACCGAAAGGTTGGTGGTGATAGATGGACTTGAACCATCGACCCCAGCATTATGAATGCTGTGCTCTAACCAACTGAGCTATATCACCGCAACGGCCAGCATTATCGCGGTTTGGGCCGGGGGCTGTCAAGGAAACCGCCTAAATAATTTGCTGCTGAGCTGTTTTCGATGCTGATTGCATAACTTTGCGGATCCCGGCCAGCATCGTGCCGGCCGCGTCCGGCGCCAGGCAGTCGATCACCACGCGCTCCGGCATCGAGCGCAGCCAGGTCAGCTGGCGCTTGGCGAGCTGGCGCGTGGCGATGATGCCGGTCTCGCGCATGGTCTTGAAGTCGATGGCGCCGTCCAGGTATTCCCACGCCTGGCGGTAGCCCACGCAGCGCATGGACGGCAGGCCCGGGTGCAGGTCGCCGCGGCGGCGCAGCTGTTCCACTTCGGTGATCAGGTCGCCGTCTTCGGTTTCCTGCAGCATGATGTCGAAGCGCCGCGCGATGCGCTGGTGCAGCACGGCGCGGTCGGACGGCTCCAGCGCGAACGACAGCAGCTCGAACGGCAGCTCGGTTTTTTCGCGCAGGGCCAGCAGCTCGGACATGGGTTTGCCGCTCAGCGCGATGATCTCCAGGGCGCGCTGGATGCGCTGGGCGTCGTTGGGCGCAAGGCGGGCGGCGGTGGCCGCGTCCTGCTGCGCCAGGCGGGCGTGCATGGCCGGCCAGCCCTCGCGCGCGGCTTCCTCTTCCAGTGCGGCGCGCAGCGCCGGGTCGGCGCCGGGCAGGTCGTCCAGGCCATCGGCCAGGCCTTTGAAGTACAGCATGGTGCCGCCCACCAGCAGCGGCAGCTTGCCGCGCGCGACGATCTCGTCCACCAGGCGCAGCGTGTCGTTGCGGAACTGGGCCACCGAGTAGGAGTCGAGCGGGTCGATGATGTCGATCAGGTGGTGCGGCGCGGCGGCGCGCTCTTCGCGCGTGGGCTTGGCGGTGCCGATGTCCATGCCGCGGTACACCAGCGCCGAATCGACGGAGATGATTTCGGACGGGATCTGCTGCGCGATGGCCAGCGCGGCGGCGGTCTTGCCGCTGGCGGTGGGGCCCATGATGGCCACGGCCAGCGGCTTGTTCTTTGCTTGCGTCATGATGCTTTTTTCGATTACTGGCCGCGCAGGAACAGCTTGTCCAGCGCGTTGATTTCCACTTGCACCCAGGTCGGGCGGCCGTGGTTGCACTGGTCGGCGCGCTCGGTGCTTTCCATCTGGCGCAGCAGGGCGTTCATTTCCTGCACCGACAGGATGCGGTTGGCGCGCACGGCGGTGTGGCAGGCCAGGGTGCCGAGCAGCTCGTTGCGGCGCTCGATCAGCACGCGCGAGCCGCCGAATTCGCGCACGTCGCGCAGCACGTCGCGCGCCAGCGTTTGCGCGTCGGCGTTCTTCAGCAGGGCCGGCACGGTGCGCACCGCCAGCGTGGTGGGCGACAGGGCGGCGATGTCGAAGCCCAGCGAATGCAGGGTTTCCTGGTGCTCCTGCGCGGTGCCCACTTCCACCGCGTCCGCGTAGAAGGTGACGGGGATCAGCAACTGCTGCACCTGCATGTCCTGGCCGGAGACCTGGGCGTCCAGTGCGTTTTTCAGCTGCTCGTACAGGATGCGCTCGTGCGCCGCGTGCATGTCCACCAGCACCAGGCCCTTGCTGTTCTGCGCCATGATGTAGATGCCGTGCAGCTGCGCCAGCGCGAAGCCGAGCGGGAATTCCTCGGCGGCCATGGCGGCGGAGGAGGCGATGTAGGGGGCGGCCTGGGGCAGGGCGTAGCCGGAGCCCGTGCCGGGCATGCCGCTGCCGTCCGCGCCGCTGCCGCCGCCGGCGCCATCGCCATCGCCGCCGTCAACGCCGTAGCTGGCGCGCGCGCCGAATGCGCTGCCGCCGCTGAACAGGGCGCCGTAGCGCTCCGTGCTCTGGGCCACGCCGCCGTGGTTGCCCGCATCGCCGAACTGGCGCTGCGGCTGGCCGAACGGCGAGGCCGAGAAGGTCGGCTGGTAGTCGGGATTCAGGATGGAGCCGAACGAGGTCTGCTCCTGCGGGCGCCACGGCGTGGTGGCGGTCAGGCCGTCCGCCGCAGGCAGCGGCGAGGGCACGCTGCCGTGCGAGGTGGCCGAGGTCTGCGCCAGCGCGCGCTGCACCGCGTGGAAGACAAACTGGTGCACCGCGCGGCTGTCGCGGAAGCGCACTTCGATCTTGGACGGGTGCACGTTCACGTCCACCAGCGCCGGGTCCAGGTCCAGCGCCAGCACGTAGGACGGGAAGCGGTCGCCGTGCAGCACGTCCTCGTAGGCCGCGCGCACCGCATGCATCAGCACCTTGTCGCGCACGAAGCGGCCGTTCACGTAGAAGAACTGGCCGTCGGCGCGCGCCTTGGACGCGGTGGGCAGGCCGGCGTAGCCGTGGATGCGCAGCGGGCCGGCGTTCTCGTCGATCGGCAGGCGCGCCGTGGCGAAGTTTTCGCCCAGGATCTGCGCGCTGCGCTTGGCCATTTCGCCCACCATCCAGTGGTCCACGGTCTTGCCGTTGTGCGCCAGCGAGAACGACACGTCCGGCCGCGCCAGCGCAATGCGGCGCACCACGTCGGCGCAGTGGCCGAATTCGGTCTGCTCGGATTTCAGGAACTTGCGGCGCGCCGGCGTATTGAAATACAGGTCGCGCACGTCGATGGTGGTGCCGGGCGCGCCGGAGGAGGGCGTGACGGTGCCCAGGTGCGAGCCGGTGATTTCCCATGCATGGGCCGCGTCGGCCGTGCGCGACGTCAGCGTGACAGCGGCCACCGACGCGATGGAGGCCAGCGCCTCGCCCCGGAAGCCCAGCGTGTTGACGTTTTCCAGGTCGTCCAGCGAGGCGATCTTGGAGGTGGCGTGGCGCGCCAGCGCGAGCGGCATCTGCTCGGGCGCGATGCCACGGCCGTTGTCGGTGATGGCGATGCGCTTGACGCCGCCTTCCTCCAGCCGCACGGTGATCTGGGTGGAGCCCGCGTCGAGCGCGTTTTCCAGCAATTCCTTGACCACCGCCGACGGTCTTTCCACCACCTCGCCGGCGGCGATCTGGGAAATCAACTGGTCGGGCAGGGCCTGGATGGGACGGTGTGGGGCGGGAGCGTTCATCCTGCGATTATAAAACACGGCGGGGCCGGGCAATTGCCTGCAAGCTTAGTTGCAAAAATAATTAACCCTGCCCCCATTTTGTTTATTTGCCAACTTCGCGCACGGGGATGGTGACGTTGCACAGCTCGATGTAGCCGGCCGGCACCTTGGTCCATGGGCCGCCGCGGTTGCGCTGGGCTTCGGCCACGGCCTTGAAGCTGGCCGAGTCGGTGCGCATCACTTCGAGCTTGACGCGCTCGGCTTCGGGCACGTCGGCCGCCAGCCGCACCGACTTGATCGGCATCTGCTGCTCGGGCTTCTCGTAGAAGCCGAGCGCGCCGCTGCCGCGCGGCAGCGAGGACAGCAGCGGCATGCCGGACACCACCCGGCCCACCACCGTGATGTTGCGGTCCAGGTGGCGCGGCGCGTGGCCGGTCACCGCGTACAGCGAGCTGCCGTTGGCGCTGTCGCTGTCCACGTCGCGGCCCACGCCCACCATGCCGTAGCAGTGCGCCAGCCAGGCGCGCCCGGTTTTCGGGTCACGCGCGGACGGGAAGCCGTTCGAGTGGCCAACCTGGGCGGCGTAGCCGTCGCGGTCGGGCAGCAGCGTGAACTGTTTGTCATTTGACATCGGCACCGTGAATTCGCCCGGCAGTTTGGCTTTCGCGGTCTTGAGGGCGCGCGGGTTTTTTTCGTCCGGGTCGCCCCATTGCGCCACGTAGTTGTCGTGCGAACGCAGCATGGCCAGGCCGTCGAAGTAGTGCTCGCGCACCAGGGCGCGGATGTTGGCGTCGTGCGCCGGCGCGAAGGCGGGCGCCAGTTCGATCACCACGCGGCCGGTGGGCAGGTCCATGTACAGCGTGTGTTCCGGGTCCAGCGGGCGCCATTCGGCCGGCTTGGAGGCTTTCACCACGTCGGCCACGGTGGGCTTGGGCGGATTGGCCGGCCCGGCGGCGCGGGCGGCCGGGCTGAACAGGACAGCCAGCGCCGGGATCGCCAGCACCATTTTTGCAACGTTGTACGCATGCATCTATTCGTCTCCTGATTTCTCATGATTGTGAGTCCGGGAATTGTAATACCGGCAAGCGCCCCCATACTGCAGATGGGCAAAATTAAACCGTGACTACGATCTTGCACCGCTCAGTGTGGTGTATGATTCCGGCGCTACCGGCCTTACCTTTTTGGGATTTTTATGGAATTCATGCAATTACTGGACATGCTGGTGCATGTCGACAAGGCCCTGGACACCTTGATCGCCCACTACGGCGTCTGGATCTATGCGGTGCTGTTTTTCATCATCTTTAGCGAGACAGGCCTGGTCGTGCTGTTTTTCTTCCCCGGCGACACCTTGCTGTTCATCGCCGGCGCGCTGTGCGCCACCGGCCAGATGAACTTGCCGATCCTGATCGCGCTGCTGATCACGGCGGCCGTCACCGGCAACACCGTCAATTACTGGATCGGCGAGGCCATCGGGCAACGGGTATTTACCCACGACTACCGCTGGCTGAACAAGGACGCGCTGCACCGCACCCATGAATTCTTCGAGAAGCACGGCGGCAAGACCATCATCCTGGCCCGCTTCATTCCCGTGGTGCGCACCTTCGCGCCGTTCGTGGCGGGCGTGTCGGACATGACCTTCAGCCGCTTCCAGCTCTACAACGTCACCGGCGCCGTGGCGTGGGTGGTGTCGCTGACCGTGGGTGGATATCTGTTTGGCAACATGCCTATCGTGCGCGACCACCTGACCACCATCGTCATGGTGGGCGTGGGCGCGGCCATCGTGCCGCTGATGCTGGGCGGCGCGTGGAAGCTGGGCCGCCGCGTGCTGGGCCGCTGAGCGCCGGTATTGCAACAACAGCCGCAGCGCAATGCTGCGGCTGATTTCGTCCTGCACAGCTCAAGTTTTCCCCCTGTGCAACCGTTAAACCAGGTATGCATTTCTCATTCCTGGACTCCCATGCGTAACCTGATCGCCTTCAGTGCCAGCTGGCTCGCCATCGCGGCAGCGGGCGCCGCCGATCCTTCGCCTTATGCGCCGCCGTTGACCAAGATGGCGCAGGCCAATATCAGCAATATCCGCCCGTCGAATCCGTCGCCTATCGGCCTGGGCGCCAACAATGGTGCCAATGCCGGCACTGGCGCCGGCGCCGGTTCCAATGCCGCCGCCAAGCCGGGCGCCAAGGCGCCTGCCGCGCCCAAGCTGAGCGAGCGCGAACGCGAAGAACAGGCCGAAGCGGAACTGTCGGCCAAGATCGCCGAGCGCCTGGCGCAGATGCGCGCCAACCAGGCCGCGCGCGCGGCCGCCGCCGCCAAGGCCAAGAAGGACGCCGCCGCCAAGGCCGCGAAGATCGCCGCCACGCCGCCGCCGCGCGCCAACGGCACCCACTGGGCATACGAGGGCGAGTTCGGCCCGGCCAACTGGAGCAAGATCAACGCGGACTGGGCCAAGTGCAGCACCGGCAACCGCCAGTCGCCGATCGACATCCGCGACGGCATGAAGGTGGACCTGGAGCAGATCACCTTCGACTACCGGCCGTCCGCCTTCAACGTGCAGGACAACGGCAAAACCGTGCAGGTGACCATGGGCGGCGGGAACTTCCTGTCGGTGGGCAACCGCATGTATGAGCTGGTGCAGTTCCACTTCCACCGTCCCTCGGAGGAGCGCATCAACGGCAAGAGCTTCGAGATGGTGATGCACCTGGTGCACAAGGACGGCGAGGGCCGCATGGCGGTGCTGGCGCTGCTGCTGGAACGCGGCAAGCCGCAGCCGGCCATCCAGACCGTGTGGAACAACCTGCCGCTGGAGAAGGGCGACGTGACCGCGCCTTCCATCGTGCTCGACCCGAACGACCTGCTGCCGCAGCGGCGCGACTATTTCACCTATATGGGCTCGATGACCGAACCGCCGTGCACCGAGAACGTGCTGTGGATGGTGATGAAGGAGCCGGTGCAGGCCTCGCCGGCGCAGATGGCGCTGTTCAGCCGCCTGTATCCGCTCAATGCGCGCCCGATCCAGCCGGCATCGGGCCGCATCATCAAGGAATCGCAGTAATGGTGTGATGGCCGGTCCATTCGGCGCCGGCTTTCAGTTCCTTCTTGTCCACGCGCGCGGGTTCGATGCACAGGAACTCGCGCCATTCGTGGTCCGCCATGTCGGTCAGCTTGGCCGCGTTTTCCGCGCCCGGGTTCCATACCACCCACTCCGTGAAGCCCTGCTGCTGCAGCTGCAGTTTGCTGTCGGCCGTGCGCAGTTCCAGCTCGGGCCCGGCGGCGTAGATGTTGTCCAGCGGCGGGCCGAATTCGATGGCGCCCTGTTCCAGGCCGTGCAGCGAGGTTTTCAGGAAGTCGCCGGCGGCGTAGTAGGTGTGCAGGGCGCTGGCGAACGTGAAGTCCTCCGCGCCGGTATTGCGCACGTTGAAGCGCATTTGCAGCGCATTGCCCTGCAGCGTGAAGCGCAGGCGCAGCGCGAAGTCGTGCGGCCAGCCGGCGGCCAGCTGCGCGGGCACGTCGGCCTGGGTCAGTTCGAATTCAGCATACATGCTGTCCGCGCCGTCCGCGCCGGCGCCGGTTTCGCCCAGGCGCCAGCTCGACAGGCGCGCCACGCCGTGGCGCTGGCCGTCGCCGCGCGTGGAGAACTGCGGGAAAATCACCGGCACGCCGCCGCGGATGGCCGCGCTGCCGTCCATCGGCGAGCACTCGCTCAGGAATAGGCGCTCGGCGCCGTCCGGCGTTTTCCACGACAGCAGGTGCGCGCCGTACAGCGTGACGATGGCCCGCGCGCCGTCCGGCGCGGTGATGCGGATAGCCGGCAGCGCGCCGTAGGTGACGTGCTCGATTCCACTGCTGATCATGGATTTCCTTTTTTAAGTCATGCGGCTCTTGGCGAGCGGCGGATTCTTGGCGAAGTACTGGCGGATGCCTTTGACGACGGCTTCGGCCAGCTTGTCCTGGTAGTCGTTGTCCTTCAGCTTGGCCTCTTCCTCCGGGTTGGAGATGAAGGCCGTTTCGATCAGGATGGACGGGATGTCGGGCGCTTTGAGCACCGCGAAGCCGGCCTGCTCGACCGAGCCCTTGTGCAGGCGGTTGATGCCGCCGATCTCGCTCAGCACGGCCTTGCCCAGCTTCAGGCTGTCGTTGATCTGGGCCGTGGTGGACAGGTCGAACAGCACGCTGGCGAGCTGCTTGTCGTGGCCCTGCACGTTCACGCCGCCGATGTTGTCGGCGTCGTTTTCCTTGTTGGCCAGCCAGCGCGCGGCGCTCGAGCTGGCGCCCTTTTCCGACAGCACGAACACCGACGAGCCGCGCGCGGACGGCTGCACGAAGGCGTCCGCGTGGATCGAGACGAACAGGTCGGCCTGCACCTTGCGCGCCTTGTCGACGCGGGTGCCGAGCGGCACGAAGTAGTCGCCGTCGCGGGTCAGCATGACGCGGATGTTGGGATGCTGCTCCAGCTTGGCCTTGAGGCGCTTGGCGATGGCCAGCACGATGTCTTTTTCGCGCGAACCCTTGGCGCCGATGGCGCCGGGGTCTTCGCCGCCGTGGCCGGGGTCGAGCGCGATGGTGATCATGCGCGCCACCTTCTGGCCGGGCAGGGGCTTGGCTTGCGGCAGGGGCTCCCTGGTTTCGAGCCTGGCCTCCGGCTTGCCATCGGGCTTGCCATCGGGATGCGCGGCGGCGATGTCGGTCTTCGGCGCGGCCGCTTCGGCCTTCGCTTCGGCCTTGATCTCGGCGCGCGCTTCGGCTTTCGCCTGTGCCGCCTGCGTGGCCTGGTTGGCCTGCACGCCGGTGCCTGGAGAGCCCGGCACGCCGGGGGCAGGGGTGGCCGGTGCCGCAGGCGCGGTGCCGATGGCTTCGCCCGGCGGCAGCGCGGGCGCGTCGCTCCAGTCGCCTTTTTCTATCATGGCCGCGATCGGATCGACCGGCTCCACCGGATACAGGTCGAAGATCAAACGGTGCTTGTACTGGCCGGCCGGCGCCAGCGCGAACACCTGCGGCGTGATCTCCTCTTTCAGGTCGAACACCAGCCGCACCACGTTGGGCCGGTTCTGGCCCACGCGCACCTGGCGGATATACGGGTCGTTCGACTGGATCTTGGCGACCAGCGTTTTCAGCGTGGGATTGAGCTCCAGGCCTTCGATGTCCACCACCAGGCGTTCCGGGTCCTTCACGATGAAGTGGCTGGCCTTCAGGTTGGAATCGTTCTCCAGCGTGACGCGGGTGTAGTCGGCGGCAGGCCACACGCGCACCGCCAGGATTTGCGCGGCGCGCGCGGACAGCGGCGCCATGACGGACAGCAGCAGCGCGCTGCCGGCCCTCAGTACCGTGCGCCGATGGCGGGACTTTACATGTTCGGTGCGAATTTGAGGCGTTGCAGGCATGACAGACCTAAAGCGGAGGACGCTTGCAATTCTACATCACGTCCCTCGCCAGCCACAGCCAAGAATATATGCAGGTCCGGCGGCGGCAGCACCGGGTCGGCTTTCTCGGGCCATTCGACGATGCAGATGTTGTCGCCGTTGAAGTCCTCGCGGAAGCCGGCGTCGAGGAATTCCTCGGGGCTGCTCATGCGGTACAGGTCGAAGTGGATCACGTTGACGGCGCGGCCCTCCAGCTGCACGCTGTACGGTTCGGACAGCGTGTAGGTGGGGCTTTTCACGTTGCCGTGGTGGCCGGCCGCGTGCAGCAGGGCGCGGGTGAGGGCGGTTTTGCCCGCGCCCAGGTCGCCGTGCAGATAGATCGCCATGCCCGGCAGGACCGCGCGCGACAGGGCCGCGCCCAGGGCGGCGGTGCCGGCTTCGTCGTGGAGGTGGGATTTAAAGTGCTGCATCGAATAAAATGTGGGTTGTAAACCGTTGCATTGTAAAGCCGATCTCACTTGTGCCACTTCCTGCCCACCTCAATTTAGACGAACTTGTCCATTCCATCAAGGCGTGGGGCACGGAGCTGGGCTTTGCGGAAGTGCGCGTGGCCGATATCGACCTGTCGGCCCAGGAGGCGGGCCTGCAAGCCTGGCTGGACGCGGGCATGCACGGCGAAATGGACTATATGGCCGCGCACGGCATGAAACGCGCCCGCCCGGACGAGCTGGTGCCCGGCACGGTGCGGGTGATCACCGCGCGCATGAACTACCTGCCGGACGGCGCCGGCGACGACTGGCGCGAACGCGAGGCGGCGCGCATCGCCGACCCTTCCGCAGCCGTGATCTCGGTCTATGCGCGGGGCCGCGACTACCACAAGGTGCTGCGCGCGCGGCTGCAGCAACTGGCCGACCGCATCCACGGCGCGATCGGCGAGTTCGGCTACCGCGTGTTCACCGACTCGGCGCCAGTGATGGAGCTGCCGCTGGCCGAAAAGTCCGGCCTGGGCTGGCGCGGCAAGCACACGCTGCTGATCAACCGCAGCGCCGGTTCCATGTTCTTCATGGGCGAAATCCTGGTCGACCTGCCGCTGCCGGTGGACGCGCCCACCGGCGCGCATTGCGGCCAGTGCAGCGCCTGCATCACGGCCTGCCCCACGCAAGCCATCCTCGGCCCCGGCCGGCTGGACGCGCGGCGCTGCATCTCCTACCTGACCATCGAACTGAAGAACGCCATCCCGGAAGAGATGCGCCCGCTGATCGGCAACCGCGTCTACGGCTGCGACGACTGCCAGACCGCCTGTCCGTGGAACAAGTTCGCCCAGCGCGCCACCCTGCCCGATTTCGACGAGCGGCACGGCTTGGGCAGCTCCGGCATGGTGGAGCTGTTCGGCTGGAGCGAAGAGGAATTCAACCGCAAGATGGAGGGCAGCCCGATCCGCCGCATCGGCCACGAGCGCTGGCTGCGCAACATCGCGGTCGGCCTGGGCAACGCGGCGGCGGCCGGCGCGCGGGGCGACCCCGCCATCGTCGCCGCGCTGGAGTCGCGCCGCGCGCATCCGTCAGCGCTGGTGCGCGAACACGTCGAATGGGCGCTGGCCCGTCACGGTTGATGTCGTTGCAGGCGCAAGCAAACCCAATCAGGATCGACTGTCAGGAATGCATCGTTATATAAGCCGAACGCTTCCGCATCCTTAAGCATGGTCGTGACAGGCAATGGGGTCTTCAGGGCGGATTGCTGCCGTGGATGGCAGAGCCATAATGTCGAGCCATTCTCAAGAGACAGACTACTGGCAGCATCCGGCAAAAAACGCCCGAACTCTTGCTGGTTGGAGACGAACAGCAGAACCAGATCAGCCGCTGACTTGGCTAATTTATCCGGAGGGACCAAAGACGTCACCGAGCTTGCCGAGAAGGCAGCGTTGATAAGGGCTATTTTCCCGGCCTTCGAAGTACCCAGCTGTTCTGCAATTGATGCGGCACTCCGCTCGAACGGATGCTGTCCAGGGACGGTAACTCTCGGATTTGACCAGATGCCGTCACGCGTATCAGCATCGTCGATCCAGTCCGGCGCGTCAGCGAGGGCTTTTTCAAATGCCTCCCTGCCAGCCCAAGGTTTGAAGATATTTTCGTTTTTCATGCTTGGTACTCCTTCGGCAGGAAATAAGCCGTGCCACTCCGTTCTCGTAAGTCCACACGACAAGCACCAATCGGCCATTCAACCAGCACAAGCTCTTCATTCTAAGTTCGCCGTAGGCTTCTGATGGGTCTTCCTCCGTGAGGATTTGATGGTCGAGTACGCCATGCAGTTCGGCAAAATCGATGCCGTGGGCCTTGATGTTCTGAAGCCGCTTGATGGGGTCGTAAGTAACCATGCACCATCATAGATGCCATCAACTCTCGCCTTTTACATCCTAGACCTGTCCTTGATCTGTATCAAGCGACCTCGGCGCGCGCCCGGGAGGGCAACAGCAGGACCGTGACCACGACCACCGCCAGCAGCGTGACGGCGGATGCTTCCAGGCCGTAGTTGCCGCCGCTGAGCCACTCGGGGCCGCTCAGCCGTCCGATGATCCAGCCTTTGGCGGCGCCGCCGGACACGGGCAGCGAAAACACGGTGCCGGCGATGAAGTTCCAGGCGAAGTGCAGGCCGGCCGCCAGCCACAGGCGGCCCGTCTTCAGGTAGGCGGCGCCGAACATCACGCCGGCGGCCACCGTGATCACCAGGCCGAGCGCGCTCACGCCGTCGTTCGGGAAGTGCGCCAGCGCGAACATCAGCGACGAAATCGCCAGCGCCCAGCGCGTGCCGAGCGCGTTTTGCAGGATGCGCAGCAGCATGGCGCGGAACAACAGTTCCTCGAACACGGCCACCAGCACCAGTTCGGCCATCGGCTTGAAGACGACGCTCCAGCTGTTGTTGCCCACCACCTGGAACGCGCCCGCCGCAGCCAGCGCGCCGATCACGCCCAGCGACAGCGCCGCGCCCCAGGCCAGGCCGGCGCCGGTTTCGCGCGCGGCGCCGGCCGTGGCCAGTTCGTCGGGCACGCGCTTTTCAATTTTCGCCACGTAGAAGCGGTAGCCCAGCACGCACAGCGCGGCGGCCAGCAATTGCGGCCACGCCACGCGCATGGATTTTTCCAGCGCCACGTTGGCGAACACCAGCACCGCCGCCACCGGCAGCACCATGGCCAGCGTGGCCAGCAGGATGCGGGTGACCGGCCAGCGCGCCATGCGCGCGCCCAGTCCGGCGGGGACCGGGGAAGCTGGAACAGCCTGCTGCGTAACGCTCATGATGCCTCCAGGTGGTGGTGTTGTTATTCGCTGTTATTTGTTGTCGCGGGCGGCGCGGATGCGGGCGCCGAACGATTGCCGCTCCAGCGCGGCGATGGCGTTGGCCAGCGCGTCCGACAGCGGGTAGGGCAGGTCGGCGTCCAGGCTGCGCGCCGCCGCCGCCGTGGCTTGCCAGCACTGCTGCAGTTGCGGCAGCAGCGCCCGGCCCTGCGCGCTCAGGCTGATCATCTTCTGCCGCCCGTCCAGCGCGCCCGGCGAGGACGCGATCAGCCCGGCCTTGAGCATCAGCGCGATGGTCTGGGTGGCGGCCGGCTGCGTGATGCCGGCCGCTTCGGCGATCTGGCCGATGGTGCGCGGCTCTCCCTGCATCAGCGCGCGCATCACCGGCGTGTAGCGCGGCCGGTAGTCCAGCCCCGCCTCCTCGTAGGCGGCGCCGACCGCCCCGTCCAGCAGATCGATCAGATGGCGCAATTGGGTTCCGAGTCCAGGTTTCATGGGGAAATAATATCAGCAGTTATATAAGTGGTGAAGTGATTTTTTGGCATCGGACTTTACGGTATGCGGCGTGCCATGATGATAGTTCTGATAAGATATTATTTTTTCTTTTCGACAATTCCATGAAATTGCTTTCACTTGCAGAACTGTTTGATCAGCATAGCTTCCGCACCCCGGACTACCAAAGGGGATATGCGTGGAAAGAGGAGAATGTGATCGAATTTTGGGAAGACATCGCACGCATCAATTCGAATAATCCCAAGCATTTCATGGGAACGCTGATTCTTGAGGTCAGCGAGGAGGGTGGTTCCGCCCCCGCCTTGGTGGTCGATGGGCAGCAACGTCTGACCACGGCGATCCTTCTGATTGCGGCGCTGTCGGAAAGCCTGGAGCAGGGCTTCCTGCCGCATGTCTCCGCGGGCTTTCGGCAGCGATACTTGGGCAGCTCGGCGCAGCCCAAGTTCCGCTATGTGAGCAACCACGATGCATGGCCGTTTCTCGCTTTCCAGGTTTTCCGGGATCATGCATATACGGCCAGGGCCGCCGGTTTCGAGAACGCCTATACTCAAAACCTGTCGGCGGCCTTGGAAAAACTGCGCGAACTGACTAAGCAATTGCAGCCGTATGAGCTCTCTGCCTTGCGCGAAAAAATTGAGAACCAGCTGCTGTTCAATGTTGTCGAGGTGGATCCCAAGGTCTTCAACATTCACGTTGCTTTCGAGTCGATAAACCATCGGGGACGCCAACTGACACAGCTTGAGTTGTTGAAGAACCGGCTGATTTATCTGACCACCATGATGCCCGTCCCGCAAGCCGCTGCAGGTGGCGGCGCCGAAGCGGAGTTGCGGAGCGCGGTTAATTCTACCTGGAGCGATATCTATAACTGGTTGGGCCGGGCCGACAAGAACGTTCTCGACGAGGATGAATTCCTGCGCACGCACAGCCTAATGTACTTCAAGACCGATACCGCAGCGGAAAAATGGCTGGATAATTTGCTGTTCAAGGAGCAGTTTTCCGTATCCCGCGTCGTCGACGGCGACTTGACGGACGCGGCGATCAGGAAGTACCTGAATAGCCTGCGCCTGGCAGCGTTGCTGTGGTCGCATATTCGGCGGCCGCGTGGCATGCCGTCCGCTCAACAGCTTTGGCTGGAGAGGATCGGGCATGTGCATCGGCCGGTATTCGATCCCCTGATCCTTGCTGCGTATATGCAATTGCTGGAACGTTATCCGGATCGGGCAACCGATCTGCGCAAGCTGGCGCGGATAGATGGGAGCCTGATTGATTTGCTGGTGCAGATAGAGCGCTTTATCGTGCTGGTGTTCCTGGTGAGCGGCCGCCGTGGGCACACTGCCCGCAAAGAACTCTACAAGAATGCGCATGCCCTGTATTCGAATAACTTGTATTTCCGTGATGGAGACCCAGTGCCGCCGACCCAGGCCCTTGCGTATGTGGCGCGCCTGGTGAAATCGCTCATCAGCAACTATGGTGAATTCGAAGATGGCGAGTATGCGTACGCCGACCCGGAGTTTCCATGGCACGGAGAGATGGACCTGGATAACTTCCATAACCAGATCCGGCGCGATTTGCAGTACAGCAAAGGCTACTATGATTGGCCGTTGACCAAGGTGCTGCTCTTCGAATATGAAGACAGCCTGCGGCAAACACACCGGGGAGACCGGAAAGTGAAATGGGCTTCTGTCGGCAGCGAGACCATCGAGCACATTTATCCGCAGGAGTCGTCGGCATGGGGCGCATTCAACACAAAGCTGGGCAGCAGAAGAAAGAAAGCCAAGTTCAACAGTTACTGCCACTCGCTGGGGAACTTGCTGCTGCTGTCGCGCGGTAAGAATGCATCGCTGCAGAATCATCCCTACCGGGGCAAGGATTCCGGCGGCGCGAAGCGGCCGCGCTTTGCCAATGGCGGCAGCTTCTCGGAAAACGAGGTGGCCGCCACGTTCAACGACTGGACCCCGGCATCGGTGGAAAAGCGGGGCAAAGCGCTGCTGGCGTTTGCCGAGCAGCGCTGGGACTTCTCGTTTAACGCTTGGGGCCGGGGGAAATTGAAGGAGATGCTGGTGCTGGAATAACGCGCTGCCGAGCAGCGGCTATTTCAGCAGGCCGGCCAGTTCGACGGCGGTTTTGACTTGCATCTTGTCGAAGATGTGGGCGCGGTGCACTTCCACCGTGCGCATGCTGATGCCGAGCTGGTCGGCCACCACCTTGTTCATCTTGCCGGCCAGGATCAGGTCCAGCACTTCGCGCTCGCGGGTCGACAGGGTGGCCAGGCGCGCGTGCACGGCGGCCGCCGCGCTCGCTTCGCGCGAGTTGGCCAGGCCTTCCTGCACCCGGTCCATCAGCTGGTTGTCGTTGAAGGGCTTTTCGAAAAAGTCGAAGGCGCCGCGCTTGAGGGTGTCGACCGCCATCGGCACGTCGCCGTGGCCGGTCAGGAAGATCACCGGCAGGCGCTGCGTCAGGCCGCGCGCGGCCAGCTGGTCGAACACGGCCACGCCGCTGATGTCGGGCATGCGCACGTCCAGCAGCACGCAGTCGCCCTGCGGGTCGAACGCGGCGAGCTCGGTCCAGGCCAGGAAGTCGGCCGCGCTAGGGTAGGCGGCGGCGGGGATGGCGCGCGACGAGGCCAGCCAGGAAAGCGAGTCGCGCACTACGGCTTCATCGTCCACGATATGCAGCATATATATAGGTCCCTGTAGTTTTAATGCGCGCCGGCGGCCGGCAGCGTGAATACGAAAATGGTGCCACCGGCCGGGTTGGCCTTGTGAACCAGCGTGCCGCCATGGAATTCTATCGCGGTGCGGCAAATGCTCAAACCCATGCCCATGCCTTCGGCCTTGGTGGAGAAGAAGGGCGCGAACAGGCGCTCGGCCACGTCGTCCGGGATGCCGTGGCCCTGGTCGATCACTTCCACCGTCACCTGCGCGGCGGCGGCGTCGTGGCTGGCGCGCACGCGCAGCACGCGGCGCTCGGGCGGCACCCGGGCCATGGCTTCGATGCCGTTGCGGGTCAGGTTCAGCAGCACCTGTTCTATCATCACGCGGTCGGCCAGCACCGGCGGCAGCCCGGCCGGGATGTCGGTCTGCAGCGACACATAATTCTGCCGCGCCTGCAGCTCGATCAGCGCTTCGATGCCGTCCAGCAGCGACTGCACCGCCACTTCGCGCCGCTCCGGTTCGCGCTTTTTCACGAACTGGTGCACGCTGCGGATGATCTGCCCGGCGCGCTGGGCCTGCGCGCCGGCCTGCTGCAGGGCCGGCCGCAGCAGGCCGCAGTCGAGCGCCTGGCCGGCGTCCTCGGCGCGCTGCAGCACGTTCAGCGCGCCGGTGGTGTAGCTGGAGATGGCCGCCAGCGGCTGGTTCAGCTCGTGCGCCAGCATGGAAGCCAGCTCGCCCATGGTGGCCAGGCGCGCGCTGGTCTGCAGCTTTTGCTCCTGCTGCCGGTTCAGCTCCTCGATGCGCTTGCGGTCGGAAATGTCCAGGATGGAGCCCATCCAGCCGGTCTGCCGGCCCTGGTTGTCCAGCAGCGGCGCTTCGAAGATCAGCACCGGCACCCGTTCGCCGGTGGAGCGCTGGAAGATGGTCTCGAACTGCGGTGTGACGTTGCCGGCCAGCACGCCGGCGAAGCGGTGCTGGTATTCGCTCATCACTTCCGGCGCCCAGTAGGGCATGGGCGGCAGCTTGCCGATCAGCTCTTCCGGCGGGTAGCCGACGATCTGGCAGAAGGCCGGATTGACGTAGGTGACGCGGCCTTCCAGGTCGCGCGCGCGCAAGCCCGTCACCAGCGAGTTTTCCATCGCCGTGCGGAACGTCATCTGCTGGCGCAGCGCGCCTTCGGCGGCCAGGCGGCGCGAAATGTGGCCCCACAGCGCGAGCAGGCTCCACAGCAGCGCCAGCGACAGCACGATCACCGAGCCGACCAGCAGGTTGGGCAGCAGGCGCGGCTCGCTTTTCACGCTGTCGGTGAGCAAGGTGACGGTGGTGCCGGGCAAGTCCAGCGCGCGCTTGTGGGTGTACACGCCGTGGCCGGCCCCGGCGGCCGAGCGGCGCGCCAGCACCTTGTCGTCGCGGTCGAGCAGGGTGATCTGGTTGTCCTGGGCGAACCACCACGGCACCAGTTCGTCGAGCACGGTGGACAGCGAGTAGTGCGCCACCAGGGTGCCCAGGTAGCGCTCGCCGCTATATACAGGGTAGTGGTAATCCAGGCCGGGCTTGCTGGCGCCGGGCAGGATCCCGGGCTGGCTGTAGATGGGCTTGCGGGCCAGGCGCGCGTGCTCGGCGGCGGCCTGCGAGTGCGGGCCGAGGCCGGACTGGGCCGGGGGCGCGCTGGCCGGATCGCTGGTGGCGGCCACCGCGCCGTCCGGCAGCACCCACATGACGCGGCGGATTTCGTGTCCAGTTTGCAACAGTTGCACCAGCCGCGCGTGCAATTGTTTCGGGCTCAGGTGGCCGGCGGCGATCTCGCTGCTGAGGGTGCGCATGGCTTCCTCGTGGCGCCCCAGCTGGAAGCGGATGGTCTGCTCCACCCACAGCGTGTCGGCGATCAGCTGCTCCTGGCGTTCGCTGCTTTCCATCTGGCGCGCCTGCCACGGCAGCCAGATCAGCACGGCCAGGAAAAACAGCACCAGCACCACCGGCAGCAGCCAGCGCACCGGGTTGGTGAAGTGCAGACGCGGCGGGCGGTCGGTGGCGGAGGTCATGGGGCGGAGCATCAAACTTTCATGTGTCGCCAGCTATTGTGGTTTTCCACAGTTGCCGTGTATCGTACGGCTGTTACAAACTGCTACGGTAACCATAATAATGTACTTTAACCCCCCGGGAGACATCACATGAAACTGAAAGCCATCCTGGCCGCGCTCTGCGCCGCCGCCAGCTTCAGCGCCTTCGCGCAAGCCCCAATCGTCATCAAGTTCAGCCACGTGGTGGCCACGGATACGCCCAAGGGCCAGGCCGCGGAACGCTTCAAACAACTGGCCGAGAAAGCCACCAATGGCCGTGTCAAGGTCGAGCTGTACCCGAACAGCCAGCTGTACAAGGACAAGGAAGAGCTGGAAGCGCTGCAGCTTGGCGCGGTGCAGATGCTGGCGCCGTCGCTGGCCAAGTTCGGCCCGCTGGGCGTGAAGGAATTCGAAGCGTTCGACCTGCCGTATATCTTCCCCACCAAGACCGCGCTGTACAACGTGACCGAAGGTCCGATCGGCAAGGGCTTGCTGAAGAAACTGGAAAGCAAGGGCATCACCGGCCTGGCTTACTGGGACAACGGCTTCAAGGTGATGTCGGCCAACAAGCCGCTGCGCACCCCGGCCGACTTCAAGGGCCTGAAAATGCGCATCCAGTCGTCCAAGGTGCTCGACGCGCAGATGCGCACGCTGGGCGCCAACCCGCAGGTGCTGGCCTTCTCCGAGGTGTACCAGGCGCTGCAGACCGGCGTGGTGGACGGCACCGAGAACCCGCCGTCGAATATGTACACCCAGAAGATGCATGAAGTGCAGAAGCACGTGACCGTGTCCAACCACGGCTACCTGGGCTATGCCGTGATCGTCAACAAGAAGTTCTGGGACGGCCTGCCGGCCGACATCCGCACCGCGCTGGAAACCGCGATGCGCGACGCCACCACCTTCGAAAAAGCCATCGCCCAGCGCGACAACGACCTGGCCATGGACGCCATCAAGAAGGCCGGCAAGACGGAAATCTACACCCTGAGCGCCAAGGAACAGGCTGAATGGCGCAAAGTGCTGCTGCCGGTCCAGAAGGACATGGAAGGCCGCATCGGCAAGGATCTGATCCAGGCCATCAACAAAGAAGCCGCCAAGTAAGCCGGCCACCGCGGGGCGGCGTCCTGCCGCCCCGCATCTCATCTCTCTTTCTCTGGAAAGATCTCGACCATGAAATTCCTGGATCACCTGGAAGAATGGCTGATCGCGACCCTGATGGGTCTGGCCACCTTCATTATTTTCGTGGCGGTGCTGCACCGCTACCTGTCGGGGCTGCCGATTCCCGGCCTGCAGGACGCCCTGATTCAAATCAACACCAGCTGGGCGCAAGAGCTGTGCATCTATATGTTCGTGTGGATGGCCAAGTTCGGCGCCGCCTACGGCGTGCGCACCGGCATCCACGTCGGCGTGGACGTCATCATCAACCGCATGAGCCCGCCCTGGCGCAACAAGTTCGTCATCTTCGGCCTGCTGGCCGGCGCGCTGTTTACCGGCATTGTCGGCACCCTGGGCGCCACCTTCGTGTGGGAAATCGGCCACACCGAGCAGACCTCGGCCGACCTGGAAGTGCCGATGTGGCTGGTCTACCTGGCCGTGCCCACCGGTTCCTACCTGATGTGCTTCCGTTTCCTGCAGGTGATGGTGGCCTTTGTGCGCACCGGCGAACTGCCGAAACACGACCACTCGCACGTCGAGGGCCTGGAAGACGAACTGAAGGCTGAAGAAAAAGGAGCCAAAGCATGAACGCCATGATTATCTTCGTGCTGTTGCTGGCGCTGATGCTGACCGGCATGCCGATCTCCATCTCGCTTGGCCTGACGGTACTGACCTTCCTGTTCACCATGACCGAGGTGCCGATCGAATCGGTGGCGCTCAAGCTGTTTACCGGCATCGAGAAATTCGAGATCATGGCCATCCCGTTCTTCATCTTGGCGGGCAACTTCCTCACCCACGGGGGCGTGGCGCGGCGCATGATCAATTTCGCCAGCTCCATGGTCGGCCACTGGCACGGCGGCCTGGCGCTGGCCGGCGTGCTGGCCTGCGCGCTGTTCGCGGCCGTGTCCGGCTCCTCGCCGGCCACCGTGGTGGCGATCGGCTCCATCATCCTGCCGGCCATGGTGCGCCAGGGCTATCCGAAAGGCTTCGGCGCCGGCGTCATCACCACCTCCGGCGCGCTGGGCATCCTGATCCCGCCGTCGATCGTGATGGTGATGTACTCGGTCACCACCAACACCTCGGTGGGCAAGCTGTTCATGGCCGGCGTGGTGCCGGGCATCATGCTGGCCTTCCTGCTGGGTCTGACCACCTGGTACCTGGCGCGCAAGCACAACTATCCGCGTATGCAAAAAGCCACTTGGGGCGAGCGCTGGGCCACCTTCCGCAAGAGCGCCTGGGGCCTGCTGCTGATCATCATCGTGATGGGCGGCATCTACAGCGGCATGTTCACGCCGACCGAGGCGGCCGCCATGGCAGCCGTGTACGCCTTCGTCATCGCCGTGTTCGTCTACAAGGACTTGAAGCTCAAGCAGGTCGGCAAGGTGCTGCTCGACTCGGCGGCCATGTCGGCCATGCTGCTGTACATCATCACCAACGCGGTGCTGTTCTCCTTCCTGATGACCAGCGAAAACATCCCGCAGCAGATGGCGGAATGGATCACCGGCCAGGGCCTGGGCGTGATCAGCTTCCTGCTGGTGGTCAACATCCTGCTGCTGCTGGCCGGCAATGTGATGGAACCGTCGTCGATCGTGCTGATCATGGCGCCCATCCTGTTCCCGGTGGCCATGAAGCTGGGCATCGATCCTGTGCACTTCGGCATCCTGATCGTTGTCAATATGGAAGTGGGCATGTGCCACCCGCCTGTCGGGCTGAACCTGTACGTGGCGTCCGGCATCACCAAAATGGGGATTACCGAACTGACCGTGGCGGTGTGGCCGTGGCTGCTCACCATGATCTGTTTCCTGGTGGTGGTGACCTACGTACCACAAATTTCCCTGTGGTTGCCCAACTTAGTTTACTCCTAAATGAAAAATTTTCTTGGCTCAAAAAAATGAGCAAAAAGCGAAGTGGATCAGTTATGATTGCTTCGCTCCAGAGGCAAACAAAACAAATATCGATATCTGCCCTGGTAGCAAGAACATGAGATTTAGTGGGGAGAGTAAGTAAAATAACGGCCTTGGATGCCGCATATCATTGAGGAGACACACGGTTCACAGTATGTCGTTGGAAGATCGCCGAAGGCCGCCACAAGTGTGCTACGTCGACGCCAAACGGCCGGTTCCGTGAGAGCAAGATTGAAAGCGCACTGTTGCAGTGCGCTTTTTTTTTGCCCCGCCCCATTTTGGTGGTGTAGTATTGATGCAACATCAAGCAAGACAACTGTGATGAATAAACAACAGAGTGGCAATCTTTTCAACGCCATCGTCGCCACCCCGTTCGGCGCCATGGGCATCCGCACCGGCGGCGCGCTGGTGACGGAACTGGTGTACCTGCCGCCGGACTACGCCGAGAAGGACGCGCAGGACGCGGTGGCCGCGCTGGCGGCCGAACAGATCCTGCGCTACTGCGCCGACGCCGACTTTGCGTTCAGCTTGCCGCTGGCGCGGGTCGGCAGCGAATTCCAGCGCCGCGTGTGGGCCGCCATCGGCAGCATCCCGCGCGGCCAGGTGCGCACCTACGGCGAGCTGGCCAAATTCCTGGAATCGGCGCCGCGCGCCATCGGCCAGGCCTGCGGCCAGAACTGGTTCCCGCTGGCCGTGCCCTGCCACCGCGTGACCGGCGCCAACGGCCTGGGCGGCTTCGCCCACCACGACGACGCCAACGGCTTCCACCTGAACGTCAAGCGCTGGCTGCTGGCGCACGAGGGACACAGCGAGTACGCATGGCAGCAGACAACCTTGCTCTGATCGACGACTTCTGCGACGCGCTGTGGCTGGAGGACGGCCTGGCGAAGAACTCGCTGGACGCCTACCGGCGCGACCTGCGCGCCTTCGCGCGCTGGCTGGAGGTGGCGCGGCCCGGCGTGGCCGGCCTGCACGCGGTGGCCACGCACGACATCGACGCCTACTTCAGCGCGCGCCACGAGGACACCAAGGCCAGCACGTCCAACCGCCGCCTGTCGGTGCTGAAACGCTATTACCAGTATGCGCTGCGGCAGAAGCTGGTGGCGGCCGACCCGTGCCTGAAGCTGGCCTCCGCCAAGCAGGCGCAGCGCTTCGTGCACACGCTCAGCGAGGCGCAGGTGGAAGCGCTGCTGGCCGCGCCCGACGTGCGCACGCCGCTCGGCCTGCGCGAACGCACCATGCTCGAGCTGATGTACGCCAGCGGCCTGCGGGTGTCCGAACTGGTGGCGCTGAAGACGTTCGAACTGAGCCTGAACGACGGCGTGCTGCGCATCACCGGCAAGGGCGCCAAGACCCGGCTGGTGCCGTTCGGCGGCCAGGCGCGCCAGTGGATCGAGCGCTATATGAAAGAGGCGCGCTGGGCCATCCTCGACGGCCAGCAGGACGACGCGCTGTTCGTCACCGCGCGCGGCGGGCCGATGACGCGCCAGATGTTCTGGGTCATCATCAAGAAGCACGCGCAGAAGGCCGGCATCACGTCGCCGCTGTCGCCGCACACGCTGCGCCACGCCTTCGCCACCCATTTGCTGAACCACGGCGCCGACCTGCGCGTGGTGCAGTTGCTGCTGGGCCATTCGGACATCTCCACCACGCAGATTTACACCCATGTGGCGCGCGAACGCCTGAAGCATTTGCATGCGCAACATCATCCCCGCGGCTGAAAAATTTGCGCTGGCCGCATCTGCGTCATAATGTAGCTGGACGAACATCGTTCGCAACATAGAGAGGTGGCAAATGGCTAAGACAAATTTCCAGTATGAGAAGCGCCAACGCGAGCTGGAGAAGAAAAAGAAGGCCGAGGAAAAGGCCAGGCGCAAGCTGGAAGCCAAGAGCAGGCCGGAAGGTGAGCAGGGTGGTGAGCAGGACAGCGACGACGAAGCCGACGACGACAGCGCCGGGGACGCGCGCCCGGCATAAACAAGGCGGCCGCGAAGTTACGTCTAGTAACACTTTATTGCATAATCTTACACAAAACCGTGTCTGCCGGGCATGGTTGCGGTCCTATACTCTCGCTGACTTTATTCCAGCGGGAACCTTTATGAAAATGAATGTGCACCATTTGTCGGCCGGCGCCATGGCCGTTGCCGTGGCAGTAGCCCTGGCCGCCTGCGGCGGCGGTGGCAACAGCAGCGAATCGACGCCTGCGGACACCCAGATCGCCATCACCACCCAGCCCGCCGCAGTCACCGTGGTGGCCGGCCTGGACGCCAGCTTCAGCGTGGTGGCGACGGGCGGCAAGCTGAGTTACCAGTGGCGCAAGGACGGCGTGGCCGTGGCCGGCCTGACCGCCAGCAAATTCACTTTCAGTCCAGCCTACGCCAGCCACGCCGGCAGCTACGACGTGGTGGTGACCAACAGCCTCGGCAGCGTGACCAGCACGGCAGCCGTGCTGACGGTGGGCCTGCTGCCGGCCATCACCACCCAGCCGGTGGCGCTGACCGTGGCGGCGGGAAAACCGGCCACCTTCACCGTGGCCGCCTCCGGCACGCCGACGCTGACTTACCAGTGGCGCAAGGCCGGCACCAACATCACTGGCGCGACCGCAGCCAGCTACACCATCGCCAGCGTGGCCACCGCCGACGCTGCCAGCTACGACGTGGTGATCACCAATACCTACGGCAGCGCCACCAGCTCGGCCGCCGTGCTGACCGTCAACTGACGCCAGCGTGGCAGCTTAGGCCGCCGGCTCCTCGGCGTACTGGATGTCGATCAGCGCGTCGTCCGGGTAGGCCTTGTTGCCCAGCGGCGGCACGTAGCTCGTGCCGTCGCTGCTCACTTTCAGCGGCACCCGCTGTTCGCCGTGCGTCAGCGTGGCGGAGGCGATGCGCTGCGCCGCCGCCGTGGACAGCTGTATCTTTTCATGGCTGCACCAGTCGGTGGTCAGCAGCAGCGTGTTGATCATGCTGGTCAGCCAGAAACCGATTTCCTCCTTGGCCGTCGCCACCAGCACCTTGCACTCCAGCCGCAGGTCGCCCAGGCGCCGCATGCCGGCCGGCACGCCCACGCTGTGGATGTCCGGCTGCCAGCGGTAGCCGCCCTTGGGCTTGTTCAGCAGCAGGTCCGCGTTTTCCCTCCTGGCTTCCTCGCTGCGCGGCAGCGAGAAGGTGTGGTCGGCCGCGATCGGCAGCGGGATGGACATGCTGTCGCCGGCGATGCGCATGGCGAGGTTGTCCATGCCGGCCGATTGCGCGCCGCCGCGCGGGCGCAGCTTGAAGCGCACTTCCGGCGCGGCCGGCGCCAGCGCGCGGTATTCGTCGAAGGCGTCCAGGCCGGCGGCCATCACGCGGTAGGTCTTCAGCTCGGGGTTGCGGATGCCGTTGACGACCACGGCATTTTTATCTGCGGCAGGCTCGGCCGGTGGCTCGCCGGCCGTGGCGGGAAGTTGCAGCAGCAGGGCGGCGGCCAGCGCGCCGCCCACGGTTTTTTGCACAGTCATGTCGCTCCCAAGGTCAGGCGACATCGGCCAGTTGCTTCTGCTCGGCCACGGCGGCCACCGTGGCCGCTTCCTTGCGGCCGCCCAGCCAGCGCGCGCAGCGCTTGCCCAGCGTGTCGAGGTAGGTGTAGGCCACCGGCACCACCACCAGGGTCAGCAGGGTGGAGGTGATCACGCCGCCGATCACCGCGCGGCCCATGGGCGCCTGCGTCTCGCCGCCGTCGCCCAGGCCGATGGCCATCGGCAGCATGCCGAAGATCATCGCCAGGGTCGTCATCATGATGGGGCGCAGCCGCACCTGGCCGGCCTGCATGATGGCTTCGCGCTGGCCCAGGCCTTCCTTCTGGCCGTGGTTGGTGAAGTCCACCAGCAGGATGGCGTTCTTGGTCACCAGGCCCATCAGCATGATGAAGCCGATCACCGAGAAGATGTTCAGGGTGCTGCCGGTAATGAGCAGCGCCAGCAGCACGCCGATCAGCGACAGCGGCAGCGAGGTCATGATGGCCACCGGCTGCAGGAAGCTGCCGAACTGCGAGGCCAGCACCAGGTAGATGAAGATCACCGCCACGCCCAGCGCCGTCATGGCGCCGCTCATGGTCTCGGCCATCTCCTGCGCGTTGCCGGCCACGTCGAAGCGCACCCCGGCCGGCAGCACGATGGTTTTCATGGCCTTCTGCACGTCGGCGTCCACGTCGCCGCCGGGACGGCCTTCCACGCCGGCGTACACCGCCACCCGGCGCTGCAGCGCCTGGCGCTTCAGCACCTGCGGGCTGGACGAGGGGATGAATTCCACCACCTGGCGCAGCGGCACCATGCGCGGCGTGCCGTCGGCGTTGGTTTTGCTGGACGCGATCGACAGGTCGGCCAGGTCCATCACGCGCTGGCGGCCCGATTTCGGCAGCTGCACGTTGACTTCGTAGTTCTGGCCGTCCGAGGCCAGCCAGTGGCTGACCTTCTCGCCGGCCACGAAAGGCCGCAAGGCGGCGCCGATCTGCTGCACCGACAGGCCCAGGTCGCTGGCCAGCTCCTGGTTGATCTTGATCATGGTGGACGGGTTGGCGCCTTCCTGGCTGTATTCCAGGTCGGCCACGCCCTTGATCTTGCGCATCTTGTCCATCAGCTCGCGCGCCACGGCATCCAGCTTGGCCTCGTCGGTGCCCAGGATGGCGATGAAGATCGGCTTCTGGCCCACCGACAGCTGGATGCCGGCAATCGGCGCCAGCCGTTCGCGGATGGCTTTTTCCAACGCCTTCTGCGAGCGGCGGTGGGTCTTCTTCACGTCCGTCAGCTTCAGGTTCACTTCGGCCGAGTTGCGGCCGTCGCGCGTGCCCACGTTGGACAGGATGCTGTCGATTTCCTTGAACGGCGCCAGCGCCGCTTCCACCTGCCGGACCTTGTCGTTGGTGTATTCCAGGCTGGAGCCGACCGGGGTCTTGAAGCGCATGTTGACCCAGCCTTCATCGGTTTCCGGAAACATCTCGCCGCCTATCATCGGCACCAGCAGCAGGCTGCCGGCGAAGATGGCGGCGGTGACGGCCAGCGTGGTCTTGCGCCAGTCCAGTGCCAGCGCCAGCACCTTGCCGTACACCACGTGCAGCCGGTCCACGCCGCGCTCGACGAAGTCCATGAAGCGGCCCAGCCACGGCAGGTATTTGAAGCGGTCCTGTTCCGGATCGGGCCACACCGACGACAGCATCGGGTCCAAGGTGAAGGAGACGAACAGCGACACCAGCACGGCCACCGCCACGGTGATGCCGAACTGCAGGAAGAAGCGCCCGATAATGCCGTCCATGAAGGCCACCGGGATAAACACGGCCACGATGGCGAAGGTGGTGGCCATGACAGCCAGGCCGATCTCGTTGGTGCCGTCCTCGGCCGCCTGGTGGTGGTCCTTGCCCATGCCGAAGTGGCGCACGATGTTTTCGCGCACCACGATGGCGTCGTCGATCAGCAGGCCGATGCACAGCGACAGCGCCATCAGGGTCAGGAAGTTCAAGGTGAAGCCGAAGGCCTGCATGGCGATGAAGCTGGCCATGACGGAGATCGGCAGGGTCAGGCCGGTGATGATGGTCGAGCGCCACGACTTGAGGAAGAAGAACACGATCACCATGGTCAGCACGGCGCCTTCGATGATGGTGCGCTTCACGTTGTCGAGCTGGCTTTGCACGCGCTCGGACTGCGAATCGAGGATGTGCAGCTTGATGCCGGCCGGCAGCGTCTGCTGCAGGGCTTCGGCGGCCTTGCGCACGCCTTCGCCCACCACCACCACGTTGGCGTCCTGCACCTTGGTCACTTCCAGCGAGATGCCGGGCTTGCCGTCGATGCGCGAATACGATTGCGCCTCCTCCTCGCCGTCGACCACGCTGGCCACCTGGTCCAGGTAGACCGGGCCGTTGGCGCGGCGCGCCACGATGATCTTGTTGAACTCGCGCGCATCCTTGATCTTGCCTTCCACCCGCACCAGCTGCTCGGTGACGGACTGGCTGATGTTACCGGCGGGCAGGTTGGCGTTGGTGGTCTGGATCGCGCGTATCACCTCGTCCACGCCGATGCCCTGGGCCGTCATCTCGTTGGGCTTCAGGCTGATCAGCACCTGGCGCTTGGTGGTGCCCAGCACCCGCACCTGGCCCACGCCGGCCACGTTCTGGAAGCGCTTGGTGATGATCTGGTCGGTCATGGTGGACAGCTCGCGCAGGCTGTGCTTGTCCGAACTGAGCGACAGCGTCACCACCGGGCGTTCGTTGTCGCCTTCCTCGCGCGCGATGAAGGGGTCCTTGGCTTCCTTGGGGAAGCGCGGGCGCACCAGCGCCACCTTGTCGCGCAGCTCCTGCATGGCGCGGTCCATATTGGTGGACAGCTGGAATTCCAGGTAGATGCCGGCCCGGCCTTCCCACGAGTTGGCGCGGATGGTCTTCACGCCGCTGACGGTGTTGACGATGTCCTCCACCGGCCGCGTGATGTCGTTCTCCACCGCTTCCGGCGAAGCGCCCGGGTATTCGATCTCGATGGCGGCGAACGGCAGCTGCACATTGGGCATGGACTCCACGCCCAGGCGCTTGTAGGCGAACAGGCCCAGCACCATCAGCGCCACCATCACCATGGTGGCGAACACCGGGTTCCTGATACTGACTTTGGTAATCCACATGGCTTAGCTCCGCTGGCCCGGCACGCTGGCCTTGGCGGTGGCGGACGCCGCTGCGGCCGGTGCGCCGGCCGGCGCGGCCAGCTTGACCCGGGCGCCCGGTTTCACCGCGTCCAGTTTGGCCACGATCACCTGCGCGCCCGGCTGCAGGCCCTCGGTCACTTCGGCGTAGCCGGTGTCCTCGTTGCGCAGGCCGAGGGTGACCGGCTGCGCCAGCACCTTGCCCTGGTCCACCTTGTACACCACCTGGCGGCCGCCGTCGCTGCGCAGCGCCTCCACCGGCACCAGCGGCATCACGGCCGAGCGCTCGGTGACGATGCTGCCCTTGGCGAACATGCCGCCCAGCAGGGCGCCGTCCTTGTTCGGCACCGAAATGTAGACCAGCATGGCGCGCGAGCCCTGCTCGGCGGTCGGATTGATGCGCGCCACCTTGCCGTGGAATTCACGTTGGAAGCCGTCCACCCGGAAGGCCACCTCCTGGCCCGCTTTCACACGCGGGATCTCCGAGGTCGGCACTTGCGCCTCCAGGGTCAGCTCGTCCAGGTTGACGATGGTGTAGACGGGCATGTCAGGCGCGACTTTTTCGCCCGCCTGAACATGGCGTTTGGAAACGACTCCGCTCATCGGCGCGCGGATCACGCTGTCGTTCAGCGCGATGCGGGCCATGTCCACCATGGCGCTGGCCGATTTCACGTTGGCCCGCGCCAGCTCCACGCCGTTGGCGGTGGTGTCGTAGGAAGTCGAGGAAATGTAGTTTTGCTTGAGCAGGGCCTGGCTGTTGGCGTGGTTGCGGCTGGCCATGGCCAGCTTGGCCTGCGCCTCGTCCAGCATCGCTTGCTGCTGCGTCAGGCGGGCCTGCAGGTCGGCCTGGTCCAGCCGCGCAAGCACCTGGCCCCGGGTCACGGCCATGCCTTCGCGCACCGTGGTTTCGCGCACTTCGCCCGACACCTTGGCCTTGATGGTGGCCTGGCTGATGGGGGCCAGCGAGCCGGACAGTGGCAGGCTGAGCGACAGGGCGCGCGCGTCGATGGCGGCCACGTCGGCGGCGGCCAGTTCGTACACGTCCGGGCCCTTGGGTTTCTTGTCGGCGGCGCTGTCCGCCGCTGCTGCCGGGGCCGGCGCCTTGCTGCGCGATTGCATGACGGTCCAGCCGCCGCCGGCCACGGCCAGCACGATCAGGGCCAGCGCCGGCGCGCGCCAGCGCTGGCCTGCCTTGTGGGCGGGCTTGGCGGCTTGGGCTGGCTGGGAGGGCAGGGGCAAGGTCTCTATTTTCATATTGTTTCTCTGGGAGGCCATTTTTGGATGTTGCCACTGTAGGGAATTTCAAGAGGCCGCACCACGCCGGTGCGACAAAGCGGCAAAAAAGGCAGCTGAACTGCAGAAAGCGGGGATGGAAGGTGCCGCGCGGTAGGTTGCGGGCCGCACGTTTGACGCAGCGCAATGCACCGGCCTTGGCCAGGGGGGAAGATGGCCGGAACGCCCCCAGCGGGCACAACCCGCAGCGAGGCCACCGTGGAGCCGCAACAACCCAACGAAGCGCCGGACCGGGCCGCGCCCGCCGGCGCCGCCGGCACGACGCCGGTGCCGATGCCGGACGCGCTCGACCTGATCTCCCGCCTGATCGACACCGTGGAGCCGTCCCAGTTGGTGGCCGTGCACTGCATGGACGAGGCGGGCAACGTGCTGTTCTGGAACAGCAGCTGCGCCGACCTGTACGGCATCCCCGCCGGCGACGCGATGGGCCGCCCGCTGGCCAGCCTGCTCAGCTACGAGCGCGCGGACGAGCACGCGCAGGCGCTGGCGGACGCCTGGCGCAGCGGGCGCGCCAATCCGGCCCGGGACTGGCAGGTGAGCACGGCGGGCGGGCGCCGGCTGTGGGTCAGCTCCACCCTGTTCCCGGTGGCGCAGGACGGCGTGGTGCGGCAACTGTTTTGCGTGGACGCCGACATCACCGCGCGCCGCCTGGAGGACGAGGCGCTGCGCGCGGCCGGCGTCAATTTCCTGCAGATGTATTTGCGCTCCAGCGACGCCATCCTGATGCTGCAGGGCGAGCGCATCACGGACCTGAACCCGGCCGCGCTGGCGCTGTTCAAATGCGGCAGCCGCGACGACATCGTGGGCCGCCGCCTGCGCGATTTTTCCACGCCGCAAACGCCGCAGGGGGCGGACATGCCGGCGCTGCCCGGCATGGAGGATTACGGCCACAGCGACGGCAGCCTGCGCTACGACTGGCGTTTCCACGACTGCGCCGGCCAGGCGTTCTGGGCCGAAGTGCTGATGACCTCGATCTCGCTGGACCACGGCTACCTGTTCTACGTGGTGGTGCGCGACATCGGCGCGCGCAAGCAGGCCGAGCGCACGCTGCACCTGGCGGCCCAGGTGTTCGAGAACTGCCGCGACGCCATCGTGCTGACCGACCGCCACCGCAACATCATCGCCGTCAACCGCTCGTTTACGCTGATCACCTGCTACGCGGCCGAGGAAATGCTGGGCCGGCCGCTGCAGTTGCGGCGCAGCGGCGTGGAGCCGGACGATTTCCAACGCCAGGTGTGGCAGGAGATGGACGCCACCGGCCACTGGCAGGGCGAAGTGAGCTGCCGCCGCAAGAGCGGCGGGCTGTTCCCCGGCTGGCTGTCGCTGACCACCATCCGCGACAGCGCCGACCAGGTCAGCAACTACATGGGCATGCTGTCCGATATCACGGACCGCAAGCGCAGCGAAGACCACACCCGCCACCTGGCCGAGCACGACTTCCTGACCGACTTGCCGAACCGGGTGCTGCTGTTGGACCGGCTCAGCCTGGCGCTGGCGTCGGCGCGCCGCAACCACACCATGCTGGCCATCCTGTTCATCGACCTGGACCGCTTCAAGGAAGTCAACGACACGCTGGGCCACCAGGTGGGCGACGAGCTGCTCAAGGAGATCGCCGCGCGGCTGGTGAAATGCGTGCGCGGCGCCGACACCGTGAGCCGCCAGGGCGGGGACGAATTCCTCATCATCCTGGCCGACATCGGCGGCGTGGACCAGGCCGCGCACGTGGCCGGCAGCGTACTGAGCGCCATCGGCCAGCCCTTCCAGCTGGGGCCGCACGCGCTGCACGTGTCCGGCTCCATCGGCATCAGCATCTACCCCAACGACGGCGACGGCATCGAGCAGCTGGTCAAGAACGCGGACGTGGCCATGTACCACGCCAAGGAGAGCGGGCGCAACGGCTTCCAGTTCTTCAACGCCGAGATGCACGCCCAGATCGCCGAGCGCGTGCAGATGGAAAACGGCTTGCGCCAGGCCTTGCGCGCGCAGGAGTTCGAACTGGCTTTCCACGCCGAGCTGGACATCGCCAGCGGCGCGCCGGTGGGCGTGGAGGCGCTGCTGCGCTGGCGCCATCCCGAACTGGGGCTGCTGCGCCCGGAACGCTTCATGTCCGCCGCCGAGGACGCCGGCTTGATGATTCCGATTGGCAATTGGGTGCTGCAGCAGGCCTGCCGCAGCGCCCAGCGCTGGCGCCAGGCCGGCTTCCAGCTGGTGGTGGCGGTCAACCTGTCGGCGGCGCAGTTCGCGCAAAAGAGCTTGCTGGCCAGCGTGCGCGGCGCGCTGGCGCAGTCGGGGCTGGAGCCGTCCTGCCTGGAGCTGGAGCTGACCGAGGCCATCATCATGAAGGGCGGCAGCGCCGCGCACGACACGCTGCAGGCGCTGCACGGCCTGGGCGTGCGGCTGACCATAGACGATTTCGGCACCGGCTATTCGCGGCTGGGCTATCTGAAGGACTATCCGGTGGACAAGCTGAAGATAGACCAGTCCTTTGTCCGCACGCTGGACGGCAACACGGCGGTCATCACCGCCATCGTGGCCATGGCGCGCAGCCTGGACATGGTGGCCATCGCGGAAGGGGTGGAAACGCGCGAGCAGCTCAACTTCCTGCGCAGCGTGGGCTGCCACCAGTACCAGGGCTACCTGGCCGACGCGCAAGTGCGGGGCAGCGCGCTGGGGGCGCTGCTTGCTTCAGCCTGAGCTAGCGCAGCCGCAAGCGCACCAGCACCTGCCCGTGGTCCGAGGTCTCGGGCCGCTGCTGGCTCAGGTGGTCGTTCATATACGCCACGTCGTACACGGCGCCGATGGCGCGCGGCGAGTCCGGGTGGAATTCCTCGGACACCAGCACATGGTCGATGGTGCTGTAATGGCCCTCGTGCACGGTGGTGTAGCCCACCTGCCGCAAATGGTCCTGGCGCATCTGGATCTGGGCGCAGTCGAACATGCGGCCGCGCAATTCCTCGCCCGGCTCGCAGGACGGATTGGCCCCCAGCACGATGGTGGTGGTGACGGCGTCGGCGGTGTCGTTGAAGTCCCCCATGACGATGCAGGGGCGCTTGCCGTCCTTCATCACCTTGCTCAGCAGCACGCGCAGCGCCACCGCCTCGGTGCCGCGCCAGACCAGCGAGCGCAGGTTGGCCAGCGCGAAGTGCAGCGGGTCCTCGCCGCAATCGTCGCGCCGGTAGTCGGGGCGGCGCGATTTCAGGTGCACCACCACCACGTCCACCACGATTTCGCTGTGCAGCACCACCTGCGCGTGCAGCGGCGCGCGCGCGAAGCGGTCCGAATCGGGGTTGCCGGAGTCGGACACCACGCCTTGCGGGAACTCGGCGTACACTGCGGGCGGCGCCGCCAGCGGCAGGCGCGACACCAGCGCCACATTGGGCGTCAAGCGGGTGGCGTGCGGGTCCGGGTCGAAACCGGCATGGATGGCGTTGCGGTACTTGCGGGTGCGGGACAGCACGTCGCGCAGCGCGGCCTGCGAAAAGATCTCCTGGAAGCCAACCACGTCGGCGTCGAGCTGGTCCAGCTGCTGCGCGGTCCACTCCACCTTGGCCTCGTATTCCTGTTCAGAAAGAGGCGGCAGGTTATCGTACAATTGAACGCCCGGCGGGGCGAGATTGCAGACGTTGAAGGTGGCAAAGCGAATTTCTTCCCGCATAACGAAACTCCTATTCAACGGTTAGCGTATCACGGCATGGCCAAAAAAGAGCATATTTCGGAAACCCCGGCGACCCAGATGCTGCGCAAGCACAAGGTGGCGTTCTCCGAACACCCTTACGACTACGAGGAACATGGCGGCACCACGGTGTCCGCGCGCGAGCTGGGCGTGGACGAGCACGCCGTTGTGAAAACGCTGGTGATGCAGGACGAGGCGGCCAAGCCGCTGATCGTGCTGATGCACGGCGACTGCAAGGTCTCGACCAAGAACCTGGCGCGCGGCATCGGCTGCAAGTCGGTGGAGCCATGCAAGCCGGAGGTGGCGCAACGCCATTCCGGCTACATGGTGGGCGGCACCTCGCCGTTCGGCACCAAGAAGGCGATGCCGGTCTACGTGGAGGAATCCATCCTGGCGCTGGAGACGATTTATATCAATGGCGGGCGGCGCGGCTACCTGGTGGGTATCCGGCCGCAGGTGCTGCTGGATTTGATTTCCGCCAAACCCGTGCATTGTGCGCTGGCTGATTGACGGCCGCTTGTTGTATAGTCACCAGCCGCGCCGCATTGGCGGGCAAAAAATAGAACAAGAAGGGTACGTATGAATACAGCACTGATGACAGTGGCCATGGCCGTGGGCGCCTACCTGCTGGGCTCGATCTCGTTTGCCGTGGTGGCGAGCAAACTGTTCGGCATCGCCGACCCGCGCACCTACGGTTCCAAGAACCCGGGCGCGACCAACGTGTTGCGAAGTGGCAACAAGAAAGCCGCCATCGCCACCCTGATCGGCGACGCCGCCAAAGGCTGGCTGGCGGTGTGGCTGGCGGTGCGCTACCAGGAGCAGCTGGGCGTGGGCGACATCGCCATCGCGCTGGTGGCCATCGCCGTGTTCCTGGGCCACCTGTGGCCGGTCTTCTTCCGCTTCGTCGGCGGCAAGGGCGTGGCCACCGCCGCCGGCGTGCTGCTGGGCCTGAACGTCTGGCTGGGCCTGGCGACCCTGGCGACCTGGCTGGTGGTGGCCTACGCCTTCCGCTACTCGTCGCTGGCCGCGCTGGCCGCCGCCGTGTTCGCGCCGTTCTATTACGGCTTGCTGTTCGGCATCGACGCCATCCTGATCGCCGTCGCGGCCATGAGCATGCTGCTGCTGTTCCGCCACAGCGCCAACATCTCGAACCTGATGGCCGGCAAGGAAAGCCGGATCGGCAGCAAGAGCGCCGACGCGGCCAAAACGGCCAGGAAGAAGTAAGCGTTGAAATAGCCGGTGGCGGCCCCATCTCGCAGGGATACATTCTGCGAGGCCGCCATGACCACCCCCATCAAAATCGACTTCGTTTCCGACGTTTCCTGCCCCTGGTGCGCCGTGGGCCTGAACGCGCTGGAAACCGCGCTGAAAAACATCGGCCCGGACGCGGCCCCCGCGCTGCACTTCCAGCCCTTCGAACTGAACCCCAACATGGGGCCGGAAGGGCAGGACATCACCGAACACATCACCCAGAAATACGGCGCCACGCCGGAGCAGCAGGAACAGTCGCGCGCCATGATACGGCAGCGCGGCGCCGACGTCGGCTTCGACTTCGCGATGGGCAAGCGCAGCCGCATCTACAACACCTTCGACGCGCACCGCCTGCTGCACTGGGCCGGCGTGGAAGGCGATGGCAAGCAGCGCGCGCTGAAGCACGCCTTGTTCACCGCCTACTTCACCGAAGGCGAAGACCCGAGCTCGCACGCCGTGCTGCAGGCGGCCGCCGTCAAGGCCGGGCTGGACGCGGAAGGCGCGGCGGCCGTGCTGGCCTCGGACCGGTACGCCGCGGAGGTGCGCGCCGCCGAGCAGTTCTACCAGGGCCAGGGCATCAACTCGGTGCCGGCCGTCATCATCAACGACCGCCATTTGATCTCCGGCGGCCAGCCGGCCGAACTGTTCGAGCGCGCGCTGCGCCAGATCATGGCCGGCGGCTGAGCCTTGCCGCCGGAGCGCCGATTTGCTGCCAGCCCGGGGTTGCGCTAAACTTGTCTATGTAGCACCGAAGCTTATAGACTAGACAAGCGCAACGACGCTACGAAGGGAAGGCTCATGCTGGCCGTAGAGAACATACATCCGCTAGGCACACAACCATTCAGCTGTGCAATCCCGCCGGACGACGGCCGCCGTGTGGCAGCGCTACAGCGCTACCACATGCTGGACGCCCCCGCCTGCGAAGAACTCACCTTCCTCACCGAGCTGGCCGCGCAGCTGTGCGGCGTGCCGTACGCCGCGCTCACGCTGGTGGACGCCGGGCTCGCCCGGGTCAAGGCCGCCACCGGCCTTGCGCTGGACACGCTGCCGCGCGAGCAAAGCTACTGCTCGCTGGCCGTGCTGGGCCAGCAAGCCACCGAGATCGACGACCTGGCCGCCGACCCGCGCACCGCCCACATGCCGCTGACGGCGAGCGCGCCCGGCATGCGCATGTACAGCAGCGCGGCGCTGATCACGCCGGACGGCTACGCCATCGGCGCCCTGAGCGTGATGGACGTCAAGCCGGGCCGGCTGGAGCGCGCACAGGCGCGCAGCCTGCGCCGCCTGGCCGCCCAGGCCATGGCGCTGCTGGAGGCGCGCGCCACCCGCTACGCGCTGCAGGCGGCCCGGGACCAGCTGGCCGAACTGGCCACCACCGACGAACTGACCGGCCTGCACAACCGCCGCGCGCTGCTGGGCAAGCTGACCTTCGAAGTGGCGCGCACGCGCCGCTTCCGCACGCCGCTGTCGGCGCTGGTGATCGACCTGGACGGCTTCAAGGCCGTCAACGAGCGCCACGGGCACGACGCGGGCGACCTGGTGCTGGCCAACGTCGGCCGCCTGGTGCGCGAGAGCGTGCGCGTCATCGACCTGGCCGGGCGCTACGGCGGCCAGGAAATCTGCGTGCTGTTGCCGAACACGCCGAAGGAAGGCGCGCTCAAGCTCGCCGACAACCTGCGCGGCAAGATCGCCGCGCAGATCCACCGTGAGGCCGGGCGCTTGCTGCCGGTCACGGCCAGCATCGGCGTCGGCTCGTTCAACCACATGGACATCAACGACGGCGACAGCCTGCTGCGCGCGGCCGAACAGGCGCTGGCGCGGGCCAAGGCCAACGGGCGCGACCGGGTAGAAAGCTAATTCAGCTCACAGGAGGCAGCCATGCCGAAAGCAATCTGGAACGGCGAAGTGATCGCCGAAGCGAACGACGACGAAGTGCAGATCGTGGAGAACAACGTCTACTTCCCGATCGAAAAAGTCAACGACGAGTACCTGCAGGAAAGCGTGCACACCACGGTGTGCCCATGGAAAGGCACGGCCAACTACTACCACCTGGTGGTGGACGGCAAGGTCAACGAGGACGCCGCCTGGTTCTACCGCCACCCGTCCGACAAGGCGCAGCACATCAAGGACCACATCGCCTTCTGGCACGGCGTCGAGGTGCAGCGCTAGTGCGCGGGCTACCAGCCGGGCCCTGCCCGCAACGCGCAGGCGCTGCCGGAAGCGCTTGCGCTGCGCGAGGCCCGGCCGCACCGCGCCGCCTTGAGCAGTTTTTCGCCGGAGTTTAATGGATAACATCACCCACACCGTCGTCGGCCTTGGCGTCGGCGAACTGGTGCAGCGCAGCCTGCCCGCAGAACCGGACCAAGCGGGCCAGCGCACGCGGCACCGCCTGCTGCTCACCGCCTGCGCCGCCGCCAGCAATTTCCCCGACCTCGACCTGTTCCTGACCCGGCTGCTACCCGAACCGCTCGGCTACTTGCTGCACCATCGCGGCCACACCCACACCCTGCTGTACGAAGTGCCGCAAGCGCTGCTGCTGGTGGCGCTGCTGTGGCTGCTGTGGCCGAACGCGCGCGCGCTGCTGCGGCGCAGCCGGCACGCCCGGCTGGGGCTGGGCGCGGCCGTCGTGCTCGGCTTCCTGCTGCACCTCGGCATGGACTTCCTGAACTCCTACGGCGTGCATCCGTTTTACCCGTTCGACGGGCGCTGGTTCTACGGCGACATGATTTTCATCATCGAACCGGTGTTCTGGGTCGCCTTCGGCGTGCCGCTGATCATGGCGGTCGGCGTGCCGTGGCTACGCTGGCTGATGCTGACCGGGCTGGCGGGCGTGCTGTGCTATTTCGCGTCGCGCGGCTTCCTGGGGGCGGTCTCGCTGGCCTTCCTGCTGGCGCTGGGCGCCGGGCAGGCCGTGCTGAAGGCGGCGCGGCGCCGCAGCCGGCGCGCGATGGCGCTGGCGCTGCTGGTCTGCGTTGGCTTCGTGGCCGCGCAAGGCGTGGCCAGCGCGCTCGGGCGCCAGCGGGTGCAGGCCGCGCTGCAAGCGGCCGATCCGCAGGCCCGCATCCACGACGTGGCCATGACCGCCTTCCCCGCTCAGCCCCTGTGCTGGGCTTTCGTATCGGTCGAAGCCAACGAGGCGGCCGACAGCTACCGCCTGCGGCGCGGCCTGGTCAGCCTGGCGCCCGGCTGGCTGCCGCCGCAGCAATGTCCGTCCGGCCTGCTGGACCCGCCGCCGCACAGCGCCGCTGTGCCCGGCATCGAGCTGTACGGCCAGGTGAGCGGCAGCCTGGCCGAACTGCGCAGCCAGAACGCCGCCAACTGCTGGCTGGCGGCCTGGCTGCGGTTCGCGCGCATGCCCGCCATCGTGGACGGCGTCGCCAGCGACATGCGCTTCGCCACCACCCCGCGCGGCAACTTCACCACGCTGGACCTGGCCGCCACCGCCGGCCGCGCCTGTCCCGCCGGCGTCCCCGCCTGGACGCCGCCGCGCGCCGGCCTGCTGGCCCGCTGAGATTGCCGGGCTGCTGCGGGCTGGCCGGTTCAGGCCGCCTGCTTCAGCACGTCGTCGTGGTCGGTGGACAGCGACAGGCCGATCCACTCGCCCAGCTCCTGCTCGACGAAGCGGTTCTTCTCGCGCACCATGCGCACCGTGTCGCTGCCCAGCATCAGGCGCACCGGCGGCCGGGCCGAGTCGGCCAGCTTCAGGATGGCCAGCGACAGCTTGCGCGGGTCGCCCGGCTGCTTCAGGCTGATGCTGGCGGCCAGCGTGCGCATCGCGCCCACGGTGCCGGCGTAGTCGTCCAGCTGCGCGCCGGTGGACACCAGCGAATTCCCTTCCAGGAATTCGGTGCGGAAGTAGCCCGGCTCGACCACGGTGACGTGGATGCCCAGCGGCCGCACTTCCTCGGCCAGCGCCTCGCTGATGCCTTCCACCGCGAACTTGGTGGAGCCGTACACGCCCCAGCCGGCCGCCGCCGTGTAGCCGCCCACGGACGACATGTTCATCACGTGGCCGCTGCCCTGGCGGCGCATGTGGGGCAGCACGGCGCGGGTGACGTTGAGCAGGCCGAACACATTGGTCTCGTACAGCGCGCGCACCTCCTCGGCGCTGGCTTCCTCGACCGCGCCCAGCAGGCCGTAGCCGGCGTTGTTGACCAGCACGTCGATGCGGCCGAAGCGGTCCACGGCGGCGCGCGCGGCCAGCACGGCGGCCGCTTCCTGCGTCACGTCCAGCCGCACGGCCAGCAGATTGGGGTGTTCGCCCAGCGCGTCGATCACGGATTGCGGGTTGCGGGCGGTAGCGACCACGCTGTCGCCGCGCGCCAGCGCGTCTTTTGCCATCAGGACGCCGAAGCCGCGGGATGCACCGGTAATAAACCATACTTTGGACATGTTGTTCTCCTTTGAGAGGTGGTGGGGTGTTGATGAAGGCAAGTTTAGGCCGCCCACCTCTGCTACACTAGATAGCGTAAAGGCGTTTGATTTTCATCTCTTGGTTGTAAATGGATACTTCCCGCGTCATCACGTTGTTCATCGCCGTGGTCCGCGCCGGCAGCTTCAGCCAGGCGGCGGCCGAACTCGGCCTGTCGCCGCAGGCGGTCAGCAAGGCGGTGCGCCAGCTGGAGGGCAACCTCGGCGTGCGCCTGTTCCACCGCACCACGCGCAGCCTGAGCCTGACTGAGGAGGGCCAGCGCCTGTTCGAGCTGGCCAACCCCGGCCTGCGCCTGCTGGACGAGGCGCTGGAGCATGTGCGCAACAGCCGCAAGGACATGGACGGCATGATCCGCGTGGCCGCGCCCACCTCCTTCGGCAGCCACATGCTGATCCCGCTGGTGCGCGACTTCCAGGAGCTGCATCCCGGCGTGCAGTTCGACCTGCTGCTGGAAGACCATTTCACGGACCTGATCGAAGCCAAGATCGACGTCGGCTTCCGGGGCGGCAACCCGCCCGAGCGCAACCTGATCTCGCGCCGCATCGGCGACATCGGCCTGTATATCTGCGCCGCGCCGCGCTATATCGAGCTGCACGGCGCGCCGCGCACGGTGGACGAGCTGGCGGCGCACCGCTGCACCGGCTTCCGCCAGCCCAACACCGGCCGCCTGGTGCCGTGGGAGCTGCACATCGACGGCGGCACCGTCTATAAAGACATTCCCACCGTGGCCAGCTTCAACACGGTGGAAGGCGAAGTGCAGGCGGTGCGCGACGGCATCGGCATCGGCCAGCTGGCGGCCTACATGGCCGAAGCCGACATCGCCGCCGGCCGCCTGGTGCACCTGCTGCCCGGCACGGTCACCGTCAACAGCGGCGTCTATATGTATTACCAGCAGCGCACCCAGATGCCGCAGCGCGTGCGCCAGTTCATCGATTTCGCTTCGGAGCGCGCCCCCGGCCTGTTCCCGAAGATCAAACTACACGAGCGGGGTCAGTTCCGGCATCGCGACACGAGCTCAAGCGCATAAGGTTGAGCTCGTGTCGCGATGCCGGAACTGACCCTGGCTGAAGACTCTGGCTGAAGACTGAGATTCTGGGAGGGGTATGGACCGTTTGCATTTGATGGGGGTGTTCGTCGCCGTGGGCGAGGAGCAGAGTTTCGCCGGCGGGGCGCGCCGCCTGGGTATGTCGCCGCCGGCCGTCACGCGCGCCATCGCCACCCTGGAGGAGCGCCTCGGGGTGCGCCTGCTGGACCGTAGCACGCGCCATGTGCGCGTGACCGAGGCCGGCCAGCGCTACCTGGACGACGCGCGCCGCATCATCGCCGAGGTCGACGAGGCCGACGAGGCGGCCGCCGGCAGCAACGCCGCGCCGCGCGGCCACCTGTCGGTGACGGCGCCGGTGCTGTTCGGCCGCCAGTACATCACGCCCGGCATCGTCGAGTACCTGCGGCGCTATCCGGGCATGGAGGTGAGCGCCATGTTCGTCGACCGCGTCACCAATATGATGGAGGAGGGTATCGACGTGGCGGTGCGCATCGGCGAGCTGCCCGATTCCAGCCTGCGCGCCGTCACCGTGGGCCAGGTGCGGCGCGTGATCTGCGCCTCACCGGCCTACCTGGCCGAACACGGCACGCCGGCCACCCCCGAGGCGCTGGCGCAGCACGTCATCGTGATGTCGTCCGGCTCCAGCACGCCGCCGGACTGGCGCTTCGCCAACGCCGGCCGCAGCCAGTCGCTGCGCTTCAAGCCGCGCCTGGTGGTCAACAGCAACGACGCGGCCATCGAGGCGGTGCGGCGCGGCTTCGGCATCACGCGCCTGTTGTCCTACCAGGCCGAGGCGCTGCTGGCTTCCGGCGAGCTGACTTTGTTGTTGGAGGAGTACGCCACGCCCGGCGTGCCGGTCAGCATCGTGCACCGGGATAGTCGCCAGGGCTCGGCCCGCATCCGCAGTTTTGTCGACCTGATGGCCGGCCGGCTGCGCGCGGAACCCATTTTGGTGCCCGCCGCCTAAGCCATTCTGGCGCATGCCGTGTTGCGGTGCGCCTGCTTTTGGTGCGCCGCACAATGTCGGTGCTGAAAATACACTTCGTTCCCCGCCAGGCCGCATAAAGCCCCGTGTTTGGCCGTTCCGTGGCCTGGCACAGCTATTGCAAAGCTAGTGTCAGGGCAGGCGTCCGCTTGCCGCAAGTCACAAACTAGCATGGGGATATGATGGACAGCAAAATCAGCTTGATACGCCGCAGCCTGTTGAAAGCCGGCGCCGCCACTGCACTCTCCGGCCTTGCCACGCAAGGGGCCTGGGCAGCCGGCTCGGACAAGCCTGAAAAGGAAGAAGTCAAAGTCGGTTTCATTCCGCTGACCGACTGCGCATCGGTGGTGATGGCGTCCGTGCTGGGCTTCGACAAGAAGTACGGCATCAAGATCGTGCTCAGCAAAGAGGCTTCCTGGCCCGGCGTGCGCGATAAGCTGGTCAATGGCGAGCTGGACGCGGCGCACGTGCTGTACGGCCTGATCTACGGCGTGCACCTGGGCGCGGGCGGGCCGAAAAAAGACATGGCCGTGCTGATGAACCTGAACCACAACGGCCAGGCCATCACCCTGTCGAAAAAGGTGTCCGACAAGGGCGCGGTGGACGGCCCCTCGCTGGCCGCGCTGATGAAGAAGGACCCGCGCGAATACTCCTTCGCGCAGACCTTCCCCACCGGCACCCACGCCATGTGGCTGTACTACTGGCTGGCCAGCTACGGCATCAACCCGATGAAGGACGCCAAGATGATCACGGTGCCGCCGCCGCAGATGGTGGCCAATATGCGCATCGGGAATATGGACGGCTTCTGCGTGGGCGAGCCGTGGAACCACCGCGCCATCGTGGACGGCATCGGCATCACCGCCACCACCACCCAGGAGATCTGGCGCGACCACCCGGAGAAGGTGCTGGGCACCAGCGCCGAGTGGGTGAAGAAGTATCCGAACACGGCGCGCGCGCTGACCGCCGCCATCATCGACGCCGGCCGCTGGATCGACGCCTCGCTGTCGAACAAGATGAAGATGGCCGAAACCATCGCCGACAAATCCTATGTGAACACCTCGGTGGACGTGATCAACCAGCGCATCCTGGGCCGCTACCAGAACGGCCTGGGCAAGACCTGGGACGACCCGAACTCGATGAAGTTCTACAACGACGGCGCGGTGAACTTCCCCTACCTGTCGGACGGCATGTGGTTCCTCACGCAGCAGAAGCGCTGGGGCCTGCTCAAGGCCGAGCCGGACTACCTGGCGGTGGCCACGCAGATCAACCAGATCGACGTGTACAAGGACGCCGCAGGCATGGCCAAGGCGGCCGTGCCGAAATCGCCGCTGCGCAGCGTCAAGCTGATCGACGGCACCATCTGGGACGGCAAGAATCCGAAGGCCTACGCCGATTCATTCAAGATCAAAGCATAAGGAGCAGCCATGAGCGCAGTTCTGCACAATATCGCCGCCGTGCCCGCAGCCGCGGCCGCCGCTGCCAACGACGAGGCGCCGCCCAAGCCGGCGCGCAGCGAGCGCATCGCCGCCAAGGGCATCAAACTGGAATCGGGCAGCGCCCGCATGCGGCCCTTCGTGATGAAGTATCTGCCGCCCGTGATCGGCCTGGCGCTGCTGGTGCTGGCGTGGCAGATCCTGGCCTCCAAGAACAGCAGCTTCCCCACCCCGTGGGCCACCTGGGAAGAGGCGGTCAAGCTGTTCTCGGACCCGTTCTACCGCAAGGGCCCGAACGACCAGGGCATAGGCTGGAACGTGCTGGCCTCGCTGCAGCGCGTGGCCATCGGCTTCGGCCTGGCGGCGCTGGTGGGCATCCCGCTCGGCTTCATCATCGGCCGCTTCAAGTTCATGTACGGCATGTTCAGCCCCATCATCAGCTTGCTCAAGCCGGTCTCGCCGCTGGCCTGGCTGCCGATCGGCCTGCTGGTCTTCAAGGCCGCCGACCCGGCCGCCATCTGGTCGATCTTTATTTGCTCGATCTGGCCGATGATCATCAACACCGCCGTCGGCGTGCAGCGCGTGCCGCAGGATTACATGAACGTGGCGCGGGTGCTGAGCCTGTCGGAATGGAAGATCGTCACCAAGATCCTGCTGCCCTCGGTGCTGCCCTACATGCTCACCGGCGTGCGGCTGGCCATCGGCACCGCGTGGCTGGTGATCGTCGCGGCCGAAATGCTGACCGGCGGCGTGGGCATCGGCTTCTGGGTCTGGGACGAATGGAACAACCTGAACGTGCCGCACATCCTGATCGCCATCGGCGTGATCGGCATCGTCGGCCTGTTGCTGGAATGGGCGCTGGTGTCGCTGGCCAAAGCCTTCACCTACGAACAAGTGGAGAACTGATATGAGCGCGAACAAATTCATCGACATCAGCAACGCCGACATGGTGTTCAACACCAAGAAGGGCCAGTTCCACGCGCTGGCCAACGTCAGCCTGACGGTGGAGCAGGGCGAGTTCATCACGCTGATCGGCCATTCCGGCTGCGGCAAGTCCACCCTGCTCAATTTGATCGCCGGGCTGACCACCGCCACCGGCGGCACCATGATCTGCAACGGCCGCGAGATCGCCGGGCCGTCGCCCGAGCGCGCGGTGGTGTTCCAGAACCACTCGCTGCTGCCGTGGCTCACTTGCTACGAGAACGTCTACCTGGCGGTGGAGCGCGTGTTCAGCGCCAAGGAGAGCAACAAGCAGCTGCAGGAGCGCACCTGGGCCGCGCTGGCGCTGGTGGGCCTGACGGCGGCGGCGGGCAAGCGTCCCAATGAAATCTCGGGCGGCATGAAGCAGCGCGTCGGCATCGCCCGCGCGCTGGCGATGGAGCCGAAAGTGCTGCTGATGGACGAACCGTTCGGCGCGCTGGACGCGCTCACCCGCGCGCACCTGCAGGACGAGCTGCTGCGCATCGTGGCTGCCACCGGGTCGACGGTGGTGATGGTGACGCACGACGTGGACGAGGCGGTGCTGCTGTCGGACCGCATCGTGATGATGACCAACGGCCCGGCCGCGACCATCGGCGACATCGTGCAGGTGCGCCTGGCGCGCCCGCGCGACCGCCTGGCGCTGGCGCAGGACCCGCTCTACATCGACTACCGCACCAGCGTGCTGGAGTTCCTGTACCACCGCCAGGGGCGGCCGGCGCAGAAGGCCGCTTAGATCTCTTTGAGTTCGTCCAGCGGCCAGCGCGGACGCACGTTGAAGGAGTAGTCCTTCTGCGCTGCGTCCGGGTTGATCATCAGGCGCATGGCGCCGGCGAAGGCGATCATGGCGCCGTTGTCGGTGCAGAATTCCAGTTCGGGGTAGTAGACCTTGAACCGCTTCTTGGCTGCCGCCGCGTTCAGCGAGGCGCGCAGCTGCGCGTTGGCGCCCACGCCGCCGGCGATCACCAGCCGCTTCAGGCCGGTGTGCTTGAGCGCCGACACGCACTTGGCCGTCAGCACTTCCACGATGGCGTCGACGAAGCCGCGCGCGATGTCGGCCTTGTCTTGCTCGCAGATATTGGCGATCACTTTCTCTTCGTGGTTCTTCACCACCGTCAGCACCGCCGTTTTCAGGCCGGAGAAGCTGAAGTTGAAATCCTTGGTGTGCATCATCGGGCGCGGCAGCTTGTAGGCCGCCGGGTCGCCGAATTCGGCCAGGCGCGAAATGGCCGGCCCGCCCGGGTAGCCCAGGCCCAGCAGCTTGGCCGACTTGTCGAACGCTTCGCCGGCCGCGTCGTCCAGCGTTTCGCCCAGCAAGGTGTACTGGCCCACGCCGTCCACCCGCATCAGCTGCGTATGGCCGCCCGACACCAGCAGCGCGATAAAGGGGAATTCCGGCGGCTGCGAAGCCAGCAGCGGCGACAGCAAATGGCCCTCCAGGTGGTGCACGCCCAGCACCGGCTTGTCCAGCGCCATGCCCAGGCTGCAGGCGATCGACGAACCGACCAGCAGCGCGCCGGCCAGGCCGGGGCCCTGCGTGTAGGCGATGGCGTCGATGTCGGCCAGCTGCTTGCCGGCGCCGGTCAGCGACTGCTCCAGCAGCGGGATGGCGCGCCGGATATGGTCGCGCGAGGCCAGCTCGGGCACCACGCCGCCGTACTCCTCGTGCATGGCGACCTGGGAATACAGGGCATGGGACAGCAGGCCGCGCTCGGTGTCATACAGAGCCAGGCCGGTTTCGTCACAGGAGGATTCAACGCCGAGAACGATCATTGGAACAGTGCAAAGTGAAAGGGGAATCCGCCATTGTAATGGAAAGCGGGCGCAGGCCGCACCAAAGGGGCCCCGCGCCGCACCGCCGCAGGGCGCAGCCCACAGCGGACTGAGCCGCATTCGGGACTCGGCGTCCCCGTCCGCCCCCGAATGCGGCTCAGTCCGGCAGGGTGGCATCGGTCTTGCTTTATGGGACTTATGCAACCGAAGGAGCCCACGCCATGGCCGAATACTGGAAACTGATCTGCAAGCTGAAGGACATCCCGCCGCAGGGCATGCGCCTGGTGCCGCGCGGGCTGGCGTGGCAGGAGCTGCCCGGCGTGGCGGTGATACGCACGCTGGACGACCAAGTGTTCGCCATCCTCGACGGCGGCGCGCGCCATTACGCCGTCAAGCTGGAGGACGGCAAAATTTTCCTGGACCTGAATGAACTGAACGCCCCGGCCAGCCGCGCGGAGGCGGCGTTGGCGGGGGCGTTCGGGGTCGCCCCGCACGTGGGGGCGAATTCCTGGACTTGATGTCTTACGGACGCTTCAGCAGCTCGGCATGCGCCTTGCGCAGCATGTCGGCGGTGGTGTCCCAGTCGATGCAGCCGTCGGTCACCGAGCAGCCGTATTTCAGCTCGCCCAGGTCGGCCGGGATCTTCTGGTTGCCGGCCACGATGTTCGACTCGATCATCACGCCCACCAGCGACTGGTTGCCGTGCGTGATCTGGTTGACCACGTCCGTCATCACCAGCGGCTGCAGTTCCGGCTTTTTGTAGCTGTTGGCGTGCGAGCAGTCCACCACCACGTTGGCCGGCAGCTTGGCCTTGGCTAGCGCCTGCTCGGCGATCGCCACCGACACCGAATCGTAGTTCGGACGGCCGTCGCCGCCGCGCAGCACCACGTGGCCGTACGCGTTGCCGCGCGTGCGCACGATGGACACGTTGCCTTCGCTGTTAATGCCCAGGAAGGCGTGCGGATTGGCCGCCGACAAAATCGCGTTGATGGCGATGCCGATGTCGCCGTCGGTGCCGTTCTTGAAGCCCACCGGGGTCGACAGGCCGGACGACATTTCGCGGTGCGTCTGCGATTCGGTGGTGCGGGCGCCGATGGCGGTCCAGGCGATCAGGTCGCCCAGGTACTGCGGCGAGATCGGGTCCAGCGCCTCGGTGGCGGTGGGCAGGCCCAGCTCGCACACGTCGAGCAGGAACTGGCGCGCCTTTTCCATGCCGACGTCGACGCGGAACGAGTCGTCCATGTCCGGATCGTTGATATAGCCCTTCCAGCCGGTGGTGGTGCGCGGCTTCTCGAAATACACGCGCATTACCAGCAGCATGGTGTCGGCCACTTCGGCCTGCAGCGCCTTCAGGCGGCGCGCATAGTCCAGGCCCGCCACCGGGTCGTGGATGGAGCAGGGGCCGACCACCACGAACAGGCGCTTGTCCTTGCGGTCCAGGATGGCGCGCAGGTCGGCGCGGCCCTGCATCACGGTGGCCGACGCGGCGTCGGTCAGCGGCAGTTTCGCGTGCAGCGCCGCCGGGGTCGGCATGGACGCGAAGTTGGTAACGTTTACGTTTTCGATATCTGGCGAGATCATGATTCGGTGCCTCAACTCTGTATTTTGATCAGGGGAACCTGCAAGTGTAGCCGAAATGCAGGATTCATGCGGGCTGCGGCTTGGTGTAAGCTCTCGCTCTATGACTACACATGCCAACCCCTACCCAGCCGCTCATTTCATCAAGGAAATCGGACGCGGCAAAAAGGGCGCGCGCAGCATGACGCGCGCCGACGCCAACGAACTCTACCAAGCCATCCTGGACGGCCGCGTGTCCGACCTGGAGCTGGGCGGCATCTTGCTGGCCATGCGCATCAAGGGCGAATCGGTGGACGAGATCGCCGGTTTCCTGGACGCGGCCGAAGCCTCCTTCACGCCGCTGCAAGCGCCGCCCGGCGCCTGCGCCCCGGTGCTGATCCCCACCTATAACGGCGCCCGCAAGATGGCCAACCTGACCCCGCTGCTGGCGCTGCTGCTGGCGCGGGAGGGCGTGCCGGTGCTGGTGCACGGCGTGCCGCACGACCTGGGCCGGGTGGCCACGGCCGAGGTGTTCGCCGAGCTGGGCATCCACGCCGCGCGCGACCACGCCGAGGCCGAAGCGGCGCTGGCGGCCGGCAAGGTGGCCTTCATCACCATCGACGCGCTGGCGCCCAAGCTGGCGCACATGCTGTCGCTGCGGCGCATCCTCGGCGTGCGCAACTCCACCCACACGCTGGTGAAGATGATGCAGCCCTTCGCCGGCCCGGCGCTGCGGCTGGTGTCCTACACCCACCCCGAATACCTGGAAATGCTGGGCGAGTACTTCAGCACGGCGGCCGCGCCCGAACGCGGCCACGCCTTCCTGATGCGCGGCACCGAGGGCGAGACCGTGGCCAACGCCAACAAGGGCCAGCGCATCGACTGGTTCCACGACGGCGAGCGCACCGTGCTGGTGGAAAAGCAGCTGACGGCCGAGCAGGAAGTGGTGCTGCCCGAGGACAAGAGCGCGGCCGCCACCGCCGCCTGGATCGCCGCCGTGCTGCGCGGCGAGCAGGCCGTGCCCGCTTCGATCGCCGAGCAGGTGGCCCAGTGCGCCAAGGTGGCCCGCAGCCTGTAGGCGGGGGGCGCCGGCCCCGGCAGGGTACAATGTCCGGTTTTGAAGCGGAATCGGAGCAGTTATGGCGAAATTTGATGTGGCAGTGATCGGCGCGGGCGCGGCGGGAATGATGTGCGCGGCCGAGGCCGCCAAACGCGGGCGCCGCGTGGTGCTGATCGACCATGCCGCCAAGCTGGCCGAGAAGATCCGCATTTCCGGCGGCGGGCGCTGCAATTTCACCAATATCAACGCCGGCCCGGCCAATTTCCTGTCGGAGAACCCGCACTTCTGCAAGAGCGCGCTGTCGCGCTACACCCCGTCCGACTTCGTGGCGCTGGTGAAAAAGTACCGCATCGCCTTCCACGAGAAGCACCGCGGCCAGCTGTTCTGCGACGACTCGGCCGAGCGCATCATCGACATGCTCAAGGCCGAATGCGCGGCCGGCGACGTGCACTGGCGCATGCCGTCCAAGGTCGGCAGTGTCGAGCTGCTCGACGACGGCAGCTACTTCCTGGTCACCGACACCGGCGACATCGAATGCGACAGCGTGGTGATCGCCACCGGCGGCCTGTCGATCCCGAAAATCGGCGCCTCCGGCTTCGGCTACCAGATCGCCGAGCAGTTCGGCCTGCGCATGGTGGCGCCGCGCCCGGCGCTGGTGCCGCTCACCTTCGACGCCGAGACCTGGGCCCCGTTCGCGCCGCTGTCCGGCATTTCGCTGGAGGTGGACGTGGAAACCGGCACGCTGAAAGGCCGCAACCCGGACGGCGCCCGCTTCCGCGAGGACTTGCTGTTCACCCACCGCGGCCTGTCCGGCCCGGCCATCCTGCAGATTTCCAGCTTCTGGCGGCCGGGCGCGCCCATCGTCATCAACCTGCTGCCGGAAATGGACGTGGCCCAGGAACTGATCGAGGGCAAGCAGACCGTCAAGAAGCAGCTCGGCAACGTGCTGGCGCAATGGCTGCCGGCGCGCCTGGCAGAAGGCTTGCTGCAGGTGCACGGCCTGGCCGCCGACACCCGCCTGGCCGACATGCAGGACGCCACGCTGCGCAAGCTCGGTTCGGCCATCAACCAGTGGACCATCACCCCCAACGGTTCCGAAGGCTACCGCAAGGCCGAGGTGACCCGGGGCGGGGTGGACACGCGCGAACTGTCGCAGCAGACCATGATGGTGAGCAAGGTGCCGGGCCTGTACTTCATCGGCGAGGCGGTGGACGTGACCGGGTGGCTGGGCGGCTACAATTTCCAGTGGGCTTGGGCTTCGGGTGTGGCGGCGGGCCAGGCAGTCTGATATCATTGCATTCCCGGCGTGTGCTTTCCGCCCGGAGTCAGATGTTGGCAGGACGAAAAGGTTGCTCAAAAACAGACAGTTTCCATGCGAAACGGGCCTGGTGAGCCGGTTTTCCGTCCAAAGGTCTTCCCAATTTGGCCGAATACTGCTAATATCTTTATCTTCCTAAAATCTAACGGTTTGAATTTTTACATGACCACTATCCGCCTTAAAGAAAACGAGCCGTTCGAAGTCGCAATGCGTCGCTTCAAGCGCACCATCGAAAAAACCGGCCTGCTGACCGAACTGCGCGCACGCGAGTTCTACGAGAAGCCAACCGCAGAGCGCAAGCGCAAGCTGGCAGCTGCCGTGAAGCGCCACTACAAGCGCATCCGCAGCCAGCAACTGCCTAAGAAACTGTTCTAAGACTGACACTTCAGGATAGCCCGGCAGTACGGCGTCGCGCCGCGGGGTATTCTGTCCAGTCGTATACCCGCTCCGGTTCGCCGCAGCGGGTTTTCGCATTTTTGCGCCACATTTTTCCCTGTGAGGAACGAGCATGAGCTTAAAACAACAGATTTCCGATGACATGAAGGCCGCCATGCGCGCCAAGGAAGCCGGCAAGCTGGCCACCATCCGCCTGATGCTGGCCGAGATCAAGCGCAAGGAAGTGGACGAGCAGATCGAGGTGACGGACGAGCAGGTGGTCGCCATCATCGACAAGATGGTCAAGCAGCGCAAGGATTCGATCACCCAGTTCGAAGCCGGCGGCCGCCAGGACCTGGCCGACATTGAAAAAGCCGAGCTGGTGGTGCTGCTGGCCTACAAGCCGGCCGGCCTGTCGGACGAAGTGGTGGCCGCCGAAGTGGCCGCCGCCGTGGCCGCGTCGGGCGCCGCCGGCCCGCAGGACATGGGCAAAGTGATGGCCATCCTGAAACCCAAGCTGGCCGGCAAGGCCGACATGGCGGTGGTCTCGGGCTTGATCAAAAAAGCGCTGACCCCTGCGTAATTCGCCATCGCGCCGCCGCTTGATCCGCCTCAACCCGGATCGGCGCGCGGCGGTATAGCCTCTGATGTAGAACAAGACTGATCGCCGTGATACCTCAATCCTTTATCTCCGATCTATTGAACCGCGTCGACATCGTGGACGTGGTCGGCCGCTATGTGCAGCTCAAGAAGGGCGGCGCCAACTTCATGGGGCTGTGCCCCTTCCACAACGAAAAATCCCCCAGCTTCACGGTCAGCCCCACCAAGCAGTTCTACCACTGCTTCGGCTGCGGCGCGCACGGCACCTCGATCGGCTTCATGATCGAATACTCCGGCATGGGCTTTGTCGACGCCGTCAAGGAACTGGCGCAGAACTGCGGCATGGTGGTGCCCGAGCAGGACGACAAGATCCCGCCCGCCCAGCGCGCCCAGATGCAGGCCCAGAGCATGGCGCTGTCCGAAGCCATGAGCCGCGCCGCCGACTACTACAAATCCCAGCTGCGCTCGGCGCCCAACGCCATCGGCTACCTGAAAAGCCGCGGCCTGACCGGCGAAATCGCGGCCCGCTTCGCGCTCGGCTTCGCCCCCGGCGGCTGGGACAACCTGCGCTCCGTGTTCCCCGACTACGAGGCGCTGGCCCTGGTCGAGGCCGGCCTGGTGATCGACCGCGTGGACGAGGAGGGCAACCACCGCAAGCGCTACGACCGTTTCCGCGAGCGCGTGATGTTCCCCATCCGTAATACCAAGGGGCAGGTGATCGCCTTCGGCGGCCGCATCATGGAGCAGGGCGAGCCGAAGTACTTGAATTCTCCCGAAACGCCTTTATTTTCCAAGGGTCACGAGCTGTACGGCCTGTTCGAAGCGCGCCAGGCCATCCGCGACGCGGGCTACGTGCTGGTGACGGAAGGCTATATGGACGTGGTGGCGCTGGCGCAGATGGGCTTCCCGCAGTCGGTGGCCACGCTGGGCACGGCCTGCACCAGCACCCACGTGCAGAAATTGTTGCGTCAAACAGACACGGTGATCTTCAGTTTCGACGGCGACAAGGCCGGCCGCCGCGCCGCCCAGCGCGCGCTGGAAGCCTGCCTGCCGCACGTGTCGGACAACAAGACCATCAAGTTCCTGTTCCTGCCGGCCGAGCACGACCCGGACAGCTATATCCGCGAATATGGCGCCCCGGCCTTCGAGCAGCAGGTGCACGAGGCCATGCCGCTGTCGCAGTTCCTGCTGCGCGTGGTGTCGGCCGAGCATGACTTGAGCGAGCCGGAAGGGCGCGCCCGCGTGCAGTTCGAGGCCAAGCCGCTGCTGCAGGCGATGACGCCGTCGGCGCTGCGCCTGCAGATCGTGCGCGGCCTGGCCACCATGACGCAGAGCAGCCCGGGCGAGATCGAGCAGCTCTACGAGCTGAGCAAGCCGGTGGCCGAAGTGCGCAAGGCGCCGCAGCGCAGCAGCCGGCCGCAGCCGGTGGGCCTGGAGCTGCAGATCGTGCGGCACCTGGTGGCGCACCCGCCGCTGGCCTTCACGATAGACGAGGCCGGCCTGGGCGCCTTCGCCAACTTCGGCGAGGAGTCGGCCGAGCGGCTGTACCAGCTGATCGCGGCGGCCATCGCGCTGGGGCCGCAGGGCAGCTTCGCCGCGCTGGCGCAGCATTTGAAGGAGCAGGGCAGCGAGTACGACGGCATCATCAGCGAGATCGCCGCCGAGCCGGAATCGGACTTCGAGGCGATCAAGACGTATTTGAGCAGCGCCATCCGCCAGATCCGCCGGGACGCGCTGAAAGCCGAGCTGACCCAGTTGTTCGCGTCGAATTTGTCGTCCAGCGAAATTGGTGTACGCTACCGTGAAATTACCGCCCTGCAAGATCAGTTGGCGAGGGAGGACGAGGCGGCACTGTCGGCGCGCTAGCGCCCGCGACTTTCCCCCTATGGGGGCGCGTCCGGGCGGCGCTGGAAATTGTAAAGTGGCGTGCTATAATAAAACGCTAAGTATTCAGTGCTTAGCTTTGGTGTTTCAGTTCGGAATTCTGTTTGTTTTCAGTAAGTTAGGCTCTAGATCGGTGCGGCAGCGAAGCAAAACCGCTGCACCGGCGGCCGGGGCCGGAAGTTGGCCGGATGGCGCAGTCGGACACCGCCCAGGCGCGGCGCCTGCCACCGGACATTCGTGGATCTAGCCCCCATGCGCTGTCTACAGTAGAATTTCTGCCGAGCACGGTCCTGGGTTTGGACCGGCGGCGGCGGTTCCCTGTTTGCGCAGGGAGCCAGAAGGTGTAAGTATTCGTAGCATTGTTGCAAGAACTTTATCCTAACCCGTAAAGCAAGTCGTTGTGTAATCGAAAGCGCCTGTGCCAACAAAGAAACCTGAATCCAAAGCGGCTGTAAAGCCGAGCAAAGTGACCGCCAAGGCCGCAAAAACGGCCGACAAACCGGAGACGCGTGTCACCAATACGCCGCCGGCGGTCAGCCAGACCACGGATGCCGCCACCCTGGCCGCCATCGATACCTCCGGCTACGTGCTGCCTTCAGTGAAGGTGCCGGGCCGGCGCGGCCGCAAGCCGAAAGAATTCCAGCCCGAGAACGACGAAGTGGCCGCGCTGAACGCGGTCGAGCGCGCCGAGCTGAAGGCGGTCGACAAGGCCAAGGCCAAGGACCGCAAGGCCAAGGAAAAGGCGCTGCTGAAGGACGCTTTCTCGTCCGACACGGAAGCCACCGAGGAAGAGCTCGAACGCCGCCGCCAGAAACTCAAGACCCTGATCAAGTTCGGCAAGGAACGCGGCTTCCTGACCTACGCCGAGATCAACGACCACCTGCCCGAAAATATCGTCGATCCGGAAGCGATCGAAGGCATCATCGGCACCTTCAACGACATGGGCATCGCCGTCTACGAGCATGCGCCGGACGCCGAGACCCTGCTGCTGTCGGACAACGTGGCCACCATCGCCAGCGACGACGAAGCCGAGGCGGCCGCCGAGGCGGCCCTGTCCACGGTCGACTCCGACTTCGGCCGCACCACCGACCCGGTGCGCATGTATATGCGCGAAATGGGCTCGGTTGAGCTGCTCACGCGCGAAGGCGAAATCGAGATCGCCAAGCGCATCGAGGACGGCCTGAAGGACATGATCCAGGCCATTTCCGCCTGCCCGGTGACGATCGCCGAGATCATCGCCGCCTCCGACCGCATCCGTAACGACGAGATCAAGATCGACGAGATCGTCGACGGCCTGGTCGACGAGAGCGAAGGCGAGCCGGCGCCGGCCGCCGCTGCCGACGAAGAGGAAGAGGACGAGGAAGAGGAAGCCGAGGAAGAAGAGGAAGAGGAAGAAGCCGCCAGCCCGTCGGGCGCGGCCGGCTACTCGGCCGAACAGCTGGAGCAGATGAAGCAGGCTGCGCTGGAAAAGTTCGACATGATCTCGCAGCAGTTCGACAAGATGCGCCGCGCCTTCGAGAAGGATGGCTACAACTCGAAAGCCTACGTCAAGGCGCAGGAAGCGATCTCCTTCGAGCTGCTGGGCATCCGCTTCACCGCCAAGGTGGTGGAGAAGCTGTGCGACACCTTGCGCGGCCAGGTGGACGAAGTGCGCCACATCGAGAAGCAGATCCTGGACGTGGCGGTGAACAAGTGCGGCATGCCGCGCGCCCACTTCATCAAGGTGTTCCCGGGCAATGAAACCAATCTGGACTGGGTGGACGGCGAAGTGTCGGCCGGCCACGCCTACAGCGCCATCCTGGGCCGCAACATCCCCACCATCAAGGAACTGCAGCAGCGCCTGATCGACCTGCAGGCGCGCGTGGTGTTGCCGCTGCCGGACCTGCGCAACATCAACCGCCAGATGGCGGCCGGCGAAATGAAGGCGCGCAAGGCCAAGCGCGAAATGACCGAGGCCAACCTGCGCCTGGTGATTTCCATCGCCAAGAAATACACCAACCGCGGCCTGCAGTTCCTGGACCTGATCCAGGAAGGCAACATCGGCCTGATGAAGGCGGTCGACAAGTTCGAATACCGCCGCGGCTACAAGTTCTCGACCTACGCCACGTGGTGGATCCGGCAGGCCATCACCCGCTCGATCGCCGACCAGGCGCGCACCATCCGCATCCCGGTGCACATGATCGAGACCATCAACAAGATGAACCGCATCTCGCGCCAGATCTTGCAGGAAACGGGCGCCGAGCCCGACCCGGCGACGCTGGCGATCAAGATGGAAATGCCGGAAGACAAGATCCGCAAGATCATGAAGATCGCCAAGGAGCCGATCTCCATGGAAACGCCGATCGGCGACGACGACGATTCCCATCTGGGCGACTTCATCGAGGACAACAACACCCTGGCCCCGTCCGACGCGGCGCTGCACGCGTCCATGCGCGGCGTGGTCAAGGACGTGCTGGACTCGCTGACGCCGCGCGAAGCGAAGGTGCTGCGCATGCGTTTCGGCATCGAAATGTCGACCGACCACACCCTGGAAGAGGTCGGCAAGCAGTTCGACGTGACGCGCGAGCGCATCCGCCAGATCGAAGCGAAAGCGCTGCGCAAGCTGCGCCACCCCTCGCGCTCGGATAAACTGAAGAGTTTCCTGGAAGGTAACTAGGACTTGACGACAACCCGCGCAGCCCCTATGCTGCCGGGTCGTTGTCCACAAGTTGCGGGCCCTTAGCTCATGCTTGGTTAGAGCAGAGGACTCATAATCCTTTGGTGCGCGGTTCGACTCCGCGAGGGCCTACCAAATTGAAAAGCCAACCCTGCGGGGTTGGCTTTTTTGTTGGGACGCTGGAGCACGCTTGAAGTGGCCAGGATACTTGCAGCTGATTGGAGTCGCTTGCGGTTACGTAGTTGACATTTCCCCTGCGTGGGCTAGGCTAAAAGTCTCCGCTGCATTCCGATTGCCGATCAAGAGGAGTGATGAAATGCCTAAATATGTCATCGAACGCGAACTCCCCGGCGCAGGAAAGCTCACTGGCGCTGAACTCAAGGAGATTTCCATCAAGTCCTGTGGCGTCCTGAACGATCTTGGTCCGGCCATACAATGGGTCCACAGCTATGTGACGGATGACAAGATCTACTGCCTCTACCACGCCCCCAACGAAGAGATGGTGCGGGAGCATGCGAAGCGCGGCGGCTTCCCCGTCGACCGGGTAGCCCAAGTGAGGGAAGTCATCGACCCGACCACTGCCGAGTAGCGTCGTTCGCGCAGGCTAGCCTTGATCCAGGTTCAGTTTCACCTGCTGCAGCAACTCCAGCAGCGCCTGCTGCTGCTGCGCGCTCATGCCGCGCACGGCCTGCGCGTTCAGAATCTCCGCTTCGCGCTGCGCCGCCTGCTGGATGGCGCGGCCGGCGTCCGTCAGGGATAGGCGGGTGTTGCGGCGGTCGGCGGCGTCGGCTTCGCCCTGCAGCAGGCCGCGCTCGCGCAGCGCAGTGATCAGGCGCGCCAGCTGGGCCTTGTCGCGCCCGCTATGCCGCGACAAATCGCTTTGCGTGGCGCCCGGGTGGTGCCCGAAATAACCCAATACTTTCGCTTCCATATGGGTCAGCTCGTGCTGGCCGTCGCGCAGGGCCTGGAATTGCCGGGTCTTGTACTGGTGCATGATGGTGTGCACCAGCTCCAATACCGCGTCCGGCCGCTGCTCGCGGAGATGGTTGACATTGTCATTCGATTCGCGGATGATGGGTGACATTGTCAATCAATTGGAAAAGTAAAGACATGAGTATAGACTCTCCCGTCAGCCGTGTGCAGCGTGTGCGCCACGAGCTCAAGATCCGCCAGGCCGAGGTGGTGCGCGTGCGCGCCGTCGGCAGCCATTTCCGCGCCATCACCTTCGGCGGCCCCGCACTGCAGGATTTCCACAGCGCGTCGTTCGACGACCACGTCAAATTCATCCTCGGCGACGGCCCGGACGCCGCCAAGCGCGACTACACGCCGCGCAGCTTCGACCCGGTGGCGGGCGAGCTGGTGATCGAGTTCGCGCTGCACGGCGACGGCCCGTGCGCGGCGTGGGCGGCGCAGGCCGCGCCCGGCCAGCAGGTCATTATCGGCGGCCCGCGCGGTTCGCTCATCATTCCGCTGGATTACGCATGGCATTTGCTGGTGGGCGACGAAACCGGCTTGCCGGCGATCGCGCGCCGCCTGGAGGAATTGCCGCGCGGCGCGCGCGCCACCGTCATCGTGAAGGTGGACGACGCGGCCGACCGCCGCGCGTTCGCAACCGAAGCCGAGGCCGACGTGCGTTGGGTGGCCAGCGACGCGGAACTGCTGGCCGCAGTGCAGGCCTGGCCGCTGCCGGCGGGCGACGGCTACGCGTGGTGCGCGGGCGAAGCGGCCGCCATGGCCGCCGTGCGCCACGAGCTGGTGGGCGTCAAGGGCCTGGGCAAGCATGCGATCCGCGCTGCGGCGTACTGGAAGCGCGGCGGCAGCGGCTATCACGAAAACCTGGAATAAGCGGGGCAGGCGTCCGCCGTGCTGCGCGAGGTCAGCGCCCAGAACAGCAGCGCCGCCAGACTGACGGCGGCGCCCAGCGCGCACACGCCGAGCCAGCCCGCCGCCGCGTACATGCGCGTGGAGGCGAGCGCGCCCAGCCCGCTGCCGGCGGCGTAGAACATCATGTAGCAGCCCACCACGCGGCTGTGCGCCTGCGGGTGGCGGCTGAAGATCATGCTCTGGTTGGTGACGTGGATGGCTTGCCCCGCCAGGTCGAGCGCGATAATGCCGGCCGCCAGCGCCCACAGCGATTGTCCGGTGAACGCCAGCGGCAGCCAGGCCGCCACCAGCAGGGCCAGCGCCACGCCGCTGGTGCGCTGGCCCAGGCCGCGGTCGGCCAGGCTTCCGGTGCGCGCCGCCGCCAGTGCGCCCAGCACGCCCACCAGTCCGAACGCGCCGATGGCCGTGTGCGGCAGCGACCAGGGCGGGGCGCTCAGCGGCAGCACCAGCGCGGTCCAGAAGATACTGAGCGCGCCGAACATCAGCATGGCGATGGTGCCGCGCACTTGCAGCGTGCGGTCGGTGAGCAGCATCGCCAGCATGGAGCGCAACAGCTGCGCGTAGCGCAGCGCCATGCCGCCGGCTCCGGCGGGCACGGCAGGCGAAGCGGCGCCCGGAGGCGATGCGGGCAAGGCGCGCGACAGGACCGCAGCCAGCACCAGCGCCAGCGCGGCCGAGACCCAGTAGACCGCGCGCCAGCCGGCCAGGTCGGCCAGCAGACCCGCCACGGTGCGCGCGCTCAGCAGGCCGATCAGCACTCCCGCCTGCACCGTGCCGACGATGCGCCCGCGCTCCGCAGGCGCGGCGGTGGCGGCCGCGTAGGCGATCAAGCCTTGCGTCATGGCCGTGCCCAGCAGGCCCACGGCCAGCATGCCGCACAGCAGCAGCGGCGCCGCCGCCGCGAAGCCGACCGCCAGCAAGGCCGCGCTCAGCAATCCCAACTGCACCAGCATCAAGCGCCGCCGGTCCAGCAAATCCCCCAGCGGCACCACCAGCAGCAAGGCCAGCGCGCAACCCAGCTGGGTGGCGGCGATCACCATGCCGACCGCCGCGTGGGTGATGCCGAAATCGAGCGCGAGCGTGTCCAGCAGCGGCTGCGCGTAATAGACGTTGGCGACGCTGACGCCGCAGGAAAGGGAAAACAGCAGCGTCATCAGCCGCGAAGAAGTGGGTGGCATGGCTCTCCAATCTGGTTTCAAATTAAAACTAGTTTGAGTGTAGGCATTCCAGTATTAAAATGCAACTACTTTAGGAGGCGAGAGATGGCGAAGCGGAAAACGCTGAAAGACGACGCATGCCCGGTGGCGCGCGGCGTGGATGTGGTGGGCGACCTGTGGTCGCTGCTGATCGTGCGCGACGCGTTCGACGGCGTGCGCCGTTTCAGCGCATTCCAGAAGAACCTGGGCGTGGCGCGCAACATCCTGTCGGACCGGCTGCACAAGCTGGTGGAGCACGGCATCCTGGCCGTGTCGCCCGCGTCCGACGGCACGGCCTACGGCGAATACGTGCTGACCGCCAAGGGCCAGGCCCTGTTCCCGCTGCTGGTGAGCTTGCGCCAGTGGAGCGAGCAGTTCCTGTACCGCGAGGGCGAAGCCCATTCCACCCTGGTGCGGCAGGATACCGGCCAGCCGGTGCCGCCGTTGCGCCTGGTCGATGAAGCGGGCCGCGCGCTGGCGGCGGCCGATACCGTGGTGCGCAAGCTGCCGTTGGAGGAAGTTGCATGAAACTGGTTCGCCTTCTTTGCTGCGCCGTACTGGCGCAGGCTGCCGTTGCTACCGTTCCTGCCGCTGCCACCACGGCAGCGCTCGACTACCGCATCGGTGCCACCGGCTTTACTGAGGATGAGCGTGGCATCGTGATCCACGCGCATGAACCGCTGAGGCTGGAAGTGCGGCCGGGCGGCCGCGTCTGGCCGCCGCTGGTGGTGGACGACGGCGGCCGCATCTACGCGGGCGGCACGGTGATCGACGCGCTCAGCGGGCGCGTGCTGCAAGCGGGCGGCAAGGGCGTGATCGCCATGCCTTACGGCGTGCAGGTGGCGCCGGAGGCGGGCGGCTTCCGCTTCCGCCTCAGCGCCACGCCGGGCCGCGATTGCCTGCTGCCGCTGCGCAAGCTCAACGCGGGCGGCGGCAAGCCGGCCCTGCAGGCGATGAAGGACGCCAATGTGGCGTTCGCCTCGTCGCCGCGCGGCGTGGTGGGGCTGGCAACGCACTTCGGCGCGGACGGCAGGGTGTCCGGCTACACCGCCAGCCTGATCGATGCAGCCTCATGCAAGGTGGCGCACAGCACGCCGCTGGGCAATCCGGATTTGCTGGTGGAGCTGGCGGCGTCCAAGTCGGGCGGCTGGTGGATTACCGGGTCCATCGAGCAAACCTTGCTGCGCTCAACCGACGGGCGGCGCTGGCGCAAGGTGGCTTTGCCGGCGCGGGTGTCGTCGCTGGTGAGCAGTTACGCGGTCAACGACAAGGAAATCTGGCTGGCCGCCGCGCAGGCCGGGGACGACGACGACCAGCCTTACATGCTGAATTACTCGGGCGACGGCGGCGCCAGCTGGGCCAGCCTGCGGCGCGACGATCCTTTATTGGGCAGGCTGCCGCCCGCGTGGCTGGAGGGCCAGCGCCGCCGCGCGGCCGGCGGCGACTAGCAAGCGCCGGTTTTTTCGCGGTTTGAGTAATCTGCTGTTGAGACGGTTCTTTTCGGGCGAATCATGGACGATCAGCAGATGCGGCAGGCGGACGGCACGGCGGCGGGGTTGGCGGGCGCGGCAGATTCGGCAGACCCGGCGGGCCTGGCAGGATTGGCAGGGCTGGCAGGGGCCGCAGGATTGCGCGGGAGCGCGGCCGATGCGCGCCGGGACCGGCTGAGGACGCTGGGCTTGTGGTGCGCGCTGGCGCTGGCGGCGGTGGCCCTGGCTGGCGCTGGCCTGCTGATGTGGCGCAGCCTGCAGGCGGACAAGGCGATAGCGCTGGTGGCGCAGTCGGCGCAAGCCGGTCCCGCCCCGGCGCCGCTGACTGAAGTGGCCAGCGCGCAGGATGTGGCGGTTGCAGTGGCCGCGCCGCATATGCAAGTCACGCAGGCCGTACAAGTTGCACCGGCCGCAGCCGGCGCGCAGGCAGTACCGGCAGCGTCGCTTGAGCCCATGGCGCCTGCTGCGGCCGTGGTCGCCGCGCCGGCGGCGGGGCGACCCGACGCGGCTGCCCCGCAAGCGCGCGTCGAGCTTCCTGCCGCGCAGACGCGGTTGGCGGTGGCCAAGCCGGGCAAGCGGGTGCAGGCGCCGGTGAAGCGCGCGGCGGTGCGGGCCAAGGGGAAGCAGGTGGACAAGGCGTCCGCCGTGCGCCGCGTCAAGGCGGTCAGCGTCCGGCACCGGCTTGCGCAGTGCAGGGAAAAGGCGGGAGAAGCTGCCGCAGCGTGCTTTGCGCGCGCCTGCCGCAGCTATGCGCGCAATGCCCCGATCTGCCTCAACGACGAACCGGTGCGCCGCCGCTAGCCTGCGGGGCTTGGCTGCGGATTAGCCGTGGATTAGCGGGCCGCTTCGGCAGCGGTGACGTCGTGCATCGCCACCACCAGGTCGGCTTCGGTCAGCAGCGGCTTGTGCGGGAAACCGTCTTCCAGCGCCACCAGCAGCCGGTCGGACGGCTGTTCCGGGCGCGCGGGCAGGAAAGCGAACTGCGGGAAGCGGGTCTGGCCGTGCCGGGCGATGTCGTGCAAGGTGCGCGGCGCCGCGCGCAGCAGGCCGTTGCGCACGTGGCGCTGGCGTTCCTCGGTGCGCTCCTTGAGCAGCGTGCTCAGGCGCGTCACTTCCTTGCGCAGGCGCTCGGCTTCGGCCTGCTGGCGCTGCAATTCTTCGTCGCTCAGCGCCTCTTCCCATTGGGTCAGCTTCAGCAGGCCGCGCTTGTGCAGCGCTTGCCGCTGCAAATCGATGTCGAGCGAGCTGAGGTGCTGCTGATGGCTTTCCAGGTCTTGCACTTCCTTGGTGTCGCCGTTGGCGCGCAGCCATTTGTCGCCGAAGTCGAACACCAGGCCGTCATGGTAGAAGTACATCGGCAGCGGGTGCGGCGAGGACATCAGCAGCACTTGCTGCGCCGTCATGTTCCAGCGGGCGGCCAGTTCAGCCAGGGTGAGGGTGGTTTGTGGGGCATGTAAGGTCATGCGCGCAGTATACGGGCATTTGCGGCGATTCGCCCGGATCGCGGGGACGCAGGTGTGGTAGAGTCCTGTTCGCTTTTTTCATGCAATCCCCGGACTACTCATACCTATGAAGATGCAGACTACGCCGCGCGTCGAGCCGACTTTGGGCGACACTCCGCCGGCGGCTCCGGCGCCCGAAGCCGTCGACACCGCCTGGCCCGAGGCCGGCGAATTCCATACCGAGCCGCAGATGGCGCCGCCGGCCGGCGCCGCCCCGCAGGTTCATGTGGACGCGCCTGCCGCCGCCGCTGCCGAGGCCGTTCGCCGCCCGCTGCCGCTAAAGACCATGGCATGGGGCGGTGTAGCCGCCGCCGGCCTGATCGGGGCCATCGTATGGATCGGCAATGCGGCGCAGGAGCAGCGTCACCGGCCGCCCGAACCGAAGGCCCTGGCCGCCCCGGCGGGCATGAGCGCCAAGGCGCTGCCAACGCCGGAAGTGCAGGCCATTGCGCCGCCGCCGGAGGTGCCGTCGGCCTTCGTGGCGCCGTCCGAGCCGCAGCATCCGGTGCCGGCGCCGCCGGCGCCGGCCGGCGCAACAGCCGCCGCACCTGCCGGCACCACTGCCAGCGGAACGATCACCGCCGCCGCCACTGCCACTGCCGCCGCCACCAGCCTTGCCATGGCGCCAGCCGCCGCGCTCGCTCCGGCTGCCGCAGCCGGGCCGGCGCCCGTGGCCGCCCGCGCTGTCGCCCCGGTCCAGTTGTCCGCAGCGCCGGCCCCCGCCAAGCCGAAGGCAGCCATCGTCAAAAAGGCGAAGCCGCCCGCCAAGGCTGGCAATGGCGCCAGGACCGCCAAGGCCGCCAAAGCCGGCAAGACTGCCAAGGCCGGCGCCGTGCGCGAGCCGCGCAAGCAGGCCGCAGCCAAACCTGCGCGCAAGGTGGCGCCCGCCGCCAAGCCGCGCTGCGAGGCGGCCAACCGCAACACGGCGCGCTGCCGCGCCATCGCCAGGGCCGCCAGGAACAGTACGGCGAAGTAGCCGGTCAGGCGCCGCGCCTGGCGTGGCGGCGGCTTTCCAGCCAGTCCGCGCCGCCGTTGGCGAGCGCGGCGGCGATGACTTCCGGCGGCAGGCTGTACACCGTGGCCCAGGTGGCGCGGCCGTCGCTGGTGTTGGCGGGGAAGCTGCTGGCCTCGATCGGCCAGTGATACTTGCGCTTGAGCGCCTTGACGATGGCCGCCAGCGAGGTGCGGCCCTGCAAGGGTTCGGCGCCGGTCTGGTCGCTGTTTGACAACAGCACCGCCAGCACGGCTGCCCGCGCGCTCAGGGGGCCGGGGAATTTGGGAGTTTTACTTGCCATGAGGGCATTGTAGCCGGAAGTGCATGACCCACGAAGATCCGGCAAAGGCGGCCGTTTGGCGATATCATGACGGATTGTGTACGCTGGAGGCGCCATGAAATTGGCTCTGGTTTCATTCTATCTGTTAGCAATCTTTCACATCCATTTCCGGGGCAAGGTACGCCTGCCGTTCATGCGCCAGCTGTTCGACCATTCGTCGTTCATGGCGCCGATCAACCTGTTCATGCACGTGTTCTCGAAAGTGCCGTCCAAGCCTTACCTGGCGCTGGACCAGTTCAAGGAACTCGAGCCGCTGCAGCAGAACTGGCAGATCATCCGCGCCGAGGCGGAGAACCTGCTGGCGCTGAAGAAGATCAAGGCTGCCGAACAGAACAACGACGCCGGCTTCAATTCCTTCTTCAAGAATGGCTGGAAGCGCTTTTACCTGAAGTGGTACGACGCCAGCCACCCGTCCGCCGAGCAACTGTGCCCGCAGACCTATGCGCTGCTGAAAGCCATTCCCACCGTGAAGGCGGCCATGTTCGCCGAGCTGCCGCCGGGCGGCAAGCTGAACCCGCACCGCGACCCGTTCGCCGGTTCGCTGCGCTACCACCTGGGCCTGGCCACGCCGAACGACGACCGCTGCTTCATCGACGTGGACGGCGAACGCCACAGCTGGCGCGACGGCCAGGGCGTGATGTTCGACGAAACCTATATCCACTGGGCCATCAACGGCAGCGAGAGCGACCGCATCATCCTGTTCTGCGACGTCGAGCGCCCGATGCGCTACCGCTGGGCGCAGGCGGTCAACCGCTGGCTGGGCCGCACCATGATGACGGCCGCCGCCTCGCCCAACGAGCAGGGCGACCAGACCGGCCTGGTGAGCAAGCTGTTCAAGGTATCCTACGTGGCCGGCCAGTACCGCCGCCGCTACAAGGCCTGGAACAAGACCGCCTACAAGGTCACCAAGTTCGGCCTGATCATCGCGCTGGCCGCCGCCATCATCTTCCTGTGATCCGGCTTACTTAGCTTAGCTACTTGCTGGCCGGCAATCGCTGGCCGGCCTCTTCCCGGGTCAGTATCCACACGTTCAGGATCTGGCCTTCGCTGTCTTCCTGGTAGTTCACCACGAAATTCTCGCCGCGCAGGCTGGCCGGCATCTCTATCGTATTGTCCTGGTTAAAGATGCGCGCCGCCGGCGACAGCGTGCGCGTCTTGCCGTCGATAACGATGGACGGGTGCCAGGCCGGCGTCATCTTGCCGCGCTTGGCGTTGGGCGGGAAGGGGCGGCCGTCCGCTTGCGCTGCGAGAGGCGTCAGCAGGGGCAGCAGCAGGGGCAATGTCAGTAGCAGGGCCAGGCTGCGTCGTGTCCGCATGGTGCTCGTCCGGTAAGGGGAAAACGCCAGCTTACCGCATCTCTGTTGTGCTGCGTAAATCCGCTGCAAGGCGGGCGGGGGGCCGGGCGCCATCGGTCTATACTGTCCTCCGGACGGTACGCCTGACAGGAGATGCCATGAAATGGTTCTACAACCTCAAGATCGCCACCAAACTGCTGGTTTCTTTCGGCGCCGTGCAAGTGCTGGCGCTGATCCTGGGCTTCAACGCCATCGCGGCCATGGGGCGCATCAACCAGGCCTCGGACGAGCTGGCGCATAACTGGATGCCCAGCGTCCAGGCCGTGATGGCGCTGCGCATCGACGTGGGCGACTTCCGCCGCTGGCAGCTGGCCCATATCCTGGGCAGCGAGGCCCAGATGTACGACACCTACGAGAAACGCATGAGCGATACGCTGGCGGTGTTCCAGGCCGACAGCGAACGCTACCAGAAGCTCATCTCCAGCCCGGAAGAAAAAGCCCAGTACGACGCCTTCCTGGCGCAATGGCAGCAATTCGTCGGCGAGAGCGGCAAGCTGGTGGAGGCGTCGCGCAAAGGGCTCAAGGACGAGGCGCGCGCGCTGGCCACCGGCGCCTCGGCGCAGATGATCGCCAGCATCAACGAGCAGCTCAACAAGCTGGTCAAGCTCAACGCGGACGGCGGCGAGCAGGCCAGCGCGGCCGCCACCGCCACCTACGAGACGGCGCGCCTGACCATTGCCTTGCTGCTGCTGGCCACGGTGGTGCTGGGCATGCTGCTGGCGATGTGGGTGGCGCGCATCGTCGCCCGCCCGCTGCAGGAGGCTGTGACGGTGGCCCGGCAGGTGGCCGGCGGCGACCTGACGCGTGACATCGAAGTGACGTCCAAGTGCGAAACCGGCCAGCTGATGGGGGCGTTGAAGGACATGACGGCCAGCCTGCAGGCGCTGGTGGCGCAGGTGCGCAGCGGCACCGACACCATCGCCACCGCGTCCGGCCAGATCGCTTCCGGCAACCAGGACCTGTCCTCGCGCACCGAGCAGCAGGCCAGCTCGCTGGAGCAGACCGCTTCGTCGATGGAGCAGCTCAATTCCACGGTCCGGCAGAACGCGGACAACGCGCGCCAGGCCAATCAGCTGGCGCAGTCGGCCTCCGGCATCGCCGTCAAGGGCGGCGACGTGGTGGGGCAGGTGGTGGACACCATGGCTTCCATCAACGAGTCCTCGCGCAAGATCGTCGACATCATCGCGGTGATCGACGGCATTGCTTTCCAGACCAATATCCTGGCGCTCAACGCTGCCGTGGAAGCGGCGCGCGCGGGCGAGCAGGGGCGCGGTTTCGCGGTGGTGGCGAGCGAGGTGCGCAACCTGGCGCAGCGCTCGGCGGCGGCGGCCAAGGACATCAAGACCCTGATCGGCGATTCGGTGGAAAAGGTGGACGCCGGCTCGCGGCTGGTGGACCAGGCCGGGGCCACGATGGATGAAATCGTGGCCAGCATCACCCGCGTAGCGGACATCATGTCGGAGATCACGGCAGCCAGCCAGGAGCAGAGCAGCGGCATCGAGCAGGTCAACACGGCCATCGTGCAGATGGACCAGGTGACGCAGCAGAACGCGGCGCTGGTGGAGCAGGCGGCAGCGGCGGCCGAGGCGATGATGGACCAGGCGGCGCACCTGAGCCAGGTGGTCGGCGCGTTCAAGCTGAGCGCGGCGGCCATGGCCAGCATCGGGGCGCCGCCGGCGCGGGCGCGCAAGGCGGCGCCTGCGCGGCCGGCAGCTCCGGCGCCGGCCATCAAGGCGGCGCCGGCCATCAAGGCGGCGCCGGCCAAGGCCTTGCCGCCGGCCCGCGCGGCCGCCAAGCCGGCACCGGCGCGCGCGGCGGCCAGGCCGGCGGAGGACGAGTGGGAAGAATTCTAGCTTGTTACGGATGCCGCGCTTGCCAGGCTTTCAGGTCGGCGCGGTACTGGTCCAGCGCGTCCTGGTAGATGTCGTCCACGCAGTAGGCGCAGCCGCTGTGGCAGCAGTCGCCCGGGCCGGGCGGCTCCGGCGGCTCCGGGCGCGGGTCCAGCTCCGGCCCTGTTTGCTGGGTGGCTTGGGCGGCCGGGGCGGCGGCCGGGGTGTTCTGCTTGCTCATCTCTTCACTCTTACTTTACTCTTACGCTTGCTCTTATTCCGGCCCCAGCGCCAGCAGCGCCTGGTTGCGGCCTTTTTCCTTGGCGCGGTACATGGCCTGGTCGGCCAGCTGCACCAGCGCTTCGGCCGTGTTGTCGTCGCTCGGCGCCAGCACCGCCACGCCGATGCTGATGGTGACCACGCCGAACGGCGAGTCCTCGTGCGGCAGCGCCAGCCTGGCCAGCTCGGCGCAAATGTCCTGCGCCACGCCGAAGGCGTCGGCGGCGTTGGTGGCGGCCGCCAGCAGCGCGAATTCCTCGCCGCCGTAGCGCGCCACAAGGTCGGTGCTGCGGCGCCCGTGCTTGGTGATCAGCTCGGCCACCGTGCGCAGGCAGGTGTCGCCGGCCAGGTGGCCGTAGCGGTCATTGTATTTTTTGAAGTGGTCCACGTCCATCAGCGACAGCGCCACGGTCTGCCCGGTGCGCGAGGCGCGCCGCCATTCGGCCGCCAGCGCCTCGTCGAAGCCGCGCCGGTTGCGCACCCCGGTCAGGCCGTCGGTGGTGCTGAGCGCGGCCAGCTTGCGGTTCGATTCCTCCAGCGCGGCGGTGCGCGCCGTCACCAGGTCGGCCAGCTCGGCCTGGCGCCGCGTCAGGCGCCGGATGCGCCAGCGGTGCGTGGCCAGCAGGCCGGCCAGCACCAGCAGGCCCAGCGCCGCGCGGAACCACCAGCGCTGCCAGAACGGCGGCGTGATGATGATGGTCATGCTGGCCGGCTCGGCGTTCCACAGGCCGCGGTGGTTGGCCGCCCGCACGCGGAAAGTGTAGGTGCCGGGGTTCAGGTTGGTGTAGCTGGCGTTGCGGTGGCCGGCGTCGGTCAGCACCCAGTCGCGGTCGAAACCGTCCAGCTGGTAGGCGTAGCGGTTCTGGCCCGGGTCGGTGTAGTGCAGCGCCGCGAACTCGATCGAGAACACCGAGGCCTGGGCCGACAGGGTCAGCACGCGCGGCGCCGTCACCGCGCCCTGCAGCTCGGCCCCTTCGCTGCGCTGGCCTTCGCCCAGCGAGCGGTTGAACACGGTGATGTCGGTGATGGCCACCTGCGGCGCCACCGTCTCGGCGCGCACCGCGCGCGGCGACACCGCCGTCATGCCGTGCACGCCGCCGAAGTACAGCGTGCCGTCGCTGCCGGCGGCCGACGAGTTGGTGGTGTAGCCGTCGGTCAGGCCGTCGGCCGGGCTGTAGCGCTCGACGGCGCCGCTGGCCGGGTCCAGCCGGTACAGGCCGGCAATCGTGCTGGCCCAGATCTTCCCGTCCAGGTCGCTGCGGATGGCCAGCACCTTGCCGGCGCCGACCGCCGCCGCGTGGTGTTTCACGCTCAGCGCGCCGTTCGCGCCCACCGTCACCACGTCCAGGCCCTTGGCGGTGCCGACCCAGATGCGGCCGGCCGCGTCCTCGTGCAGGCTGGACACGTTGTCGTCCGACAGCGCGGGGACGTTGCTGGCCGCGCCGTCGGCCGCGTGGCGCAGGTGGCGGAACTTGCCGCTGGCCGGGTCCAGCAGGTCCAGGCCGCCGCCGTTCCATTCCGAGCCGGCCCACACGCGCCCGGCGCGGTCTTCCAGCACCGCCGAGGTGCCGTTCACGCTGCGGCTGGCCGGGTCGGCCGGGTCGTTGAAATAGATGTGGAAGCTGTCGCGCACGCTGTCGTAGCGCACCAGGCTGTTGCCGGTGGCCAGCCACAGCACGCCGTCCTTGCCGGGCGCGATGGCGTTGATGTAGTCGCTGGCCGTGTTGCCGAAGCGGATCACCTTGAAGCGCCCGTCCGGCCCCAGCCGGTTCAGGCCGTTGGCGGTGCCGGCCCACAGCGGCCCGGCCTTGCCATCCTTGCCGCCGCCGTCCCTGCCTATGTCCTGGTACAGGCTGTAGACGATATCGTGGCTCAGGCTGCCCGGCTTGCCTTCCTCGCTGCGGTAGCTGGCCAGCACCGTGCCGCTGGCCGGGTCGTACAGGCTCAGGCCGAGGTTGGCCGCCAGCCACACCTTGCCGTCCGGCGCCGCCGCCAGCGCCAGCAGCGCGTTGGTGGACAGCTTGCCCTGGTCCAGCCGGTGCGGCACGTGGCGCCGGAAGCCGCTGCTGTTCAGGTTGGCCAGGCTGATGCCGTCGGTGAAGGAGGCCACCCACAGCATGCCGGCCCGGTCCTGCAGCATGGCGCGCAGGTTGTTGCCCGGCAGCGAATAGGGGTCGTTGGACTGGTGCTGGTACTGGTCGAAGCCGGCCGTGTCCGGGTTCCAGCGCAGCAGGCCGGCCGACAGCGTGGTGGCCCACAGCGTGTGCTGGCGGTCAATGTAGAAGCTGGTGATGCGGCTGGCCGGGCTGGCGGCCGGGCGGCGCGGCGCCCACGGCTGGCCGGCCGGCTGGCTCAGCACGCCGGCCTCGGTGCCCAGCCACAGGGTGCCGTCGCGGTCGAACTGCATGGCGCGCACGATGTTGCTGCGGCTGTCCGGGCGCGCCTCGCTGTCCACCCGGTAATGCCGGAAGCTGCTGGCGCCGGGCGCCAGGTAGTCCACGCCGCCGGGCCAGGTGCCGGCCCACAGGCCGCCGTCCCGGTCCAGCGCCAGCGCGTTCAGGTCGTTGCTGGCCAGGCTGTCCGGCCTGGCCGGGTCGTGCGCGTAGACGGTGAACTTGCCGCTGTCCGGGTTGAAATGCTGCAGGCCGCCCCAGGTGCCCACCCACATGCCGTCCTTGCCGTCGGAAATGATGTTCTTGACGATCAGCCGGTTCACCGGGCCGGCCGGCGGCGCGAACACGGTGAAATCGTTGCTGTCCGGGTTGTAGCGCGCCAGGCCGTTGGTGGTGCCGGCCCACAGCCGGCCGCGCTTGTCCTCGAAGATGGCGGCCACCCGGTCGTGCGGCAGGCTGCGCGGGTTGTTGCGGGCGTGCGCGAACTTGACGGCGCGGTAGCCGTCGTAGCGGTACAGGCCGTTGCTGTGGGTGCCGATCCAGACGAAGCCCTGGCGGTCCTGCAGCAGCGCCAGCATGGACGGCTCGTCGTTGTCGAGCGGCCCCAGCTTCTTGAAGCGCAGCGAGGGTGGGGCGGCCAGCGCCAGGGCGCAGGCGCACAGCAGCAGCGCGGCCAGCAGCAACGCAGCCAGCCGCTGCGGCCACTGCAATCGTTGCGGCGGGAAGAATAGGGGGGAGTCGGGGGTTGCCATCATTACCATTATACATTTCATTCATGTAACAGAATTACTTGGAAGTTGGCAATTGGGCGCGGTTTCCGTGTACAGTGGCGGAAAATTAGGGTATCGTGTAGGCCGCTGAATTTGTATCCTGTATCCGCGCAAGCTGGCCCCGCCCTGCTGTCCTCCCGCCTCGCCGCTTTTCGCGGATTTTGTTGTTTATTGAAAAATTTATGTCCGACACCGAGAACAATTCCACGCCAGAAGCCGTCCCCGTCCCTGCCGCCGCCGCCGTTGCCGCCGTTGATGCCGCCGCCGCCGAGCAGGTCCGCTTTGCCGACTTTGGCCTGTCGCCCGACATTCTGCGCGCGCTGACCGCGCAAGGCTACGTCCATCCGACGCCGATCCAGGCCCAGGCCATCCCCGTGGTGCTGCAGGGCCGCGACGTGATGGGCGCGGCCCAGACCGGCACCGGCAAGACCGCCGGTTTTTCGCTGCCCATCATCCAGCTGCTGCTGGCGCACGCCAACAGCTCGATGTCGCCGGCGCGCCACCCGGTGCGCGCGCTGATCCTGACGCCGACCCGCGAACTGGCGGTGCAGGTGGCCGAGAACGTGGCCGCCTACTGCAAGTTCACCCCGCTGCGCTCCTGCGTGGTGTTCGGCGGCATGGACATGAAGGGCCAGACCGTGGCCCTGAAGGCCGGCGTCGAGATCGTCATCGCCACCCCGGGCCGCCTGCTGGACCACATCGAGCAGAAGAATATTTCGCTGGGCCAGGTGCAGATGCTGGTCATGGACGAGGCCGACCGCATGCTGGACATGGGCTTCCTGCCGGACCTGCAGCGCATCATCAACCTGCTGCCCAAGCAGCGCCAGAACCTGATGTTCTCGGCCACTTTCTCGGGCGAGATCAAGAAGCTGGCCAACAGCTTCCTGAAGGACCCGCAGCTGATCGAAGTGGCGCGCAGCAACGCCACCGCCGAGCGCGTCACGCAGGTGGTGTACAAGGTCGGCGAGGAGCACAAGCGCGACGTGGTGGCCCACATCCTGCGCCAGCGCGAGCTGAAGCAGGTGATCGTGTTCTCCAACACCAAGATCGGCGCCTCGCGCCTGGCGCGCGGCCTGGAGCAGGAAGGCATGAAAGCCACCGCCATCCACGGCGACAAGACGCAGCAGGAACGCATGGCGGCGCTGGAGTCGTTCAAGAAGGGCGAGATCGACGTGCTGGTGGCCACCGACGTGGCCGCGCGCGGCCTGGACATCTCCGACCTGCCTTGCGTCATCAACTACGACCTGCCGTACAACGCGGAAGACTATGTGCACCGCATCGGCCGCACCGGCCGCGCCGGCGCCTCGGGCGACGCCATCTCGATCTATTCGGAGAAGGATGAGCGCCTGCTGGTGGACATCGAAAAACTGATCAAGCAGACCATCAAGCGCGGCGAACTGGAAGGCTTCACGCCGTCGTCCTCGCGCGGCGAGCGCGACGACCGGCACGGCGAACGCCGCCACGGCAGCCGCCGTCCGGACGGCGAAGGCCGCTCCGGTGCGGGCAGCGCCTCGGGCGGCACTTCCGCCACCGCCGGCAACGGCTACGGCGCGGGCGCGCGTCCCGAGCGCAGCCGCTCGTCGTCGTCCGGCTTCGGCGCCGCGCCGCGCCGCGAGAAGATCGATCCATGGTTCCTCAAGCCCTACGAGCCGGCCAAGAGCAGCGCCCCGGCGCCTGCGCCGCTGCCGCAGTCGAGCAAGCCGAAACAGAAAGTGGCGGCACTGCTGGGAGGCCTGCGCAAGCCGTGAGTGTCCTGAATCACCAGCGCATCGCCATCCTGCTGCCATGCTATAACGAGGCGCTCACCGTCGCCGCCATCGTGCGCGACTTCAATGCCTGCCTGCCGGACGCGCCGGTCTACGTGTTCGACAACAATTCCACCGACGACACCGTGGCTGTGGCGCGCGCCGCCGGCGCCATCGTGCGCACGGTGGCGCAGCAGGGCAAGGGCAACGTGATCCGCCGCATGTTCGCCGACATCGACGCCGACGTCTACATCATGGTCGACGGCGACGACACCTACGACGCCAGCGTGGCGCCGCAGCTGGCCGCCAGGCTGGTGTCCGAGGGGCTGGACATGCTGGTCGGCGCCCGCGTCACCGAGGAGCAGCAGGCCTACCGCTTCGGCCACCGCTTCGGCAACCGCCTGCTGACCGGCTGCGTGGCCGCCGTGTTCGGCAACACCTTCACCGACATGCTGTCCGGCTACCGCGTGTTTTCGCGCCGCTACGCCAAGTCCTTCGCCGCCCACGCGGCCGGCTTCGAAACCGAAACCGAGCTGACCGTGCACGCGCTCGAGCTGCGCATGCCGGTGGCCGAGGTGCCGACCGTGTACAAGTCGCGCCCGGAAGGCTCGGTGAGCAAGCTCAACACTTACCGCGACGGCGTCCGCATCCTGTGGATGATCGTCAAGCTGTACAAGAACGAGAAGCCGCTGCAGTTCTTCGCGGCCGGCTCGGCCGTGAGCATGGCGCTGGCGGTGCTGCTGGCGCTGCCGCTGCTGGAAACCTATATGCAGACCGGCCTGGTGCCGCGCCTGCCGACCGCGGTGCTGTGCGTGGGCCTGGGCCTGCTGGGCGTGCTGCTGCTGTCCTGCGGCCTGGTGCTCGACACCGTCACCAAGGGGCGCGTCGAGCAGAAGCGCTTCGCCTACCTGCAGGTGCCGGCCCCGGCGCCGCGCGGGCCGCTGTAGCCGCGGATATAAAGAAAGCAGCCTCGGCTGCTTTTTTTTTTTCGTCTTACAGCGCTTCCTTCAGCGCCCTGACCACGCGGTCCTGCTGGTCTTCCAGCCCCACCCACAGCGGCAGGCGCAGCAGGCGTTCGGACAGGCCGTCGGTGTGCGTCATGGCGTCGTGCGCGCGGCTGAACTTGCGGCCGGCCGGCGCGCTGTGCAGCGGCACGTAGTGGAACACGGAGTTGACGCCCTGGCGCTTCAGGTTGGCGATCACCTCGGTGCGCTGCTCGAGCGAGTCGAGCAGGATGTAGTACATGTGCGCGTTGTGCGTGCAGCCTTCCGGCACCACCGGGCGGCGCAGCCGGCCGTCCGCCTCCAGCGGCGCCAGCGCGGCGTGGTAGCCGTCCCACAGCGCCAGGCGGCGCGCGGTGATGTTGTCGGCCTCTTCCATCTGCGCCCACAGGAAGGCGGCGATCACTTCGCCCGGCAGGTAGGACGAGCCGATGTCGACCCAGGTGTACTTGTCCACCTGGCCGCGGAAGAACTGGCTGCGGTTGGTGCCTTTTTCGCGGATGATCTCGGCCCGCTCGGCGAACACCGGGTCGTTCACCAGCAGCGCGCCGCCTTCGCCGGCGATGATGTTCTTGGTCTCGTGGAAGGAGTAGGCGCCCATGTGGCCGATGCTGCCCAGCGCGCGGCCCTTGTAGGTCGACATGATGCCCTGCGCCGCGTCTTCGATGACGATCAGGTTGTGGCGCTTGGCGATGTCCATGATGGTGTCCATCTCGCAGGCCACGCCGGCGTAGTGCACCGGCAGGATGACCTTGGTGCGCGCGGTGATGGCGGCCTCGATCTTGGTCTCGTCGATGTTCAGCGTGTCCGGACGCACGTCGACAAACACCGGCACCGCGCCGCGCATCACGAAGGCGTTGGCGGTCGAGACGAAGGTGTAGGAAGGCATGATGATCTCGTCGCCTTCCTGCACCTCGGCCAGCAGCGCCGCCATTTCCAGCGCCGCCGTGCACGAGTGGGTCAGCAGGGCGCGCGCCGCGCCGGTGTTGTTTTCCAGCCAGGCGTGGCAGCGCTTGGTGAAGCTGCCGTCGCCGGACAGGTGGCCATTGGTGTGCGCCTGGGCGATGTACCACAGCTCGCGGCCGGTCATGAAGGGTTTGTTGAATGGAATCGGGTTCATTGCTTATCCTTTAGGTAGACTGCGGTTACCCTTGTGAGGCGACCACGGTGCCGAGGCAGATCAGGGCGACGCCGATCACGCGCGTCATCGACAGCGGTTCGTTGAACAGCCAGGCGCCCAGCAGCAGCACGATGACGAAGTTCAGGCTCATGAAGGGGTAGGCGTGGCTGAGCTGGAACTTGCTCATCGCGCCCATCCACGTCACGGAAGCCAGGAACGCGGCAGCGAAGGCGCTGATGATCCAGGGGTTCAGCAGCAATTTTATCAAAAAAACAAGCTTGTCGCCGCCGGCCTCGGGCAGCGCGCCGGCCTGCATCACCTGCATCTTGATGGCGATCTGGCCGTACACCGTGAGCGCGATGGTGGCCAGGATGTACAGGTAGCTGCTGTAGTTGGCAAGGCCGCTCATTGCGCCGCCCCGTCCGCTTCGCCGAACCATTTGTGGAAGGTGTAGTAGCTCTTGGACGGCTCGAAGCCCTGGCGGCACCACACTTTCTGCACCGACAGGTTGGTGACCTGGGTCGACACGATCATGTGCGCGATGGCGCGCTCGCTGGCCCAGTTCTGCGCCAGCTGCATCAGCGCGTGGTACAGGCGCTTGCCCTGGTGGCCCGGATGCACGCCGAACAGCACGCCCTCGAATTCCTGCGCGCTGTGCACTTTCAGCGTGGCGAAGGCGGCGATGCTGCCGCCGTCCGGGCCGGCGTGCTCGATCAGCACCACGGCGTCGGCCACGGCGGTGTTGCCGCAGGAGTTGGCGGCCCAGCTCGAATAGACCAGGTCGGCGTCGCGCTTGTCCAGCCGCGGATCGACGTGGTAGTGGCCGAAATAGCCCTCGAAGGTGAGGCCGGCCAGCGCGCCCACGGCTTCGGCGTCGGCGCCGGTGGCCAGGCGCGCGCTGTAGCCGTCCGGCAGCGCCACCTCGTGGTGGGCGATGTGCCGCTTGCTGAAGTAGACCAGGGTGTCGGTCAGGAAGCAGCCGGCCTGCTCGAGCTGCTGCACCTGCGCCAGCTGGGTGGTGGCGCAGCGCGCGATCAGCATCTGCACGCCGTGCTCGCCGCACCACTGCATCACGGCCGGCACCGGCTCGCTGCCGTCCAGGGCGGCCTTGGCGGTGACCACGCCAAAGCGTTCGCGGTCGATATTGGAAAGGGAGATATTCACGTCGGGCTCCGGATTAAAAAGCGCCGTCGCGCGGCTCGCGGCCCGGCACGGCGTTGGGGGTCAGGCGGCGCACGATGTACAGCGGGCGCTTCTTGACCTCGTCGAAGGTTTTGCCCAGGTACAGGCCCAGGATGCCGAGGATGCCGATCACCAGGCCGCCGATGAAGTACAGCGACACCATCAGGCTGGACCAGCCGGGGATGGCGGTGTCGTGCAGCAGCGCGCGGCCCATGATGTAGCTGCCGAAGCCGAACGACACGGCGGCCATGCTCAGGCCGAGCGTGACGGCCATGCGCAGCGGCTTGTCCGAGTAGGCCAGGATGGTGTCGGCGGCCAGCTTGCGCAGCTTGGCGAAGGTGTAGGTGGACTTGCCGTCCAGGCGCTCGGCGTGCTGGACCCGGATGCCGGTGGTGGGGAAGCCCATCCACTGCACGTGGCCGCCGAAGAAGCGCAGCTGCTCGCGCATGCGGCCGAAGTTGTCCACCACCTGGCGCGACATGATGCGGAAGTTGCCGCTGTCGCCGTCGATCTTGATGTCCGCCAGGTAGCTGAACAGGCGGTAGAACAGCCACGAGGTGGCGCGTTTCAGCAGCGGGTCCTGGCGCGGGCCGCGCAGGGCCAGCACCACGTCGTAGCCTTCCTGGGCCTTGGCGTACAGGCGCGGGATCTCCTCGGGCGCGTCCTGCAGGTCGCAGTCCATCACCACCACCCAGTCGCCGCGCGCCTGGTCCATGCCGGCCGTGATGCCGTAGTGCTGGCCGAAGTTGCGGCTGAACTGCAGGCCCACCACGCGCGGGTCGGCCTGCGCCAGGCGTTCGATCACTTGCCACGAGCGGTCCGGGCCGCAATCTTCCACCAGCACGATTTCAAAATTGGCGCTGATGGGCTCGAGCGCCGCGCACAGGCGGCGGTACAGCTCGTCGAGCATGGTTTCCGCGCGGTAAACCGGGATGACGACTGAAATCAGGGGAGTAGCAGACATAGGATAAGCGGTAGAAAACGAGCGCGCATGATAGCACGCACCCGGCCGCCCTCTCCCTGGGGGAGGACTGGCCGTTTTTGTAAGATTTTGTAATCCTCAGCCCGGGGCGCGGGCCAGGCTCACGTTACGCAGCAACATTTTGCTGGTGCCGTTGGTGAATACGCGGAACTCCAGCAGCTTGGTGTCTTCCGGCAGTTCGAACGGCAGCTGCACCTTGCTGCGCCCGGTGCCGGTCACCGCCTGGCGCGCGAACACCCTGGCGCTGCCGGCGGCCACCACGTCCACCGTGCCCAGCTCGGCGCCGGCCGGGCCCGGGCCGGTTTCCAGGTCGAAGCTGGCCACGTAGCGGCCGCGCCCGACCTCGATGTAGGGGCCGAAATGCAGCGCCCCCGGCTTGCCGGCCTCGGCCACCAGCGCGCCGGCGGCCGCGTCGAAGGCGCCGGTGTTGTGCGCGCTGCGGTTGCCGGCCGGGAAATGCACCGGCTCGCTCACGCCCGGATCCCATCCCTTGAGCGCGGCCAGGTTGCCGCGATAAACCAGGATGGTCACTTCGCCGTGGCGCAGCGTGCGCAGCGGCTGGCCCAGCTCGTCTGCCAGGCGCGGCAGGTCCAGCAGCGCCAGTTCAGCCTGGGTCACCATCAGGAAAGTGGGGCCGCGCCAGGCGGACGGCAGGTACCAGCGGTTGGACGAGAGCTTGCGCATCGGCGCCGGCAGGCCGCCTTCGAACGTCACCTGGCGCACGCGCACTTCGTGGTTGCTCAGCACGGTGAACTTGCCCGCGTTCCAGAAGCTGGCGTAGCCATATTGCAGCTTGTTGGCGCGCAGGAAGTCCAGCAGCTCGGTGTACGGGGTTGGCAGCAGCGCCGACGGCGGCACCCGGAAGTGTTCATAGTAGGGCCACAGATAGGACGGCGCGGCGCTGGTGGCCGTCACCGCCAAGGCCAGCACGGCCGCCGCGCGCGCGACCGGGCCGCCCACCGGGCGCTCCAGCAGTTCGCCGCAGGCCACCATCAGCAGCAGCAGGAAGCCGGGCACCAGGTAGCGCACCGAGGCTTCCGGCGCGGACATGTCGGCCAGCGTGGTGGTCAGCATGATCAACAGGTTCAGGCCCAGCATGCCGGCGGCGAACACCGCCACGAACACGCGGCCGCGGTGTCCGCTGTACAGCGCGCGGCGCAGCGCCAGCGGCGCCAGCACCAGCACGGCCAGCGCGGCCAGCAGGCGCAGCATCTGGTAGCCGCCCTGCAGCGACGCCACTTTCGAGGCCGAGCGCGGTATGCCGCCGAGGATGCCAAGCAGGCCGCCCACCACGGCTTGCGCGTTGTCCAGCATGGCGTCGTAGGTCAGCCAGTTCATCACGGTCAGGCCGCGGTGGTTGATCACGTGGCGCAGCGTGTAGCCGTTCAGCAGCACGCCTGCCACCAAGCCGGCCAGCAGCACGGCGATGCACAGCGCATGCCAGCGGCGCCCGGCGCCGTGGCTCAGCGTGGGCAGGCCGCCGCGGCCGGCAGCGCCGGCGGGCTTGGCGGCGTTCAGGTCCATGGCCAGCAGCGCGCCGGCGGCCATCAGCAGCGGCAGGCCGTAGAACACCAGCGCGCGCTGCGGGTTGGCCCAGAACACCAGCGCTGCCAGCACGGCGGTGGCGGCGGCCCAGCCCCAGCGCGCGCGCCCGCGCGCCTGCGTGAGCGACCAGTAGGCATACAGCAGGAAGCAGCCGAGGTAGAAGGCGGCGCCATAGGCGGCCTGGCCGTACACGTGCTCGGCCATGATGACGGACATGCCGGAGGTCAGCAGGACCATGCTCAGCAGGCGCGCCGCGGTGGACTGGCCCAGCACGGCCGTCACTTTCCAGCTGCTCCACAGCAGCAGCGCGGCCGAGACCACGTCCGACAGCGCGTGCACGGTAAAGCCGTTCGGCAGGAAGGCCAGCATGGGCACGATGAAGGCGTGGTTGAACACCACCCACAGGTCGTTGTTGATGTAATTCCAGGCCGGCGGGAAGAACCGCCCGGTCTCCAGCATTTCCTGCGCCAGCAGGTTCTTGACGGCGGCGTCCGAATGGAAGATCAGCTGGTAGTCGAAGAAGATGAAGAACAGCAGCAGCAGCACATTGACCGCCAGCAGCAGCGCGAGCAGCTTGGGGAGCAGTCTGGGAAGCAGTTTACGGGGCTGGCCAACAGGAATCTGGTGCGGGAGCGGCATGGGTGATGGGCGCGAAAGAAAGGGCGCATCTTAGCACGCCGTTATAAAAAAATACACGAACTAATTGGCTTGCGGCAATTCCACGGCAGGCAGTTCGGCCACCGCGCGGCGGTGCCAGCGCCCGCCCAGCACCACTTCCAGCATCTGCTGCGTGCTTTGCCGCCAGGTGAGGTAGGGCATGGCGGAAGACGCCGGCGCCCGTCCATCCCTGTGCAGGGCCAGCCACTGCTGCAGCGCCAGCGCCAGCGCGGCGCCGTCGGCCGCCTCGAAATACCAGGCATGCTCGCCGCCCACTTCGCGGAACACCGGCAGGTCGCGCGCGATCACCGGCAGGCCGTGCTGCGCCGCCTCGATCAGCGGCAGGCCGAAGCCCTCGGCGGCCGAGGCGGCCAGCAGCGCCGCGCTGCGGCGGTACAGCTGCTGCAGCGTCTCGTCGCTGGCGCGCTCCAGCCAGAACAGGCGCCGCCCCAGTTCGGCGTGCCCGCGCAGGCGCTGCTGCAGCTGCGCCACTTCCCAGCCGGGCTTGCCGACGATGACCAGGCAAGTTTCGTTGGCCGGGCCGTCCTGCTGCCACAGCAGCTCCATGGCGTCCAGCGCCTGGGCGTGCATCTTGCGCGGCTCCAGCGTGCCCACCATCAGCAGCGCGGGGCGGCCGGCGATGGCCTCCAGCACGGCCTGGTCGCCGGCTTCGCTGCCGCTGGTGGGCAGGCTCGCTTCCAGGTCGGCGCCCAGGTGGCAATAGCCGATCGGCAGCGGCGCGGCGCGGCGCGGCGGCTGCTGTTCCAGGCGCTCGGCCAGTTCGTCGGCCACGGCGCGCGAAATGCAGACCACGCCGTCGGCCTGGCGGCACACCGCGTCCAGCCAGCGCTGGAACCAGGGCGCCATCGATTCGTGGAACATGGCCGGATGGCTCAGCGGCACCAGGTCGTACAGCATGAAGTACAGCCGCACGCCGTGGCGGCGCAGGCTGGCCAGCAGCGCTTCGTTGCGCGGCAGCTGGTCGGGGCACAGGTCCAGGCCCAGGAAGATGTCGCCGGCGCGCACGCGGATCGGGTCCGGCGCCGCGCCGGTGCCGGCGCCGTCCTGCAGCGCGTAGGCGTAGTAGCCGCCCGCGTCGTACACGGCGGCCACGCGGTAGCCCGCCGGCGGCGCGTCCGCCAGCGCCTGGTGCATGCTGCGCACCACGCGCTGGATGCCGGACCTGGCGTCGTGCTTGACCAGCTGCGACAGGTCGACCAGCAGCTGGGCCGGCTCGCCGGCCGGATTAACATTACGCGGCATTGCTGGTCCCTTCGGCCACCGGGGCTGCGGCATGCGGCGGCGCCGAGGTAGATGACGACGCCGATGGGGTTGCGGCGTGGCTGGCCCTGGCGGCGCCCGGCAGCGCGACGCTGCCCAGCACCATGCCGGCCCGTTCCAGGTCGGCATGCAGCTTTGCCAGGGCGGCGGCCAGTGCGGGCAGGGCGGCCGCGTCATCCAGGCCGCCTTCCAGGTGCGCTTGCTGCACGCCGATGTTCTGCAGCGCCGGGTCGGCTTCCTGCGCCGCGTCCAGGCGCAGCAGGCAGTCGCCTGGCTTGATGTCGGCCACCGTGTCTTCCAGGCCCAGCTGTTCGCAGCCGATGGCCTGCAGCGCGTAGCGGCGCGCGTAGTGGTAGCGCTGTTCGCGCAGCAGCACCGGTTCCACGCGCCAGCCCGCCAGCGGCTCGGCCAGCAGGGCTGCCAGCAGCGCGGGCGCGGTGTGCTCCAGCGCGGCGGCTTCCGCGCCGGCATCGGTGCCCGCCTCCGGTGCGGCCAGCGCGCTCACGTCCAGCAGCAGCTGGCGCGGGCCGGTGGCCGGCGCGTTGGCGGCGATGGCGGCCGCCACCTGCAGCCAGTCGTCCTCGGTCGGCGCCATGCTGGTGCTGATGGCGCCCAGGCCGTCCAGCAAGTCTTCGTAGCGCGCGCGCGGGCTGCTGTGGGCGAAATGCTCGATGGCGTCGCGGTACTGCTCGCCGATGCGGGCCGGGTGGTGCAGCGTGGCGATGTGCTCGACGCCGCGCAGCGCCTGCGCGCGCGCTTCCTCGGGCCGTTCGCGCAGGCGCTGCATGGCCGCGCCCAGCTGGTCCAGCGTGAATTCGTCCGGCAGCTTGATGACGATGTGCTCCGGCAGCTCGGCCGCCGAGCCGTGGCTGTTGATAATGGCCGGCACCTGGTGCGCCAGGCAGTCGAGCACCGTGCCCGAGGTCTCGCCGCGCGAGCGGGTGCGCAGCTGCACGGCGGCGTCGGCCGCCATCAGGTAGTGGCGGTACAGTTCCAGCGAGGCGAAGCCGGTGATCTTGATGCGCGGGTGGCGGGCGATGCGCGCCGACAGCGCGTTGCCGAAACTGTCGATGGCGTTCTCGCCGACGAACACCAGGTGGCAGCGCTCGTCCTGCGCGAGCGGCGAGGCCAGCCACGCTTCGACGATCTTGTCGTTGTACTTGGTGCGGCCCAGCAGGCCGAAAGAGCACATCAGGAAATCGCCTTCCTGCATGCCCACGGCGGCGCGCGCGGCGGCGCGCTCCAGCACCGGCGGCAGCACCCGCAGGTGCGGGATCATGCGCCAGTCCTGCGCCTGGCGCGGGCCGTACCACAGCGCCGCCAGCTCTTGCGAATGGCGCGAGTGCACCAGGATGCCGCTGGCGTGGTCCAGCACCGCCTTGTTGCATGGATAGCGGTAGTAGGACGCCTCGCGCCCCTCGGCGCGCTCGTGCGCCAGCGCCGGGTAGCCGTGCGAGGCATACAGCGCCTTGCCGTAGCCGTCCGCCGTGCCCGAGTGCAGGTAGTTGACCGCGCCGCTCAGGTAGAAGTCGTGCAGCATCACCACGCCGGGGTGGCGCTGCAGCAGGCCGAACATGTGGGCGTGGAAGGAGGAGTTGCCGAAGTTGTACAGCACGCGGTCGTAGCGGCCGCTGTTGGCCTCGAACCAGTCCACCGTGCGCGGCGTGAAGTTGGCCTGCAGCCAGCGCTCCTCCACCGCTTCCTGGGTCACCACCACGTCGATGTCGTAGTGGCGCGCCAGCTCGGGCAGCAGTTCGGCGCTGTAGTCGGCGATGCCGGAGCGTTCCGGCGGCAGCGGCGACACATAGGCCAGGCGCGGGCGGCGCGCCGGCGCGGCCAGGCCGCCGGCCGAAACGGCGCGGCGCTGATCCTGGCGGCGCGCGTGCACCTGCTCGAACGCGTCCAGCGCCTTGCGCGCGCTGGCGTCCCACGAGAACAGCTTGCACTGTTCCAGGCCGTGCGCGCGCAAGTCGGCGGCGAAATCGGGCGTGGTCAGCACCTGCTGCATCCTGGCGCAGATGTCGGCCACTTTATTCGGGTCGAACAGCGCGTCGGCGCGGCCGATCACTTCCGGGATGCTGCTGTTGTTGGAGCCGATCACCGGCACGCCGCAGGACATGGCTTCCAGCGCCGGCAGGCCGAAGCCCTCCTGCAGCGAGGGGAACACGAACAGGTCGGTCAGGTTGTACAGCGACACCAGGTCGTCGTCCGAGACGAAGCCGGTCAGCACCAGGTCGCCCTTCGGAATCTTGAAGCTGGCCGCCAGTGCCTGCAGGCGCAGGCGCTCGGCCTCGCCGATGCTGCACACCACGGCCAGCTGGTACTGCGCGCGCAGTTCTCCCGGCAGCATGGAATAGGCTTCGATCAGGCCTTCGATGTTCTTGCGGTAGTCGATGCCGCCGGTGTACATGATGTAGCCGCGCTGCAGGCCGAAGCGGTTCAGCAGTGCCTTCGCGTCGTCCGGCGCCAGCGTGCGCGGCTTGAAGATGGTGTCCACCGCCGACGAGATGTTGGCGATGCGTTCGCCCGGCAGCTGCAGCGCTTCCATCGCCTCCAGCCGCGAGTGGCCGGAAATGGCCAGCAGCAGCTCGGCGTTCTTCAGGCTTTGCAGCTTGCGGTAGTACCAGTTGGCCACGTTGGGGTCGGTCAGGTAGGTCTGCTTGCGCACCAGCGGGATCAGGTCGTACAGGGTGACGGCGCTGTCGAACTGGTTGCGGCTGTGCAGCGCCGACACGCAGGCGTCCTCGCCCAGGCCTTCGAACAGGCTGGACATGTGCACCACGTCCGGCGCCAGGCCGGCCAGGTAGTGCTCGCGCACCTGTTCGGCCGCGCGCAGGCGCCAGCTGTTCTGGGTCTGGTGCTCCCAGATCTGGGCCGGCAGCGCGTAGGCGCTGATGTGGGACTGCGGCAGCAGGCCGTCGAAGGTCTTGCGCAGCACCGCCACGCTGTCCGGGAAGCGGTTGTTGAGCACGATGCGGAAGTCGTGCTGGCCGCCCTGGCGCAGCATGCCCAGGGTCAGCGCCATCGAATAGCGGCCGATGCCGCGGTGCGTGCTGGAGCCCTGGCAGGCTTGCAGGTCTAATACGATACGCATAGTTTGGTTCTGGTCAGGAGTGGGTGGCGCGGCGGCGCAGGTCGTCCAGCACCTGGCGCGCGGCATCGGGGAGTTGGCTCGGCGCGCTGGGCGGCGGCGCGCCCGGCGCGGCGGCCACGGCGGCGGCCGCGTTCTGGCTCGCTTCCAGGCGCATCTTGAGCGAGCGCAGCAGCGGCACCATGAAGGGCAGGCGCGCGGCGTTGCGGCGCAGGAAGAACGACAGCTTGGGGCGCGCGGTGACGAAGCGCATGGTCCGGCGCAGCACGCCCTTCACGGCGCGCACGGCGAAGCCGCGCACGCGGCCCGGCTGGCGGCGCGCGTAGCGCGCGCTGCGCTGCAGCTGGAATTTGCTCCAGCGCAGCGGCCGCGTGATGCGCCACGACAGGCTGGCGTAGGTGGCTTGCAAGGTGGTTTCGGCGTGCACGGCGCGCGCGTTCAGGCCCGGCAGCTGGCCCTCGGCACTGCCGGCGCGCGCGGTCATCTGCGCCAGTTCGGCGGCCAGCTGGTCCGCCAGGCGGCCCTTGCGCTCCCATTCGGCCACGTGGGCGTTAGCCCACTGCGTGGCTTGCTCGGCGCGGGCGTCGGCGTCGCGCACGCGCACCAGCAGCTCGTCGATGGTGTGGCGGGCGTCGGCAATGGCGGCGCTGGTGTCGGCGCGCGCCTCGGCGGCGGCCTGGCGCGCGCCGGCCAGGTCGGCGCGGGCGTTGGCCGCCAGCGCGGACTGGTGCAGGCGTTCGGCGTCGGCGGCGGCGGTGGCCGCGTGCGCGGCGGCCAGGCGCATGCGCAGCTCTTCCAGCGGCCAGGCGCGCGGATGGCCTTCGCACAGCACGAAGCCGTCCGCCGGCTGCGCCGGCAGGGCCAGCCTGGCGGCCAGGCCGTCCACGCCGGCCTGTTCATCGGCCACGTAGAAATGGTTCACGCCGTCGGCCTGCGCCAGCTGGTAGCGCGCCGCCGGCAGCGCCGCCAGCGGCGCCGTATCGGCGCGCTTGAGCACGATCACCCACGGGCGCCAGCGCTGCAGGTCCAGGCCCGCCAGCAGTTCGGCCTCGGCTTCGCCGTCGGCGCTGCCCAGGTCCAGGTGCAGCAGGTGGATGGCGTCCGGCGCATGTTCTTCGCACACAGCGTTCAGCGTGCTCAGCGCCACCTCGCGCTGCAGCACCGGCTGGCCGGCCGCGCGCAGCGCGGCGGCGCGCGCCGGGTCCAGCGTGGACAGGCCGCTGCCGGGCACTTCATAGAACGGCACGCCGGCCTCGGCGCTGGCGGCGCCGGCCAGCGCCAGGCCCAGGCAGGTGTCGGCCGGGCGCGCCACGCGCAGGCGGCGCAGCAGGGTCTGGGCCGGTTCGATGTTGATGCCGCGCCAGCCCTGGGCGTACAGCGCGCAGGTCAGCGAGCCGCGTTCCGGGTCGGCCGCGCCGGCGTCGATGTAGAAGCCGTCGCGCACCCGGCCCAGCGCGCGCCACAGCAGCGCGTCTTCGAAATTGTCGGCGTACGAGGTCAGTATCATGGCTGCGCTCCGTGGCTGGCCATCTCGATGCGCGGATCGAGCCAGCTGCAGCCTTCAAAATAGGTATGCTTCAAATTCATCACTTCAAACACCAGCGCCAGGTCGCGCCATTCGTAGTTGTCGATCAGGTGGTTGTCGGCGCTGTGCAGCGCGGTGGCCACCGAATAGGTGCCCGGCCCCAGGTTGAGCGGGAAGCTGAAGCGGAACTCGAGCTGCTGGCCGCGCCGCACCGGCGGTATAGGGTGGCCCTTGTGGTAGGTGTTGGTGCCGAAGATGTTCTGGCCCAGGCGGTCCTTGATGCGGTAGCCCAGGGTCAGGTCCGGGATGTCGGCGTGCACGTCCACCCGCACCAGCAGCGTCACCTCGGTGCCGGTGCCGTGCACCTCGGCCGGCTCGCCGCGCTCGTTGAGCAGGGCGATGCGGCCCACGGTCGCTTCGCCGCTGCCGGAAATGGTCTGCACCTTGCCGTTTTCCGTGGTTTCCTGGCGCACGTTGTCGCCTTCGCGCTCGGCCAGCATGGCGTTGTACAGGTCCATGATCTCTTCCGGCGTGCCTTCCTTGCTGATGCGCCCGCCGTCCAGCAGGATGGCGCGGTCGCAGATCGACTGGATCGCGCCCTTGTCGTGCGACACGATTAGCAAGGTGGTGCCCAGCGCGCGGAAGGCGCGGATGCGCTCGAAGCTCTTGTGCTGGAAATAGGCGTCGCCCACCGACAGCGCCTCGTCCACGATCAGCACGTCCGGGCGGCGCGCGGTGGCCACGGCGAACGCCAGGCGCATCTGCATGCCGCTCGAATACACGCGCACCGGCTGGTCGATGTATTCGCCGATTTCGGCGAAGGCCTCGATGTCCGGCATCAGGGTGGTGATCTCGTCGACCGTCAGGCCGATCAGCTGGCCGGCCATGTAGGCGTTCTGGCGCCCGGTGAAATCGGGATGGAAGCCCATGCCCAGTTCCAGCATGGCGGCCACGCGGCCGTGCATCTCCACGCTGCCCACGCTGGCGGCGGCGGTGCCGGTGATCAGCTTGAGCAGGGTGCTCTTGCCGGCGCCGTTGATGCCGATGATGCCCAGCGCCTGGCCGGGGCGCACCGAGAAGGTGATGTCCTTCAGCACCCAGATGGTCTGGTGGCGCGCCTTGCCGGACGGCGACAGCCATTCCAGCAGGCGGGCGCGGTGGCTGGGATAACGTTTGTAGGCCTTGCCCAGGTTGCTGACTCGTATGCTGCCGTTCACAGTTCGTCCACCATTTCTCCCGCGCGCTTGCGGAACAGTTGCATGCCCAGCAGGCACAGTACGCAGGCCAGCGCCAGCGCCGGCAGCAGGCTGCCCCACTGCGGCAGCCGGTGCGCGACCAGGATGTCTTGATAGGCCATGATCACCGGCGCCATCGGGTTCCACGCCAGCATGCCGCGCGCTTCGGCCGGCAACGCCGCCACCGGGTAGACCACCGGCGTGAACCAGAACCAGAACTGCAGGCTGATCGAGAAGAACTGGCCGACGTCGCGGAAGAACACGTTCAGCACCGCCAGCACCATGCCCAGGCCGATGGCCAGCAGCACCTGCACCGCCAGCACCGGGAACACGGCGAAGTAGGTCCAGCCGGGGAAATTGCCCGAAATGACGAGGAACACCGTGAACAGGCCGAAGATGATGGCGAAATTGAGGCCGGCGTTGAGCACCACGATGACCGGCAGGCACAGGCGCGGGAAGTTGATCTTCTTGATCAGGCCGGCGTTGTCGATGAACACGCTCTGCGCCTTGGAGGTGATCTCGGCGAACAGGTTCCACGTCAGCACGCCGGCGCACAGGTAGATGCTGTAGGCGAAGGTGGAGTCGCTGCCGGGCAGGCGCGAGCGCATCACCTGGGCGAACACCACCGTGTAGACCAGGATCATGGCCAGCGGGTTGAGCACGGTCCAGGCCGCGCCGAGGATGGAATTGCGGTACTTGGACTGGAATTCGCGCTGGACGCTGCCGAGGATGAAGCCGCGATAATTGGCGATGTTGCGCAGGCGGCCCAGGATCACCATGGGCGGGCTCCTGCGCCGTGTTGCGGGGAAAAAACGGTCATGTATGGATTCACAAAGAGAAAATGGGCGGCGCCGGACTGCCGGGGCGCGCGAAACCGGCGATTATACTTTATGGTCAAAAATGCTACGGGGTGCCCTCGACCAGTTTCTGCAGCGCCTGCGGCTTGACGATGATGATGCGGTGGGTTTCCTTTTGAATAATGCCTTGCTGCACCAGCGTCAGCAGCGCCCGCGTGACGGTTTCGCGGCTGGTGTTGATCATATTGGCAATATCCTGGTGGGTGGGCAGGTTCTCCACCACGTCCGGCCCCCCCGGCTCGGTCTTTTTCATCTGCACCAGGAAGGTGTAGATGCGGCGCGTGGTGTTGTTGATGCTGAGCAAGGAACGGAATTCCGAGTCGCGCTGGATTTTCGCGGCCAGGTGGCGCAGCATCTGGTTGGCCACCGACGGCGAGTGCGAAAACAGGTGCAGCGCGGCCGGCGCCGGCAGGAAGGCCACCAGCACCGGCGTCATCGCCACCACCGAGGCGGTGCGCTTGGAGCCGTTGATGACGGCGATTTCGCCGAAAAAGTCGCCCGGCGCCAGCATGCGCAGGCCGATGGCGCGGCCATCCTCGGTCACGTCGATCACTTGCAGGGAACCGGACAGCAGGAACAGCAGGCCGTCGCCCTCGCCGCCTTTTTGCAGCACGATGTCGCGCTTGGCGTGTTGCCGGAAGCGCAGGTCGCCCTTGATTTTCTGCATCTCCTCGTCGCTCAGGCCGGCCAGCAGCGGAATCTTGCGCAGGTGCACCTGCACATTCTGGGTGGCCGCGTCGGCGGCCGGGGCTGCGGCCGCCGTGGCTTCGGAGTTGGCCGGCGCGTCCGGCGTATCGTTCGGGTTGGTCATGGGCGTATTCTACAAAACTGTTGCGGCCAGCGGCGCGGCGGCGCCGCGCCACAGCCAGACCAGCGCGCCGGCGCAGGCGATGCCGGCCGCGTTGGCGGCCTGGTCGCGCCAGCTGAAGCCGCGTCCCGGCACCAGCTGCTGCAGGCATTCGATCAGCCAGCCGGCCACCAGCAGGCCCAGCAGGGTCCAGCCGTAGGCCGCCGGCGTGGTGGCCAGCCGCGCGGCCAGTCCGGCCAGGCCGAAGTAGGCGGCGAAATGCAGCAGCTTGTCGTTGGGCAGGCGCGGCAGCCATTCATTCGGCACCAGGCAGCCGCCCAGCACTGCGGCGGCAGCGCCGGCGAACATTATCAGGTCCCACGGCATAAAAACACAACTTTCAAGGTAAGCAATTGTAAGGTGATGCGGGCTACCTCCGGTAGCCGCCACCGATGTTCAGGTAAGCAATTGTAAGGCGGGCCGGACTGGCTCCGGTAGCCGCCGCCCATGTTCAGGTAGCAATTGTAAGGCGGGCCGGGCTGGTGCCGGCGGCCGCCGCCGATGTCCCGGGCGGGCTACCACCCGTACATGTGCCAGCTGAGCTGGAGTTGGCGGGCGCGGTACTGGAACAGAGATACATTGTCGCGGTTGTTGGTCACGCGCCATTCCAGGTGCAGCGCCTGGTCGCGCGTGAGCGCGTACACCAGCGTGGCGCGCGCCGACGTAATGGCTTGGCGCCGCACGGTGTCGATCAGGCCCGGCGAGTAGGGCTGCTGGCCGGCCCAGTGGTTGCGGTTGAGCTCGAGCTCGCCCTTGAGCGCGCCGATCAGCGGGCGCTGCACGCCCAGCCGCGCCGACCAGCCGTCGCGGTCGCCGCCCGGGCGGCTGCCGCTGGCGTGGTCGTGCACATAGCCGGCGCTGAACTGCGCCTGGGTCGGCTCGCCGCGGTAGGACAGCACGCCGCGCAGCTCGGCGGTGCCGCCGTCGAATTCGCTGAGCGTCTTGTAGGTGGTGTAGCCCAGCCCGGCCTGCAGGCTCAGCTCGAGCCCGGCCGGCAGCTTGACCGGCGGCGTGGCGCGCACCTGCAGCAAGCCCTGCTCCTGGTACAGCCGCCCGCCCAGGGTCAGCACGCCCAGCGTGGCCGTGCCGCGCAGGCGCCAGCGGCCCCAGCGCCACGGATGCTCGGCGCCCACCAGCAAGGCGGCGGTATTGTAGCTGGACAGCGAATCGTGGCCGCGCAGCTGCAGCTGCACGAAGCCGACGTCGCCGTTCTGGCCCAGCTCGCGCAGGTAGTCGCCGGTGAAGGCCGTGTACTGGTCGCTGCGCGGCCGGTATTCGGGCAGCAGTTCCAGCGGCGTGCCGTTTTCCGGCGTGTAGAATTGGCTGCTGGCGCCCTGGTTGACGTTGCTGTCGGTGCCGCGCGCCACCGCCACCGCCCACTGGCTGAGCGCTTTCGGCCCATGGCAGCCGCCCTTGCGCTGCTGCTCGATGATTTCCATGATGCCGGCGCCCGGGTCGAAGCGCGACTCGACGTCGCGGAATAGCGCCTCGGCCTCGCGCTTGTTGCCCAGCGCGCAATGCAGCATGGCCAGGTCCAGCCATTCGCCGGCGTTCTGCGGGCCCTGCGCCGTCATCTGGGCCAGGATCTGGCCGGCTTCGCTCTGGCGGCCGTCCGAAATGGCCTGCAGCGCGCGCAGATACAGGTCCTCGGCTTCCGCCGCGTGGGCGGAGCCGGCCAGCAGCACGGCGCACAGCAAGGCGTACAAACGTATTTTCAAAGTATTCCTTCTTCTTCCGGCGCCAGGGCGGCCAGCGTGTAGAGCGTGGTGGGGCGGTCGCGGCCGCGCAGCAGCGTCTCGCCGATGCGGCGCAACGGCTGGCGCCGCGCCAGCGCGGCCGTTCCGGGGCCGACTATCACATCATAGGGGTAGTCGCGCGCCGCCGTCTCCAGCCGCGACGCGACGTTCACGCTGTCGCCCACGGCGGTGTAGATGCTGCGCGAGGACGAGCCGAAGTCGCCGGCCATGGCGTGCCCGCTTTCAATGCCGATGCGCACCCGCACCGGCGCCAGGCCGTGCGCGGCGCGCGCCGCGTTGAACGGGCGCAGCGCGGCAATGATGGCGCCGGCCGCCTCCAGCGCCTGGTCGGCGTGGTCCGGCACCGCCAGCGGCGCGCCCCAGAACGCCACCAGGCCGTCGCCGGTGTACTTGTCCAGCGTGCCGCGCGCGGCCAGCACCGGGCCGGTCAGGCAGTCGAGGAAGTCGCGCGTGAGCTGCGCGGCCTGCTCCAGCGGCAGGTTGGCCACATGATTCGTATAGCCCTGCATGTCGGCGATCAGCGTGGTCACTTCGCACAGGCTGGGCGCCAGCGGGTCGGCCAGGTCGCTGCGCAGCAGCTCGTCGACCACCGCGTCGGCCACGTACTGGCGCAGCGTGCCGAGCAGGCGGCGCGACTGGCGCTGCGCCAGCTGCCAGGCGAACGGCACGCCGGCCGCCAGCAGGAACAGGATGCTCCACAGCGGGCCGACGGTAGAGAACACGGCGTCGTGCGGCACGGCCACATAGGCCAGCGCCAGCCACAGCAGGCCGGCCGCGCACAGCAGCGCCACGTTGGCCAGCGCCGACAGGCGCGGCAGGGTCCAGGCCGTCAGCAGCGCCAGTGCGCCTGTGAACACCAGTGCAATGGCGCGTCCCGGCCACGGCGCCGGCGCCAGGCCGGCCCGCGCGTCGAGCTGGGCGGTGAGGGCGGCCGCATGCACCAGCAGGCCGCTGGTGTTGGCGCTGATGGGGGTGGCCACGCGGTCGGACAGGCCCAGCGAGGACGAGCCGATCAGCACCAGCTTGTCGCGGATCAGCTCGGCCGGCGCGCCCAGGTCCAGCACGGCGGCGGCGGGGATCACGGCGTAGGCCTCCCAGCTGCGGCTGTAGGGCAGGCGGCGCATGCCGCCGCCACCGGCCATGCCGCCGGTGGGGCCACTGCCGTGTTCTGCCGCGTTTGCGCTCCCCCCGCAGCAGCTCAGCAGGGCCAGCGACAGGGTGGGGAACAGCCGGCCTTCGAACCAGGTCTGCATCGGCAGGCGCCGTATCATGCCATCCTGGTCGGGAACGAAGCCGATATTGCCGATGTGGGCCGCGCGTGCCAGCCCGGCGTGGTTGGCCACATAGCCGCTGGCGGCCAGCGCGTCCCCGCGCGGCGCCGGCGTGCCGCCGGTGAGCTGGCCCACCCGCAGCGGCAGGTTGCCGTTGTAGTCGAAGGCCTGCGGCAGCACCACCGGGCCGTGTTCGGCCAGCACCGCCAGGCGCTGGTCGCCGCCGGCGTCGGCCCGCTCGGGCAGCACCAGGTCCAGCGCCACCGCGCGCGCGCCGTAGTGGCCCAGCAATTGTTCCACCAGCGTGGCCAGGCGCTCGCGCGGCCACGGCCACGGGCCGGCCTTGGCCAGGCTGGATTCATCGATGTCGATCACGGCCATGCGCTCTTCCGGCGCATCCGAAGCCTGCACCCGGATCAGCTGGTCGCGCAGCCACTCGTCCACCAGCTGGGCATGCGGCCCGCCGGCCTGCCACTGCGGCCACGCGGTCAGCAGCACCGCCACCAGCGCGATCAGGACGCGGATGGCGGCAACGGGCACGGCGGGAATGCGTTGCAGGACCGAAAACTTCATGGCAAAAAAAGTGGGGCGCGCCGCAGGGCGCGCAGAGCAAGGAATAACCGGCAAGTATAACGCCTAGAGGAGGGAAGCTGTAAGGGTTGTTGCTGATAATGCATCGAAAATATTGCCCTGTCGCACGGTGTGGCTGGAATACGTGAGAAATGGTAACAGCCATGGAAGGGTTGTTGGCGGTGGGCTACACTCCGCCAGAAGATGCCCACGCCGCGTGCGCAATCCGCAGGCGGCTGTGATCGCTGTCACAGAAAATGTGCAGGAAAGGCGGAAAATGTGAAAAAAAGGAGTATTCCCATGTTGCCTGTTAAATTATCCCCACTGCCGCTGCGCGGCCTGCGGCGCGCCATTGCAGGCGTGGCTGCGCTTGCGCTTTATGTGGGCGGCGGCATGGCATACGCCGGCGAAGCCGGCCGCATCGTCTTCGTCAGCGGCGAGGTGCGCAGCACCAAAGGCGTGGCCGCCATGGGCGACGCGATCCAGGAAGGCGACGAACTGAGCACCGGCAAGGATGGCTACGTCTACCTGAAAACCATCGACGACGGCCTGCTGATCCTGCGCCCGGCCAGCCGCGCGCGCATCGTGTCCTACTATATAGATAAGGCCAACCCGGCTAACACCCGCGTCAAGCTGGAATTGCTGTCGGGCGTGGCCCGCGCCGTGTCCGGCAGCGGCGTCAAGCAGGCACGCCAGAATTTCCGCTTCAATACGCCGGTGGCCGCCATCGGCGTGCGCGGCACTGATTTCACCGTCTACACCGACCAGGAAACCTCGAACGTCACCGTGCTGTCGGGCGCCATCGTGGTCAGCGGCTTCGGCGGCGCCTGCGCCCCGGGCGGCACCGGTCCGTGCGAGCACGCCGCCAGCCGCGAACTGGCCGCCGGCCAGGTTGGCCAGGTGCTGCAGGTTAAGCGCGGCGAAGCCGTGCCGCGCGTGCTGAGCGGCGGCGCGCTGGTGCCGGACCAGGTGGCCCCGCCGCGCCCGGACGAGCCGTCGGCCAAGGCCGGCACTGCGGCGCCGGTGCAGGGGCTGGGCGAGCCCAGCCTGGACGCGCAGAAGGCTGCGGCCGCGCTGCAGCAGCAAAGTTTCGTGGTGCGCCCGTCGACGGAGACCAACCCGCCGACCCAGCCGGTGCTGCCGCCGGTGCCGCCGGTGGTGGACGTTCCAGTTGACACTGGCGGGATCACTCCACCCGTGGTCCCGCCGCCCGATCCTGTGGTGGTGCCGACCAAGCAGATCGTCTGGGGCCGCTGGGCTGCCGTGATGAACCAGTCCGCCAATGTCGATCCTGCCAAGCTTACGGCCGAGAAGGCCAAGCGCATGGCGCAGAACTCGTATTATTCGATCTTCCTGACAGCCGGCGCCGACTGGCAGGTGCCGCAGCAGGGCACCATGGGTTTTTCGCTGCAAAACAGCGAAGCCTTTATGCTGGACGTGCCAACTCAAACCAAGAGCGCGGCCAGCGTCCATAACGGTGTATTGCAGGTTGATTTCGGCAAAGGCACTTTCGCCACTTCGCTGGATTTTGTCGCCGGCAGCGATACTTATAAGCTGCGTTCGGATGGCTACGTCGGCAGCAATGGCCAATTGACCGGCAATGGCGAAGTATTCCGGCCGACGAATATGACGGTCAACGGTACACTGGGCCCGGACAACAATGCAGCCTACATATTCTCATCCAGGCTGAATGCCACCAAGTCCGCCAATGGCATTACTTATTGGACCAAGTAATTTCAGTGCGTCCGCGTAAAGCCGGGTGCCGCAGCGAAAGCGCGGCACCCGGCTTTTTCTTTGGGCGGCCGAGTATTCCGGGTGTGGGTTTCATTCGGACTCGACACGCCCCGGCATGGCAACTGTCATGATAGAAGCATCAACTTTGTAATTTCACGCCATTTGTGCGCTGCTTAATCCAAGTGCTGGCTAACATGCCAGTTTGCAAACTAGGAACTATTGATTTCCCCACAGTGTTCTCCGATAATGCAACGCGGGCTTTTTTATCGAATTATTTGTGTAAAAAAACTGACAAATGCCTTGACGTGTGACGTACGTCACATAAATCGCAAATGTCTTCTGCCATGATGGCAACCGTAGTACTGCAAGCATCTCAGCAAGCAGCTCACCAATCTCTAGGAGTGTTTTTAATGGCTACCACCGCTACCGAAATTCAAGCATTGTACGTTGCTTACTTCAACCGTCCAGCCGACGTGCTGGGCCTGCAATTCTGGCTGGACCGCGCCAACGCATCCCCTAACGGCGCCGACGCTGTTGCTAACGAATTCAGCAACTCGGACGAATACCGCGACCTGTACGCAAGCAAGACTTCGGCTGAGATCGTCGACGCAATCTACATGAACCTGTTCGGCCGTCACGCTGAAGCAGCTGGTCTGGTTTACTGGGCACTGAAGCTGGACAAAGGCGAACTGAACATCGGTAACGTTGCCCGCATCATCTCGACCAGCGCCCAGAACGAAGATCTGGTCGCTATCAACTCGAAAGTAAGCGCTGCTGAACAGTTCACCGCTTCCCTGACCGAAGCTTCGGAAATCCTGGGCTACTCCGGCGACGCAGCAAACGCTGTTGCCAAGACCTGGCTGGCTGGCATCACCGACGAAGCCACCCTGGCAACTGCCACCACCGAAGCTGCTCTGCAAGCTGTTTCCGACGCAGCCGTTGCTGCGCACGACGCCGTTGCAAACGCACCAAAAACCCTGCTGCTGACCGCAGGCGTTGACACCCTGGTTGGCGGCGCTGGCAACGACCAGTTCATCGCTGACAACACCGGCACCAACACCACCGGCCTGGCTGACGTCCTGACCGGCGGCGCCGGCACCGACACCCTGACCGTGTACGGTTTCGCGACCGCCGACGGCGTGCCACAACTGAGCGGTATCGAAAACGTTACCCTGGACAACTCGGCTGCTGGCGCAACCATCTCCCTGGTTAACGCTACCGGTCTGCAGCGCGTTACCGTGCAAGCTGCTGCTGGCGCAACCGACACCACCGTTGGCGCAGGCGTAGTTGTAGCCCTTGCCAACAATGCCCTGGTAACCGGCGCACAAGTCGTAGACTTCGGCGCTAGCGCAACTTCGGCCACCCTGGAACTGAACAACGTGAACACCAGCACCGGTGTGGACGTTGAAGTTCAAGGCGCGAAAGTTGCAACCCTGAACCTGAAAACCACCGGCGCTGCAAGCTCGGTTGGCCAGCTGGAAGTTGACGCTGCAGTGGAAACCGTGGTGATCACCGGCGACCAGAACCTGACCATCATCGACGCAGTTGAAGAAGCTGTGACCTCGATCGATGCTTCCGCTTTCACCGGCAAGCTGAACGTGATCACCGCCAACCAGGCTACCACTCCTGACGCAGCAGTTGGCGGCGTGGACGTAACCGATATCACCGTTAAAGGCGGTACCGGCGCCGACACCATCAACGTGGCCGCCAATTCAGCAGACAACGAAATCACCGTTGACGCTGGCGCGGGCGACGACACCGTTGTGATCAAAACCGGCGTTGCTTACGCTGCTGCGACCGCAACCAATGCTGGCGATTCGATCAAGGGCGGTGACGGCAACGACACCCTGTCGATCGACGGCAACGTGAACGCTTCGGACATGTCCGGCGTTGTTTCCGGCTTCGAAGTTCTGAACTTCACCGCCTCCGCTGGTGGTACCGACATGTCGGTCAACAAGCTGGGCTTCACCAACATCCGTTCGACCGGCGACGCAGTTGACGTGGTCCTGACCGGTGTGGCTGCCAACTCCACCTTCACCATCGGTGGCGACGGTTCCGACCTGAGCGCAGCTATCGGCACCGACACCTCGGCTGACGTGCTGAACGTTGTTCTGGAAAGCACTGGCGTAGTGACCGGCTCGGCTATCGTTGCCACCAACTACGAAACGCTGAACATCAACTCGACCAAGCTGGCTGCTGATGCTGCTACCGCTGCCAACCGTATCGCTACGGTTAGCGCAACTTCGGCTACCAAAGTCAACATCACCGGCGCCACCAACCTGATCGGTGGCACCATCACCGCTAAAGCTGGTGCGACCATCGACGCGTCCGCTTACACCGGCGACCTGACCGCAGTAACCTTCGGCAGCTCGGTGAAATCCTACCTGGGCGGCACCGGCAAAGACCAGATCAGCCTGCTGGCTGGTGACCTGAAGCAAGGCAACACCTTCGCCGGTGGCGCTGGTGCTGACACCCTGGCAGTAACCGCTAGCTCCGCACAGGATCTGGGTATCGTTGGCCTGACCGGTTTCGAGAAAGTCACCCTGACCTCGAACACCGCTGCTGGCGACACCGTGGTTGCCGACCTGCGTAACGTAACCGATCTGGCGGACCTGACGATCGTTGCTGGCGATGTAACCGACAACTTCACCCTGAACCGTCTGTCGGCTGACACCACCCTGACCATCGGCAGCAGCCTGGGCAACGTGGTTACCACCGTCAACACCGGCACCGAGCAGAAAGTGGCCTTCACCGGCAACTACACCATCGGCAGCCTGACCCTGGACTCCGGTACCACCACCCTGACCATCACTTCGGATGACGGCGACACCACCGAGAACGAAGCTGGCGCAGTGTTCACCTCGCTGTCGGGTACCTCGCTGACCACCATCAAAGTGGCTGGCCTGGACACCACCACCTTGGGTACCCTGAGCACCACCGTTACCTCGGTGGACGCTTCGGCATCGAAAGGCGCGCTGTCGGTTACCGCTTCCGCTACCGCAACCAAGATCATCGGTTCGCAAGTTGCTGACACCATCACCGGCGGCGGCGCTGCAGACACCATCACCGGCGGCAAAGGCAACGACACCCTGGACGGCGGCGCTGGTTCGGACACCTACGTATTCGCTGACACCGGCGCAAACAACGGTACCGACACCATCACCGTCGTGGCTGGCGGCGCTGGCGACAAGTTCAACTTCAAGGCCTTCATCGCATCCGCGTCGATCGACCAGAACGCTGCTGCCGGCACCGGCATCAACGCCTACGGCTCGGCCAGCGTTGCTGACGTTGATGTGACCAACAAGATTGCGCTGTACTCGGATGCAATCACCACCAACATCGACACCGCAACCGAGATCGCTGCTCTGATCCAAGGTGCTGGCGATGCATTCAGCCTGACCGCTGGCGGCAAAACCATCCTGATCACCGGCGATGCTACCGGCGCGAACGCTGTGTTCAATGTCTGGTACGTTGACGACACCCTGGACGGCGCCACCGGCACCATCTCGGCAACCGACGTTGTTCTGGTTGGCACCAACTCGGCCAACCTGGATCTGGACACCCTGCTGACCAGCAACTTCTCGCTGTAATCATTCAGTTCCCTCCTTTCCGGAGGGAATGCGATGCGCGGGTGTTCTTCCAAGGACACTCGCATAAACACCCTGCGGTTCATTCCGCAGGGTGTTTTTTTTGGTGGATGTGATTCCCATTGGTAAAAATTTGTGATGCACATCACATTTGATGAGCGTTTTAAGCGATAATGTATGTGCCCGGCGTGATGCGCCGTTTTTGCTGTTCATGCGTCCCTACTGCACTTATTGCACCCCATGAAAAATTTCCTCAAGCCGAAGAACGAGATCGAGCAAACGCTCGCCAAATTCAAGAGTACGTTCCTCACCGTCGGCGCGTTTAGCGCCATCACCAATATGCTGATGCTGGTGCCGTCGCTGTATATGCTGCAGGTCTACGACCGCGTTCTGCCGAGCCGCAACGAGACCACGCTGCTGATGCTGACGCTGATGATGCTCGGTGCCTACCTCTTTATGAGCTTGCTTGAACTGGTGCGCAGCTTTGTGCTGGTGCGCGTGGGCGCGCGCTTCGATATGGACATGAACAAGCGCGTGTACACTGCCGCGTTTGAGCAGAACCTGAAGAAGAGCGGCGGCAACGCCGGCCAAGCGCTGATGGACTTGACCAATATACGCCAGTTCTTGACCGGCAATGCGCTGTTTGCATTCTTCGACGCCCCGTGGTTCCCGGTCTATCTGGTCGTCATTTTCCTGTTCGAGCCCTCGCTGGGAGTCTTCGCATTGTGCGGCACCATCGTCCTGGTGGCGCTGGCGTATATTAATGAACGGGTATCGCACAAGCCGTTGGCCGATGCGAACTCGATGGCAATTGCCTCCAATAACCTGGCAACCAACAATCTGCGCAACGCCGAAGTCATCGAATCGATGGGCATGCTGCCGAATCTGATGGGCCGCTGGTTGAAGCTGCACGGCCGCTTTCTGCAATTGCAGGCCGAAGCAAGCGAAAAGGCTGGCAGGGTAGCGGCCGTCACCAAGTTCGTGCAGGTATCGCTGCAGTCGCTGGTGCTGGGTTACGGCGCGCTGCTGGCGGTTGAAGGCAAGATCACGCCGGGCATGATGATTGCCGCCTCGATTCTGGTCGGCCGCGCGTTGCAGCCGGTCCAGCAAGTTATCGGTGTATGGAAAACCTATAGCAATACCCGCAGCGCGTATGAGCGTTTGGTGAAGCTGCTGGCGGACAACCCGCAACGGCCTGCTGGCATGCCGCTGCCCAAGCCGCTTGGCGCGCTGGCAGTGGAAGGCGTCACCGCAGCGCCTCCCGGCGCCAAGGTGCCGGTCCTGAAAGGCCTGTCCTTTGCTATCGCTGCCGGGGATGTGCTGGGTGTCATCGGTCCTAGCGGTTCGGGCAAATCCACCCTGGCCCGCCTGCTGGTCGGCGTCTGGCAAGCCGTTGGCGGCAAAGTACGCCTGGATGGCGCGGATATTTTCCAGTGGAATAAGGCTGAGCTGGGGCCAAGTATCGGCTATCTGCCGCAGGATATCGAATTGTTTGGCGGTTCCGTCAGCGAGAACATCGCACGTTTCGGCGACATCGATTCAGAACAGGTGGTCCTAGCGGCCAAGCGTGCCGGCGTGCATGAAATGGTGCTGCAACTGCCCAACGGCTACGACACGGTACTGGGCGACGCGGGCGTCGGTTTGTCCGGCGGCCAGCGTCAGCGCCTGGGACTGGCCCGGGCGTTATATGGCGACCCTGCGGTTATTGTCCTCGATGAGCCGAATTCGAATCTGGACGATATGGGCGAACAGGCGCTGGTGCAGGCAATCACAGATTTGCGCCAGCGCGGAAAGACCATCGTGCTCATTACCCACCGCACGAATGTAATCGGTGTCACCAACAAACTGTTGCTGTTGCGTGATGGTATGGCGGCCGCGTTCGGCCCGACTCGCGACGTACTGGCGGCGCTGAACGACGCCAATCAAAAAGCGTTGCAGACTCAACAGCAGGCGCAAGCCCAGGCCCAAGCGCAAGCCCAGGCCCAAGCGCAAGCCCAGGCCCAAGCACAGCATCAGGCCGCCCAGGCGCAGCAGCAAGCAGCTGCCAGCAAGGCGACCACGGAGGAAGAATAATCATGTCGAATTTGCTCACTAAACATAACGCTCCGACGGAAGTCGTTACGCACGACGTCACGCCGCTCGAAGTGAATACCGATGCGCGCTCCTATTCGCGATTTGGCTGGTTAATAGTGCTGTTGGGAGTTGGCGGCTTCATGCTGTGGGCGTTTCTGGCGCCGCTGGACAAGGGGGTGCCTATGCCAGGGACAGTGACCAAAGAGAGCAGCCGCAAAACTATCCAGCATCTGAGTGGCGGTACGATACAGGAGATCCTGGTCAAGGATGGCGATGTCGTCAAAAAGGGCCAGGTCCTGGTTCGCATGAATGATGTGCTGGCAACCAGTCAGGCGGAAACGACGCGGGCGCAGTATATTACTTCCCGTCTCAGCGAGGCGCGCCTGCTGGCCGAGCGCGATGGTCTCAAGTCCGTGCCGTTCCCGCCTGCTCTGGAGGCATTCAAGAATGACCCGCGTGTGGTTGCCGGCTTCAGTTTGCAAAACCAGTTGTTGAGTTCACGCCGCATGTCCTTGGAAAGCGAAATCGGCGCCTATGATGAAAACATCGCCGGCCTCAAAGTGCAGATCGTAGGCTTGGAGGAGTCCCGCGAAAGTAAGAAGGTCCAGCAAAATATCTTGAAAGAGCAGCTGGAGAATATGCGCGACTTGGCCAAGGATGGTTATATTGCGCGCGCACGGCTGTTGGACCTGGAGCGTACTTACGCTCAGATTAATGGCCAGATTTCGGAGGATATCGGCAATATTGGCCGCTCGCGCCGCCAAGTGGCGGAATTGACCTTGCGGCGCAGCCAGCGTACTCAGGATTTCCAGAAAGAGGTGCGCAGCCTGCTGGCGGATACGCAGCGAGAGGCGGAAGCATTGAGTAGCCGTATCGCAGGGCAAGACTATGAATTGGCCAACACAGAAGTCAAAGCGCCGGTCGATGGGACTGTGGTTGGATTGGCCGTGTTTACGCCTGGCGGCGCTATTGGTTCTGGCGCGAAAATGATGGATCTGGTTCCGACGGATGATGCACTGATCGTCGAAGGCCAATTGCCAGTGAACCTGATCGACCGCGTCCACGTTGGACTGCCGGTGGAGCTGATGTTCTCGGCCTTCAACGTGAACAAGACACCGCATATTCCCGGTGTTGTCACTCAAGTATCCGCCGACCGTGCCGTCGAGGAACGTAGCGGTGTGCCTTACTACAAAGTCCGCGCCCGCGTCACGCCGGAAGGTGCAAAACTGATTGCGCACAAAAATTTGGCTATCCAGTCCGGCATGCCGGTTGAGATGTTTGTGAAAACCGGCGAGCGGACTTTGATGAGTTACCTGCTCAAGCCGGTATTCGATCGAGCAAAAACCTCGATGTCGGAGGACTGACATGCGTAGTGTGAACAAGCGCCTTACCGCAGCGCTCAAAGCAGCATTTGCCGGTGCGATGTTGTATGCGGGCAGCGCCCCGGCCATGACCCTGCTGCAAGCGTACGAAGCGGCAGTGGTCAACGACCCGGCTTACCAGCAGGCAGTGCAGGAGGCCGAGGCGGGCAAGGAATATCGTATCCTGGGCCGTTCCAACCTGTTGCCCAATGTGCAGGCGAATTACTCAGCCAGCAAGGTGCATGCGGATCTGATCACGCGCACATCCATAGGCAGGATTCCCTCCTCGCCGGAATATATCAGCCGCTCCAGCAGCGTCACGTTCCGCCAGACGCTGTTCAATCTGGACGCGCTGGCGCGCTACAAGCAGGGCAATGCCCAGACCGACTACGCCAGGGAGAACTTCGTCGGCCGCACGCAGGAGATGGTGGTACGCGTCATCAGCGCCTACATGGACGCCCTGTTTGCCAATGAGCAGGTGCGCATCAACACCGCGCAGCGCGACATGTATCTCGAGCAAAAGGCAGTGAACGACCTGCTGTTCAAGAAAGGCGAGGGCACCAAGACCGACATGCTGGAAACCCAGGCCCGCCTGGAGCTGGCCGAGGCGCAGCTGCTGGAGGCCAAGGACAATCAGCAGACGCAGCTGGCCACGCTCTCGGGCATCGTCGGGCAGGAAGTGACGTCGCTGGACGCACTGCACCCGGACTTCCGCGTGCAGAACCTGCTGGAAGGGGATTTCGAGACGTGGCGCAAGAAGGCGCTGGAGCAGAATCCGGACCTGCAGGCGCAAGTCTACGCGATCGAGGCGGCGCGCCAGGAAGTGAACAAGAGCCGGGCCGGCCACGCGCCGCGCCTGGATTTCGTGGCCAGCTATTCCAAGGTCGATGCGGAAACGCTGAACACCAATAACCAGGATTCCACCAGCCGTTCGGTGGGCATCCAGCTGACCGTGCCGCTGTACGCGGGCGGCGCCGTGAGCGCCACCACCCGCCAGTCGTCGGCCAACCTGGAGCGCGCCAAGGCGGAGCTGCAGTTGCGTACCGACAAGGTGATGGTTGAGCTGCGCAAGCAATACGCTTCCGTACTGAGCAGTGTGGCGCGCATCCAGGCGCTGGACAAGGCGGTCAGCTCCGGCGAGCTGCTGATCACCGCCACCGAGCAAAGTATCAAGGGCGGCGTGCGCATCAATCTCGACTTGCTGAATGCCCGCCAGCAGCTCTACACGAGCCAGCGCGATCTGGCGCAGGCGCGCTACACTTATCTATTGTCCCTGCTGAAGCTGCGCGCCGCCGCAGGCGAACTTGGGCCGGACGATGTGCGCCAGGTGGCGGCTTACTTCCGCTGATCCAGCACTGCAATGACAAACGGCCCCTCGGGGCCGTTTCGCTTTATGCCGCCATTGCCTGCGGCGCTTCTTCCTGCCGACGCGGCAGGCGTTGCGCCAGGCGCCGGCCCAGCCGGTTGCTGCCGGTTTCCACGGTGCGGTGGATCAGCCACGCCAGCGCGACGGCGAGCGCCAGCGCTACGATAACGGCCGCGCCGAAAGGCAGGCCGTTGCCCATCAGCGCCTTCAGCACGCAGTAGCCCACCAGCGGGTGCACGCAGTACAGCGGGTAGCTGATGTCGGCGAAGAAATCGAGCACGCGCGCCGGCTTGAAGCGCTCGCGGTTGAAGTAGCACAGCGCGAACACGGCAAGCGCGCTGTAGTACCACACGGTCACCGCCGGGAACTGGCCCTTCTGCGGGCCGATGGACCAAGTGAAGCTGAACACGGCCAGCGCGGCCAGCGCGCGCGCGGCCAGCGTCGGCGTGGAAATCAGGCCGCTCACATGCTGGTTAAACAGTACACCGATCATCATGAAGATAATGTAGTTCAGTTCCATTACTGGAAGCACCAGGAGAGGCAGATGGCCGCTGGCATGGAACCAGGTGAAGGTGGCGGCCAGTGCCAGGAAGCCCAGCAGCCAGGCGGCGCTCTTGCGGAACAGCGCGAACGCGAACAGCGCGCTCAGCAGGTAGAACTTGATCTCGATCGACAGCGTCCAGTTCACCGAATCCATCGACGGCATGTCCAGCAGGTTGTGCACCAGCAGCGCGTTGGCCAGCAGCACCTTGGCGTCGTAGCTGAACGGCTGGCCCCAGTAGCTCGCACTGAGCCAGACCGCCAGCGTGCCCAGCGCCAGGCAGCAGATATAGGTGGGGAAGATGCGCAGCACGCGGTTGAGCAGGAAGCCGGGCACGGAAGTCTTGCGCAGGCTGAACGGGATCACGAAGCCGCTGATCAGGAAGAACACGGCCACGCCGAACGGGCCCTGGTACGGCAGTTCAAAGATGCGCACCCAGGCCGATGGATGCAAGCCCAGCTCGGGGGAGAAGGTGCGGCTGGCCAGCAGGGCCTGCTCGGCGAAAAAAGTGCCGAAGTAATGGGTCATGACCACCAGCACGGCGGCGATGCCGCGCAGCTGGTTGGCGAAAGTATATTTGTGCATAGTCCTGAATCGGGAGGTGGCGCCCGCCCTGAATATTCAGTACAGTGCGGCATCGCCATTATAAAGTACCGGCCTGCCGCACGGCGGGCGCACAGGACGCCAAGCTCAATGAAGTCGCTCAACATCCAGTACAACCCCCGCATAGACCAGCTGCGCTGGCTGGCCGCCACCATCGTTTTCCTGTTCCACTTTTACATCGAATACCGCAACGCAGGCGGCGCTCCGATCACCAGCCCGTGGCTGGGCTTCGTCACCGAGGGGCACACCGGGGTGGGCCTGTTCTTCACCTTGTCGGGTTTTCTGTTCATGCAGATCGCGCTGCACCAGCAGCAGATCGTGTACCGCGACTTCCTGCGCAACCGCATGCTGCGCATTTTTCCGCTGTTCTTCACGGTGTTCCTGCTGGCGACGTCCATCGGGCGCGACAAGTTCCAGGCGCAGGACATCCTGTACCTGTTCGCCACCAACCTGGGCAGTGCGCCCACCGGCATCAGCGTGGTCACCGGCGCGGCCTGGTGCATTTCGCTGGAGTTCCTGTTCTACCTGGTGTTCCCTTTCCTGGCGCGCTTCGCCATGGAGCAGGGGGCGCGCTACCTGTTCAAGCTGCTGGCCTTGATGCTGTTCTTCAAGCTGGCGGTGTACACCGAGAACGAGCGCAGCACGCTGATGTACTTCAGCACCTTTGTCGGGCGCTTCGACCAGTTCCTGATCGGCATGCTGGCGGCCATGCTGGTCCAGCAGCGCGCCGAGCTGTTGAAGCGCCACAGCGTGTGGCTGGCGCCGCTGGCTTTGCTGCTGGCGCTGGGCAACAGTGCACTGCAGGCACAGGTGGCGTCGTTCAACGCGGTGCCGAAGTCGGCGTTCTGGATCACGTGGTCGATGCAGGAGAGTGCGGTGTGGGCGCTGGTGATCGTGGCCTGGGTGAGCATGGCGCGCGCGTTGCCGGGCTGGCTGGAGCGGGTGCTGTGCCATGGCGGCAAGGTCAGCTTCTCGTTCTACCTGCTGCACATGGCGGTGATCCACTTCCTGGCCAAGACGGTCGGCCTGGTGCCCATCACCGGCCACGGCGCGCTGGACGCGGTGCTGCTGGGGCTGGTGGTGTACGGCGCCACCTGGGGGCTCGCCGCGCTGAGCTACGGCGCCATCGAGGAGCCGTTCCTCAAGCTGCGGCGCAAATACGGCGCGCCGCAGCCTTCCTGAGCGGGCTTAGGCGGCCTGCTTGCCGTGGCAGTGCGGGCAGGACACGCCATACACGTATTGTTCCGACAGCTGTTCGCGCGGAGTGACCACGGCGCGGCAGGCGAAGCACTGGGTGGTTTCCACCGCTTCCAGCTGCGGATTAAGCGCGGTGCGGTAGTCGAACACGAAGCAGTCGCCGGTGTAGTGCGCGCCGCCCACTTCCTCGAAGTACTTCAGGATACCGCCTTCCAGCTGGTACACATTGTTGTAGCCGATGTTCTGCATGTGGATGGCGGCTTTCTCGCAGCGGATGCCGCCGGTGCAGAAGGTGACCACGGTCTTGCCGTCGAAGTCGGCCTTGTGGGCCGCGATTACTTCCGGGAACTCGGTGAATTTCTTGATGCGGTAGTCCACCGTGTGGTCGAAGGTGCCCACGTCCACTTCGAAGTCGTTGCGGGTGTCGACCATCACCACCGGCTTGCCGGCGTCGTCGTGGCCCTGGTCCAGCCAGCGCTTCAGCGTGTGCGCTTCCACGAAGGGTGCGCGGCCTTCTTCCGGCTTGATCAGCGGCATGCGCATGGTGATGATCTCTTTCTTGATCTTCACCAGCATGCGCTTGTGCGACTGCTCGGCCGACAGGCTTTCCTTCACTTCCAGGTCGGCCAGGCGGGCGTCGGCGCGCACCCAGGCCAGGTACTGGTCGATGTCGGCGCGCAGGCCGGACAGGAACATGTTGATGCCTTCCGGCGTCAGCAGGATGGTGCCCTTCAGGCTCAGGCGGGCGCACTGCTCCTGGTACTGCGGGCGCAGCTCTTCCAGGTTGTCGAGCGTGATGAATTTATAGGCAGCGATGTTGACATACGGGGTCGCCGTTGCTGCGCCGGCTGCTGCGGGCGCGCTGGAGGTGTGAGCTTGCATGGTGCGTTTTTCAGGAAAATGCGGAACAGCCGCTATTATAAGCTGACCTGCGCCACTGGCCTGTAAAACGCCATTGGCTTGCTCAACAATGCTGAAGAATGACAGCCCACCGCCGTCGCGGCCCAGCTTACAGTGGTCTGATTATTGTAAAAAAATATTCCATTGTTGATAATTTTCCTGTGGGAAATTATAATTTCGTGCCCGCCTTTCCATCTGGGCACTATCTTCCCAAACTCAACAGGATATTTAAACATGCCAAGAAAAGCTCGGTTGGTCAGCGTCGTTCTATCCATGCTCGGCGCGTTCTCCGCAAGCGCATTTGCTGTCGAAGCGCCAGTATTGGCAGACACTTATGTTACGGCCGGTGCGACAAACGCAGGCTTGGGCACGCTGATTTATGTGGGGGGGCGGAAGCTCATCCTATCTTTCTTTTGACTTGGCGACGCTCCCGGCAGGTACGGTTGGCTCCAAGATCTCAAAGGCTAGTTTGCTCGTGTGGGTCAACAAGACTAGCGGAACCAGCCCTGTTGACGTGTTGCCGATCACTTCCGCCTGGGGGGAAAGGACCGTCACGTTCGAAACGGCTCCTTCCACCGGCGCTGCCGTCGCGCGCTCTCCGGCGATATTGGCTGCCCAGTACACGGTAGTCGATGTGACTGAGCTGGTGAAAGCCTGGGTTGACTATCCGGCACAGAATTTTGGTTTGGCGCTGGTTCCGGCTGCCGGCTATCCCGCTTCATCGGCAAGTTTCGACAGCAAAGAAAATATTTCCACAAGCCATGCCCCAAAGCTTGAAATCGCACTGATATCGGACGGCGTGCCTGGCGAGACGGGGGCCACGGGTCCAACTGGTCCAGCCGGTCCGGCGGGCGCGGCTGGCTTGAAGGGTGACAAGGGTGACAAAGGCGATAAAGGGGACACATCGTTCGCTGTTATTCCGGTCGTCGCGGAAAGCGGCGTTTTCAATAGTGCGATCGACACGGTTGGCGTCACTGGGGATCGCAAGGCGCTGCTGTTTTGCCAAGGCAATGTGTGGAAGAGGGCGAGCTCAAACTCCGTCGTTTCCTTTGCTGACTGGTCTGCTATCTATGGGGGAAAATGTACAGTTAAGCTTCGTCCTCATTCCGCCTCATGGCAGCAGTTATGCTATGCACCGTCGGGGAATTCCGTTGGTGCATACCTTTATATCAACGGCGGCAACGAACTCGCGCAAGGAAAGCCATCCCTATTTGACTGTTCAAAAGTTATAGGGTGGCCGGATGCTTCCGAGGCAGGTTTCTGCCTTGCCACGGACAACCCGCTCTGGGGGGCTGGTGCGGCGTCGGTAGTACCTACTCCAGGAGGCATCATGTATTACGACCGAATCGCCAAGACCACGACGCTCTACCCGTGGCAATAACTTACTGATCATGACCGGCCGGAACAACGGCAAATGTATCCGGTTGGTCTTTTTCGGAATTCTTCTTACAATGAACAGCTCTTTGGTGCTTAGAGAAATCGCCCGGTAGTCAGCTTCGTGAACCGTTGGACACGTGCGGCAGTCATAAGTATATGAAAAGGAGTTCTTATCGGGTTGGCGATTGAGTGTGATGCAACTAGAGCATGTTTTGAGGATCAGAAAGCTTGGAGGTGGCACATGAAGGAAGAGATTCGCGACTATCGGGATTTGCTGGAGCGCTTTCTTGCCCGTGAACTGTCGGTTGATCAGGTCCAAGCGAGGTTTTTGGATATTTTTATGAACGAAACCTGCAGGCTTGATGAACCGGAATTCCTGCTGCTGGATGAACTTTTCGGCGATGTGGATAGCTTTACAGCAGATCCAGAATTGCTTGCTGAACGGCCGGACTTTTATATCGACGAACAGACGCTTCGTGCCAAAGTCCAGCATGTGGTGACCAACATGCATGGGCTAGTGTGATGCGAAAGATCTCCCGTTCCGAGGCAGTGGCAGTTGCCGCTTTGCGTGCCATGCCCAAAGTGCGTGGGGTTCGCGCCGAGGATATCCAGGCATGGATTGCCGAGGGGCGAAACCGGGCGCTTGCCGGCCAGGTTGAATTTTGGGACCGGGTGGGCAAGGCTGCACGCGATAATCCGGATTTGCCCGTCATTTTTGTGGCCGATTTGCTCGCTTCGCTGGATGAGGCTTATGAAGATTCAGCTCCATTTATTCCCCGGAGCGGCGCAGTGTAACTGCCATGTCATCTGCTCGGCGCGGTAGAATAGCGCCTCATTGGAACACTGGCGAGCAGCAGCATGAACATGATGGTAATCGAACAAGAAGGCGGCGCCATAGCCGCCGCGCCTCAACCGCAGGGTCCGGCCTTCGTCCACCTGCGGGTGCACTCGGAATACTCCATTGTCGACGGCTTGGTGCGCATCGATGACCTGATCGGCGCCGCCGCCAAGGACAAGCAGGCGGCGCTGGCCGTCACCGACCTGGGCAACCTGTTCGGCATGGTCAAGTTCTACAAGTCCGCGCGCGGCAAGGGCATCAAGCCGGTGATCGGCTGCGAAGTGTGGATCACCAACGATGACAACCGCGAGAAACCGTCGCGCCTGCTGCTGCTGGCGAAAAACCGCATGGGCTACCTGCAGCTGTGCGAGCTGCTGTCGACCGCCTGGCTCACCAACCAGTACAAGGGCCGTGCAGAGATCCGCACCGAGTGGCTGGCCGAGCGCGCCAACAAGACCTACGAGCTGCTGCCCAACGAGCGCACCGACGACGGCCTGATCGCGCTGTCCGGTGCGCAGTACGGCGACATTGGCGCGGCCATCGACAACGGCAACCTGGAGCTGGCCGAGCGCCAGGCGCGCAAGTGGGCCGCCATCTTCCCCGGCCATTTCTACGTCGAGATCCAGCGCGCCGGCCAGGCCAACCAGGAGGCGCAGGTGCGCCATTCGGTGGCGCTGGCGGCCAAGCTGGGCCTGCCGGTGGTGGCGACCCACCCGGTGCAGTTCATGTCGCCGGACGAGTTCATCGCGCACGAGGCGCGCATCTGTATCGCCGACGGCGAGATGATCGCCAACGCCAAGCGCGTCAAGCGCTACAACGAGCAGATGCGCTTCCTGACGCAGGCCGAGATGGGCGCGCTGTTCGCCGACCTGCCGGCCGCGCTGCAAAACTCGGTGGAAATCGCCAAGCGCTGCAACGTCACGCTCACCTTGGGCAAGCCGCAGCTGCCGAACTTCCCGACCCCGCCCGGCATGACCATCGACGAGTTCCTGGTGGCCGAGTCGAAGAAGGGCCTGGAGGCGCGCCTGGAGCACCTGTATCCGGACCCGGTCAAGCGCGAGGCGGAGCGCCCGCGCTACGAGGCGCGCCTGAAGTTCGAGACCGACACCATCTGCAACATGAAGTTCCCCGGCTACTTCCTGATCGTGGCCGAGTTTATCCAGTGGGCCAAGGAAAACGGCGTGCCGGTGGGGCCGGGCCGGGGTTCGGGCGCCGGCTCGCTGGTGGCGTACGCGCTGCTGATTACCGACCTGGACCCGCTGAAATACAACCTGCTGTTCGAGCGCTTCCTGAACCCGGAACGCGTATCGATGCCCGACTTCGATATTGACTTCTGCCAGGAAGGCCGCGACCGCGTGATCCAGCACGTGAAGGACCTGTACGGCCACCACGCGGTGTCGCAGATCGCCACCTTCGGCACCATGGCGGCCAAGGGCGCGATCCGCGACGTGGGCCGCGTGATGGACTTCGGCTATATGTTCTGCGACGGCGTGTCGAAACTGATCCCGTTCAAGCCGGGCAAGCCGGTCTCCATCGCCGAGGCGATCGAGGAAGAACCGATGCTCAAGGAACGCCAGCAGAACGAGGAGGAGGTGCGCCAGCTGCTGGACCTGGCGCAGCAGGTGGAAGGCATCACCCGCAACATCGGCATGCACGCCGGCGGCGTGCTGATCGCCCCCGGCAAGCTGACCGACTTCTGCCCGCTGTACACGCAGGGCGGCGACGGCGGCGTGGTGTCGCAGTACGACAAGGACGACGTAGAGGCCGTGGGCCTGGTCAAGTTCGACTTTTTGGGCCTGACCACGCTGACCATCCTGGACCGCGCGGTGAACTACATCAAGGATCTCGATCCGGCCATGGCGGACTTCGACCTGGCCAAGCTGCCGCTGAACGACCGCGCGTCCTACGAGCTGCTGACCAAGGCGAAAACGGTGGCCGTGTTCCAGCTTGAATCGCGCGGCATGCAGGGCATGCTGAAGGACGCCCGTCCCGACCGTTTCGAGGACATTATCGCGCTGGTGGCGCTGTACCGTCCGGGCCCGATGGACCTGATCCCCGACTTCTGCAAACGGAAACACGGCGAACGCTTCGACTATCCCGATCCGCGCACCGAGTCCATCCTGTCCGAAACCTACGGCATCATGGTGTACCAGGAGCAGGTGATGCAGATGGCGCAGATCGTCGGCGGCTACTCGCTGGGCGGCGCCGACATGCTGCGCCGCGCGATGGGTAAGAAGAAGGCCGAGGAGATGGCCGAGCACCGCGAGATCTTCCGCGCCGGCGCCGCCAAGGACGGCCTGTCGGCCGAGAAGGCCGACGAGATCTTCGACTTGATGGAAAAGTTCGCCGGCTACGGCTTCAACAAGTCGCACGCCGCCGCCTACGCGCTGCTGTCCTACCACACGGCCTACCTGAAGGCGCACCACCCGGCCGCGTTCATGGCGGCCAATATGTCGCTGGCCATGGACGACACCGAGAAGGTGAAGATCCTGGTCGAGGACTCGATCGACATCTGCGGCCTGACCGTGCTGCCGCCGGACATCAACAAGTCGGCCTACCGCTTCCGACCGGACGGTGAAGCGCCTTCGGTCACCGGCAAGAAGGTCACCCAGATCCGCTACGGCCTGGGCGGCGTGAAGGGCGCCGGCCAGAACGCCATCGAAGCGATCATCGCCGCGCGCGACGCGGGCGGGCCGTTCGTCAGCCTGTTCGACTTCTGCAAGCGGGTCGACAAGAAGCAGATCAACCGCCGCACCATCGAGGCGCTGATACGCTCGGGCGCGTTCGACTGCCTGGGCGTGGACCGCGCGGTGCTGCTGGCCTCGGTGACCTTCGCCATGGAGTGCGCCGACCAGGAAGCCAAGGCCGCCAACCAGGTGTCGCTGTTCGGCGGCGACGATTCCGACCTGGTGGCGCCGCCCGAGTACGTGAAGGCGGCGCCGTTCACCGACCGCCAGAAGCTGGCCGAGGAAAAGATCGCGCTGGGCTTCTACCTGTCCGGCCACATGTACGATTCCTACGCGCAGGAGGCGCGCCGCTTCTCGCGCACCAAATTGTCGGACCTGGAGCCGTCGCGCGAGCCGCGCATGATGAGCGGCGTGATCACCGGCATGCGCCCGCAGATGACGCAGCGCGGCAAGCTGTGGATCATCACGCTGGACGACAAGACCGCCGTGGTGGAGGTGACCGTGTACAGCGAGTTGTTCGACGAGAACAAGCGCATGTTCAAGGACGACGAATTCCTGGCCGTGGTGGGCAAGGTGTCGGAAGACCGCTTCTCGGGCGGCCTGCGCATCTCGGCCGAGAAGGTGTACGACATCATCGCCGCGCGCAGCCAGTTCGGCCAGCAGTTCGGCTGGACCATGCCGACCACGGTGGCGCCGGCCAAGCTGCAGGAAGTACTGGCGCCGCACCGCGACGCCAACGGCCTGCCGGTGGCCATGCGGGTCAAGCCGCAGGGCGTGGACTGCGTGGTGCAGCTGGGCGAGGAGTGGCGCGTGGCGCCGTCGGATGCGCTCAAGCTGTCGCTGGAACAGGTGCTGGGCGCGCGCGAAGTGGCGGTGGAGTATTAGTTTTGCGTGGCTTGTAAATGATTATCACGCGCAATTTACAATTGACAAGGCCATGGCGGCAAGAAATACTGGGGCTTCAACTCATCCATATTTCTATCCTCCATGGCAACCGTCACTGAAGCAACCACCGCCCTGCTGTCCGGCTACAACCATATCGACGCCTTGCTCGATGACGGTCCGGGTTGGAATTTCCTGGCGCCGTCCACCGCCAACGTGGTCACCTACACCTTTTCCACCGCGAGCGGCATGCAGACTGGCAACACCAGCCTGCAGAACACGCCGAGCGCCTTCAGCGCCGCCCAGCAGGCCGCCACGCGCGACGCCATGGCCTATGTGAGCCGCCTGACCGGCATCAATTTCGTGGAAACCACCAACGGCAGCAGCGCGCAAGTGCACTTCAGCAATGCCGACATTGCCGGGCCGCAGACGTCCGGCCTGTGCAGCTGGTCCATCAACTATTCCTACAACGGCAGCAACCAGGTCACCGCCTACAGCGCCAAGGCCTATATCTACCTGGACAATGTGCAGTGGGGCGGCCAGAACGCCACGCTGAACGGCGGCGAAGGCGGCGAAACGCTGCTGCATGAAATCGGCCACATGCTGGGCCTGAAGCATCCTTTCGAAGGCGACGTGCAGCTGCCGGACGCCACCGACAATTCCTCCTACACCGTCATGTCCTACAGCAGTTCGGGCGGGCCTTACATGAGCTACAGCCCGTACGACGTGGCGGCGCTGAACTGGCTGTACGGCGGCGACGGCCTGGGGGGCGCGCTGGGCGTGAACTCCACCGGCGGCGGCCGCTACTACACCGGCACCGGCGCGGCCGACACGCTGACCGGCGGCAGCGGCGCCGACGCGCTGCAGGGCGGCGCCGGGAACGACGTGCTGAACGGGGGCGGCGGCAACGACAGCGCCATTTATTCCGGCGCGCGCAGCGCCTACACGCTGACGCAGATCAGCACGAATACCTGGTCGCTGAACGGCGCCGAAGGCCTGGATACGCTCAACAGCGTGGAATTCCTGCGCTTCAGCGACACGACGCTGGCGCTGTCCAGCATCGACGGCGTGGCGCCGCCGGCGCCGGTCATGCAGTTCACCAAGGACGGCAGCGCGGCAGCCAGCGGCAACCGTCCGCTGTTCAGCGGCACGGCCGAAGCGGGCGCGCAGGTGCAGCTGCTCAACGGCGGCACCGTGCTCGGCACCGCCACCGCGGACGCCGGCGGCACCTGGAGCATCCGGCCGGTGGCGCTGGCCGACGGCGACTACGCCCTTGTGGCGCGCGCCATAGACACGGTGGGCCTGGCGTCGGCGTTCTCCGCCACGCAGACGTTCACCGTCTCGAGCGCGCTGAACCTGGCAGGCGACGACGCTGCCAACCTGCTGCTGCCCACGGCCGGCAACAACCATATCAATGGCGGCGGCGGCGTCGACACCGTGCAGTACAGCGGCGCCGCCGGCAGCTACACGGTGGCGCGCACCGCCGCCGGCTACACGGTCACCGACCTGGCCGGCAGCGGCGGCACCGACCTGCTGGTGTCGAGCGAGCGCATCAAGTTCGCCGACATGAGCATCGGCATCGATACCGACGGCATCGGCGGCCAGGCCTACCGCATGTACCAGGCCTCGTTCGACCGCGCGCCCGACCTGGCGGGCCTGGGCTACTGGATGTATTTGATGGAGAACGGCTGGAGCTTGCGGCAGATGGCGGCCGGCTTCATGAACAGCCAGGAGTTCGAGAACCTGTACGGCAGCCGCGCGCCCGCCAACGACGTGTTCGTGACCAAGCTGTACAACAACGTGCTGAACCGCGAACCGGAAGCGGCCGGCTATGCGCACTGGATGGACATCCTGACCAACGGCAAGGATACCCAGGCCGGCGTGCTGCTGTCGTTCAGCGAAAGCGCCGAGAACCAGCTTCAGGTCATCGACACCATCCAGAACGGCTTCCAGTACACGCCGTACGGCTGAGGCCAGCGCGGTTAGACGTCCTTCACGCTGGTGATGGCGTAGCCCTTGGCGCCGATCTGCTGATGGGGCTGCTCGATGTGGAAGTCGGGCAGCGCGTCGGCGCCGTCGTCCACTTCCAGCGCCAGGCTGGCCGCCTGCCAGTCGGTGTTGATGGCTTCCTGCGGGATTGGCTTGCCCTCGGGCACGGCCAGGTAGGAAAACAGGCCATCGTGTTCCGCTCGTCGGTAGATATCCAGTCGCATCGTGTCCTCCCAAGGTAAACAGAGTCAAACCGCAATCGTGCGTCGATTCTACCGCGCCAGCGCGGCGCATGCGCGCCGCGCTGCGCAATCCCGGGAAACAGTAAGTTAAAATCCGCCATGACCAGCCGGCGTTGCGGGCTGGCAATTCGCGGGGGGAGACATTTGATAGCAATGCAGCGCGCGCTGCGCTTCCTGGCAAGGCTGCATGGGCCGGCATTCCTGCTGCTCTATCTGCTGCTCGACTGGCTCACCTATGTCGAACCGCTGTACGGCCTGAACATCACGCCCTGGAATCCGGACCCGGCGCTGGGGCTGGTGTACTGGCTGCGCTACGGCAAGCGGGCCGCGCTGCCCTGGTTCGCGGCCTTGCTGCTGGGCGACATCTGGCTGCGCGGCATGGCGGCCGGGCCGCTCTACACCCTGCTGGGCGCGCTCAGCCTGACCTTGGGCTACGGCCTGATCGGCGAAGGCTTGCGGCGCAATTTCGGCAGCGTGGCCATGTTCGACAGCCGCGACCGCCTGCTGAGCTGGCTGGCGGCGGTGGCGGCCGGCACCCTGCTCAATGCCGTGGCCTACGTGGCGCTGCTGTCGTCGGCCGGGCTGATCCCGGTCGGGCAGGGCGCGCTGGCCGTGTGGCGTTTCGCGATCGGCGACCTGGTGGGCGTGATGGTGTCGATGCCGCTGATCTGGATGCTGGCCGGCGAGGACAGCCGCGCGCGCCTGCGGGCCGCCGCGTGGCGCTGGGAAACCCTGGGCTACCTGGTGCTGGCCATCTGCGTGCTCACCGCCGTGTTCGGCCACATCGCGCGGGCCGAGTTCAAGCATTTCTATTTCCTGTTCCTGCCGGTGATCTGGGCCGCCGCCCGCCAGGGCGTGTACGGCGCGGCGCTGATCGTGTTTTCGCTGCAGCTGGCCATCGTCACGCTGGTGCGCTGGACCAACGCGGTCGACCTCGAGGTGGCCGAGCTGCAGATGCTGGACGCGGTGCTGGCGCTGGTGGCCTTCTTCATCGGCATCGTGGTCGACGAGCGGCGCCAGGTGGCCGACGAGCTGAAACACACGCTGCGGCTGGCGGCGGCCGGCGAAATGGCGGCCGCGCTGGCGCACGAGCTGAACCAGCCGATGACGGCGCTGTCGGCCTACGGCAAAGCCTGCGAGCACCTGCTGGAACGGGGCGAGACGGGCGAACTGCTGAAGGGCGCGATCCAGCGCATGGTGATCGAATCGGGCCGCGCGGCCGAGGTGGTGCGGCGCCTGCGCGACTTTTTCCGCACCGGGGCGCTGCGGCTCGAGCCGGTGCCGGCCAGCAGCTTGCTGGCGGCCATCACGCAGCAGTTCTTCAGCCAGTGCCGCGAGCAGGGGGTGGAGCTGGCGGTGGCGCAGGCGCCGCCGGTGTCGGTGCTGGCCGACCGCATCCAGGTCGAGCTGGTGCTGCGCAACCTGCTGGCCAACGCGCTCGACTCGGTGGCCGCCTGCGCGCCGGGGCAGCGCCGCATCACGCTGTCGGCGCAGGCGCTGGGCGGGGCGCGGCTGCGCATCACGGTCGAGGACAGCGGCGCCGGCGTGTCCGAGGCGCTGGCGCGGCGCCTGTTCGAACCCTTCGTGTCGACCAAGTCGAGCGGCCTGGGCCTGGGGCTGGTGCTGAGCCGCGCCATCATCGAGGCGCACGGCGGCCAATTGTGGGCCGAGGTGGCCGGCCACGGCGTATTCCGTTTTATACTGCCGGCGCAAGAAACCGAACCTGGAGCGTAACGCATGGACCTGACCGTATTCATCGTCGACGACGACCCCGCCGTGCGCGACGCGCTGGGCCTGCTGCTCGGCGTGCGCGGCTACCGCACCGCCGTGTACGCCAACGGCGAAGCCTTGCTGCAGGCCTGGCGGCCGGACTGGGCCGGCTGCCTGGTGATCGACATCCGCATGGGCGGCCTGGACGGGCTGGAGCTGCAGCAGCGCCTGGCGCAGCTGGGCAACCGGATTCCCATCGTCATCGTCACCGGCCACGCCGACGTGGCGCTGGCGCGCGCCGCCTTCAAGGCGCGCGCGCTGGACTTCCTGGAAAAGCCGTTCGACGATGCCAAGCTGGTGGCCGCCATCGACGAGGCGTTTTCGTCCGAGGCGCGGCAGCGCAGCCAGAGCCGCGCGCGCGAAGACCACCGCGCCCTGCTGCGCGAGCTCACGCCGCGCGAGCGGGAAGTGATGCAGCTGGTGGTGCTGGGGCGGCACAACCGGGAGATCGCGCCGGCGCTGGGCATCAGCGTGCGCACGGTGGAAGTGCACAAGGCGCGCCTGATGGCGAAGCTGGGGGTGGGCAATGTGGCCGACCTGGTGCGCATCGCGCTGCAGGACGGCGAATAGGGGTAAGGCTCAGGAATTGCTGGCGGCGGCCAGGTTGGGCGGCGCGTTGGTGGGCAGCGCGTCGTTGGCCGGCGCGGCCGGACGCTGCGCGCCCGGCACGGCGGGCTGCACCGGGGCAGGGGCGGGGGCCGGCGGCCGCCGCAGCCCTTGCGCGGCCAGCACGGTCTTGTCGGCGGCGCGCTGCAGCACGATGTGGCGGTTGCGGTCTTCCAGGCTGCGCTCGTTTTCCTTGTGCCACAGGTGGTACACCTCGGTGGCGAACGCGCCTTCCTTGCGCATCACGCCGGCGTTGAACAGGCGCACCACCAGGTCGGAATCCTCGTGGCCCCAGCCCTGGAAGCTCTCGTCGAAGCCGTTCACGGTGTCCAGGTCGCTGCGCCACACGCCCAGGTTGCAGCTCTTGATGCGGCGCCAGCTGAAGCGGCGGCTTTCGCGGCCCACGTCGGGCAGGGTCAGCACGGTTTGCAGGAATTTGTTCAGGTCGCCGGTCAGGCGCAGCTTCAGCTTGTCCCACAGCGTCAGGCCGCGCAGGTTGATGCGCTCGGCCAGCAGGCGCAGCGTGTAGCCGGGGCTGAGCAGCACCCGGCTGCCGGTCACCAGGTAGCCCGGCTTGGCCAGCTTGCGGTGCTGGCTGATGAAGCTGGGCTGCGGCAGGCAGTCGCCGTCCAGGAACACGATGTAGTCGCCGCTGGCGGCCAGGATGCCCTGGTTGCGCGCGCGCGCGGCGCGGAAACCTTCATCGGGCTGCCACACGTGCAGCAGCGGCACCGGCGAGCGGCGCTTCAGGTTTTCCACGCACCGGCGCGTGTTGTGGGTGGAGCCGTCATCAGCGATAATGATTTCGAATTGATTATCGTCTTGGCAGAAGCAGGCCTCCAGCACTGCCGCCAGGGCGTCGGGCCGGTTGTAGGTCGTGATGATGACAGAAATTTTTGACGCTTGTTGCATGAAGTGGATGCTGCCTGTGCTGATTTTGCAAGAATAAGCTCACAAAACATTAATGAATAAATCTTTTACAAAAAAAAACATTCTGCAAGACAACGCACTATCTTATCTCATCCACAGTCTGATTTTCCTGCTGCCGGCCTTGACGCTGGTCACACGTTCCGGCGCGAGCGCCGTCGGGTTCGCCTTCCTGCTGGCCGGCTTGTACTGCTGGCGTACTGCGAAACCCGGCTTTTTGCGTCATCTTACTGAGGTTCGTCTTGTTTTAACAGCCTTTGCTGCCAGTTTCGCCTTTGCCCTGGCGGGTCTATTGTTGCATCCCGACATACAATTGCGCGCACTGGAGAAACCGGCGCGCATTTTCTTTAGCGTCACCGTGCTGTTGGCCGTGCTGGCGTGCCGTCCCAGCCGCAAGGCCTTGTGGTGGGGCCTGATCGCCGGCACGGTGGGCGGCGCCGTGTTCATTTGCTACCAGCGCTGGGGCCTGGACATGGCGCGCCCCGGTGGGCTTATCAATTCCATAACATTCGGCGACATCCAGCTGTGCATGGGCATGCTGTGCCTGGCGGCGGTGCTCGATTTCAAGGGCCGGCAGGCGCTGTGGCCGGCGCTGGGCGCGCTGGCCGGCCTGCTCGGCTCGGTGGCCACCGGCACCCGGGGCGGCTGGATCGCCGTGCTGTTCGCCGTGGTGCTGTTCATCAAATACGGCCACTTCCTGCGCAGCCGCGTCTCCAAGGCGCTGGCGGCGCTGGCGCTGCTGCTGCTGGTGAGCACCTACTTCATCGAGCAGACCGGCACCCGCGAGCGGGTGCGGCAGGGCGTGCAGGACGTGACCGCGTATTTCGACGGCGGCGGCGCCTACTCCAACGTCGGCATCCGCCTGGAACTGTGGAAGGGCGGCCTGGCGCTGGCGGCCCAGCACCCGTGGCGCATTTCCAGCACCCGGGAAATCCGCGCCGAACTGGCGCGCGAAGTGGCGGCCGGCCGCCTGCAGCCCTTCGTGCTGGAATCCGAGCACTTCCACAGCGACATGGTGCATGTGCTGGTGTACGGCGGCATACCGGGCCTGCTGGTCTACCTGTTCGCCATGCTGGCGCCTTTCCTGTTCTTCCTGCGCATACTGCGCACCCACGAGTCGGCCAGTCCGGCCGTCATCGCCCCGGCGCTGGCCGGCCTGCTGCTGGTGATCGGCTATTTCAGCTTCGGCCTGACCGAGGTCATTTTCTGGTCCATATTGAGCACCATGTTCTATGTACAGATGCTGTTCCTGCTGATGGGCTTTTGCCTGAACGCGCAGGATGAAGGGACGCCGCGATGAGCGCCCCGCGCACGCTCGTGATTTCGCCGAACTGGATCGGCGACGCCGTGATGGCGCAGCCGCTGCTGGCGCTGCTGCGCGCGGCCCATCCCGAACGCCCCATCGACGTGCTGGCGCCGCCCTCGGTGGCGCCGGTGTGGCGCCAGATGGCCGAAGTGGACCAGGTGCTGGAAACGCCGTTCCGCCACGGCCCGCTGCAGCTGCGCGAACGCTGGCGCTACGCGCGCCAGCTGAGCAAGCGCGGCTACGCCGCCGCCTACGTGCTGCCCAACACGCTCAAGTACGCGCTGATCCCCTGGCTGGCCGGGATTGCGCAGCGGGTCGGCTACAAGGGCGAAAGCCGCTACGGCCTGATCAACGTGATGCACCGCGACGACGTACCGCCGCGACCCATGGTGCCGTTCTACGCGGCGCTGGCGCGCCCGCCCGAGTCGCCGCTGCAGCCGCGGTTGCCTGTCTTGCGCCCGGTGCTGCAAGCGAGCGGCGAACAGATTGCCGCCGCCTGCGCGCGCGCCGGGCTGGACCCGGAGCGGCCGCTGGTGGCGTTCGCGCCGGGCGCCGAATTCGGCTCGGCCAAGCGCTGGCCCGCCAGCCACTTCGCCGGCCTGGCGCAAGCCATCGCGGCGGCCCACCCGCAGGTGCAGATCGCGCTGCTCGGCTCGCCCAAGGACAAGGCAGTCTGCACCGAGGTGGTGGAGACTGCCATGGCGGCGGCCGCCGCTGCGGGCGCGGCGCCGCCGGCGCTGTTCAACCTGGCCGGCGCCACCAGCCTGGCCGAAGCGGTGGCGCTGATCGCCCACGCCGGCGCGGTGGTCAGCAACGATTCCGGCCTGCTGCACATTGCATCGGCGCTGAACCGTCCGGTGATCGCCATCTACGGGCCCACCGATCCCGGCCACGCGCCGCCGTTTGCCGACGTGGCCGCGTCGATCTCGCTGCGGCTGGAGTGCGCGCCGTGCAAGCAGCGCGAATGCCCGCTGGGGCACCACGATTGCATGCAGAAGATCGCTCCGCAGCAGGTCTGGCAGACCTTGCAGCCGATGCTGGCGCTGCGTCCATGAGTGCGGTATAAAGACAGTTCCCGCCAGTCGGCTGCGGCCCTGCGGGCGTCGATAGGGTGCCTATGCTGAAGCGGCTTCCGATTACTTTCTGGGCCACCGTGTTCGTCGCCGTGGTCTGCCTGTCGCTGGTGGCGATCGACGGCTGGCGCAGCCTGAACGCGCGCGCCGAACTGCTGGCCGCGTCCGAGCGCAACACCTCCAACCTGGCGCGCTCGATGGCGCAGCACGCGGACGACACCATCACCGGCGCCGACACCATCCTGGCGGACATCGTCGAGCGGATCGAAAGCGGCGGCGCGCAGACGCCGGCGGCGGCCGACCTGCAACGCCTGCACCGGCTGATGGTGGCGCAAGTGGCGCGCCTGCCGCAGCTGAACGGCCTGTTCGTGTACGACGACGCCGGGCGCTGGGTGGTCAACTCGCGCCCGGTGATGAACCTGGCCTACAACAACGTCGACCGCGAATACTTCGAATACCACCGCACCCACGACGACAGCGGCCCGCACATCGGGGTGCCGGTGGTGAGCCGCTCCACCGGCAAATGGATACTGCCGGTGTCGCGCCGCCTGAAGCGGCCGGACGGCGGCTTCGCCGGCGTGGCGCTGGCCACCATCGACCTCGACTATTTCAACCGCTTCTACCAGCGGCTGGACGTGGGCCAGCGCGGCGCGGTGGCGCTGCTGCACAAGGAAGGGACCATGCTGGTGCGCCGGCCGTTCGACGAAAACCGGGTCGGCGTGAGCATCGTCAACACGCCGATCTACCGCCAGTTCAGCGCCTCGGGCCGGGACGGCAGCGGTTTTTTCCGTTCCACCCAGGATGGCGAACTGCGCCTGAACAGCTACCGCGTGCTGGAGCGCTATCCGCTGTTCGTGACGGCGGCCCTGTCGCGCGACGAGGTGCTGGAAGGCTGGCGGCGCGACACCTTGCTGCACTCCTTCGGCGTGCTGCTGCTGGCCCTGCTGCTGGCGCTGTTCGGCAAGCGCCTGATCCAGCAGATCGAGCTGCGCCTGCAGGCGGAGAAGGAACTGCTGCAGGCGCGCGACGCGCTTGAAAGCCTGAACCGCACGCTGGAAAAGCTGGCGCTGCAGGACGGTCTGACCGGGCTGGCCAACCGGCGCCAGTTCGACGTCACCCTGGGCAAGGAATTCAGCCGCGCCGCACGCGCCGGCAGCGAGCTGGCCTTCATCATGCTGGACGTGGACTGCTTCAAGCAATACAACGACCTGTACGGCCACAGCGCCGGCGATGACTGCCTGCGCGCGGTCAGCAAGGCCATCCGCGCGCAGACGCCGAAGCGTCCCGGCGACCTGGCCGCGCGCTACGGCGGCGAAGAAGTGGGGATACTGCTGCCGGAAACCGGCGTGGCCGGCGCGCAGGCGGTGGCCGAACGCATCCGTAAAGCCATCGAGGAGCTGCGCATCCCGCACGCGGGCAGCCCGAGCGGCGCGGTCACCATCAGCGCCGGCGTGGCCGCGCTGGCGCCGCAGCAGGGCAGCGGCCCGCCGGCCTCCAGTGTGCTGGTGGAGGCGGCCGACCAGGCCCTGTACGCCGCCAAAGCCGCCGGCCGCAACCGCGTGCACTGCGCGTCCTGATTTTGTCGGAAAACTTTACACCGGCGCCCCGGCGGGCAGCCGTCCTGGCGCCAAGCCATTGAATTGCAATATAAAAGTCTTGATGGCATGTTTATTGCTATTAAGAAAAATATATTTCTAATTCGAAAGCTAATCCATGAATTTGTTCCGCAACGCGTGCCTCGCCGCCCTCCCTGTGCTGTTCGCCGCCCAAGCGCAAGCAGCCACCATCACCACCTCGGCGCTGGCATCCGCGTCCGCCGGCCACTACAGCATGGCGGTCGACCCGGTCACCGGCAAGGTGTACCAGACCACCACCTATAACGGTTCCAGCATCCTGAAGTACGCCGACTCGGGCCGCTACGACAGCCGCACGCCGAACGGCAGCCTGGCACTAACGAACTACGGGCCTTACCTGGCTGCGCACAACGATTCCCTGTACCTGCGCACGGGAGGTTTCTCCGGCCTGACGATCTCCAAAGTGTCGGCCGTCAACGGCCAGGTCCAGAAGAGCGTCGCCGTGAGCGGCGGAATGAGCACGGAAAACTTCAACTGGGGCGGCTGGTCGGGCGTCAACCCTATGAGCGACGGCAGCAAGCTGTACGTGGTGGGCGGCGTGGCAGCCAACAGCCAGTGGAGTATCGCGACCTTCGACTACGCACTGAACCAGACCAAAACGGTGAGCTTCGATTTGCGGAACGGTACGGCCGGCTATGCGTTCGCCGTGAACGGCTATGTGTTCTTCGGCGACGGCTACAACAGCGCCCACATTTCGCGCCGCGTCGATGCAGCCACCGGCGCCGTGCAGGTGGTCGACTTCACGCTGGCGGGCCTGCAGCAGTTCCCATATATCACCGGCATCAGCTATGACTCGCTGCACGATACCTTGTACGTGGCGAACAACGGCGGTGCCCTGAACAAAGCGACCGGCATTGCCGCCAAGCTGGGCGCGCAGCGCAGCGCCGTGCCGGAACCGGCATCCGTGGCGCTGTTCGGCCTCGGCCTGGCCGCGCTGGGCCTGGCGCGCCGCCGCCGGAGCGCGGCATCGAAATAAGGTATTGAACGCCGCCAAGGCCGCCGGCACGGGCAGGGCGCTAAGCCTTGCCGCGCGGAGCGGGAGCGCGTCGCACTGGTCCACACTTGCCGTCCCCAAATGACCCGATACTTTTCGAGTTGGTCCAGCTAACAAGGTGAGGGCCGCGATGTTGGCGCCATTTGGACTCAGTGTAGTGGAATTTGGTGCCTCTGCACCAAACGAAGAGGCACAACTTCACATGAGTTTGCTCCGTTGCGGGGATGAGGCTTTGAGCTCAATCAACAGAGCGGATAGGACAGCATGACCCCTCGCCAACGGCGCTCGTCGACGCCTTGAACGACACCTTCGGCAAGCACGCTCGGCGGTCAAGCCGTTATCGTTTTCGCTCGCGCCGCCAGAGGCCGGGTGTGGTGCCGGCGAGCTTTCTGAATGTTCGTCCGAAATGCACTGTGTCCGCGAACCCGGTTGCCAGTGCCACTTCGCTGAGTGTCGCATCCGAATTCACGAGTGAAAACTTGGCCCTTCGGATGCGCGCGTCAAGCTGCCATTGATAGGGGGCCAGGCCCGTTGATGCCTTGAATGCACGGCTGAAGTGCGCTTGCGACAAGTTAACCAATCGCGCCAGCGTTTCCAGCTCAATGCGATGCGGAAGCTGGCTCTCCATGTAGTCGACAACGCGCCGCAGTTGCCATGGCGCCAGGACTCCTGTGCACGACATAGCTGTTTGCGGCGATACAAAAAGTTGCGAGGCGATGGCGACCGTGATCCCGTCGCCGTACAGTTGCATGGACGGATCCGGATTGCCGATAGCCTGCGCCAGGAGTTCGACCAAAGTCGCGATGCGGCTATTTGCAAACCGCAATTGCGGAGTGCCGCTCAGGTTTGGATCTATGGACATCGCGAGTTGTTCGCTCAACGTCGCGAAGTCGAATGCCAGCGTTGCGTCAACCACCCGCCGGGCGTGTCTGGTATAGCCCCAGATTTCCAGACCGGCCGGTGCGAAAAGGATATGCCTGGGCATATGCTCGATGGGGCACGGGCGATTCGGGCGCAGCCGGGGTTCGCACGGCCCGCCCACTTCCTCCAGGACGACGCTGAGACGGGCGCGATCCTCCAGCGGCAACCGATGAAGTACTTCGCCGTCGCAGGAATAGTTGGTGACAGTGAGCTCCACGCCATTCCACGCCCGCTGTGAAAAATCCAGGCTGAGAACATGGTCCGGCAAGGCAGGCGGCATGGGGGAATGATCGGTATTTTCCTGCATCTGTCGTCGGAGTGAGAGGCTTTGCGGTCATTCTACGCCGGATCGGCCCGCCGTAAACCTGCGGCGCATCAACACAGCAAAATCGGACTATCAAGCGCAGGAATGGACATTGCTGCCACCTCACCGCGTTGCTATCGTTTTGGTTTAGCGATTCACTTTCGGGAAAACCTCCATGTCCTCAGATATCGATAGCTCGGTAATGCAAGCGAACCTCACACGCGTGTTCGGCGAACGCGATCCGGTGCGCCGCCTCCAAGCAATCCGTGAGCTTTACCACGCCGACGCGGAGCTGCATGAGCCGCAACGGTCGTTGCGGGGCCATGAGGCGATTTCGCTGGCCGTCGCCGACCTTCACGCCACTTTGCCGGCGGATTTTTCGTTCAGCGCGGCCGGGCCGGCGCTTGGCCATCACGGACTTGCACGGCTGCAGTGGGCGGGCGGCCCGGCGGGTGGCCCGGCCGCGGTGACCGGCATGGACGTCGCCAGCATCGACGGCGGAAAGATCCGCTCGCTCCACGTCTTTCTTGACCAGCCCAACGGCTGAAGCGTTCCCCGGCGCCGCTGCACCAGCGGCAGCCGCACTCCACACTTTATGGAATAACCATGCGCTTGTCGTTAGAAAGTTTTCCTGTTGGATTAGAAATAGATGTCTGCTACCCGAACCTCCAGGTGAGCTTGAAGCTCTTATCCGCAGCACAATTGCAGTTTCAGATCAAGGAAGGGCCGTTTGCGCGGACCGAACTGGTCGACATCAAAGTGGTACCACTCGGGAATAGCCTGTTTGCGGTCAGTTGGCAAGAGCAGGACGGTGCAACGGTGACCAATGTGCAGGACTACGACCGCGGCGTGATCCACTCGCACGCGACCTTGAGCAACGGCGATTTCCTGCGTATGAGCGGGACATTCGTGGTCACACGGCCGATCGACCGGCTCTCCGACCATCGTCCCCAGCACAATAAAGCGCTGGTGCACGAGGCGATGATCTCGCTGTTCCAGCGGCGGGATGCGTCGGCGGTGGAACGGTTTTACGCGGCAGACTACATTCAACACAATCCCAATATCCCGCAGGGACGCGACGCGTTGCGGGGCCTGGTGGCCACCCTGTCGGAAGACGTTTATTACGAGCCAGGCCTGACCGTGGCCGAAGGCGATTTCGTTGCCATCCATGGCCGCATCCGTGGCTGGTCCGATGCACCGCAGGTGGTCATCGACCTGTTCCGGATCGAGGGCGGCAGGCTCGCGGAGCACTGGGATGTGCTGCAGGACGAAATACTCCCGGCCATGGCCGCCGGCGGCGTTGCGATGTTTGATCCGGACGAGGGCGCACATCGCGCTTAACCCTTGTCCAGTCATGCAGAGTAAAGAAAATATACGGTCATGCCCGTTCGAGGCGCAAGTAATCGACAAGTTGAGTGGCCGTGAAGTCGAAGTGCTGGCGTGCGTGGCCCAGGGCCATACCAATTCTGAAATTGGCGCATTGCTGGGGATAGCGGCAGAAACCGTCAAGGCGCATCTGAGAAATGCATCGAGCAAATTAGGCGCCAGTAATAGAACGGAAGCCGTGATGATCGCGATGAAACGCGGGTTGCTTGAGCTTTGATTAACCTGGAGTCGTTGAAGTGGATATCGAGGAGCTGCAAACTTTTGTGGAAATTGCCGATGCGGGAGGAATTTCGCCGGCCGCGCTCCGGCTGGGCGTGTCCAAGTCCGTTGTAAGCCGCCGGCTCGGCCGGCTGGAATCGGACCTCGGCACCCAACTGCTGTCGCGCACCACGCGCGGTGCTGCGCTGACTGAAGCAGGTGTCACGTTCCGGGACTATGCAGCCCGAGTGTGCGGTGAGATTGCCCTCGCCAGGGAGATCATTTCACCTGTCGGCGACCTGCGCGGCCGGTTGCGGATCGCAGCGCCGCTGTCGTTCGGCCCGAGTTACTTCGCCCCCGTGCTCGCGGAAATGGCACGGCGCCACCCGCAGCTGCACGTTCACACCTGCTATAGCGATCATGTCATCGATCTCCTCGCCGGCGGTTACGATTGCGCGATCCGGCTTGGCTTTCTCCAGGACTCCAACCTGGTTGCACGATATGTCGGACCGATTTACGGAACGGTGGTGGCGAGTCCCGCGTATATCGAAGCGCACGGCGCGCCGGACACCCCGGCAGAGCTGCTCGCCCATCAGGCCCTGATGCAGGGCACGGAAGCATGGCAACTCACGGATGGAGAGCAAGCCATTGCAGTTCGTCCGCAAGGACGATTCAAGGCCGACAACGGCACAGCGCTCGTTGCCGCCGCGTTGGCAGGGCTTGGGATAGGTTATCTGCCTACCGGCCTGGTTCACGAACACCTGGAATCGGGCGCTCTCGTCCGTGTCATGCCGCGTTATCCGATACCGCCGGCTGGCGCTTACGTTGTCCGGCCCCCAGGCCAACGGACAACCAGGAAAATACGGGTCCTGACCGAACTGCTCATCGAGCATTTCGATAAAGCCTCGCCTAATGGAGGAGGGCGCTCGGCAGCTGGCTGACGAGCGCGCCTGCTGCACTGCGTTCCTGTTCGTGCAATACAGCTCGTCGAAGAACGGGACTACCTTGTCAAATAGGGCAACAGCATAATTCTCTCTCTTCTGGCGGCATGCGGTTCGTGTATGGCCCGGAGAATATCCCCACCCACCTCAGCAAAACAGGAAAAACAATGACCCATCGTAACGGCCTCAGTTCTCTCCTTCGCCCTGAAGACTCGGTACTCGTGTTGATCGATCATCAGCCTTACCAACTCGCGAACGTGAACAGCCACGAGCCGCAAATGGTGATCAACAATACGGCGGGCCTGGCGAAGGCCGCCAAGGCCTTCAATGTCCCCACCATTCTGACCACCGTCGTCGCCAGCCGGGGTGGTCTGCTGTTTCCCCAGATCACGGAGGTATTCCCTGGCCAAGAGGTGATCGACCGTACCCTCATTAATACTTGGGAAGATCCTAAGGTAGTGGACGTGGTCAAGGCGACGGGCCGCAAGCAGCTGGTTATTGCCGGGCTGTGGACCGAGGTATGCGTCGCGATGCCGGCGATCCAGGCACTCGGCGAAGGCTGGGACGTCACGGTCGTTACCGATGCGTCCGGCGCCGTTTCCATCGAGGCCCATCAGGTCGCTATCCAGCGCATGATCGCGGCCGGCGCGAACGTGATGACGTGGATGGCGGTGGCCGCCGAATGGCAACGCGACTGGGCCCGGATGGAGTCGGCAATTGCGATCACCGAAGTGATCAAACAGCATGGCGGCGGTAGCGGCATTGCCTACCTGTGGGAGCAGCAGCTCCTCAACACGCCTGTTCCTGCCAATGCCTGAATGTTGAACGGGCGTTGAATTCCGGCGCCGCCAATCGGCGGCGCGCGGCCGGTATCAGGCAATTGCGCCGCCGTCGGCGGTCAGGACGGCGCCTGTGATCACGCTGGCGGCGGGACTGGCAAGGAACACGACTGCGTTCGCGATTTCGCGCGGCTCTGCGAAACGGCCCAACGATGTCATGCTCCGCTGGAAATCGGCGCCCTCTGCGGTCGCCGGGTTGGCGTCGGTATCGGTCGATCCGGGCTGCACCAGATTCACGGTAATGCCCCTGGGGCCGAGTTCGCGTGAAAGTCCGCGGGTGAAGGAAACCAGCGCCGCTTTCGACATGGCGTAGGCCGTCACGCCCGGGAACGGAACCCGCTCGCCCAGGCCTGAGCCGATCGAGATGATGCGTCCGCCTTCGGCGAGATGGGGGATGACCGCCTTGGCAAACAGCACGGGGGCGCGCACGTTGACATCCATGAGGGCCTGATAGTGCTGCACGTCGATGTCCGCGATCAGGCCCTGGAGGCCGATCGCTGCGCTGTTGACGAGAATGTCGATGCCGCCGAGGGCCGCGACGGCTTCGCCGACGGCGCGCGCGATGGCGTCCGGGTCGGCGCTGTCGGCCTGGATCGCGGCCGCGCGCCGCCCCGTGTTCTCGATGGCTGCGGCGGTTTGTCCGGCCCTGTCGGCGGCGCGCTGGTAAGTGAATGCGACGTCCGCGCCGTTCTCCGCCAGCGCCAACGCGATGGCCGCGCCTATGCCGCGCGAGCCTCCCGTCACCAATGCGCGCTTGCCTTGAAGATCAATCATTTGTTGGTCCTTTCTGTTGTTGCCAAGTGGTTGGGCTCAAGCGCCCAAGGATGGGTAATCCCCACCATTCTCGGGGCGGGTTGCTCAACCGGGTAGTGCCGGCACGCCACAAGCTGTGTCGTAAAAACAGGAACGCCTGGTGCGATCCGTCGCCGTGTTGTCTTTCTGGAATAGCGACGCCAGACTGGAATTTAGCTACGCAGAGTAGCGAGTAGAGGAAATCCAAATTGAACATCGAAGATTTCGAGTGCTTTGTCGAAGTCGCCAGCGCGGGCGGCGTATCCGGCGCCGCGCGGCGCTTGGGCGTTGCGAAATCCATCGTCAGCCGCAGGCTTTTGAGGCTTGAAACCGAACTTGGCGTGCAGCTTCTGGCGAGGACAACCCGTGGCGCCGCGTTGACCGAAGCGGGAAGGGCCTTCCGGGAGCATGCTGCGCGGATACTGGCTGAAATCGACGCGGCGAGGGAAACCGTGCTGCCAAGCGGTGACCTGCGCGGCCGCTTCCGGATCGCTGCGCCGGTCTCGGTCGGCCCGACACACTTTGCTCCCGTGCTCGCGGACATGGCGCGGCGCCATCCCCTGCTGCGGATTCACACTTCCTACAGTGACCGCAACGTCGATTTGGTTGGCGAAGGTTATGACTGTGCGATTCGAACCGGCCATCTCCAGAGTTCCAACCTGATCGCAAGGCGCGTCGGAAGCATCCACGGCAAGCTCGTGGCGAGTCCGGAATATGTCAAGGCGCACGGTGCGCCTGAAACGCCGGAGGATTTTCCCAGGCATCAGTCGCTGATGCAGGGCTCGGAAAGCTGGAGATTCCTGGACGGCGAGAAAACGGTCACCGTGCATCCCCAGGGCAGCTTCAAAGCCGACCATCCTGCCGCACTGCTGGCGGCCGCCCTCGCGGGGCTAGGCCTGGGATACCTGGATGACAGCCTGATTAGCGAGCATATCTTATCCGGCGCGCTGGTGCCGGTAATGGCGCGGTATCCACCGAAGCCGGCGGGAATCTATGTCGTTCGGCCACCGAATCAAAATTCAATTCGCAAAATCCGCGTGTTGACCGACATGTTGATTGCGCGTTTTACATCAGGATGACGTCGTACTGCTCCTGGTGGTAGGAGTTCTCCACCTGCAGCGAGATTTTCTTGCCGATGAAGTCGCCCAGCATGGCCAGGTGCTGGGATTCCTCTTCCAGGAACAGGTCCACCACCTCCTGCGAGGCCAGGATGCGGAATTCGCGCGGGTTGAACTGCTTGGCTTCGCGCAGCAGTTCGCGCAGGATCTCGTAGCAGATGGTGCGCGAGGTCTTGACCTGGCCTTTGCCGGCGCAGGCCGGGCACGGCTCGCACAGGATGTGGGCCAGCGACTCGCGGGTGCGCTTGCGCGTCATCTCCACCAGCCCCAGCGCCGAGAAGCCGCTCACCGACACCTTGGTGCGGTCGCGCGCCAGCGTCTTTTTCAGCTCCAGCAGCACCGCCGCGCGGTGCTCCGCGTTTTCCATGTCGATGAAGTCGAGGATGATGATGCCGCCCAGGTTGCGCAGCCGCAACTGGCGCGCGATCGCGTGCGCCGCCTCCAGGTTGGTCTTGAAGATGGTGTCGGCGAAGTTGCGCCCGCCCACGAAGCCGCCGGTGTTGACGTCGATGGTGGTCATGGCCTCGGTCTGGTCGACGATCAGGTAGCCGCCGGACTTCAGGTCCACGCGCCGGCCCAGCGCGCGCAGGATCTCTTCCTCCACGCCGTACAGGTCGAACAGCGGCCGCTCGCCGGTGTAGTGCTGCAGGCGCGGCAGCACGCTGGGGGTGTAGGTCTTGCCGAATTCGGTCAGCGCGATGTAGTTCTCGCGCGAGTCCACCTGGATGGTGGCCGTCTCGTCGTGCACGAAGTCGCGCAGCACGCGCTGGGCCAGGTTCAAGTCCTGGTGCAGCAGGCTGGTGGCCGGCAGCGTGCGCGCGCCGTGGCAGATGGCGCCCCAGGTCTTGCGCAGGTAGTCGACGTCGGCCGCCAGGTCGGAGTCGGAGGCGTCCTCGGCCTGGGTGCGCACGATGTAGCCGCCTTTTTCCTCGGCCGGCAGCAGCGCCTGCAGGCGCGTGCGCAGCGCTTCGCGCTCGGCTTCCTTTTCGATTTTCTGCGACACGCCGATGTGGTTGTCCTGCGGCAGATAGACCAGCATGCGGCCGGCGATGGAGATCTGGGTCGACAGGCGCGCGCCCTTGGTGCCGATCGGGTCCTTGATCACCTGCACCGTCAGCACCTGGCCGTCGAACAGGATCTTCTCGATCGGGGTGGGGGCGGCGTTCTGGCCGTCGTGCGGGCGGGCTTCCCAGATGTCGGCCACGTGCAGGAAGGCGGCCCGTTCCAGGCCGATGTCGATGAAGGCGGACTGCATGCCCGGCAGCACCCGCACCACCTTGCCCGAATAGACGTTGCCCGCCAGGCCGCGCGTGAGCGTGCGCTCGATATGCAGTTCCTGCACGGCGCCCTGCAGTATCAGGGCGACCCGGGTTTCCTGCGGGGTGATGTTGATGAGGATGTCTTCGTTCATATAGTGTTGCCGCTTTTGTTCTGAACAAAGATCATACCCGGTATCAAGGCAACGGCAAACCTGCCTGGCGCAGCAATTGCGCCGTTTCGTACAGCGGCAGGCCCATGATGCCCGAATGGCTGCCTTCGATATGCTCGACGAACAGCGAGGCGAGGCCCTGGATGCCGTAGCCGCCGGCCTTGTCGTACGGTTCCTGGGTGGCGCAATAGGCCTGGATGGAGGCGGGCGAGAGCTGGCCGAAGCGCACTTCGGACACTTGCGTGACCTGCAGCGCCAGCTTGTGGTGGTGCACGGCGATGGCCGTCATGACCTGGTGGGTGCGGCCGGACAGCTGCGCCAGCATGGCCACCGCTTCGGCGTTGTTGGCCGGCTTGCCGAGGATGGCGCCGTCCAGCGTGACGGTGGTATCGGCCGCCAGCACCGGGCGCTGCACCATGTGGCGGCGCTGCACCAGGTTCCACGCGAAGGCCGCCTTCTCGGCCGCCACGCGGCCCACGTAGTCGTAGGCCTGCTCGCCGGGCAGCACCTCTTCGGTGACGTCGGCGCCGCGCGGGCCGTCGCTGCGCAGCAGCAGCAGTTCGAAATCGACGCCGATCTGGCGCAGCAGTTCGCGCCGGCGCGGGCTCTTGGAAGCGAGGTAGATCTTCTTGTCGATCGGTTTCATGGTTATGCCTTCATCGTTCTAGACGCGATGATATGGATGGTTCTGCGTGATGGTCCACGCGCGGTACAACTGCTCGGCCAGCATCACGCGCACCATCCCGTGCGGCAGCGTCATGCTGGAAATGCGGATCAGGCCTTCGGCTTTCGCCTTCAGCGCCGGGTCCAGCCCGTCGGCGCCGCCGATCAGGAAGGCCGTGTCGCGCCCGTCCTGCTGCCACAGCTCCAGCTGCTGGGACAGGCCCACGCTGGTCAAGTCCTTGCCGCGTTCGTCGAGCGCGATGATGCGCACCGACTTCGGCAGCGCCGCCTCGATGCGCTCGCGTTCGAGCGCCATCGCGGTGGCGGCGGTCTTGCTGCCGGAGCGCTCCACCGGCTTGATCTCCTTGAGCACGATGCGCAGCTCGGGCGGCATGCGCTTGGTGTACTCGGCGAAGCCGGACTCGATCCAGGCCGGCATCTTGTGGCCGACCGCGGCGATAATCAGCTGCACTTCCCCCGCCTTACTCTGCAGCGGCTTTTTTCAGGCGCTTGATGACGGTCTTGGCCGGCGCTTCTGCCGCTGCCTTCAGCTTGGAGGCGACCTTGGCCTTCTCTTCGCGGTTGGCCTTGGTCGACGCGGTCAGCGACTTGGTGGCGCCCACTTTGATCTTCTTGCCTTCCGGGATGGACGGGTCGATCGCCGGCGCGGCGGCTTTCTTGCGCGGCTTCTTGGCCACGGCGTCGTCGGCGGCGGCCGCTTTCGGCTTGGCCTTGGTCACGCCGGGTTTGCGCGCGGCCGGGGTCTTCTTCTCGATGACTGGCTCGGCGGCTTTCTCGGTCTTGCCGGCGGCCAGGTGGCCCGACACTTTCTTCGGCGCGGCCGCTTCGGCGCCCTCGGTGGTGGACTTGCGCTTGGCCGCGCCCAGTTTCACCGGCTTGTCGCCCCAGATCTCTTCCAGGCGGTAGTAAGCCCGGATCGGCGCCTGCATGATGTGGACGATCATGTCGCCCAGGTCGACCAGCACCCATTCGCCGGTGTCCTCGCCTTCCATGCCGATGACGTCGCCGCCGGCGGCCTTCACCTTGTCGCGCACCGAGGCGGCCAGCGCCTTGGTCTGGCGGTTCGAGGTGCCGGACACGATGGCGATGCGGTCGAACAGGCTGGTCAGGTGGGTGGTGTCGAACAGCGCGATTTCCTGGCCTTTGACATCTTCCAGGGCGTCCACGACGAGGGTTTGCAGTTTTTTAATATCCATTATTCTTTGTAAAGATTATGTTGTTCAATATAGTCTAGCACCACCGGCGGAATAAGTAAGGCTGGCGAGACTCGCCCATTTCCGCGTTGTAATGCCGCACGAATGCCGGTGGCTGATATATCCAGCGCCAGGTCGGGCGCCATGCACGTCAGTCCAGACGGCGATTTTCCTATCTGCTCCGGCGCAGCCGCGCGCCGTGCGAATTCTTGTGCCACTGCCAGCGGCAGGGCGTCCAGCCGGAAGCCGGGGCGGGCCGCCACGCACAGGTGGGCCAGCCCGAACAGCGCCTGCCAGTCATGCCAGGTGTCCAGCCGCTGCAGCTGGTCGGCGCCCATCAGGAAAGCGATGGACGCCCGCGGCCCCAGTTCGGCGCGCAGCTCGCGCAGCGTGTCCACCGTGTAGGTCGGCTGGCCGCGTTCCAGCTCGCGCCGGTCCACCGTCACCGGGAAGGGCTGGCCGGCGAAGGCCAGTTCCACCATCTCGGCGCGCTGCGCCGGCGTGGCCTTGAGCGCCGCCTTCTGCCACGGCAGCGCCGGCATGACCACCAGCTCGTCGGCCTGCAGCAAGCGCATGAAATGCGCCGCCAGCGCGACGTGGCCTTCATGGACCGGATCGAATGTGCCTCCCAGCAGGGCGATGCGGCGGGCCGGGACGGGCTGCATGGCCTCTGGCACGCTGTTGCGCACTACGCCAGCCAGTCGCGGTGCGGCAGGAAGTCGGTGTACAGCGCCGCTTCCGGCGAACCGGGCTCGGGATGCCAGTCGTAGCGCCATTTCACGATCGGCGGCATCGACATCAGGATGGCTTCGGTGCGCCCGCCGGACTGCAGGCCGAACAGCGTGCCGCGGTCGAACACAAGATTGAATTCGACGTAGCGGCCGCGCCGGTAAGCCTGGAAGTCGCGCTCGCGTTCACCGTACGGGGTGTCCTTGCGGCGCTCCAGCAGCGGCAGGTAGGCGGCCAGGAAAGCGTCGCCCACGCTGCGCACCATGGCGAAGCTTTGCTCGAAACCGGCGGCGTTGAAGTCATCGAAGAAGATGCCGCCCACGCCGCGCGCTTCCTTGCGGTGTTTCAGGTAAAAATACTCGTCGCACCAGCGCTTGAAGCGCGGGTGCAGCTCGTCGCCGTACGGCGCCAGGGCGTCGGCGCAGGTGCGGTGGAAATGGCGCGCGTCCTCCTCGAAGCCGTAGTAGGGCGTCAGGTCCATGCCGCCGCCGAACCACCACACCGGCGTGCCGTCGGCCGCCGTGGTGCTGAAAAAGCGCACGTTCATGTGCACCGTGGGCGCGTACGGATTGCGCGGATGCAGCACCAGCGACACGCCGGCGGCTTCCCACGCGCGCCCGCCCAGTTCCGGGCGGGCCGCGGCGGCGGACGGCGGCAGGGCCGCGCCCATCACGTGCGAGAAATTGCAGCCGCCGCGTTCCAGGACATTGCCTTCTTCCACCAGGCGCGAAATGCCGCCGCCGCCTTCCGGGCGGTCCCACGCGTCGCGCAGGAAGGGCACGCCGTCCAGCTGTTCCAGCGCCTGCACGATGCGGTTCTGCAGATCGAGCAGATAGTCCTTGACGGCGGCAGGGGAGGGCGAAGACGACATCGTACGGTGGGAAAAAAAGTGGAAGGGGAGGATTGTAACAGAAAGGGGGCGTTGCGCCCCCTTTCGCCGTGCCGGCAGCCTTAGTGCTTCAGGCCGCGCCAGCCGATGTCGCTGCGGTACTGCATGCCGTCGAAGTGGATCTTGTCCACCGCTTCGTAAGCCTGCTTCTGCGCCATCTTGATGCTGTCGCCCAGGCCCACCACGCACAATACGCGGCCGCCGTTGGTGACCAGCTTGCCGTCCACGTGGGTGGTGCCGGCGTGGAAGGTCACCGCTTCCGGCGTCTCGGCCGGGATGCCGTCGATGATGTCGCCCTTGACCGGGCTGTCCGGATAGCCGGCGGCGGCCAGCACCACGCCCACGGCGGTGCGGCGGTCCCATTCCAGTTCCACCGCGTCCAGCGTGCCGTTGACGGCGTGTTCCATCACCGTCAGCAGGTCGGTCTTCAGGCGCGACATGATGGGCTGGGTTTCCGGGTCGCCCATGCGGCAGTTGAATTCCAGCGTCTTCGGATTGCCGGCCGCGTCGATCATCAGGCCCGCGTACAGGAAGCCGGTGAACGGGATGCCGTCCTTGTGCATGCCGGCGATGGTCGGGTTGATGATCTCGCGCATCACGCGGGCGTGCATGGCCGGGGTCACGATGGGGGCCGGCGAATAGGCGCCCATGCCGCCGGTGTTGGGGCCCTGGTCGGCGTCCTGCAGGCGCTTGTGGTCCTGCGAGGTGGCCAGCGGCAGGATGTTTTTGCCGTCGCACATGACGATGAAGGACGCTTCCTCGCCGGCCAGGAATTCCTCGATCACGATGCGCGCGCCGGCGTCGCCGAAGCGGTTGTCGGCCAGCATGTGGTCGACCGCCTGGTGCGCTTCTTCCAGCGACATGGCCACCACCACGCCCTTGCCGGCGGCCAGGCCGTCGGCCTTGATGACGATGGGCGCGCCCTTGGCGTCGATGTAGGCGTGGGCCTGCTGCACGTCCGAGAAGGTCTGGTACTCGGCGGTGGGGATGCCGTGGCGCTGCATGAAGGCCTTGGCGAAGTCCTTCGACGATTCCAGCTGGGCCGCTTCGCGGGTCGGGCCGAACACCTTCAGGCCGCGCGCGCGGAACAGGTTGACGATGCCGCCGGCCAGAGGCGTTTCAGGGCCGACCACGGTCAGCGCGATATGCTCGTTCTCGCAGAACGCGGCCAGCTCGTGCAGATCGGTGATGTTGATGTTTTGCAGGCGCGCGTCCAGCGCGGTGCCGCCGTTGCCGGGCGCAACGTACACCATCTGCACGCGTTCCGATTGGGCCAGTTTCCAGGCCAGGGCGTGTTCGCGGCCGCCAGAGCCGACTACCAAAATTTTCATAGGACCGTTCCGAATGTAAAACTGGGAGAGCGGCCCTGCGGCCGCCTGGGAAATACCGGGGCCGCGATCAGTCTTCGATCAGGGCGTTGGAATAGACTTCCTGCACGTCGTCCAGGTTCTCCAGCGCGTCGAGCAGCTTTTGCATCTTGGCCGCGTCGTCGCCGGTGAACACGGTCTCGGTGGCGGGCTTCATGATGATCTCGGCCACTTCGGCCTTGAAGCCGGCCGCTTCCAGCGCGTCCTTGACGGCGGAGAAATCGTGCGGGCCGCAGATGACTTCGAAGCCGCCTTCCTCGTCGGCGACCACGTCCTCGGCGCCGGCTTCCAGCGCCGCTTCCATCAGCTTGTCCTCGTCCACGCCGGGCGCGAACAGGAACTGGCCGCAATGCTTGAACATGAAGGCCACCGAGCCCTCGGTGCCCATGTTGCCGCCGTATTTGTTGAAGGCGTGGCGTACTTCGGCCACGGTGCGCACGCGGTTGTCGGTCATGCAGTCGACGATGATGGCCGCGCCGCCGATGCCGTAGCCCTCGTAGCGCACTTCCTCGTAATTGGCGCCGTCTTCGCCGCCGGTGCCGCGCGTGATGGCGCGCTGCACGTTATCCTTCGGCATATTGGCGTCGGCCGCCTTGTCCACCGCCAGGCGCAGGCGCGGGTTGGTGTTGATGTCGCCGCCGCCCATGCGCGCCGCCACGGTGATCTCCTTGATCAGGCGCGTCCAGATCTTGCCGCGTTTCGCGTCCGTTGCGGCCTTTTTATGCTTGATATTGGCCCATTTGCTGTGTCCAGCCATGTTCAATCTTCCTTCGACGGTATGCCAGTGAGGCCGGTATTTTAGCATAAGGTCACTTTTCATCCGCCGCCGGAGTGGCCTTCGTGGCTCGCCGGGTCATCGAATTTCGGCCCCTGATGTCACTGCCGTGAAATAAGTTTTTGCTAAGCTTTCCATCCAAACTTTATTTTGTGGGCGGAAACAAAATGGATAGACGGCAGTTCTTGAAATTCGGCGGCTTCATCACCGTATCGGCAGCCACCGGCGGCCTGGCAGGCTGCGGCAGCGGCGACTATGTCGAACCCGGCCTGCCGCCCGCCACCGGCACCAGCTGGAAGTTCCCGCAAAGCGTGGCCTCCGGCGATCCGCGCGCCGACAGCATCCTGCTGTGGACCCGCGTGGTGCCCGCGTCGCTGGACCCGGTGGCCGCCGTCGCCGCTGGCGAGGACGTGGTGCTGCGCCTGCTGGTGAGCACCGAGGACAACAGCAAAGCCATCGGCACCCCCGCCGCGCTGGCCGGCAGCCTGCTGGTCAACATCAAGGTGGCCGCGCAGGCGCAGTACGACAACACCATCCGCCACAAGCTCACCGGCCTGCAGCCCAACACCACCTATTACTACCAGTTCGCCGCCGGCGAGGTGCGCTCCAACGTGGCGCGCTTCAAGACCGCCCCGGCCGCCGGCGCCAGCGTGGCCCAGCTGCAGTTCGCCTACCTGACGTGCCAGGACTGGAGCATCAACCACTGGGGCGCGCTGGGCCACATCGCCGCCAATGAAAACCTGGACTTCATCATCCACCTGGGCGACTACATCTACGAGACCGTGGGCGAGAGCTTCCAGGTGGGCTCGGTGGAAACCCGGCACGACGCGCTCAAGCTGCCGGACGGCACCTTCAAGAGCGGCAGCAGCGGCGCCAAGTACGCCAGCTCGCTGGCCGACTACCGCTACCTGTACAAGAAGTACCGCACCGACACCCGGCTGCAGGCGGTGCACGAGCGCTTCGCCTTCATCGCCATCTGGGACGACCACGAATTCTCGGACGACGCCTGGCAGGACACGCAAACCTACGAAAGCCAGGCCGGCGCGCTGGACGTGCACGCGCCGCAGCGGCGCCGCAACGCCAACCAGGCCTGGTTCGAATACATGCCGGCCGACGTCAGCCTGGACATGACGGGCAGCGGCTTCCAGAACATCCAGATCTACCGCGATTTCCAGTTCGGCAGCCTGATGCAGCTGGTGATGACCGACCAGCGCCTGTACCGCGCCGACCACGCCATCCCCGAATCCAGCCCCAATCCCGCCACCGGCGCGCCGCTGGGCAGCGTGGGCACGCGCTACATGGTGGCGCAGGACATCTACAACGGCGCCGAAGCGGCCAAGATGGCCGCCGCCAGCAAGGCCGGCAGCGACCCGCTGACCCTGGTGAGCATGCTGGGCAACGCCCAGCGCGCCTGGTGGATGGACAAGATGAAAACCGCCAGCGCCACCTGGAAGCTGTGGGGCAATGAAGTGTCGCTGCTGCGCATGGGCCTGAGCGGCACCGACGCCATCGCCACCCTGCTGGCGCTCAGCTCCGTCACGCCGCTGGCCACCTCCATCGGCAGCACCGCGCCGCTGGCCGGCGGCAGCCTGCCGGTGGCGTCCGCCATCGTGGCCGCCTCCACCGCCGGCGCCGCGCCCGCGCAGGCCCAGGCCGGCGCCACCGCCATCGCCACGGCAGCGGCCGGCGGCAAGGACACCAGCGCCCAGATCGGCGCCGCCGCGGCGGCCGGCCTGGGCGCCGGCGCCGCCAGCGTGGCCGTGGCCGCGTTCGGCGCCGCAAGCAATGCCCTGGCAGCCGGCGGCACGTCCGCAGCGGCTGCCGCCGCCGCCGCGCAATTCATCGCCTTCGGCTGGATCAAGCCCGACATCATCGCCAAGAAAGTGGAATCACCCTATGTGACGGCATCCGGCAAGCAGGCCGCGCTGGCGCCGTACTTCCGCCGCTTCCTGCTCAACTGCGACCAGTGGGACGGCTACAACGGCGAGCGCAAGGCGCTGATGGCGCACCTGAAAGCCAACAGCGTGGCCAACGTGGTGGCGCTCACCGGCGACATCCACTCCTTCTTCGCCGGCGCCGTGCACGACGACTACGACGCGGCCGGCGGCGGCACGCCGGTGATGGTGGACCTGGTATCGGCCGGCGTCAGCTCGGACTCCTTCTTCACCTACCTGAAGGACGCCGCCGCCAGCCTGGGCGACCTGGCCACGCTGGTGTCCTACCCGCTGACGCTGCCGGTGCCGGGCCTCGGTTCGGTCAGCATCAGCGTTAATTTGCTCGACTACACCATGGGCAAGGCCGCGCCGACGTTGGACAGCCTGCTCGAGCAAGTGCGCGTGCAGCTGCGCGGCGCGCTGGCGCGCAGTCTGCCCGAAGCGCAGCTGGACGCCACCGTGGCGGCGCTGCTGGCCGGCCTGAAAGCCAGCGCCGACTTCAGCGGCCAACTGCTGCCGCTGGCGCAGCAGCTGGCGGGCCTGGGCAACAATCCGTGGCTCAAGCACCTGAACACAGACGCCCAGGGCTACACGGTGGTCACGCTCACGCCGGGCAAGCTGGTGGCCCAGTTCAAGCAGGTAAACAAGCTGGTCGGCGGCGCCGCCCCCGCCACCGTCATCGCCCGCACGACGACTGCCACCGTCACCGCCGGCACCCCCGCCGTCACGATAGGCTAAAGCTATCAATTAGCCCAATTTCAGCCAGCCTGAGCCGCATTCGGGGTCAGACCCCGAATGCGGCTCAGTTCGGTTGGCCGGTGGCTGGCTTGGGGCGCTGTCAGCGGGTTGGGGCGTTTGGCCTTACAATCGCAAGATGGATAAAAGCGCAACTGCCCCGGCCCAGCCTTCTTTGCACCGGTCTGCCTATCTGGGCGGACTCGCCATCGCCATCGGCGGCGCGGTGCTGTTTTCCACCAAGGCCGTTGTCGCCAAGCTGCTGTACCGCTATCACATCGACGCCGTGACGCTGATCGCGTTCCGCATGATTTTCTCGCTGCCGGTGTTCGCCGCCGTGGCGCTGTGGAAGATGCGCACCGAGGCGCCGCTGTCGAACGCGGACCGCTGGCGCCTGATCGGCCTGGGCCTGATCGGTTACTACCTGTCCAGCTTCCTCGATTTCCTCGGCCTGCAGTACATCTCCGTCGGCCTGGAGCGCCTGATCCTGTTCCTGACGCCGACCTTCGTCCTCATCATTTCCACGCTGTTCCTCAAGCAGCACATCAGCCGCAAGCAGTGGCTGGCGCTGGCGCTGTCCTACGCCGGCATCGTGCTGGTGTTCCTGCACGACCTGGAGGGCGGCGGGCCGAATATCGGCCTGGGTTCGCTGCTGGTGCTGGGCTCGGCCAGCTCCTACGCGCTGTACCTGCTGTTCTCCGGCGAGATGGTCAAGCGCCTCGGCTCGCTGCGCCTGGTGGCGTATGCGATGTGCGTGTCCAGCGTGGCCTGCATCGCGCAGTTCTTCATCCTGCGCCCGGCCTCGCTGCTGATCCAGCCGGCGCCGGTGTACTGGCTGTCGCTGGCGAACGGCATTTTCTGCACCGTGCTGCCGGTGTTCATGACCATGATCGCGGTGCAGCGCATCGGCGCCGGCACGGCTTCGCAGGCTGGCATGATAGGCCCGGTCTCCACCCTGTTCCTCGGCGCGATGATACTCGGCGAGCCGGTCACGGACTGGCAGCTGGGCGGCACCGCGCTGGTGCTGGCCGGGATATATTTGCTGTCGAAGAAGTAGTTTCTCAAAGTAGTCTTTCAACCTAACCGATGGATGCCTTATGAAACCCCGCATTGCCCTGATCGCCCACGACAAGAAAAAAGACGACATGATTAAGCTGGCCGGCGAGTATGTCGATTTCCTCAAGACCTGCATCCTGACGGCCACCGGCACCACCGGCGGCCGCCTGGTCAACGAGCTGGGCCTGGAAGTGGAGCGCAAGCATTCCGGCCCCTTCGGCGGCGACCTGCAGATCGGCTCCCTGCTGGTGGAGGGCGGCATCGACGCGGTGATCTTCCTGCGCGACCCGATGACCCCGCAGCCGCACGAACCGGACATCAATGCGCTGGTCCGCGCCTGCGACGTGCACAATGTGGCGTGCGCCACCAATGTCTCGACGGCGCACCTGGTTCTGTCCCAACTGCAATTGCAAGCGAAGGAGGCCCCATGAGCAAAGCGATACGCATGACCCGCACCGGCGGGCCGGAAGTGATGGAGTATGTGGACGTGGAGGTGGGCGCGCCCGCGCCCGGCGAGGCGACCGTGCGCCACGAGGCCATCGGCGTCAATTTCATCGACGTGTATTTCCGCACCGGCCTGTATCCGCAGCCGCTGCCGGCCGGCCTGGGCATGGAAGGCGCGGGCGTGGTGGAGGCGGTGGGCGAGGGCGTGACGGAAGTGAAGCCGGGCGACCGCGTGGTCTACGCCGGCCGCCCCAACGGCGCCTACGCGCAGGTGCGCAATATGCCGGCCGCACAGCTGGTGGTGCTGCCCGATAAGATCGATTTCGAGACCGCCGCCGCCATGATGCTGCAGGGCCTGACAGTGCAGTATCTGTTCCATCGCACGGTGGCGCTGAAGGCGGGCGACACGGTGCTGTTCCACGCGGCGGCCGGCGGCGTGGGCCTGATCGCGTGCCAGTGGGCCAAGGTGCTGGGCGTGAACCTGATCGGCACCGTGGGCTCGGAGGAAAAGGCGGCGCTGGCCATCGAGAACGGCGCGGCGCACGTCATCAACTACAACACCGAAAACTTCACCGACAAGGTGCGCGAGATCACCGGCGGCAAGGGCGTGTCGGTGGTGTACGACTCGATCGGCAAGGATACCTTCTTCGGTTCGCTCGACTGCCTGGCGCCGCTGGGCACCATGGTCAGCTTCGGCAACGCGTCCGGCCCGGTGCCGCCGTTCAGCCTGGGCGAGCTGCAGTCGCGCGGTTCGCTGTTCGTTACGCGGCCCACGCTGATGTCGTACGCGGCCAAGCGCGAGGACCTGGAGGCGATGGCGAAATCGCTGTTCGGGGTGGTGAGCAGCGGCGAGGTGAAGATCGCCGTCAAGCAGCGCTACAATCTGGCCGACGTGGCGCAAGCCCACATCGACCTGGAGTCGCGCAAGACCACCGGCTCGTCCATCCTGCTGCCATGAGCGATATGAACCAGGAAGACCCCACCAGCGGCGACGACGGCAACCCTAAATTCGGGCGCCTGCTCGCCGTGCTGGTGGGCGCGGTGCTGCTGGTGGTGGCGATTACCTTCGCCTCCGAGGCTTACTTCACTTAGCCGGTGCACCGTCAACCGGGGCGCCGTCGGCGTTCAGCACGCTGACTTCGCCCCAGTTCAGCGAGCGCACGCCTGCCTCGATCTTGCGCAGGTCGCCAATCACGATCCACACCACTTCGTCCGGCTTGATGAACTTGGCCGCCGCCTTGGCCAGCTGCTGTTCGTCGAGCGCGCGGGTGCGGGCGGCGTAGGTGCTCCAGTGGTCGTCCGGCAGGCCCAGGTTCAAGGTCGATAGCGCGGCGTTTTCCAGCGACTGGATGGTTTCGAACCTGCCCGCCAGGCGCGAGGTCACGGTGCGCATGATGCTGGTGTATTCCTCGCCCGTGATGGGGCGCGCGCCTGCGATGTCCTTGATCTCCTTGGCCACTTCCAGCATGGCCTCCCTGGTCTTGTCGGTCTGCACCGGCGCCACCACGAAGAACGGGCGCTGGCCGCGCGTGGCCGGGATCTGGCTGCTGGTGCCGTAGCTCCAGTGCTTGTCCAGGCGCAGGTTGCGGTTCAGGCGCGCGGTGGCCATGCCGCCGAAGTTGGTCATCACCGGTTCCAGCGCCAGGTCTTCCGGCTGGCCCTGCGGCAGCGACATGTGGGCGGCCATGATGGTCGATTGCGGCGCATCCGGTTTGTCGACCAGGAAGATGCGCTTGCCTTGCGTGGCCGGTGCGGTCACCAGCGGCTTGGCCGGCGCTTTGCCCGCCTGCCACTTGCCGAACGACGCTTCCAGCAGCGGCTGCACCTGCGCCAGCGTGGTGTCGCCGGTGACGACGATGGTGGCGCTGCCCGGCTTGAACCAGCTGGCGTGCCACTGCACCAGGTCTTCGCGGCTGATGCCGTTCACGCTGGGCGCGGTGCCGGATTGCGGCTGGCCGTAGGCGCTGCCGGCGCCGTACAGCAGGCCGGGCATCAGGCGCTGCGCCAGCACCGTGGGCTGCGCCTTCTCCTGCGCGATCTGCGCCAGGCGCCGCTGCTTGGCCAGCGAGAACTGGTCGGCCGGGAAGGACGGCGTCAGCGCCGCGTCGGCCAGCAGCTGCAGCGACGGCGCCAGGTTGGCGGTGGTGGCCTGCAGGCGCGTGACCGACTGGTCCAGCGTGGTGCTGGTGCTGAGACGGGTGCCCAGCGACTCCAGCGCATCCGACAGCTGGAAGGCGTTGTGCTTGCGGGTGCCCTTGTCCAGCAGGTCCAGCGTCAGCGAGGCCAGGCCGGCCTTGTCCTTGCTGTCCGACGCGGCGCCCGCGTCGATGGCCAGCGCAACGTTGACGATGGGCGCGGAGTGGCGCTCAATCAGCATCACGTTCACGCCGTTGGACAGCGTGGCGCGCTGGATGGCGGGGAACTTCACTTCCGGCGCGGCGCCCAGCGCCGGCAGCAGCTTGCGGTCCAGGTCGGACTTGGCGGCGGACAGCTTGGCGAAGGGTTTCACCGTCATGGTGTAGTGGTTGGCGCGCAGCCACTGGTTGGCGCTGGCTTTCACGTCGGCCGGCGTGGCTTTGGCCATGATCTCCAATTGGGCCAGGTGCGCGTCCGGCGTGCCGCCGAAGGTCTGGTTCTCGGCCAGCAGGTTGGCGCGGCTGCCGATACGTTCCATCTCGCGCGAGAAGTCGGCCAGGGTGCTGGTGCGAACGCGCGCCAGTTCCTCGGCGGTAGGGCCTTTGTCGAGCAATTCCTTCATCGCCGCGTCGATCTCGCGTTCCACTTCGGCCTGGTCCACGCCCGGCTTGAGCGTGGCGACGATCTGGAAGGTGCCGGCGATTTCGCCGCCGCGCGCGAAGGCGCTCACGCTGGTGGCCAGGCCCTTGTCGTACACCAGGCGCTTGACCAGGCGCGAACTCTTGGTGCTGGCCGCCACTTCGGCCAGCAGGGCGAGATGCTGCTGCTGCGGGTCTTTCCAGGCCGGCGCGTGCCAGGCGCGGTAGATGCGCACTTGCGGCACCTGGTCTTCCATTTCGTCGCGGATGTTGCGGTCCAGCGTGGGGATCCAGGTCTCCGTGCGCGGCAGCGCCGGGCCGGGCGCGATGCCGTCGAAGTACTTCTTCACCAGCGCCAGCGCGCGCTCGGGCGTGATGTCGCCGGCCAGCGTGATGACGGCGTTGTTCGGGCCGTAGTAGGTTTTGTACCATTCCTTGATGTCGTCCAGAGAGGCGGCGTTCAGGTCGTCCATGCTGCCGATGGTGGTCCAGGAATAGGGATGGGAATACGGGTACATCTTGGCCGGCTGCTCAACGCGCACGCGGCCGTAAGGCTGGTTCTCGCCCTGGCGCTTTTCGTTCTGCACCACGCCGCGCTCGCGCTCCAGCATTTCCTTGGAAATGTAGTTGGCCAGGAAGCCCATGCGGTCCGCTTCCAGGTACAGGGTGCGCTCCAGAGCGGACACCGGCACGTCCTCGAAGAAGTTGGTGCGGTCGGTGTTGGTGGTGCCGTTGCGGTTGCTGGCGCCCAGGTCGTCCATCGCTTCGCGGAAGCCGTGCGGGTAGTTTTCGGAGCCGTTGAAGAAGAAGTGTTCGAACAAGTGGGCAAAGCCGGTTTTGCCGCGCTTCTCGTTGCGCGAGCCTACGTGGTACCACATGTTCACGGCCACCACGGGCACGTTGTGGTCTTCGTGCACGATCAGCGTGAGGCCGTTCTGCAGCACGAACTTCTTGTAGTTCAGCGCGTAGGGCTTGAGGTCGATGGCTTGCGCGGCCTTGGCCTGCTTGGCGGTTTCAGCGGCGTGGGACGGGATGGTTTGCGCAAAGCAGAGGACAAGCGCGAGCGCCAGTTTGGTCTTCATTTCTCACCTGTTGTAGTTTTAAATAAAACATGCGCGATCGGGGTTGCCGTCGCGCATGCTGTATTTATTCTAACAAGGTGATTTCAGGCGGCAAGCGGAGATTTGTAGCCGCCTGATACAAACGGAATTACTTCAGCTCCAGCTCCACCTGGCGCACCTGGCCGTTTTGCGCCGGGAAACCGGTGAACGCGCTTTGCACCAGCGCCGGCATGATCAGCGGCGTGGACTGCTTGCGGCTGGTGTTCTGCACCGTCACGTCATACAGTTTCTGGCCGGTGACCGTGTTGATGGCCACGCGCAGCTGGCGCTCGTAGTTGTGGCGGATGGTTTCGCGCATTTCCAGCGGACCGTAGAAGAACGGATCATAGAACGGGCTGTAGCCGGCCCAGCGCGAATAGCCCCAGTACGGACGGTAGAAACCCCGGCCGTAGTAGCCGCGGCCGAAATAGGGGCCGGTCCAGAACGGGTCATACGCTTCCAGCACGCGGGTGGGGCGGTCGATGGTGCTGACGAACACGCCCACTTTCAGCTTGGCGCTGTTGCCGTCGGCGGCCTGGGTGAAGCCCAGCTTGCTCAATTCATTGCCCACCATGGCCTGGTAGGTGCGCAGTTCCAGCGTGTCGTCCGGGCTGCGCGGCTGGTCGAACACATAGGATTTGTCGGCCAGGTCCGCAGGCCAGGCCTGGAAGGTGGTCACGTCGCTGCGGATGGTGGTGGCGCAACCGCTCAGCAGCAAACTGGCCGCCGCCACCAGAATGGCTAAAGATTTCATGATCTTGCTCTCCTGCAAATAAGAAACAGTTGTCGCTTCATATAGTGTACGGCGGCAGCGAAAGTTGCGCATAACTATTACATAATGTTACGGCGGCAGGAGCAAGGGAAGCCAGCGGCGGAAAAGAAGCGCGCGCCCCTCAGCCCGGTGTTGGTAAAATAGCTTTTTCCCCTTAGTCCGCTCGAATCCCCCATGCGCACCGACAGCCCACAGACGATCTTCCGTAAAGACTATACCCCTCCCAGCTACCTGGTGCACACCGTGGAACTGGGCTTCGACCTGGACCCGGCCCGCACCATCGTGGCCAACCGCGTCACGCTGAGCCGCAACCCGGCCAGCAAGAGCCGCGATATTGTCCTGCACGGCGAGGAAATCGACCTGGTGGCGCTGCGCATGAACGGGCAGACCCTGCAGCCGGACCAGTACCTGCTGGACTCGCATTCGCTGACCATCCCGAAAGCGCCGGCCGAGGTGACGCTGGAAATCGAAACCCTGTGCGCGCCCGAACTGAACACCACGCTGTCCGGCCTGTACGTGTCGAACGGCAGCTTCTACACGCAGTGCGAGGCCGAGGGCTTCCGCCGCATCACCTATTTCCCGGACCGCCCGGACGTGATGGCCAAGTACACCGTGATGCTGCGCGCCGACAAGCAGCGCTATCCGGTGCTGCTGTCGAACGGCAACCTGCTGGAGCAGGGCGACCTGGACGACGGCCGCCACTACGCCAAGTGGGAAGACCCGTTCAAGAAGCCGTCCTACCTGTTCGCGCTGGTGGCCGCGCGCCTGGTGTGCCAGGAAGAGACCTATACCCTGAAATCCGGCCGCGAAGTGCTGCTGCAGGTGTGGGTGGAAGAGGGCAACCTGGACAAGACCGACTACGCCATGCAGTCGCTGAAGAACTCCATCCACTGGGACGAGGAGCGCTTCGGCCTGGAGCTGGACCTGGACCGCTTCATGATCGTCGCCGTGGGCGACTTCAACATGGGCGCCATGGAGAACAAGGGTCTGAACATCTTCAACACCAAGTTCGTGCTGGCCAATTCGCGCGTGGCGACCGATATCGACTACGCCGGCATCGAGGCCGTGGTGGGCCACGAATACTTCCACAACTGGACCGGCAACCGCGTAACCTGCCGCGACTGGTTCCAGCTGTCGCTGAAGGAAGGCTTGACCGTGTTCCGCGACCAGGAGTTCAGCGCCGACATGATAGGCACGGCCAGCGGCCGCGCCGTCACCCGCATCGACCAGGTGCGCACCCTGCGCCAGGCCCAGTTCCCGGAAGACGCAGGCCCGATGGCGCACCCGGTGCGTCCCGACTCCTTTGTCGAGATCAACAACTTCTACACCGTCACCGTGTACGAAAAAGGGGCGGAAGTGGTGCGCATGTACCAGACCTTGCTGGGCCGCGAAGGCTTCCGCAAGGGCATGGACCTGTACTTCGAACGCCATGACGGCCAGGCCGTGCAATGCGACGACTTCCGCGCCGCCATGGCCGACGCCAACGGCCGCGACCTGGCGCAGTTCGAGCGCTGGTACAGCCAGGCCGGCACCCCCATCGTCACCGCCAGCACGCGCTACCACGCCCTGGGGCAGACCTACGACATCACGCTGAAGCAGCGCTGCCCGGACACGCCGGGCCAGACCAATAAGCTGCCCTTCCACATCCCGGTGGCGGTTGGCCTGCTGGGCGCGGACGGCAAGGACATGGCGCTGTCGCTGGACGGCAAAGTGGTGGGTTCCACCACGGCCGTGCTGGAATTGAAGGAGGCCGAGCAGACCTTCCGCTTCACCGGCGTCACCGAAGCGCCGGTGCCATCCATCCTGCGCGACTTCTCCGCCCCCGTCGTGCTGGAATACCCGTACACGGACGCCGAGCTGCTGCACCTGTTCCGCTACGACAGCGACCCCGTGAACCGCTGGGAGGCGGGCCAGCGCCTGGGGATGACGCGTCTGCTCAAGCTCACCGCCGCCGTCGCCCAAGGCGCCACGCTGGAGCTGGACGACACTTTCATCGCCGCCCAGCGCGCGGTGCTGGTGGACGAGTCGCTGGACGCGGCCTTCCGCGAACTGGCGCTGGTGCTGCCGTCCGAAACCATCATCGCCGAACAGATGGAGGTGGTGGACCCGCACGCCATCCATGCCGCGCGCCAGTTCATGCGCCGCACCATCGCGCGCGAACTCGCGCCCGAGCTGCTGGCGCAGTACCTGGCCAACCAGACCCCGGGCCCCTACAGCCCGGATGCGCAGTCGGCCGGCAAGCGCGGCCTGAAAAACCTGGCGCTGGCCTATTTGCTGATCGACCCCGGCACGGCCGAGCTGAAGCTCGCGCAGCGGCAGTTCGAACAGGCCACCAACATGACCGACCGCGCCGCCGCGCTGGTGGCGCTGATCCACAGCGGCGAGGACGCGCGTTCTTATCTGCAGCACTTCTACGACGACTTCTCCAACGAAGCGCTGGTGGTGGACAAATGGTTCGCCATGCAGGCCGCCGCGCCGGACACCGACGTGGCGGCGGTGCGCAAGCTGATGCAGCATCCGGCCTTCACCCTGAAGAACCCGAACCGCGCGCGCAGCCTGATCTTCAGCTTCTGCAACGCCAACCCGTCGCAGTTCCACGCGAAGGACGGCAGCGCCTACGAATTCTGGGCCGAGCACGTGATCGCGCTGGACGCGCTGAACCCGCAAGTGGCCGCGCGCCTGGCGCGCAGCATGGACCGCTGGCGCCGTTACGCGCCCGCGCTGCAGGAACAGATGCGCCGCGCGCTGGAACAAGTGGCGCGCGCCTCGCCGCTGTCGAATGACGTGATGGAAGTCGTCAGCAAAGCACTGTCCAACTAATTTAATTTGCAAACCAAAAGGGAAACAATGAAACGCATCAGCCTGACCCAGTACCTGGTCGAAGAACAGCGCCTCCACAACACCATCCCGGCCGAACTGCGCCTGCTGATCGAAGTGGTGGCCCGCTCCTGCAAAACCATCTCGCACAGCGTTGGCAAGGGCGCTCTGGGCGACGTGCTGGGCGCGCTGGAAACCGAGAACGTGCAGGGCGAAGTGCAGAAGAAGCTGGACGTGATCTCCAACGAGATCCTGCTGGAAGCGAACGAATGGGGCGGCCACCTGGCGGCCATGGCGTCGGAAGAAATGGAAACCATCCACCCGATCCCTAACCGCTACCCGATGGGCGAATACCTGCTGGTGTTCGATCCGCTGGACGGCTCGTCCAACATCGACGTCAACGTCTCCATCGGCACCATCTTCTCGGTGCTGAAAGCGCCGGAAGGCATGGTCACGCCGTCCGAGCAGGACTTCCTGCAGCCGGGCGCGCAGCAGGTAGCCGCCGGCTACGCCGTCTACGGCCCGCAAACCCAGCTGGTGCTGACCACCGGCCACGGCGTGAACTGCTTCACGCTGGACCGCGAGATGGGCTCCTGGGTGCTGACCCAGCGCGGCATGCAGATCCCGCCGGCGACCAAGGAATTCGCCATCAACATGTCCAACATGCGCCACTGGCACGCGCCGGTGCAGCGCTATGTGAACGAACTGCTGGCAGGCGACACCGGCCCGCGCGGCAAGAACTTCAACATGCGCTGGATCGCCTCGATGGTGGCCGACGTGCACCGCATCCTGAACCGCGGCGGCGTGTTCATGTACCCGGCCGATACACGCGACACGGCCATGCCGGGCAAGCTGCGCCTGATGTACGAAGCGAACCCGATGGCTTTCATCGTGGAGCAGGCGGGCGGCGCCGCCACCGACGGCAAGCAGCGCATCATGGACATCGTCCCGCACAAGCTGCACCAGCGCGTGCCGGTGTTCCTGGGCTCGCGCGACGAAGTGGCGGTGGTGACCGGCTACCACGCCGAGTGATTTATCGGTTTAAAAGCGAAAAAGCACTAGCGCATCTGGACGGTTTATTGTTAGAATGCGAGCCTCTTTCGCCGTAGCCGGTACGCACCGCTACAGGCGCTAGGTAAGGTTTCGCCGCTGTAGCTCAGTCGGTAGAGCAGCGCATTCGTAATGCGAAGGTCACCAGTTCGATTCCGGTCAGCGGCACCAGTAGTTAGTATTAAGCAGGACCAAGAAGTATCAGAAACCCGCCTCCCTCATAGGGAGCGCGGGTTTTTTGTTGTCTCCTGTAGTCTGGTGGCGTAGCATAAAAGCGCGTAGAAATGGCGGTACTTGTGGCGGTATCTCGCTTGTGACGGAAAACGAGATACCGCCAACGGAGGCAAACATGGCACTGACTGATACATTCGTCCGGACGGTCAAACCGGGCAGGCCCGCAGGCGAAAAGCACACGGATGGGGCCGGTATGTACCTTCTCGTAAAGGAGACAGGGAAGTACTGGCGGATGAACTACCGTTTCCTTGGCAAACGCAAGACGCTTGCGCTTGGCGTTTATCCGGAGGTATCGCTTGCCACCGCGCGCAAGCGGCGCGACGAAGCCCGCAGGTTGCTCGCCGAGGGCATCGACCCTAGCCAGGCCAAGCGGGACGACCGCAACACGCGAACCGCCGCCGCTGCACAAACCTTTGAGGCGGTAGCCAACCAATGGCTCTTGAAAATCGCGCCCACCCGTTCAACGAGCACTCAAGATAAGGTCAAAGGCTGGCTCGACAAAAATGTCTTCCCCGTGATCGGGAAAAAGCCGATTGCCAATATCAAGCCGCGTGACGTGCTGGTCGCCGTGCAGAAAATGGAAGCACGAGGTGCCGTCGAGTCCGCGCATCGGGTCAAACAAGTATGCGGCCAGATCTTCCGGTTCGCAGTGGCGCTCGACCTGGTGGAGCGCGATATCACCGCCGACTTGCGTGGCGCACTAGCGCCAACGGTGAAAGGGAATTTCGCTGCGATCACCGAGCCGAAGCAGGTAGGGGCGCTGATGCGCGCCATTTACGACTACCACGGCTTTCCTGCGGCCGTGGCGGCGCTTAAACTGGCGCCCTTGCTGTTTGTGCGCCCCGGTGAGCTGCGGGCTGCCGAGTGGGCGGAAATCGATCTGGACGCGGCAGAGTGGCGGATACCTGCGGCGAAGATGAAAATGAAGGTCGAGCACCTAGTCCCGCTCAGCACCCAGGCAGTGGACATCCTGCGCGCGCTGCACCCCATCACCGGCGACGGCCAGTATGTCTTCCCCAGCCTGCGCAGCAAGGCCTGCATGAGCGAGAACACAATCAACGCGGCCTTGCGCTATATGAGTTACGGCAAAGAGGTTATGACCGGGCACGGCTTTCGCGCGATGGCGCGTACGATCCTGGACGAGGTGCTGGGCGAGCGCCCGGACCTGATCGAGCACCAGTTGGCCCATACGGTGCGTGACCCCTTGGGACGGGCGTACAACCGTACTTCACACTTACCCGCACGACGGGGAATGATGCAACGCTGGGCCGATTACCTGGACAAGCTGCGGGTCGGGGCGGAGGTTATTCCCCTTCATGGTGGTGGGGGATAGAGGACAGCGTGGCGCAGGCTCGGACGAACCGCCAATCCGGCCGTCCGATCCGGCATCTGCGGGCAATCATCGACTCGGCGCTTGTCAGGCAGCCGAGCCGCTTTGCACAATTTGCTTGAAATGATCAACCGATTCCGCGGCTGGCGTCGATGCAGCGCTGTTGCCACTGGGCGATTTCCGCCGCGTCCCAAGCGACCGTCTTCGGGCCGATGGGAATCGGCGCCGGCAGCACGCCTGACTTCACTTTCCGCCAGATAGTGGCGCGAGACCATCCGGTGGCCTCGATCACTGCGGGCAAACGCAGGAATTTCCGAGTCACGAGCATCATGTACTCCTTCTATGTTGATCCATGGGGCCGGGTGGCCGCGTGCCGGATCGAATTGATGGGATTTGTGCCGACTGACGTAGTCAGTCCTTGGCAGGGAGGTGGGGGCGCATGAGCATGCCATGGCTCGCACCATGCCAACCCGATAGGAAAATAGGATACGCAGGTTGCGTCATTCCGATGCCGCCCGCGATGATATTGAGGCTTCCAGGCTGAGAACGAATCAGCCTGTAAAAATTTGCTTCAGAACTCTCAAGGCTCGCCAACATCCGCAGGGCCAGCTACTGCCTTGTTAATTTAGTTCAGGTCTCAGCACGTGTCAAAGGTCCGTGTACCGCAATTGCATAGGCATAGTGCCCGGTCGCTCAGTGGTTCGCAATGTCGTCCACCGTATTGGCTGGCCGCTTCGCTGAAGTATCCATGTCGGCGGTGTTCAATACAGGGAGCGGGGCCGCTACCGAGGGGAGGGATGGCGCATTCGCCTTTCGCTCCAAAGATGCTCGGACAAACCGGATTGCCTTTGTCGCGCCACGCACGGCGTTTTTGGTCCTGGACTTTTCAATGAGAAGCTGGCTGGGCGTGATCACTTCATCGATACACAGGGTCTCCAGCATGGGCATGAGCTGGTCCACTTTTTCGATCAGTTCCAGCAAACGGCGATCAAGCATCGAGAAAATCTTCGCGTCGAACGCCAGGGGCTCGACGTCATAGGTGGCCAGTTGGCTTATGCCATGCGCATGGCACTTGTCTTCGGCGTCGACCAGTGCCTGGTTCAGGCGCGTGAGCCGGCTATCGAGCATGGTCCGCATTTCCCGCTCGATGCGTTCCACCTCGGTATCGGCAACCTTCATCCGGGCGAACACGGTGATGTAGTGGAAGTTGATCTGGCTGACCTCGAAACAGCGCAGGTAGAGACGCTTGCCCTCGGGACTGGAGAGCGTAATCCCCACCTTTCTGCTGGCAGACTCGATGCGGTCCGTTTTCGCCGCTGCCTGGCGCGCCAGCAGCTTGCGATTGGTGGCGCTGTGGCCCGTGCTGACCAGTATCGGCGTATCGGTGTGCGCGTTCATCGGATCCCCCCCAAGAATATGCGGTGTCTCCCGAGCGTAGCCCGCTGTGACGATTCGCCATAGGGGAAACCCAGCCTAAATCGCCCCTGTTTTCACATTACCTCCAGGGCCATCGCGCTGCAAGCAGGTGCGCGCGTAAATCCGGTGCACAGAATTTGACTTCGGCCGCATCGCTGCCTACAGTGCTTGCAGCGGCGCCTCGCGCGCCTAGCCGATTTTTCCGATGGTAGCTGGCAGCCCATCGAACACGGTTTTGCCGTGGCAGCACAGCCAGCATATCAATGAAGGGTAACCAACCCCTGTCACCCCCCATGGGACAAGCTCCCATGCGGACGATTGTCCCGTTCGTTTTTTACGGAGGCAATCGTGGAAGATAGTTCCCTGATCGAAGATGCCGATTTATCCGGGCGCGCATGCGCGTCTCCGGACCTGCTTGACGACGGGCCCGTCGAGGAATTTAGCGAGGAAGAAGTGGTGGGCCTGCACTGGTGGCTGCTGCGCAAGGTAGCTGCGCCACTTTGCTTTGCATCAGGCCGTAATGCATCAAGGCGCCAGCTGGCTGCGCGATCGCCTTCGTGCGCATGATCTTCACCCGCTTACCTTTGCCCAGCTCATGTTCGCCCGTGAGCCGACGCTCCAGTGCCGTCACCAGCGCCTTGAGCTTGTAGGTGGCGACCGGCAGGCCCACCACCAGCAGGTCGATGCGGTCCAGCTGCATGTAGTGGAGCGCGCCCAGCAGCAGCGCCAGGTATTCCGGTGTGTCGCAATAGCGGTCGTGCTGCAGCACGTTCGCATTGAACACGTCGGCGGCCAGGTGCACGTCGGGGCCGACCTCGTATACCAGACCGCCGGTGGGGATGCCGACCGTCTTGCGGCGCGTGCCCCACGCTTCGGGTTCGGTTCCGGCTTCCGATGGATGGGCCTGGGATGGAAACATCTCGCACCGCATCTCGCCGTTCTTGATTCCGCTGATGAATTTTGTATTTCCGCGACCGACATCGACCGCGCGCACGATGGGTTCCATGATCTCCCTCCTTGGTTGGAATGCCCAGTATCTTGCGCGGGCGTGGACTGGTCCACTCGAAATGGGCTCGTTCGGGCAGGCATTTTCGCGTTGGCGACGGATGCAGTCCTGTTCGAGAACTGCCTTAGCCGTACTCCGGCTGCCGCAGGCTGGTGCGGCTGCGATTGATCCTTCCCGATCAGGTTTCGGCCCCTGGTTCTAGTGGTAGGGAAGGTGTCGCTCGGGGCCATCAATGCGAACTCGATTCCGCGCCTACAATCAGAGGCCTGAGCTTGCCCGTTGGCGTCATTGGGGAAATTGGCCCGATCTTCCGGTTACAAAATCAATTGCCCATCAATCGCAAAATCACGCATTACGCGTTCCTTGACAATCGGCGTTTCCCCTCCTATTCTGCCTCCACTGTCCGGACCCGCTTCCGTGAGCATCGTGCTCTCAATGCGGCGCTGGCCTGCGATACAGCCCGTTGCGGTCGTCACCCGTCTTCAGATCGGCGATGCCGAAACCATTATTGTGCTATCACCCACAGATTGCGCGAGTGCCGCCCTCGACGAGGCCGCGACACCTGTGCTCTTTCCTCCGATCTTTCTTGAGAACGCGGGCAGCCATGCCCCTGAAGGCGGACCTGGCTTCATGCCTTGTCTCGCGCGGCACGTCCAAGCGGCGTGCGTGAACGCACCGGCAAGTCCGGCTGCAGGGGAGCGGCGGCGCCGCCCCTTCGATTTTTGATACGCCCCTCCGCCGTTCGGCCACCGCGCAAGCGGTGCCGGGCTGTGCCGTCGCCCTTGCGGCGTCGAGCAGCCTGGTACGTTCGGCATCATGAAGCAGCCTGGTGGTAGGGCTGCGGATAAACCATGAGAGGAGGCTTGCATGTGTTCTGGCGGCGAATGCCGCCACGTGATGCCCTTGCCGCGCGAAAGCGTGGCACCGTCCGCCCAAGAGGCGGAGCGCACGACGGCAGGCGAAATTCACCGTCCGCGCGTATGTTCATTTTTAAGACACCACGCATCAAGCAAATCCGTTATCTAGCCGTGGCGCCGGTTGCCGGAGCCCGCCACGTTGCAGCACTTCCGGCACCGTGCCGCGCATGGCCAGCGCGGTGAGGTCTATGCTCGGGCCATGTGTGGGCGACCGCCGGACAGTGGCGGCGCCGTGAACTGCGGTTGGGCATCGGAAGGGAGTCACACATGAGTAAGAATCGGAGTAGGGATAGGGACTGGAAGGCGCGGCTGGCCGAGATTATTGGCCAGCATAACGAGATGCACGCCTTCCGCAACAAAGTTATTTCGCATGGCACGCGCGCCGCACGCAGCCAGGCATTGTTCCGCATGTTCGGGCAACTGCGTGACCTGGGCTATGGCGTCGCGCCGAACAACCTGGGTGACCGGCACGTCGCGGCGCTAGTGCGGTTCTGGTGCGGCGAGCGGCGCGAAGGGCCGCAGGGGCGCGTCCAGCCGTGCAGCGCGGCGTACATCCAGCAGCAGTTGTCTTTCCTGCGCGTGTACGCCGGGTGGATTGGCAAGCCGGGGCTGGTGCGCACCGCCGTCCGGTATGTGGATGATCCGGCGTTGGTCACGCGGCACGCGGCGGCCCAGCGTGACCTGACCTGGGCCGGCAATGGCGTGGATGCCGGCGCTTTGATTGCCCGTGTCGAGGCTATCGACAAGTACGTGGGCGTCCAGTTGCGCCTGATGATCGCCTTCGGCATGCGGCGCAAGGAGGCGGTGATGTTCTGGCCGCACGTGGCGGAGGTGCCGTCCTATGCACTGCCCGGCGGATATGCCTTGGACGCGCGCTTCGTGAGCTTCCTGCGCATCCGGCGCGGCACCAAGGGCGGCCGCTTGCGCTACACGGCCGTGCGTAGCGATGGGCAGCGCGATGCCCTGGAGCGTGCAAGATGGATCGCGCCACGGCCGACTGATCACGTGGGGCATCCCGGCTTGTCGCTCAAACAGGCGCTGGACCGGTTTTCCAATGTGGTGCGCACCGTCGGCATGACGCGCGACGGGCTCGGCGTCACCGCGCACGGGCTGCGCCACGAATTCGCCAATGACCTGTACTTCGAGATTGCGCAGGTGCGTTCCCCGGTGCAGGGAGGCGATCCTGCGCTCGATCCGAAAGTGCGCCTGGAGGCGTACCGACAAGTCGCCGAGCAACTGGGGCATCACCGGCCACGTATCAGCACCGCCTACCTTGGTGCGTTCGGCCGAAAGGAAGGAGGGCAGCGCGATGAAGCGTGAGTCGATGACTGGTAGTCAAACGGGACAATGGCCAAGCCGCCACCGTGGTGCCGGTCGCGCTTCGCGGCGATCCGTGGGCTGGGATGCCGCCTGGGCTGCGCGTTTTCGTCGTTGGGGTGCCGCGCTATCGAAGTTGGCGACCCGCTGTCTCTCGCGCTGGCTCAACGCCGGCAGGATCTCGTGCCTGCCGGGCCACCAGCGCAATGTGCGCCAATCGCGGCGCGTGCTGCGCGCCGTGCGCAGCTTCACAGAGCAGGGCGTGAGCGCGCGCAGCCTGGCCTACCTGCGTGCCGTTGATCCGTTGGTGTTCGAGGAGGTGGTGATGTCGGCGCTGGAGGATGCGGGCCTGCTGGTGCTGCGTAGCCAGCGTTACAGCGGCGACGGCGGCGTGGATGGGGCGGTCTGGTTGCCGGGGCGTGGTTGGTATGCTGTTCAGTCCAAGCGCTACCGGCACCACGTGTGCCTGGAGCACGTCTGCGCCTTCGGCCAAGTGCTGGCGTGCGACCATTACGATGGTGGCCTGTTCGTGCACACTGGCCGTAGTGGTGCCGCGCTGTATCCGCAGATGGACGCTGGCGGAATTGCCCTGTTGAGTGGGGACCGGTTGATCCGGCTGGTGAGGGAACGCGTGCTCGATTTCCGCTTGCGGGCGAAGCGGGCGGGGCCTGAGCGATAGCGTCAAGCGCCATCGCTCTGCGTGGCCGTGTCTGCTGGCTCACCGCAATGTGGCGTGCAGGCCGGCGTTATATGCCGGTGCGCGCGTCCAGCCAAGCGTAGGCCGCCGTTTCCGCCTCGGCATATGCCACGTCAACGAGATAGGCGCTATGGGCCTCCGTGACGCCCGCAAACAGGGTCATCTGCTCCGCTCGTTCCCAATCGGTCAATGCATGCCACCACGTCAGAGTCTCCGCCAAGCCTCTTGGTCGGACCGGGAAATGCCGCTCTTCCACCGTCCCGCGGTATTCATACAGTCGAAGACGCCAGCCGTCGCCCGGCGACGGGGAGATCGGCGTGATGCTGTAGCTGTAGAGGAGCGCTTGTTCTGCCTCGGGATTCATAATCGACAGGGTTTCCGTGTTGGTTCATTGAAGTCTGGATTATAGAGGCGGCGAAAGGACCCGCAAGCGAGGGCGACGTGCGTCGCCGGCGTGTTGATATCGCAGCCACCAGTCCGCATGCGGATTGCCTCGCGCTTTGCGGTGCACACGGCACGCAGTTCGCCTTGAATTTAAGGGCCGCCGGTGTAATGATGAAGAGGCTTTCTGTGGGAATCGTTCCTACAATGCTCCAGGCGCGCACCATCGCGGTTCGTTTCCTGGACCTTGGCTCCGCCAAGGCGTTGCGGTCGTCACCCGTCTTCATATTGCTGGCGTTCTCGCCGGCTGCTCCTCCGCTCCCTGCGGAGGCTGGCCTGAGTATTTCAAGCAGGTTTGCGTAGTTTTCCCATGCTGCGCTTTCTGGAATCGATATCGCTCGTTTCCTTGGTTGAGGCCCTGGTTCGCAAGAATCATGGGCCTTTTTTCTGCGCGCTTTCTTGCGCTTACCCTTTGGCGCTAACTCGGCGTGCATGGCGGGGGCGTCGTTCCCGCTTGGGGGAGTCGCGCCCCTTTTCTTTCAAGAAGGAGGTGCATTGTGTTCAACGTCTTTGCTGGCTTCGACGGCATGTTGTTCGATGAGCGGTACGAGGGAGGTCGGCAGTCCGATCCGTTCTACTTGGATTTGCGCATCCGGCGGCCTACGGAAAGCATCCGTGGGTTGTGTATCCGGGTTCTGCTGGCCCAGGCGCGCATCACCGCGCTCGTGAATCCGGAGGAAGCCGAGCAGATGCTCTTCGAGATCGCCTCGTGCGCGCAAGCGCAGGGCAGGGAGGACGCCCAAAACGGGGATTCCCAGCCCCCGTTGATGTTCGCGGGCGAAGAGCAATATTTGCTCCGCCCTTGGCGTAGGGGATTCAACTTTGAACGCGAGCGTCAAGAAATGGCTGACTGTCCGCAATGCCAGGACGGTAGCGGAAATCCCTGTCCCTGGCACGGCTAAGGGCAGGGCGGCGTGGCTGAAGTTCAGCCGATGATGGGTAGTTTGCAGTGGCGGGGCATCGATGTCCCGCGAGGGCATGGTGTCCCGATTTTTTTTTTCGGAGGTCACCATGTACCAAGAGAAGGAAGAACGCGGCACCCGGGAAGTGCGCCGGATCGGCCGCGAAGAGGAAAGGTTGTGGTCGGAGTTCTACCGCACTGCGGGCGACCCCACGGTCGCCGCTGAACTGATCGCCCACATGGACCAGGACGACGAAGCCCGGCGTCTGCATTCCGGCCTGTACCTGCGCTGCCGCCAGTCGCTGCGGCGTGCAAAGGTACGGCAGGCGAGGGCGCACGCGGTGGGCAAGGCCATCCGGGCCACGCTGTTTGGATTGTTCGGCTGGCCGCTCGTGATGCTGATGCGATGTGGACGATTCTGTGCCGGCGCAGGTGCTGCCATGATGGCGCGTCAAGGCGAACCGGCACAGATTCGACTGACCGAGATTGGCAGGCGTCCTGCGCGTAAACCGAAGCCGGCGAAGGTCGCACCCGAGGCGCAGGCAGGTGGCTCAGAGGGCCGCTAGGATGCTGCCATCCAGGCATCCCTGGTAGGCCTCATCGATCATGCGATGGAGCTTCTTGGTCGCCCAGGAGGTGCCCCAGTAGTGGCGCTTGCACTTGCGGATGTAGCGCTTCAGATCGGCAAGGCTGCGGATCCCGCCGGGATCGATGTTCGTGATGAAGATCAGGTACTCGATCTCGGGGGCGGTCAAGCGGATGTGGGTTCCTAGTCGCAGCATGGGGATTCTCGCCTTGGCTTGCTGTTGATGGAAATACGGTGCAGGCGCGCTTGCGCCGGCCGGATTCGCTGCAACCATATTAGGCATGGAGCGGGGCGCGTTCAACCAATGCTCCTCGGGGAGCATGGTTTTTTCACGAACTGGCAATCATATGATGAAGGAGGTCATCATGAAACGCATGGACTGGAATCCGTCATCAGGTGGCGCGGACGCGCAATACGATGCGCTATGCGCCCCGCTGCTGGCGTGGCTGGAAGAGTTGAGGCCGGGCAGGCGGCTGCGTGCGCGGGACGGTACGCCGTTCATCCGCACCAATCGCACCTGCATCTGCTTCTGCAACTTGAAAGACGGTTCCTTGTGTTCGGCCAGGGACATTTGCCGCTGCAATGGCGGCGTGGCACTGGACGAACTGAAGGGGGGAGGGAAAGCATGGAAGACATGAGTGACTGGAGCGCCGCGTGGGCGCATCTGTTGTCAAATGAGGAGTTCGAGTCGGTGCCCGGTTTGCCCGAGTGGATCGCCATGGAGCAATGGCGCGCCAACTGGCGACCGGAGGCGGATATGCGCTGCGGGTCGGACGAACTGAGTGTGTTGTTCCAGCGCGTGCTGCGCCAAGGCTACGTGGCCTACTTGGAGGGAGCCAGGGCGATGCCTGAGCTCTTCGCCCGCGACAGTTCGCTCGCGTCCATGTGGCAGACTGGCTATGCCAACGCGCGCATTGATGAAGAGGTGCTGTTCCCCGCGCGTCTCCACGAAAGCAAAGAAAGGGGGAGCTTGTAAATTTCGTCGTGAAATGGGGGCTGGCTTGACTGGAAGGGGGGCGGCGCGGTATGGCCGTCCCATTTTCAATGCTCGGCACAAGGGCGTGGTATTCCTCACGCTGGAGGATGGGCATGGGACTATCAACATCATCATATGGCCGTCGCTGGCATAGTAACAGCGCGCCGAGCTGTTGCGCGCCTCGTTGCTGGGGGGCTTGGCCGATGGGTCGAAGCCAGGCGTGCTGAGTTTGATCGCGAAGCGGCTGGTGGATTGCGCTCACTTTTTGGGTGCACTGGCGATCAGGTCGCGGGATTTTCATCGAATTGCAATGAGCACTACGCTAGTCATATTTCCATCTTGCAAGGAATGTAACTTCAGGTTTACACTGCAGAGATTCGCCCCGACGCCAGCGTTCCCACATCAATGCCTTTTGCTCGTCAGTGTAATAGATTCGTGGCCTGCGTTTCATGGCAAAACTCCTCCTGCCTAAGCAGTTTATAGTGTTGCATCGACCGGTTGAATCCGCAGCCAGAAGCGGACATCTTTTTTTTAAAAATTGCCAATTTCGCAAGAGGTCCTATGAGTCGGGAAGTCGCTTCGCAGACGCTGTTAGCACAAGGTCAGGTGGAGTACGAAATATTTCAGCGGGAAGCCGAACCGGGAACGTCCCTATGGCGTCGCCATGAATATGGAAAGAGATTTCATAGTGTCGAAAACGCGCTGTTTGGCAAACAACGTGCCCTCAAGGCTTTGAATGGCATGGCACCTGAGTAGCCGTTTCAGAACTTGTTCGACATTCATAAGGCGAAGCTTGAGGTGAACGGATGTGACGGCCTTGAAAGTTGCATATGAAGGCTAGGGTAACAAATGAGTTTAATTGGGTAAGCGACCATAAATTGATATGTTAGGCGAGGCACGGGTCGCAACACTTTCTGAGACCTATAACAAATTTTCACAGGTAAATTATGCTTTGGCTTCCAATAGATAAGTTAAAAGAACCTTTCAATGACGCAATTAATTACAAAACAAAGGGCGACAAACAGTTCTTTTCAAGCATTTTCTTGCAAACTGCTCAGCTTAAAAAATGTTTGGAACCGTCGATATACTATTTAATCGGAGAGAAAGGCACCGGAAAAACTGCTTATGCCGTTTTTCTAGCGAATAACGAAGTTGATGATAGTAGATGTAAGTTAACTACCATGACTGAAACTCAATACAAAAGATTCATCGAGTTAAAAAAGCAAGGAAAACTATCATATAGTGATTTTTCCAATATCTGGCGTTCAATGCTTTTGCTTATAGTTAGTCAGATGGTGATTTCTAAATCAAAAAGCTTTTACCACTCGTTCACCGGGAAATTTTCAAGGATAGAAAAGGCCATTTCGCATTGGAATTTAAATGCCCTGAACCCCGAAGTGGAAAGTGCTTTCGAAGTGCTGGTTAGCGATGAGCTGACGGTGAAACTTAAAAATGATAAAATTGGTGAGGCCGGTTCCAGCCAAAGAAATCAGGAAACGGAAAAAGTAGCAACTATAAAGCATCATCTGCTCCAAACAGAGGGCGTATTAAAGGACGCAATTGCGGATCTGAAATTATCAAAAAGCCATACCCTATTTATTGATGGAATAGATTTTCGGCCAGAGGGAGTCCAGTATGCAGATTACATAGAATGCATAAAAGGCTTGGCAGAAGCAGCTTGGCAGCTAAACACTGACTTCTTTGGAAATATAAAAGACTCAAAAGGAAGGCTAAAAATAGTCTTATTGGTCCGGCCCGATGTATTTCAAAGATTGAATTTATATAACTCAAATTCGAGATTACATGACAATTCCATACTGTTGGACTGGTCAACGACCGAGCGAGACTTTGAAAAATCTCAATTGTTTGAGGTTGGAGGTAGATTTTTCGCAAATCAACAAAAGATTTTAACTGACGATAAAACTGCTTGGCAGCAATATTTCAATGGTGAAATTGAGTCTTCTCGCTTATTTAAGCGCTTGTTGAAAACTACGTTCCAGAAGCCTAGAGATATTTTGACCTTTATTAAAATAGCAAAAACGCATCAAACTGCCTCAAAAAAAGGAAATCAATCGAATTTTGATTCCAATATTATTTCCGCGGCAAAATTTACGAAAGAGTACTCTGAATATCTACTTGGTGAAGTGAAAAACTATGCTTCGTTTTACATGACTAGCGCAGATTTTTCTATTTACTTGAAAATATTCCAGTATTTGGATGGTAAGAGTAAATTTTCAATGGCGGAATTTGAAAACGCATTTCAGAATTTTTCAAAATGGATTGCTGGTGAAGAGGTTAAAAATAAAGACTATATACGGGACTCTGAATCCTTGTTGCAGTTTTTATACGAAGTTAATGTGGTTGGGTATCATGAGACTGCTGGAAAGGATAATCAGGATTTTTATCATTGGGCGTACCGAGAGCGTACGATTAACAATTTGTCTCCTAAGGTAAAAACTACAGGTGAGTTAATATTAAATTCGGGAATTGCTAAAGCTCTGGACATCGGGAAGGAGAAGTCGGTTTCTATCCCTGCGAATTTTCCTCTAAAGGCTCGAAATGCGGCACCTAGGAGAATTCATGGTAAACGCAAAGGAAATAATGAAAGAAGGAAAAAAGGTTTATAAGTAATTGTGCGAAATAGATGTCGCTCAATGGGTTTCGGTCAGCTTTGCGGTCGGTTGACGAGATGTTCCAATGTCCGCAATGGGGTGCGGCCCCTCATTCTTGGATCCGAATCGGCACCGATCGCTTTGTTCTTAGGTCGCAAACAACACCCTGTGCGTCGAGCCCGCCCGTAGAAAACAGTTCGTACAGCGATTGTGCCGCATAGCGCGCCGCGACGTCGTTGATGAACAGCCCCTGTGATGCCAGCGACATGCGCACCGAGCAGGACGGCGTGTCGTCCTCGGGCAATGTGTCGTCCAGCAGTTCCGGGTAGCGCTCGGTGACGCAGCGCAATCGGCCGGGCGCATCCAGCGGTAAGGCGTGGCTCGGTGGCTGTCCCAGTACCACCTGCGCGTCGTGCTGACGGTTGCCCAAGTCCAGCCAGTACAGGTAACGCTCGCCACCGAACAGGTAGGTGTGCATCTTTCGCCGGGCGGCGCGCGTGTCCACGCAACTGATCAGAATATCGGCCTCGCGCTTGGTATAGCTGTGTTCACCCCGCCAAGCGGCCTCGATGGCATGCACGCTCGCGTCCCAATCCAGCCCGTAGAACTGGTTCAGCCGCGTGATGGTCACCACCGCCTTGTGCGCGCCGACGTCGGCGCGGCTGTAGAGTTGGCGGCCCACGTTCGGTTCGCTCACGGTATCGGGATCGAAGGCGTGCACGTGCAGCCCGCTTGGGTGGCCCAGCGCGCGCATGGCGATATCAAGCCGAGCGAGGCAGCCCGCCATCTGCGCGCCGTTGCCGCCCACTCCGGCCAGGTGAATCGTCACGCACCGCGTCAGCAGTTCACTTGGAATACGATGTGGCAGGGTTTCCATCATGCTTCTCCTTCCAGTTTCGCCAGCCCGACGACGCTGTCCCATTGGTCGCGCAGGTCGATGAACAGGCCGTTGATCGCGAGGCGAAAGCGCGCCTCCGGGTGGCGGCTGCGCACGCGTCCGAAGACGCCGCACAGCTTGATGGCCCGGTCGTCCGCGTCGTCCAGCGCCGAGAAGAATGCCGGGGCATCGCCATGGGAGTGCAGATCGACCACCACCTGCTCGGTGGCGGCGAGAATGGGCGGGCGGTAGACGAGGTGATCCCGGTCCGCCTCCACCGTCTCGCACGCGGCCAGCCGCAATGCGCCGGTGCGTTCGCAATGGATGATCGCGGCGGCGGTCTCGAGCGGGGCGGCGCGCCGCGCCTGTGCCGCGAACTGGCGCAACAGGTCGGCCGGAATCACGCCGAACGACAGGCGCAGCCAAGGCGCGAGCGTGCCGTAGGGGAGGGGTAGCCCGGTGCCGATTCCGCCGCAGCGTTCCAGGCAGTCCAGCCACGGCAGGCGCACCTGCGCGAACACGCCGTTGGCCGCCACCACCAGCCGCAGACCGGTCGCCACGGGCGGCAGTTCGCTGTAGCGCGGCGCGGCGACGATGGGCAGGGCGGCAAGCAGCGCCGCATCGCGTGGATCAGTCATGCTCGCCTCCGACATGCGCAATCATGTCGGCCAGCGTCTGTTCCATCGGCATCAAGGCGCGCACCGGAAAACGTGCGGGCGGCGCGTCCAGCATGCTCTTCCAGAAGGCATACGCTCCGTGCTGGTACTTCACTAGGCGGGTCCCGTTGGGATGGGAGAAGAAGGAACCGAAGAAGGCCTCGGTCCACGCGTCGATTCGGCTGCTGGCGTCCCCCGTAGGCACGATGGTGCTGCCTTGGCAGATCGAGCCAAGGTCGCTGACGTTGAAGTAGGGCGCCCGGCAAAGCGGCGTCTCCGGCGTGGGACGGAGGTTGTCCTTGCAGGCCCACACCCACCAGCCCTTGGCGCTGACGGCGAACACCAGCGCTGGATGCGGCACGGTTTCGCCCCGTTCGCCGAGTTCGGCGCAGCGGAAGGCGATATGGCACAACCCGGCGGGTACCCACCACACGCGCAGCGTGTCGCCTGCGTACAGCGTGCGCCCGTCGAGAAAGGATGCGCGGGCGGGCGCTTGTTGCGCCAGTTCGCGCGCCAGCCGCCTTGCCGCGCGCGGCGACATGGGTTTTCCGGCTCAGGATGAGCGGGCGGCCCTCGCTGATCTCGACCCGGTGGATGCTGGCGTAGGCATGGGTGGCGTTGTGTTGCGCTTCGCGGTAGACCAAGACCGCTTCCGCCAGCACGAGGCTGGCGGCGCGGGGTGCTTCGATGCGGAATCGTGCTGGCATGGTGGTGTCCTCCTGTGTCACCAGTATCACTCGGACAGGTGGGCAAGCAAGCGGTCGATCAGGCCGATGGCGCGCAGTTGCGGCTGCATGGCGCGCATCCAGTTGCGGAGGGCGGAGGGCTGGTCGGCGGGGAAGACCACTTCCCCGATCTCGTCAAATGAATCGCCCTGCCACGCATAGTGCGCGTAGTCGTCGGATACCCGCACCGCGATGTCCTTATTCGCCCAGCACAGTACCGCGCCAAAGCCGGTGAATAGCCCGTCGCGCCGGACCGTGAAATCGCTCGACACCGGCGTGCGTGCCAGCGCAAGCGCAAGTTTCGTCGTCCGGCGTACAAAGACGTCACCATGGATTTTGGAGAGCGCGAGCAGGCGTCGTTGCGAGAGCCCCGCAGTGCGCGTCAACGCCCATGCGGGAAACGATGCCTCGATCTGCGCGCGCGTCACCATGTCGGCCCGCATCGCTTCCCGCGCTTCCGGATCGCCTTCGCAGTTCTCGTCCAGAAACTCGGTTTCGTCAGGCTCGCCCAACCAGTACAGGTTGCACGCTTCGTCCAGCAGAACCGACGGCGTAAAGATCGGGTAGGCTTTCCAGCTTTTGTCCTCCAGAATGCGCAACACAGTAGCGCCCAGGCCGGATACGGCGGCCTCCAGCCGGTTGAGGCTGGGGCCAACCGTCCACCGGTGGACCGAACCTTCTGTCCAATGGATATGGATACCGCGCACCGCCTCGGCGTCCGATGGCGCTTGCACGGCTTGCGCTCCTTCGATCTCGTCTACCTTGCACGTGTCAACCGGCTCAAGGGAGAACACAGGAGACAGGCATTCCGTCTTGCCGATATGCCTGTGCAGCCACGCCGACAGGACGGCGGCGCAGGCCATGAGCGGATCGCTGCTGGCCTGCGGGAAGGTGCCCCGCGTCACCGCGCCGCCCCGCACGAGGTAGCGGGCGACGATGCCGGCCACCCGCTGTCCTGCGGCAGGCATGATTACGGCCGGGATGCCGTCGGCCAGCACCGGCTGGCTGGATGCGGCTAAGGCGTGGGCGGCAGCCATGGCGAAGGTGCGGCGGCGCGAGGAATGGCGGTGAGACTGGGCGGGCTGTCGCTGCACGTGCTGGCGAAGCGCAGCCAGCACGCCGCCGTGTGCCCCAGGGCGTGCTTGCCCAGCGCGCGGTTGATGGCGGCGGCGTTGCCGGCTGCGCGTCCTGCCGCCATTGCTTCTGTCAGGGCCGTGAATTCGCGCCAGTTCATCGCCGCCCCTTGGTACCGACATTGCGACGGAAGGTGATCTCCTGTACGCCGCCCACCAGTTCGTCGGCCATGACGATCTCGGCGCTGATGAGTTCTGGATAGATCGCGCTGTGCAGGTCGCGCACGTCGCGCGGGGCCATACCCGGTGGCGCGGGCAGTTCGATGCCGTTGTAGCGGTAGCGGCGCGGGGTTTCCTCGATGGTGATTGCCATGATGCCTCCCTTTCAAAACAATTGCGGCTGGCGGTTCTTCATCCAGTCCGTATTGGGGTCTTCGTTTGGATTTTCTTCGTCGTCACCTTCTTCAATCGCGACGCGGCGTGGTGGCGGATTCGCGTTGCTCGCTTTGGCCTGCACGCTTGGTTTGGGTGGTGTCGCGGACTGTTTCTGGTTCGCGGTCCGCGCGGCGTCGAGCGCGTGGTTGGCCGCTTCGGCCTGCTCCAGCAGCGGCACCAGCTTGGCGCGATAGCCCGCCAAGGCGGCGGCGAAACCGGTGTCGAACTCCTCGGGCGTGGCGGTCAAGGTGAGGTCTCTTGCCACTGCGGCCTTGGATTCCTGCTTCGGGCGTGGCATGACCGATACGGTCATCACGCCATGTTCGGCGTCGGCGGTGACCAGCATCGCGAACCGGGTATTGACAGCCAGCGGGTACAACTCGGTGAACATTCCCATGGTGTGTCTCCTTCGATTAGGGGTGAAACCATGGTAGGTTGGAAGTTGATCAGGTCTAGTGGCTGCACCTCGGCCGATCCGAGCACTCTGAACCCTCCCTGGCCTTGAAAATTACGAGGGTATGGCCGGTGTACAAGATGCCTTCGGTCAGTCGATACTTTTCCGAGGACGCGAGGATTCATGCGGTGCTACACTCGAAAAAGAGCCTGAACGGTTCTCACTCTGAATAAAGCGGTTTTTCCACCCCATTCAGAGGACCACCATGCCGCAAGCCGCAGTCTTGAAGCCGGGCCAGTACCGGCACCTTCTTCGCGTCACCAGATCCACCAGCCGCGATCCAGAGCGCGATATTCTGGTACTGCTGCTCAGCATCCATACTGGGATGCACGTATCAGAAATCGCGCAGATCGAGGTCAGCGATGTGCTATTCCCGTCCGGGGCGATTCGGCCCGAGGTGTCTCTGCGGGCGGTCATCACGAAGGGCCTGCGCCAGCGCTGCATCTATCCAACAAACCGCGACCAGGTTGAAGCGATTGACGACTACCTTGCGGTGCGCGCCGCACGGCGCTGGCGTATGAGCGATGATCCGCTGCGGTATCGTGGCCTGCGGCCAGATAGCACGCTGGTGCTCACCTTCAAGGGCTATCGCTACTCCATGAACACCAAGCGCCGAATCAATCATGCCGGCGAGCAGGTCGATTACGCTGCTTGCGATGCCCTGCAAGCCCATGTCACGAAGTTGTACCGAGATGCAGGGATCAAGGGTGGCAGTTCGCACAGCGGTCGGCGCACGATGGCGTCACGGCTCTTGGCCAATGGCGTCGAGCTGGGTACAGTACAGTTGATGTTGGGGCATGCTGAGCTACTCGCAAGCATCACAAATATCACATCAAGGCCTCATCGCCCCCGCGAGTGGGCCCCACAGGAACAACTTGCTAGCTCATATTTGCCATATACTCACTGATACAAAGTTTACAACCACCGCCACTGCACACCTTCCCCAACACTCGGCCGCATTGTTGTGACAGTTTGCAGAACGAAGAGGCCTTAATGCTGAACACAACGACAATTTCCGATTTCATTCGATATCAGCTGTCCAGCCTCAATGCGAAGAACAAGCATCATGATTTTGAAGACATGTGCTACCAATATGCACGTCTTGCCATTTCCCCAAATTTTCTACCTGCAACTGGTCCAGTGGGCAGCGGGGGCGATCAAGGCCGCGATTCTGAAACTTTTCAATCTGCAGTAAATTTTGTTCCGCCAGTAGGCTCGGCGTGGGCCTTCGCCGACGGGCGAAAAGCGGTTATTGCCTGTTCACTTGAAAAACGTGTAAAACCAAAAATTGAAAGTGATGTCCGGAAGATTTGCGGGACCAACAAACCTGATTTAATATTCTTCTTTTCAAACCAAGATATACCGGTTGCGGCACGTCACAAACATCAAGCTTGGTGTCTCGATACCTTTTCAGTTGCGTTAGAGATTCTTGACCTTTCAGCGATAGCTGACCAGTTGACCAGATTTGAGCTCTTCTGGATTGCTCAAAGCTATCTCAACATCCCGTCAGAAATGTATCCCCGAGTGCAGACTGATGGGTACGAAAAATACGATGAGCTTTACGGAAAATGGATCAAGGAACGTAGAATACCGCAAACCTTCTCAGACTTTGTTGAGATCAAAAGCGGGATTCGCAAAGCCACATTTTCGGATATAAAAAAGGTTGACCTTATCGAATGGATTAATGTACTACAATCGTATCCACCGACTTCGTCAAAAAAATTGTTGCACCGTTGCACCTATGAAATTTGCGTCGCCGCGTTACGTGGGCTTGGAAATCTCGACCGGTATACAGCATTGGTTGAATCGTATTTTTCCGATATTTCACAATTAGAAGAAGATCAAATTGAAGATGCATCCATCTTACTGGGCTATTGCTCGGCTGGATTGTTACATCATCAGTTTAACTTTAGTTCCCAAAAGATTCACGAGTGGACAGTTTTACTTACCTCCCGAATCGAAGCCCTTTTAAAGAAAAATACGGCACCGAATAGTAAATGTGACTTACTTTCACACAGATCGTATGCCGCAACCTTGCATTTTCAAAAAGGAGTTGAACCAAGCATTGACTGGGATGAACCATTCAAGTGGTGGAATCGTCTTTTATCGGAAGTAAAGAATGCCCCGTTGTTCCCGCTTGAACAATTCTCGGATCTTCTGACCATCTTGGCTCCGGTTATCGGTGACGATCCTAGATACTCATCTCTTACTGATAAATTAGACGACCTACTTAGCACCCGTTCACAGGGTTTTCTTGCTGCAGAAAAATGCCGTGATCGCGCAATGGCGTTTTTGGAACAATCTCGCCCAATTCGCGCCATACACGAATTCCATAACGCAAAGATAAAATGGTTTGCTAAGGAAACCCTAAAAGGAACTATTCTATCTCTATTGATGTTATCCCGCCTCTACGGTGATATCAATCTAGTCTGGGCGGCAAAATACTATGCTTTAGCGGCCGCATACCTCGTCCATAAGGACAACGACGACAAACTGATGCGTTACTTCCCGGACGCTTTAATCCACCTATTCAATGCTTGCTATCAGGGTGGGGAGTGGATGACTTGCATAAATCTTTTACCCCTTGTATGCAATGCGCACTATCAATTTAATTCAGATCCAGAAGACTATGACAAACATAAGCATTTTAGGTCTATCATTGTTCATTCAATGATAATTTATCAGAGCAATAAAAAAATTGGGAACCAAGAAATAGACACGCACTTCGAAAAAACGCTGGCGGACTGGCCTCTTCCAGACGATCTTAATAGCCTCATATTGGACAAGCACAACGAAGGCGCGCTTTGGATTAGCTCCATGGAGCCTGATCAGCTATGGAAGAGAATTGATGACGAACTGGATGGAATCCCATTTTCTGATGTCGACCAAAATAGAACGTACTCTTGGCGCGCCTTGGGGATTCACTGGCATATAAGTTGTGTAAACTCGCCTGAAATTATTTCCGCTGTCGAAAGCTTTGTGTGCTGCCTTCAAATTGTCACCGTAGATTTGGCAGACAAAGACTTAGCCTTGTTGCCCACAACGGTTAAGATCGAAGCAACCTGCTTCGCATCTAGCAAATTTGACCTTAAAGAAGTTGGCGGTAACGAAGGATCTAACTGGAAGCTTTACGTACCACTGAACAGCTCTAACAGCGATCTCGACTATTGGACACTGGCTTTCGCCACAATGATTCTAACGAACTGTAGCTTGCTTCCAAGTGAGCAATGTCAGTCCATATTCGACGATTTATTTAAAGGCGGGCTTCAAACCAAGACTTTCGTTGTACGTCCTTATTATGAACTACTCAACGAGTTCATGCAGAGTGATTCCGAAAAAGTAAAACAATCTATCCCACGCCCGAGCACGCCAGATTCCATTTGCTCGCATGAGGCAATGGCGCTGGCGTGGAGAACCGGGCCTGGCCCTGGCTATACTATCGAGGGTTCACTAGAACGCGTAAGTAATCGCTACACCAAAGCTATCGCTATCGTGCGTCATTCGATCACGCATCTCAATTCCCAACAGGAGTTTCAAACGCACGTTGCTGCTTTACGGGAGAAGGGATACCTTGATTGGCATATTTTATTGCTGCTCGCAAACGTTGCATTAAATAAACGCGCGCCGGTCAGTAGTGATTACAACCCCGGTTCTGTTAAAGATCGGAAAGCAATCGTCGCCGCGTTTCAGAGAGTAGAAAGTAAGGATGACTCGCTTCTGACCATGCAAGACTTGCTGAGCCTCCCATTAGATATGCAATTAAACGTGCAACTAACCACGGTGTGTTCCACATGGGATCTACATTCGAAGAGCCGAACTCCTGACTTCGTAGCGCTTAAAAAGCTACTTGTTGAGCGATATGGTTACTTAACAGATGATGTATCCCATGAACCAATTTTCTGTGCCTCTACGGCAACCGACAAGCACGTGTACGACTAATTTTTCCAAGCAAGCATTGGAGCCAAGTGATGATGCGTCGAGAGGTGCCAAGATTTCACATGGTGTTACTAACGTGAGTACGTCGAGCAGGTAGGGTTGATGTTCGTATCCCTGTGCTTTACGTTCTCGATCCAATTGGCACGAATCCCGCGCCGATGGTGCCGCTCGTCGAGTACATCCTAGAATACGGCCGTACACGCTCACTTGCTTGGCAAAGAGAGGTAACTAGAGCGGTTGGCCTATTTGTGGACTACTTGCGAGCACAAGAATCTGTGTTCATTAGTATGCCTAACAGGCCAGAAGTTCTTGCTTGTTTCGCTGACGCATTAGTAGGGGGCACGATTGATGGTTTGGGGAATGACCCAGCAAAGTTGTATTGGATTCCCGAGTCAATTTCACGCTCAACAGTGATTTTAACGGCTGTTACAGAATTTTCAGACTGGTTATCTAATCGCTACGCGATGAAGGCTTTGAATCCTTGGCGTAATGCATCGGTGGCTGAACAGATCGCTTATTGGCGACGTTTTGAAAAGAGAAAAGCTAAAGCACTGCTTCGGCATACGATGGACCGCGAAGACCACGCGGCTCACGCTAGCCAGATGCGAACAGTCAGCGTACTACGAAAATCCGTGCCGTTAATCTATGATTCGCCCCCGAGTTCTTTCCCCGATAACCGTTTTTTAAATCTCATAGCGACCGGATTTTCAATTTCAGAAAAAGAAAAATCGCTACCGTGGTATGATCATGTGAATATTCGCAATGCCATGGTTACGATTCTGCTGCATGCGGGCGGTTTGAGCGAATCCGAACCGTTTCATTTGTTTGTCAATGATGTTGCCGTCGATCCAAATAACCCAAAAACATGTCTTGTCAAGTTGTTTCACCCTGAGCAAGGGCGTGCACCTGAGGATTTCATCGACCCTTTAAGCGGCACCCAATTAAAAGGGGATCGCGAGACGTACTTACGCGTTAAATGGGGATTGGAGCCAAGAAATCTAATATTCGGTAGATTCCACGCAGGATGGAAAGATTTACAGCTTTCGGGCCACAAGAAAAAATTCGCACTAGGGAAACGCTGAATTATTCCTCAACGGTTGTGCCTGCCGTGATCTGAACCTGAGACAATGTGACACCGCCTACTGCTGCCCATCCGATCATGCAACGAAGCTTTTCCGACCTTGAGTACGCC